>JBDRRJ010000036.1:0-58418 GCA_043825855.1 Pseudomonadota bacterium | reverse complement strand
GAAGTTCCATGGAATACCCAAATCTACCTTTTACCTACACCTTAAAGAATGTGAATTTCGTTTCAACTATAGAAATCAAAATATATATGTTATACTACTAAATATGTTTAGAAAAAATTCTCTGTTCTAGTCAAGAGCCTTATCTATTAATAATATGCCAGTTTAATAACCTGCCGTTATTAAACGTTAACTGTCGGCATACCGTCGTATTTTACAACGTTTTCAGGTTTGCCGCAGAATAAAAAGCTGGTGTTCATGTGGTCACGTTCATCAAGTCCAATTCGTCTGAACACATCTGCCCAATTATCAAAAACACCGTACTCTTTTACCAAATCATTATTGACAGGCAGTTTTTCCCATTCCGGGTGTTCTTTAACGAACTGAGCATAAACGTGCTCGGCGTGATCTTCGAATTCTGCATTAAACAGGAATGCCCTGCGAATATTAAACAATGCCATTGTCCGTGTTAATAGAACATAAGAACAGACCATAACGAAAGGTATAAGGGGGAAAAGGTACCACGGGTCCTTGATACCATCCTCTTTCATCTTCTCATTAATAACAAGTAAATGCCAATATTCGTTATCCTGTGCTTCCCGTCCCCATGTCATTATCTTTCGGGCATCTTGCACCAACTCCTGGTTTCGATAACTATGTGTCATGCGGCAATATTGACGAATTTCCCATGCACGATAAGGGATGCTAGCGAGTGTTTCAATTAGTTTTGCTTTGCCAAGTGTAACTTTCCAGCCAGTAATCAGGTCCATAGATAGAAAAAAGATGCGTGCTGCCAGGGAGTATTTGTACCGTGGTCGAGCCAGAGAAGCTCCCTGTTCTTTTTTTAGGTTGATATTTGTATGTTCCACAGGTTATCTCCTTTCTTCCGTTTTACAGGTTTCGATTCAATAACTTTTAAAAAGTGCAATTTATATATTATATAGTACTATATAATATTATTATTAAACGGTATGAATATAATATTAAATATCATAGACTATATGCCTCTTATCGTCAAATACAAAGTATAGTATCGTATTTTAATATGTATGTTATAGGATATTCGATAACCAGCCTCTTTTTATACCTACTGCCCCTTCAGGGCAGAGCTCCTGACAGCAAAAACATCTGATGCAAGTCTTGTAATTTATTCTTACCTTATCATTCACTATCTTCATAGTTTGAGAAGGACATGAGTCAATACAAACCTCACACAACTTGCATTTTGTACAGTCGATTTCAGGCATTGAAGTAGTAATATTCTTTAAAAAATTGGACATAAATTTGGGGATATGGAATTCAAGATCATGGGTTTTTGGCAGCTTAAAATCTCTTATATTTACCTTTTTTAAATCCTCTCCCAGCACATTAATATTCTTTAAGTCAGTCTCGCCTATCCCCTTCTGCCTTGCTGCCTTTGTTGTATAGAGATCATCTAACGGGACACCAAGAGCTTGGCATATAACTGTATCAATGGCTACACAGTCGATACCGGCAAATATAAGTCCTACCTCTCTAGGAATACCACTTCCAGGCCCATCCCCTTCCATTCCAATAATCCCATCCATTATGGTCAGTTGAGGCTGGACCAGAAGATAAAGATCGAGAAGCATCTGGGCAAAAAAATTCACGTCTATCCCTGCTTTTAGATGCCACGTTGCTTTTCTGTTGCCGACAACAAAACCGAAATTGTTCTTGACGGATAGTGTAAGGAGCATCTGGCCGTGTGTCTTTAGTTTGGGTAGATTTATTATGACATCAGCCTCTAAAAAGGCTTTAGCCACTTCAAACATTTTAAATATATGCCCTTCTTTATTTTCTATTTCTACGGTTTCATCGAATTCTACCAGATTAACGCCCATTCTGTCAGCTACTTCTTTAATTCCAGCCTTTTCAGCAACCCTTTTTAAACTTCCAAAGCCTGGGCTGTCTCCAATACTGGGAATTCCTCCGACCTCTTTAACCAGCCTGACTACCGCTGACACAATAGATGGATGGGTTGTAACAGCTTTTTCTGGTATCTTACCTGAAAGCAGATTGGGCTTGAGTAAAACCCTGTCTCCATTCTTAATAAAACTCCCTATCCCACCTAAAAGATCAACGGATTCCCTAACGGCCTTGTAAACCTTTCCTTCCTGATAATCTTTACACTTTACGATAGAAACTTTTGGCTTATTTGAATCAACCGTACTATTCATTAGATAACCTATTACCTTTAACTTACCCTATAAGGTCTTTCAACCGATTCAATAACAATCTGATTTTATTGTAAAGATACCTTGGGCTTAATTTAATATAGTCTAGCTATCCAAGGATATGTTGACCATATGAAATTGCTGTGATATTAATAATCAAATCCTGATGTTAGAATAAGTTCAGGTGCATGTCCAGTAAAAACATATCCAATAATGGAGGTCGACATGATAATCCAGGAAATGACGATGGCGGAATTTGAAGAAGGGTTGAAAAGAACTAAAACAGTTATTGTGCCTGTCGGGACCACAGAAGAACACGGATCTCATCTTCCTCTGGCTACAGATATGATTCATGTATATGAAATGGTAAAAGAAGCAGCCAGGAAGGTGGATGTATTTGTAGCTCCTCCTGTTTTTTTCGGGCTATGCCGTAGCACAAGCCAACACCCCGGTACCATTAACATTTCGGGAGATACCTTCAGAAGCCTTGTTAAGGAGGTAATAATATCCCTTTATACCCATAAGATGAAAAATTTCATAATAATATCAGGGCATGCCGGTGGAACACATATGTCCTCACTTACTGAAGTCGGAGAATTACTACTAAATGAACTCCCTGAAATAAATATCGCTGTAGTTTCGTTATTCGACCTGATTGAGAAAGAATGTTTGGATATTATTGAAACCGAGGGAGACGGTCATGCTGGAGAGTTGGAAACATCTCTGATACTTTACCTAAAACCACATTTAGTAAAAGGTTTGGGAGAAAGTTCCTATCCCCAGATGCCTCATTATTTTTTGGTTAGGGATAAAAGAAAGTACTGGCCTACAGGTGTTTGGGGTGACCCTGAAAAAGCCACTGCTGAGAAGGGTAAAAGAATATTTAATATGGCGGTTAATAAGATTATTAATTTAAAAGAGGAATTTGAGAAATTCCAGGGGTAGTTAGTAAAGTTTATTATTTTATAATTCTTTAATAAATGTTGGTGGGTCAATGGGATGCATTTCAAACTCGTCCCTCAGGCTATCCAGTATTTTATTTACTTCCATTTCAAAATCCGGGGCTATTATTAATTCAATCACACCTTCATGTAGGTCTAATGTCCTCATTACCGCCATCCCATCGTAGGCTTCAAGGATGAACTTGATAAATGCAATACTATTTCTTTGAACCTTGAAATACTTCTCTATAGTCTCCAATAAGAATGCTCCATACAATACATTAAATAACCTTAATAAAAGTTCCCCCAAAATCTATGAACTTAACTCTCAAAAATGCTTTTTAAAAGCAAGTACCTATTTCCAGAACTTGTAACACCCCGATCCGAAATTTGCAACTCAAAACTGATTTCCCTTTTTCAAGAATTTGAAGAATTACCTTGAGGTTCGAATCCTAGTTAGCTATAATTTTCTTGTTTGGGTAGTTGAGAATATTTTATGGTGAATAAGATATAAAAAATGAAAAAGAAGTGGTGGATTAGAGAACCAGATAAAGAGACCCAGAGAATATTATCCCGAGAGCTGAATATCTCTCCAGTTGTAGCCCAAGTTCTTATAAACAGAGGGATAAAAGAAGTTGAAAAGGCACATCAATTCCTCTTCCCAAGTTTATCTCATCTTCATTCCCCCATTTTGATGAAGGACATGGAAAAAGCGCTGGAACGAATTATCAGGGCAATTTATGAAAATGAAAAGGTAGTCGTCTATGGTGATTATGATGTAGACGGGATTACATCCGTAGCAGTGCTCGTAACCTTCCTCCGTGGGTTAAATGCCGATGTGTCTTACTATATCCCTGACAGGTTGTCTGAGGGTTATGGGCTGAATCCTGATGCACTGGATAGGATTAAGAGCCTTGGAACCAGTCTTTTAATAACTGTAGACTGCGGGATATCGGACTTTCAGGAGATTGCCTCTGCGCAAAGGGACGGCCTCGATGTAATTGTAACAGACCATCATGAGACACCCGACACCCTTCCACCGGCATACGCCATATTGAACCCCAAGCAGAAGGGGTGTGATTTTCCGTTTAAGTCACTTGCAGGAGTTGGGATAGCCTTTAACCTGATTATTGCCCTGCGGGCAAAGTTGAGGGAGATGGAATTCTGGGACAATCAAAAGGTTCCCAATCTAAAAGAGTACCTTGACTTGGTGGCGCTGGGCACTATAGCCGATATTGTACCGTTAACTGATGAGAATCGTATATTAGTCAAATTTGGACTGGAGCAGTTAACCAATAGTCAAAGGCCCGGAATAATTGCCTTGAAAGAAGTCAGTGGATTAAAAAACACTGATATAACCCCCGGCATGGTTGGATTCAGGCTTGCCCCCAGAATAAATGCTGCCGGTAGGTTAAGTAGTGGAGACGCCGGTGTTCGACTTCTCATCACCGAGGATTTTAAAGAGGCTAAGGATATTGCAGATGTTCTCGATAAAGAAAACACAGAGAGGCAGCAGGTTGAGAATCGAATAATTGAAGAGGCGAGAGGTCTTGTCGAAAATAATGATGAGTTGCTCACCGGGAAGACGATTATTCTGGCATCACCTGACTGGCATCCGGGTGTAATAGGTATAGTAGCATCCAGATTAACTGAAGATTATTATAAACCCACGATTATGATTAGTCTGGATGGAGGAACCGGTAAAGGATCGGGCAGAAGCATTGAGGGTTTTCATCTTTACGAGGGCTTAAAAGGTTGTGCTCATATCCTGGAAGGCTTTGGAGGGCATAAATATGCTGCAGGTTTAACAATTGACGAAAAAAATATCCCTGAATTCCAGAATATCTTTGAAAAGATAGTCAGAGAGACATTGTCGGAAGAGGATTTTATACCAAAGATACATATTGATGCTCATATAAACCTAAGAGAATTAACAGAAGATTTCCTGGGAGAACTGGAGATACTATCTCCTTTCGGACCTGCTAACCCGGAACCCACTTTTTGCTCTTCAATACTTTCTGTTTCAAGTTCTAGCATAGTTGGAAATGGGCATTTGAAATTAAAGGTAAAGGAAGGTGAAATCTTATACGATGCCATTGGTTTTAATATGGGAAAAGATATTTTCCCCCTTAACCAGGGCATAAAGGCAGCTTTTACTCCTCAAATCAACAGTTGGAATGGAATGAGGCATATCCAGTTGAGATTGAAAGACATAGAGGTTGTAGAATAATAAAAAGGGTCAGTTCTTATAATTATTCTTGAATTACAGCAAGTTATACATAGAAAATAAACTTATCTTTGCTCTAAAAGAAATTTCCCATTTTTCAAGGCTAACTGATTAAGTAGAAGAAATCATATTTTTATAAGACTCACAATGGTTTCCACATGGAAGGTTTGGGGGAATAGGTCTATTCCATAACCAGAGGCAATTTCGTATCCGTTATTCATGAGTATCCTTAGATCTCTGGCCATTGTTGCTGGATTACAGGAAACCATGATGATTTGAGGAGGATTTAAGCGGACCAGTTCTTCAATTAATATTTTTGAGCAACCACTTCGTGGGGGATCAATAATAACAACATTAACAGAACTTATACCTGAAAGACAGTTTCTTAATCCCAGGTCCTGTCTGGAAAATTCCACATTTGTTAATTTGTTGAGTTTTGCATTTTCTCTTGCCAACTTTATAGATTCCTGTTGATTGTCAATTCCAAAAACATGGTTGAAGAGAGAAGAAGCAGGGATAGAGAGGAAGCCCACACCACAGAAAAGGTCTAGAAGCGCCTCCCCCTTTTTTTCTCCAATTAAATCTTTTATAATCTCTATAAGCTTACAGTTTAGAGTTTTGTGTCCTTGAAAGAATACCTTACCGTTGGCAAGGAACTTGAACCCATCTGTAAAAAACTCAATATACTGAAGGCCAAAATATAGAGGGTTAGCACTTCCCCCTTCAAGATTTAAGTGAACGTAGTTTCCGTTTGAAATCATACCAATTAAATTGGTAGATTCTGGCAGATCAAAATTATCGTAGATTGTAGAGAGCGCTTGGTTAATAGGTGGGACACATAGAGGGCATTCTCTTACAGGGACGATGTCATTAGTATTAAGGCGGTAAAAACCTATCTCTGATTTTTTATGACAGATTTGAAAGCGGCTGCGGATTCTGGTTTCTTTGAAACAGGGATCAAATAAGATTGGCGGGAATTGAAAATTTATTTTACCAATCCTTTGGAGAGTTTCTTCAATTATTTTTCTTTTTATTTCTAACTGTTCAAGATAATCTATATGTTGCCATTGGCAGCCTCCACACCCCTTTGCAAAGTTATCACAAAATGGGGAAACCCTGTGTTCTGAGGGTTTAAGTATTTCCTGAAGCCTTCCGTGAAGTACCCCTTTCCTTTTATGAATAGAAGATACCAAAATATCATCACCGGGCACGGTGTAAGGCGTAAGCAAAACGCCAAAATCCGTTCTTGCAAGCCCTTCACCGCCATAGACGAGTTTTTCTATATCTACGTTAAGCTTTTCCGGGATTGAGTTATTTTGTTTCAGGTTGTTCACCTTAAAATGCCTCGAGCGATTATTGGTAGTACGTATCTTTATTAAGATGAGAGATTAGAAGAAGTACCCCTTTTCGCTTCATCATACATTTCTTGACCCATCTAAGCTTGCTCCATTGAAAATTAACAAACTCCCAACCTCTGGTGGCTCAAACATTTGAATTTTCTCCATTCCGCTCGCTAAGAAGTGTTCCCCCAAAAATCTATTGATTTGCTCTCAGGGGACATCTTCAAAGCTCTTGGCAGGCTGTGTAAAGGGAGAAACACTCTGCTGGATAGGTCACCGTCATTTGCTCCTTATTGCTTTAGGCTTATATATCCAGAGCCCGGCAAGGAGGGCAATGCCTGCAGTGAGGAAGAGTGCCCTAAATCCCGCCCATTCCCCGATATAACCGAGAATAATAGACCCCACAAATGATCCTGCATCGATAGCTCCTGTGAAGATGCCTGTAACCTTCCCACGGATATCAACCGGTTGGTCCCGGATTATCAATGAATTTAGACACGGAAAAAGGAATCCGTGACCACAGCCGGACAATAATCCCGCAATAATCAGTATAGGAGATCCCCCCATAAAAATTAATGTCAGAAGACCTGTCCCAGTAAGAACCATTGCATAAGGGATGACTTGTCTTTCGCCAACCCTGTCTGCAAGTCTTCCTCCTAAAAGCCTTGTAAGTATAGCCGATGAGGAATATGAGATATAGTAAAGAGATATGAATGGTAAGTTGTGTTCTTTGGCAAAAGGGGAAACAAAACCGCTGGAGGCTGCCAGGCCAAAACCAAAGAGCATAGACAACAATGCCACGGGGAAAATACTTCTTTTAAAAAGTACCGAGAAAAAAGTCTGAGATGACTCGTTAGACACTGAGACATAGGACTCAGGAATGGGAAGATGGAGCAAAAGCCCAAGGACTGCTATTGAAGCAGAGGTGAAAAAGAAGGCAGAAAAGCCGAATGACCGTATAACTATCTCGGCAATTATAGGCCCAATTGCCAGCCCTGTTAATCCTGTAAGACCAAACATACCCATCCCTTCATTAAGACGGTCTTCAGGGATAATGTCGGCTATATAGGTATATACAGAAGTAAAACAGATTGCCAGCCCGATACCATGTATAAGCCTGATTAAAATAAGGGGGAAGTAAAATACGGATAAATCCCCTTTAAAGAACAGATACGTCAAAGGTGTGAGGCTCATGATAAGACATCCAACGGTATAGCTTCTCTTCCTGCCTATCCTGTCGACCATGTCAGACACCCATGGACGACATAGAACAGCAGATATGGCAAACAAACCCATGATGATACCTATATCAGCCTCTGAGCCTCCGTGGTTCGTAATAAAAAGGGGAAAGAGGAAAAAGCTGCTGAAGCTTGATACGGTGAATAAATTTGCAATAGCCATCAAGACAAAAGAATGGCTGTAAAGGGTTGAATCTGTTCGTGAACTCAATTTGAAATCGGGCCTTTCCAGTAGGTGCAGGTTTTCTTAACTTTATTTAAAGTTTTTCTGAAAATACAGATCCTGAAGGGTAGGTCATGTGAAGTGGAGTCTAACTTTTTGCTTTGTCTTCAGAATTATCTTTTAGGTACTGTTCCAGAATTGTATTGTCTTTTTTTGTAATATCAATGAACTTTGTTCCCATACCAGGGGGGAATGTATCTTTTGTTTCTGATTTTTTTCTCGTCCAAACTACTTCGCTTTTAACATGTACAGAATCTGAAAGACCTGGTAATTGTAGCTTGAGTAGAAACTGCTCGCCTTGCTGTAGGGGATTTTCAGTTCTGATGAAAAGCCCTTTGCTACTTAAATTTCCCGTGTAAGCTTTGATAAAGGATTCTTTGTCACTATAAGATAAGGACAAAGTCTGTAGAATACGAGGCTCTTTACGCGACGCAAATTCGGAAATCCTATTCATCATTTTCTTAAATCTTTCAACCATGGCTGTAATAATAATCCTGAATTCTGAATGGATTTTGTTGAATTCCCGATCCAGAAATTCCCGGTCTATGATCCCAACGGTGGTCACACCAACAGCTCGGGCCGTTGCGGTTCGCTTTATATCTTCCGAGGAAGTAAGCCCTGTCAAGAAAGCAAGTTCGCCGAATATTTCACCTGGATGAAGCATTTCTAGAATAAATTCTTTATCTTCTACCGTATTAGATATTTCAACTTTCCCTGACAGGATTAGGTACACCCAGTCTCCTGAATCTCCCTTTCTAATGATTATGTCGCCATCCTGATAAGTTTCTTCAGATGCTATATGATACATAGAGATACCTCCTTATCCAACTAATGTTAAGACGTAAGGAATGTTTATAAATATCAAACCTGTTTAATTGATAGTTTTTAGTAATTAACATGTTGTCAGAACCGGAAAATTCTTTGTTTACAACTGATTATCAAAGAAATCTGTAGTTGTCAAGGATGTTCATCAAATAGAAAGCGAAATTCAGTGGAGCTAAAAAGCCTCCCCTTTTTAAGTAGGTGAGATTTACTTGTTGATAGGAGCAAAAAGATGTGTTAAAATTACAAAAAATATTGGGTGTTTCATATAATTAAGCTTATAGGTTTTTTATTTAGAAATATTTATAATTATGGATATAAAAAGAGGCTACCACGAAGATATCAGGTTGTTTTCAACCAATGTGGTAAAAGTCTGGTTTTTATTATTGATTGCTTTTTTAGGGTTGTTACCCCTGTTTATAAAGGGGTATATTGTTTATAATTTTAATCTTATTTTAATAAATATAATCGTAGCACTGGGAATGAACATCCTAGTAGGGTACACAGGGCAGATATCTCTGGGGCATGCCGGTTTTTTTGCAATTGGGGCATATGCTTCGGCCCTAATGATAACAAAGTTTAATCTCCCTTTTATATTAGCGTTGCCAGCTTCCGGTATGATTGCGGCTGTTTTTGGTTTTCTTTTGGGTCTTCCTGCATTGAGACTAAAAGGACCTTATCTAGTTATTGCCACAATGGGTTTTGGGATGGCCATCGTTCAGATTATTGGACATTGGGAAGGGTTATTTGGTGGTCATATGGGTATTATTACCCCAAAGATATCATTTGGGCATTTTGAACTGAATACAGACAGACAGCTCTATTATTTAATCTTGATAATTACTGTAGGTATGACTATAGCAGCTATAAATATAATTAAATCAAAAATAGGCCGAGCATTTATAGCTATCAGGGATAGTGATGTGGCTGCCGAGACTATAGGCGTAAATCTTACCTACTATAAGACGCTGGCTTTTGCAGTAAGTGCATTCTACACCGGTATTGGGGGAAGCTTGATGAGTTTTGTTCTGGGATTCATCAACCCTCAGAACTTCAATTTCTTTCTATCTATCTATTTTCTTGCTATGGTTGTAGTAGGGGGTCTTGGTTCCATTTTTGGTTCTATTCTTGGAGCAATATTAATTACCATTTTGCAGATACAGTTAAATAATATTCCTGAACTACCTCTAATAGGAAAAGGAGTGATTTTCCTTTCCCAGAGATGGTTCAGTGTAAATGGGATAGCCAATGTATCTAGCATAATGTTTGGATTAATATTGATTATTATAATAATTTTTGAACCATTGGGATTGCAGGGACGTTGGTTAAAGATCAAATACTACTGGAAAAAATGGCCATTTTAATAGACCAGATTTAGGGTACTCCCCAATCCTTTCTTATTTCTCCATACTTTAATTATTATGAGCTTTATAATGGGTAACGTGAGAGTAATATTATGATAACCCAACTACTAGCCCAGGTAATAGTCAGTGGATTAGCTATAGGGAGCTGTTATGCCTTAATAGCCCTGGCGATGGTTATTATATATAAGACCTCTGAGGTATTAAACTTTGCCCAGGGTGAAATGGCTATGGTAAGCACTTTTTTAGCGTATTCCCTTTTGTCAACCTATAACATACCTTTTTTAATTGTTTTTCCTCTAACTCTGATATTTTCCCTGGTTTTGGGTATGATCTTTGAGTTTGCATTCATCAGGCCTGCCAAAAACCCCACTCTCTTAGGGTTGATAGTGATTACCCTTGGTGCAGAAATGATTTTGTATGGCTTTGCAGGATGGAAATGGGGAGCAGAAACCAAGAGTTTCCCTTCTCCTATATTGGATACAAAAGTTTATAACCTAAAAGGCGTTATAATAAGTCAGCTAAATCTATGGATTTTTGCAGTCTGTATCTGCCTGATGCTTATACTATTTCTCTTTTTTAGATATTCTAAATTGGGCATTGCTATGAAAGCAACGGCTCAAAATTATAAGGCAGCTCGCCTTATGGGGATTAGACCCAAGAGGGTTCTTTCATTTACATGGGGGCTTAGCTCTATGATTGGTGCGGTAGCTGGAGTACTAATTGCTCCTATTACTTTGCTTGACCCTAATATGATGATAGACCCTTTATTAAAGGCATTTGCTTCGGCAGTTTTGGGTGGGATGACTAGCCTGCCTGGAGCAGCACTAGGCGGATGGATTCTTGGAGTTATTGAGAACCTGTTTGGTTGGTATATATCAACAGAGTTCAAGTCAGTTGTTGCATTTGCGATCATTGTTATTGTTTTATGTGTGAGGCCCAGTGGACTTTTATCCAGGCATTATGTGAAAAAGGTTTAAAAAAACAAACCATTTAAAGAAAGGAGAAAATTATGTTTACCAAAATTTTTAAAAACGGTTTGATTGTTTTGACATTGTTAATCTTCTTAACCCTCTTTTTTGGAAACTCCATTTCCATTGCATCTGAGGTTGGAGTATCCGAGGACGCGATTCAGATCGGTCAGTGGAGTCCCCAGACCGGCCCGGCAGCTTTGTGGGGAGCTGTTGCCAGGGGTACAGAGACTTACTTTAAGATGTTGAATGCTGAGGGTGGAATACATGGAAGAAAGCTTATACTCCATATTCGTGATGATGCTTATCAACCACCTAGAACCGTTGCTGCTGTTAAGGAACTTATTGGCAGGGTTGGAGTATTCGGTTTTGTTGGCGGTGTGGGAACAGCTACAGGTATGGCAGTTAAAAGATACTTAAATGATCAAAAGATTCCATGGGTAGGACCGGCATCTGGTTCCAGTAGATGGGCAGACCCACCAACTAGGTATCTCTTTGCTCTATATCCTAACTATGATGATGAAGCCCAACTTTTGGTATCATACGCTTATAATACTCTTAAGAAGGATAAAATAGCTTTCTTCTATCAAAATGATGACTACGGCAAGGAAGGTCTTCTTGGGGCAAAGAAGACACTGGAAAAATACAACGTTAAATTAACCCAAGAGATATCCATAGAACCTCTGGATACTGATGTTAGCTCTCAGTTGTTGAGGTTAAGGATGTCTAAACCAGATATAGTAATTCTATGGCTGATGCCGAAACATGCTGCTATGGCAGTAGGTGCAGCAGCAAAGATGGGCTTTAAACCTATATGGATGACAACAAGCACACTTTCAGATGCGCCGATGATGTATAGTATAACTAATGGAATGTGGGAGGGTGTTTTCTTTGATACTTTTGCCGAACTTCCTGATTCTCAACACCCCCTTATGATTAAATATAAAAAGGCTCATGGTGAATTTGCAGCACCCAATGAAAGATGGGGAATTTTCTTCTATGCCGGATTTCTCTTTGCCGAACCAATGGTAGAAGCGCTCAAACGTGCTGGGAGGAATCTCACCAGGGAAAATTTTGTTGAAGCTATGGAAACCATAAAACACTGGAATGGCGGTATAGGTCATGATATAACCTTCGGCCCGAATCAACGTCAAGGTCAGCGATCTGTATTTTTAGGAAAGTGTGAAAAGGGGAAAGCTGTAAAAATAAGTGATTGGTTAGAGGTAAAAGAATAAAAGAGGTTTTTTGTGCCTTTCTTCAAAGTAGAAAACTTGCTGATCCGTTTTGGCGGCCTGACGGCTTTGAATAATGTTAGCTTTCAGGTAGAAGAGAATTCAACATATTCCATTATTGGTCCTAATGGAGCTGGTAAAACTAGTTTATTCAACTGTATTAGCGGGATATATAGACCAGATATGGGTAGGATTATATTTAAAGGAGAAGATATAACAGGGTTTAAACCTCACAAAATTGCAGGAAAAGGGATTGCCCGTACGTTTCAAAATGTTGAATTGTTTTCACATATGACTACTCTTGATAACCTTCTTTTAGGAAGGCACTTTCATATGAAGACCAATATATTAAATGGTGCCTTCCTTACTCGAAAGGTGATAAAGGAAGAAGTTTATAATCGAGAGGTTGTAGAGCGGATTATAGATTTTCTTGACCTACAGTCTGCCAGGAATCAGCTGGTTACAAATCTTCCTTTTGGTACTCGAAGACTTGTTGAACTGGGAAGGGCATTGGCATTGGAGCCCAAGCTGCTTCTTCTGGATGAGCCGTCAGCCGGAATGAATCTGGAGGAAAAAGAAGATTTGATTATATGGATTCAAGATATAAAGGAAGATTTTGGTATAACCATAATTTTAATAGAGCATGATATGAAATTGGTTATGGATATCTCTGACAGGGTTTTAGCCCTCAATTGTGGAGAAAAGATAACCGAGGGGTTGCCCTTCGAAGTGCAGCATAACAGAGAAGTTTTAAAGGCATATTTAGGAGAGGAAGATACGGTTGCTTAAGGTAAAAAACATAGAGACCAGTTATGGATTCGTTAATGCCATTCGCGGTGTTTCTCTGGATATGGAAGAAGGTGATATAAGGACCATCCTGGGGGCAAACGGTGCAGGAAAAACAACTATCCTTAAAACTATAATGGGACTCTTGGAAGACCAGCCTGAAAAGGGCAATATAGAATTTATGGGTAGAAGAATCGATCGAATGGATACAGAGGATATCGTTCATCTTGGTATCTCCTATGTTCCTGAAGGTAGGGAGGTCTTCCCGGAACTAACAGTTTATGAAAACCTGAAGATGGGCTCATATATACGAAGAGATAAAGACGGGATTAGAAAGGACTACAAACGGGTCTCTGAATATTTTCCCGTACTTGAGGAAAGGAAAAATCAGCTGGCAGGGACCTTGAGTGGTGGAGAACAGCAAATGTTAGCAATAGGTCGAGCCTTAATGGCCAGACCAAAACTTCTCCTTTTGGATGAACCTTCTCTGGGATTGTCTCCTTTACTGGTAAAGGAGATATTCGAGATTATTAAAGCTATCAACAGAGAGGGAATAACGATACTTTTAGTAGAACAGAACGCAAGGATGGCACTAAACACCGGGACTTATGGTTATGTTTTGGAAAACGGCAGGATTGTTATGTCAGATGAAACAAAGGTCCTTTTGGAAAACGATGATGTAAAAGAATTCTACTTAGGGGTAAGGCTGGAAGAGTCAGTGAAGGGTTATCAGAGATATAAGAGAAAGAAGAGGTGGAGATAGAATAACTTTTGAAAGTTAAAGATGATAAGTCACATGGCAAGGTTTTATCAACTTTACTTTTTGTATCAGTGTTAGTCCTTATGATAGTTTATGAGATGAGGACAAGCACATTGGAAGCGTATCTCTTTTCCTGGTGTTCGAAAAATGCAACGTGGGAAGTGCAGGAAG
This sequence comes from Pseudomonadota bacterium, assembly GCA_043825855.1. Taxonomy (GTDB): domain Bacteria; phylum Desulfobacterota; class UBA8473; order UBA8473; family UBA8473; genus UBA8473. The sequence continues at coordinate 44,154 of JBDRRJ010000036.1, read as the reverse complement.
GAGAAAGCAAGGCTATCGTATATCCTGTCGATGGCCCATTTGACATCTCAAGAGGCTATACACAGTTACCGAACTTTCAAAAGCGACTCAAAGAGAAAGATTATATTGTAACTTCACAGGCAAGACAATCGAAGATTGCCCTGTTACTTGGCAGAAATGACATACCAATTCCTTATGAGAGGAGAGATGATCGGGGATTACAGCTAAATGATAAAGATGGTCTTGAAGCCTACCACGTTAATCGAAACACTTTACTTTTTCCTTCATTTAAATCTATACCTCCACTTTTAGTAAAGATTCTGCTTCACAGAGAAAATAGAGAATTATTAGATTTTGACCACCCTTTTTTGAATCCCTCAGTTGAATGGGATCGCCTTAGTTTAGCAAGTATTAAATACCTTGGCAAAAAGCTTTTTGGTATTCCAGGTGGAATTGGAGGAAGTACCCTTGTAACCCAAATGGTGAAATTCAGGCACTCAAGCAAGGGAATAACCAGAGGCCCCGTAGACAAGATAAGACAAATAATTGGAGGCAGTTTGTGGGCATACCGTAAGGGGCCCACTACCGTCGAGACCCGCAAAGAAATTGTAAGGGAATACCTTAATGAAATGCCGTTAGGGGCGGCTAAAGGTTACGGTGAAATTAACGGAATTGGCAAAGGGATGTGGGCATGGTTCGGTAAGGACATTGACCAAATAATGTCTGATTTGCAAATGGATGAAACTAACCTGAATATGCTTTATAGAAAGGCAGAAACACTTAAAGGGGCGCTTTCGCTTATCATTGCCACTAGGAATCCATCCTTCTATCTCCAGAAGGAACAACCTTTACTTGAGAAAAAAGCAAATGGATATCTTAGCCTTTTGGAAGCAGAAGGGATCATAAGCCCTGTTTTAAAGAAAGCTGCACTGGAAATTCCCTTAGAATTCAGGCCTGGTGCACCTGTCCCTCCACCTTTGACCCTCGTGGAACGAAAGGGCACAGACTCTGTCCGCATAAGTTTACTAGAACTGCTGGGTATTGAGAGACTTTATGAACTGGATCGATTGGATATGACAGTTGATACTACCTTTGACCTTGATGTACAGCAAAAAGTCAATAAAATCTTGAATTCTTTATATATACCCGAGTTTTTAGCGGAGAATGGATTCTTGTCGCACTATCTGTTAAACAAGGGTGACCCAAAAGGAGTGATATACAGCTTTGCCCTTTTTGAAAGCCTTCCAAGTGGGAATCTTTTAAGGGTTCAGGCCGATACCCTGAATAAACCTCTCAATATTAATACCGGCATAAAGCTGGAGTTGGGTTCCACAGCAAAAATTCGCACACTGGCCTCTTATCTGATGGTTATTGATTCCCTTTATGGTGATTTTGCAGAGAAAGACAAAAGTGACCTTTTAAAGAAGAAGACGCAGGTTAATGACCCTTTGTCTAAATGGGTTCTGGATTATCTTCTCTATCATCCAAAGGCCACACAGGAGGAGGTACTGAAGGCCAGCCTGCAAAGGAGCATTTCCGGTAATCCTCATCAGGGCTTTTTCACAGGGGGCGGAATGCAAATATTTAATAACTTTAATAAAGACCAGGATAACCGATTCTTTACTATTGAAGAAGGGCTTTGCCAATCGGTTAATCTTGTCTTTATCCGGCTGATGAAGGAAGTGGTCGACTATTATATAGCAAGCCTTGGCTACAATGTTAAGACTTTACTTTTAGAGATAAACGATCCGGAACGGTTAACAATTTTAAGAGAAGCGATGGAACTGGAATCTATCGAATTCCTCAGAAAATATTACTGGATCTATGCACCTAAAACCTATAAAGAATCTTTTGCAATACTTTGCCAGTCTTCCCGCCACCCTTTGAAGAACTGGACAATCCTTTACTTGAAGGAAAATCAGGATGCTACCCTTGAACAGTATATAACAGCTGCAGAATTATATTTCGAGGGAAAGGCTATAAATCTGAATTCACTCAAAAAACTGTTCAAAGCATATAGAGGGAAATCTTTCACTCTAATAGATGAGGCTTACCTTCTGGGGAAACACCCCATTGAGGTATGGTTAGTCTACTATCTGAAAGACCATCTTGGGGCTAGCTGGAAAAAAGTGCTTGAAGACAGTAAAAATGCCCGGATGCTATCTTCCTCATGGATATATAAAACCCGTTTTCAACATGCACAAAACCTCAGAATAAAACGCCAGCTTGAACGAAAGGCATTTGCCGAGATTCATCGAACGTGGAAATTCATGGGATATCCATTTGGAACACTTGTACCCTCTCTGGCAACTGCAATAGGCAGCTCGGCAGATCGGCCGGTAAATTTAGCAGAGTTTATGGGTATCATTCTCAATGATGGAATTTACAAACCAATGATCAGCTTCAAGGGGCTGCATTTCGGGGTCGGTACTCCTTATGAAACTCATCTTAGTAAACCGCCTGAGACCAAGAAAAGGGTTATGTCTCCTTTAGTGGCGCGATCTTTGAAAGATGCCCTGAGGCAAGTGGTTAAAAGGGGTACTGCTCAAAGGATTAAAAATACTTTTACCTTGGCCGATGGTATATCAGCTGATGTAGGAGGGAAAACCGGCACCGGAGATAACCGGTTTGAAACTTTCCGTCGTAATACAGCGAATGGTAATTTAAAGATAATCAATCGAACAAGCACTTTTGTCTTTTATGCAGACAGATATTTTGGAATTGTAACTGCCCACGTAGAAGGTTCAAGTGCTTCACAATATGAATTCACAAGTGCTTTAGCGGTTCAGGTATTAAAGACTTTGTGGCCGGCTTTGCAGCCGCTTTTTACCAATGAAGGACAGCGGCTTGACAATGTCGGGATGGAATTTGCTCTAAACTGATGTTGCATGTTTTCCTTTCTCATATTTCTTTTCCAGCCAGGTGCTCCCTGATTTCATTCAGCCTTTCATTTATTTCCCGCAGCTTTGGCGCCAGACTTTCTCGTATTTTGAAGTCAGGGATATCTTCAATATCTCCAATACGGTTTATAATATCGTCCAGCCTTTCCCATGTATTGTCCAATTCGGCATCGAATTCCAGAGGTTCAACTGTAATCCCTTCTTTCCTGAACTCACCCATAGCGATGTCAAGATCTATTATCTCTCCCAATTGTGGGACTAGGGGAGACATGTCTAGTTCTTCACTTACGTAGTTGCTAAATGCATGTGAGCTGCTGGGTTCTCCATGGACAATCACAGTAGCGGAGGGCTTTGGATTAAAATGTCCAAGCCATTTAAGGAGTGCATCCTTGTCTGCATGAGCAGAAAATCCTCCTATAGTATGGATTTTAGCCTTTACACTTACTTCTTCACCAAAAATTTTAACATGTTTGGCTCCATCTACAATATATCGCCCCGTGGTTCCCTGTGCCTGGTAACCCACAAATACAATGTGAGCCTCTGGCCGCCAGAGATTATATCGCAGGTGGTGTTTGATACGGCCGGCATGAGCCATTCCACTGGCTGCAATGATTATGGCTCCCTTTTCGATTTCGTTTAAACGCATCGATTCTTCAGCTGAACGGCTGAAATACATCCCGGGGAAGTCTAATGGATGGTTGCCGGTACGCAGTTTGTTTAGAGTTTCCTCATCGAAACACTCAGGATGTTTTAAAAAGATTTCTGTAGCTGAAATAGCAAGGGGGCTGTCTATATAAACATCCATATGAGGGATTTGCTTTTTCTGGTAAAGCTCATTTAAAATATATAGCACCTCTTGGGTACGCTCTACAGCAAAGGCAGGGATTACTACGTTGCCTCCATCTTTATGGGCGGTTTTTATTACCTCTTTGAGTTCCTGATAAGTGCTTTCTTTGGATTTATGGATACGGTTACCGTAAGTAGATTCGATAAAGACCACATCGGCTTCCTGAATATATGTAGGGTCTTTTATTATAGGCTGATTGGTACTGCCAAGATCACCGGAAAATACTATTTTAACCTCACGGTCTTTTTCCTTAACCCAAAGCTCTATGATAGCAGACCCCAGTATATGTCCCGCGTTGCTGAAACGAGCACGAGCGTAAGGAGAGAGGACAATATCGTTTCCGTATTTTATTGGCTCGAAATATTTCATTGCCTCTTCAGCGTTTTCTTTGGTGTAAAGAGGTTCAAGCAACCGTTCACGACCAGCACGTCTCTTTTTACGGTTCTGCCATTCCGCTTCTGTCTCCTGTATATGAGCGCTGTCAGCCAACATAATCCTGCATAAGTCCGCAGTAGCGGGTGTGCACAAAATGCTGCCGGAGAACCCATCCCGTACCAATTTGGGTATCAATCCGCTGTGATCTATATGTGCATGGGTTAGCAAAAGACGACTCACAGTCCCAGGGTCATAAGGAAAATCGAGATAATTGCGTTCCTCCATTTGTCTTGATCCCTGAAACATGCCGCAATCCACAAGGATTTTTACACCTTCCGCTTCAATCAGATAATTGGACCCTGTTACGGTCTCTGCTGCCCCGACACAAGTCACTTTCATAGGATTTCTCCTTTTATCTATACACTAGCTATACAATCACAGTACGCTTTATGGTTTTAACCACATCATCTGGGTCATCCAGGACGGTAATCATCTCCATATCTTCTGGAGATATCCTGTTTTTTTCCAAGAGATCCTTTCGCATCCATTCTAGCAACCCACTCCAGTAATCAGATCCTATAAGAAGCACGGGGAAGGGTTTTATTCGTTTAGTTTCAATCAGAGTCATGGCTTCGAATATCTCATCGAGAGTTCCGAAACCGCCAGGCATCCCTATATAGGCCTGAGCATATTTTATAAACATTACCTTTCTTACGAAAAAGTATTTAAACTCCAAATTTACATCTATATATGGATTGCTTTTTTGTTCGAAAGGCAGCCGAATATTTAGACCAATAGACTTTGATTTTCCCTCCCTTGCTCCTTTGTTGGCTGCTTCCATGATTCCAGGACCGCCACCGGTAATGATGTTGAAACCATTTTCAGACAATTTCTTAGCAATAACTACGGTCTTTTCATATGTTTCATCACATGGGAGAGCTCTGGCAGAACCAAAGATAGAAACACAGGGATAGATATCAGATAGTGCCTCAAAACCATCGACAAATTCAGCTATTATTTTAAAGAGACGCCAGGAATCACTAACAGTTATTGCATCAATTAGGTATTGTTTTTCTGACATGGATATAAACCTCCCTGTTTTTCTGAAAAGACTCAGGTTTTTTAACACTTATCTGTTTGTAAAGTTGTAAGAGCTTGATAACCAAAGATTGAGTATGAACTAACTATCAAATAGTTTACATATTGTCAAGGATGTTCGCTTAATAGGTAGCTGAGACCACCAAATTGATTAAAAGAGAAAAAAAGGATTGCTCTATTAGAAAAATAGAGCAATAGGTTTAATCAAAAGCAGGTTTATACCAGCAACCTGGGTCTTCTCCCATAAAGTCTCCAGACATGGCCGCCGCTCCCCTGCATCCACCGCATGCATACTTATACTCACACCTCCCACATTTGCCGCTGACTTCACGTGTTTGCAATTTTTTCAGTATTGGCGAATTTTGCCAGATGTCCTTTAACCTTTCTTTTCTGATATCGCCAACCTCTGTCATCAGACCAAGGGGACACGGAACGACCTTACCATCTACAGTGATCCCAGCTCCCACAATTCCGGCTCCACAGCCAAGGGATACATCTTTTGAATAAGGGTCGATGCATGTACTCTGCATTCTCTTATTTACTATAAAAATATGAGGTAATTCAGATGTTATAGTAAGTTTAGGAGTAGTTTCTTGAGTTTTAGTAAGGAATTTCAGCATCTCTCCCCTTTGCTCTTTGGATAAACAGAGATGTGCAAGTTTCTTTGCCCTTCCTGTGGGTGACATATCACCTGCTTCAAATATTCCAACCCCAAGGTCTGAGGCAAGTTCGATCATTTCGGGAAGTTCGTCATAGTTTAACAAGGATATGGTAGCCTCAATTCCTACATCAGGAAAACCCATGCTGACACAAGTTTCTATTGCCTCTATTGCTCTTTCAAATGAGCCCTTTCCTCTTATTAAATTATGGGTTTTAGATTTAGCTCCGTCGAGGCTTATTCTTATCTGATTAACACCGGAATCTTTAAGCCTTTGTGCAACGGATCGGTTAAGGGAAAATCCATTAGTGTTGATCCCAACCGACAACTTCTTCGAACCATACTCTGCCAGAGTGAATATATCTTTCCTTACAAGTGGCTCTCCACCGGCTATCAACAGGTGTTTTGTCCCAGCCTCTGCCATGTTATCTATAGCTGCAAATGCCTCTTCAGTAGATAATTCGTCTTTGGCAGGTTTTCCTGCTTCGACTGCGCAATGAAGGCATCTTAGATCACAGGCAGTGGTAATTCCCCATGCAATGAAAATAGGACGAATCAGCCTGGAAACCCTCCTTTGATATTTATGCCAGGTAAAGTCCAGGATGTCTGATGGAGAAAATCGTGAATAAAAAAACTCTTCTTCCATTTAGTTATCTCACGCCATCTTGACTTTAAGAGGAACTCATGACTTCCCTCTGTTATTAAAAAAATGAACGATGGATATTTTCTTTCCTTGTAGCATAATAGTACCTTGATAACAAGGTTAAAAACCTTTAGAGGGTGGATCGAAGCATTTTATTGACTCTTGCCCCCATATTTATTATAAGTGATAAAACCTATGATACGCAGACCACTAATCATTCTATTGATATCCTACCTGTTAGGACTTTTGCTTGGTAACTATATTTGCCTTCCTGCTAAGCTCACCTTAATAGTTATAACAGCTCTTATGTTGATCTTTTTAGTTGCAATTCTGCTTAAGTGGAGAACTTTAAGTATCATATTTTCCCCGGTAATCTTTACTCTTGTTGGATCTCTGATGATGAATCTTTACACCTTCCCCCTTATACCTCATAACCATATATCGAAACAATTAAGAGATGAAAGCATCAATTTACAGGGGACCCTTTACGAACCTCCTGAATTACTGGAGGATAGATCAAGATTATACATAGATGCCGAAAGGATTTATAATAAGAATGAATATATAAAAGTTGTTGGAAAGATTTTGCTTACAGTTGGAGATACTGAAACTGGTCTGAATTATGGCGACAGAGTGAGGTTTATTTGTAAATCACGTAGACCAAGAAATTTTAACAATCCAGGAAACTATAACTATTCAAAATATCTGGCCCTTCAGGGAATATTTGCAACCGGTTATTTAAAAAACAGTGGTGAGGTTATAAGGATAGGTGAAGGGGACAGCAATTATTTCCGCAAGACAATCGAAGGAGTCAGGGAAAAGATAAGGAACTTTATAGATAAGGAACCTGCACTAACCAATAGAGAAATTATAAAGGCTTTACTTCTCGGTGAAAAAGGAGAAATTTCAGAAGAGACAAGAGACAAATTCACTGTTACCGGATTGGCGCATATTCTTGCCATATCAGGTTTGCATATGGCTTTTATTGCTTTGGTCGCCTCTTTTTTTATAAGATGGATTTTAGGATATTCTGAAAAGTTGATGTTGGCACTAAATATCAATAAAGTTGCCGCTATCCTGACTATATTCCCTGTAATTTTTTATGGATTTATCGCTGGCTTTGGCATCTCAACTCTCAGGGCTACAATCATGATTGTAACCTTTCTGATGGCAATTGTAATAGATAGACAAAGAGATTTATATAATACCATAGCTATAGCAGCCTTTATCATAACGATTATTTCACCGACTTCTATCTTTGATGTATCGTTTCAATTGTCATTTGTTGCGGTCTTGGCTATCTTATACCTTTCTCCCAGAATATTACATTATCTTTCATCAATTCCACATTTTCCAGCTAAATTTAATTCATCTATGACTATGATGATTTGTAAGTACACAGGTCTTCTTACTCTTGTATCCATAACTGCTACCCTGGGGACAGGGCCGATAGTAGCATATTATTTTAATAGGATTACCCTTTTAGGTTTAATTTCAAATATAGTTATTGTTCCAATAGTAGGGTTTGTTATTGTTCCATTATGCCTGCTGGTCGCCATAATGATCTTTATTGCACCACCTTTGGCTTCAATCTTACTTAACCTGGGCTCTTTCATAACCGACTTTGTCATAAATATAGTAGAGTTGTTAAGTAATGTACCAGGTATCTCTTTATGGGTAAGCACTCCTACTTTATTTGAGATTGTCCTGTTTTATCTGTTCATTGTTTTTTTATTTAATATAAACAGACTTAAAAGATCGTGGTGCATTCCTTTAATCTTATTTCTTTTAATTGTAGGGGACTATTCATATTGGTACTATGCTAAGAATTTCAACCGTAATCTTCGCATAACATTTATAAGTGTAGGCCAAGGGGATTCCGCCCTGATTGAATTCCCAAATGGAAAAAGAATGCTCATAGATGGTGGAGGGGGCTATAACGATATTTATGATACAGGTAGAAACATTGTTGCCCCTTTCTTGTGGAAGGAAAAAATTAAGAGAGTTGATTACCTTCTTTTAAGCCATCCTCACCCTGACCATTTAAATGGTCTTCGTTTTATTGCTAAAAACTTTAATGTAAAGGAAATATGGACTAATGGACAAAGTGTAGATATAGAATCTTACTTTCAGCTTATGAAATTAGTGGAACATAAAAGAATAAAGAATATACAAGTTAATACCAAAACTGTCCCGAAGTATATTAATGGGGTTAAAGTAGAAATATTCAATCCCCCTTCTCAATTATTCCGGGGGCAAAGCAGAAATCTTCAGTCGTCCATTAACAATAATTCAATTGTAGCTAAGTTAACTTTTAAAGGAGTCAGTTTTTTATTCACAGGGGATATAGAGAATAAAGCAGAAAGAAAATTAGTACAACTTGCAAGTAAATTGGAAAGTATGGTAATAAAGGTTCCCCATCACGGAAGTTTGATGTCCAATACAAAGGAATTTTTGAATGAGGTGAACCCTTCTTTTGCTGTATTTAGTGTGGGGTACAAAAACAGATTTGGTTTCCCCAATAAGATAGTTCTTGATAGGTATAAAGATTTAGGCATCAAAATATATCGTACCGACTTGGATGGTGCAATTACAATGGTAACAGATGGATTAATATTGAAAGTGGGGGAGTTTTTATAAATAGGAGGAAGATACTAATTATTAAAATGAGAAAAGAGGTATTTTTTTCTGCGAGGGGTGGCGGGCACCCTCGCTATCGAAAGGAGTCTTACAGAAGTGAAAAGAATAAAGCTTCTGTAAGAGTCACCACCCCGCCTTTTATGTGGCGACGAACCTCTCTATTCTATGTAAGTGCCCCTCTCTATCTATAATCAACTAATTCTACTCTAACAAAAAACTTGCTTAATAACTTTATCTCTCTCAGCTCCAAGGGGGACAATCAACTATAAAAACATAGGATCGAACTCAATTTGAACGTTATGAGAGGAGCACCTTGATTATTCAATGAACATTTAATTAAGTATGTTATCTTTTGTATTTATAAGTAAGCAATTTCTGTGCCAGTATATTATTCTTGTATTTATATTTTGGATTAAGCTTTTAAGCTTAGTTTTAAGAGGTATTGCTACTTATGATGTGAAATTATTAATTATATTGATATGTTTATTGTTGGGACAATTTTGTCGCAGGTAGTTACGGTATTTAGATTAGCTATTGCGAGTAAAGCGATGGGCATATATGGGACAGTTTAGTATAATTGGGACATTGTGTCCACGCTTAGATTGGGTGGGTAAAATATAAAACAGTGTTTAATATGTTATGTTGTACTTCTTTATTTTTCTATAAAGTGTCCTCCGGTCAATGCCTAGTATATTGGCGGTATTTATTTTATGTCCTTTTGTTTTCTTCAATGTTTTGACGATGTAATCCCTTTCAAGTTCTTCAATAGTGACATTTTCAGGCAAGACTTCTTTCCAATTGGCTGTCATTTGGATGTTTCTTATTTTTGATGGAAGATCCTCCTGTAATATTTCCTCATAACGAGCAAGAGCAATGGCCCGTTCAATTACGTTCTCAAGTTCTCTTACATTTCCAGGCCAGTTATATTCCAAAAGCAGATTCATTGCATCTTTTGAAATAGACTTGATATCTTCATTATTCCCTTTAGTATATTTCTTTAGGAAATGATTTGCCAGAAGAGGTACGTCATCCATGCGGTCTTTGAGGTCAGGTAATTTTATATTAATAACATTTAAACGATAAAAAAGGTCTTCTCTAAATTCACCCCTGTTAACAGCCTCTTCAAGATTTTGATTGCTGGCTGCTATAAGTCTTATATCAACCTTGATATTCTCTGATCCACCTACTCGTCTTATCTCCCTTTCCTGTAAAACTCTCAAGAGTTTTACTTGAATAGCAGAACTGATATTTCCAATTTCATCTAAGAAGATAGTTCCTCCATTTGCCTCTTCAAAGAGTCCCTTTCTAGTTGCTATTGCTCCTGTGAATGCCCCCTTTACATGACCGAAAAGCTCGCTTTCTAAAAGGGTTTCAGGGATAGCACTGCAATTGACAGCCACAAAGGGTTTATCTTTTCTTGGGCTATTATAGTGAACTGCTTTCGCTACAAGTTCCTTCCCTGTCCCACTCCTACCATAGATTAAGACGGTACTCTTGCTACTGGAAATCCGTCTTATTAGATCGAATACATCTTGCATTACCTTACTTTTACCAATTAGGTTGTCAAATTTATATTTGCTTCTAACCTCATTCCGAAGTGATGCAACTTCCTTACGAAGTCCCTTTTCTTCTAAGGCCTTTTTTACGACTAAGGTTATTTCATCCATCTTAAAAGGTTTGGTTATATAATCGTATGCACCTTTTTTCATCGCTTCAACGGCAGAGCCTATAGAGCCAAAGGCAGTCATCAGGACTACATATATCTCCGGTCTTGTGTGTTTAATGGTTTTCAAGAGATCCATTCCATTCATCTCAGGCATACGCATATCGGCTACAATAACTTCAAAAGGTGTGTCTTCAATTTTCCTTAGGGCGTCTATCCCATTATGCGCTGTTTGAACAGAAAATCCCTGTATTGATAATACCTTTTTCAAAAGATTCCGCATCTTCTCTTCGTCGTCAACTACTAGAATTTGGGGGTCTGCATTATTAGACATTGACATCCTCACGAGTTCGAATAGGTATTTTTACTGTAAATTGTGTCCCTTTATTAACTATACTTTCTACATCAATAGTGCCATCATGATCTTCAACTATTCGGTGACTTACAGTCAAACCTAAACCTGTTCCCTTGTCTATGTCCTTAGTTGTAAAAAAAGGATCGAATATTTTTGAAATCTCTTTGGGAGGGATACCACAGCCTGTATCAGAGATAATGATATCTACAAATCTATCGTCACTGTAAGTTGAAGATGTAGGAATATCCAACTTGCTAGATATGGTTAAAGTCCCACCCTGTGGCATAGCGTGTATTGCATTTACGATTATATTTATAAAAACTTGCTTAAGCTGGTTATCATCACCTATTATTAGTGGTATGTTCGGTTGAAGATCGGTAAGTACTTTAACTTTTTCCTTTACCATCTGAAGGTCTGTTAGTTTTAATACATCTCTAAGAAGACTGTTTATGTCTATGGATTTGAATTCGGGTTCATTGTATCTAGAAAAAGTTAATAATTGATGTATTAATTTGGTTATATGTTCTGCCTGAGAAATTATAATTTTTAATTCTTCTGTTTTAGGGTCATCTTCTTCCATTTTCATCATTATGTACTCTGCTGTCCCCAAAATTACATTTAGCGGAGTTCCTACTTCATGGGCTATTCCTGCCGCTAATTCTCCAACAGTAGCTAATTTGGCAGATTGTTGAAGTTTCCTTTCTATCCGTTTATACTCAGTAAAGTCTTTACCTATCCCTAATGTCCCGATTGGCTCTCCATTATTATTCTTTATCAGGGACACAGAGAAATTTATATTGACCTTCCTGCCATCTTTTATGATCATTTCGGTTTCATGGTTCTGTAGTCTTCCTTTTTCATACAGTACCTTCATTATCTTTCTTGCTTCATTCATTCCATTCACATAATAATTGGATATAGGAGTTTCTACTACTTCTTCTGCTTTGTAACCTAAGATATTTTCGCTACCTTTACTAAAGAGGGTTATTGCTCCCTTCATATCAGTAGCTATAAATGCATCTATTGAACTGCTAACAAGAAGCTCTAAATAAGATTCTTGTTTTTTATTATCCCTGGACTTTATATTTTCTTTTACCTGCATAATTTTTGTTTCTGGATTCATAGTTTTATGATATCAGAGTAAGATGTTAAGGTCAATCCATTTTTGAATAACGGTTAGCCCAATATTAGCTTTGATATAAATGATAAAATAAGAGAGCTATGTTTGAGAATTGACTTTTAATGCACTTGAGGTATAATAACACTCCTTTAGGAAAGACAGAAGTAATAACCTATAAGAATAGTTATTGGAGGTGTACCTTTAGTAATGCTGAGTGCCATTAAAGGATTTCACGACATATTGCCGGGAGAGGTTGAAAAGTGGCAATTCGCTGAAGCTAAGGCGAGAAAAATCTTCGAAGATTTTGGATTTTCAGAAATAAAAATCCCTGTTGTAGAAAAAACGGAGTTATTTGCCCGAAGCATTGGAGAAGCTACCGATATAGTTGAGAAAGAAATGTACACCTTTTCTGATCGAAGGGGGGAATTGGTTACTCTTCGCCCCGAAGCTACTGCTTCTATTGGAAGGGCATATATTGAACACAGACTTTATGAGGATAACAGAGTAACAAAACTATATTGTATCGGGCCTATGTTTAGATACGAAAGGCCTCAAAAGGGCCGATATAGACAATTTCATCAAATAGATGTAGAAGTCTTAGGGACGGTTGATCCAATAATTGACGCTGAAATAATTACTATGTTGAATCATTTTTTAATTGAAACGGACATAAGTAGAGTTGAACTACAGATTAACTCTCTGGGTTGTAGGGAATGCAGGGTTAATTATAGAGAAAAATTGAGAGAATTTCTAAAACATAAGTCATCAAATTTGTGCCTTGACTGTAACCGAAGGACTTTGACCAATCCTTTGAGAACCCTTGATTGTAAAAATAAAGAATGTAAAGAGATTACTTCCTCAGCCCCAAAGGTTTTAGAATACATATGTTCAGATTGCGTAGAGAACTTTGAAGAAGTTAAAAGGCATTTAGAACAGCTAGAAGTACCTTATAAGATTAACCCCCAATTAGTTAGAGGGCTTGACTATTATACCAGAACTACATTTGAAGTTGTAACGGATAAACTGGGGGCACAAAATGCTGTGGCCGCAGGAGGTAGATATGATGGACTTATTAAAGAGCTTGGTGGTCCTGATATACCTGGTTTTGGGTTTGCTATTGGGCTGGAGAGATTGATTTCTCTAATCCCTAAAAATAAGATTATTACTGCCCCTGTTTATTTATTCATTGCTCCAATTGGTAATGCAGCTAAAGATAGAGCTTTACAATTGGCCAATAGATTGCGAATTATGGGGGTTAAAACCGAAATAGGTTACGAAGGGAAAAGCTTAAAAAGTCAGATGAGATGGGCTGATAAATTAAATGCTAAATTTGTTATTATTATTGGTGACGACGAACTGGCTTCCGGCAGGGTAATCTTTAGAGATATGGAAAGGCAAAAGCAAGAAGAATTTGATATAGAGAAGATAATAGAAGAAGTGAAATTGAGAAAAATAAATAATCTAAAATAACTTGATTTATAGTTATCAATGTAGTAAAAAAATACTTTTAATTTTTGAATACGGGAGGAGACTCCTTGCTCTAAAAATATTTTTAGAGCCATTAAGACCAGAAGGAGGATATATATGAGGGCTTATGAGACCATTTTTATAACGGATCCTGATATTCCCGAAGATGACCTAGATAAGATTGTAGATAAACTTACTGGGATAGTGGGTGACTTCGATGGGAAAATTATCAGTGTAAAGAAGTGGGGGAAGAAAAAACTTGCCTATAGAATTAAAAAGAGGATAAAAGGGTACTATTTTATCTTAAATTTTTTGGGGAATAGAGATTTAACCTCTGAGTTGGAAAGGGTCCTTAAACTTGATGAAAGGATACTAAAGTATTTAACACTTAGGGTTGATGAAGAAGCTGAACTTGATTCAGTTGAAGAAATAGGATCTGAAGAAGAGGAAGCTGAAGATACGGAAACTCAGGACGAAGATATTAAAGAGGAATAGTAGCTAATTATATTTTTTTATTTTATAGGGAGGAGTAAATGGCACGACAGCAAGGTGTAAGAAAACGAACTTTTACTAGACGAAAAGTTTGCCGTTTTTGCGTTGATAAAAATTTAAGAATAGATTATAAAGATTATCAAACTTTGCGTATTTTTACTACAGAGAGAGGAAAAATAATCCCACGTAGGATTTCTGGAACCTGTGCTAAACACCAAAGAAAAGTTACAAAGGCAATCAAGATTGCAAGAAATATTGCCCTTTTGCCTTTTACCACAACCGGCACACGTTAAAACCTACGTTTTTGAGAGTTAAAAAGACGGGTTTTTATATAAAATTTCAATTATAAGGATTATCTCTGTTGTTTGAAGACGTTAAAGGAGATTTTAAAAGAAGCTTTATCTCTGGTATTTTTTTAACAACCCTCTTTCTTCTTGCACATAAATTAATTCCATTCTTGGGCATCTTTATAAGTCTTATTACACCGTTGCCAATTTTATTCTATTACCAAAAGCTTGGAAGATTACCGTGTATATTTATTGTTTTTGCAGCATCAATAGTAGCGATATCTCTTTCAAAGCTTTTCAAGACTCATTTAGGAATTTTTTTTATCCTAGAATTTGGGATAATAGGTATTACCTTTTCTGAGATGTTGCGGAAAAACCTGTCCATTGAAAAGACAGTCTTATATTCTGTTTTTATAATTTTGGGGACTGGGACTATACTTTTGTGTCTATATAGTGCTATTAATTTTATAGGCCCCTGGACTTTTATAGAGCAGCAAATAAATGAAAAGGTAAGCCAAACCCTAAAATTATCCAATGAAATTGGGATGTCTGCTGAGCAGTTTGAGTACTTAGCTAAATTTTTGGTTAAGTCTTTTCCCTCCTTTGTAACTGTTGGAATAATTTTTATTTTGTGGATAAATCTGTTAATGGCAAAAGGAGTTTGTAAGATTTTTAAACTTGAATTTCCCGATTTTGGAGATTTGTCTAATTGGAAAGCTCCAGAGGTTTTAGTATGGGGGATAATTGTCAGCGGGCTACTTTTACTTTCTAGAGTATCAACACTTGAAAGTGTTGGTTTGAATATGTTGATAGTGTTCCTTTGCGTTTTCTTTTTTCAGGGCATATCTATTGTCTCTTACTTTTTCCGCAAGAAAGGTGTACCTGTTATTTTGAGAAGTTTGGGTTATATGTTGATATTTTTTCAACAGATTTTTTTGCTGATAGTAATTGTGTTGGGTCTGTTCGATGTTTGGGTAGACTTTAGGAAATTAAACAAACCAAAAATATCATGATATACGGAGGATAACTGTGAAGGTTATTTTGTTAGAAGAAATGCAATCCCTTGGTAAAGCAGGAGATGTGGTTAAAGTTGCTGATGGATACGGAAGAAATTACTTAATCCCTGGGAAAAAGGCTATAGAAGCAACTTCTAAAAATATGAAAGAATGGGAATATCAAAAAAAAATACAGCAAGACAAAATCGGCAAAACCAAAAAAGAGATTGAAAAACTTGCTGAAAAGATAGAGGGACTTTCTTTTACTATCTCTAAACAAACCGGAGAGGAAGATAAACTTTTCGGTTCAGTAACATCCATGGATATTGAAGATAGTTTAAAAGGAGAAGGTGTAGAGGTCGACAGAAAGAAGATACTTCTGAATGAACCGATTAAGAAACTGGGTGAATATACAATTCCTATCAAACTCTCTTCAGAGGTAATCGCTAATCTAAAGGTGTCTGTTGTTAAGACCTGATATGCCGGAATTATGATTACATATTAGGGTTTTAAACATGGTTAACAAAGAATTACCGCAATATAAAGTTCCCCCTCAGAATATAGAGGCTGAACAGTCCATTCTAGGTGGTATATTACTGGATAATGAAGTATTCCATCAAGTATTAGAAGTATTAAATGAGGACGACTTTTACCATGCCTCTCATCGTAAAGTCTTTCTCTCTATGATTGAACTTTATGAAAACAATGAGCCGGTAGACCTTATAACTCTTACCAATACTTTAAAGAATAAGAGCCAACTGGACGAAATCGGAGGAGTTTCATATTTAACATCCTTAGTTGATAGTATTCCAACCACCGCAAATATATCCTACTATACAAAAATCATAAAAGAAAAATCAATCCTTAGAAAATTAATCAACAAGACTACTGAAATTGCTTCAATGAGTTATGAGAATACTGATGACGTAGATGATTTGCTGGATCAAGCAGAGAGAGCTATTTTCGAAATCTCAGAAAATAAAGTTAAACCTTCGTTTTATTCAATAAGAGAGATGATCAAAGATAGCTTTAAATCTATTGAAAGCCTGTATGAAAAAAAGGAGCTTATAACAGGAATACCAACTGGTTTTGAAGGTATAGACAAGTTTACTTCTGGGTTTCAACTTTCTGACCTTATTATTATTGCTGGTCGTCCCAGTATGGGGAAAACAAGTTTTGCCTTAAATATTGCCCAACATGCGGCTATTGAATCAAATATACCGGTAGGTATTTTTTCTCTAGAGATGTCTAAAGAACAGCTCTCCTTAAGAATGTTATGCTCAGAAGCAAAAGTTGATGCCCAAAGATTGAGAAGTGGATTTTTGAATGAGAGTGATTGGCCTAAGCTCACAAGAGCTGCAGGGAGCTTATCGGAAGCCCCTATATTTGTTGATGATACTCCGGCTTTGTCTGTTTTAGAGGTGAGAGCAAAGGCAAGGAGATTAAAAAGTGAAAAAGGTTTGGGATTGATTATAGTTGACTACCTTCAGTTGATGCGGGGAAGAGTAAATGTCGAAAGAAGGGAACAGGAAATATCTGAGATATCTCGATCTTTAAAGTCTCTTGCTAAAGAGCTGAACCTTCCGGTAGTTGCCCTTTCCCAGCTCAACCGGAAAGTTGAAGATAGGCATGACAGAAGACCTCAGCTTGCTGATTTAAGAGAATCAGGGGCAATAGAACAGGATGCAGATGTAATCATTTTTATATATCGAGATGAGATATACAATAAATCAGAAGACAATGAAAACAAAGGAACTGCAGAAATAATAATCGGGAAGCAGAGGAATGGTCCCATTGGTATGACGAAATTAGCATTTATAGATAAATTTGCTACTTTCGAAAACTTAGCATTCCCAATAGATTTATAGTTTATGCTTTTATATATATTCACCTAAATAGGTATATGGGGGTTGTTATGAGCAAAGAAACGGAAGACAAAGGATTTAAGGTCACTGACAGAAGGCATTTTGCTGAGAAAGAACCCGAAGACAAAAAAATAAAGGATAAAAAGGTCGCAGAAGAAGAAAAAAAAGAGGAGATGAAAGAGAAAAAGAAAGAAGAGACTAAAAAGGAAAAAAAGCAAGAGCAAATCCCGATGCCTGAAATGAATTTTTCAACCTTTATATTTTCTCTAAATTCATCTGCGCTTTTCCATTTTGGTGAGATACCGGATCCTGAAACTAATGAGAGAATTAAAAATTTGCCTATAGCAAAACAGACCATAGATATTATTGGTATGTTAAAAGAAAAGACAAAAGGTAATCTAACCAACGATGAAGAAATGTTAATAGACCACATCCTTTATGATTTAAGGATGAGATACGTTGAAGAGATGAAGAAAAAATGAGACAAGAACACAAATGTATGTTCTCAAAATGCATGACATAACAGGATAAACTCGCTTGAACTCCTTAAATTTAATATCCCCTGCAAAAGTAAATCTTAGACTTGATGTTTTAGGTAAAAGGAATGATGGGTACCATGAGATAAGAACTTTAATGCAGCGGATAGATATTTGCGATGAACTGGAAATTTCTTTGAGGAGAAGAGGTATTGATGTCCTTTCTGATAGCAGAGATATTCCCCAGGATATTGAGAATATAGCCTACCGTGCAGCAAAGAGCATACTGGATAGATTCAATATTGATGTTGGGGTACGGATTTTCATAAAAAAGAAAATTCCTATAGCAGCCGGGTTAGGTGGGGGAAGCAGTAATGCTGCAACAACCTTAATCGGATTAAATAGACTCTTAAAACTTGGTTTAACTAGGGAAGAACTTATCAAAATGGGGGTGCTGCTTGGAGCAGATGTCCCCTTTTTTTTATTTGAGAAGTCTGCTTTGGCTACTGGGATTGGCGATAAGTTACAGAGTATTGAACTTCCCTCTCCAATATGGATGGTATTGGTCAAACCAAAAATTCAGGTTTCAACGTCCTGGGCGTACAAGAATTTAAATTTAAATATAGGGTTGACAAAGAAAGAAAATAATATTAGTATGCTACCTTCTGTTGCACAGCTTTCTGATGTCGTAAATTTTTTACATAATGATCTGGAAGGTGTGACTGCAAAAAGATACCCTGAGATACAAAGAATAAAGGAAGAACTGATTGACAAGGGGGCAGAAGGGGCATTGATGTCAGGAAGTGGACCTTCTGTATTCGGGATTTTTTCAAATAAAGAACGAGCCAAGAAAGCCTTAGAGCAACTGAGATTTACTAACCGAGATTATACTTTATTTTTATCTTCTAGCTTCGATAATAAAAACCAAGGAGGCGCAAATGGAAGTAACTGAAGTTAGGGTATTCCCTGTTAATGAAGAAAAGTTAAAGGCCTATGTAACGATTACCTTTGATGATTGCTTTGTAGTACGGGATCTAAAGGTGATTAATGGGAATGATGGCTTGTTCGTTGCAATGCCCAGCAAGAAAAGGAAAGATGGAACTTTTAGAGATACTGCCCATCCATTGAACAATAGAACAAGAGAGATTATTGAATCAAAGGTTTTGGAGGAGTATAAAAAGGAAATCGGAAAAGATTCATCCTTCTCAGCTTAAATAAAATCACCCCCAAAATTTAAAAACCGAACATAAGATGGGACGAAAGCTTACCTAAGTAAAGATATGGTAAATACTTAGTCTTCTGTTTGGGGCGTCGACAAGCGGTAAGTCACAGGATTTTGGTTCCTGTATTCGGAGGTTCGAATCCTCCCGCCCCAGTAGGTCTTTTTTAATACCAGATAATCTATAAATTATTTCTCATGTAATTTTATGAGTTCCGAGTATTAGCTATTTGATTAATTAACAAAGAGAAGGGGTTTTCTGTTATGCTATCCAAGTTAAGACTATTCTCTGGGAATTCAAATATTGCGTTAGCCGAAAATATGTGTCAATACTTAGGAATTCCATTGGGTAAAGCCAGAGTTAAAAGTTTCAGTGATGGAGAGACAGCTGTAGAAATAGATGAAAGTGTTCGAGGAATGGATGTGTTTGTTGTCCAATCCACATGTGCACCTGGCAATACAAATCTTATGGAACTCCTGATAATGATAGATGCCCTTAAGAGAGCCTCTGCCCGAAGAATAACCGCCGTTCTTCCATACTATGGGTACGCCAGACAGGACAGGAAAGTAGTACCAAGAGCTCCTATAACAGCAAAGTTAGTAGCAGACCTTATCGCAGCGGCTGGAGCAGACAGGGTTCTTACCATAGATCTCCATGCGGGGCAGATTCAGGGATTCTTCAATATCCCTGTTGATCATCTGTATGCCAGCCCCGTAATTTTGAGATATATAAAGGAAAAATTCCAAAATGATCTTACTGTTGTTTCTCCAGATGCTGGAGGAGTGGAAAGAGCAAGAGCCTTTGCAAAGAGACTCAATTCTTCGTTAGCTATTATTGACAAACGAAGAGAAGATGTCAATGCAGCAGAGGTTATGAATATTATTGGTGAAGTTGGCGGCAAAAAGGTTGTTATCCTGGATGATATGGTTGATACAGCAGGTACTCTTACGGAAGCTGCTAATGCTTTGGCCCAAAAAGGAGCGGTTAAGGTTTATGCATGCTGTACTCACCCTGTTCTTTCTGGTCAAGCTATAAATAGAATTAATGCTTCCGCTATAGAGGAACTTGTTGTTACCGATACCGTTCCCCTGACGGAAGAGGGAAAGTCCTGTAAAAAAATAAATGTATTGTCTGTTGCAGAACTTCTGGGTGAAGCTGTGACAAGTATCCATGAAGAAGGTTCTGTAAGCAGGTTATTTGTCTAACAGCCCTTGAAGTATTATTATAAGCGATTCTAGGAGGAAAAAGTGAAACAAGTCAGTTTAAATGCAGAGCTACGTAGCGCATGTGGCAAAAGTGCTGTTAGAAAACTACGAAGAGAAGGCCTGATGCCAGCTATTCTTTACGGTCATAAAAAAGAATCTGTCCCTCTTACTATAAGTTCTCTTCTTTTTAATAAGATAATTACTGATGAAGCAATAGAAAGCACTTTGATTGAGCTTATTATTAATGCAGGTAAAAAGGAAGATAAGAGAACAGTCGTGTTAAAGGATATACAGGTAGGCCCTTTAAAGAGGAATTACCTCCATGTGGATTTTTATGAAGTTGATATGAGCGAGAAAATAGTAGTCCCTATTTCTATTCACCTTATAGGTAAGGCTAAAGGTGTGGTGGATGCCGGGGGAATCTTACAGCAGGTTACAAGGGAGATAGAGGTAAAATGTCTGCCTTCCAAAATCCCTGGACACATAGAGATTGATGTCAGCAATTTAGATATCGGTGATTCAATTCATCTGGATTCAATTAGTCTGGAGGAGGGGGTTGAGATTTCAGAAGATTTAAGTCTTGTTATAGTAACTGTTTCGGCTCCTGCCGTTATGAAAGAAGAAGAGGTCGTTGAAGAAGGTGAAGTAGAGGAGGGAGATAAAGTAGAAGACAAAGGAGAAGGAGAAGAAAACAAGTAAGACTATTTAAACTTTTTTAAAACCCTTTATATAGTAATAAAGAAAGGGTAAATTTCTTTTTGTCTTTGAACAAACAAGACATTTAAAAATATATTAAGGTATTATTGGTGAAATTGGTAGTTGGACTTGGGAATCCCGGCGAAGATTATGCTTTAACCAGACACAACATTGGTTTTTTAATAGTTGAAAGATTTGCTCAAAAAAATAATATTGAAATTTCTAAGAGAAAATTCAAATCAATATTTGGTAAAGGGGTGATAATTGACCAAAAAGTAATTGTGACTAAGCCTTTGACTTATATGAACCTCTGTGGTGAAGCAGTAAAAAAGTTGCTAGACTATTTTGAGGTCCTCCCAGAAGAGTTAATTGTTGTGCACGACGATTTGGATATGGAGTTTGGGAAGATAAAGATAAAAGAAAAAGGGGGGCATGGTGGTCACAATGGTATTAAATCAATCATCAGTATCTTGGGAACAAGTAATTTTTTAAGATTAAAATTAGGAATTGGTCGACCAAACAGCAACAAGGCAGCCAAAGACTATGTACTCAGTTCTTTTGAAGAAGAACAGTTGGATTTCCTTCCAGATCTAATCCACTTAGGAGAAAAGGTGCTAACTTCTATTATCACGGAGGGGGCGCCAGCAGCAATTAACAAGTTTAACCGGCAAAGCTGCAAGACTATAAATACCCAATTGGCTCAATAAAAATAAAACCCAATAACCTTCAGTTACAAAGGGGGGGGTTGGGAGTAAAAGAGGAAGACAGTAGAAAATGCAGGACGAAGAGCTTCCTTAATTATTGATTTTTTTTAGTTATTAACAATCAGGGAGGTACTTCTATTGGGTTTTACCTGTGGGATAGTTGGTCTGCCCAATGTGGGGAAAACTACAATCTTCAATGCTTTAACCTCGTGCAAAGCCGAGGCTTCTAACTATCCATTCTGCACTATCAATCCAAATTTAGGAATCGTCAGAGTACCCGATGAGCGTCTTTATAAGATAGCTGAGTTGATACACCCACCAAAGGTAACCTCTACTAATCTTGAGTTTTTAGACATTGCTGGTTTGGTAAAGGGAGCAAATCAAGGGGAGGGATTGGGTAATCAGTTCCTTGGGCATATAAGGAACGTCGACGCGATTTGTCATGTAGTACGTTGCTTTGAAAATCCTGATGTAGCTCATGTCAGTAACATAGTAGACCCAAAACAAGATATAGATATTGTAAATACAGAATTGATACTTGCCGATATGGATACAGTTGATAAAAGGCTTGATAAAACTGAAAAGCTTTTGAAGACAGGGGATAAAAATATAGTTAATTTGTTGGAAATATACAGAAAGATAAGAGAAGGATTGAATATTGGGAAGTCCGCTAGAAACTTGGAGTTAGAGGATAATGAAAAAAAAATTGTAGAGGAGTTAAATCTCCTTACCTTTAAGCCTGTCTTTTATGTTGCCAATGTTGATGAAGGGGAACTCCAAAATGGCAGATATACCCAAACCATTAAAGAGATTTCCAAAAAAGAGTGTACAGATGTAGTTGTTATATGTGGTGATTTAGAAGCAGAGATGACAGAGCTGGATGAAGATGAAAGAGACGCTTTCCTAAAGGAGCTTGGACTTGAACAATCTGGATTGGGTAGACTGGTAAAGGTTGGGTATAACCTTTTGAAGTTAATTACCTTTTATACTGCTGTTGGATCAGAACTGAGAGCATGGACTGTATCAGAAGATACAAATGCAAATAAGGCAGCAGGTAAGATTCACTCAGACATGGAAAAAGGGTTCATCAAAGCAGAGGTTATACATTACAATGATTTTATAGATGCTGGATCAATGACCGCAGCAAAAGAAAAGGGGCTTATTCATTTAGAGGGCAAAGAGTATCATGTCCAGAATGGAGATATAATTCATTTTAGATTTAATACGTAGCTCTATTTTTCTATTCCATCTCTGGACTCTATCCCCCCCGTGTAGTAGTGTTTTATATTTAGCATCTCCGTAACCAGATCAGCCTTTTGCACAACTTCAGGGTTTGCATATCTACCCGTTAAGATCAGTTCAACATTTTCCGGTTTATCTTGCATCAACTTCAGCAAATCCTCCAGAGCAACCAATCCAAAGTCAACAGCAACATTGATCTCATCCAAAATGACTAAATCATATTCTCCACCTAAGACTACTTCCTGCGCAAGCTTGAATCCCTTTTTAGCCCAGTCAACATCAATCTCATTGGGATTCTCCCTATTGACGAAGTCAGCTCTCCCCATCTGTTTAATAGTCAAATAGGGAGCCAGTAGTTTTTCTGATGAAGTCAATTCACCATATTCAATATCACCTTTCATGAATTGTATCATATAAACCTTATATCCATGTCCTATTGCCCGGAGAGCCAAACCCAAAGAGGCAGTTGTCTTTCCCTTGCCATTACCAGTATAAACCTGTATCATTCCTTTTTTCAGTCTTTTGTTTTCCATGTCAATCTTCCTTTTAATGAGTAACAAATATTTATTACTTATGTTTCTTTTTCTAAGTGTTTCTTATTTTACTTTTTGTAAATTTATATGAAATTAACCATTAATGAAAGGTATTCCTCATAATTGCAGGGTACTAGTTTTAGGTCTTGTTGTCAAGAAAGGTATCTTATGTGTTTTGTTTTATCAATGATAAGGTTTTTTATAAAGTACCTTACCTTTCTTATGTTGACTTAAGATTGACTTTACTCTAAAATAAAAAAAATACTGGTTTATTTAAATCTCAGGATATAGATGTTGCAGTAATAAAATTTGAAAGATAAAGAGCTGTTTTGATGACTACTAAGGGAGGTAAGAAGGAGGAGGTTTTTCTGTATGCGAGAAAAAGATAGGGAACTGGCAAGAAGAAGACGAAGAAGAAAAAAAGCGAAAAAACTAAATGCTAAAGAGACCCATGTACAGAAAGAACAGGTAACTGTGGCTAAGAAAAAAACTGTTAAAAGGAGGAAACCTGCTGAAAGTAAGGTTACTGAGGACAAAGAGGAATCAGAATAATTTAAAAGAATTGTTTCCAGATATAATAGCTGAGAGAGTGGAGGAGATATGATCGAAAAAGCTTTGAATAAAATAGCTGAACGGATACTTGCTTTCGATGAAGCCTCCCTTAGAAGTCTCAAGGCAAAATATCAAACCAGAATAGGTAATTTTGACACAAGTAAAGAATGGGAAAAGTCAGTTATTATCTATTTTATCATAAATTCTGTTATTACGAAAAACGCTTTGTTCAATCAAAATCTATTGGTAGAAAATGGAAAAAAGGAAGAAAGAAAAAAAGGGGACCTTAAAATAGTAGATTAAAATATAATTTTGGGTAACGATTTGAGGTAAGATAAGGCGATATCCGATGAGTTAATCTCATATTGATTCGCCTTTTTATGTGTTATAGGGTGATCTTAATGGAACTCATTGTACTTGGTTCTGGTGTTGGAGTACCCACATCGAAGAGGTCTGCCCCGGGTTTATGTGTAAAGGTGAAGAGTAAGCCGATTCTTTTTGACAGCGGCAGCGGTACTGTTTACCAGCTTCCCAAGGCTGGCATTGATTACCACAAAATTGATGATATTTTTTATACTCATGTAGCCCATCCGGATCACATCAACGATCTATCAGCGATTATGTTCGCCAACAAATATGATTATCCCAAAAGGGAGAATGACCTCAATGTAACAGGGCCCAAAGGGATAAAAAAGTTTTATGAAAACCTTGAAGTCCTTTTTCCTACCCTCAAAGACCCAAATTTTTCTGTGAATATCCGAGAAGTTGAGATTGATCAGATTAAAATTAACGATGTGCTTATTGAATCAAAACCTCTTTGCCACCAGGACGTAGAATGTGTTGGATATAGGATGGAGTATCAGGGAAAGAGCATGGTATATTCGGGCGACACTGATTACTGCGATAATCTAGTGGAGCTTGCAAAGGAAAGTGATCTGCTGGTTATTGAATGTTCATTTCCTGATGAATTTAAGGTAGATGGCCACTTGACACCATCATTAGCAGGCCGGGTCGCCAAGGAGTCTGGAACCAAAAAGCTCGTACTTACCCATCTCTATCCTATCTGTGATCAATATGATATTCTAAGTCAGGTGCAGCAGGTATTCCATGGAGAGATAATCGTTGCGGAAGACTTGATGAAAATAGACGTGTAGGTTTAACGGCATTCGTGGAAGGAGAAAATGCATAATAAAAATAAGGTAACCCGTTCTATATAATTCCAAGCTTTGCGATTTTCCAAATTGTTGAAATAATTTTTCATATAATGTTAAAATTGCAAGGTTATCCTTACTAAATAATAGAGTGAAATGGATACTATCCAATCAATTGTTCTAGCCATCATAGAAGGTTTAACTGAGTTCCTCCCAGTATCATCTACAGGTCACATGATATTGGCTTCAAGTATCATGAATATCCAAGATGATGCTTTTGTAAAAACCTTTGAAATTTCCATACAGCTTGGTGCCATTCTGGCCATAGTTTTATTATATGCTAAACGATTTTTACAAGGAATTTCTATATATTTAAAGTTAGGCATGGCCTTTATCCCAACTGCTGTAGTTGGTTTTTTAGCTTATAACTTAATCAAGGCCTATTTATTCAATTCAACAATTGTCGCTGTTTCACTTGTATTGGGTGGAATAGTTCTAATTTTGATTGATAAGAAGATAGTTAACCAACAAAGCAAGACAGATGTTCTTGAAAGCATTACCTATAAGAATGCGTTTTTTATAGGTCTTATTCAGTGTTTTTCAATGATACCTGGAGTTTCAAGAGCAGCTGCTACAATCATAGGTGGTGTATTTAATGGTCTTGATAAAAAACAGGCAACTGAATTTTCTTTTCTGCTTGCCGTTCCTACCATGATTGCCGCAACCGGATACGATTTGCTTAAAACGCCCATTGTATTTTCGAAACATGAGATATTTTTATTGGGACTAGGATTAACAGTTGCTTTTATTACAGCATGGATTGCTGTTAAGATATTTTTAAAAATTGTAGAAAATTATGGTTTTAAGCATTTTGGTTATTATAGAATTATTATTGGAATAATCTTCCTGATAGTGATAAAATAACCAAAACATAACATATAACAGGCATGTAAGAGGGTTAAATTTAAAAAAGGAGTTTCAGATTTTGAAGGTGGGGTTTGTAGGGCATCCACCCAACGATATAATTGAGAAATACAGGTCTGAGGAATTGATAGATCTTGATAATGATCTTGGTCAGGTAGAAGAAAGAAGCGAAATCTACCTTCCAAAGATCTCCTGTTCTGTTATAAAAAGGGTTTTCAATAATACTTTAGCCTTTCGCCCTAAGAAGATTATCTTTGATGTGGGGGAGGGAAAGTGTGACTCTGGAAGGTTTCTAAGCTGGATATTGAAGGAACACTTCAATATTGATATTATAGAGACCAGAAACCAGAACAGAAAAAGTCGAGGGACTGTTATTTGTGATTCCAAACTGCCTTTACGGGAAAAATTTGATTTGATCCTTGATAATATTATTGATAACAAGGATTATGAATTAGAGAGAGAACTTCATCCCAAAGCCGGATTCTGGTCTGTCCCCTGCTGGGATACAAGAATATTCGACCTTTTCCCAAGAGGGACAAGAATATTTGGTTGGACACGATGTTTTGAAAATGGTACTCCGGATGACCTGGAGATGGAATGCTATGTAGAGGAGGATATTCCGACAGTTTTTTATGCCCAGACATTCTGTTCCAAGAACATTCTGGCAAAAAATCTGGCCAGGATTTACAAAGGACTTTATGTGGATTGTGATGGGGAACTTACCGCTTCGGTGAAAGCCCAGATAGAGGCATTTATCTATCTCAGGGGGGCTTTGGCATGACAGTCTTCGCCGATTTTGGCAGTACTTGGTCGAAGATTATAGACAGTTCTGTACAAATCGTAAAAACAAAGGAAGTACCAAGAGGGATAATAGCGGACATTGCCTGTGGGCATAATGCCGAAAATAGGTCAAAGAGTTGTATTAATGAACTGATAGCTCTATCCGAGGGTGGTCTCAAATTGATAAACGAAAGAGATTTTCTTCTTGTAGATGTAGGTAGCAGGGATATTAAATATGTACTCTATAGAGACGGACGATTTGTAGAGACCGGGTGGAATCAGGAATGTGGAGCTTCTCAGGGGTTTGCCATAGAGCTTCTGGAAATGTACTATAAAATCGACTGCAACCGGCTTGGAATACCGGAGAACGGGTACCCTGTAACATGCGGGCTTATTGGCATATCCAGAATATTTGATGAAATAATAAAGACAGGGGACGAAGAGAAGGCTTTGGCCAGATTTGTCAAAGGAATTGCCATGAATGTTTATCATTTTACGGGCAAACCGGAAAAGATTTATCTCAGTGGAGGATTATGTGAGAACAGGCTTTTTATTGAATCCCTTCCTTGTGAGGTAGTTCCTTTGGGAAGATTTGTCCTGGTCGAGGGGCTTAAAGAGACATATAAAAAAGGGCTCTGGTGAAATAAAAGAGGGAGGTATTTATGTTTTTGAAACAATTGGAGGTCGGGCAACTGTCTGTTTTTGCATACATAGTGGGATGCGAGGAAACTGGAGAAGGTTTGGTAATTGATCCTGCCTCCGAGACCGATAGAATAATATCTATTAGTAAAGAAAATGGGATTAATATAAAGTACATTGTCAATACACATTCTCACATGGATCACACCATGGGTAATGCCGATATGGTAGCAAAAACAGGTGCCAAGATAATAATTCACGAAAAGGAAAAGGACCTTCTTACGAAGCAGCCGAAATTTCTTCTTTCAATGTTTACATCCAAACCGTCTCCGCCGGCAGACTTTACGGTTAAAGGCGGGGATACCATTAAATTTGGAAAGCTAAGCCTCGATGTAATACCCACACCCGGTCATTCCCCCGGGGGGATTACACTTAATTTAAACGGTTATCTCTTTACAGGAGACACTCTATTTGTGGGAGGTGTGGGGAGAACAGATATCCCGGGAAGCTCATGGCCGGTTCTTTTGGAGTCGATTAAAACAAAAATTTTGACATTTCCAGATGAAACTAGAATAATGCCGGGACACAACTATGGACCTGCCCCAACTTCTACGGTTAAACAGGAGAAGGAGCTTAATCCGTTTATTAGGTGCTAAATAAAGGTTTAGTTTAGAATCTGTATTGACCTTAGAGTTTTTCTCTAATATAATTTTACCTCTCTAAAGAGCTTTTTTAATAACCTTTATAAATAAGGAGAAGAGTTATGTCTATTATTACAATTTCAAGGGGTTCATATAGTAGGGGGAAAGAAGTTGCAGAAAAGGTAGCCCAAAAACTTGGCTACGAATGTATCGCTCGAGACGTTCTCCTTGAGGCATCGGGAGAATTCAACGTTCCTGAGACAAAACTCATTCATGCTATTCAGGACGCTCCTTCATTTCTGGATCGTTTAACTTATGGAAAAGAAAAGTATGTTGCCTATATCCAATCGGCATTATTGGGACATTTTCGAAAAGATAACATAGTATATCATGGTCTGGCAGGACATTTCTTCGTCAAAGGGGTGCCCCATGTTTTAAAAGTTAGGGTCATTGCAGATATGGAAGATCGTATAAAACTGGTTATGGATCGGGATAGGGTTTCCAGAAAAAAGGCATTGAATTTTCTAAGTAAGATTGATGAACAAAGGAGAAAATGGAGTAAATCACTGTATGGTATCGACACATTGGACCCCAGCCTCTATGATATGGTTTTGCATATTAGAAAGATAACTGTCGATGATGCAGTAGATATTATATGCCATACTATAGGGCTGAAGGATTTTGTGACAACCCCTGAATCTCAAAAGATAATGGATGATTTATTCCTTGCTTCTGAAGTTAAAGTTGCCCTGATAGACCTGAAGCCCGATATCGAGGTCTCTGCCAAAAACGGGAAGGTATCAATACAAACCAGTGCCCGACTGTCACAAGAGAAAAGATTAGTTAAAGATATAGAGGGGGTTGCTAAGACCATTCCAGGAGTGAAAGATGTCTCTGTCCATATAAGACTGGATCCTATGGAGACATACGATTGAAGGTCCTCAGGTTTTGAATATTTAGCTATGAGTTATCTACACCTATGCCAACCTGATTGCGGGAAATCATGCGGTGCCTGCTGTGGGTTGTATAACTGGAATGATCATTCAAGGGATACTCTGGAACCCTTGCTCCATAAAAAGACCGATCTTTTCCGATCTTTGGTGCACAATTCCGAATCATTTGATACCTACAGGGAAAATATTTCGGAACTATTTCTCCAACCAAAGCTGTTTGAGACTATCTATAATTGCGAATTTCTGGGTTTTATAGATGAAAATCGGAAAAGAACGGGTTGCCTTCTCCATCCCATGGTGAACAATGGGGAAGACCTTCGGGACAGTTCCTTCTATGGCAAAGAACTATGCGCCTCTCACGAATGCCCGAGTTATACCTACCTTACTGAAGAAGAAAAAAAAGCCGTTATCTACGGAACAGATGACTGGTATATTTATGGTCTGGTTATTACTGATATCGACTTTATAAAGGAATATTTCAGAATTATAAATAATGCTCTTGGTGAAACCATAAACCCCGAAAGTATAAAAGAACCGGACTTAAAAGGAATTATATCAGATTATTTTAGATTAAAGGGAGAATGGGAATTCAGGAGTGAGGAGAAACGTTTTGGCAAGTACTTTTTCTCCTATACAGAGTACCACATAGCCAAGATAGAGTATCAAAAGAAACTTGGTATTAAGGGGTCGCCCTTTGATAAGATTTTTGTCAGTCTGAGTTCCGAGTTCAATTCAGTTGATCAATTGCATAAGGCAGAGTTAATCATACAAACCAGTATCGATAGATTCATAGAGGCCTACAAACTTTTTTAACCTTGACCGGTAGGTCTTTTTACCATATATTATAAATGGCTTTGATTTAAAATATTTTTTCCCATTCTGTACCTCATAATAAAAAAGTCCTCCATTACTTACCATTTGGGAACCCTGAAAGAGAATCCCGAAAAAAGAAAGAGGGTTCAAATAGAAATTTTATGAATAACACAAAGGAACCAGAGCATATAGAGGAATTGGAGACAGTCAAAAAGATACTCAAGGACTGGGAAGGAGAGAAAAATATTATTGCCATACTTCTCTCAATTCAGGACCATCTTGGTTATCTTTCTGAAGAATCTATGATGGAAGCAGCCAGATACCTGGGAACCTCAGAAACAACTGTTTATGGAGTGGCTACATTTTACAACCAATTTCGTTTTACTCCGCCTGGGAAGAATCATATCGAGGCATGTATGGGCACAGCATGCCATGTAAGAAGGGGTAGCATTATCCTGGAATCATGGGAAAGACGGCTGGGGATAAAAGAGGGAGAAGTAAGCGAAGATCGAGAATTCAGTTTGGAAAGGGTAAACTGTGTAGGTTGCTGTGTTTTAGCCCCTGTAACGGTTATTAATAAAGAGGTGCATGGTCAAATGGACAGTACCAAGGTGGATGGCATACTTCTGAAATATCAGTTGAATAAAGAAGCTGAAACTAAGAGAAGAGAAGCGTCTGGAACCGGCACAAAAGGAAATGGTAAAGAATCTGACAATGGAAATAGCAGTTAAGGAAAGATTTGAAGAGATTAGAGAAAACGCATTAAAAGATTTTCCAGGCACGGATGGAATAGGAGAGTCAACTATCTATGTGGGTACAGCTACCTGCGGAAAGTCAGCCGGTTCTCTTGAAGTACTTTCTTCTTTTGAAGAAACTTTAAAGAATCTCAAAATTAAAGCCAGAACAGTTCAGATTGGGTGCCACGGCCACTGTTATGCTGAACCCATGGCCGTTGTTTCCAAACCGGGATGGCCTCCCATCATGTATGGTTACCTTACTCCCAGCCGAGCGCACATACTAATAAAGAGATTTTTCAACGAAGAAGAC
Source organism: Pseudomonadota bacterium (assembly GCA_043825855.1). Classification (GTDB taxonomy): domain Bacteria; phylum Desulfobacterota; class UBA8473; order UBA8473; family UBA8473; genus UBA8473. The sequence continues at coordinate 13,194 of JBDRRJ010000036.1, read as the reverse complement.
CCAGCCCTTGAGTGGGCTTTAGGAGCTATGGAAGAAAACGATATGATCCCTACCGTTTATGAAACTCCAAGATGGTCCAGGGAAAGGAGATGGCTACTGAAAAACTGTGGTTCCATAGACCCGGAAAATATTAATCATTATATAGCAGTAGGTGGATATGAAGGTTTAATGTATGCAATTGATATGGAACCGGGAGAGATAATAGAAGAGATAGCGGCTGCAGGGCTTCGTGGACTGGGAGGTGCAGGATTTGACACCTGGAAGAAGTGGGAAATATGTCGAGATGCCCCTGTATTTCCGAAGTATCTTGTATGTAACGCCGATGAAGGGGACCCTGGCGCCTTTATGGACAGGACAATTCTGGAAAGTGATCCTCATTCCATTATAGAGGGAATGATTATAGCGGGATATGCAATAGGGGCTGAATCCGGCTATATCTACGTTAGAAAAGAGTATCCGCAGGCAGTATCAGTATTAAGAACAGCGGTCTCTCAGGCAAGAGACCAAGGACTTTTGGGAGAGAATATTCTGGGCAGCAGGATCAGCTTTGATATTAAGATAAATCAGGGAGCAGGGGCATTCGTTTGTGGTGAAGAGACGGCTCTGATAGCATCCATAGAGGGAAAGAGAGGAATGCCAAAACCCAGACCTCCTTATCCGGCAAAGAGTGGACTCTGGGGGAAACCTACCCTGATAAACAATGTCAAAACCCTTGCAGCAATTTCTAAAATACTGGCATTTGGAGCCAAAAAAGCCTCCTCTGTAGGTATGGAAACATGTATGGGAACAGCCGTATTTGCCCTGGCAGGTAAGATAACAAATACTGGTTTAGTGGAAGTTTCTTTTGGTACTACCTTAAGAGAAATAATATTCGATATCGGAGGTGGAATCCCTCCCATAATAAAAACTTCAAACGTTGCCGGAGAGCTATCAAAAACCATTAAGAAGCAATTTAAAGCAGTCCAAATAGGGGGACCATCAGGGGGATGTCTTCCGGAATCACTTTTGGATACACCCGTATGTTTTGATACTATAGTTGAAACAGGAGCGATTATGGGTTCCGGCGGAATGGTGGTTCTGAACGAAGATAACTGTGCTGTAGAGACTGCCCGGTACTTTCTAGAATTTACACAGAAGGAATCCTGTGGCAAGTGTACCTTCTGCCGTATTGGAACCAAGCATATGCTTAATATCCTCACTGACATTACAAGGGGAGCAGGGACTATGGAGGACATAGATCTGCTTGAGGATTTGGCTGAAAATATCAAACAGGGTTCTCTCTGCAACCTGGGAAAGACCGCTCCAAACCCTGTACTTACTACACTGAATTATTTCAGGGAAGAGTACAAGGTCCATATATTAGAAAAAAGATGCCCTTCGCTGGAATGTAAGGACCTTATTGCATACTACATTTTGCCTGAAAAGTGCCAGCGGGCATGTGATGCCTGCGTTGGCAGCTGTCCAACAGAGGCAATATATACCAGAAGAGATCGCCTTAAAGCTATAGATCAGGAGAAATGTGTTAAGTGTGAGGGCTGTGTGGATGCCTGTCCTGCTCAGTATGATGCGGTAATAAAGATATCACCGGTATCTGAGCTTCCTGAATCCGAACCCAGGTATGACAATCCATCAGATTAGAGATAAATGTGGAAACCCTGTCTTTAACAATTAACGGGAAAAAGATAACAACGGAGAAGGGGAAAAAGTTGCTCTGGGTTGCCTTGGAAAACAGTATCTTCATCCCTCATCTCTGTGCAATTGAAGGGAACCCTTCACCCTTTGGGAGTTGCAGGCTCTGCTTTGTTGAAATAGATGGGAAAGAAGGACCTGTTACCAGCTGTACCGAAGAGGTAACCGATGGTATGGTCGTAAATACAAGGACAGAATCCGTGTTGCAATTAGTACGGATGGGATTCGAATTGATCATGTCGAGACATCCTATAATATGTAAGGAATGTCCGGCTAATAAGAAATGCGCCCTTCAAGACATCTCCCGAGAGATGGGCTTTAAACTTAAGCCTAAAAAGCTGCCTCAAATCCTTCCTGACTTACCAGTAGATGACAGTCATCCTCTATTTACCTACAACCCCAATCTTTGCGTATTGTGCGGTCTCTGTGTTTATGTATGTAATGAAATTGTCAAAGAGGCCGTCCTGGACTTTAACTTCCGGGGTTTTATAACCAAAGTGGGGACATTCCAAAACAGACAGCTTGTCGAATCTAAATGTAATTCATGTTTAGAATGTGTAGAAGTATGTCCGGTGGGTGCCCTGTCAAAAAAATAAGCAACGAGAAAATATCTTGACAAGGCCATGATCGATATATAAAATATCAACATATCAATTATATGGATGCAGTTAATTGTAGTACGCAAGTTAAGGTAAGTATTTAAGGCCCATTTGAAATCTGTCTTTCGCCAAAGCGATGCGGTTTGATGGCTGCTTTTAAAGTAACTCCTTACAAGCTGTACGAAATAAGAAGAAAGGAGGGTAGTCGCTTATGGTGGAAGGAAGAGTTAAATGGTTTAACGAAAAAAAAGGTTACGGTTTTATTGAAACAGAAACTCATGGGGATGTATTTGTTCACTATTCCGGCATCGAGGACAGTGGGTTTCGTTCACTTAATGAACTCGAACGGGTAACCCTGGAAGTAGAAGAGACACCTAAAGGACGTCAAGCAGTCAAGGTTAGACGAATCTAAGACATATTTCTAAAATAAATGTTTACAGAAGCACCCTGGATACATTTTCAGGGTGCTTCTTTTTTATATGGGAAACGATATTAGATTTGTAGTTTAAAGACAATTTCAAGCAACAACCTCTACCGAATATCCTCATTGTAATCTGAGGCTTTTATAGCTTATTCTTCACTCTTCAGAGGGATTAATATTTTCTTCGTCTGATGATTTCTCAGTCTCAGCCTTTTTCTCAAGCCGATTGTTATAGAATCTCTGGGTAGGATATGCAAAATCTATATCTGTACATTTTGCAAATTCCTGCAGAATGTCTTCCCATATAGCATGAGCTGTTCCACGGCGGTTACGGGGTGCGCAGAGATAACGTATAGTCAATAGGACTCCGCTGTCCTTTACATTTGTGTAGATAGTAGGGGTGAGTGCAGTGTAAAATATCATGAATTTTTTGCTTGCTTCCTTTACCCTTGCCTCTGCCGATTTGCTCAAATATTCTGCATGTTTGTTTATTATATCCTGAAGTATATTTTTTGCCTTTTCCCAGTTGCTCTCAAAGGTTATAAGAACAGGGATTTCGTTCCATATGTATTGAAAACCCTTGCTGTAATTTGCCAGTGTCTCATTGAATATCTTTCCGTTAGGGATATGCATAATCCTGCCTGTGCTTTGGTCTGCATCTACCCAGTTGCCTATTTCCATCAGGGTAAACTGAAATAAACGTATATCTATAACATCGCCTGAATAGTCTCCGATCTGGATGCGGTCTCCTAAAGTGAATGGCCTTCTGACAATTATGAAACCCCACCCCGCAACATTTGCCACCAGGTCTTTTAGGGCAATAGCTAAACCGGCTGATACTAAACCCAGGAAAGTGGCTATCGATTGAAAGCCTTTAAACCAAACACGAGCCACCATAGCTACACTAAGGATAACCACTATATAGATTAGAGTTTTACGCCAAAGGTAACGTGTCCTGACATCTTCAGTTCGACGCCATACTATCCTCAGCGTCAAGGTACGAAGAAGCAAAAGGATAAAAATAATGCCTACGGAAGCCAATAGTTTTGTTTGCAGCTCAGGGCTTAAACCTGTCATGCTTTTTATGAACTCAGTTAAATTTTCCATAATCAAACCTTTCTATATTCAAGAAAAGTTGTGATCCCAGTTTGTATAACACACTTATGACAAAACTATTTCTGGGATACTCCCATTTTAGAGGTAAATTAATAGTGGATGGTTGTTCCGGCTCGTTTCAGTATTGTAAAAATATCACAATATGGTGGAACTTCTATCATCGATGATATCCAGGATTCTTCTATAGACGGTATCGAACTCTTCCCCTGAGTTTTTAAAATAATAGACTCCGCCATCTATCTTTGACCGATATAGCCCTTTGGCCATTTCCAAAAGCTTTATATGAGCAAATGCCTCGTTGCCTGCCAGAGGATTATACTTTGCAGGATCTACAAATACATCAAAGTATCGAGGCATGGAAGCTATTTCCCAGGGAGTCGTTGGCTTCCGGCAAGCTTTGTATGTCAACTCGAGTCTGCGACGATGATGCTCCTTAAGGAAGTCAATCCTTCCGTAAAAGTCCCTAATATTCTTGTCATGCGCAGGAAGAGTGAGGGTAATATTTTCCAATTGTTTAAGGTCATCTAAAGAACGAAGATATGTAACCAGATCGTTGGGGTGAGGGGTTATTGGATATAAGAGAACATCTCCAGAGATCAGTGTTTTTTCTTCGTCCTCTTCTGAACCGACTATGAGGCAGATTGACCCTGGTGAATGTCCTGGCGAATGTTTTACTTTAATAAAATTACTATGAAATCCATTTAATGATAAAAAACCATCAATAGTGATAGGGTAATCCACTCTTAGATACATGTCGAAAGGTTCTCGGACGACCTCTTCATGGTATTCATAGGCTGAATATTTGGGAATAGGTATACCAAAGGCTTTGTACCTGGGACGATCTTCGATCACTCCCCTTGAGATTCCCCATGGATTACAAATCCGATCAGTATCCAGAATATGTGATGAAACTCCAGCCCCGTTTTTTTTTACTATGGTGTTACCCAGGAGATAGTGGTCCACATGACCGTGGGTTATAATTATAAATTCTATGTCTTTAAGGGAATACCCCGCTTCTTTAAGTCCGGTTATTAGCTCAGTCTCACTATAATCATCCGGCAGGACTTTCACTTTTTTTGGTATTGGTTGTTTTCTCCAGTAATAGAAAATATTTTTAGCCAGATGGGTTGGAATACCTGTATCCACCATAATCAAGGCATCATCTTCAATAACATAGATGTTAGTCGGGCCAGGGCCTAGAATAAAAGGACAGAATGTTGTAATCTGCGTAACTTTTCTGCCTTTGGAAAGCTCGTATTGTTTAACTCTTCCACTCCCTGATTCCGCATTAGGCCTTATAATGCTCTCTTTAATCATTTTCTACCGTCCAGTATTTTAACGAGATTTTCGCTGCTTTTAACCTGATCTTGCTTAAAAACTTTTCTCCATATTTCACGGCTCTCCATACAGAGGTATACACACAGTTCCGGATCATAATCCCTTATCCATTCCAGCATCCTGGAATACATCTCTACCCGGATAGGTTTAAAGTACCTCATTTTCCCGTCCATTCCCGTAACAAACTCGTCATATATTATCCTGCTTTTAGGAAATCTCTTCTGGATTATGGGCTTTAATTCAGGCATGAACCTGAACCCACCCATACTTATCCATGACACATTTCCGGGATCTATCTTTGCAAAGAGCTTCTTCAGAGTTTTCTGGTAGCCTTTCTCCCATCCAGGGTAATATATCAGAGGATCAAAATGGAAACCCAACCTGTAACCTGCCTCCTGACATTTAAAGGCTGCATCTATTCTGTCATCTATTGACGGAGCAAAGATTTCCTCTTTTTTGGCAACCTCTTCCGTATTCAACGACCAGGATACCATTGTATTGCCTTTATGTTGTATGTCAATTAGATTTTCTATGTTATCCGTCTTTGTCTTTAACTCCAGGATTACATTATCTTTGTGGGCGAAATACGGCACTATCAGTTTTGAAAAACCTGTCAGGTGATCCAGGACTAAACTATCGGTGAATTCCCCTGTGCCAATACGATATATGGAGTCAGAATCCCGGCTTAACTTATCCTCAAGTTCGGCAAACATGTCATCTGTATTGGCATATACTACCATTGCGGGGTTATTCAGGTAAGACTGAAGTATGCAATAAGAACATTCAAGGTTACAGTTGGTTGCAAAGTTCAGTATTTGGTAACCACAGCATATATATTCCTTTGTGCCGGGGCAGGGTTTCAGAAACTTCCCCCTGTTTTCCGTGAGTAAAAGCATCTTTTTCCCAGCGCGTAATGAGTCTTTACTTCCTCGTATGGCATCTATCCATGTACTTGTGTCAGTTAAATACTCTATCGGAACATCTGGGAGTTTTTTAAGTATATTGTGAGTAATAAGTGAATCTCTGACATTGGTATCTATAATAATCTTACTGGGGATATATCCGGCCATCTATTTAGTTCGTCCTTAGAAATTCCCTTTTCCGTTTAGTCTTCGATCATTCTTTTGAATTCTTTGTTCTCTTTAATGGAGTCTATCTTTTTCAGCTTCTCTTCCATATCCTCCATGTTTTCAAATTGAAACTCAATACCGTACCTGTCCCCCTCAAAAGACGGCGGAGGGGTTAATTTAATCTTATCCTCCAGGTTTAACTTCCCTTTCATCTCCAGAAAATCATTCTCGGCTTCGGTTATCCTGGGGTATCTGAGCTTTCTGAGGAAGTAACGAACCCTGCTGCCCTTTTGGGGTATGTTAAGGTTGGTATCAGTTAAGATTTCCTTTATTTCATTGGCATCAAGCATACTGGATGTTGAGCAATCGTCTCTCCTGGTAATGTCAAACAGGGTATCAATAATTTCGATCTGCTTATTTTTGCTGAACCTCAGGGTAGAGAGAATTTGAAAGATCGGTTCTATGTCTTCTTTTGAAAAATTCAAGAGCTTTATGGCTGCCCCTTCGTCGATCCTTCCATCTACAACAGCGTCTTTTATCTTTGCGTCCAGACTTGACAGGGGTTTGATCCTGTCCAGTAGGGAAAGATGAGGGCTCAATCCTAAGAGAGGCAAGTATCTTTTAACAATATCTTCGTCTGAATAATATTTTTGAAGTTTACTGATGGCTATGGATTTCTCAATGGGATTAAAAACCCTGTGGGCGATATTATCATAAAGGCTTATTAGGAGGGTATCCCTATCTTCAGTATCTTGAGGTATAACAGCGCATCTCAACTCTTCTATACCTGTTTCCCGGCTGGCAAGAACCCTTTTGTAACCACATACTACACTGAACTGTTCTCCGGACTTCTTTCTCACCAGAGGGGGGTTAAGTACACCTGCTTTTTCAATCGACTCCTTTAACCGGGTTAGGGTAAAGCCGTATGTCATGACAAAGGTAGTGTCGGTCAGGTCAATCGATTTTATATCTAACTGTTTATATTCCATATCCATAGTATTTTGGTTCTCTTTTAAAAAGTTTTAGGTATATTAGTTCGTCTCAGGTGGTTGAATTTCATATCTATCCGGTATCTTTAAATACTTTTCTCCCTCTTCTGTCTTTCCTCTTTTTAAACACCCATTGCCGAATACGGTACATTTCTTTCTCAGTTCCTTCAGCGCTGATTTGTACTGTTCGGGGGAGAGAACTCCGCTTTCCAGTATATTAACCAATGCTTCTATCCTGAACCTGTCTATACCCACAAACTTCCCGGATAACTGGTCTTTATGCCCCCCTCTTTTTATTATCAGAGGGGTTTCTATTAAAGAGACGGGATAACGGGCAGCTATCCTCAGCCACAGATCGTAATCCTCACATGCCGGTAAATTCTCATCAAAAAAACCAATTTTATCAAAGAATATCTCCCTTCTAAGCATAACAGAAGAGGGGCTTATGATACAGAGAGGCAAAACCTTATCGAATATCATACCGCTGTACTTTCTGTGTTTCTTCATAGGATTTACCCTTGCATTATTCCTGAACCATATCTCTTCAGTATGACATATCAGGGCATCGGGATTGTGAGTAAAAAAATCCATCTGAGTAGCAAGCTTATCCGGTAACCACTTATCATCGGAATCGAGAAAGGCAATATACTCTCCGGAGGAGTTTTTTATGCCTGTATTTCTTGCGTGACTCACACCCTTTTTATTTTGATAAATATAAAATATTCTTTCACCGTATCTTTGCACGAGCTTTCCGGTTTCATCCGTTGAACCGTCGTCAACGACTATAAGTTCAAAATCTTTATAACTCTGGGAAAGGACCGATTCAATCGCTTCTTCAATGAAATTTGCTCGATTATAGGTAGGGATTATAACGCTTATTTTTGGCATGGATAGATTCTTAAATTTTAACAATTGTTTTCATGTGATGTTATTTATTCATGTGTTCTAACATATAACATATACTTTGCACGGACAATAGAAAAAACAATAACAACACCCAAAAGTGTTTTATGCTATATTCAAATCAATAAGGCTAATATTCTTATCATTGTTTTGGTGTTGCTGTCCAAAGAAAAAGAATAGACTTCACGTACTATTTGTTGTATATATAAGTATATTGTTAAATGATGATCATAAGTTGGAAACCCTAATCATGAAGGGGTGGTTATGAAGGCGTCTTTCTTTAGTTTCTGAGAATACAGAGAGCAAAGAAGAAGGGCGCTTTTTTTGTTTAATATAATGCAATAAACTGAACAAAGAGCCAAATTTTAATTATTTTAACCTTGATAATTAATTATGATAATAAAAAAATAGAGGACTTACCAGAACTAGAGAATTACTTGTTAGCCACGTAAAGGAAAATATCTCCACCAGGCCTGAAATACCAACACAGGTTGATCTTGACCTAATTAATCAGAGCTCAAGGCGATGCTTTATGGACATTCTTGGACAGTCCTTCAGATGACGATATAGATTGGCGATTAATGTCGGGCGGCTATATTGGAGTCACAATGTAGAAGTTAGGAACGAACTTTTTTCGGATGAATGCGATGTCTAGTAATGGCAAGGACTTAGAGAGAATAGTGGCAAGTATCGAGAAACTTCTGCTCGGTAAGGGATTCACCGTTACAGCAAACGATAAGGTCTTCGACGGTGAGGGGAACCAAATTGCTGAATTCGACATCAGTATTGAAGGAAAGATCGGGTCCACTTCATTTAAGTGGTTGATAGAGTGCCGTGACCGTCCTTCAGAAGGTCCTGCTCCCGGCTCTTGGATAGAACAACTCTCTGGACGGAAACGGCGGTTTGGTTTCGACAAAGTAATTGCTGTTTCAACAACGGGATTTTCAATCGGAGCTAATAAAGCGGCCAAGGAACTCAATATCACTCTACGAGAGGTCAGCAATGTACAAGAAATGTCGAATCAATTTGGTAAAATCGAATTCCGGCTCAGCAAGGTAAACCTGTCACTTGGAGGTCCTGCTGCTTTTAAATTTCCAAGGGAAACGGAAAAAGAGGTCAAGGAAATATTCAAAGGGATCAAGGAATTGAATGACCCAAAGGTTCGCTTTGTAGGTGAGAGCAACTTCTTGACACTAAAACAGTTCATTCTGCGTGATCATTATGACAACAAACAGGTAAAAAAACCCGAAGTTGATGAGACGCGAGAGGTTATTTTCGAAGAACTTAACAAAATGGAGCTATTGGTCGGTAACCGGATTCTCAGAATTAAAGGTTTCAGCGTACCCATTACTCTCGAATACTCATTTCATTCGGTAGATGTATTGACTATAAAGTCATATGGAGAGGACGGGGCTGTAATTGGAGAGGAGGTTGCGATTTCAACTGAAACACCGGACGAAATTATTAGAACTGTTGTCATTATCACCAAGAAAAACGGAAAGGTTCATGTCGAACAAAACGATTCTTTTGAGATTCTTACAAAATAAGTATTGGACTGGTGCTTTTTAGGACGTCGTATAGTTTGAGACTTCGGCCAGTACCAGTTAAGACATTAGTTTGTCTCATCAAAACCAAATCTAAACAAGTTGATCCAAACCATTAAACCCGATAGAGTCAAATTAAATTAGCAGTATCTAACAAATAATGGGTGCTGTAACTGAATAGTATATGAAACAATAAAGCTAATAGTCCTGGGCTAAGAGGTATTGCGCCTAACAAGTCAAATTCAGCCGACACCAAAAAGCGGTGCGGCTGATTTGAGTCGTTAGGCATAAAGAACTATGAGCAAGAAAACTCGAAAGAGCAAACAAAAGCGCCATCAAAAACGGCGGCATTCAAAAAATTTACAAGGAATAAAGGGTTAGGTCTTTTATTTTGGTGTTTACGCTCCTTACGATGGGACTACCTGACCCCAACCGTCACCTAATTACAAATTAATAACATGATATCTGTCCATCATAGTTTGGGATACGTTAATTACGGTTATCATGTTACAACAGGTCAAGTGCTTCTCTGCCGGTCATACCAACCCTGACTTCCCTTTTTATCGCCCCATCATTTGCATCCTTGATAATGCCCGAAAGTAGGTCGTCTACAGTCGCAATGGGGCCACCCTTTTCCGATCTGACTCTTGCCGCCGGATAGGAAAAGCTGTCAAGCGCCGAAATATCGAAAGCTCCACAGCCCACCATCCCAATGTCCGTTACCACGCCAACCAGGTTGAGAGACCCCAGGGGAATGACAAAGCCCTCGGCCTGTTCATTCTTCAGTTGAACCTTTTCAGTTATCATAATTCAATCCTTTTCCAATGAATACTTCTGTTTCTCACAGATTTTCTTGATCAAATTTTTCCGCCTCTTCCGAACACGGCATAAGATGGATGGAGATTAAAACAGTTCGATCTGTTTCACCCCCGGTTTGTTTTTGAGCGCCTTATAAACGGTGTATGCACAGGATATGTCCTGGATGGCAAGCCCAGTTGAGTCGAAGAGTGTAATTTCTTCATCCGATGTTCTTCCTTCTTTTTTCCCTGTAACAATGTCTCCTAGACCTGCATGGATATCCTTTTTCGTAATCTGTTTTTTACGCAGGGGCACATTGATTTCACCGCTGTGTGATGCCTGACTCCATTCGTCAATGATTATTTTCGCCTGTTTTAGAATCTTCATATCGATTTCCTGCTTCCCTTTCGAATCGGCGCCAATGGCGTTGATGTGCGTGCCGGGTGATACTCTGGTGACTAATGGTTCTCTGGAAGGTGTTGTGGTAATAAGAATATCGACGCCGGTCGTTACTGCTCCGATATCCTGCGATATGATCGTTTCTAATTTATATGTTCTTTCCACCCAATCTCTGAAGCTGGGAGCATTGGTGTCATCCGGGCACATCTTCCATATTTTTATGGTTTTTAATTTTCGTACCTCCAGGATGCATGCCAATTGAGAGCGCGCCTGAACGCCGCAACCGATAAATCCAGCCCTTCGCGCGTTCTTCCTGCTTAAAAACTTCACAGCTACTGCACCCGCAGCACCGGTACGGACACTCGTCAGATATGTGCCATCCAATATCGCCAGAGGGAATCCTGTTTTAGGATCAATAAGGATGATCACGGCGATCACTGTGGGAAGATTATATTTGGCATTTTCGGGGTGCACGGTGACGCTTTTAATGCCAGCAATGTTAAACCCCTGACCATGAAGATAAGCCGGCATAGACCGCAAATCGCCTTTTTCGAAGTAGAGATAGCTCTTTGCCGGCATATTTGTCTGGTGAAGACCGTAAGCTCTAAATGCCTTTTCAACAGTTTTATTTGCTACCGAAGGCGTCAATAACTTTTCAATATCTTTCTTCGTAACGATCAATGTCTTCATACAGTCATCCTACAAATTTAAAATTAATACAAACCCTTAATCAGTTCCCATTGCCTTTCGAGAATTTATTTGTTGGAGATAACATGTCCAGTATATCTTATTTCTTTCATCAAAGTGCAAGTCCATGTCCACCTTAAAGCCTTGTTTATTTTCCACTTGCACCAATTTCTGCTCCAGGACTTCTATCAGTATACTATTATATCCGCAACCTGTATGCAACCAAAATTGGCATATCTATAGTGTGGCTGTACAAAAAGAAAAAAAGAATAGAGTTTATCAGAGATAAAACACTGGATTTTCTCTGGCAATTGTATTAGTTATAAGTAAGTGGATGGTTAAATGTAGCTACTGCTCTATTTTGCAAAGTTTCAACTTATTGAGGATTTGCTGTCTGACGTTGTAGATTTTATCTTGAAGTTGGTTACATGAGTAATTTTAGAATCATTCTAACTACTATCAGGGAGGAATTAATAAATGTCTTATATAAAGCTTTGGAATGAAAAGGCAGAGACAATGTCGAGAGACGAAATGGAAGCTGTAAGGTTTGAAAATCTGAAAAAACAGTTGAAACACTGCTACAGTAATTCAAAGTTTTACAAAGATAAATTTGATGCCGTTGGGCTCCAACCAGAGGGTTTAAAGACATGGGAAGAGTTTAGGAGGCTACCGATCCTGACGACAAAGGAGGAAGAAAGAATTGGGCAGGCAGAAACCATAGAAAACGAAGGACACCCCTATGGAAAACACTTATGTGTCTCCCTGGAGAAGATAATTGTTGCAAAAACTACAAGTGGAACAACTGGTATCCCTACTTTTAGTGCTTCATATACCAAGAGCGATGTTGAAAGGTATAACGAAGTTAATGCCAGATCCTTACGGCTCATGGACTTCGGACCAGGTGACCGAATTCTCTATTGCTTCCCTTTAACAGGTGCATATGGCAGTAGCGGGGGACTCCTTGTTAATGCGTTTGCCCATGCAGGTGTTCTTTCTATAGACATGGGTATGGAATCGCCTCTGGAAAGGATATTCCAATTTGCAATATTGACCAAAGCCAATGCGATAGTTTCAACTCCATCTTTTGCAGAAACACTAATAGGAAAATGTAAAGAGATTACCGGAAAAGAAATAAAAGACCTTGGGTTAAAAAAGCTTATTCTCTCAGGAGAGCCAGGAAGAGCGATGCCAGCAATAAGAAACAGGATCGAGAGTGCCTTTGGTGGTAAATGGCATGAGTCGGTTATCTTCAACGGAGAAGGTTCTTCCAGTTCCTGTAATTCTGATGAGTTTACAGATTTACATGAGGTTGCCCCGGAATTAAGTATCTGCTGCGAAGACCTGGTAAATCCTGTAACAAAAGAACCTGTTGAGATAAAGGATGGTGCTATAGGTGAACAAGTTGTTACTTCCGTTGGTCGAGAAGGGATACCTTATGTAAAGTATGCCTCTGGAGATGTAGTCCAGGTATTTACAGGCAAGTGTGATTGCGGTTACCCCGGACCTGGCTACAGGAAGAAGATATTGGGTAGAGCTGAAGATATACTTCGAGTTGGCAATGTTATAACTTTTCCAATGGAGATAAAAAACACAATTAATTCTTTTGTGCCAAGATTAACAGGTGCAATGAGGATTGTATTG
>JBDRRJ010000035.1:0-52627 GCA_043825855.1 Pseudomonadota bacterium | reverse complement strand
GACATCGTCCCTTACCTCAGAAGACGTTATAAGGATAGCAGGACCGTTAGCAAAAGATTTCTATGGCGTTAAATCCGTTAGTTCGTGGTATGATGACACTCCGGGAGTGGAAGAAATGAGGAAGATAACCCTTAAACATCGTCCGGGAACTGAAAAACCAGTACGGAGCAAAAACTACACAGTAGGATGGGTTGTAATGAAGGTCTTTACAGAGGGGATAAAAAGAGCTGGAAGAGACATTGACAATGAAAATTATGTAGATGCTATGGAGACCATTAATAATTTTGATACTCAAGGTTTGGCTGGTCCAGTTACCTATACCTCAAATGACCATGAAGGGATAAAATACGATAGGATATTCCATGCCGATCCAGATCAAAATAAGCTTATCCCGGTTTCGAATTGGAGAAGAGCACCGGGTTTAAAATAGTGAGGACACTATCCCTACAATGTAATACAGCTTCTATAGCCTGTTTAATTAAATATATAACTTGTTGATATTTAAAAATAAAATATATGAATGGTGTTGAAGGCGGTATTCTTTCTTTCATTCAGTAAATTCAATAGGTTAGTGCACTTGGGGTTGCAGAATAGGGCAAAATCTATCATTTAAACACCATATCCGCAACCTGTAAGCAACCAAAATTTTGACCAGGAAATCAGACCCAGGGCTACCCGAATGGCAGGGGGGTGGGATTGTATCGATACCATATATGCCCTTTTGCTCGCTCAGAAAATAAAGGGCAACAGTCTGTAAGAATTAAAGATGTATAACAACGACGTTCAGCCGGACGGGCTAACACTAACCGCTGACACCGAACGTTAAGCATTCACAACTAATCAGAAGACAATTATGATGTATCGGGAAAGTAAGAGGTTATTTAGATTATTTTTATGCTTTTTAGGGCACATTGGTAGCAAAATGTTAGCAGAAATAAAAAAGGGACAAACGTAGATCACGTAAGTCCCTGAAATTAATGGTGGGCGATACTGGGTTCGAACCAGTGACTTCTACCGTGTGAAGGTAGCACTCTCCCGCTGAGTTAATCGCCCATTTATATTTATATAATAAATCAGTATTTACATAAGCAACTAGATTTGTCAAATAAAAAATCTAATGTTGATGACTTCATAAAAAGTTCATTAATGTTATTGTTCCAATAAGGAATCCCCCAAATTTTAAGATCATTCATTGCCCTGATTTTAATCCTTTTAGTCTCGGAATCCTTCGCTTTGCTATTAAGTTATCTTAGATACTGTATTAGCCCTCCCTTTTGGTTCCTATTGTTACCATACCTAAAAAGTTGCCTAATTAGTTCGTCCTGAAAAATGAAAAATTCCTTTGGGGCGAACATCAGCAGGATTTTTTGGGTACCCATCTTGACGAAGGGGAAGATAAGCATTTTCAGGTGTTTGAGCCCAAAGGGCGAGTTTCTGAAAATGCATGAAGCAAGTCATAGATGGGTCAAAAAACCTGTTCCAGAGAGCGGAAAAGGGAATTTTTCAGTGTGATCTAATTAAAGTGAGCATTAACAACGCTTTTACATTTCGTCGATAACTTTGTAAGTTCGAGTTGACATTTTGTCGGGATATTATTATATATGTATTAAATAATCTTTTTGTGGACAACAGCCTGTTAAGGAGGAATTAAGATGTCAGATATTCTGTTAAAAGATGTGAAGGAAGGTATCCTGATCTTAACTCTCAACCGTCCCGAAGCGATGAACTGCCTTAGCGTTGCCCTGCTTAATGAGCTCAATGCCGCTATTTCTGAGGCAAATTTTGATCCTGATCTCCGGGTAATAATAATTACCGGTGCACCAGGTGAAAAAAAGGCAGCCTTTTGTACAGGGGCGGACCTGGTTGAGAGAAGGACCATGTCTCCAGACGCTGTCAAGAAGTTTATTCATAATATCAGTTTAACATTTTCTAATGTTCAAAACGTAAAAGTCCCGGTTATAGCTGCCGTTAACGGTTTTGCCTTTGGAGGAGGCTTAGAGTTGGCTCTGGCATGTGATATCAGAGTGGCTTCCTCCAATGCCATAATGGGATTGACAGAAACCAGTCTGGCAATTATCCCCGGAGCTGGCGGTACCCAACGTTTGCCCAGAGTTGTAGGCATATCAAAGGCCAAAGAGCTTATATACACAGCCAAGCGTATCCCTGCTGATGAGGCTTTAGCCTGCGGGTTGGTAAGCCAGGTAGTGGAACCCGACAAATTAATGAATGCCTGTATGGAGATAGCCAAAAAGATTGCTGAAAATGGTCCAATAGCCATACAACAGGCAAAATTTGCCATCAATAAAGGAATGGAATGCAGCCTCGATATCGGTCTGGGTATAGAAGCCCGGGCTTATGCCATAACAATACCCACAGAAGACCGTACCGAGGGGCTTAATGCTTTCAAAGAGAAGCGGAAACCGGAATACAAGGGCAGATAAAAAAAATGATGAGGAGGTTCTAATTATGGAATTGAAATACCCTAAAAAGGTAAGATTAGGTGATATAACGGTGAGGGATGGTTTTCAGCATGAAGAACACTTTATACCTACAGATGCAAAACTCTTTTATGCGGAAGAATTAATCCTGTGCGGTTTCAACCACATTGAGGTAACCAATTTTGGGAACCCGAGAGGTATGCCACAGTTTAAAGATGCGGACGAATTAATGAAAAAATTGAGGGCGAGTAAAAAGTTGGCAAAGGCCGGCGTTAATTGGGATGAAATAGTATTGACAGCCATCACTATAAGAGAGAAGTCGGTTGACAGGGCAATTGAGGCTAAAAAAGAGGGCTGGGGGCCTGATCGTATCCTGATGATGGTCTCTACAGATGAAGAGCACCACTTTGCTAACTCCGGCACATCACTGCCAGATTATTGGAGAGAGGCTGAAAGGTGCATAAAGAAGGCAACGGATGCAGGGATAAAGATGTGTGGCACTGTCAGCACTATCTGGGGAAGCCCTATCTCAGGACCTACGAAACTTGAAGATGCTGTTGAATTCTCTAAACGATGGCTGGATATAGGCGCTTCAGACATAGAACATGCGGATCATGACGGTTCAGCGCCGCCTGATCAAGTTTATCGTTATTTCTCCATGGTTCTGGATGCTATGCCGAATACTGACCTCCACGTAGCTCATTTTCATGTAACCCGGGGGTGGGGCTTGGCCAATGTGTTGGCTGCCCTTCAAGCAGGTATTGACATATTTGAGGGAACCATTGGTGGACTGGGCGGCCAGCCTGCCAATTTTGTCGATGGTGTCCCTGGTTTAGGTACAGGAGATTATTACTATAAGGACGCTACCGTGGTTGGCCTAACTCCCACGGAGGATATGGTAGTCATGATGGACGAAATGGGTATTGAGACCGGCATAAATGTTGACCGTCTCCTTCAGTTGGGTACCATTATGGAGAAGACTATAGGCCGCCGCCTTCGTTCCGAAGCGATCCTAAACGGCAGAATCCCCAAAGAGCCCAGAGAGGAATTTAAACGAAAAGCATTGACAAAAGTCAAAGAAAAACTGGGTGAAAAGCCGGGTCAGGTTTTCCCTGTTGGCTGGCCGGAGAAAGCACAGTACAAAGCAAAATAACTAAATATTCAATTTAATACTTTCTTAATGGGGGTTCTGATATCTCAATCTAGGAAAGTACAGCAAATTTTCAGGCAATAGGGTGGAGCTAAAAAACTCCACCCTATTCTTTATTTAACCTTAGAAAAACTTTGATTTTTTTGTTATGCCTCGTTAATCTTGCGGGCTATTTCAAGTAGTGACTCTTTAGGGGCTATTTTAAAAAAATCGCGCATCCCCATAAAAAGGTCATCGGTAGGGTCCTCTCCATAACCGACAGAAGGCTGTAAAATAATATGGGCATGGGCAACCTGTTGCCCACGGATAAAAACGCTGACAAACTCAGGATTAAAAGCCTTTTTTATCTTTCGGGCAACTCTTGTTGCAACCATAAAAAGATGGCCTGCCTCTTCATCTTCAAGTTCGTAATAATGAGCTATATGGCGCTTCGGCATTATCAGAGAACGGCCTAGTATGAAATCACCATTATTTTTTACGATTTGTGCGATATCAACTATTGCAAAAGTTGTTTCGTCTTCATAAAGTTTCAGATACTCTTCCTTGCCCATTACCATTCTACAGAAAAGGCAGTCTTCCTCAAGGTCTAAAATTTCATCATCTTCCATCAATCTCTTTTCTGCACCCTCTTCTATACTCAGTACACCCACCCCCTATACAGCGCTTCTCAATCCATTTCGTTGTAAAGTTTACAAATATCTATAATGAAACAGCATCGCAATTATGTTTCTTATCTTCCGGTAAAAACTGCCTTTCGCTTTTCTACAAATGCTTTAACTCCCTCCCGCCGGTCTTCAGTGTCAAATAACGATATGATGGACTCTTCCTCTAACTTGCTTGCCGAGTGATGATCCATATGGAACTCTGTGCTAATACACTGTTTAGCTGCCCGCAAAGCAAGAACAGGTTTCTCTGCAAGTTTACTTCCCATATTAATAGCTTCTTCCATTAAATTTTCTGGAGGAACTATTTTATTTATCAAGTTAAGACGATAGGCTTCCTCTGCATCAATGGGGTCTCCGGTATAAACCATTTCTTTGGCCTTAGCTATACCAATCACTTCAGCCAGCCGGTAAGTTCCACCTGCCCCTGGGATAAGACCCAAGTTAATTTCAGGAACAGCGAATTTAGCTTTTGGAACAGCCAAACGAAGGTCACAAGTCAAAGACAGCTCTAAACCTCCTCCATATGTTAGGCCATTAATTGCAGCAATTACAGGTTTAGGAAGGTTTTCTATTGCAAAAAACAAATCATGCACACGAGCATTGTAACCGGTGAACTCCACTCTCGAAGGCATTCCTTCAACTTCCTTTAAATCAGCCCCTGTTGCAAAGCTTCTCCCGCTGCCAGTGATTATCACTACCTTTATTGAACTATCATCTCTAATTTTACTTATCAAAGAAGAGAACTTTGCAGTAACCTCAGTACTAAGACAGTTAAGTTGTTCGGGTCTATTAAGGGTAATTATACCCACTCCATTTTTAACTTCGTATAAAACAGTTTCTTGATTCATCTAAACCACCTCTCTTTTTCAGTTTCTATCACCTTAAATATTCTACCTTTAAATCTTTAAAAAGCAGATTATCTTTCTGATATTACTTAGATATCATACCCGGCGCGAAGTCCTGAGGCCATAGCTTGAAGAACCCTGCCAGGTTCAGCACCGTCACCGATGTTATAGACCTGCCACCGTTTATCTTCTAGTTCCTTTGCTATTTTTTCGTTTGCTGCCACAGGTAAAGTCAACACTACCGTATCTGCTTCAAAAAACATCTCAGAACCATCCACGTTTGCCTTTACTCCGTCTTTGGTTATTTCTGTCACCTTGGCATTCTTTTCCAACCTAACACCACGGTCTCGCAACCTCTTCAGAGCCGGGCCTCTATTGGTCATACCAACATCATAACCAAGGCGTTTCGATTCCTCCAGGACAGTTATTTTCTTACCTTTTTCCGACAGAACCTCTGCGAGTTCACAGCCGGCAAAACCGCCACCAATAATGACAACCCTCTTCTTAAAGGGAAAACCAAACCCCAGCCCCCATCTGATTAGCGATGGATTGTAAAAATGTCTTGCAAAGAGGGAACTTAATTTCCAAAGAATCCTTTGAATCACTCCGCCTCTCTTGGGTGCGCGAATCATAACCTCACGCATATCCCTAGCGAGGAGCACATTATTTCCGTAAAGCCCGGGTATATCGGGGTAGTGAGGTTCTCCTCCCACCGCTACAACAACTGCGTCCGGATTCATTTTTTCAACAAAGGGACGATTTACAGCTGTATTTAACTTTATCTCGATAGGTAGTTTTTGGACCTGACCCACCAGGTATTTGAGAAATGCAGGAAGCTCCGTATTCAAAATACCCGCCAAAAGTAGTGACCCACCGAGTCTTCGACCATTATCGCAAAGTGTTACCTCATGCCCTCTCTGAGCTGCCACCCTGGCTGCTTCCATGCCGGCTGGCCCACCGCCGATCACCAGGACCTTCTTCTTCTCCTTGGCCGGCTTCATTTCAGTCTCTCTCTCCAGCCCTGCTCTTGGATTAACTGAACAAGTCATTGGTAAATCTTGAAATATGCGATCATAACAACCCTCACAACAGCGAGTGCATCTTGCGATGTCATCAAACTTACCCTCACGAGCCAGGTTAGGCATATTAGGTTCAGCGATCAGCTGCCGTGCAAAAGCAATAAAATCTGCCTTACTCTCTTTGAGAGCCTTTTCAGCCAGAAATATATCACTTACGTGGGCCGTAATTACAGGTATACTGACTTCTTTCTTCACTGCCTCGGACATATACAGAAAAGCACCCCTAGGGACAAATCCCTGCGTTAGCGGGACAGTGGAATCATGGCCTCCTGGAGAAACATGGATAGCACTGACTCCCTCTTTCTCTAATTCCTTGGCAATAAATAAGGCCTCCTCAAGGGTATTCCCCTCGGGTACAAATTCGTTTCCAGAGATCTTGCCGATCAACGGATAATCGGCCCCGGCTTCTTCCCTGCTGCGCTGGATGATCTCTCGAAAGAACCTAAACCGATTGTTCAGATCACCGCCATACTCATCAGTTCTTTTGTTTGTGGCCAGGGATAGAAACTCCCGGATTATGTAACCAGAATAGGCATTATATTCCACGAAATCCCATCCAGCCTCTCTGGCCCGCCTAGTCGCTTCGGCGAATTTCTCGATGATTTGTTTTATCTCAGGGACGGTCAGCTCGCGGGGCATCTCATTGGTCCATTTGGAGAAGATCGCCGAGGGAGATACTGCCTGCATACCGGTTACTGAAGAGGGCGCATATTTACCGCCATGGGCAAGGTGAAGAGTGGCCTTTGCGCCACCTTCATGGATAGCATCGGCCAAGCGCTTGAGACCGGGCATGTACTTATCATCGTTAATACCGAGAGCCTGAAAGTAAGTCCTTCCCAACGGATCTACATAAGCATAACTTACATGAACATTCCCGGCACCTCCCTTAGCGCGTTCAGCGTAAAAATCGACCAGTTGATCAGTTACTAAATCATCACCGTATAGAGTCACAAAAGGAGACACTACGATGCGATTTTTGAGTTCTACATTACCAATCCGGCCTTTCTCAAATAAGTACTTCAAATTCCCCTTGTTCTGCGTCATGACATAAATACCTCCTAAGTTCTATTTAAAGAAACCTCAATAGTTACAATACAATTATTGAACTCTGCTTAAGCTTCTTAAACATGGACTATCTTGTGAAAGTCGCCCCCTCCAATGGAAAGAACGTTTTTTGAAAAACGAAATATAAATGCCTTCAGATTTGCAGCTTCTGTATTAAGCCTATTGTGAGTTTTAACAGCATCAAATCTACGAATAAAATCTCTTAAAAATATTTAAAAGTCAACACATTTTTTATAAAGTGTCAAGCCAATTCAGGAATGCACAATGTTCTTTCCTGACATACTACCCTCCTTTTAAATCTTAAAAGAAGGGAGTACAACATCTGTATTAATTAGGGCATTTCTGCTTTGTGTTAAATAGGATATTATCATCTTGGTATTACAGAGATTTTTTTAAATTTATTGTGCAGGGTTTTTTACCTTGCACAAATTTTTTACTTTACTTATAATCTCTCTGTTGTTAATTAAATATAAATTTGTATGCCAAACTCTTCCTAAAGATGAAGAAATCCGCTTGTTTAGAATTAGATAAATTCCGAAAACCGAGACGAAATCTCACCAAAAAACTACAGTAAGGAGTGTAGAGAAATGAATTCTAATGAAAAAAAACTTTTGGATTTAAGGGAGCGTAAGAATAAAATTTTACAGATGGGGGGGCCAAAGGCCATAGAGAAGCAGCATGAGCGGGGGAAACTGACCGCCAGAGAGAGGGTTGATCTCCTTTTCGATGCTGGCACATTCATGGAAACTGATGCACTGGTAAAACACAGGTGTACGGATTTTGGCATGGGAGAAAAGGAAATCCCTGGTGACGCTGTAGTTACCGGCAGCGGAAATATAAACGGGAAAAATGCGTTCGTTACCTCCGAGGACTATACCGCATTGGGAGGAACATTTGGGGAGATGCATGGTAAGAAGTGTTGTAAAATCATTGACTTAGCGGCAAAATGCGGTTCTCCTTTCATCCAGATACTCGATTCAGGGGGGGCCAGGTTACAGGAAGGGCAGGACTCCAGCGAGATATATGCCCAGTTGTTTCGCAGGCATAATCTTTATTCCGGTGTTATCCCCCAGATCACTCTCTTACTGGGCAGCTGTGGCGGAGGCGCTGCATATAGTCCAGCGTTAAGCGATTTTATCATTATGGTGGACGGTATCAGCCGTATGTATATGGGCGGTCCTGCCTTTGTAAAGACTATGCTTGGGGAAGACAAGACAGAAGAGGAGTTGGGTGGAGCAAAAGTTCATAGTGAGATAACCGGATTATGCGATTTCGTTGTGAAGGATGACAAAGAAGCCATTGCGCTAGCCAGAGAGCTTTTAAGCCTGCTCCCTTCGAACAATCGGGAGAAACCACCGATCGTAGAGACAGAGGATGCCCCGGATCGTATCAATAAAGGCATATTGGACATCCTGCCAGAAGATTCCAGACATCCCTTTGATATGTACAGGATAATTCGGGAGATTGTAGATAACGGGTACTTTCTCGAATATAAAGCCAGGTTTGCAAGGAATATGATAACTTGTTTTGCAAGGCTTAACGGCCAGCCCGTCGGTATCCTGGCCAATAACTCCATGGTTATGGGAGGTGTCATCGATTATAAGTCTGCAAACAAACATGCACGGTTTGTAAGGATCTGTGATGCCTATAATCTCCCAGTCATTCATATACAAGATTCACCAGCGGTAATGATAGGTCAGAACTCGGAGGAGGCTGGGATAATAAAACACGGATCAAAGATGCTACATGCCATTACCGAGGCTACAGTACCCAAAATAACCCTTATTCTCAGGCATTCCTATGCCGGGGCACAACTATGTATGGCTAATGCTCCTATGGGGGCTGATTTTGTCTTAGCCTGGCCGACAGCGGAAATAACCCTTGTGGGGCCGGAGGCAGCGTCGAGTATCATCTTCGCCAAGGAGATCGCCAAGGCAGAAAACCCCAAGGAGGTAGCAGAGAAGAGGGCAAAGGAATACAAAGATCACTGGGTTAATCCATATATGGCAGCAGAGAGAGCATACATCGATGATGTAATAGAACCTGAGGCATCCAGGGCTATACTGATAAACACACTTAATTTGATGAAAGACAAGGTAGATGAGAGGCCATGGAAGAAACACGGACTTATCCAACTGTGATTTATTGCACTCATAAATATTCCTCAGAATGAATAAGGAGACATAAGATGGAATTTGGTTTTACTAGGGAACAGGAGAAGCTTAGAGCAGAAGTTCGAGACTTTCTCGAAACAAAGGTCAGAGACGGAGAGTTCCAGGTTAAGAGCAATGTTTGGGTCGAGGGCCATTCTCAAAAGCTTTCTAAAGAGATGTCCAAGAAAGGCTGGATAGGGATGACATGGCCTGAAGAATATGGAGGACAGAATCGAAGCTATATAGACCGAACAATAGTTATGGAGGAGATGCTTTCATATCAGGTACCTTTTGGTTTTCACTTTATAGCCGACAGGCAGGTTGGCCCTGCCATAATCCATTTTGGCAGTGATGAACAGAAGAAATACTACCTGCCAAGAATAATAAATGCAGACATATCTATAGCGCTCGGTTTGAGTGAGCCGAATGCCGGATCAGATTTGGTATCCGTAAAGACTACTGCAATCGAAAAGGACGATCATTATTTACTAAACGGTCAAAAAGTTTGGACTACAGGTGGTCACAGGGCAGATTACCTATGGAGCCTGGTAAGGACAGATCTGGAAGCTCCAAAACACAAGGCTTTGAGTGAGTTTCTTGTGGACATGAAGTTACCCGGAATAACCGTACGTCCCATCGTAAACATGGCAGGTGTCCACTCATTCAATGAGATATTCTTTGAGGACGTTAAATTACCTAAAGATAGCCTTGTTGGTGTAAAGAATCGTGGATTCTATCAGCTTATGGCACAGGTGGACTATGAGAGAGCAGGGCTTGAACGCCTCATGCAGAATTATCCACTCTTTAAAAACCTTAAAGAATACGTAAAGAATGAAAAGAAAAACGGCAATCCTATGTCAAAGGATCCTTTCGTAAGGAACAAGCTGGCTGAACTCGAAATCGAATATCAGGTGGGAAGGCTATTTTGCTATCAGGTTGCATGGGTACTGAGCCAGGGACGCATACCAAACTATGAGGCAGCATTATGTAAAGCATACTGTACTCAGTTTGAACAGCGTTTAAATGATGCTGCAACAAAGATCCTTGGACTTTATGGTCAGCTCTTGCCGGGTTCCAAACATGCCCCAATGGAAGGGGATGCAGCAGATTCATATCTGTGGAGCGTATCTTACACCATACAGGGTGGAAGCTTGGAAGTCCTGAAAAATATTGTTGCAACCAGAGGACTTGGCCTGCCTGTTGTAAAATCTTAAATTCTGGCAAACATAGGAGGAAAATAAATGGATTTTAGTCTTAGCGAAGAACAAATAATACTAAAGGACATGGCTAAAAACTTTCTTGCCAAGGAATGTCCTAAATCCCTTGTAAAAGAGATAATCAAGGATGAAAAAGGATATTCTCCTGCCATGTGGAGCAAAATGGCTGAGCTGGGATGGATGGGATTTATCTTTCCTGAAAAATATGGCGGTATGGAGGGTAGTTTTTTAGATTTAACTGTTCTTATAGAAGAGATGGGCAGGGCATGTTTACCAAGCCCCTTCTTTTCAACTGTTATCCTTGGGGGGTTAAGCATTCTGGAAGGAGGCAATGACGACCAGAAAGATACTTTCCTCCCCAGAATAGCCAATGGAGAGATAATACTGACCCTTGCCATTACGGAGGCTTCCGCGAGTTATGAGCCTGATGGGATAGAAACCAGATTTACCAAGACAAATGAGGGGTATACCATAGACGGCACCAAACTATTTGTATCCGATGCCAATATAGCAGATTATATTATCGTTGCTGCAAGGGCTGAAGAGAGTGAAGGCAATGATGGTATTGCCCTTTTCATAGCAGATATCAAAAGCCCCGGCATCACTGTTACTCCTCTCCATACAATTTCAGAAGACAACCAGTGTGAAGTAAGATTTGAAGGAGTAAAGGTAAAAGAAGACGCTCTCATTGGAGGACTGAATAATGGCTGGTCTATTGTTCAGAAGCTCTGGCCCAAAATGGTTGTGGCCAGGTGTGCCGAAATGGTTGGAGGCGCGCAGGAAGCATTGGACATGACAATAAATTACGCAAAAGAAAGAGAGCAGTTTGGACGGCCGATAGGAACCCTTCAGGCAGTTCAGCACTTCTGTTCAGATATGGTAGCTGACGTAGACGGATGCCGTTATCTGACATATCAGGCCGCATGGACAATCAGTTGTGGATTGCCCTGTGACAAAGAAGTAGCAATGGCAAAGGCTTGGTGTAGTGATGCCTTCAAAAGGGTTACTGCCAAAGGTCATCAGATTCATGGTGCTATTGGTTTCACAGAGGAACACGACTTACATCTTTACTATAAAAAAGCCAAAACATTGGAGCTCTTATACGGAGACAGTGATTATCATCGGGAAATAGTTGCACAGCAGATGGGCTTTTAAGTCTATATATAATAAATAACCCCGTGCTACCGTACGGGGTTCCCTTTTTCTTCCCCTTCTATCTACCAGTTAATCCTCTCTAAAGTTTTTTGATCTTTACATTAGCTCTGCGCTGAGTCTTTGAAAGCTTTTTTGACGGTCCCTTCTTTTTCGTTTGAATAGCCTCATTAACCGGCTCGTCATCAAGACCATCATACCCCTTCTCTTCTGCGAAGGTCGCCATCTCCATCTTCATCTCAAAATCACCGGAAGGTATAACGGCTGCTCCCCGTTTTTCAGAAAAATCGACTATCTGGCGGTCAGAGGTAACCACAACCAACCTTTCCCTCCCAACCTTGACAGCCCTCTTTATCACTTCATCCGCTTCTTCGCCTTTTTTGGAAAAGATAACATCTATTCCTCTATCTCTGGTTCTCTCCTGTTTAATGCTTCCACCCTTAACGCCGTCAAAAACTACGGTAATTCTATGTTTTTTTACCTTCTTATAGGCGACCAG
This sequence comes from Pseudomonadota bacterium, assembly GCA_043825855.1. GTDB lineage: Bacteria > Desulfobacterota > UBA8473 > UBA8473 > UBA8473 > UBA8473. The sequence goes on along the minus strand of JBDRRJ010000035.1, from coordinate 40,364 downwards.
TCTGCTGATTAACTCGTTTCGACTCTTTTCTATATCCATATAGTCAAATCTGCTCAAGACAGGGGATTGTTTAATTAAATTGTATCCATCAATAATTATATGAACAGCCATTCATGACTCCTTGAAGCCCAACAGGGTCTTTTTTGAATATATTAACAAAATAAATAAGGTCCTTCAACATATTAATAATTAATAGAATCCATCTTTGTCCCCTATTATTATGTCAGCCCATTATCACAAATATTAAATATTCTTGACATGAAGGAAAGCCGTTGATATTCTACTTTTAAAAACTCTAAAAAACCATTAATCGTGTTGTTGTCCAAAGGAATTCCCCTTTGAACAACAACAGGTAGATAGAGGGCAGTTATGGAAAGAAAAGCCAAGATTGAAAGAAAGACTTCCGAGACGAATATAAAGTTAGACCTCAACATCGATGGTTCAGGAATATGTGGTGTTGAGACCTCAGTTCCTTTTCTGGATCACATGTTGTCTTTGATGGCTAAGCATGGTTTCTTTGATTTAACGATTAAAGCCAAAGGGGACACTTCTGTAGATTTTCATCATACTGTTGAGGATGTGGGCATATGCCTGGGTGAAGGATTTAAACAGGCATTGGGGAAGAAGGATGGAATAGTAAGATACGGTGAGGCATCGGTACCAATGGTTGAGGCTATGGCTTCAGTTGTTCTGGATATCTGTGACAGACCCTTTCTGGTTTATAACAACAAACTAAAGAAAGGTAAAACAGGTGAATTTGATACAGAATTGATATGGGAATTCTTCAGGGCATTCAGTAGCAGCGCCGGAATTACATTACATATCAATGTTATGTACGGCAAGGATACCCATCATACAATTGAAGCCGTCTTTAAAGCCTTTGGCAGGGCACTTGACAAAGCCACCTCAATTGACAAAAGAATAGAAGGGGTAATGTCGACGAAAGGCAAATTATAAATGGCTAAGGGTTTTACTGCTGTAATAGATTATGGAATGGGGAATCTGAGAAGTGTTCAAAAAGCATTGGAAAAGGTTGGCAGCCGGGCAATAATAGCCAATACTCCGGCACAGATTTCCGACGCTTCTTCGATCGTATTACCAGGAGTGGGAGCATTTGCAAACTGTATAAATAATCTGGAAAAGCTTGGTCTGGTAGATTCCATATACAGAGCTATTGAATCAGGAAAGCCTTTTCTGGGGATATGTCTTGGCCTGCAGATCTTATTCACAGAAAGCGAAGAGTTTGGAAACCCCAGAGGATTGGATATTATTAAAGGAAGAGTGGTACGTCTTCCTACCAATCTCACTGGATCATGCGGCAATAATCAGGAGGAAGTATTACGATTCAAGGTCCCACATATGGGATGGAATTCCTTGAACTTCAAAAAAAGGGCACCGGTTTATGAACAGATAGACGATAACTCATACTTTTATTTTGTTCATTCTTTCTACGTTGCCCCTGAAGATGAGAACATAATATCCACTACAACTAATTATGGAATTGAATTCACATCCAGTATCTGGAAAGACAACATAATAGCTATGCAGTTCCACCCGGAAAAGAGTCAAAAATTAGGGTTACAGATATTAAAAAATTTCAGTACGTTAAGATAGAGGTACTTCCGTACGTTTTTTTGATACTAAAAACAACAGGAGGAATCTTATGAATCTTCAAAAAAGATATATATCGCTGTTCTTAAAATTAGTAGTTGTCTGGATAAGCATTATAATAATGGGAAGTACTCATTTATGGGCTGCTAATCCCCCTCAAACTGCCATAGAAAAGATTCACAATGTTAATACAATCGCTCTATTACCTTTCCAGACAATAGAAAAAGAAGGTAAAGTTGTCAGTTGTCCAATATGTGGAAAATTATTCAGGGGCGGGGATGTCCCTCTTTATGCTGAAAAAAGACTTACCAACCTCTTTTATCAAAAGTTAAATGCCCTAACTTTTTATAGAGTATTGCAAACTAACCAAACAGAGGAAACAATTTCTAAGGCAGCATATGACGAGTTAAAAACATCCCCTCTCAAAACTGCGATTCAAATTGGGAAAGAGCTCAACGCAGATGCCGTTTTAGTAGGTTACGTATACCGTTACCAGGAGCGTGAAGGATATGCTTATTCCGTCAGGAAACCGGCATCAGTGGCGTTTGAAGTTCATCTTATAAGCCTGATAGATAATAAAGGCATCTGGGAAGGTTACTTCGATGAAACTCAAAAATCCCTCAGCGAAAATGTACTTAAACTGGTTGATTTTATCAAAACCGGGGGAAAATGGTTAACCGCAGATGAACTGGCTGAACACGGTGTTGAAAAAGTATTTAATAAATTTCCGGGATTAAAAAAATTAGAATAGGTTACATTTCATGATTATTATACCGGCCATCGACTTAAAAGAGGGAAAATGCGTTCGCCTGATGCAGGGTCATATGGATAAGGCCACAATCTTTTCCGATAATCCTGCAGAAATAGCAAAGAATTGGGAAGACAAGGGAGCTGAATTAATACATATTGTAGATCTAGACGGTTCTATTGCCGGCAGCCCAAAGAATAGAGAAATCATAGAAGAGATAATCAAATCAATAAAGATACCTGTACAGATTGGCGGCGGGATAAGAGATCTGGCAACTATCAATCGATACATTTCACTTGGTATAAACAGGGTTATAATGGGGACAACAGCGCTTGAAGCTCCAGGTTTGATAAAAAAGGCATGTCAACGTTACCCCGGGAAAATCCTTGTCGGCATTGATGCAAAGAACGGAAGGGTTGCTGTAAGAGGGTGGACTGAAGTTACTGAAAAGAAGGTGGTAGATACGGCAAAAGAGTTTGAAGGTTTTGGCGTTGCAGCCTTTATTTTTACCGATATCAAAAGGGATGGTATGCAAACAGGCCCAAACATAGAAAAAACTAAAGAACTTGCTCAATCCGTCAGCGTTCCTGTGATAGCCTCTGGTGGAGTGAATACAATCAGTGACATCGAAGATCTTATGGAGATAGAGAAATACGGGGTTTCAGGTGTTATAGTCGGAAGGGCAATATATACAGGTTCACTTAGACTTGAAGATGCCATAAGGCTAACCCGTGAACCTTGAGACTTAATTGGAATAAAAGACAACTACCACCAGCTAAAGCTGATAGTTTGAGGATTCAAGGGGGTAAAGTGATCAAGAAAGAATATTTTTTTATTTCTCTGGAATCCTAGACCCCTCGAACCCTTGTAGCACAGAAGATCGAACTGAAGTCTTCGCCTAAAGGCGAGGGGTTTCCCCCATTCCCGATTTACGGCTTACGGGATAAGAGGATGAGAGGTTACCGATGTTAGCAAAAAGGATAATACCCTGTCTGGATGTAAAGAATGGGCGTGTAGTCAAAGGAGTAAACTTTGTTAGTCTCAGAGATGCAGGTGACCCTGTTGAAAATGCCAGGGTATATGACCAGCAGGGGGCAGATGAACTTACTTTCCTCGATATTACTGCTTCTCATGAGAAAAGAGATATAATCCTCAATGTAGTTGAGAGAACTGCAGAAGAGGTGTTTATGCCCCTTACCGTTGGTGGTGGAATTCGCTATATTGAGGATATTCGCAACCTTTTAAATGCCGGTGCAGATAAGGTTTCTATCAATACTGCTGCCGTGAATAACCCAGACTTTGTAGGAAAAGCCGCTGAAATGTTTGGAAGCCAGTGCATTGTTGTGGCAGTAGATGCAAAGAGGACAGCACACGGAGGTTGGGAAGTATATACACATGGAGGCAGAAAACCTACCGGGATAGATGCTCTGGAGTGGGTTAAAAAAATGGAGGAGATGGGGGCAGGAGAGATACTGCTTACGAGCATGGACTGTGACGGCACTAAAAATGGTTATGATATTGAATTAACGAGGGCTGTCTCTGACCATACAGGTATTCCAATAATAGCGTCCGGAGGGGCAGGTACCTTAGAGCATCTATATGATGCACTTATGTCTGGAAATGCAGACGCAGTCCTGGCTGCTTCTATCTTTCACTATAGGGAATATACTATTCATGAGGCTAAGGAATACCTGAAAGAAAAGGGTATATGTGTCAGGCTTTAATACTTTCAATTAAATAGAGTAAATAAAAAGGAAAGATAGACAAACTTAATGTTCATCATTATAACCTAAAAACTCTATCCTCGTTTATAGGGCAGAAGAATAACTAACTGCCTATGTCCACATAATATTTCTTGATGCCAATAGGGTTAAATTGTACCCTTTAAAAGGTTTATCTCCGAATAGAAGTTACCGTTTTTTGCTTGACAAACAACGAATCTACTATAAAATATATTCGATTTTTCATTGGGTCTTAAGATGTAGTTACAACAATAAATATATATGGTTTTTAAGTAAAGAGTTTAATAAGTAAACCACGTACTGTAGGGAGGTTAAAATGAAAATAAAGGCAACAATGGTGAGCATATCATTATCTTTGCTACTTATATTCATATCTGTTGGGGTTGTACTTGGGTTAAGTACAGATCAAGTTATTGAAACTATGGGTCAGGGTGAAGTTAACTGGACCATGAATGTGATAAGAGCCACCGGAAGCGGAGCTCCAAATCCTTCTGCACCCAATATAGCAGTTGCAAGACTAGGAGCAGAAAGAGCTGCCAAGGTAGATGCCTTAAGAAACCTTCTTGAAACTGTTAAAGGTGTAAGAATCGATTCAGAAACTACAGTACAAAACGCTATAACCCAAAATGACGTAATACAATCCAAGGTTGAGGGCTTCGTTCGAGGAGCCAGAGTAGTTGATAAAAAGTATTTTTCTGACGGTGGAGTTGAGGTCATTATAGAAGTTCCCATTAGTGGTTCCTTTGCCGAAGCTCTTTTACCTCCTACAGGTGGACAGCTAGTTCCCTCTAAAGGCAGCCCTGTATATACCGGGCTAATTATTGATGCAACTGGTTTGGAACTCCATCCTGCTATGTCCCCAAAAATTATTGATGAAGATGGAAGAGAGGTTTATGGTTCTGCCTATGTTTCCAGAGAGTTCGCCATTGAGCAGGGAATAGTAGGTTATGTTAAAGATATCGGAGCTGCAAGGCAAAACGACAGAGTATCAAACAATCCCATTATAATTAAAGGGATAAAAACCGAAGGACGGGGAAACAGTGACGTTGTTATCAAAAACTCCGACGCAAATATTCTGAGGGATACTTCTAAAAACCTCAGCTTTTTATCTCAATGTCGGGTGTTAATCGTTGTAGATTGAAAATCAAACACAATAAATTCATAACCAATCGGAGGATAAATATGAAGATAAAAAGAATACCATTTATAAACTGGATTTTTCCTTCTATCTTAATACTATCTCTGTTTTTTATGGGTGCATGTGCCCCCAAGGCCAGGAAAGCAGTTAGTGCCTTGGATACTCCAGAACATCATGTATTTAGTGGGATGAAACTTATAGAGAAAGAAAATTACAACGACGCTAAACGCGAATTCAATCTGGCTATCCAGTTAGATCCAAAATTTTCTTCTGCATATACGGGCCTTGGTTTAGTAAATGCTTATGAAGGAAATTTCAAAGAGGCATTTGATAACGCTAAAAAGGGCAAAAAACTTGCCGAAACTAAGAATGACGAAGTAAATGCACTGGTTGGTATGATGAGAATTTACTCATTTGAGAGAAAAGAAGACTGGATTGAAGAAGTGGAGAGCAACTTTGAAGACGCGATTAAAATCGACCCTAAATCATCAGCTGCTTATTACTATATGGGTGATGCATATAAACTATCCTATAATTTCGATAAAGCAGGAGAAATATTTAAAAAAGTCCTGGATATAAATGATAAATATTTGATTGAAGCAAACAACCAGTGGAAACTGATTCAAAAGATTCAGAGGGCTGCACCTGGAAGTATGATAGGCAAAAAGATAGCCCTGATAGACAAAATAACCAGGGCGGACATCGCTGCATTGTTTGTCCAGGAACTGAAATTAGAAAAACTCTATGAAAAACGATCTCCTAAAAAATTTGACACCAGTTTTAAAGCCCCTACAAAAGCCTTTGAAGCCGATCGTATTGAAAAAACTGAAGCTGCTACAGACATAGCTGACCATGTGTTAAGGACAGATATCCAAACCGTTATGAATATTGGTGTAAAAGGACTGGAACCTTACCCCGACCACACATATCGTCCCGATGATCTCATAACCAGGGCATCTTATGCAATAATGGTCGAAGACATTTTAACAAAGGTTACCGGAGACTATAAGCTTCCTACTAAATACATTGGTAATAAATCTCCCTTCCCCGATTTGAGAAATGATCTCCCTTATTTTAATGCGGTAATGGTTGCAACTACCAGAGGGATTATGGAAGCAGTAGATTTATCTACTGGGGAATTTGCTCCAATGAATCCTGTTTCTGGGGCTGATGCCCTGCTTATCATAAGGAAACTCAAGGACGAATTAAGGTTCTTCTAAAAAAGATATGTTCCAATCTTACAGGAGGAGAAGGTATCTTGAAAACATTAAGTAAGGCGATACTCTGTTTTTTATTAATCCTTATTTCAGCCTATTTTGCCCATGGAGAGGAACTGCTTCAGTCACAAGTTATCACGTCCGAGGGGATAGGGGCAATTATCAATAATGATAAAGCCATGGCCAGGGATAATGCTGTTGAAGATGCGCTTAGAAAAGCCGTGGAACAAGCAGTGGGAACTATTGTTTCCTCGGAAACTATGGTTGAGAATTTCCAACTTCTAAACGACAGAATTTATACTAAAACTGAAGGGTATATACAGAAATACAAGATAATATCGGAAACTTCAGCAGAAAATATATATAAGGTTATTGTAGAAGCAACAGTAACTCTCGGGAATTTGAAGAACGATCTGGCTACCATAGGTCTTTTGATGGCAAGAAAGCACAAACCCAGAGTTATGGTTATGATTGCTGAACAGAATATTGGTCAACAGTACCTCAGCTTCTGGTGGGGACATAAGGCATCTGAAGCAAACCTATCAATTGCTGAGAGTGTTCTTGTCGAAAAATTAAGGGAGAAAGGTTTTAATCTTGTTGATCACGCAGCCAAAGCAGAGAATATAAGAATGAGCAAATTGTACCGGGTAGCAAATCTGGACGATAATACAGCTGTTTCTCTTGGTAATCAGTATGATGCCGAGGTAGTGATAGTTGGGAAAGCATTGGCAAAACTCGCAGGAAGCGTAATGGGTACATCTATGAAGTCAGTCCAGGCAAATATCTCAGCACGGGCTATCCGTACTGATAATGGAGCAATTATTGCGTCCGCAAACTCTCACGGTGCAGCAGTTCACATAGATGAGGTTACAGGGGGTACTGAAGCCCTCAAAAAAGCTTCTTATGATCTGGCCTCTCAACTCATAGATCAGATAATAAGTACATGGGGGCAGGAAGTTAGCGGAACAACAATGGTTCAACTGACTATAAACGGAGTGTCTCGTTATAAGGATTTCACAAAATTAAAAAATATATTACAAGAGCAAGTTCGTGGTGTTAAAGGAGTTTATCAGCGTAATATAAATGCTGGGGTAGCCAAAGTTGATATAGATATAAAGGGTGACTCCCAATCTCTTGCTGATGAATTGTCAAGCAAAAACTTCGGGGATTTTTCAATCAATATAACCTCTATTTCTCAGAATTCTCTAGAACTAACCATTATACCTAAAAATCAATAGGCTGTTTATCGAAAGGAGATACAGATGAAACATCTTAAAGTTATCCTTCTAGGGGTTATACTCGTCTTTATATCAATCGGTTGTGTACCTGGAATACCTCATACCTTAGTTCCTGATTACCAATCAAAAATCCCAACATCAGTTGCTGTACTGCCTGTTCAAAATGAAACAGTAGACATGGATGCACCGCAGTTATTCAGACCAAAACTCCTTAACATAATATGCTATAAGGGTTATGTATCTCCTTCTGTTGAAGAAATTGATTCAAAACTTGCCGAAAAAGATATAAGGGAGGCCGGCCAGCTTAATACCATGTCCCCTCAGGAAATAGGAAAACTCCTCAATGTTGACGCAGTGCTATATAGTACAGTAACAGATTGGAGCACAACTTTCCTGGTAGTCTATGCCTCAATTAAAGTTGGCGCCAGATTTCAGCTTATAGATACAAAAACAGGGGAACAACTCTGGGAATCCCAGCATATAGCTTCTGAAAAGAAATTTGGGACCGACAAGGATGCTATTACGCAGAACGTGGGATTTGCTGCCTTAAAAAGATACGATCCTTATGCCCAGGCTGTAATAAATATGTCATTTTCTACATTACCCAATGGACATAAGTACGCTCCACCTGCAATGGGTAGTTGTTTAGCCCCTTAATGTTTTTTATTCTAAATTAATATAATTAACAAGATGTTGGAAATTCTAAAATAATATTAAATATGCCCTGTAAATGAAAATGATATTTATCATTAACTTATACATACCTAATTTGGAAATTATCAATATTTTAGGAGGATTACCATGTTAAGCAAAAAGACAAGGACAGGTCTAATTATTACATTATTTTTATTCACTTTTGGCTGTGCCGGAATGCCAACCATGACAAAAGCTCCCTCTCCCGAAACCCCAGTTGAAAAAGAAGCACCCAAAATCGTCTCCAAAGGTCCCAAAAAGAGGGTAGGAATAGTTGATTTCGTAAATAAGACAACATATGGGAAAGGAAGACTTGGATCCTCAGCATCTGATATTCTTACTACCGAACTTTTTAAAACAGGTGCATTCATTGTAATAGAGAGAGCTCAATTACAGAAAATTCTTGGCGAACAAGCTTTGGGACAATCAGGTGCAATTAATCCTGCAACAGTTGCTGAGGCAGGTAAAATACTTGGGTTAAACGCTATGGTAACAGGCTCTATTTCTCAATTTGGTGTCAAAACAGAAGGGAAAGATTACGGAGTCTACAAACAGAAGGTGCAGAAGGCAGAGTGTACCGTGGATGTCAGGGTAGTGGATACCACCACAGGTCAGATACTCTTTGCTGACTCTGGTTCAGGAATATTCGAAAAGAAGATTTCAGAGGTTTTGGGTCTCGGACAGCGCGGAGGCTATGATGAGACTATGGGACAAAACGCATTAAGGGCTGCCATTACTAAATTCATGGACAATCTTATTCAGCAGTTACAGTCAAGCGAGTGGAGTGGAAGAATTGCTAAGGTCAGTGGTTCAACAGTATATATAAATGCAGGCAAAGATGTAGGATTAGAGATCGGAAATATTCTGAAAGTTAATTCGCTGGGCGAAGAGATATATGACCCGCAGACTCATGTATTATTAGGCAGGGAAGAAGGGCCACTAAAGGCTGAATTGCTTGTTACAGGTTACGTTGGTGAAAACTTAACCAAGGCCACTGTTAAATCTGGCTCTGGATTAACTATTAACGATGTAGTCAAACTTAAAGCTCAATAATTCAAACTGGTTTTTGCTCTTTATCTTGAAACTTAATTGCTTATACTAATATTAATTAATAAAAAGATACGAACAAGGAGTCTATTATGAAGAATTTGATACTGATTTCTCTTCTTTTCTTTATAGCAATGATGGGATGTGGTACCCCAAAGGAAACCACTATGGGTGTGGGCAATGAAGGAGCAATAAAGATTGTCTGTATCCCCAGTGACGCAGAGGTTTTTATAGACGGTGCTTCTATGGGAGAGGCAAATAGATATGACGGTAACCCTGGCTATATAAAACTTAGCAGCGGAACTCACAAGATAGAGATAAAAAAAGAGGGATATGCTCCCTATAGCCGAGAATTATACTCAAGCAAGTCGCTTCAAACAATCGAGGTAACTTTAAAAAAAGTCGAGTAACTAACAACATATATAATCTGCTGTACTAAATATTATCTATGAAGACTTCTAAATCTGTAATATTTTTGATAGGGCTTATTTTTTTACTTGCATCTATTTCATCTGCTAAAGAGGTAAAATCATCCGAAGATGAGGCTACTGTTACCTTCCTCCAGGGGAAAGTTTATGTTCTGCAAAAAATTGAAGCAAAAGGGGCCCTCTTGAAAGTGAATGATATCCTCCATAAAGAGGACAGAATAAATACGGGTGAAAAAGCCTTAATAGAAATAAAACTGCCTGATGGAAGCTTTGTTCGATTTGCAGATAATACAAGTTTCATGGTTAGTGATCTAAGTTACGACAGGAAGAGCGGTGACAAAACATTCAATGTTAAAATGTTTCTGGGAAGAACATGGGCTAATGCCAAGGGGTTTCTGGGGAAGGGGAAAAGTTTTGAGATTTCCAGTGAAAACGCTGTAGCTGGGGTTAAGGGTACAATATATCGAATGGACGTTAATAAGGATAAGGGAGTATTAGTTAGAGTCTACTCTGGGAATGTATATGTGAAAAACCCTCCAAAGGAAATCCCTAAACCTGTCTTTGAAATTGGTCCACCAAAGGAAGTTACGGGGCCAAAAGAGATACAGGGTCCTCGTGAAGTTACCCTGCAGGAATGGGAACATATAGTAAAAGAAATGCAGCAGATTGTTATTACCCCTGATGGTAAAGCCTTGGAACCTGTTTCTTTCACACAAAAAGAAGATATAAGTGACTGGGTGCTTTGGAACAAAGAGAGAGATAAACTGATAGAATAATTTATCACACCGATACCTTATCGTGGTATTAATTATCCTTAGACTTTTTTAACTATACAATATATTACTCACCTACCGTACTATGAGTACACTGTTGCTTGTAAATACAATCATCTCTCCCTACAAGTGATTAAAGATAAATGGAACTTTCTAAAGACTTTCATTTAACTCTTACCTTATGAGGAAATAAAATGGTAAGTGCTATATTATTGGCCGGATACAACAACAAACGAACGGTAAAAAAATACAGCAGAATAGTTGCAGAACATTACGGAGAAAAGTTTATAGAGACCGGATACAAACCTTTAAGAGAATTTAAAATTCTTAAGAATGGAAAAGCAACAAAAAAACCCGTAATTCAGTTTATACTTGAAAAGCTTTTTGAAAGTGAATTAATTGACGAAATAGTGATTGTAGGTCATAAGATGCTTCTTGAACAGCGTCTTGGTAAATTCCTCAGGAAATTTGATAAACCTTTCCGAATAGAAAACCAGAATTCTAGAATTCCTTATCACGCAATTGAACGTTTTAAGATAATATCTAAAAAGGTCAAGCATAATTCTTTTGCTGGAAATATAATCAAGGGATACGCTGCAAGCGCTGCTTACAATGACAATAAACATGCATTGTTTGTTGCTTCAGATTCGCCTTTAACTACGAAGGAATTTATCGAATATTTTCTTTCTATAGCTCAGGGTTACCAGCATAATTCCGCAGCAATCCTACCCGCTGCACTTATCGAAAAGAGTCAGGATAAGCTTGGTAGAAGGCCTATAAATCTTATTAATGACACAACTTTTCAGATTTCAAATATAAAGGATGAAAACGACAGACAGGGGTTTAGGCTCTCATCACTGATGTTTGTTAATCCAAATCTTTTAAATGTGAATAACATAAATACAGCCTATAATCTTCGCAAATCGCTTAATCCAAAGGTTCAAATGGAATTATTCAAGATCACTCGCAATCTGGGGTATTCAAACGTTTACACAAAATACTTCATTAAAAAGAACCTGAGTATAAAAGAATGTGAAAATATCACTTCACGGTTTTTTCAGGGCAGATTTACAATAATACCTACGAAAGGCGAAGATTCAAGCTATGACTATGACGGTACAGATGCAGAATATAGAGGAATAACAAATATGTTAAATAAGGCTTAGATAATGGGTTACTCTAACAAAGTATATATAATTTACATTCTGGTTTTACTATAAACCATTGTCTCGGTTTCCCGATAATCTATTGAAGTATTAAGAATAATTTAAGGAGAGAATAAAAGGAAAATACTAGAAGATAAGGGTCAGGGGCTACCCCCTGACCCTTTGTCTGTCCTAATAGAGGGGGCGGACCCATCCAGTTGTTTTGTCAACGGAAAGCTTTGCTGCCAGAGAGTCCTCTTTTGTGCGAATCTCTGCCTCAAAGTAGGTATCTTTCTCTATGATCTTTCCTACTTTCAGATTAGGGTTTGGACCGATATAATTACCCAGTATGGATTTTACTTCTTTCTCAGTTATATCTTTAGTCTCTCTATAGTTACGAGGAGAGTTCCAGCAATAACCACCATAACCCGGGCCCAACATATTTCCCCTGAAACCATCATAGCCAGGTCCCATCATATGACCTCCATAGCCAGCACCATAACCTGGGAGCATCATGTGTCCCCCATAACCTCCATTTCCCGAATAACCGGCAAAGGCAATACCTCCAAGCCCTATCCCCAAAACCATAGCCAATACAATCAATCCTTTCTTCATAACTAAAACCTCCTTGTTTTATATGTTTGTAATAAGGTAATTGCAATGGCTATGCCACAATGAGAAAAAAATATTGGGAAATATATAACCTATTGATTTTAATATATTATAGATGACTAAGAGAAAGGAGATTTGTATGCTGAAGCCCCCTACTGCATAATTTTTTCACATAGGAGCATTTTAAAAATTGCAGATATTGAGTAATTTTTATACAGATAAGTATTGCAACTATATCTCTAATCTGTATTCTTTTATTTTATTTTGGAGAGTTTTTCTTGTTATCCCAAGAATAGATGCTGCTTTTGTTCGGTTCCCACCAGTTTGACGCAGTATCTTAAAGATCACCCCTTTTTCTGTGTCTCTGAGAGTAGTACCCATGATAATTTCAGATTGTTCTTCTTCCTGCCTTGATCCACATATATCAGAGGGGAGGTCGTCCAAAGTTATCACATCATCCTTACACATGATTATCATTCTTTCAACGATATTCTCAAGTTCTCTAACATTTCCAGGCCACATATAATTAATTAATGAATCAATTACCCTTGGTTCAAACCCTTTTATACTCCTCTTATTTTTTTCATTATATATAAAAAGAAAATGCTCCGCAAGGAGAGGGATATCTTCCTTTCTCTCTCTAAGAGGTGGGATCTTAATTGGTATAACATTTAGTCTGTAGTAGAGGTCTTCTCGAAATCTTCCATTTTTAACCTCTTCTTCAAGATTCTTATTTGTAGCTGTAATTATCCTGACATTCACCTGTATTGTCTTCGTGCCCCCTACGGCTTCAAATTCCCTCTCCTGAAGAACCCTAAGAATCCTGGTTTGGGTTGGAAGAGACATCTCTCCTATTTCATCTAGAAATATTGTTCCAGCATCGGCGAGTTCAAATCTCCCTCTTTTTTTGTATATAGCACCGGTAAATGCCCCTTTTTCATGGCCGAAGAGCTCACTTTCAAGTAGAGTGTCTGGGAGTGCTGCACAATTAACCTTGACATAAGGATTTTCCCTCCTAGGACTGTTCTGGTGAATAGCATTAGCCACAATCTCTTTGCCAGTCCCACTCTCCCCAAGAAGAAGCACAGTAGCATCTGTCGGTGTAACCATAGAAAGGACTTCAAATAACTCTTTCATTTTTGGGCTTTTACCAATAATGCTGGAGAAGTCGAATCTTATTCTTAGCCTTTCCTTATTTAATAAGTTTTCTTCCTCTAATTGTCTGTAATGAAGAATCTTATTAACCTTGATGATTAGTTCATCCATATCTAGAGGTTTAGTAAGATAGTCCTCCGCACCTAATTTGAGAGCCTGTACTGCAGAATTGATAGAACCGTATGCAGTCATCATAAGAACAGGAACAGTGGGATTTATCTTCCTTATATTTTGTAGAGCCTCTATCCCATCAACCTTTGGCATCCTTACATCCATAAGGACAAGGTCAAAAAACTTTTCAGAAACTTTAGCAACAGCTTCCTGTCCATCTGATGCTTCTTCCAGCTCAAAGCCCTCCTCTTTCAGGTGGGCACTAAGCATTATTCTATGGCTTTCTTCATCGTCAACAACAAGGATGGTTTTTTTAGTCATACGACTCCTCTATGGGATGGGTAACTCAATGCTAAATATCGTTCCAGAACCTTTTTTGTTCCTTACCGATAAGGTTCCATTGTGCTTTTCAACGATTCTGTAGGCAATAGCAAGCCCCAGTCCTGTACCTCTCTTCTTTGTGGTATAGTAAGGGTCAAATATCTTTGACAGTTCATCTTCCGATACCCCGTGTCCTGTGTCCTCGATTTCTAAGACGACAGTGCTATTATCCATTCTTATAAAACAACTAATTTTAAGTTCCCCCTCTTCTTGCATAACATCCAAGGCATTTAATTCTATGTTTAATAGCACCTGAGTGATCTGGTCTCTGTCAAGTTCCAGCTCAGGCATACCCTCTCCTATATCTATCTTTAACTGGATGTTCTTAGATCTGGCATCATCTTGGATAAGCTCAACGCTATGATGAATTAGATCAATAATGGAAACCCTTTCTTTCATAAGCTCCTTAGGCCTGGCAAAGTCCAAAAGGTTTGATATTACTCTATTGAGCCTCTCTACCTCCTTTATCATTACTTCACTGTATTTGTAATCTTGTGTTCCAGGTGAGTTCTTCTTCAGGAAAAACTGTGCAAAGCCTTTAATGGAACTCAATGGATTTCTGATTTCGTGAGCCATACCCGCAGCCAGGCTCCCCAGGCTTGCAAGCCTTTCGCTTCTCTTTATCCTCTCTTCAAGCTCCTTTATCTCTCTCAGATCCCTCAGTATAAAAACTGCTCCTATATCCTCTCCATTTTCAGATATAAGTCTGGCAACACTAACCGAAAGAGGAATGGCCTCACCTTCATCCGCAGGGAACTCGACCTCTCTTTCAAGAACTCTTCTTGTATGCTTTAACGACTCGAGAAGCGGAGTTGCAAATGAAAGAAACCTCTTTTTTAGCTCTGTGCGCTCATCCTGTATTCCCAATAAGTTAAAAATCTCCCTTGTCCTGTTATTAACTGTGACAATCTCTCCCTTATTATCGATGGAAATAACTCCGTCAGGCATGTTATCTACAATATTTGTTGTATAAGTAGTCATGGAATCAAGGGTTCTATTTACAATGTAGTAACTCTGAGCAAGAAAGATGAAATAGAGGCTTGCCGATCCCAGTATAAACAGGATCAAACCCATCATTAGGGCATGTTGTACATCACTTTTTCTTGCTTCATCAAATATACGGGTATCTAGACCCACTATGGCATATGTTTTTCCTGATAGGATTGGTTCTAAGCCCCCTCCCCAGGGAAGCATCATGGGATTCCTGTAGCCATGCATTGGGCCCATCATTCCTCTAAATTTAAATAGAGGCTGAAATTTCTTGGAAACAAGGAATTGCCCATCTTTGTCAAACCAACTATTTGGCCCTTCTTGTTCCTTAAGTTCCCTCAGTTTCTCCATTTGAGAATAGGTGGTTCCTACCAAATTATCACTTGTATGAGCTATTATAATACCGTTTTCCTCCACAATACTTATAAAGCGGATGTCTGTAAGGTTTGAAATCTCGGACATAAGCCACTGAAGATTCCCTGCCATACTCATCATACCCATCATACCAGAACGGAAGGATGCCTCCATACTCCTAAGGACAATTGCCCCATCCCTTAAAAGCGATTCTTCCATTCTAACCCTTTCTCTATGCAAGTTTCTGATGGTTGAAATGCTAAGTAGAACAATAAGGGTAAGTACCGTTGTAAGTATTGTTACAGCTGGAAGGTAAAGCCTTTTCTTTTGCATCATTTATCCTCAATGGCTTAATTCAAAATATACAAAGCCCCTTTTCTTCTTTTCGTATTATATTCAACCAGGTGCAAAAGGTTTCGATTGTTTCTACAAAGCCTGGACATCTTCTGGATCTGTAGTTGATTAAGAATTCAATATGTAAAGATTTTTTATTACTAATATTACTGGAATCTATACCTTTAGGCAAGAACCATTTGATAATCTTATTAAGTTCCTATTAACAATAAGCTTCTGAAAGTCTCAGGAATTATTATCAAAGCCTCAGATACTTATATAAAGATACAATTTATTCGTACATTATATTTTTCAGTTTTGTTATCGAAAAAGTCTGCTTTTTACCCCTGGAGTTTAGATCTATTAATAAAGCAATAACCATACCGAACATTATTAAGCCGAATCTACAAAATCATAATTGACAGTCATGCACTTCTATGATAGTTTTTTTAGTAATACAATCAAAAATTGTTAATTAGTAAGCGGGAACGGTGTGTTTCATCTTGTTAATAATATTATACAATTTTTGTTCTCCCTGATTTGTATTCTATCTCCCAACACATATACTCAATCAGAAGCAATCTACATATAACCACTAACTGACATTCAGTAAAAGTAATGATTATCAATCCTTTAATAAAAAAAATATTTAGAAAGACTGTTTTCAAAAGAACCTTGTTCTTTTTGATTTCGGATGCCATTATTTTTAGCCTAGCCCTTTATCTTTCATTCTACCTTCGCTTTGAAGGGTTGGTACCAGAGGTCCACCTGGAAAATTTTTATGTATACCTTACCCTTTTTGTAAGCCTCAATATCCTTATTTTCTACTTCTTTCAAATCTATCACTTTACATGGTCCTATGTGGGTTTCTACGAGCTTGTAAGAATATTCAAGGCTCAAACCCTAAGTTCCTTAATTACCTCAACTTTTATCTTGTTTCTAGCCTATAATGGGTCATTCAAGGGCTTCCCTCGTTCAATATTTTTAATATATTATGCCCTATCACTACTCATGGTTGGGGGATTAAGGATTTCCAAGCGGGTTTATCTCCAGTCAATAAGATACTCAGCCATTGATAAGAAAAATACTCTAATCATAGGGGCAGGAAATGCAGGAGAACAGATTGTAAGAGATATGAAAAGGGTTAAAAAATCCCCATATTTGCCAGTGGCCTTTATAGACGACGACCCAGCTAAAAAGAAAGTCTCTATACACGGAGTTGAGGTTGCCGGAAAAAGGGAAGATATCCCAAAGATTTCAAAAAAGTTGGAAGTGGAGTTAGCTGTAATTGCCATGCCTTCGGCTTCTTCCAAGAATATCAGAGATATTGTATATTATCTTCACAAAGCAGAGATAAATGATATTTATATTATTCCAGGTACCAGAGAGATTATGTCCAGGAATATCAGCATCCTGGATATTAAAAAGGTTGCTCTGGAGGATTTACTGGGTCGAGAACCAGTAGAAATTGAATATGCCCATGTAAAAACATATCTAAAGGGGAAAAGGATCCTGGTAACTGGGGCGGGGGGATCAATTGGTTCAGAAGTTGTGAGACAGATTTCCAAGTTTGATCCACAAATGCTTATACTTCTAGACATTGATGAAACAACACTCTTCCACATAAACATGGAAATAAAAGAACATCATCCTCACCTATCCATTTATCCCGAACTGGGAAACATTATAGACAGAGAAAAAATGGGCAATATCTTCAGTAAATTTGTTCCCCAGGTAGTATTCCATGCAGCAGCGTACAAACATGTTCCAATAATAGAGGATTTCCCCGAAGAAGCCGTTGGGGTAAATATCATAGGGACAAAGACACTGAGTGATCTTTCTTATAAGAATAAGGTAGAAAAGTTCATCCTCATTTCTACAGATAAGGTGGTTAACCCAAGCAGCGTTATGGGAGCCAGCAAAAGAGTGGCTGAGATGCTTATAACAAACCTCAACCACATGGAAACAACCCAATTTGTCGCTGTACGGTTTGGAAATGTTTTAGGAAGTCGGGGAAGTGTTATTCCCATCTTTCAGGAGCAGATCAGGCACGGTGGGCCTGTCACTGTCACACATCCTGAGATGAAGCGATATTTCATGACCATTCCTGAGGCAGTTCTTTTAGTCTTACAGGCAGGGGCAATGGGAAAAGGTGGAGAGGTATTTGTGCTGGATATGGGCGAGCCAGTGAAGATATATGATGTAGCCTGTGAACTTATAAGGCTCTCCGGTCTTGAGCCAGAGAAGGATATCCCTATTGTTTTTACTGGAGTTAGGCCAGGGGAAAAGCTTTTTGAAGAGCTTTTAAACGCAGAGGAAGGGGTTGAGCCTACTGTTCATCCCAATATATTCAAAGCCAGAATTAAAGACCCTTTATCAAGGGAACTTTTACTCCAAAAGGTGGAAGACTTAAAGAATTCTGCGAAGAGACAAGATGCCCCTTCCGTTATTCGTATCCTGCACGAAATTATTCCAACTTACAAGCCTAATCGTCCTAACATTGACTTAATATAGTGTTAAGCTTTCTTCTGACTAATAACCTTTGACAGCACGCTTTTTTTCTGGTATATACAGCTGCTTGAACTGACAAAATAAATTTGAAAAATTCTTGAAATGCTTCAGGTTTTATCTTTCCGCATAGAAAAGGGGTTATAACTTTATTTATGATAAAGTTGGTTTTTTTAAGGTTATCAGCTGAAGTAAGAAAAACTTTTACCCAGACAAATTTTTTTAAATCTAAACTGTATATTAGTTTTATTGCTCTTCTGATCATTGCTCTGCCTTTCCCAGCACTTTCTGAAACTTCCGTAAATGTCAATATAGATAGTTGGGTTTACCCTGCCCTGGAAAGACTGGCTTCCCTTAGACTGATAGAGAGCGGACTAATCAATACCAAACCACTTACCAGAAAGGAAGTGGCTAGGCTAATCAATGAAGCCATGAGTTTAGAAGCAGAGGGGGAAACCGGACAGGAAGTAGATAATACAACCTTATTTCTTCTGAAAAAGCTTAAAAAGGAATTCAAGGATGAATTAAACAATCTTGGGACAATCGATGATTTTAAGAGTAAGTCTTTTATAAAACCCATAAATGAATTTAAAATTGGATACCATCTGCTCGACGGAAACTACACAATCTATAATAATGATGGAATTAGGTACGGGGACAACCATAACGCTTCACTGGAGGTCTCGGGTTACAGCGATCTTTTTAATACTATATCTCTGTATTATCAGCCTATATTAGAGTATAACCAAAACCTTGATGATGAGGAGAATACCACTGTTAATCTAAAAAAGGGGTATGCAAAGTTGAACCTTAGTAATGTCGAGTTTGAAATAGGACGAGATTCAATGTGGTGGGGACCCGGATACCACGGTTCACTGCTTATGACCAATAATGCTGAACCCTTTGATATGTTGAAAATTAGTAACCCCAGACCTATTCTATTACCCTGGATTTTCAGATACCTAGGGCCATTTAAGGTTACACTTATGCTGTCAAAACTTGAGAAAGACAGGCCCATACCTGAACCTTATCTGTATGGATTGAGACTAAACATAAAACCCCTCCCAACCCTTGAGATGGGATTAAGCCATATCGCCATCTTTGGTGGTGAAGGAAGAGAGTTAAGCTTTACTGAAACACTGGAAGTGCTTTACAGCAATCGAAATCTCTCAGGAAAGCAGGAAAGCAATCAGCAGTTTGCCTTTGACTTTTCATTTTGGGTTCACGATATAAATCACAAAACCAAACTACTGAGATCCATTAAATTTTACGCAGAAATTGGCGCAGAAGATACAGGATACCCTCCAGACCACAGGGCTCATCTTGTAGGTCTTTTATTCAAAGACCTTTTTTTAACCGGAAAAACTGACCTGCGAATAGAGTATGTGCATACCAGTCCAGGACAAGGACCCGATTTCTGGTATTTCCACAGTTATTATCCAGCTTTCTATATAGGAAGAGTCTTCGGTCATCATGTAGGGAGTAATGCTCAGAACATCTTTGCAAGGGTTACGAGCTACCTAAACAATAACCTCATTGCAGGGATAGATATTGATATGGAAACTAGGGGTTTAAGCAAGACCGTTCAGGAAAAACGCTATCAGTTTGGAGTAGATGTCTCCTATAATGTTACTGATATGATTGAAATTAGGGGAAGGTACGGGTTTGAGAGGGTAAATAATCTAAACTTTGTTGATGGAGTAGAAAAGGACTATCACTTTTTTGGGGGTGAGTTAATAACCAGGTTTTGACAGAAAGTATCGAAAGAGTAAAAAAATAATCAATTTCTTTGTATATATGAATAGTCTGGGTTACCATAATTTCTTGGGGGGGGGGAGTATATGTATGATAAAACCGGTTAGTATCATATCTCATTTCTTAAGTATTAAGTCTTACTTATTAGCCTTATTACTTATACTTGTATTTTCAGCCAGTGCATTTTCCGAGCAAATTCAGACAATTCCAATAATGCCTGGATATCAGTTATCTCCGGGGCTTACCCAATCTCTTACACTTGGACAGGGCCAGTTACCTACTTTACAACAGCCATCACCTGAAAAAAATACCGAACAAACTGTTCAGCAACCTGCCAGGTCTATTAAAGAAGAGAAAACATCAGAGTTTGAAGAGTATGTTTCTCAGAAAATAATAGAAATTACAGAATTTCAATTCGATATTTTGAAAAGGTTTGAAGGTATAACTTTTCAATATTCGTCAAAAAACCTGCCAAAGGATAAGATCGCAATCCCTATTAAAATAGTTAAAATTGACGCTGGTTTCTTAATTGGAACATCTGAAGCAATAATTTCCGCATTTAAAATATTAGGTATAAAAAGTCCTTTTGCAGTATCCACTGATCTCAGACAGTTTGGCTATGACCTCTTCAGACAGCCTCCATCCACCTTTGCCCCTGTTAATAAAGTACCTGTTGGATCAGATTATGTAATCGGACCCGGTGATGAGATAAGAATTAATATATGGGGAAGGATTGAGGGGCAATGGAACGTTATTGTTGATAGGGATGGGACCATAAACCTTCCAAAAGTAGGTACCATTGGAGTAACCGGACTGACATTTAATGAATTAAAGGATGTATTCCTGAGGGAACTTTCAAAATACTATACCGGCTTTGAAATGAACTTGAGTATGGGGTCTCTTAGAACGATCAGGGTTTATGTTGTTGGTAATACTGATAGTCCAGGAGCATACACCATTTCTTCTCTCTCAACCCTCATCAATGCCCTTTTCGAGGCAGGTGGTCCGAGTAAGACTGGAACTATGAGGGATATACAGGTCAAGAGAAATGGCAATACCATTGTACATTTTGACATGTATGACTTTCTATTAAGAGGGGATAAGACAAAGGATGTAAGACTCATGCCTGAGGATGTAATATTTATACCACCAGTGGGAACTCTTGTTGCAATTGCAGGTAGCGTTAACAACCCTGCCATATATGAGCTTAAAGGGGACAAAACGATACCCCAATTAATAGAAACAGCCGGTGGGTTAAGCGAAATTGCATTTAAGGGGAGGATTCAGATTGAGCGGATAGTTGATAATTCTCGCCAGACAGTATTTGAATCCGACCTTTCTGGGGCAAATGATATTATGGTTCAATCCGGGGATGTAATAAAAATTTTCCAGATTGTTCAAGACAGGAGAATTGTAAAAATTTCAGGGGCAGTACAGAGAGAAGGTGAATATGGTTTTAAACCTGGAATGACTCTAAGGGATTTAATTTTAATGGCAGGGGGGCTTAAGTATTATGCATACAATAAAGAGGCAGAGTTAACCAGGGTACATGTTACAAATAAGGGCCCAATAACTGAGAAGATGTTAATAAATCTTGAAAGAGCCTTAACAGGAGAATCCGAAAGTGATATCCAACTTAATGCAAATGATTACCTTTTTGTTCGTATGGTCCCGGAATGGTATCTATATAAGACAGTAGCTATCTCTGGTGAGGTAAGGTTTCCAGGTACATACACTGTTAAAAAAGGCGAAAAGCTATCCTCCCTTATCGAAAGGGCAGGCGGTTATACAGACAAAGCCTATCTTAAGGGGGCCGTATTTACTAAGGAAAGAATCAGAGAACTTCAACAAAAGCAGATTGATGAAATGGTTGATAGACTTGAAAAAGAGTTGTTAGGAAGGGGGTCAGCAGACATAGGGGCTGCTTTATCCCCTGAGGAAGCAAAGATTAAGGAATCTGAAGTTAGGCAGAAAAGAGAATTCGTAACTGCTCTGAAAAATGCTAAGGCAATGGGCAGGATGGTTTTAAAGGTAGACCAGCCTGATATACTAAAGGATACCCCTTATGACATAGAACTTGAGGATGGGGATAGCCTATTTGTTCCTCCAAATCCCATGAGTATCCAAGTCATAGGTTCTGTATATAACCAGACGGCCTTCGTATATGATAAAAACAAGGGGGTTTCAAAATATATAGATTTAGCCGGTGGATACACCGAAAATGCTGACAAAAAAAGGGTATATGTCTTGAAGGTTGATGGAACTGCAGGAAGACCTGGAGGTGGTTTTTTAGGCATATCCTGGAACAGCGATTCCAATAGGTGGGAAAGCAAGGGACAGGAATTAGATTCAGGGGACACCGTGGTTGTTCCTGAAAAACTTGAGAAGATTGCGTGGATGCGTAATATAAAGGACATAACACAAATACTTTTCCAGATAGCTACTACAGCCGGGGTCTTAATTGTTGCATTTTAGTGTAATTAACCAACTAAGCCGCAAGTCATTACTATGAGGTTTAAGGGGTAACTTATGGAAATGGAAATAGAAGACGAGATAAATCTTCTGGATTACTTGCAAGTGATAATAAAGAGGTGGAAAATAATCGCCTGGATAGTTGGAATATCCGTTGTTTCAATGGCTATTATAAGCCTCCTCATGACCCCGATATACCAGGCCAAGACAACTATCATGCCAGTTGAGTCATCTGGAGGACAACTTTCCGGTCTTTTGCAAAATATTGGCTCACTCCCTTTTGTAGGAAGTATGGCATCAAATATAGGCGGAGGGGGGACTTCTGCAAATAAGTTAGTTGCCATCCTCAATAGCAGAACACTTGCCGAGGATATAATTAAAACCCTTGACTTAATGAAAGTCTTTTCCAAAGGAAAAAAGGAACCCCCTACTCTTCAAGATTCCGTGAAGTCTTTAACCGATATAACAAAGATTACTGACGATAAGAAAAAGGGGGTTATAAGCATATCTGTCGAATACAAGGACCCTAAAATAGCAGCAGATATCGCCAATCATTATACTACAGTACTTCAGAAATTCATCAATGAAAACACCCTTTCTATGGCAAAAAAGAACAGAATATTCTTAGAGGCCCAGTTGAAGAAGGTCAAAGAGGAACTTCGTCAGGCAGAAGAGAATATGAAAAGTTTTCAAACGAAAACCAAGATAGTGGCAGCAGATGCACAGGCAGAGGCTGTCATCCATGAACTGGCTGAACTTAAGGCCCAGATCACAGTAAGAGAGGTTCGGCTCGGAGTAATGAAGCAGTTTTCTACGGCTGTTAATCCCGATGTCCTCCGTATTAGGGACGAACTCAGAGAGCTGAGAAAACAGTTGGCTATGATGGACTCTAAGGGGGGCACTCCTGAAACTATGGCATTGCCTTCCCTTTCCGAGGCACCTACTTTAGGATTACAGTATATAAGGCTAAAACGAGACACATTGATACAGGAGAAGGTCTTTGAGTTATTAACACAGCAGTATGAGATAGCAAAGGTTGAGGAGGCCAAAGATGGGATCACCTTCCAGGTAATCGATCGGGCAATTCCACCTGAAAAACGAATTAGACCAAAGAGAACACTGATTGTAATGCTTGCTGGCGTGACTTCCCTGTTTGCTGGCGTATTTCTCGTTTTCTTTCTAGAATATCTGAATAATATCAAGCAGCCAAAGGAAGAGGATGGTGTAGAAATATGAAAGGTATTTTATTAGCCGGTGGTTTAAGAATAATATTGTACACATTAACAAAGGCCTATTCTGCCAGTTCTTAATAGGGTAATGAAATAAACTACCTGATTCAGGCCTTTTTAATTCGAGGACAAACGATATTCTCTTATAGATTCTTATATATAGAAAAATATCATGGATGCCAGCGATAATTATGAGATCATCCAAAAACAATGCTACTTATTAGTTTCCTGATAAGGTTATTCCCCTTTTCATTATCAATTCCTTAATAGATGCACCTATATCCCTTATAAAGATGGATTAAATATTAAAGACTGGTTTTGTGCAGAAAATAATTCTAAAAAGACTCGGGAATGGGAAACTTAAAACGCATAGATGTATCAAAAATTCATGCTGGCAAGAAAAAAGATATATTTTAATACTATTATTTTTAAAAAGATTAGTTTAGTGTCCACTGTAATAATCTCAGTACGTTAAAAAGATAGCGGAAATATTCGAAAGAGAAGGAATGTATGAATATACTTTAGGAGTACGATATGAAGATATGTATCATAGGGACGGGTTATGTTGGGTTAGTAACAGGAGTATGTTTTGCGGAAAACGGAAATGATGTAATCTGTGTAGATAATGATAGCAAAAAAATCGAGGGATTAAAGAAAGGTAAGGCAACAATCTATGAGCCTGGTTTAGAGGATTTCCTGAAAAGAAACATCGAAAAGGAAAGACTCAAGTTTACAACTAATCTTAAGAAGGCAGTAAAAGAATCCTTCATAAATTTTATTGCAGTTGGAACACCCCAGGATAATGATGGATCTGCGGATCTTAAACATGTTCTAGATGTAGCCACACTTATTGGTAAAGCTATCAACGAATATAAGATCATTGTTACCAAAAGCACTGTTCCTATTGGAACAACAAACAGGATTAAGCAGACAATTGAAAAAGAAACAAAGTACCCTTTCAGTGTTGCATCAAACCCTGAGTTTCTAAAAGAAGGAACAGCTATCAATGACTTTATGAAGCCTGACAGAATAATAATTGGTACAGACAGCCAAGAAGTAGCCGATACAATGAGAGAGCTATACTCTCCTTTCGTCAGGACAGGGAATCCAATACTATCTATGGATATTGAAAGCGCTGAGATGACAAAATACGCTGCAAATGCAATGTTAACGACCAGAATATCATTTATGAATGAGTTGGCAAACCTTTGCGAAAAAGTGGGAGCAGATATTAGCAATGTCAGAAAAGGTATAGGATCAGATCCAAGGATTGGGCATTCATTCCTGTTCCCGGGTGTTGGATATGGTGGTTCCTGTTTTCCAAAAGATGTCAAGGCAATAATCAGAACTGCGGAAGAGAATAATTATGAATTAAGCATACTTAAAGCTGTTGATTTAGTAAATACCAACCAAAGAGAGATGCTTGTACAGAAAATACTGAATCATTTTGGAGGAAATCTGAAAAATAGAGTAATCGGTATCTGGGGTCTTTCGTTTAAACCCAATACCGACGATACCAGGGAATCTCCATCAATCACAATTATAAAGAGACTTTTGGAATTGGGGGCAAAGATAAAGGCTTATGATCCGGCAGCTATGGATGAAGCGAAAAAAGAACTCCATGACAGTATAGAATATTGCAATAGGAGTTATGATGTCTTAGAGAGAGCTGATGCTCTGGTATTAATAACTGAATGGAATGAATTCAGGGAGCCGGATTTTAAAAGAATCCTAAAATTAATGAACTCCCCCGTAATATTTGACGGACGGAACATATATAATCCCAGAAAATTGCAGGACATGGGTTTTATCTATTATGGTGTAGGTCGAAAGATATAAGCCCATGAGATAATTGTTCAACGACGAGAGACTCCTTGTGTACAGAAAAAGACTGAGAGAGGAGTAAGAGGCAGGAGAAAGCCCATCTTTTATTTTTACACCGTTGCAAACTCCCAAAAATCCTTATGAATACCAACTACTCTATCTATTACTGGATTAACAGACGAAGAGGTTGTATCCTTATAATTTACCTCCTCTTCTGTTAGAATGGAGTCTCCTTTTAATTCCTTGAGAACAACTTTAACAGACTCCTTTAAACCTTCCAAATTATACCCACCCTCCAAAGCAAATATAATCCTGCCCTGACAACATTGATCAGCAATTTCTAATAGTAGCCTGGTAAGTCTTGCAAACCCTTTTGGAGTCACATCCATGCTACCCAAAGGGTCTCTGAAATAGGTATCAAATCCAGCAGATACCAAAATTAACTGGGGTTTAAATTGGAGAGAAATTGGTTTTAAAATCCTTTTAAAAATTTGAAGATATTCATTATCGCCCTGCCCTCCAGATAAAGGAACATTAACTGTAAATCCTCTCCCCTCTTCTATACCTGTTTCGTTAAAGTTTCCTGTTCCAGGATAATATGGAAATTGGTGAGTGGAAAAATAGAGTACCCTGGGGTCATCATAGAAGGCATTCTGGGTGCCGTTGCCGTGATGAAGGTCCCAATCCACAACCAGGATACGTTCCAAGGAATGCTTCCCAATTGTATACATTGCTCCGATAGCAACATTGTTAAAGAGACAAAAACCCATACCTCTTCCAGACTCTGCATGATGGCCGGGAGGACGCACAAGGGCAAAGCAATTATCTATTTCGGAATCGAATACTCTATCAATGGATTCCAATACTCCCCCGACTGCAAGTTTTGCTGCCTCATAGGATTTAGGCGATGTACGGGTATCAGGGTCAAGCATAGTATGGGGTTTACCGGCAGTTGCAGCCACTTGTGATATATAACCAGAGGTATGAATCAATCCTATTTCTTCTTTTGTGGCAAACCGAGTTATAACCTCTACAAACCTCCCTGTCATGTCCCCTTCATCCAACATCTGGTAAATAACCTCCAACCGATGGTGGTTCTCCGGATGATAATCTGATGTTATATGTTCCATGTATCTACTATCTTTCACTATACCTGTCTTCATAATGATTCTTACCTCCAAATTCACATTTGATAATATCCAGCAATCTGTTGTACTTTGCTTCCAGTTTATTCACCGTTTCATTCCATTCAGAAGCTCCTTCCACATTAATCTCTAAAGCAGATCCTGAAATGCCTTTTTGTTTCCAGCTTTTCTCAAAGGACATTTCTAATTCTTTCTTTAAACCCTTATAACTCTCCTCCTTCTTCGATTCATACTCTCCACATTGATATGTAATTCTTTCTTCTATCTCCTTTATAGCTTCACCATTCATATACCCTTTAAGGCTTCTCATCCCTTTGAGAAACCTTTTGTAATTCTTCAAGTCGACCTTTTCTAAAAGCCTCGAAAATATAACCCCAGCCACAACCGGTCTTACCCTTTCTTCATATCTGCTTACGTAACTGCCTAAATCATCCGAAAACCTATAGCTATCTTTAATATAACTATCAACTAATATGCGGGCTCTGGAAATATACTGCTTCATCTTCTAGCCTATTTTTTTTTCTTTCCCCGCCATTTTTCAAGCCTGTTCTTTATTTCTACCTCAAAGCCATGATCAGTAGGCTCGTAGTAAATTCTGTCTTTGAGGTTTTCAGGCAGGTAGTCTTCCTCAACATAACTATCGGGAAAATTGTGCGGATATTTATAGCCTTTTCCGTAACCCAAATTTTTCATCAGGGAAGTAGGGGCATTGCGTATATGAAGAGGTACCGGCAGTGCCTGCGTTTCCTGAATATCCTTCTTCACCTTTGAATATGCGGTATAGAGTGCATTACTCTTAGGAGCACAGGCCAGGTATACTGCAGATTGGGCCAGTGCCAGATCTCCCTCTGGTGAACCAACAAAATGGTAGGCCTGCATAGCAGAGACTGCAACCTGAAGCGCTCTGGGATCAGCATTTCCCACATCCTCAGAAGCAAAACGTATCAGGCGCCTTGCTATATAGAGAGGATCCTCCCCTGCTTCCAGCATCCTTCCCAGCCAGTAGAGAGAAGCATCAGGATCGCTTCCCCTCATACTCTTATGTAAAGCTGAGATCAGGTTATAGTGTTCTTCGCCTTCCTTGTCGTAGACTAAAAACTTGCGCTGAAACACATCCTCTACAGTCTCTTTTGTTATGTGTCTCGTACCCTCCTTATCAGGCGGTGTAGTCATTACGGCCAGTTCCAGTGTATTTAATGCCCGGCGGGCATCACCATCAGCCATACCTGTAATATACATAAGCGCAATCGGGTCTATATTGGCTTTGTATTTCCCTAGTCCCTTCTCATTATCTGAAAGGGCACGCTTAAGTATAACCTCCAGTTCTTCTTCCTTTAAGGGTTTTAAAACAAAAACCTTAGCACGGGAGAGCAAAGGGGAGATAACTTCAAAGGATGGATTTTCAGTAGTAGCTCCTATAAGGATTATTGTTCCATCTTCCACATGTGGTAGGAAGGCATCTTGTTGCGCCTTATTGAAACGGTGGATTTCATCTACAAACAGGATAGTTTGTTTGTTGTTAAATTTTCTTTGATTCTTTGCCTGCTCTATAACACTCCTTATATCCTTAACCCCTGCCAATACTGCACTGAATGAGATAAAATATGCCCCTGTTTTTGAGGCTAAAATATGAGCCAGAGTTGTTTTACCTGTGCCAGGAGGTCCCCAGAAAATCGACGATTTTACTTCATCTGCTTCTATGGCTCTTTGTAGAACCTTCCCTTTTCCCAGGATGTGATCCTGTCCAACAAAATCCTCCAGAGTCCCTGGACGTATTCGGTCAGCAAGTGGTGCTCCTGCCTTCGATTCATCTTTAGAATAATGATCAAATAGGTCCATTTCACAACCCCTACCACTTTATAACTTAAGCGTCCAGCCATCAGCTGTCAGCTTTCAGCAAAAAACAAATCCTCCAACCTTTCGCCTTGCTTATTATAGCATATCTTGCTGATGGCTGAATGCTGACCGCTGAATGCTCACTATAATTCCAGTTCCTCTAAATCATGTATAATAAAGTCCCCTACTATCTTTTTCTCCCTGTCTAGAAAGATGGCATTGGCACCTGCCTCCCTCGGGGCAATGTAATCATACTCCCAATGGTCACCGATGTGGAGAAGTTCTGAGGGCAATACATTCAACCTGTCACATATAGTAAGATAACTGTCCGGGGTCTTCAACTTTTTGAAATCGGATATCACAGAAAAATCAAACTTAAAGAACTGCTTGATCGTCTTTATCTTTACATCCAGGAATTCCCTTGGCATAGCTGTAGTAAGTATCAGGGTATACTTGTCCTCCAACCTCTCCAGGGTGGGAATAACATCTGGAAATACCTCTATCATAGATTCATACTTGGAAAGTATCTCTTCAAAACTCGTTTCCAGATCGAAGCGTGCAATCCAGTAATTTATTTCGTACCAGCGAAGATCATCTTCCCCAACCTTTTCATATTCCGATATTGTGTAAGCCTGAGCATCTTCAAGACTCATACCCTTCTTTTTTGCTATAAGGGAGGGGAGTTCCTCCATCCAGATCAGGTTGTTGAAGTCCATAGGAACCAGCGTACCGTCTACATCAAAGGATACTACCTCTATCTGTTCTTTCATATGTTCACCCTTCCAATGATTGTCCTCAAATATTTTTATTCTTCTTCACAATCTTTCTCCGAATATTGCCGTTCCTACCCTGACTATGGTTGCCCCCTCTTCAACGGCTATTTCAAAGTCATTGGACATCCCCATAGAAAGCTCCTTCATGGAGACATTTTCAAATCCTTCAAACTCAATTTTCTCTTTTAATCCTCTTAATGCTTTAAAGTAAGGACGGGCGTCTTCCGGATCAGCAAAGTATGGAGGCATGGTCATAAGGCCTTCTACCTTTATATTTGTAAAATTGGCGATTTCTGAAACAAGGGAGATTGCCCTATCTCTTTCTATGCCCGATTTTGTTGCCTCCCGGGAGATATTTACCTGAATCAAGACGCTGATTCTTTTACCGGATTGTTTTGTCCTTTTATCAATCTCTTCCGCCAAACTTATCCTATCCACCGAATGGATCATATCAAATAAATTAATTGTCTGTTTTACCTTATTGGTCTGAAGATGACCAATCATGTGCCACTGAACTTCACGTCCTATCTCTTCTATCTTTTCCTTAGCCTCCTGCACATAACTCTCACCTAAAATGGTTGCCCCTGCTGATATGGCCTCCCTGACCTTTTCAACCCCTACCGTTTTCGAGACAACTACTAGCTTAACTTCATCAGGGTTTCTACCAGCTCTGAGGGCAGCCTTCTCAATTCTATCTTTTACCGACAATAGGTTGTCAGCGATTTGATACATCTGGTAACCTGAAATCAAGAATGTTGGTAATGTATTTTGGTTGTTATTGCATTTCTTCCAATTGAATTGATATAAGCATTTAATCTCCGTATTGAATTAACGTTTAAGCTTAGATAAAGTGGCGGTTTTATTCATTTTAATTTATACAACTTCAAAATTTCTAAAATGTATTTATCGTTGGTTTGTATCCCAATATTATTAAAATTGTTAGCCAATATTATTTTCATAAGACTATCTTTTTGTTCCTTGTTTAGTGAATTGAATGTAGCATCTTAAAGATGTTTATTCAGTGCTAATCTTTCTTCTAAACCATTTGGATAAAGAAAAATAAATTTTTCCCTTTTGAAAATTGGATTTGTTTTATGTATAACCCGATGATGGTTAGGGCAGAGAACCATTATATTGTTTGCATCGTTATTTAGGGAACTTACAAAAAAATCGATATGGTGTACCTCAGATATTAGACAGTTATATTTATTTGAGAAATTATCACCGCAAATTTGGCACTTGTAGTTATAGAACAGCTTTAGACTCTCTCCAATCGCCCTGTCTAACCTACGAACCTTAATTACGTGCTCTTTAGTTACTATTCTCGCAGAATCATCGAACATTTTATAATTTGATTGGAATTCAAAGTCATCCTCGTTTATTCCAGACATGGAATCTTTTATTTGAACTGATTCAGCAGAAGTAATATAATCAAAGAAAAAAGTATTTTCAATCGGCGTAGTGTACAAAACAAGATATTCTCTTTTTATTTCAGGCACTCGAATACTTTTTTTGGCATTAGTCTTTTCTATCCGTAAGTAATCGAGACTTGATTTAAATACTTCGCGAAGTTTTATCGCAAAAGGGCTTTGAGGCGAGTATCGGATTTGTACTATATCAGCATGACCAGGATACTTCTGTTCATCAAAAGGCTGGTTTATTAATTTCGCTTGATAGGTATGTTCGTCCAGCATTACCTTTATATCCCTCTTTTCCCCTCTTTTCAAATAATTCTTCATCAGTTTCTTGAAAACCACCTGAATTAAAACAGGAATAGAAAAACCTTCCCGTAAAACTGACCAATCAACCTCTTTTTTATAAATGTAATAATGTTCTTCCATCATTGTGTCACCTGATAATGCACTTTACAGGAGAATCGACCTTTGCTGGTTACAGTCACCTCTTAATTTTGTCGATAACATCTAGCTCTCCAAAGTGTAAACTTTCAACTCCATCCTCAATTTTCTCAAGATAAGAGCCTGTTTGGATTGTTCATCCTTGAATACCATAGAAATCCTGCGGATATCTTCACCTCGTCTAAATTTATTTTCACCTTTTATTCTTTTTCAAAACCGCCATTTCATCTGACGTTCTCCCTTAGATACCCTTTCACCCTCTCCCTGTTTTCTTTTTTCTTGTCCCCTTTATAATAAATTTCGATAAACTCAATCCGTACCCGGTTTTTATGATACGCGTATATCACCCGGATGCCGCTTTGCACACCCTTTCCCTTGAGCGATTTGCAGGCAAATTTTTTCAGTTTGTAAATTTCAATCTCGTCGTTTTTTAAATCCTGAATTTGAAAAATACTCTGATTATCTATCTTATAAAGGTGATACAGCTCAATTGCATTCTTTTTAGCGGTTTCTATATCATCGGCAAGGGTTTTAAATCTTTTGGCGAGTTTTTTGAAATCTTTGGCAAACTCATCTGTTTCGCCATAGTCAATCTTCATCAGCGTCGTATTCTCTTACGGAAGTATCTTTCGTTCGGTAAAAGACAGCTTCGTAATCCAGAGGTTTGCCCTCCTCGGCGCTGATCCAGGGGACATCCCTATGGGATAAGTCCGATAGCGTGGCGGCTGTCAGGTCGGATAATCTTGCGATTTCCCAGTCAATGTGCTCGATTTCCCGGCCGTTGAGGATACTCAAGTCAGGCTCTATTCTGGGATCAATGAGATACTTGGTCTGCGGGTAAATGTAAAATTTGCTTTTCAGCTCTTCGATAATGCCTCTGTCCTTCATCTCCTTGATAAGCTCATCGAAATAATACGGTGTTGGGCCATGTGTATTTTTTAGATATACAAGTCCCATAATCTGTTCTTCGTGCTTTTCGTAATAATCAAAATCAATGAAATAGAGAATCTTGTAAATAACCGTCATGCCGACATTCGGCTTTCCTCCGCACTTTCTCAGGATATGAATAAGAATCTGGCGGAATTTTTCAATGTTCTTTTGCGGGATGCTGATGCGTACATCTTCCTTTTTGCGGATTTTATTCTCCTTCATGTTTTTCTCAATCTTAATCGACGGTACCGATACTTTGCCGGCACGTATATTCTCGAGAGTAACACCAAAAAGTCCCGAAAGTTTTTCAGCTTCAGTGATGGTCAGATCCCTTTCACCGCGTTCAATCTGAATATAGGTAGGCCTGGTAATGCCTAATCGTTTTGCAACGCTTTCCTGGGATAAACGGTGTTTTTTCCTTAGTTCGCTTATAAATAGTCCTCTCATTGCTCAATACCTCGAGACCCTTCAAAACTCTCACCTTTTTGTCTTTGAGCACAAGATAGCAAATGTATAATAATTTGTCAACAGAATTGTAAAATTATTATACATTATATAAATAAACAGCAAAAACAAAACAGACAACAGTCAACGGGCACCATCAAACAGCCTTACCTCCCCTACCCTTCGCAAACACTCAACTACTTCACATACTGGCAGCCCAACCACATTTGTATATGAACCCTTTATTTCCCTGACCATAAAAGAACCTATACCCTGGATAGCATAACTACCAGCCTTATCAAAAGGCTCTTTGGTTTCAATATAGCTTTCTATTTCTTCTTCAGTAAGCTCTTTTACAGTTACAATTGTTTCCACATATTCGCTTATGGTTTTTTTAGTATCCGTATCTAATATACAAAAACCCGTTATTACCTTGTGATCTTTTCCGGAGAGCTTCATAAGCATTCGGTAGGCATCCTGTTTTCCGTCAGGCTTCCCTAAAATCTCACCATCCACCAAAACGATAGTATCTGCTCCTATTACCCATGAGTTCTTCAAGCCATTAGCAACATCAAGCGCCTTTTCTTCAGCCAACCGCAATACATGATCTACAGGGTTCTCACCGTTTTTCATATTCTCATCAACCTTGTTCGGGATAACCTCAAACTGAAACCCCACCTGTTCCAACAGTTCCTTCCGTCTAGGAGAAGACGAAGCAAGGATGAGTTTTTTTTTCGTTATTCTGAAAGTTTTTAACATTAATAAATGACCATCTTTTTTTCCGAAATCCACTTTTCTAGCCTATTCCTTAGCCAACGCTTAAAAGACATCCTTGTACTGGGGATTAATATCAGTATGCCTGCGATATCGGTAAGGAATCCCGGGGTTAGTAGTACTATTCCAGCAAAAAAAATCAGCATAGCATCAAGCATCTCCTCCGCGGGCAATTCACCTCTGCTTAAAACTTCTCTAACCCTCATCATTGTCTTTATACCTTGTAACTTTGCCAGATAGGCACCCCAAAACCCTGTTATAACAATGATAAGGATAGTAGTAAAAGCACCAAGATAATTTCCAATCTTTATCAGAAGATAGAGCTCTAAAAAAGGGATTATTGTAAACGCTAAAAAGAGTTTTATCAGCATAGCAAGTTACATCTCGAAGAGTTCTCTTTTAAGTAAAAGAAGTTGTAAAAATCAGACGGAACAGTAAAAAGCTCCAGATGCAAGGCGCGCAAATCCGAAGGAATGAGGCGTACTTGCCTGTACGCTGCAATGACTGAGTATGCAGCGCAACGTAGCAGATGGACTTTTTACGAAGCAGTCAAGATAGTTTTCCCAGTTCTTTCGATCGATTGGTAGCAGCCTCAACGGCATCTATTATAACTGCCCTCAGTTTGCCTGCCTCCATAACATTTAACCCCGTAATGGTAGTACCTCCAGGTGATGTAACTCTGTCTCTCAATTGAGAAGGGGTTTCTCCGGTTTCAAGTATCATCTTTGCCGATCCAAAGACCGTTTGTACAGCCAGATTTTTAGAAGTCTCCCGATCCAGTCCAACCTTCACTCCTGCATCTATAAGGGCATCAATAATTAAAAAAACGTAGGCTGGGCCGCTCCCGCTAAGCCCTGTAACAGCATCCATATGTTTCTCTTCAATTACAACCGTCTTACCAACAGCATCAAATATATTATTGGCAATATTCAAATCATCCTTTGTAGCCTTTGACCCAGGAGAGATGGCAGTAACCCCTTCTCCTACCAATGCAGGCGTATTTGGCATAACTCTGATCACCCGGCTGCCGGTTTTGAGACTACCCTCGATGTACTTTAATGTAACACCTGCGGCAATCGATATAACAAGCTTAGAATTATCAACAGTTTCGACAATCTCACTCAGCATAGACCCGATAGTCTGGGGCTTTATCGCCAAAACGATAATCTCGGTCTTAGATATAAGCTCAAGGTTACTGGATGTGGTTATAATACCAAAGGAATCTCTGAATAACCTCATCCTGTCCTCCGATACATCTGATGATACTATGTTTTTTGGAGAAACTATCCCTGCCCTTATAACCCCTTTAATAATTGCCTCTGCCATATTGCCTGATCCAATGAATCCGATTCTTTTGTCAGCAAGCATTTTTCTCCCTTTCTCCTTCTTTATTTTTAAGATCTCTGAAAAAGTATCTTTAAGAGCTGATTACATTCATATTTCTTATCTTGTGAATTTAATCTATTTTAGATATAAAGTCAAATTAACTAAATCATATATAGAATAGATTTTCAATCTTGTGTATAATGTTTATTCAGTTTAAGAGGGTATAAATTTAAAGCAAACTTCGAAACCTTTTTTAAAAAGATAAAAAACCCTTCTGACCTATTGATATTAATGGTGTTTAACCATTAGATTGAGAGGTGTCGTGAATAAATCAAATATGAAAGCTATAGCTATAGGTTTTGATCTCGGAGGTACTAACTTAAGGGTAGGAATAGTAGATCAAGAGGGTAGTATTATTAAAAGCATAAAGGGACCGACTATGGCCAAAGAGGGAAAGGATAAGGTAATCAATCGCATCGTAGATTTATTAAGAGAGGCCATCGAAATCTCAAATGAACTTTCCTTAGATGTTAAAGGAATATGCATAGGAGCCCCTGGATTTCTTGATATCAGGAGGGGAATAATCAGACTATCTCCAAATCTACCAGGCTGGAAAGATGTAGCATTGAAGGAGGAAATCGAAAAAGGGGCAGACTTCCCCCCTATCTTACTACAAAATGATGCCAACGGTTTTACTTATGGCGAGTGGTGGAGAGGAGCCGGAAGGGGTTATAGCAGTATTGTAGGCATTACTCTGGGCACTGGAGTTGGTGGAGGATTGATATTGGATAAAAAGATATGGCTTGGAGAAGAAGGTGCAGCAGGAGAGATAGGCCATATGGTAGTGGAACCATCTGGGCTTAAATGTCAATGTGGAAGATACGGCTGTTTAGAGAGTTATTCATCTGGGACAGGCATAGTCAACAGGGTTGTAATGGCGTTAAAAAATAAAACAAATTCATCTTTAATAGACAGAACAGCAGGAAATTTTAAACTTATAACATCTGAAATGGTCTTTGAAGAAGCGGTTGCCGGAGATATCCTCTCCATTAAAATAATAGAAGAGGCAGGTAGATATTTAGGC
The DNA here is from genome assembly GCA_043825855.1 of Pseudomonadota bacterium. Taxonomy (GTDB): domain Bacteria; phylum Desulfobacterota; class UBA8473; order UBA8473; family UBA8473; genus UBA8473. The sequence goes on along the minus strand of JBDRRJ010000035.1, from coordinate 4,692 downwards.
ATAGCTGTTTCAAGTCTAATTAATATATTGAACGTTTATAGGTTCATTATTGGTGGAAGAATTGCCATTGCCGGAGACATGATATTAAAACCTGCCAGAGAAGAGATTTTTAAAAGAGCAATAAACCTTCCTGCAAAGGGTGAAGTTATTGTTACTGGAGACCTTGGTGATGACGCAGGAATTATAGGGACAGCAGGAATCGTCTTTGAGAGTTTAAATTGAAAAGCTCTCTTCCACAATCTAATCCAGGATTTTTCCTTTGCATGAGAATTGTAACTGTGTTATAAAACAGTTTTTTATTTATTTCGTATATTCCTCTAATTTTAGGGAAAGAACAAAAAGGAGGTGGTGGGTTTTATGCTATGGATAATGTTATGCCCCGTTAAGGGGTTTGTCATTTATTGTACCCACCACAAACAAAAAGGGGATTATCCTAAATTTGGAGGTAAGTTATGACAAGGACGATTGCCGAAATTAATGAGAAGATAAAGAAAGGTAAAGCGGTTGTTGTTACTGCTGAAGAGATAATCGATATCGTAAAAGAAAAAGGGACAAAGAAGGCTGTTAGTGAGGTAGACGTTGTTACTACCGGTACTTTTGGCCCTATGTGCAGTTCCAGTGCATATCTTAACTTGGGGCATTCCAAACCAAGAATAAAGATAGGCGGAGGCAAAGCATATTTGAATAATATACCGGTTTATACCGGTATTGCGGCAGTAGATGTATATCTGGGAGCAACAGCTATGCCAGATGATGATCCAAGAAACACCGTGTTCCCAGGAGAGTTCAAATACGGTGGTGGACATGTAATAGAGGAATTAGTTGCAGGTAAAGATATTAAATTTACAGCCACAGCTTACGGTACAGACTGTTATCCAAGAAAAAGTGTTGAAACTACTATCAACATTAAGGATATAAATGAAGCGGTTTTGTTCAACCCGAGAAATTCCTATCAGAATTACAATGTTGCTGTTAACCTTTCAGACAGGGTAATATACACCTATATGGGAACATTACAGCCAAAACTAGGTAATGCTAATTATTGCAGTGCAGGGCAACTCAGTCCACTTTTAAATGATCCCTTCTATAAAACCATTGGCATTGGAACCAGGATATTCTTGGGAGGCGGGATCGGATATATAGTCTGGAATGGCACTCAACACAATCCGTCTGTACCAAGAGGTGAGAATGGAGTTCCAAGGGCTCCTGCAGGTACCATTGCTGTAATTGGCGATCTCAAACAGATGAGCCCTAAGTGGCTTAGGGGAACTACTCTAACAGGTTATGGAGCTACATTAACTGTAGGGATAGGCATACCAGTCCCTATCCTCAACGAGGAAATACTCGAATACACTGCTGTCAGAGATGAGGACATCTTTACCCAGATTGTAGATTACAGTGATGCATATCCTCAGAGAAAACCGGACACCCTTGGAGAAGTTAATTACGCTGAGCTAAAGAGTGGGAAGATAATCGTTAAGGGAAAAGTGGTAAAGACTGCCGGATTATCCAGTTATGCAAAGGCTAGAGAGATAGCTGAAACACTTAAGGGTTCAATAAAAAAGGGCGATTTTCTATTGACTGATTCTGTTTCATCCTTACCGTCTGTTGAATCCGGGATAACCTTCAAGCCCATGCCATCAAAACCGGTTAAAGACTAATTAGTTTATTCAAAAGGGATGAGATAGTAAAGGGTAAATTAGAGGTGTAGTATGGCAAAAAAGAGAATAGTTTTAACTTTCCCAGGCATGTTGGTCGATCAACCAATTACATACCATCTGATTAAGGATCATAATTTAATGATAAATATATTAAGGGCGAACGTGACTCCAAAAGAAGAAGGCAGATTGGTAATAGAGATTAGTGGCAAGAAAAAGGATATGGAAGCAGGAATGAATTATCTGGCTGAACTAGGTGTAAATGTTCAGCCCTTAACCCAGGAGGTAGGGTGGCATAAAGACCGTTGTACTCAGTGTACTGCCTGTATATCTATATGTCCTACAGGGGCATTCGTTGTAAACAGAAAGGATATGACAGTATCTTTCAAAAAGGAAAAATGTATAGCCTGCGAGTTATGTATTCCTATCTGTCCTTATCGTGCTGTTGAAGTTCATTTCTAAGTGTCAACCATTCGTGCTCAAATTAATAGTAAATAAGAGTTTTGTGAAAAATATGTGAAGATTATAACACAGATGGGGGTTAATCTTGACTAAGGCTATAGCCCTTCTTTCCGGTGGGCTGGATAGTACACTTGCAGTTAAACTTATCTTAAACCAGGGGATCGAGGTCGAGGCAATTAATTTCATATCGCCTTTTTGCACCTGTACATCCTCCAATAGTGCTTGTTTAGAAAGCAAAAAAGCAGCGGGTAATCTGGGGATTAAACTCAAGGTAGTCAACATCTCAAGAGAGATGTTAGAGATGGTCAAACATCCTAAATATGGGTACGGCAAGAATATGAACCCATGTTTAGACTGTCGCATATTCACATTAAAAAAAGCCGGAGAGTACTTGAAAGAGCAAGGAGCTTCTTTTTTGATAACGGGTGAGGTATTGGGAGAAAGGCCAATGTCGCAGAGGAGAGATGCTATGAGGGTAGTCGAAAGGGATTCAGGGTTTGAGGGTTTAATTCTGAGACCTCTTTCTGCCAAGTTACTTTCACCAACTATACCTGAAAATGAAGGTTTGGTAGACCGAGAAAAACTGCTGGATATTAAGGGACGGTCAAGAAAACCACAGATTGCCCTTGCAAAGGAATTTGGAATCAAAGATTACCCCTGCCCTGCTGGCGGGTGTTTACTCACCGACCCAGGCTTTGCAAAAAGGATGCGGGATTTGATGAACCATAGCCCAGACTTCACATTGAACGAAGTACATCTTTTGAAAATGGGAAGGCATTTACGCCTATCTCCTAAGGCAAAAACAATAGTAGGGAGAAACGAAAAGGAGAACAAAAAAATCTTTAGTTTTCTTCAGAAAGGTGATTTTACTTACAAGGTTCTGAATTTTCCTGGCCCACTAACCATCGTCAGGGGAGACCTCGAAGACTCTTTGAGTGAACTGCCCGCATCTATAACAGCAGCGTACAGCAAAGCAAAGAACGAAAAAGAGATAAATGTCAGTTATAAAGAATATCCCTCAGGCAGGACAGGTGTATTTCAAGTACCGCCTCTTAAACGAGAACGATTGGAAGAGCTAACAATTTAAACTAGTTCTCTGAAATAGTAAGGACTTTAAAAAGGTATCACTTAAAGCAAACTAACAGATCAAAGATTCTCTTTTAATTATATAAGTGACACGAGACAAAGTGCCCCGGTGTTACCTCTTTAAAGTCAGGATATTCCTCTTTACAGACCTCTATCATATAACGACATCTGGTATGAAAATAACACCCAGAGGGTTGGGTTATAGGGCTAGGGGGATCACCTTCCAAGATAATCCTTTTTTTCTTTAGGTTGGGATCGGGAACAGGCACAGCAGATAATAATGCTTCTGTATAGGGGTGTTTGGGATCATTATAGAGCCCGTGGCTATCCGACAACTCCACTATCCTTCCTAAATACATAACTGCTACCCTATCGCTAACATATTCGACCACACTAAGATCGTGGGCAATAAACAGGTAAGTCAGATTAAACTCTTCTTGAAGTTTCTCCAATAGATTAATCACCTGCGCTTGAATAGAAACATCCAGAGCAGAGACTGGCTCATCAGCTATTATAAACTTTGGATTCAAACTAAGAGCTCTGGCTATCCCTATACGTTGTCTCTGTCCCCCGCTGAACTCATGGGGATACCTGTCAATGTATTCCGGCCTCAGTCCTACCAAATCAAGCAGATATTTAACCCTTTCTTTTCTCTCCTTTCTATCCCCAATACCGTGAATAATAAAAGGCTCCTCAACAATCTTACCAACTGTCTTACGAGGATTCAGAGAGGAATAAGGGTCCTGAAAGATTATCTGCATCTCTCTTCGCAATCTCCTCATCCTATCTCCATTGCTGTTAGTGATGTCCTCACCATCAAAATAGATTTTCCCTTCCGTGGGCTCTTCCAGTTTTAGAATCAACCTTCCCATAGTTGATTTCCCACATCCACTCTCCCCTACTAACCCCAGGATTTCACCCCTTTTTATATTAAGGTTTACGCCATTAACAGCCTTTAATACAGCTTCTCTTCTGGAAAAGAAACCTTCCTTAATAAAGAAATATTTTTTCAAATTATTAAGAACAACGAGATTCTCAGACATAGGATTTACTGTTGCCTCTGTTTTTTTTAAATATTTAATTCGAAATTTTACATCTGTTACTTGCCGTTTGCAAGTGCTATTTGGACTGCATCCTTAAAAGATTTATCGAAGATGTTTATAAAATGATTGGGAGGCTGTTTGAACTTCGAAGACATGGGAAGCATAGGAAAGTAAATATCCAGCGTATTTATATTTTGCATAGACGTTGACAATTAAAAAAATTCTTGACTTTGGAGGGGGGTATGTTAATATCATTTCTTTAGGAATTGCGTGCCATAGACGGGGCATAAAAAGAAATAGTGTGGTTTTAAACTGCTATTAAAACAAAGTTTGAAATTTCTCTTGACACGGTTTTTTTATATGCTAGCATGCACGAATAACGGGTGGTAGATGAATCCTCCTCATAAAATAAAGAATATAAATATATATTAAAAATTAATTAA
>JBDRRJ010000034.1:0-6196 GCA_043825855.1 Pseudomonadota bacterium | reverse complement strand
TAATAAAATAGCAATTTTGTCTCCAGTATCCTTCTTCTCTAATATGTCTACTTTCTTAACTAACCAATCAGACGGAAATGGAAGCTCTATGTCTAACCCCTTCTCTAAAAAAGCCTCGTTTACCTCTCTTACCGTCGCCATAGATGAAGCCCCCTATTATTAATTAATACCAGGTATATAAAGGAGTTTAAAAAAGTATCCCCTACAAGGATTTCATAGATTTTATGGGGAATCTACCTTGGTCCGCCAGAGGCGAATGAGAGATTCAAGTACTTGAACCCCAAGGAAGAGTTAATCTATTGAAAAAAAAGGATGGTTTTGACGCCGTAGAATCTCTACTAGCTACATGTGATTATGAAACTTTGGAATAGTACGTTTTGTTATGCTATTCCATTATATAATTGTGAATGGGGCATACTAAGCTCTAAATTGGCAGGGTATTAATACGCTGCCAACACAATATCCTTATATAAGACCTAGCATTGTTATATATATTGTCTTGCCTCCGATAAAAAGTAAAATTTTAGGCTAAGATTCAAGCTCCTTCAAAATATCAGAAACCTTATAAACGGCATATTTGACTTTGTATCTGTCGAGCTCTTTAATACTGCGACAGGAATTAAGACTATCTTCATCAAGGATAAGCGCGGGGATAATATCCCATTCGGATACACGTTTATATTCGGCGTAACCCTTAGCCCACAATGCTACATCCCTGAGCCCAAAGGAAGGGTTTTGTTTGTAATTTATCTTAATGATGTAATCTTTTCCTTCTGTATCAGCGAATATCATATCTGTACGGACATTACGGAGATTCGCCAGTCTATAATCAACTACCAGTGTATCTCGATTAATCTTAACACCCAAGTACTTCTCAACCAGTTCCGGTTTACTCTGGAACAGTTTAATTACATCTTCCCCTGTAATCTCTTCTTCTATCATTTAGACACCCTCCACCATTTTGACTTTAAATAGGCACTCATCCTATTCTCTCTCTCCGTTCCCACTGAATTAGAGATGCCTTATGTAAATAAAAGAATTAAATACTTCAGGATAAATAAAGGATACCCTCACCATTAGGTGAGGGTATCCTTCCATCTTCTTCCAACCAACTTTGTTCAAAACTAAGCAGGAACCTCAGTAGGTGACACACCAATATCTTCCGGCCAATCCTCCGTAGGTAGTGGCCTATCTAAAGCAACTGGTTTGCCATCCTTCCAAAACTTCTCGATAATAGGATGCTTCTTCTCTCTGAGAAATGGTTCCAAATCCGCAGCGTTAGGAGCGGTTACCTCCGACGCTATCTTGTCATAAATCTCTTCAGGAATATTCTCTGCAATCATCTTCTTTAAGCTTTCATGCACCCATACTATCCTGTCCCAGCCACCATCTCCACGCTGAAAGGTCTTCTGTCCTGTAAAAGGTGTAGCAGCTCCCATATATCCATGCCCCTGTACTCCTCCGCATGCCTCGGCTGCCATCTTTGAAAAGGTTTCTCCTTCTCCTATTGGTACTATTCCTTTATAGGTTCTGTCTACGAGTCCTATCCCGTCAACCTGAGGGATATAAAATACTAATATCTCGAATCACCCTCACGAGGTCATAGGATATCTGATAGTGCTATAAAGATTTACTCGTCTAATTGTACGGTTGCTCTTACTGTATATGAACCTGTTGAGTTCCGTATACTGACCAGTCTCCTTATTAATCGGATCACCCTTAGGTATATCCTCTATGTAACCATGTGGATCCAGTTCAAGAGAAATCTGAGCTCCCCTGTATGATGTGATACCACAGAATGGCATCCTCTCCGGTGCTAGTATACATACATGATTTGGAGCAAAACCCTGGCATAATGTACAGCCGAAAAAACTGTCAACGTCATCATCTTCTATTCCTAAACGACGCGCATCGACTCTCTCCCACCTGGGATAGATTACTTCCTTCAAATAATCCTCTATCAACTGACGCCCACCTACCTCGGGTGTCCCTATGAAAAACCTTATCTCCATCCTCTCTACAATGGGCCAAGCTGACTTGGAAAGAGCAATAATTGCCTGACCTATCTTTCTGAGTGTAAGACCGTTTTCCAGATATGCCTTCTTGGAGATCCTCATCCAGTAAGTTTTCTTGTTGTTTACACCCATGAGGCCTTCTATGCCCTCCATATGGTCAACCAATTGCCTTCCTAAAAACTCATCATAATCCTCTCTTAATTCACTCCCATAAAACTTATACTCTATGCCTATGGGATAGGTAGCCCCCTCTTCCAGGTCTTCAATATCGCCACCAATGATCTCTATAACATTATCCCTTACGTCCTCCGGATTTTCAAAAACCGAAACATCTGTAAAGATAGCACCAAACCATTTTGGGCCGCCAAACTCTACATAAAAATCGTCTTTCCTGATTCGTTCCCCCATGAATCTTGGGCTCATTTCCAGCTCGAGTTCTTCTACCGCCTGTTCTAGATCTTCGGGAACATGGTAAATCTTACCCTCTGGTACATTAACCATTTCATGCCTCCTTTTAAGTAGTAATTAAGGGGGTTGTAATATCCCCATATTGTATGCAGTTACTGTAACATACGTTCTAATAATTCTACCACTATAACCTAACTTTTTAGGTTGTCAATCAATTTATTCAAAAAATCATCCCATTCCTTGGATGATAAATCAGGGGTAGAATAAGTAGCTCCCTCCAGATATCTGCAATCCAAAAACATGGTCTTAGTATTTTTCACTGTAGAGATTAACATTCTTGCAACATCGGGATAGTAACCAAGGAATACCAGGAGTTCTGGTCTCTCCGGGGTAATAGGCTCTTCCCATTTTTCAGCCCTTATAAAGTTTATCACATCAGCAACCATCATTTTCTTAGCCTTTATTTCATTGTCTTCTTTTAGTTTTACTAGTTGTAACATTGTATTACCCGTGGCTGCTATAGGTGTGTCAGTTAACTTAGCTATCTCTACAACATAATCTAACAGTTTTTTCCCCCCAACTTCCAGATCATTGCACATTGATCCTGCTACTAGAAGCTTTTTCTTCTCTTCCTTAAGAAATGTTGCAGCTTCATTAGGTGTTAATATCATATCTCTTCCCCCCTTTATTTTAAAACAGATCCAATCCTATAACATTATTTTCGTCCTTTATCCTGTCGTGTTTTATAGACAAGTCTGCGTAATCCCGTAAAATACTGACCTGGTCTAAACCCGTATGCTTCAATAAATTCCCCAGGGTCCATCATCTGACCGTTTCTGTGTTTTGCCTTAACAACTCTTCCCTTTTTTCTATCAATCTCCCAACCATGCTCCTCTTCCAACAGCCTGAGTATTTTTGCCTTCTTTGTTATTGGTATTTCCGTATCCTTTCTTATATAAAGGTGCCAATCGTCAGGCCATTCACCAAACTTCTTTTTATAAGCAGTAAGATAGAGATCGAATTTATTCGCCTTGGAATTTTCTACTTCTTGAACGCCGAAGCTGAATTTTGGAACCAGGGCAATAGCCTCATCGACAGTCTCTACTGGCATCAGAATATGCTCATCAACAGGTTCTGTCTCTCTCTTCTCTCCGGTATTCCCATGTATCCACATATGTTTACTTCTGTCATATTTGTTCCCTAAAAGGTATTTTTTGAACTTCGATCCATTAGGTCCTACGATAACACGGATTCCTGCTCTTGCATGAGCTGAAGCAACGGCATAAGCTAAATCATTAGCTGGCCCCCACAAAATCGTAACAGTCGGGAACCTGATTAAAAAATCATTTGCCTGTGCTAAGGTAGCCTTAAAGGGGTTTCTGAAGCCAATGTATCCCAATTTATACAACGGGGAAGTTACTACATGGCTTTGTGCCGAACATCCACCACAGTTTGCCAAAGCCCTTGGATTGTATAGTCCCGGATATGTTTCATACAGTGATTTCCCTGTTCTTTCATCTTTCCATCTGGCTATATCCTGGGCAATACAACCCGCAACGTTAACAGAGTAATTAAGCTGCACAAATTCTTTAGCCATTCTAGCTACTTCACTCTCTGCTCCTGGATAGTTACAACAACCCGTTATGTTAATAATACATGGCAGAGTGAACATGGTTATAGCTATATCCCTTACTTCCAGATTGGAGAAAGGCCCTCTTCCCGCCCGCATCTTAAAATTATCTTCTTTGATTGTTTCAGGATTGGCAGACAAAAACATATCCATGAGTGGTATGCCTTCCGAACATGCCTGTTCACACTTTCCGCAGTATGTACTCTTTTCATGACAATCTGCCAACTTGGAAAAATCTCCCTCTTTTGCCGCTTTTAAGGTTTCGCCGTTTATTACATTACCGGGACATGCCCTGAAACATGCATCACAATCTGTGCATTTGGAAGCATACTTTTTTATCTCATCCGTGGTCAAATGATGGCTATCCTTTCCCTTTCTCTTTCCTTGCATTTTTTGCACTAGTTTGACGGCAACCTCACCAGCCTTCTTGACGTCTAATACCAAAACAGCAGGGGTGCCTTTTTCAAGATCATTGACAATATCATCAACCGAATCTTCACTCCTTTCAGGCAGACCAAAAGTACTGGTAAAACTGGTTACTATTACTCTTGTATCAGTCTTAATTGCTTCCTCCAACACATCAACCTTGCAACACATGTCGCTGAGGACGATTACATCACCCATGCCCAGTCTCAGGGCCTTATTAGCCCTTGTTGGAGATGTAAGTATCTTAGCCTTATCATAAAAACGAACCATATCATGTGCAACTGCGCCAATCCCGGTGAATTCTATCTTGTCTTCCAGCCCGTTATCTTTCATGTATTTCACTGCCATCCATGCAGGCAGGAAGTCATTACCCATAAATACCAGGACAGGTTTTGATGTATCTACTGTTCCTAGCCCGACTTCCGTAGTAGGTTCCGGAAAATTAGGCACATCCATCAATTCTTTATCAGCTGCCCAGAGAAAATCAAAAAAATTGTATTTAAGCCATTCGGTGAGGTCCATAACCATGAGAAGGACAGAACCAGCATGAAATACCTTTGCTTCCAAATCAACAACGTCGTTTTCTCTGCCCGCATTCGCTGCAGTTAAAAGTTCTGAGAGCTGACCTTCAGCATAAGCTAATACATCTTTTACTTCTCTAAGGGTTTTCGGTGAAAAGCCAAGCATTACCTCTACGTTCATCATACCGTAAGCTATATTTTTACCAAACTTTATCTCTTTATCCTCTCCAAACTCCTTTATACAGTGATCCAAAAGGTCCTTACAAGTCGATATGTGCATTGCGAGTCCTTTGGCGGCTGACTGGAGAGAAAGCTTTGCCTGAAAAGGCTCAAGAGTCAACCCGCAAATTCCTTTTACCTTTTCTAGATCACAAGGTCCCTGCAAGCAATCAAAACATTCTTTTATAGTATTGGTGTAAAGAGGAGGGTATTTATCTAGTAAGATTCTATCCATCTCTTCTATGTCAATTGCATGAGGGTAAGGTGTTACCCACACCTTCATTTGGTTAACCAGATTCTCTGACCAATTATCCTCTATTGCCGTTTTGACCACATTTTCTATACCCCTTATGTCTCTTGTTGCTTTAGTTAAATCGATATCGGTAGTACCAACTCTTCCAAATAGCTTTTTTTTATCGTTTGCCATCAATCTTCCTCCTTTGTTAGTCTTCGACTGGTGCCTCATGGAAACCCCATCACCATTGAAAGACCTTTCGTAAATATCAGGATTTTTTTATTGTAAGATTTATTTAGAAACTAATCTTTTTTCTGAGAATTAAATTCATAGATTTTTTGGGACCCACCTTAGCGAACTTAGACAGGTTTATATCATATTAAACATCATAATCGGGGGGGGATCCCCGATGTTTATTTTTTTATTTATTGTGATTTAAAGGAATGTTTTATAAAACATTAAACTTATACTCAAATACCAAATATATCAACTTCGTCAACGCATTTTTTACAAACATATTTCCTTGACTTACCACTTGTCAGTGCACCGGGTTTGGAATAACCCTTTATCCTTGATGCAGGATGGTTCGAATCCAGTACGATTTCCACTCCGCACATCGCACAAAGATCGATACCACATTCACTGCATTTCTCTTTCGCTTCGTTTTCATTGCATGCTTTACAAATGTTTTCCGTCGCCATTCGGCGTTACCTCCCTTCTATTAATTAATTTTTAATATATA
>JBDRRJ010000033.1:0-64259 GCA_043825855.1 Pseudomonadota bacterium | reverse complement strand
GAGGGAATATCTAAAGAAAAAAGCTTTACAAGTTCCCTAAATTTCGCCTCAGAAATTCTTGAACGTTTTACATACTTGTTTTTCATTGTCATGACTAGACTTATACCACTTTTTAACTCTCTGTTCTAGTCAAGACCCTTTAATATTTAAATCTAACATCTTATTTTTTTAAACCGCCAAGACCTTATCCATAATGGTTAATTCCGGTGTGCCGGTGATCAGATCCTTGATATTAGGGCCAAAAGCCTTGTAGTGTGTTGATTGGGTATGTACGGTAAGTGCATCCCTGCCCATGTATGTTTCAAAGGAAGTTTCAATTTTTCAGGATTAAATAATTAGTATCGATCTGCGCTGCCTAACACATTTTTGTTTTTTTCAATGATCATCTTCATAAGCTCATCGCGGGCAGGTCCCAAGTATTTACGAGGGTCAAATTCGGCCGGCTTTTCGTTAAATATTTTTCGAATAATGGCTGTAACAGCTAAACGTCCATCAGAATCTATATTGATTTTGCATACAGCAGATTTTGCCGCTTTTCTAAGCTGATCTTCAGGAATACCAACAGCATCGGCTAATGCTCCACCATTGCTATTAATAAGGTCAACATATTTGAGCAGGACGGAACTGGCTCCATGCAAAACGATAGGAAAGCCGGGAATTCGCTTTTCGATTTCCTCAAGGATATCAAAGCGCAGGGGAGGGGGGGTAAGAATACCATCTTTATTAAGAGTGCACTGCTCTGGCTTGAATTTGTATGCGCCGTGAGAAGTACCTATTGAAATTGCAAGAGAATCAACGCCGGTTTTATTAACGAAGTCTTCAACCTCTTCGGGCTGTGTATAAGAAGACCTGGCTGCAACTACATCATCTTCGATACCAGCCAGTATGCCTAGTTCTCCTTCAACAGTAACATCGTATTCATGTGCGTATTTGACAACTTTTCTGGTCAATTCGATATTTTCATTATATGAAAGGTGAGAGCCGTCGATCATTACCGAAGAAAAACCGCTTTCTATACAGGAGACACATAGTTCATAACTGTCACCGTGGTCTAGATGAAGAGCTATTGGAATATTATAACCAAGTTCACGGGCCATTTCTACCGCACCTTTTCCCATGTTGCGGAGAAGAGTTGAATTCGCGTAATTTCTAGCCCCCTTGGAGACTTGGAGGATTACCGGGGATCTGGATTGACCACACCCATTTATAATGGCCTGAATCTGCTCCATATTGTTAAAGTTGTAAGCAGGGACTGCATATCCTCCATCCATGGCTTTTTTGAACATATTACGTGTGTTGACTAAGCCCAGTTCTTTATAGCTTATTGCCATGATAGTCCTCCTCTCTTTTAAATAATTTTGTAAATTTAATTATACATTTTATCTAAAAAAATAATATAATTAAACTAATAAATATATCAAGGAATTTCAATTTAATCTGCCAAAATAATTCTGATGATAAAACTTTCTTGACAAGCATACAACCTATAATATAAAAATCATAAAAGTTTAATTTAAATAAAATATTTAAAATTGTAAAAGAAATACTAAGGTTTATAATATGAAAATGACTATAAAACGAAAACTGATTTTTAGTTATATGGCTATGGTTCTATTTACTATTTTGGGTAGCACATATGCTATAATCAGTTTGCAGGACCTAAATAGGCTAGCATATGCAATAATAAATAAGAATTTTATGGCCCTTGATACAAGCAAGGCAATGATGGGTGTTCTGATAGCACAGGAAAGTTCCGAGAAGAAATATTTGATTCTTAAAGACCAAACCCTCGAAGAAATATTCTGGACAAGAAGTAAGGAATTCAGTGATGGAATTAAGAATATTAAAAGAGAACGTATTTCCGGTTTTACTATCATGCTTTCAAAATTATCATCACTTCATACTCAATATGATGATCTCTTCCGTCAGGAAATATTACTGATACAACAAAATCTTGTTGAAGATGCCATAAATATCTCTGAATTGAAAGGCAAAAAAATAATAGATCAAATGGCATCATATCTAAGGACAATACAGAATGAGTCTGAAAAGGATATTGATGCTAGAATGAATCTGATTAAACAGCGAGGCGTCAAAGCATCCAGGATTACAGTCGTTCTTAGTCTTATAAGTCTTATTGCAGGGTTATCACTTGCTTTTTTGATTACCCATAATATTTCCATACCCATAAAGAAACTCGAAAAAGGTACAGGCATGATTGCTGAAGGAAGATTCGATTATCCCCTTGCCATTAGTCGTGATGATGAAATAGGAAGTTTAGCCAGTGCTTTTACTTTAATGGCAGAACGTCTCAAGGTACTTGAAGCGCTCAACCTAGATGCATCTCCTTTAACCCGTCTTCCCGGTAATATTGCGATTGAACAAGAGATTGAAAAACGACTTGCTGAGAAAAAATACTTTTCCCTTTGTCATGTAGATCTTGATAACTTTAAACCATTTGCAGATAAATACGGTTATGCCTGGGGAAGTGAAGTCATTAAAGAAGTTGCCGATATCCTTACTAACTACATAAAGATTTTAGGGCGGGAAGATGACTTTCTCGGTCATGTTGGAGGCGATGACTTTGTCTTTATTTCCGAACCCATGCTGGCAGAACAGATATGTAAGCAGGTTATATCAGAGTTTGATCGTCATATACTAAGATTTTATAGTGATGAAGATAGAAAGAAAGGTTTTATCGTGGGGAAAGACAGGAAAGGTGTTTTGCAAAAGTTTCCTCTCCTAACCATAACTATTGCTATGGTTACCGATGACGGCACACATTTTAAAAACCCCCTTGATATGGCAAAGATGGCAGCAAAATTAAAAGAATATGCTAAAGCATTACCCGGAAGTAACTATGTAAAACTCAAGAAACGTATCTGATTGAAGGAGCGATAATATGAACTATAAAAGATATTTTGTTCTTTTTCTTATAACTATCTTTCTTATGGCTTGCGCTTCCGCTGCACCAACAATTCCTGACTCAGGTGTTCTGCCTGCTGAAACAGTTCAGGAGACTGAAGATGAAGTCATAATTGAAAATAAGCCTGTAGTCGAAATATCAAAACCCGATAAAGATCTTTTCCTTGAGGCTGTTTCATTTTTAGGTAACTATGAAGTAAACGCTGACTATTTGAAAGCGAAGTCAGCATTTAAGCTGTTAGTGAAAAACTATCCTAAAAGCGAGTGGTGCAAACTTTCTGAAACCTTTGTCAGGATAATTAATAATATGCTGGCAATGAAGGAAAAAAGTAACTCTGATAAACAGCTGGCTGACAAAACGCAGGCAGATAAAAGCAGGCTTTTTCAGGAGAATGAACAATTAAAAAAAGATAACGAACAGCTTAAAAAGGACACTGATCAGTTAAAAAAAGATATACAGCTTTTGAAGAATCTGGAAATAGAATTAGAAAAGAGGGATAAGGCACTCAGGTAAATAGCTTATCCAAGCATCTATTTTATGTTTATAGATACTCCATCACTTGGAGGGCTAACCACAGCAAGAGAATACCTGTCCAGATCGATATATTTTCTTGCCACCCTTATTACATCATCAGTAGTTACCTCAGATATCCTTTTATTGTGTTCATTGAAATAGGAATATCCCATCCCATATCTTTCACTAAATGCCATAATAGAGGCTTTAGCTGAGTTTGTCTGCAAACCGATCTCAAAACTTCCCAAAAGATATCTTTTTGCTCTTTCTAACTCTGCAGATTCTATCTTGTTATCTCTAACTTTTTTTAGCTCCCTTTTTATACCATCGATGGCTATGTCTAGTTTCTCAGGGCTGGTACCGATATAAACTCCTAAAAAACCAGGGTCAATTCCATCCTGAAGGAAAGATGTGACAGAGTATGCCAGGCTCAGTTTATCCCGGAGCTCCATAAACAGTCTTCCTCCCTGTCCTGATAAGACCGTGTTCAATACCTCAAGAGAGTATCTGTCGGGGTCATATATCGTTGTTCCTAAAAAACCAAGGACAATATGCGCCTGTTTTTTATCTTTATATGCTTCCACATTCTTAATACAATCAGAAGGAATTTCTTTCATAATTATTGGTTTTTTAAAGCGGGTAGCTGTAAAATTCTTAAAAGACTGTTCTACCTTATTAATTGTGTCTTCTGCTCTTATATCTCCAACTATGCTTAAGACCAGGTTTTTTGGACTGGCGTAAGCTTTATAGTAATCTGTCAGATCATCTCGGGTCATATTTAGTATGGATTCGGTTGTTCCCAGAACATTCATTCCATAAGGATGATAATCATAGAGGGTTTTAGCAAAGATGTTAAATATGTAAGAAGCAAGATTGTCTTCTTGCTGCTTAAGAGCTGCAAGTATATCTGACCTCTTTTTCTCTAGTTCCACTTCGTCAAAAGCAGGATTGATAGTAATATCTGCGAAGAGTCTTAACCCTTCATCAAAAAATCTGCTCAAAAAATCAGAGGTTAAACCAAAACTGTTTCTACCTGAAAATCCATGGATACTTCCTGCCATAGATTCTATATTTTGGGCTATCTCAAGGGCATTACGATCCTTAGTCCCTTTGTTGAGCATCTCTGCTATAAAATTATTAATCCCGTTTAATTCCTTCTTTTCAAACCGAAGCCCTCCTAAAAAAACAGCCCTCATAGCAACAGTGGGGGTAGAATGGTCTTCCTTAATTAAAAGGGTCACGCCATTTCCAATCGTTACCTTTTTTATATCTTTCAATCCTTTTTTAGATTTTATTTTATAATGGTATTTCAATTTTCTATCTTCTTTAATAGCAATATCCTTGATTGTATCTTCGTTTAAGTTATCTGCATCCCCAGAAGGCATTAGAAATACAGTCGTTAGGTTATTATTGTTTAGGTACTTTTTTGCAACTCTCATTATATCCTGGTTTTGAACTCTAGATATCAAGTTTATATATTCTTTTTCGAAATCTATATTCTCTGCAACAACATCAAAATGCCCTAATTGTCTGGCTTGGCCCTGAACTGTTTCTTTGGAATATATAAATTCACTTTCAATATTTAATTTGGCCTTTTCTAGTTCATTATCGTTTATTTTTTCATGCTGTAATCGATATGTCTCCTCTAATATAGATGCCAGGGCATCCCTTGATTTATCCTTATCCATTATGGCAGTTATGAATAAAAGGCCTGGTTCTTTAGGTATAAAACTGCCAGAGTAAATATTATGTACAAGTTCTTTTTTGTCTTTTACCTCCTTGTATAAGCGCGAAGAGTCTCCGTGACCCAATATAAACGAAAGAATATCAAGAGCAGGTGTGTCTTTGTGGTTGATGCTGGGGATATGGAAGCCTGCACACAAGTGACATTCCATTACATTGTCAATTATAACGCTACTTCTTATAGTTTTTTGAGGTAATTCCTGAACTCTACTTTGCCTGTAACATTTACTTGGTGTGAAATCTTTAAAAGCCAATTTTATTTTAGAATAGATATCAGTTTTTTTAATGTCTCCGACAACTACAAGAGTAATATTGTTTGGTGTATACCATTTCCTATAGAAATCCAGCACATCATCTCTTGTAAAACTTTTTACTGTGTCTTCATAACCGATTATCGGGCGACGGTATGTATGAAGCTCATAACTTGTAGAAAAGAGAGCCTGAGTTAATTTTACCATAGGCTGATCCTCACACCTCTTAATCTCTTCGAGGATTACTTCCTTTTCCTTTTCAAGCTCTAACGCATTAAAAGAAGGATTCATTACAGCATTAGAAAGTACATCAAGCCCCAGTTCTAGGAATCTACTTGCTATTACTATATGATAGACTGTTTCATCAAATGATGTATAAGCATTGATTTCTCCACCAGATGACTCTATATCATATGCAATCTCTCCTACCCCCCTCTTATCTGTACCCTTGAAGAGCATGTGTTCTATCAGATGGCAAATCCCAGCTTCCTCGTCTTTTTCATCACTGCTTCCGACCTTTATCCATGACTGAAGGGCAACTACAGGAGAAGAATGGTTTTCTTTTAATATAACAGTCATTCCGTTTTCCAATTTAATTTTTTGATAATCTTTCAAATTCTATAACCTCAGTAATTTTCTTGCATTCTCTGCATATATTTTATTGATCTCATATTTGGAAAGTCCGCAGTTCTCTATCTGATCCATGTATCTCCTCTGGTCTATAAGAGGGTAGTCAGTTCCAAAAAGAATCTTATCGGCACCGATTATCTGTGCAGCGATATGATATACCTTAGATGAGTATAAAAAGATAGATGCCGCTGTATCGTAATAAACCCTTTTTGAAGCCTTTGCAACCTCTGGCATTAATTCATAAAATAAGAGGCCCCCTCCCCAATGAGCTAAAATAATATCGATGTCAGGATAAGAAAGAACAAAATCATAATACTGTTTGAGCTCTGTTTTTGCTTTTCCCACGTAGTAATGCCCTACAGTCTCATTGGCATGTAACATAATTGGCACATTGAGACTTATAGCTGCCTCTACAATCGGGCGAATAATCTTTTCATCATCTATAGCTACTCTATGAGCTTCTGTAACTATCTCACCAATACCTTTTAAACCCAATCTAACACATCGCTCGATCTCTTTTATAGTTTTATCATTACCATTTAATTGAATGGAAGTAAAACCTATAAGCCTGTCAGGGTATCTTTTCACAACGTCAAGTATGTAGTCGTTTCCATCTTTACATAGACCCAGATCTGACCATGCAAAACCGCATACTACACTCTTATCTATGCCTGACCGATCCATAGAGGCTATCAATTCTTCGGCACCTATCATTATGGCTTGCTTTTTTCCACCACCCATCATATTGGATCGCTCTCCACCAAATAATAAACGGAAAAGGGGGTCTCTCTTCCTATACTTGTCCAGATTTTCTCTTACCTCTTTAGAAAATATATGGGTATGAAAGTCTATAATCATATGCTCTCTCCATTCAAAGATTCTTCATAACGTGCTAAAATAAATAACAAATCTGCGGTTCTGTTCAGGTATGCAAGTATTCTGTCGTTAAGTAAAAGATTGTTATCTTTTAAAATGACGGCTCTTCTTTCTCCCCTTCTGATTACAGTGCGGGCCATATCCAAAGAAGCGGACACTAAAGATGCTCCCGGTATAATAAAGCTTTTGGGAAGACTTATTTTATCTTCTATCTTTTCAATAATGTTTTGCAATTCCTGAACGTCATCTTCTCCAATCTTCTTATTTAACTTTATATAATCCTTTGGATCTGTTGCTAATTCTGCACCCATTATAAAAAGCATTTCCTGAACCCTATAGATAATCTCTTTAACTCTGTTGTTTTTAGAAAGTGCTCTGGCAAACCCGAGAGTAGAATTGGCTTCATCTAGGGTGCCATAAGTTTCTGGTCTGGGGTCTGATTTGCGGATCCTTTGACCAAAAAGCATACTGGTATATCCTTCATCACCTTTTTTATTAAACAGCTTCATAAATACTCCTCAGACTATAAGTCATATCGCCTTTAAGAAAGCTCCGTCTTCTTTGGTACTTCCTCATTTATCTCTTCTCTTTCTTCCCCCCGAACACTAATCTTTCCATAAACACCGTCATAACCCGGCGTAATCCTCATTTTTCCTTCTCTTACCTTCATAATCCCTTCTAAAATATTTGGTTGGGTAAGTCCTGTAAGTTCATCTCTTGACAGGTCTAAGAGGATGTTTAACTCATTTTCAGCTTTTGAGATCATCTTATCATACTCTCTTCTCACTTTTATAGTATTTACCCCACATCCAAAGACTTCAGCTATGATTTCATCAAGTGGAATTAGATGTATGGAAGGGATTGCCCCTTCTGGCATAAAACCCTTGGGGCGATCCGAAAGGGTTTCTACGCGATGTAATACTCCTATAGTAACCCCTTTTTTACATACGGGACAAATATTTCCGTTATCTTCACTCTCATTTGGAGAAAAAAGGATTCCGCATTTTCTATGTCCATCATAATGATACTTCCCTTCTTCAGGAAAGAACTCAATGGTAGATAAGAGTTTATTGCTGTCTTTTTCTCTGAGGCACTTTATGATTTGATTGTAATTAAGATCGCAATCAAATACATTAGCCTCCCTTCCTATCTTGGCAGGTGAATGAGCATCTGAATTAGAAATCAGAGTGATTTTGTCTAGTGAAGAGAGTCTCCAATTCATCTCCGGATCCGATGATAGACCGGTTTCTATAGCATATATATGCTCAGACTGCTTCTCAAAGCATTCTTCCAGAGAATCAAAACCTGAATTAGCCCCGAAAAGAGAGAACCAGGGAGTCCAAGCGTGTGCAGGCACCAAAAAACAATCTTCTGATATATCCAACACCAGCTTAACAAGATCTTTAACATGGAATCCAAAGGTAGGTCTGCCGTCTGAACTAAGCTTCCCCAATCGTTCCAATTTTGCATTTATTTTATCCACTACATCAAGGGTAGGGGCAAATATAAGTGTATGAATTTTACGTAGCTTCCCTGCCTGTGGGAAGATATTGTTTACCTCCGCGGTCAAGACAAAGCGAACTTTTTTGTTTCCGTTCTTTAAGGTTAGAAGGTTGCCATCAGAAGGTTTGAGTTTTGCTTTAAGTTCAGCAAGGTATAGAGGATGGGTAAAATCTCCGGTCCCCAAAAGATTGATCCCTTTTATCTCTGCCCACTTACCCATTGTTTCGACTTCCATATTCTTACTTGTTGCCCTGCTATATCTGGAATGAACATGGAAATCTGCTATGAATTTCATATACCTCTTACCGAGTTTACTCTTACTTCTGATCAAACCTTTACCTTATCGGTGCTTATTTTTTTTCTTGAATAATCAGTAAGCAGAAGAAACACCACTTTTATAACTCAACCACACATGAATAAAGTAAGACTGTTTAAGTACGATTTCAAGGCTTTTTTAGAATTTGTGCAAGCTTACTCTTATTTAATCTTTACGAAAAACTTTCTGTTTCTTGGACCATCGAATTCACAGAAGAAAATCGACTGCCAGGTTCCCAATACCAGCTTGCCATTCTCCAGAATGATAGTTTCAGAAGACCCCAGCAGACTCGTTTTTATATGGGCATCTGAGTTACCCTCTGTATGGCGATAGTTATCGTCAACGGGTATGACCTTTCCAAGTTTCATTAGGATATCTCTTGATACATTGGGATCAGCATTCTCATTTATAGTAACAGCCGCTGTAGTATGGGGAACAAAGACACAACAGATTCCATCCCTCACCTTGCTGTCAATAACTGCCTTTTGAACCTGATTTGTAATGTCCAGCATCTCTGTGCGTTGGCTGGTTTTAAGTGTAAATGTCTGCATAGTCAATATCCTCCTTTTAACCTTGAGCGAATTCTTTTCTATAAAATATTCTTGTAATTAAAAGAAGCTATTTTTCTTTGGTAACGATTATGAAAGCTTGCTGTCTTTTAAATATTTCTTTGTTTTCCAGCATAACTTTTAGACGAGGTTTAGTCAAACCTTTTTAAGCAAAACCATATCAATACTTCTACTGCCTGATGTCCAACCACTCTATATTTTTGGATTATTTATCCTTGACACGCAAGCCCCTTTACGTTATATTTTCTTTAGCTACAACCATAAACTGGTTTTTTATCCATCCTACATAACCCTGTCTTTTTATATGTTTTGACCTATGGTCATTTGAAGAACCCATTACCCATTTCAAAGGAAGAGAGTGAGTAAAAGTAAAGAATTAAAGTAGGTTTATAAAAATAGATAAATTATGGGAATAATGGTTGTTATAATTGTTACTGGCATCTGCACCCTGTCCAGTTTATATTTGGCATATCTTGCATTCAGAATAGGTGGCAACGAAGCTTTTCTATTTGCAGGCTTTGGATTGCTCTTCGCGATTCCATTCATAAGCTCAATGGTCAAGGCTCTTTCAAAGAAAAGTATACTCAAGACAGAATCTGAGTCCGTAAGGTTTGTACCTCACTGGTTTATGATGACCGCTATAATTATTACAGGACTAATTATTATAGCCTCAATAGCGATAAGTATTATAAAGGCTGTAAGGTAATAGCGGATGAAAATTAAACAGGAATATTTGCGGAGAAAAGTTAATCCAAATACTCCAACAGTATTTTGTTGTAGATTTAGGGTGCATAGGTTTTCCAACAATAATTACAAAATAAAGA
This sequence comes from Pseudomonadota bacterium, assembly GCA_043825855.1. Classification (GTDB taxonomy): domain Bacteria; phylum Desulfobacterota; class UBA8473; order UBA8473; family UBA8473; genus UBA8473. The sequence continues at coordinate 54,108 of JBDRRJ010000033.1, read as the reverse complement.
TGTTTTGACTAATATTACAAATTTTTATTTAGGAGGCTTAATAATGTTAAGGATATTTATGACAATAATTTTCATGCTATTAATGCCCATCAATATTTACGCTGCTCAGTCTACAATAACCGAATCAGAAGGTTATGCCTGCATGGGGGATGATAAGTCGAGAAAAGAGACCGAACAGGCTGCAATGACTGATGCAAAGAAAAGGGCGATAGAGTTTATGTCCACATATATAAAGACTGAATCACAAGTTAAGAACTTTCAGCTTGAAAAAGATCTAGTATCAGCCTATTCCAATGCGACTGTAAAGGTTATTCAGGAGATTGAAAAGAACTGGTATAAAGATGCAGCAGCAGGGGACTGTTACAAGATAAAAATTAAAGCAGAGGTTATACCTGATGAAAATGCTATGAATAGGATTTCAAAAACCAAGGAGCTTACAGATAATCCGTCTGCTCCATTGGTTGTGAACCTCTGGACTGATAAAAAAGAATACATAAACGGCGAAAAGATAAAGATTTACATCAAGGGCAATAAGCCTTTTTATGCCTTTGTTCTATATAAGGATGTAAAAGGAACATTGTTACAATTATTGCCGAATCCATACAGGGAAGAGAACTACTTTAATGGTGGTGTGATTTATGAAATTCCTTCCGGCAATGACAGGTTTGAACTTGAGGTTAGCCCACCCTTTGGCGAAGAAAACGTATTTGTTTATGCAAGCACATCTCCTCTTGGCGATATAGATATCAGTGATGCAGGTGTTGTCTATGAAGTAAAAACAAAGCATGATGATATTGGCGCCAAGACAAGAGGGATAAAATTAGTGAAAAAATCTGATCTCCAAAAGACATCTGCTTCTGAGTTTTTTGAAGATAAAGCGATCCTAAGGACAGGGAGGTAAAAATGAACAGATTGTTTCATATATTTATTTTGTTGAGTGTTTTAATAATTTCGACCCTGTTTTTAAGTATTGAAATTATCAATGCATCAGAGCCGCCAAAAGATCCTATCCTAAGAATAGATACCGGAATGCACAATTCAGGTATTAGAAGGATCGGGATTGATGCGGAAAATCGCTATCTGGCAACGGGTTCCAGTGATAAAACGGTACGTGTGTGGGAGCTGTCAACAGGCAGGCTTTTACGAGTAATTAGACCTCCTATTGGTGATGGTAACGAGGGTATGATTTTTGCACTTTCCATGTCCCCTGATGGAAGGACAATTGCATGTGGTGGATGGACTGGACAGGAGTGGGACAATTTGTATGCCTCCATCTATATCTTTGACCGAGAAAGCGGACGGCTTATAAAAAGGATAAACGGAGTATCTGCCACGATTCTTAATATTGCCTATTCCAAAGACGGTAAGTATATTATAGCATCACTGTGGGGCACAAACGGTATAAGAATTTACAGTACATCTGACTACTCTCTTGTAAAAGAGGACAAAGATTACGGCAGCGATGGTCATGGTGCTGATTTTGATACTTCCGGCAGACTTGTAACATCATCCTGGGATGGGTATGTCCGCCTCTATGATAATGAATTTAGGCTTATTGCAAAAAAGATGTCACCAGGTGGTGTTAAACCTTATGGTGTAAGCTTTTCCCCCGATGGTTCTAAAATAGTTGTTGGATTTGATGACTCTACAAAAGTAGACATTCTTTCGTCTAATGACCTTTCCTATCTTTATTCACCTGATTCAAGCGGTGCCGATAACGGAAATTTGGTGGCCGTTTCGTGGTCATCAGACGGAGATTCTATTTATGCTGGTGGAAGTTATTGGAATGGAAATTTAAGCAAACGCCCAATCCGCAAATGGATAAATGAGGGCAAGGGAAGATATGTGGACTTACCTGCGACAGGAGACACTATATTAGACATTCTTTCGCTCAAAAGTGGAGGAGTTGTTTTTAGCTCCCATGATCCTTCATTTGGGATTTTTGATACCTATGATAGAAAAGCGGTATTCAAAAGCTCTGCTATTGCTGACTACAGGAACAATTATGAAGGATTCCTCGTCTCATATGACGGGTCTGCAATACAGTTTGCCTATGAAGTTTTTGGAAAATCACCAGCAAAATTTTCCATACCAGATCGCTTTCTCGAAGTAAACCCTGGTTCTCCAAACTCTATTCTTAGATCTCAAATTTTAAACCCTCCAGTCACATCAGAAAGCGACCTTAATATCACAGACTGGCAAAATAACTATAATCCAAAACTAAACGGCAGACAATTAAGTTTAGACCGTTATGAAATGGCAAGAAGCCTTGCTGTATTACCTGATAGTCAGAGCTTTTTACTTGGGACGGATTGGTATCTACGTCTTTTTGATAAATACGGAAATCAGTTATGGAGGGTTGCTGCTCCTGCTACGTCATGGGCTGTAAATATAACGGGCAATGGAAGAATAGCTGTGGCGGCTTTTGGAGATGGCACAATCAGGTGGTACAGGTTGAAAGACGGGAAAGAGCTTATGGCTTTATTTCCACATAATGACAGAAAGAGATGGGTTGTATGGACTCCGTCAGGTTATTATGATGCATCTGCAGGTGCGGAAGAAATTATTGGTTGGCATTTGAACAACGGCAAAGAAAACTCAGCGGACTTCTTTCCATTATTAAAATTCAGAAGCACATATTATCGCCCTGATGTTATTACAAAAGTTTTTACTACTGTAGATGAAGGAGAGGCAATAAGACTTGCTGATAAAGAGTCCGGTAAGGAAAAGCAGAAAGTTGTAATAGAGAAGATGCTCCCTCCTGTAGTTACTATCCTCGATCCCGAAAATGGTTCGGAGGTTTTATCGACGGAGGTTACAATTAAATACAGCATTCGCAGCCCGTCAGGAGAGCCTGTAACAGGCATAAAAGCATTGGTAGACGGAAGACCTGTTGCTACACAGAGAAGTGTTAAGATAGTTAGTAAAGACATAGGTATTAGCGAGATAACAGTTGTCATTCCCAGCAAGGATTCTGAAATATCAATCATTGCTGAGAACAGATTTTCAGTCAGTGAACCTGCAAGTGTTAGTTTGAAATGGCGTGGAGAAAAAAAGGATGACTTTATTATCAAGCCAAAACTCTATGTATTGGCCATTGGTGTCAGTAAATATGATGACAAGAATTTAACCCTTTCTTATGCAGCAAAAGATGCAAAAGATTTTGCTGATGCAATTCAGAGACAAAAAAACGGGCTGTATCGAGATGTGGTTGTTAAGGTTATAACAGATGAGAAGGCAACGAAAGGTGATATACTTGATGGTCTTGACTGGCTTACAAAGGAAACGACAAGTAAGGATGTAGCAATGGTTTTTTTAGCAGGACATGGCGTTAATGACCATGTTGGAATCTATTATTTCCTTCCGGTAAATGCCGATACAGAGAGGTTAAAAAGAACAGGTTTAGCCTTTTCAGATATAAAGACTACGGTGGCATATCTTGCAGGAAAGACTGTGCTTTTTGTTGATACTTGTCATTCAGGCAATATTATGGGTACAAGAAGGGGAGTAGCCGACATTACTGGTGTAGTAAATGAACTTTCCAGTGCAGAAAACGGTGCGGTTGTATTCGCATCATCATCGGGGAAACAGTATTCTCTCGAAGACCCGGCATGGAACAACGGAGCCTTCACAAAGGCTCTTGTAGAAGGTATAGGCGGTAAAGCAGATTACACAGGCAAAGGTAAAATAACAATAAATATGCTTGACCTGTATCTTTCGGAGAGGGTAAAAGAATTAACAAAAGGTAGGCAGACTCCTACAACAACTAAACCGAGCACAATATCCGATTTTCCTATAGCGGTAAGGTAATTAAACTCAGTTATACATTTACACTTATAAGTATGTTATTCGAGTTTTTGTCTCTATAAAAGTGAACAGTAATAATGGGAGGTATTAATAATATGGATTGGGGTTTGGAAAACCGTTTGGCACGTTTGATTCAACCTGATGGTCGTTGTCTGTTTTTGCCTATAGATCACGGATATTTTCAGGGACCTACTAGAAAATTAGAAAAACCAGGGGATACTATTAAACCTCTTCTTCCTTTTTGTGATGCACTTTTTGTTACCAGAGGTGTCTTAAGATCATCGATAGATCCTGCCCTGATAAAACCAATTATACTTAGAGTTTCTGGAGGCACCAGCGTAATTGGAAAGGACCTGTCCAACGAAGGGATCACTACCTCTATAAAAGAAGCAATCCGTCTCAATGTAGCTGCTGTTGGTATTTCTGTCTTTGTTGGCAGTGATTATGAAAAAGAATCACTGCTGAATCTTTCAAGGCTTGTTGATGATGCTGAAGAGCATGGTATTCCGGTAATGGCGGTAACTGCTGTAGGTAAAGAATTAGAGAAACTAGATGCCCGCTATCTTGCTCTATGCTGTCGTATCTCAGCCGAATTAGGGGCACGTGTAGTAAAAACTTACTGGTGTAGAGATTTCGAAAAGGTTACGAATGGTTGTCCTGTTCCTGTGGTTATGGCAGGTGGGCCCAGAGTAAATTCAGAGAGGGAAGTTTTTGATTTTGTTTATGATGGTATTCAAAAAGGTGCTATAGGTGTGAATCTTGGAAGGAATATATGGCAGCATGATTGCCCTGTAGCAATGATTAAGGCATTGCGTGCTATTATTCATGAAAATGCCAATGCCAGGGAGGCCAACGAGTTATTCAATACTGTTAAGAATGAGTAGATATAAGATTGGTGAAGTTGTAAAAAGTTATTAATCAAACAGCACAGTAAAAAAGCTTCAGCTGCAAGGCTCGCAAATCACGAGGAGTGAAATGTACTTATAATTGCGCTGCAACAACGAGGGATGCAGCGTAACACCGCAGATGGAATTGTTACGAAGCTGTCAAAATTGGTAAGGCACTATGCGTGTTGCAATGTATTACAATAACAAGGATGTTCGGCTGGAAGAGATTCCTGTCCCGCAAATCGCCTCTGAAGAGCTATTAGTTAAGGTTTTTGCAAGCGGCATTTGTGGCAGCGATGTGTTGGAATGGTATCGGATTAAAAAAGCCCCCCTGGTTCTCGGTCATGAGATTGCTGGAGAAATCGTAGCGATTGGAGAAGATGTTGAGGGTTACAAGATCGGTGACAGGGTTTTTGTTTCCCACCATGTTCCTTGCAATACATGCCGCTATTGCCTGAGAGGTTGCCATACTGTTTGTGAAACATTACACAACACAAATTATGATCCTGGAGGTTTTGCCGAGTATGTCCGTATCCCGGCAATTAATGTAGACCGTGGTGTATTTTTGCTCCCTGATGAAGTTTCTTTTGAAGAAGGAACGTTTATCGAACCGCTGGCCTGTGTCCTGCGTGGACAGAGATTAGCAGAGATAAAGCCGGGGAATAGTGTGCTTGTTATTGGCAGTGGTATTTCTGGTTTGCTTCATGTGGCATTGGCCCGCGCAATTGGAGCCTCGCAGGTAATCGCTGCGGACATTAATGAATATCGTTTAAAGGCAGCGCAACAATTCGGTGCAGATTCTACGATAGACGCCAGGAAAGATGTGTCTGAATATTTACGACAGGTCAATGAAGGCAGGTTAACTGACATTGTAATTGTCTGTACTGGGTCATTTCCTGCCTTTACCCAGGCATTGCAATGTGTAGACAAAGGAGGAACTATTTTATTCTTCGCTCCTGCGGAGTCGGATACTTATCTTCCTGTGCCTGTTAGCGATTTTTGGCGTAAAGGGATAACATTGAAACATTCTTACGGAGCCAGCCCTTCGGACATAGAAATAGCAATAGAGCTGATCCGTACTCATCGCATTTCAGTCTGTGAAATGATTACCCATCGGTTGAGTTTGGGAGAGGCAAGTTTAGGTTTTCAGCTTGTTGTCGAAGCTAAAGAATCTATAAAGGTTATTATTGAACCGGAGAGATGATATTATTCTAAAAAAGGGAATGCCCTAACTTAAATAGATAGAGCATTCCTTATACCCCTTACTGCTTGTCTTGTTCTGTGTTCGTTTTCTACGAGTGCAAATCTAATATGGTCGTCTCCATATTCACCAAAGCCTATGCCTGGAGATACGGCCACCTTAGCCTCTTTCATTAAATGCTTTGAGAATTCTAATGAATTCATATGCTTAAACTCATCGGGAATCTTGGCCCAAACAAACATTGTACCCTTTGGTTTTTCTATATTCCAACCTATCCTGCAGAGGCCGTCAATTAAGACATCCCTGCGGCTTCTATACGTCTCGTTTATTTCTTTTACATAATCATGACAATTATTCAAGGCTATTATGGATGCTATTTGGATAGGTTGAAAGACTCCATAGTCAAGATAGCTTTTAATCCTTGCTAAAGCCCCAATCATCTTCTTGTTGCCCACTGCAAAGCCCACTCTCCAACCAGGCATGTTGTAGCTCTTCGAAAGACTGAAAAATTCTACGCCGACATCCTTAGCTCCTGGTATTTCCAGGAAACTTGGAGCTTTATAACCATCAAACACAAGATCAGCATAAGCCAGATCATGGATTACCATGATCTGGTGTTCTATGGCGAAGTCTACTATCTTTTTAAAAAATTCTATGTCCACTACCGTTGTTGTAGGATTGTGGGGGAAGGAGATTATAAGCATTGTTGGCTTTGGCCAAGTTTGCTTAGTAGCAATCAGCAGATCTTCGAAAAAATCTCTATCTTCGCTGATTGGTATACTTCGTAAATCACCTCCGGCTATGACAACCGAATAGGCGTGGATAGGGTAGGTCGGATTTGGCACAAAGACGACATCACCGGGGCCTATTGTAGCCAGAACAATGTGAGAAAGCCCCTCTTTCGCCCCTATTGTGACTATAGCTTCGCTTTCAGGGTCAAGGTCAACATCGTAGTTCCTTTTATACCAGTCAGCAATAGCCAGCCTCAATTTGTATATGCCTCTGGAAGCTGAGTAACGATGATTCCTTGGATTGGAGGCAGCCTCTGTTAGTTTGTCAATAATGGGCTTTGGAGTAGCCAGATCGGGGTTCCCCATCCCTAAATCAATGATGTCCTCACCCCTTCTTCTCGCTTCCAGCTTTAGATCATCAACTATCTTAAATACATAAGGGGGCAGCCTTTTAATCCGTCGGAATTCTTCCAAAGTTAGTTTCCTGATAGTACCTTTCTGATTAAATTGAGTACACTTCTAGCGTATCAAGAATGAACAGTAACGACAGAATTCAACAGCATGCCATTTCAGCATACCTTCTATTGATATTATGCTTCTATTTCTTTTGCTATATCTTCGATCTTATATTGATAGACCACTAATGTAGTATCATCAAATGATTTCAACATTTCTTTGCTTCTTGGGTCGGCATTTACCACCGCATCTTCTTCTATTACCAAAACCGGGACAACATTATCTATAGGTAATTTGTTCATCTCGGCCCATCTCCACTGCCATACATTTGGATGCCTGATGGCATTAAGGAGTTTTTCTTTGTAGGCTACTTTAACTGTATAGTGTTTCCCCGCAGTGTCCTCGAAGACGAAATCTATTCTTGCGCGGCCCGGGTTTGTTGCTATCCAGTGCTCAAACTTTACCGTATCCTTATTTATAGTTATACCCATTATTTTCCCCAATATTTCCGGCTTTTTCAAAAAAAGTCCCCGTACATCATCGCCATCGAGCTTACTAATATCTACCATTTACACTTACCTCCTTTTTGTTTTTGTTATCTATTTTAAAATAAATAACAGGTATTTTAATTTATATTGGTTTTATTGATATTCTATATTCTTTTCTGTTGCCCATTCAAATCTTTAAAGATAAAACTAGTTACAGAGTTTGATTTGTCGATTAAGGCAAGAACACATTCCCAAGTTTGGGATTTACAGGGTATATCTGACTAAGATAACTATCACCCAAGAGATAGATTAAAAGAAATTAAACCTAGAAAACATTAATAATATGCCAAATGGGATTTGCTAATATTGATATCATGAAACAGAAAAAATGTCAACAACTATGTTCAGTCTAAACCTATAACAATAGACAGAACTAAAATAGTGCTCCTAAGATATTCCAGATTCTTTAAGCGCTGATTTATACGCTTCATATATATCTTCACCAAAACAAACGAAGATGATTTTTTCTGTAGTCTCCTCAACCTTTAGAAAATCGATAACCGTCTTAACTGCTATCTTTACAGCTTGATCTACCGGATAACCATAAACCCCACAACTGATAGCGGGGAATGCTATCGTCTTTAGATTATTTTCTACTGAAAGCTTTAAACTTGAATTATAACAGGATGCAAGAAGTTCGGGTTCCCCTGCTTTTCCCCCTCGCCAAATTGGTCCAACTGTATGAATAACATGAGTTGCAGGAAGGTTGTATCCCAGAGTGATTTTAGATTGCCCTGTTTTACAACCGCCCAATAAACGGCATTCCTTCAGCAAATCAGGTCCAGCTGCGCGATGAATAGCACCGTCGACACCGCCTCCACCTAATAAAGAACTGTTGGCAGCATTGACAATAGCATCTACTTTTAATTTTGTAATATCAGTTTTTAGAACTTCAATTCTATTTTTCATGTTTTACAAATTTACATTTTCCACAAAGGCAAGCCGGTTTTTTCATCAAGGCATCTATAGAATGTGGGACCGTTAAAAGCTTCCAGAATAAACTCACATGCAAAGATAACTGTGCCTGGTGCAAGGTGTCCTCCATAGGACTTTCCTGTTTTATCTGCTAGTGTAACATGTGCATGGACAAACGTATTACCGTCATTAATAGATACATTCGCTAATAGATTTGTGATCTCCAATGGCTGATCTATAGTGGAAAACTGATATGTCTGGGTAGCTTGATTGTAAAAACCAATGCATGCTTTTTGAACAGCGCCTATTGCTTCGATTCTCCCAAGCTTAATGTTATGCTCTATACATGTATTGGTGAGTTCTTCCAATAAGTCGCAACCGTAACTAAGTTTCCCCATAAAAATCTTTTGTGATTTTACCGTTTTGGATTCTGCCAATTCTGTTTCCTTTCGGTGTTAAAAGGCAAAGATTAACTGCTCGTGCTACGATGTACTACAAACTTGTCAATAAATTTTCATAGGCCTCTTTTAAAATTAAAGGTATTTATCCATATTGTATTTTTTAGCAATGGCAGTCCTCTTTTTCTTTTTAAGTGAATTCATATAAGACTTCCATCCTGGGCACCAATTAGCATGCCATCTCCAGATTTTTCCGAGAAGGGACTTTGGATTATTGTCATATTTTGCCCTAAAAGAACAAGTTTCACACCTTTTACCAGACATAAAGAACCTCCGAATAGTAAGTAATCATAATGAACATTATTGAATAATAGAAACAGTTTTAAAAAGAATTGAATAGTCGTTGTCCCTGTTTTTTCTACCTGAATTATTTACAGACTTTTTAAAATGTATCCATTAATAATCTCTTCCATCCGCAATTTAACAAGGTCCTTAGCCCATGAATGTGTAAGAATGTAAAAGGTTTCATCCTTGATTGCTTTAAAAACAAGCTCTGCAACCTCGTCAGGAGACATACCCTCTTTTAATTCTAGGCGTTTATTCTGTTGTAAGTCCAAAAAATTAGCTTGCCTTTCTGATTCAAATTTGGGGTCGTTTTGTAAATCTGCTGGACGATTCTTTGAAGCATCCAGAATTTTGGTATTAACTGCTCCCGGACAGAGTACCGAAACTTTAATCTTGGAATTTATTCTTGAGAGTTCATGGTATAGCGTTTCGGAAAGGGTAACAACTCCATGCTTGCTGACATTATATGGACCTAAACCCGGAGGAGAAATTAGACCTGCTATAGAAGCTGTATTAACAATGTGACACTCTGTATATTGTTCTAACATGATAGGGACAAAAGCTCGAATTCCATGAATGACACCCAAAAGGTTGACCCCGATTACCCATTTCCAATCTGATAATGTGGTTTCCCAAATTATAGGTCCAGTTATACCAACACCGGCGTTATTGAACAAAAGGTGCACTGCCCCGAAGTTATCAATCGTTTTCTTGGCAATTAACTCCATCTCATCTGCGTTTGAAACATCAGCCGGAACTGCCAGAACTTTTGCTCCAGCAGTTTCAAGTTTTGATTTTGCTTCGGTCAGCGTTTTTTCATTGACATCAACCAAAACAACTTTGATTCCTTCTTTTACACAATACTTGGCTATTCCGTATCCAATACCACTGGCTGCCCCTGTTATTACTGCTACTTTTTGATTAAAATCTCTCATCTTACACACCCCCGGTGTGAAACTGGACAGATATTAGGTGGCATATCTCAGAATTAATTTTGTTTATCACTATTTTTCAAGTAGATAACTTGGCCAGCTGAAAAGATAACAACAAACAACACATGTATAGAAGGACTATTTTTCGTAATGCATTGCGGAAAATTATATTGTATGCTATAAAACTACAGTATATATATATTTGTTGTCAAATAAATATTTAATATAAAAAAGCATAATATGAAAAAAGATTTATAAAATAAATGTCTTTTATTAAAATAATATAAATAAAACTATGGATACAATAGTATTTTATCCTGAAGATTAAGCCTTATGAAAATAAAATCTGCAGAGTTTGTGACGAGTGCATTTCAGTCTTCTGATTTTCCCAAAGAATCTTTGCCGGAAGTGGTCTTTGCTGGCAAGTCAAATGTTGGAAAGTCATCACTGATAAATGTCTTGGTAAACAGGAAAAACCTGGTCAAGACCAGTTCCGTTCCAGGCAAGACACAATCAATAAATTTTTTCAGAATCAACAATGAAATCACATTTGTTGATTTGCCGGGTTATGGTTATGCCAAGGTTCCACAAAATTTAAGAAAGAGATGGAAGCCTTTAGTAGAAGGTTATTTAAAGACGGGGGAAGCCATAAAGTTGGTAATAGTTATTCTTGATATAAGAAGAATACCTAGCCAGGAAGATATCGAACTTATAGAATGGTTTGATTTTTATCAAATTCCGAGACTCATAATACTGAATAAAATAGACAAATTCTCAAAGGCAAAATTGAAGACACAGATTGAACTCATTAAAAAGTCTCTCCCGACAAAGGGCAGCAACCCTGTACTTTTTTCAGCTGTTACCAGAGAAGGTAAAGAAGAATTATGGAAACAAATTCTATACTGGGTTGAACAAAAAGGCTGTTAGTTTTTATTACTAATGGGTCATTTTCAATGTCTAAACTAAACTCTACATTCTCCACAGACCCTAAAAAGTGGTATGCTGTCTATACCAGAAGCCGCCACGAAGAGAAGGCATATGCCAATCTGAAGAACAAAGATTTTGAGGTATTTCTGCCAAAGGCAGAAACCTGGAGTCGCAGAAAAGACAGGCGAAAGAAGATTTGGCTTCCGTTATTCCCAGGATACATTTTTGTAGAGAGCAGCCTCGACAATTACAGTCATCGTGACATTCTGAAAACTGTAGGGGTTGTTAAAATAATAAGTATTAAAGGTCAGCCCAGACCCATCCCGGAGGAAGAGATTCTCTCTCTTAAAATTATGGTTAACAGTGGAAAGGTTGTTTTTCCTCATGATTACATAAAGCCTGGAGATAAAGTTCTGGTTGTTGATGGTCCCTTGGAAGGGGTAATAGGGTCTATTTTGAGTCTCAAGTCAAAGAAAGACAAGTTAGTTGTTTCCATCCCTTTGCTCCAACGTTCAATTGCAGTAGAGATGGATGAATGGGCTGTCCAAAAGATCAACTCATAAGTAAATATCGATCCGCCTTAAGCGGACTATCCCTGTGGGTTAGAGGCCAGAGCACTATAAAATGGAGCATTTAAATGAACTGGAAAATAAGAGCATCTATATAATCAGGGAAGCTTATTATCACTTTAAAGATATAGGGATGCTATGGTCAGTCGGAAAAGATTCAACCGTTCTCCTTTGGCTCTGCCGAAAGGCATTTTTTGGTAGAATTCCCTTCCAAGTAATACACATCGATACAGGTTATAAGTTCCCCCAGATCTATACCTTCAGAGATAGATACTCTAAAGAATGGAAATTAAACCTGAGGATAGGAAAAAATGAGGAGGCTATCGGTGAATGCATTGGTCCACAAAATAACAACAAATTTAAATGCTGCAGCGAGCTTAAGACTAATGCCTTGAAGAAGCTGGTCAACAAAGAAGGTTACAAGGCAATTCTTTTAGGTATCAGACGAGATGAGCACGGAATCAGGGCAAAAGAAAGGTATTTCTCTCCAAGAGACATTCAATTCGAATGGGATTACAAGAACCAACCTCCTGAGTTGTGGGATATGTATAAATCCGAATCTGATGACCGAACGCATATCAGGGTTCACCCTTTATTGGATTGGACCGAAATGGATATATGGAATTACATCAAGAGAGAAGATATTCCTTATAATGAACTTTACAGTTCTGTTGATGGGAAAAGATACAGGAGTATCGGCTGTCACCCCTGTTGTGAACCTATAGATTCTAATGCGAATGATGTAGATTCTATAATTGCCGAATTGAAGGTTGCAAAGACAAGAGAAAGAGCAGAAAGGTCACAGGACAAAGAAGAGGCATACATGATGCAGAAATTGAGAGCCCTGGGATATATGTGAGGAGTAAAAAAGTTGAGCAGTAGGAGAACGCAAGCCACTTTTTCAATCGCAATCATTGGACATGTCGATCACGGTAAGTCAACACTTATAGGAAGGTTACTATATGATAACGGTTCGCTATCCTTAGATATTGTGAAAGGCATTGAACAAAGTTTTAATGAATCGGACAGATCAGCAGGATTTGCTTATGTAACGGATCACCTTGAGGAAGAAAGGGTGAATAGAAAAACCATTGATACCGCTCAGTCTTCCTTTAAAACAGACAAGAGAAACTATACAATTATCGATACCCCCGGGCACAAGGAATTTATCAGGAACATGATTACAGGGGCATCACAGGCAGAGGCAGCTATCCTTATTGTGTCTGCTTTGGAGGGGATGGAAGAACAAACAAGAAGACATGCTTATTTTGTGAGTATGTTGGGTATAAAACAGGTAATTTTGGCTGTTAATAAAATGGATCTGGTTGACTTTAGTGAGAGTCGTTTTAAAGAATTAAAATCTATGTTGTCAGATTTTTTTGGTTCTTTAGGGATGAAGCCTAATAATGCTATCCCAATTTCAGCAATGTTAGGAGATAATATCGTTAAGACTTCAGAAAATATGAGATGGTACGATGGCCCTACAGTCTTTGAGGCTCTTGATAATTTAGAGGGCAAAGAAGACCTTGTTGAAAAGCCTTTGCGGTTTCCCATACAGGATGTCTATATTTGCGATCAAGAAAAGATACTGGTAGGAAGGGTTGTATCGGGCAAGGTGAAAAAAGGGGATGAAGTTCTGATATTACCCGGTGAGCTAAGAACAAGGATAGAATCGATCGAGGTGTATCAAGCTACGAAAGATGTAGCCAGGGCAGGAGAGAGCATCGGACTTGTCCTCCATGATGATCTTGAATTGAAAAGAGGGGAGGTTATCTGTCACCCTCAATACCCCTCTGAAGTAGAGACAACAATAGATGCCAACATCTTTTGGATCTCATTTGATCCTCTTAAAATCGATAATCAATTAACTATAAGGTGCGCTACTGCTGAAGAGTGTTGCAATATAGAAAACATAAAGGAAAGGATCAATTCCTCAACCCTGGAGATAATAAAAGACGACACTAACATCCTGAAGGAGACAGAAGTAGGCAGGGTAACAATCTCTATTAGCAGACCTATGGTCTTTGAAGATTTTAACGAGACTGAGGGGCTTGGCAGGTTCGTTCTAACACGTTCCGGTGAAATCTGTGCCGGAGGCATAATTACCGGTTAATTTTATATCTGAAATATTTAATAAATGACTTTTCTCTGTACTGAAAAACGCTCAATCATTATTGGTCTTGATGGAGTTCCTTACTCTTTGATCAAGGATTTATCTGCAAGTGGGGTGATGCCCAATATGCGCATTTTAACCGAAGAAGGCATATTGCGGCAGATGAGCTCAACTATACCTGATATCTCCCCTGTAGCATGGAGTTCCATAATAACCGGGAAGAACCCGGGAGAACATGGTATTTATGGTTTCATGGACATGATACCGGGGACTTACCGTATCTATTTCCCAAACTTTTCCAACCTATCAGGAGTACCTTTCTGGAATTATAGAAATGGCAGACGATCAGTTATAATCAATGTGCCTTCGACATATCCGGCCGGACAACTAAACGGAGTATTAATTTCCGGCTTTGTAGCCCCTGATTTGGAAAAAGCTGTCTATCCTCCCTCACTGGTCAATGAGCTTAAAAGGCTTAATTATCAAGTAGATGTGGATTCTGAAAAAGGCCATCAATCGATGGAACTCTTTATTGATGATTTATATAGGACTTTCGAGGCCAGGATTGAGACGTACCGTTACCTGTGGGATAAGGAGGTCTGGGGGCTTTTTATGCTGGTTTTCACTGGTACAGACAGGCTTGCTCACTTTTTATGGGAAGCGTATGAAGATAATACCCATATATACCATAAGACCTTTTTGCAATACTTTCATACTTTAGATGAAGTAATCGGGGAGATTGTAGGTAGGATGAGACCCGAAGATTCACTGATTATCCTTTCTGACCATGGTTTTGAAAGAATGAAAAGAACAGTATATATTAACTACTATTTAAGGGAAACTGGCTTTTTAAAGCTGAAAAAGGGCAATAATGCTTCTTACAAAGACATAGATGAAGGAACTCTGGTATTTGCCCTTGAACCAAACAGGATTCATCTGAATACAGTTTCCATGTACCCTCACGGCAGTGTAAAGGAAAGTGACAGAGAGGCTGTTATTGATGACCTGATCGGTGTTTTCAGTTCCCTAAGGATTGAAGGCGAAGAAGTTATCAATCAAGTCTACAGAAAAGAGGAGATATACAAAGGTCCCTTTCTCGACAGGGCACCGGATTTGGCACTAATTCCTAACAGCGGGTTTGATTTGAAAGCCCGTCTGCAAATTGAAAGACTTGAGGAAACTACGATCTTTACGGGGAAGCATACAAGGGATGACGCCTTCTTAATCGTAAAAGGTTATGAGGATACTTCTATCCCTGAAAATCCAAGCGTATTTGATGTGTTCGGGATTCTGGAGAGACTTTTATAGGTTATCCGTATTTTGTATATGTTTGCTTAAAAGGATTTTCTATTTTTTAGGACTATCTAAACAGAATTGATTGGTAAAACCGTCATATATCAACTTACCCTGTCAACCTGTCAGAGAGTGCAAGGAGATCTTTTGGAACTTCATTGTCTGTCTTTATCATGTGAAAAGGAATAGCATACTCTCTTCCTGAAAGTACAGCCGGCATTAGCCGAGAGGTGCCAACTTTTAAATAGGAAGCAACGTTATAAGCCATTCTTTGGGCGAGGGTAATGTCCTGATTATTAGGTGCTGCACCTCTGATGTCTCTTGAAAAAGGTTCACACAACACCCTTTTATTGATCTTTATACCTGTCTGTTTCAGCTCTTCGTAAAAATACTCTGCAGCATTCATCTTTTTTCCTTTTGCTTCCCTTTCATTCCTCTTATAACCTTCAGCAACAACTATTACACACTCTTCTCTCTTGTTAATTGCCTCTGCTACATTTTTATGGTCTATTTCACTGCTGGGAAGGACGGCCAGGTGGGCGCGCGCACCGAGACAAGAATGTAAGGCGTGAAATCCACCTCGAGCCCCCATCATTTCTATAATATAAGCCCTTTTATGGGTTCTTGCATCGGCCATATATGATCTTATCTTTTCAGAACCAACCTCTATTCCTGTATGTTGTCCTATACAATCGGTTCCAGACAAATCACTATCGATTGTAACTGGGATAAAAAATGTTTGAATAGAAGCTGGGATAAACTCGCATAGAGAGACCAACCCTTTAAGGGTACCATCTCCACCAATTGCAATAATGCTTTTCACATTTTTCTTTTTAACCGTTACGGCAGCTTTTTTTGTGATTTCCACATTTTTGAATTCATTGTATCGTTCACTTCTCAACATTGCGCCCCTGGCTTCAGAAAGGGGCGCCGCGTGGTAAACTCCAGCGACATGATCCAGTTTTTTAAAAAGAACCGGATCGTATACCAAACGCAGAAAGTCATCATCTCCGCCCAGCACTAATGATTTAAACCCTTCTCTGGCAGCATACACAATTCTACCCTGATCTTCAAGATGTTGGGTTATAAAAGCAGTAACTGAGTTATATCCTGGAGCACATCCACCGTCCTGTATGAGCAAAACATCAAATTCAGAGAACATCCTTTTCCATTCGAAGGCCGAACTTTTAATTTTATGTATAACTTTCTGAGCCACCCTGAGTCTTACTTGAAGCTCTCCAACATCAACCGGCGTAGTTAAATAGTCATCAGCGCCTTCATACATAAATTTAATCATCTTACCCTTTTCCTCTAGGGGGGCTGTGATTATGAAATATATCCCGGGATATGGGGAATCGGGGTTGTCTTTCAAACTATTACACAACTCCTTTGCTTCCATTCCCGGCAGATTAAGAGAGCAGATAACAATATCAGGGGGTACCTTTTTCGATATCTTTAATGCCTCTTTATAATTTTTTGCTTCCCATAATAAATAATCCTTATTTTTTCCGAGTTGATTAATATACAGTTTTCGTGTTTCTGTATTATTTTCCACCAATAAAATGTTATACTTTTCAATCATTTATATCCCCCTTTTAATTCAATCCCTATCGTCATAAATATTTTGATAATATGTTTAATATTCTTTGTAATACAATATGTTATACCATATATGTTAGTTATCTGCATTAACATTAATTTAAATAGTTTTTTCATTTAATTATAATTTTATCAGAATATTAATTCTGCTACAAGCTGCCTTTTCTAATTGTGGATTTATTGATATTATTTTTAAGAATTAGTCGTTAGCTTATGTCCGGTTTTTATGCTAATAAATTCTAGAATTTCTCTTAATTTTTGGGCATTAAAAAAGACAATTTGTTTTGGCAAGTTATTGATATAAAAAAGGGTAAGTGTTTTTTTGAAGTGGTACCCCCGACAGGACTCGAACCTGTGGCACAGGGATTAGGAATCCCTTGCTCTATCCACCTGAGCTACGGGGGCTTGTTCATTCAACTATTTTAATAGAGGTCGATCTCTCTATATAGTTTAACACCTTATTTCATAAATTAGGCGAAGTATTTATTGCTGAAATGCGAATTATGAGGATGCCTTATTAGCATTTTCCAATAGGTTTGTCAAACACAAAATGTGTAAATGGCTTCAAATTAAAATGAAAGAGTAATACTGAGAGACAATAAATATTGAAGGAAGAAAAGGGAGGGGATGAATATTTTCTTGATATAGTTAAATAGTTCGATTAACATTAAAATAACTACGAGCATCGGGTTTGCTTATTGTTGTGACTGAAAGACATTAACCAGTAACACTATAATTTGAAAACTAGATAAAAGATGTTTATTCTGATGATCGACAATTATGATTCTTTTACCTATAACCTGGTTCAGTACTTCGGGGAGTTAGGGGTAAAACTCAAAGTCATAAGAAACGACAAGATAACATTGGAGGGGATAAAAGAGATAAATCCGGATAAGATAGTAATATCCCCCGGGCCTGGAACACCTGATGATGCAGGCATATCTAAAGATGTTATAAAACATTTCGGAAAAAAGAAATGGATACTGGGTGTTTGTCTTGGCCATCAATGTATAGGAGAAGTCTTTGGAGGAAAGGTTAAAAGAGCTGATCTGGTTATGCACGGCAAAACCTCCATAATCTCACATGATGAGAAGTTTATCTACAAAGGTGTAGAAAATCCTTTTGAAGCTGCCAGGTATCATTCGCTGGTTGTGTCCGATGACGGTTTCCCTTCGTGCCTTAAGATCACTGCAAGGACAGAGGAAGGTGTTATAATGGGTATAAGACACAGGAAACATAAAATAGAAGGTGTGCAGTTTCATCCTGAGTCGTTTCTTACCGCTGAGGGAAAGAAGATAATTAAGAATTTTATAGACCTTTAGGGATATATCTGTGAACTTTAATGCGACTAGAAAAGGTAAATATACTATAAAAGAACTACGTATTCCTTCCAAACCTGAGGCTGTATTTGACAAAATTCACTCAATGCCTTTCAGTTTTTTTCTGGACAGTGGTATGGACAGATACAAACTTGGTAAGTACTCTTTTATCGGATATAATCCTTTTTTAATATTAAAAAGCAAAGGTAACAATATTGAAATTACCATCGGGGACGGTAATTTCACCAGTTTTGGTAACCCCTTTCAAATAATTGATACTATCATTAGACATTATAGGATTAATTCAAGTTATTGCGATCCCCCATTCGTCGGTGGAGGTGTTGGCTATTTTGCATATGACCTTTGCCATTTTATAGAAAAGTTACCAAAAACTGTGATTGATGACCTGGACCTTCCTGATTGTTATTTCTGTTTCTATGATAAGGTTCTTATCTATGACCATAAGGAGAACGGGTGGTATCTCTCTGTAATTAAATTTGATTCTACAAAAGGTTTTCCCAGTAAAAAAGCTACCGAAGATTATATGAAAAAGTCGGTAGCTGAAATATTTGCCCTGTTAAATAACCCTGAAACAGAACAATCGGAGCCTAAGAATCCACTGGAATTTAAACCGACAATCGAATCAAACTTTACAAGAGAAGAATATTTAAAGGCTATAAAAAAGGCTAAAGAGTATATATTTGCAGGGGACATATACCAGGTAAATCTTTCCCAGAGGTTTCATACAAAATTGTCTGTTGAACCTTACCGGTTATATAAGAAACTTCGCAATATCAACCCTGCCCCATTTGCCTGTTATTTGAACTTCGATGATGTCACAATAGTAAGCTCTTCACCGGAAAGATTTTTAATGGTAGAAGAGGGGAGTGTACAGACAAGACCAATAAAAGGGACCAGGCCAAGGGGAAAAGACGAAGACAATGATAGAAGGTTAAAAGAAGAACTTCTTTCAAGTAGGAAGGATAGGGCAGAACTTAATATGATTGTGGATTTGGAACGGAATGATCTTGGACGGGTATGCGACTATGGGTCAGTAAAGGTGACGGAGCATGCAATTGCGGAAACCTACGCTACGGTTTTTCACCTGGTTTCAACAGTGGAGGGAAAATTGCTCCCCAGATACAATTGTATAGACCTGTTAAAGGCATCTTTCCCTGGAGGTTCTATAACAGGTGCTCCGAAGATTAGAGCCATGGAGATAATTGATGAGCTAGAACCAACGGCCAGAAGCATATATACAGGGTCAATCGGGTATTTGGGGTTTAATGATTACATAGACCTGAATATCGCTATTCGTACTATTTTGATAAAAGGTGATGATGTATATTTTCAGGTAGGAGGAGGGATAGTTGCTGATTCTACACTGGAAGGGGAATATGACGAGACCCTTGATAAGGCAAAGGCTCTGATTGAGGCCCTCACTACCTAATTCAATATGAAATTTTATTAAACTTAATCTATTGATGGAGAGTCGTTATTGTGAACAATTATATATATCTGAACGGAGAATTTATCCAGCATGATGAGGCAAAAATCTCCGTTTTTGATAGAGGATTTTTATATGGAGATGGGTTGTTTGAGACTATGAGAGCATACTCGGGTAGAGTCTTTATGTTAGATGAACATCTCTCTCGATTATTTGATTCCCTTGATAAGTTAAATATATATCTAAATATAGATAAGGAGATACTTAAATCTACTATAGATAAGTTACTAACTATTAACCATTTATCCGATGCATATATAAGGATTACTGTTTCCAGAGGAAAACATTCAGATACCCTAACTTTTAATGATAACTATACTCCAACCTTAGTAATAATGGCAAAAAAGCTATCCCCATATCCTCAGGAATACTATATTAAAGGTACTGTAGTCATAATATCAGATATTAGACAAAATTCTTTTTCTCCACTTTCTCAGCATAAGTCAATAAGTTATTTTAATAACATTCTGGCAAAGGAAGAGGCTAGAAAAAAGGGGGCATTTGAAGCTATTCTGCTAAATTCTGAAGGCGAGCTGGCAGAGGGGTCAACCAGCAACATCTTTATTGCAAAATCTGGGAAGATATTAACACCTACTATATCCAGTCATATTTTGCCGGGTGTTACCAGAGAGGTAGTGCTGAATATTCTTCATCAATTGAAATTTCAGGTTGAAGAAAAGAAGATATGTCCAGAAGAACTTCTCTCCTCGGATGAGATATTCCTGACAAATTCTATAATGGAAGTAATGCCTGTCGTTGAGGTGGATGGTAAAAAGATAGGTAACGGTAAACCTGGGCAAGTATTTAAAAGAATTTTAGAGGCATACAGAGAATTGGCGGGGCAGTTATAAACCACTCTGCCAATCCCCCCATCTACACTACTATCCGATAAAGAGTCCTACAGCAACGAGTACAGGCGTTGCTATATTTATGATTACATTTAAGCCCATATAAGGCGTCAGCTTTTCTGCGTCATCAGCGTAACGGTATGAACCGATAAATGCAGGTACAGCTATAACAACTGTAGCAAGCCCTATCAGACTGAATTTTGGCAAGTATCCAAGGTATACCCCAAAGACAATAGATAGATAGGTTAATAAGAGAAAGGAACCATATATAAAGCTGCTGTTCTGTTTGCCAACGATAATTGGAAAATGTTTTCTCCCTATGCTTTTATCTGCTTCAGCATCCGGGAATTGGTTCAAAAGCAGGAGATCGCTTACCAAAAAGAATGGTACCAGTGATGCGATGAATGCTGTCCATGAGTATTGACCAGTTAGGACAAAATCCGTACCCATTACCATGAATGTTCCAAAACCCAATCCCGGGGCAATAAGGCATAGGACTGGGTGACGGGTAATCCAGATAGTGTATACAAATATAAGCAAAAGACCAAAAATGCCCAATGGTAACAGAGACAATCCCCATATATGAACGAAATATAGTCCTATCGAGCCTGTTATGGCTGAAGTTACGATAGCTGTAATCAAAGCAGAAGATGCCATTTCAGGTCTTTCAGGTAATGTTCCGCTGCCTCCGCTGAACGGAGTTCGCTCTGTTTTGAAATCTAAACCACTCTGAAAATCAAAGTATTCATTAAAAGCATTAACACTGATATGTGCACAAACTGCCCCAATTAAAGCCAAAACGAAGTAAAATATATTTACATCATGAGTCCTCCAGACAGCAGTTCCTAACCCCAACAAAACGCAGGCTGGTGTTAAAATGAGAAAGGGGACACGCATTGGGCCTAATATGTATTTTGGTTCTTTCATAGTTTTTTACCTTAAAGATTTTAATAAGATTTTTAATTAACTTATACAAACGAACAATCAAAAATTTTAACAAAATAAAAATTTACAGTCAACTATTTTAATTTAATACAAAAGGATTAGAAATTTACGGCATATTTCTTGACAAAGGGCATTTTTTAAAATAAAAATATTTACACTTCACAAATACATTCCAGTATATACAATAAATTTAATATCTCTTGCAAAAGCAAAGAAAAGATCAATGAAACATACCTTTTAAAGTTAAATTGCGCCGGCATATGATAAGACGAGATAAGTAGTAAATTCTGAAAAACTGTAATATTCACCATAGACCTATTATTTGAAGCGAGGACGATATGATAAAAATCTTAATTGTTGATGATGAAGAAGGAATAAGGATATCGTTAAAAAAAGTCCTGGAGAAAGATGGTTATAAAATTCTTTTAGCTGAAAACGGGCTGGAAGCTATTGAAATCGTTAGAAACATAAATAACGGAATAGAAGCTGTTATTTCAGACTTTAGGATGCCCGGCCTGGATGGTTTGGAAACATTAACTAAAATCGGTGAAATTAATCCTGAGATTATCAAGATCATCCTTACCGGCTATGCAACACTTGACAGTGCAATAGAAAGCGTCAATTTAAACATTGACGGCTTCTTAACCAAGCCTTTTGACAATAATGAGCTTAAAATGAAAGTAAGGGAGTTTACTGTAAAAAAAAGGCTAAAACAATTTGTGCCTCTTCAGGTTCTAAAGGAATTAGAAAAATTCAGCAACAATTTGGATTCGCGAAACCAGAAGGTAACTGTTCTCTTTACAGATATACGTGGGTTCTCTAAAATATCTGAATCCATGAACCCTAACGAGATATCAGAGCTTCTCAATCTTAATTATTTTTACCCACTCGATAGTATCATTTTTGAACATAATGGGACGTTGGATAAACACATAGGTGACAGTATTATGGGGGTATTCGGTGCCCCAATAACCCAGTATGATGATGCACGTAGGGCAGTCTCCTGTGCTATCCGAATACGTCAAAAAGTAGCTGAAATAAACAATGAGATTGCTAAAAACAATCTAAAGATTCCTGTCGGGTTTGGAATCAGCACAGGTGAAGCTATGGTCGGAATCTTTGGATCAACAATCAGAAAAGAATATACTGCACTGGGGCAACCTGTAAACTTTGCTGCCAAACTTGAACGGATTGCTCTGGAAGATCAAATCCTTATCTGTGGTAAAACTTTTGAAGCTGTAAAAGATTTTTTCGAAACCGAAAAGATAGATCATATAAACATTAACGGTATAAAAGCAGAAGGATCTATTTACAATGTAATTGGAAGAAAATGAAGCAAATCATCATAATTGCCAATATGTTGAAAACTTACAGGAAAATATCTTCTGGGAAGGAGTCCTTGGGGTAATCAAAAGGAATCCACGCAGTCTTTGCAAACTCTGCAGATGTTATTTCATGATGTCTAAACTTCCAGATAATCTGCTATTTTATCCATGGCTTTCTTTATGTTATCTAATGAATTGGCATATGAGAAGCGGATGTATCCCTCGCCATTGCTTCCAAAATCAATACCGGGTGTTACTCCAACCTTAGCATTTTCCAGGATATCAAAGGCAAGTCTATAAGAATCTTCTGAAAACTTTCTGGCATTGGCCAGCACATAAAAGGCACCGGTTGGTTCAACGGTAATTCCAAAGCCTATTTCCCTGAGCTTCGAAATCATGAATATCCTTCTTTCGTCGTATATCTTTTTCATCTTTGCTATTTCCTCTTTAGTTTCCTTAAGGGCAGCAATCCCTGCCCATTGAACAAAGGCATTGGCAGAGATGAAGAAGTTTTGATGGATCTTTTGCATGGGGCGAATAAATTCATCGGGTAATATAATATATCCCAACCTCCAACCGGTCATAGCATAGAGCTTTGAAAAACCATTGAATACAATAGCCCTATCTGTAAATTCCAGTATAGTATGTTCTCTGTCTCTATAGACCAGTCCGTGATAGATTTCATCTGAAATAACCAGAGAACCAAGCGCTGCTATTTCTCTCATCCTTTCTCCAGACATTATGTTTCCTGTGGGATTGGAAGGAGAATTTAATATGATTCCTTTGGTTCTCTTTGTTATCCGTTCTACAATTTTTTCAGGCAGGTATTGAAAACCATCTTCCTCACATACATCTACCCATGCAGGTATTCCATCAACAAACTCTATAAATTTAAAATAGCAGGAATAAGAAGGATTAGGGAGTATTATCTCATCACCAGGGTTGAGCAGGGCAGAGAATAACATCAACATTGCTGGTGAGCTTCCCGAGGTAACCAGAACCTGGTCGGGAGAGATTTCCACATTATATTTCTCGAAGTAATGTTCACAAATTGCCTCCCTCAACTCAAACAAACCCAGACTATGGGTATAGTGGGTTTTGCCATCCTTTAAAGCTTTAATGGCTGCCTCTTTAACACATGCAGGGGTATCAAAGTCTGGTTCTCCTACTTCAAGATGGATGATATTTTCTCCACTTCTTTCCATCTCTGCTGCCTTCTCCATTACATCCATCACTATAAAAGGGGGTATATGTTTTGCTTTTTTTGATATCATATTCAAGATCCTAAGGGGGTTAAAGTTCTAGATGTTAGAAATTAATGACGAAAACTAACTTCTTATCAAAGATATGTCAAGGTATTTTTGTTTAACAAAGGTTTCATTTATGTTATAGTCATATCTAAATTCTCCGTCTAGAGGAGAATTTGTTTTTAAAATAATCCTAATAAATATTTACGATAAAATAATTTTAGATTTGACTGATTTACCTTATATCAGGTTTAGAAAAAATCTCTCGGAGGGCATGTTGTTAACCTACCCAAAAGAATATGATGTTATTGTAATTGGAGGGGGACATGCCGGTTGTGAAGCTGCACTAGCTGCTTCACGAATGGGATGTAAAACCCTCATTACAACTATCAATCTTGATACCATTGCTCTGGTGTCCTGCAACCCAGCCATAGGTGGACTCGCAAAAGGACAATTGGTTAAAGAGATCGATGCCCTGGGTGGTGAGATGGCTAAGAATACAGATGAGACTGGTATACAGTTCAGGGTTTTAAACACAAGGAAAGGTCCTGCTGTGCAGTCATCCAGAGCTCAGATTGATAGACAGGCTTATCGTTTAAGCATGAAGTCGGTTTTAGAAAATCAGGAAAATCTTGATATTAAACAGACCGTTGTAGATAACTTATTGGTAAAGAAGGATAATGTCGTTTATGGTATTAAAACCAATATTGAGGAATATTTTCTTGCAAAAACTGTCGTTATTACAACAGGTACATTCCTGAATGGAGTAATTCACATAGGTCTTGAGAACTTTCCATCAGGAAGGATGGGTGACCCTCCTTCCATAAGTCTATCCCATAGTTTGAGGGATTTAGGACTTAAAATGGGCAGGCTAAAGACCGGCACGACACCGCGACTGGATGGCAGGACAATTGATTTTGAAAGGCTTAAAACACAGGAAGGCGATAACCCACCTATCCCTTTCTCCTTTACAACAAAGGAAATAAAACAGCCTCAGGTTTCTTGTTACATTACCTATACCAATTCTGATACTCATGAGATAATTAGAAACGGTTTAGATCGTTCTCCACTGTATATGGGTCTGATAAAGGGTATTGGGGTAAGATACTGTCCCTCAATAGAAGATAAGATTATGCGGTTTCCCGAGAAGCCCAGACATCAGATATTTTTAGAGCCTGACGGTCTTGATACAGTAGAGATATATCCCAATGGCCTGTCTACAAGCCTGCCCTTAGATGTACAGTTGAATATGTTGAGGAGTATAGAAGGGTTGGAGCAGGTGGAAATAATGAGACCGGGATATGCTATTGAATATGATTACTTGGATCCTACCCAGTTAAAGCCGACTCTTGAAACAAAACTTATTACAAACTTATACTGTGCTGGTCAGATCAACGGAACTACCGGTTATGAAGAGGCTGCTGCCCAGGGTATTATTGCCGGGATCAATGCTTCTCTGAATGTTCAGGATAAGGGGTCTTTTGTACTTGATAGATCTGAAGCTTATATCGGTGTCTTAATAGATGACCTGGTTACCAAAGGAACGGATGAGCCTTACCGAATGTTTACTTCAAGAGCAGAGTATAGATTATTGCTGAGAGAAGATAATGCAGACCTTAGGTTACGAGAGAAGGGATACATTCTTGGATTGGTAAGCGATGAAGACTACAGAAGTCTTAAAGCAAAGCTTAATACTATTGAGGAGGAGATAGCCAGACTTAAGCTTAAGAAAATCAAACCAAATAAAGTTATAAATGAGAAACTTCTTGAGATAGGAAGTAGTCCTGTAAACAATGTAACAACCCTGGAAGAACTTCTGAGAAGACCAGAAATATCACATAAAGATTTGAATATGTTTGATGATGCAACCAGCCGTGAATTATCGCCTGGCGAAGCTCTCCAGGTAGAGATTCAAGTTAAATACAGAGGTTATATAGACAGACAGAGTGAAGAAATACACAGATTCAAAAAGATGGAAAAGCTGCAGATACCCCATGACCTTGACTTTCGCAATATTCCTGGATTATCCAACGAAGTAATGGAAAAGTTGCTTAAGATTAGACCTATTTCTCTGGGGCAGGCATCCCGGATATCCGGGATTACACCTGCCGCTATTTCTATACTTACTGTATATATGAAGAAGTTGGGGTATCTATAGCGATTTGTATGACGATATTTGTTATTTCTACCGAGGGTGAGGTAAGTCAACATGGAAAATGAGAAAAAAAACTATTCCACATTAAAAAACATGGTTATCGATTTAGGTGGATCACTTTTTGGGGTTGCTGACATACGAGCATTAAAGAACAGTTTTGTTGATCTTCCTCCAAGACAGATTGATGAATTGGATTATGGCATCTCTGTAGGAGTTAGACTCTCAAAGAGAGTCATAGAGGGTATAGAAGACAGACCTACCCAGCTCTACTTTCATCACTACAGGCAGCTCAATAACCTTCTGGATCAGATAGCCGTTAAACTAACCGGGCATATACAAAAGGAAGGATGGGATGTCTTGCCTATAGCGGCTTCCCAGATTATCGATTGGGAGAACCAAAAAGCGCACATTTCTCATAAGAGAATTGCTGTCGAGGCTGGTCTGGGCTTTCTGGGCAGGAATAATCTGTTGGTCAATCCGAAATATGGCTGTCGGGTAAGGTTGGTTACCTTGCTTACTAATATGCCTTTATTGGCTGACAGCCCTTTAGACAAAGATTGTGGGGATTGCAGAGAATGTATATCTGTCTGTCCTGTTGGCGCTATTAAGGAGAAACAGGAAGATTTTGATCATATGGGTTGTTTTGAAAAGCTAAAGGGATTTAGAAAAGAATGTAATATAGGGCAGTATATCTGTGGAATGTGTATTAGAGCCTGTTCAGGCATTGAGTAGGAAGGAGGAGCTATGTTTCATAGTGTAACTTCCCAGGATATAAAAGATGGTAAAGTTACAGATGTCTACTTTACCAGGACTTATGATATACTTAAAGCCAAGGGTATTGATAAAAGAGTTAAGGGTGAGGTTATTGTTAAGAAGCTGCCAAAAGATTGGCAGTGGGCGGTCCTGGCAGGAGTAGAAGAATGTGCTTCCTTATTGGAAGGGCTAAATGTTAATGTAAGGTGTTTAGCCGAGGGTACCATCTTCAGGGAGTATGACCCTGTATTTGAGATAGAAGGCAAATATACTGATTTTGGAGTTTATGAAACCTCTTTACTGGGTTTTTTATGTCAGGCTTCTGGTATAGCAACAGCAGCAGCCAGATGTCGAAAGGCTGTTGGAGACAGGCTCTTGATAAGTTTTGGTGCCAGACGAATGCATCCGGCAATTTCTCCCATGATCGAAAGAAATGCTTTTATAGGCGGATGCGATGGGGTGTCTTGTATTAAAGGTGCTGAAATTATAGGAGAAGAACCTATGGGCACTATGCCCCATGCTCTTGTTTTGATTATGGGAGATACTATAGAGGCAACCAAAGCATTTGACGAGGTTATAGCAAAAAAAGTAAATAGGGTATCTCTTATAGATACCTTTAATGATGAAAAGTTTGAAGCATTGAAGGTAGCAGAAGCATTGGGCAAAAAACTCTTTGCAATAAGGCTTGATACTCCTTCTTCAAGAAGAGGGAATTTTATGGAGATTATAAAAGAGGTTCGTTGGGAACTAGACTTGAGAGGGTACAATAAAGTAAAGCTTTTTGTAAGCGGAGGTATAGATGAGAAAGCAATCTCTGAGCTTAACCAGCTGGTCGATGCTTATGGCGTAGGGACATCCATATCTAATGCACCTGTTGTGGATTTTTCTTTCGATATAACAGAGATAGAAGGGGTCCCCCTGGCAAAGAGAGGGAAAATGTCCGGAAGCAAGGAGTTGATTAGATGCCCCGGATGTTTTTCATACAGAGTTGTTCCGGTACGGGAATCATTATTATTTAAGGGTAAAAAAGTTGGAAAATGCAAATGCGGGGAAAGTTTTAAGCCCCTTACCATATCGCTTATAAAAAATGGGAGGTTAGTTGGGAGCTTACCAAAACCACAAGAAATCAGGAAGATTGTTTTAGAACAACTGGTGCATTTTGAAAGTTAAGGATTACTCCTCAACCCGATACCTCCAATTTAATATATATAAAGTAAATATTTTCTTTTACACTCTATAGTGCTGGTTTTTTGACCCATCCATGATTTGCTTCAGGCACTTTTTAGGAATTAGCCCTCTAGACTCTATACCTGAAAATTTTTATATTAGAATTTGCAAAGATGGGGGCATGAAAGGAATTTATTAATTCTTCAAAACAACCCATTAAGGAGAGATAAGAATATGAACCCCGACAGTCTATTAGATAAAATAAGAAAAATTAATATTGAGATGGAACATCATTTCTATCGCTTATTTAGCCCCAAAAATCCTCTCCAGTCCTTATCTCAAGAAAAATGGCGACCATATACAGATGTCTATGAGACAAAAGATGAATTAGTGATTAAAATGGAACTGGCAGGAGTTAAGAAAGAAGACCTCTCAGTGAACCTTTATGAGAATCGATTAACAATTAGGGGAGCCAGAAGAGACCTTACTCACGGTGAGACGAGGATTTATCATCAGGTAGAGATAAATTATGACGAATTTGAAAGGTCTATTTTATTACCTGAAACAGTGGAAGGGGATGCTATAAAGGCAGAGTATAAGGATGGCTTCTTAAGAATAATTATCTCAAAGGAATCTGTCCAAACAATAAAGAAGACACTGGAAATAGAAGTAGAATAAGGGGAGGGCGGTATGGATATAGAGTTAAAAGATACTACTTCAGAAGAAATAAAAGTTACTGATAAATTAGAAGAACATGATATACCTCAAGAATTAGCTATCATTCCAATCAATGATATGGTTGTTTATCCTCATACATTGGTTCCTCTTGCGATAACTGATAAAAGAGGTGCTGATGCTGTAGATTTTGTAATGTCAAAAAATAGAATGGTAGGTACCGTTGCTATAAAGTCCAAAGAAAAAGAAGAGATATCAGAAGAAGATCTCTATGAGATAGGATCAGTTATACTTATCCACAAAATGTTAAAGATGCCCGATGGCAGTATGAGATTAATCATACAAGGTTTAGCTAAGATAAGGATAGTTGAATACATTCAAAAAGAACCTTTTTATAAAGCCAGGATAACTGTTGTACCGGAAAAGGAAGAAATTACTGAAAGGGCAGAAGCATTGATGAGGACTATATCCGGACAATACCATAAGATGGTTAACCTTGTCCCTTATATGCCGGATGAACTCCAGGTAGCCGTCATGAATATTGAAGAGCCCATAAAACTTGCTTACTTTATAGCGACTATGGTCAGGATGAAATTAGAGGAGAGGCAAGAAATACTTGAGGCAAAATATGTAGAGGATAAACTTAACAAGGTTTTATCAATTTTAAACCGGGAGCTTGAACTCCTAGAGTTAGGTGGAAAGATTCAGTCTCAGGTACAAAATGAGATGGGTAAAACACAAAGAGAGTACTACCTTAGAGAGCAGTTAAAGGCTATACAGCAGGAATTAGGAGAGACTGATGAAAGACAGGCTGAAATAATTGAACTTAGAACAAAAATAGAAGAGGCTAATCTGCCTGATTATGTTTTAAAAGAGGTAGACAAAGAATTAAAAAGGTTCGAGAGGTTACCTCCTGCATCTGCGGAACATACTGTAATTAGGACATATCTTGACTGGCTTATTGAAATTCCATGGAACAAAGGTACGGAGGATAATCTTGATCTGATAAGAGCAAAAAAAGTTTTAGAAAAGGACCACTATGATCTCAAGGAAGTCAAGGAAAGGATTGTTGAATATTTGGCTATAAGGAAATTAAAGGATGACATGAAAGGTCCTATCCTTTGCTTTGTAGGACCCCCAGGCGTGGGCAAGACTTCCTTGGGGCAGTCCATAGCAAGGGCTTTGGGGAGAAAATTTATAAGAATGTCATTAGGAGGAATACGGGATGAAGCTGAGATAAGAGGTCACCGCCGAACCTATATAGGCGCTCTCCCAGGTCGAATAATCCAGGGTATAAGAAGAGTTGAATCAAACAATCCGGTCTTCATGTTAGATGAGATAGATAAGGTGGGGACTGATTATAGAGGGGACCCTTCCTCAGCACTTTTGGAGGTATTGGATCCGGAGCAGAACAATACATTCAGTGATCATTACGTTGATCTGCCCTTTGATTTATCGAAGACTATGTTCATAACTACGGCGAACGTAATGGAGACCATTCAACCGGCACTTAGGGACAGAATGGAGATTATCAGGCTGGCAGGATATACTGATGAGGAAAAGACATGTATTGCAGAAAAGTACCTTGTGCCAAGGCAGTTGGAAGAACACGGTTTGAAAACCGATAATATTGAGTTTACAGAAGAGGCTATACGAAAGATTATTACAAGCTATACCAGGGAAGCTGGGGTTAGAAATCTGGAGAGACAGATTGCCAGGGTTTGTCGAAAGGTGGCACATCAGGTAGCAATAGGAAATAAAAAGGATAAAACAGTTAATGTTTTACCTGAAAATCTATACGATTTTTTGGGTCCGGAAAAGGTTTTCCCGGAAGTGGTAATGAGAACATCTCATCCCGGAGTGGCTACTGGGTTGGCATGGACAGAGGCGGGGGGAGATGTATTATTTGTAGAGGCAACTAAGATGCCTGGGAAGAAGGGACTATCCCTTACCGGCAATATGGGGGATGTTATGCAGGAATCGGCAAAAGCCGCCTTGAGCTATATCCGTTCTCAGCCTCAAAAACTCAAAATTGATCCCGAGTTTTTTGAAAAATACGATCTTCATCTTCATGTACCGGCTGGTGCAATTCCTAAAGACGGACCCTCCGCCGGTATAACCATGGCTACAGCAATAGCTTCCATCCTTACCGAAAAGCCCGTCAGGAGCGATATAGCAATGACAGGAGAGATTACTTTAAGTGGTACTGTCCTGCCAATAGGGGGTGTCAAAGAAAAGGTATTGGCAGCCAAGCGAGCTGGAATAAAGACAGTAATTCTGCCCAAGAGGAATAAGAATGATATAGAAGAAATCGATAAGCAACTCAGAAAAGGCATGAAATTTGTCTTTGTGGAGAATATTGACAGGGTTTTAAAGTTGGCCCTTACCGATAAAACGAAGAAGAAAACAAAAAAGTTGACGGTTTGATATGAGGCTTAACTAGAAAAACAAAGAATAGGTGCTCTATGGATTTCGATACCGAACGTCAACGGATGGTTGAAACCCAGCTGAAAACAAGGGATATAACCAGTATCAGGGTTTTGGAAGCAATGCGAAAAGTACCAAGACACAGATTTGTGCCTTCTGAACTAATATCATCTGCATACTGTGATAGCCCTCTGTCAATTGGGGAGGGGCAAACCATATCACAGCCATATATGGTAGCTTTGATGACTCAGTGTTTGGAATTAAAAGGGGCAGAGAGGGTTCTTGAGATAGGGACAGGGTCCGGATACCAGACAGCCATACTGGCCGAACTGGCAAAAGAAATATATACCATAGAGATTCATAGATCTCTTTCCGATAAATCACGGCGGATTCTTTCAGGTCTGGGTTATAACAATATAGAATTCGGAGTTGGTGATGGAAGCAAAGGATGGGAAAAAGAATCTCCCTTTGACGGTATTATCGTTACTGCAGGATCGCCCGATATTCCCAGTACTTTACAGAACCAGTTAACCGACGGGGGACGGCTTGTTATCCCTGTCGGCTCAAGATTTATCCAGACACTTTACAAGATAACAAGAGTTGGAAACTATTTTAAAAGGGAAGACTTTACAAGTTGTGTGTTTGTGCCTTTAGTTGGAGAACATGGATGGAAAGGGGAGTAGGGTAGATAACGATAAAACAAATTGGGTTAGGCAAGTTTGCCCGAAAATTTATTTATCCATATTATTACAAAAGGAGAACATATTTGGAATTCAGCGAACTTGAACACCTTATTAAGAGCAGACGATCCATTCGGCGTTGGCAGGATAATAAGCCAGTATCGGAGGACATCCTTCTAAAAGCAGTTGAGTTGGCTACGTGGGCGCCAAGCGGCGGCAATCAGCAGAACTGGCATTTTTACATTATTACCAATAAGAAAATTATTGGCTCTATTGCCGATGCAGTGCAGGCAAGCATATCCGTCATGGCTTCCTGGCCTGAAGCCGCTACATTCGGGGACACTTTCAGAAATTACTTGCAGTTAAGTGACTTTTTTCGGAGCGCTCCTGCGGCGATTGTAATCGCTGCCTCCAGCTACCAATCCGTTGTCGACCAACTTCTGGAGTTACGAGAAAAAGTAGACCCTAAAGCTAAGGAGATGATGAAATGGCGAAACATAGCGGACAGTAAAATCCAGTCAACATCAGCTGCGGTCACCCTTCTGCTTCTTATTCTTCACCAAATGGGACTCGGTGCAACGTGGATGACCGGGCCAATCCAGTCTGCCGGAGAGATAAAGAAAATTCTTGATGTCAAACCGGAGTTGGATATAGTTACCTTCATACCAGTGGGTTATCCGGCTGAGGAACCAAAGTCGGCAAGTCGCAAACCTATCAATGAAGTTACATACATAATGAAATGAACTAATTATGAATTATTGTGGTATACTTGGGTAGATTATTTCTTAGGAAAACTGGTATTAAAATGCAACAAATCATGTTGGGTGATATATGTATTGATGTGGTACGCAAAAACATTAAAAATGTGAACCTGATAGTTTATCCGCCTGCCGGCAGAGTTAGAATATCAGTACCGCATAAAATGAATTTGGAAACAGTCAGGACATTTGCTGTTTCAAAGTCACGATGGATAAAGAAACACCAGGCCAAATTTCTGGAACAAGAACGAGAAGTGCCGAGGGGATATATTAATGACAAAAGACATTACTATTTGGGGGAAAGATTTTTGTTCAGAGTTATAGAGCATAATGCCTCTCCAAAAGTTTTAATAAAGGATGAAACTCTCGAAATGTATATCCGACCAAATACAAGCTTGGAAAAAAGAAAAGAAATTTTAAATGAATGGTACCGTCAAAGATTAAAAGAAATAGTTCCCGGATTCATTGCGCAATATGAAAAAACTATGCAGACAGAGGTGGCTGAGTTCGCCATTAAAAAAATGAAAACCAGATGGGGCAGTTGCAATATTAAAGCAAAGAGAATCTGGTTAAATCTTGAACTGGCAAAAAAGCCAAGGGAATGCATAGAGTATATAGTTGTGCATGAAATGACGCACCTTTTGGAAAAGCACCATAATGAAAGATTTAATATGTACCTAGACAAGTTTCTGCCGAACTGGACATCACACAAGGAAGAACTGAACGGAAGCCCTTTGCACCACGAAAATTGAACTTCCTAAATATACATAATTGCCTTTTTCAACAGGTGGTTAATGAAAACGAAGAGATGAAAGTAAAAGAGGATGAGAACAAGAGAATTTTCAGGTAACTGTTTACCAACTACTATAGGAAGTATGCCCCATAAAGATGCAAGGGTGGCTACAGAGTTGATGCTTCTATATACTCCCGAGATACCTGCATGGGTTCAATTGCCCAAACTTCCTAAAGAGGATATGCTGATCCAGCCAACTGAAGGCATACCCGGTTTGGTATGGGATGAAGGAAGTCCCCATTTCCTGAATGAAGGATCAAAGTTTGAAAAATCGGTGCTTGAATTTTATGAAGACTATCTCTCAGTTTCAGAGGGGAACTCAGCAACTTGTCTGGAAAAAAGATTTGCTATCTCATCTGATTATGCTTCGGGGTTATATGCATTAATCGATGCATTAAGCACCCATTCACCTCTACCTTTTGCTATTAAAGGACAGATTAGCGGGCCTTTCACCCTGGGGACGGGATTAACAGACAAAACAAAGCGTTATGCCTATTATGACCCAACCCTTAAGGATATAATAGTTAAAAGTATGTCCATGAAAGCAAAGTGGCAAATTGAAAAGTTTAAGCCTTTTGGTGTCCCTGTTATAATCTCAATTGATGAGCCTGGACTGGTAGGCTATGGTTCCTCAATCTTTATAAGTGTGTTAAAAGAGGATATACAGAAATCCCTTGAGGAGATTATCGAGGTTATTCATAAAGAGGGGGAATTAGCGGCCGTCCATTGTTGCGAAAATACTGACTGGGCCTTGCCTCTGAATACCGGGATAGATATTCTTAGTTTCGATGCTTATGGATTCTTTGATAATTTGCTTATATATGAAAAAGAGTTAAAAGGATTTATTGAACAGGGGGGCATTATGGCCTGGGGTGTCGTTCCCACACATGACCCCAATCTACTATCACAGGAGACAGCCGATTCTTTGCTGTCAAAATGGAAAAATAGCATTGAAAAGCTTACAGCTAAAGGAATTAAATTTGAAAGGTTATTGAAACAATCATTAATTACCCCAAGTTGTGGAGCAGGGTCACTCAGTACTGAATTGGCAGAAAAAACTCTGGCACTTACTAGAGAGGTTTCTGATAGAATAAGGAAAGAATATTTAAATACTTCATCCTGATAAAATCCCTTTTACTCCAGTAACTCGCCCTTCGGGCTCAAACAAACTGAAAATGCCTATCTTCCGCTTTGTCAAGATTGGTGCTCCAAAAATCCTGTTTATGTTTGATCCAAAGGGAATTTGTCAGGATAAATAAAATCAAAGCTAGTAGGGATTACCCTGCCACAGGGAGCTTGTCTTGTCTATTTCTTCCAATTTACAGATTTTAACTGTTTCAGAGCTTACCCAGGAGATAAAGCTTAAATTAGAATCCACTTTTGACACGGTTTGGGTAGAAGGTGAGATATCTAACCTTAGATCCCCATCTTCAGGCCATCTTTACTTTACTCTCAAAGACGAAAACAGTCAGATCAAAACAGTAGTTTTCAGATCACATCTAAGATTCCTTAGGTTCGAAATAAAAGATGGTCTTCAAATGATTTGCAGGGGAAGGGTTAGTGTGTACGAAGCCAGGGGCGATTATCAGTTTATAATCGATTATATAGAACCAAAGGGTGTGGGTGCTCTTCAACTGGCTTATGAACAATTGAAAGAGAAACTAAAAAATGAAGGGCTCTTTGACGATTCTCATAAAAAACCATTACCCATATTGCCTAGAAAGATCGGACTGGTTACCTCTCCTTCAGGGGCCGCTGTTCGAGATATGATAAATATTATTCTACGTCGCTTTCCCAATACAGAGATACTTATCATGCCTGTACGGGTTCAAGGAGAGGGGGCATCTAATGAGATAACAAACGCTATAGACGAGCTTAACAGAACAACAATGGTTGATGTGATGATTGTAGGTAGAGGGGGGGGGTCTTTGGAGGATCTCTGGGCTTTTAACGAAGAGGTTGTTGCCAGAGCAATCTACAACTCGAATATCCCCGT
The DNA here is from genome assembly GCA_043825855.1 of Pseudomonadota bacterium. GTDB lineage: Bacteria > Desulfobacterota > UBA8473 > UBA8473 > UBA8473 > UBA8473. The sequence continues at coordinate 18,792 of JBDRRJ010000033.1, read as the reverse complement.
AATTTCAGCGGTTGGGCATGAAATAGACTATACAATTTCTGATTTTGCAGCAGACCTCCGTGCACCTACACCCTCTGCTGGTGCTGAACTAGTAATTGCCAATAAATCTGAACTTATAAGTTACCTTAAACAATGGTTGGAAAGACTGGTAAATATTATAAACAAACATATTGAATTAAATAGAAACAAATTGGAATTTCTTGATAGAAGGTTGTTAGATCCGAGAAGAAGAATAGACGATTTTAGACTAAAGGTTGATGATATTTTCAGTCGTCTATCTACCTATACATCCAATCTGTTAAGGCGAAAGGCTGAACAGATTGATAGAAGAAAAGAAACCCTTGTCTTCAGAAGTCCAAAAGGCAGGATAGGGGAGTTAAAAACTCTTATTTATCAACTGAATAAAGAGATAGATGTCCATATAAGGCATTATCTGGAAAACCAAAGACACAGGTTTGAGAGATCACTGGAGGGGCTTGATAAACTAAGCCCACTGAAAATACTTCAAAGAGGTTACAGCATAACTAGGACTTTACCCAATTACAATGTTTTGAAAGATGTGAAGGGTGTAAAAATTGGTGATATAGTAAACGTTAAATTGCACCTTGGAGAAATAATTAGTCAAGTTAAAGAACTTGTAGAAGATGCTTAATTCTTGAAGTAGTAAGGTAGAAGCATTGGATAATTATAAATTAAAGATTGGATTTATAGCTTTAAAAGAAAATTATTTTTTGCTTAAATACCTATTTTTTTCTTGGAAATTGTTTCCCATTTTTATCGCAATCCTTCTTTTATCAGGGACTGCTTTCTCAGAACAGAAAGAGGTTCCCTTTAAGGCACGCTGGTTCCCCGAAAAGGTTAGACAGGGTGACATCTTTGTGGTTAATGTGCTTATGCCCAATGATGCTCATTCACTCACAGGAAATTTTCAGAATAAGGACCTTTCTTTTTATAAAATAAAGAATGATGAATTGTTTCAAACTTTAATCGGTATAGATATGGAAACAGAACCCGGAATATATAAGCTTGCGATTATGGCAAAAAGCAATTCAGGTAAGACTTTAAAGGGTATCTACAATATTAAGATAAATAAGAAGGACTTCGGAGAGCAGAGAATATCTCTGCCAAAAGAGATGGTCGAATTGGATCAGGATACATTAAAACAGATAGACGAAGAAAACAAAAAGCTAAAAGAGATATGGGCAATAGAGAGAAACGACAAAATTTGGTATGGGAAGTTCATTAAACCTCTAAATGGAGAGATTATCAGTTCCTTCGGGGTTAGACGAATACTCAATGGTTTGCCAAAGAGTCCCCATACAGGAGTTGACCTGCGAGCCGGGATAGGAGAAGAGATAAGATCCTCAAATACAGGAATTGTAATATTTGTAAGTGAAATGTTTTTCTGCGGGAAGTCAGTTATTGTGGATCATGGGAGAGGGCTATACACCATGTACTTTCATCTGTCCAAAATCGACGTGAAAGAGGGGCAAAGAGTTAAAAAGGGGGAAATATTAGGTCTCGTAGGTTCCTCTGGCAGATCAACAGGACCCCATCTTCATTGGGGTGTGCGTTTACACGATGCAAGAGTAGATCCTATTTCTTTACTGAAATTAAGATAATCAGGTTTTCTTTTCTTTTATTCATTTAGAATTAACTACGATTTATCCTTTATTTAATTTGTTAAGATCATCTTTGCCAAACAGGTTACTTGAAAGTAAAATGGAAGGAGCTGGTTTTAAATGGAGATTAGAGTATATTACGAGGATACAGATTGTGGTGGTGTGGTATACTATGCAAATTATCTTAAGTATTTTGAAAGGGCCAGGACAGAATTTGTCAGAAAAAGAGGAAAACCATTTTCAGACTATATCGAAAAAGGCATTGGTTTTGTTGTTGTAAGGGCAGAGGTTGATTATAGATTTCCTGCAAAGTATGATGATGTACTGGATATAACAACAACTGTTTCTAATATAACCGGGGCCAGTTTTGTTATGGAGTATTCTGTCCATAGAAAGGTTGATCAGAGATTAGTTGTCTCAGGAATGACCAAACTGGCATGTATTAATAAAGATGGAAAACCTATAAGAATTCCTGATAATCTAGTTAATACATTGAGTAATTAGTTAGAAATAATAAAGGTTGATAATTTTCTAATTCAACATTTGTAAGTCCTTTTTTATCTGCTTTCTTACATAATCATTTAACTTTCAGCATTCAGCCGTTAATGATTGAAGCTGATCATTGACTCTTTACAATTATGATGTCTTCTGTGAAATTGAAAGAAATCAAATTAATATTGGAAACCCCTCAAGCTACCCTCAAGTTTGGAGAGACCTTAGGTAAACATTTGATGGCTGGTGATCTTGTTGCGTTGTTTGGAGATTTAGGCGCAGGGAAGACTCAATTAGTAAAAGGGTTGGCACTAGGAATAGATATTTCTGAAGAAAATTGTATAACAAGTCCATCTTACACCATAATCAATGAATATATGGGTAGAATCCCTCTTTATCATTTTGATTTTTACAGATTGGAAGGCTGTTCAGAAATTGAAAACCTAGGATATGAAGAATACTTTGAAGGTAGAGGTATTACCGTAATTGAATGGGCAGAAAAGGCAATCCACCTGCTGCCTGAAAATCATTTAGAAATCCATATTAACCATTTGGAAAATGATTTTAGGGAGTTAGAGATTGTTGGTTTTGGAGATCATTATTCTAAGATTATAGATAAGCTACTATAGCCTAATAACATCCTGCTATCATAACCCCCCTAAATCCTTTAAAAATATTATATCTTATTGTTTTTGCTACATAATTTATTTTGAGTAAAGTTTATGCAAAGTGGTGCAAACCCATAATTTTTCAGGCTTCGAGGCCACTATTTCACAGGGTTATAAACATGTTATCCACAATAGATGTTGAAAGGTGGGGGTGATGGGGAAAGATATTAATATTCTTTAATAACTACTTTGGTTTAGTGTTTTTTTCACCGTAGTCTTCTCTATTATCGGCTACTTTTAAATATTCTTCCTTATCTTTTGCACCTATTGAAAGCTGCCCTTCTCCTTCATGTCTTGATTTATCCTCTATGCAAAACTTCCTATGTTTATTTAAAATATTAATAATCTCAACAAAAAAAGGAATATCTTCTTCGTCAATATCTTTTAGAACCTTTAATAATACCTGCTTTTTCTTACTTTTTGCAATATGTTTTAGGTCCTCCGGCAACAGTTTTAATAATTCTGTTGTTCCTTCTTCTATAAAAAAATAACTCAGTGGAACAGATAGAGCCTCACTAATCCTCTTCAATACTCCAATTGATGGAAGCTGTCTATTTTTTTCGATCTTTCCAATATAGGTATAATCAACCTTGCCACTTACCTTTAAGGCAAGCTCTCTTTGAGTTAACCCCCTTTCTTTTCTTATATTTTTCAACCTCTCACCAATCTCGGTTTTCAATTCAACCTCCTTGAATTATTGAAAAGATTATATCAATTTTGGGAGATAGTCAACAGATAATATTCCCGTAGTTTCTTGCAATTATAAGTAGATGGACCACTTTTTTGTTCGATAATAATATGACAAATATTCATTTTTATGTTGACATATAAGATAATATGTCATATTATTAACCATAACCGAGTTAGGCAAAACCTTACAATCAACTTGTGAGAATACATTTAGCCTATTTCAATCTTTGCAAAATATTCTAAATTATAGTCTCTATCTACTGAGTATTTATTAGTTAGCAATATCACAATTACAATATCAGATTATATAAGTATATGGAAAAGATAGAAATTTTAAAAAAGCTTTGCAAGCTAAAGATATTTAGGGACCTATCTAGAGATGAATTAAAGCTTTATATCCTTCTCTTAATATTTGCTCAGGAACTAAACAAAGAGGAGTATATTAACATGGAGATCATCAGGTGGATGTCTGGAGATATATTCAGCGTCAAAGAGTTAAAAGAAATAGGGCTTAGACTGAAGAAACATAAATTGGCCAGTTTGTCATTGTCTTATCCGAAAGAGGATAAGGAATGTTATATGTCTGATAAAAGTGATCAAAATGTTAAGTTGTGTTTTAAACTATATGATTTGCCTTTTAAATGCAAATAATTTTGAATTTTATCTATAAGTAAGACCATTAAGAGACCTGGGGCCTGATTAAAAAATACAATAATTTTAGCTAGTACATTTATCATAAAATGGCAAAGTAGAAGAGCTCCCTCAATGGATAGATTGATATTACAACAATAATTCACAAAATAATTTTATGATTAAACAGAATCTTGGGAATCACATAAAGAGTCCTTATAACGGTCATTTCTTTGGAAAGAGAACCTTCGATCTCCATGATTATTCTGGATCTCCGTTTTCACGTGTATGGCATAAAAAGGTGCAAATAAATCTACTAATCATAAGTTGCTTATATTAGTTAGTATATATACATATATTTAGTTTCTTTATTAATTTAAATTTTTCTTGACATACGCAATCTAAGATTGTAAATAGTTATTTTATTTCATTCATAGTGGTATATAACTTACATAATAAATAGTATTAAACTTATATATTGGGTTATGACTTTTGTTTGTGAGTATCAACTTGATAAAAATATAGAGATTATAATATTATAAGGTTAAAAAAATGGAAAAGACTGAGATAATAAAAAAGGTATGCCGGTCGAAGGAATTCAGAGATTTAACTGATAATGAACTTAAATTATATATGCTTCTTTTGCTATTTTCTAATGGATTAAACAAGAAAGAACAGGTAGATTTGGAAGTTATCAGGAGAGTTTCTGGAGATATATTTACCCTAGAGGAGCTGGAAAAAATAGGAGTTAGCTTGAAGGAAAAAAATTTAGCCAGCTTAACATATTATTATCCAAAAGAGGCTGAAGATAGTCTACAGTCAGATAAGGGTGATCAATATGTTAAATTATACTATGAACTATATGACTTCCCTTATAAATATAAATAGTTTTAAGTAATAAAGCAATCCTATCCATTCTTTTTTGCTTCATCCCAGAGTTTATCCATTTCTTTCATGGTTAGATCATATATTTCTTTATCTTTTTTTTTCGACGATATCTCAATATTTTTAAAACGCATTATAAACTTATTGATAGTTTTTCTTAATGCATCCTCAGGGTTAATCTCCAAGAACCTCCCAAGATTTACTAACGAGAATAGAATATCTCCCAGTTCATTCTCCATTCCTTCTTTGTCTTTTTCTTTTAAAGTTTCTCTAAATTCTTCTATCTCTTCTTTAATTTTGTTAAATACTCCTTCCACGTTATTCCAATCAAAACCAATTTGAGCAGCTCCTTTTGTAATCCTGAAAGCCCTTAAAAGGGAAGGAAGATTTTTAGGAATAGAGTCTAATATAGAACCTTCTTCATCTTTCTTTTCCTCTTTTTTTATCTTCTGCCAAATCTTTTTGACTTCTTCGCTATCTTTTGCGTTTTCATTTTGAAACACATGGGGATGGCGTCGAACCATCTTTTCTCTTGCAGAGTTAATTACATCAAATATGTTGAACATTCCGTCTTCTTCTGAAATCTCTGCTAAAAATATAATTTGAAAAAGGATATCCCCCAGCTCTTCCTTAATCTTTTCATCTAATCCTTTTTCGATTGCATCTAACGCCTCATAACACTCTTCTACTAAATACCATTTCAATGTATCTCTGGTTTGTTCTCTGTCCCAGGGGCAACCTTCAGGTCCCCTTAGTTTTTTCATTACCTGTAGCAATGTTTTGAAATATTCTAAGTTTGCGTCTTGCAAAATTATTACTCCTAAGATAAAGTTTGCTTTTTTAAAGAATAAGAAGAATTTGAATCCCATCATAAAATGTGATATAGAATAGGAAAACTCTATAATTTTTACAAGAGAAAAAAGTAACAAAGTTAATATAATCCATTAAACTGCAATAAATATATATGTTTCATAAATTAAATTAGGCGTTAAATGAAGATAGAAAATTCAGTTATACTCTCTCAGACAACCCATAATACTGATATAATTGATATAACCAGTCAGGTTAAAGAAATTATTTTGCATTCGAACATTTGTAATGGTAGTATAATAGTTTTTATATCAGGTTCGACAGCGGCTTTAACCACTATAGAATATGAAAGTGGTGTAATAAGTGATTTTAAAAAAGCCATAGAAAAGATTGCACCCAGTGATATAGAATATGAACATGATCGCAGATGGGGTGATGAGAACGGTTATTCTCACGTAAATCGGCTTTATTGGGGGCATCTTTAACTATTTCTATGATTGACAAGGAACTTTTACTAGGTACATGGTAGTAAATAGTTTTATTGGATTTCGATAACCGTTCAAGGACAAGAGAGGTAAGGATTCAAATAATAGGTGATTGAGTATTACTTAAAATTATTATAATAATCTAAATTTTTTGAAAAGCATAATAGCCGGAGAAAGGATTTTTTGAAAAGCGAAATCAAACAAGATAAAGTAAAACTGGGTTTTGATGATAATAATCTACTCAGGACCCTTTTTGGTGGACATAACAAAAACCTTAGGTACATCGAAAAGTCCTTGGGAGTAAATATTAATGTAAAAGGGAATGAGATAATTATAAATGGTGATTATTTTGATGTAAAGATTGCAGAAAAAGTACTGTTGGAACTCTATTCACTCCTTGAGTCTGGTTACCCTATATACCCGAATGACGTTGATTATGCATTAAGGATTGTAAGTAACGATAGTTCGGCAAACCTCAAACATATATTTCTTGATACTGTTTATATCTCTTCCAGAAAAAGGCTTATAACCCCAAAGAGTTTATGTCAAAAAGAATATATCGACGCTATAAGAAGTTTTGACATTGTATTTGGTATAGGCCCGGCTGGAACCGGCAAAACTTACCTTGCAATGGCACTTGCAATATCCTCTTTAATGAAAAAGGAAGTTGATAGGATTATTCTTGCCAGACCAGCTGTTGAAGCAGGTGAAAAACTGGGTTTTTTGCCGGGAGATCTATACGAAAAGGTAAACCCCTATCTTAGACCCTTGTACGATGCCCTTCATGACATGATTGACTTTGAAAAAGCTTCCAGCTTAGTACAAAGAGGGATTATCGAAGTTGCACCTCTAGCCTTTATGAGAGGGCGGACCTTAAACGACTCCTTTGTAATACTGGATGAAGCACAAAACACAACTTCTGAACAAATGAAGATGTTTTTAACCAGATTAGGTTATAGCTCAAAGGCTGTTATCACAGGAGATATTACCCAAATTGATTTATCTGAAGGAAAAATATCTGGATTAATACAAGCACAAAAAATACTTAAAGGTATCGAAGGAATAAACTTTACTTATTTTTCTGAAAAGGATGTAATAAGACACCGCCTGGTTCAAGATGTTATTAGAGCGTATGAACTATATGAGAGATCTAGAGATTCAGTGTAAAAATATATTATCTGAAGGCTATAAATAGGCTCTTTAAAAGTCATAAATGTTATTGTATAGAAATGAAAAAAGTATAATTTGTAGTCTTTAACTCGCAACGATAAAGAATGCAACAACAACTCATCAAATTAACTTTTTAGGGGAAAACAACTTATTTAGGAAACCATAGTGACAGTTACGAACGGAGATAAAAAAAAGAAAACAGAATTGTTTTTATCCTCTTTTAGGATACCAAGTTTTGAAATATTTAATAACCCTTTATTTCAAAGATGGTTAATGGCTATCTCACTGGGTATATTTGTGGCTTTTTTCCTATATCCAAATACTGAGTTGTCCTCCATGCACTATAAACTTGGTGATATTGCCTTAAAGAATATAAAATCCCCCCGGGATTTCCTCATAGAGGATGAAGAATCAACTAACCAGAGGATTAAAGAAGCAGAGAAAGACTTTATAGTAGTTTATGACTTTGATCCAAATTTATCCGGTGAAATTCAGACAAGGCTTACATCTTCTTTCACCCTTATGAGAGATTTGTATAAAGAGATTGACTATAAGATCAAAAGTGAAAATACAGCTAAAACAACAAAAACAAATTTAGCTTCTTTTAGTAAACAGATTAATGCCAATAGGAAAGAATTCCAGAAGATACTTACAGATATTAACGATGAGGAATTTAGGGTACTAGAGAGGTATAGATTTAACAAAAGAATAGAAAAATATATAGGCACACTCATAAATGTACCCTTAGAGAATGAGATAGTAGGCAATAAAGAACTTCTGCATAAAGAGAAGGGGAGAGGGATTATCATAAGGAATATTGAGACGAAGGAGGAGGTAAAAGTAAAAGATATATCCTCAATAATCGGCATTAAAGATGCCAAAAAAGTCATGGAAGCAAATTCGAATAAGATCCCAGGTAATATACCGGATTCATTAAGAAATACTGTAATGGCTATTTCTCAAGGATTGATAGAACCAAACTTAACTTTTAATAAGAATGAGACAGCGCGAAGAAAGAATATTGTAAGAGAAAGTGTTAAACCAGTTTTTTATCAAGTTAAAAAAGGAGAAATAATCGTAAGAGAAGGAGAAAGAATAAAAAATGAACACATGATAAAACTGAAAGTATTTCAAAGGGCAAAAAGGTACGGCAACTTACTATTTATATCATTTGGAATCATTCTTTTGGTAGTTTTGCTCTGCTATATTCTTTATAATTTTGCACTAAAAAATTTTAAAGGGATTCAAATTAGTAACAAGGACCTTTTATTATTAACTATAACAACAGGATTGTTTGTTTTATTTGCAAAGCTTGCCATTCTGATATGTGAAGCTGTTAGTAACTCTTTTCCCCTTATACCTTTTAATTCATGCCTCTATGTTATTCCTATCGCCTCTGGAGCAATGCTTATAAGTATTTTATTAAATGTTAGAGTTGCCTTGGTCTTTTCTCTTACCATATCGATATTAGCTGGAATGCTATTTGAAAACAGACTGGAATTTTTTATATATTCATTTTTTGGCAGTATTGTAGCGGCTAATGGTGTAATCTTAACTAAGTTCAGAACAGCTCTCATGAAAACTGGTGCTATAGTAGGCCTGACAAATGTAATAACCATATTATCAATTAATATGATTAAAGGGTCACTCTTTACATTTACGACAGTTTTTGACATTACTTTTGGCTTTCTAGGTGGGCTACTTGTTGGATTTATAGTAATTGGAACTACTCCTTTATTTGAAACACTATTTGGTTATATAACAGATATTAAATTGCTTGAACTGGCAAATCTTGACAGTCCTAAAATGAGGGAATTAATAGTACGAGCCCCGGGTACGTATCACCACAGTATAATCGTAGGAACATTAGCTGAGGCAGCAGCAGAGACTATTAATGCAAACCCTCTTCTGGCTAAGGTAAGTGCTTACTATCATGATATTGGAAAGATAAATAAACCATTATACTTTGTAGAAAACCAAATTGGTGGTGAGAATAAACACGAAAAGTTAGCTCCAAGTATGAGCAGTCTGATTTTACTTTCTCATGTTAAAGATGGAGTAGAAATAGCCAAAGAGAGCAAACTTGGGCAACCAATAATAGACATTATACAACAACATCATGGAACCAGCCTTATTAATTTCTTCTATCAAAAGGCAAAAGATAAAGAGAATCCTGAATTGCATCCTGTAGATGAAAAGGATTACAGGTATCCAGGCCCCAAACCCCAAACTAAGGAAGCAGGCCTTGTATTGCTTGCTGATGCTGTAGAGGCTGCCTCCAAAACCATTCCTGATCCGTCGCCATCGAGAATTCAGGGAATGGTTCATCGTATTATCAATAATATATTTGTAGACGGGCAGTTAAACGAATGTGAGTTAACCCTCAAAGATTTGAATGAAATAGCCAAAAGTTTCAATAAAATCTTAACGGGGATATTCCACCAAAGGATAGAATATCCTGAACAAGCTTATAAAGAAACTGAAGGAAAGAAGAAGCTTGATGATATTGATAAGAAATCAACAAAACAAGATAAAAGTAAGCGAATCAAGGATAAGAAAAACGGCGAGAATGATCTTAAAAGACTTGGAATGTCCTGATAGCGAAATAAGTATCCTTATGGTCGATGATAAACAAATAGAAGTTATAAATAAACAATATCTTGGAAGAAGCGGTCCAACTAATGTTATCTCTTTTCCTATGACAGAAGGAGACTTTACCGCCGTTAATCCCTACCTTTTAGGCGATGTGGTTATTTCAGTAGAAACTGCAAAACGTCAAGCCGAGGAGAGTGAAATTGCAGTGGAGGAGATGATAGATTTTTTCCTCATTCATGGTGTTTTGCATCTTCTTGGCTATGACCATGAGAATTCGGGTGAAGAGGCTCAGGTTATGCAAGCGAAGGAAAAGGAACTCCTTAACAAGATAATTTTAACTAATACTGAACTAGAAATAAATTAACCAAAGATAGAAGATTAAAGGATCTTTGTTACTTGCCACAGAAATACAATTTAAATTAATAGAGAATACCTATCATGATGAAAGAATACACTGATCCGGAATTACTTATAAGCCAGTTGGCAGAATTGATCATTAACTCCAAAAGGATTGTTGTTTTCACGGGGGCTGGCGTTAGTACTGAGTCTGGTATCCCTGATTTTAGGAGCCCCGGTGGTATTTGGACAAAACATGACCCGGAAGATTTTACCTATCAGAAATTTGTTAGCAGCAAAGAGGCAAGAAGGAAGATGTACGGGATGCTTGAAGAGAGCGGTTTTACAGCTGGAGCTACACCTAATGCTGCCCATTACGCAATTGCCGAATTAGAAAAGATGGGTAAATTGGACTGTGTCATTACTCAAAATGTAGACGGGTTGCATCAAAAAGCCGGCAACTCTGAACATAAAGTATTCCAGCTTCATGGCAACATGGTACGTGCAATATGTCTTGACTGTAATAAACACTATCCTTTGGAGAATATTATAAATAAGGTAAAAAAAGGGGGAGATGACCCTAAATGTGTAGAGTGTGGGGGCGTCTTAAAACCCGATGCAGTTTTATTTGGAGAAACACTCCCTCCCAGGGTATTAAACGAAGCTACATCTCGTTCAGCCAAATGTGATCTTTTTATTGTAATTGGTTCTTCGCTGGTTGTTTATCCTGCTGCATATATGCCTACCTATGCAGTTAATGCTGGTGCAAAACTCGTGATAATCAATCGAGAACCTACACATATGGACAGAGCTTCCCATATTCGGATTTATGATAGTGCAGGTAAAACCATGTCAAAAGTTATGGAAATTGTAAAAGGGGGCAATAAATGAGCGGAAAAGTACCTATGACCAGAGATGGGCACAAATCATTAACAAACGAGCTGCGTCGATTAAAGTCCAAAGAGAGACCCAAAATTATTAACGAAATTGCGGTAGCAAGAGAACATGGTGATTTGTCTGAGAATGCGGAGTATGATGCGGCAAAAGAAAAACAGGCTTTAATTGAAGGTAGAATTCGAGAGATAGAAGACAAACTTTCCAGAGCCGAGGTTATTGATATTAGCAAAAATGGTTCAGACAAAGTTGTTTTTGGCACAACAGTTCATCTTCAAGATGAAAACGATGGGAAAGAGTTAAAATACCAGATAGTAGGAGCTGATGAAGCAGATCCACGACAGAGGAAGATCTCCGTTCATTCTCCTATAGCAAGGGCACTTATTGGAAAAGAATTAGGTGATTCGGTAAAGATCAAAGTGCCTGCAGGAATTAAAGAGTATACTATCTTAGGGATTTATTAAAATCAACATTGCTTATATATTTTAAAATATGAACATTACCAAGCCATCGATTTCATGATAAATTATAATAATCTTCATTCCTCTTGATACCATTCTTACCAAAGTAATCTCCAGTTTGAACTTGTCCGTTTTATACTGTGATAACATACATAATATCTCGTACAAGAAATAACAATTATCGGGAAATACGCCTTGCTTTTTTTTGAAAAATATGCAAAATGAAGACATTTTATCAAATAGATTTTATTGTAATATAAGGTGAAAAAAACTGTGTAAAGGAGGGAGTTCGTATTATGTCAAAATTAAGGCATTTGGCAACAGTAAAAGATAAAAACCGAAAAAGAAATAAAATTGCAAGATTAGCCAGACGTGTAAATAGACAGAGGGCAAAGAATAAATAGATTATATGATAAAGACTATTATATTTGACTTAGGTAATGTTATTGTCAGTTTTAATCATATGTTAATCTGTGAGAAATTAGCCAGATATTCAAAATACACCAGTAATGAAATATATCAACTTGGTTTTAGCTCGGAGATATTTAAACTGTATGATGAGGGCAAGATTAAATCAGAAGATTTATTCCAATGGATATTGAGAAAATTCGATATAGATATTTCTTTTGATAAGTTTAAGAATATCTGGTCAGATATCTTCTCTCTAAATGACTCTGTTGAAAACGTATTGTTATCATTAAAAAAGAATGGTTATTCTCTTATATTGGTTTCTAATACGAATGAACTGCACTTTGATCTTATAAGACAGAATTTCGAAGTGATAGAACTCTTTGATTCTCTGATCCTATCGTATAAGGTAGGATACTCGAAACCCCATAATGAAATATTTAGAGAGGTATTAAGAAGAACAGACTCTTTTCCGGAAGAGACCGTATATATAGATGATCTGGAGGAGTTCTGTTTAGCTGCGAAGGAGATCGGTATTAACAGTATCCTTTACAGGTCTACAGAACAACTATTAAAAGATTTAATAGAACTAGGTGTTAAGACAGATTAATTTGGAGAAATAGCAATTTTCAAAATGTGATAACAGCCTCTGAAAATAAACTTTTATTGATTAAAGGATATAAAAATTTAATGAAGTACGTAATTTTTGATCTTGATAATACCCTATATCCAAAAGAAGTAGGGTTATTCAAATTAGTAGATCAAAGGATAAACGAATATATGAGGGTAGAATTGGGTATAGATTATGATCTGGTAGAAAACCTTCGATTGAAATACATGGATCAATATGGTACTACCCTCGGAGGGCTAATAATCCATCATGGAGTTAACCCGGATGAATACCTCCATTATGTCCATGACATATCTTTAGAAGATTTATTATCTACTGATTTTGAGTTATGTAAACTCCTGGAAGACATCTTATTGGAAAAGGTTATCTTTACCAATGGGTCGTTTAATCATGCGATAAAGGTCCTAAAAATTCTAGGAATAGATAGATATTTTTCTAGAATATTTGACATTAAATTTATGAGTTATTTGGCAAAACCCAACCTTTGGTCATATAAAAAGTTGCTGGACACTTTAGACGTAAAGGGTAAGGATTGTTTAATGGTAGAGGATTTGGCAAGGAACCTTCTTCCTGCTAAAAAACTGGGTATGACAACTATTCTGGTAGGAGAAGAAGAAAGCGTTGATGTAGATTTTATAATCGATAACATATTAAGTATGAATGAGGTATTCAGCGAGATAGGGTTAAGCCAGTAGGAATAACTTACTATAGAGATGGAAAGAGGAGTTATTACACTTATAACAGATTTTGGGACCAAGGATAGTTATACAGGCGTATTAAAGGGAGTAATTTTAGGTATAAATCCTATGGTGAGGTTAGTTGATATTACCCATGAGATATCACCCCAAGATATTTTTGAAGCAGGTTTTATATTAAATAACTCATATAAGTTTTTCCCAGAGGGGACTATCCATTTAGTTGTTGTTGATCCGGGGGTTGGGAGTAAGAGAAAGGCTATCCTGATGAAGGCTGGAGATTATTTATTTATTGGCCCTGATAACGGAGCTTTTAGCTTCATATATGAGTCTGAAAGGATAGATAAGATTGTTGAGTTGATTAATAATAAATACTTTCTTCCGTTTATAAGCAATACTTTTCAAGGTCGGGATATATTTGCACCAGCCGCTGCATACTTATCTAGGGGGACTCCTTTAGAAGATTTTGGGGAATCATGTAATGAAGTTGTAAAGTTTGATATACCAAAACCTGAGATTAAAAAAGGTGAAATCAATGGAGTAGTGCTCCATGTAGATAGATTCGGGAACCTTATATCTAATATCCCTGAAGTTTTATTCAGGAAGTTGGTAGGGAAGGGGAAACATGAAGTATCTATTGGCGGGAAAGCATTAGGTAATATTAAGGTTTCATATTCTGAAGTAAAAGAAGAAGAAGAAGCAGTAGCACTTTTTGGAAGCACCGGTTATCTAGAGGTTTCAGTAAGAGATCAGGATGCTCGAGAAAGGCCCAATCTGAATAAGGGAAATATAATTAAAGTAGTTCATAAATAAGTAGGGTTAACTAATTATATTATATAGTGTATAATATATACTCCACGCCCAAGAAGTGAATATTCTGTCAGGGGGTTTTTATGAAAAAATATTTTACCAGGGTTTTATTCTTAGTTTTGGTTGTATTCTGCCTCTTTTCATGGAACCAGTCCTTTGCCTCTGAAAGCACGGTTGAAGACGAGGGGTTTTTTATATCGGGTACTGTCTTCGATCCTCATGAAGAGCCTGTTAAAGAAGCCAAAATCAGAGTTATCGTAGATGGCCAACCACAGGAAATAATGGTTGAACACAAGTGGAAGGAGGAGACGGAGACATCCTCTCACGGAACCTATTATACTGAGTTTAAACTTCCTCAAAATAAGGTTGATTCCACAGGCATCCAACTGGAAATCTCCAAACCAAGCTACCGTACGATTGTTATTGATTTAGATAAAGGAGACCTTGCACAGAAGGACCAGAACTTTTATTTAGTTAAAGATGTGAAGATGCTGCGCACACTTGGGCCTGCCTTTTATATAGCAACTATTATCTTTATCCTTGCGTATATTTTAATTTCTTTTGAACTTTTACACAGAACTATTGCCTCCATGATTGGGGCATCCATTATGCTCCTTGTGACTTATACTGTGGGGACGCTCTTACCCGATTATCAGATTATCTCCTTTGAAAGGGCAATTAACGCAATAGATATGAACGTTATATTTCTGCTTATGGGGATGATGATCATCGTTGGTGTCCTGAAGCACACTGGCGTATTCCAATGGTGTGCTTATATATCCTTTAAGCTTGCCAAGGGTAATGTATTTAACCTCTCTGTTATCTCTATGATCTTTATTGCAACTACATCGGCGCTTTTAGACAATGTGACAACAATGCTTCTTTATACCCCTGTTCTTATTCAGATCGCCCTTGTTTTGAAGATTTCACCGCTGACACTTTTGATACCAGGCATTATGGCATCAAATGTAGGGGGAGCAGCTACCCTGATAGGCGACCCTCCAAATATTATGATCGGTTCCTATACAGGGCTTACCTTCATGCAGTTCGTGTATAACCTCACAATACCATGTATCATAGGGATGGTGGCTCTTATTGTTTACAACAAGTTTTTTTACGGTAAAGAATACGCTGAAGCTAAGGTAAAGGATGTTGACGGATTGATCGCCTCCCTGAAGGAAGAGTATAAGATTACAGATAAGGTCCTGCTTGGATATGGGTTATTCATTATGGGGCTTGTAGTCTCTTTCTTTGTTACCCATGGATACTGGCATATGGAGGTCAGTATCCCGGCGCTTTTTGGTGCTGGACTTCTATTTACATACGGCATATTGACTAATAAGGTTAAGCTGTTAGAGCTTATCGAAAAGGATATTGAATGGACGACCCTTCTTTTCTTCATTTTCCTTTTCATTATAGTAGGTGCAGTGGAAGAGGCCGGTTTACTTTCTATGATAGCCGACGGGGTATTGAGACTCTCTCAGGGCAACCTTGTGATCGCCATCTGTTTGATACTATGGGTATCAGCTATTATGAGTGCCTTTGTAGATAACATTCCATTTACTGCTACTATGCTTCCAGTTACTGCATATCTTACAAAGGTAATCCCCGGGGCAGCAGAGTCCAATGTTCTCTGGTGGGCATTGGCACTGGGGGCATGTTTAGGGGGTAATGGAACAATGATCGGTGCGAGTGCGAATGTAGTTACAGTTGGTATTGCAGAGGCAGCAGGCTATCCGATAAAGTTCTTTGCGTTCATGAAGTATGCTTTTCTTTTTATGATTATTACCGTTGCCATCGCTAATGTATGGCTGCTTATTTTTTATTAGTAGCTAAATAGGGATATTAAATATGAACATAGGAAATTCAAATACAAAAATACTTCTTCCCATAGATGGAAGTGAAGATTCCAAGCGGGCATTAAAATTTGCAGGATACCTGGGAACATGTATGGGTAGTAAACTCTCAAGTATTACCATTTTTCACATAGCGGCCGGAGGTTACATTTCCCGCCACATGGGCTATGTTGATTTCAGGGCGATAGACATCACACAGTCAGAAGCCTTTCAGAAACAGTACTTTAATGAAAAGGCCACTCCCATATTAGAAGAAGGGGAAAGTATCCTGAAAGAATCCGGCATCAAATCCGAGATAGTAAGAAAGGTTGCAGACGGAGACCCGGCCCATGAAATCGTAAAATTGGCCAATAAGGAAAATTTTTCTACAATTATCATGGCCAGGAGGGGGTTCTCTGAGATAAAGGGTTTTTTTCTGGGCAGTATTTCAAGAAAAGTAATTAACATGGCAAGCAGGCAGACTGTCTATATAGCCGGTCATAAGGTTCTGGATGACAAAACGTGTTCAATTCACAGAATACTTGTCCCGACTGACGGTTCAATTTATTCTATGAAGGCCGTAGAACATGCCATTTCTTTGTGTAACAGTTTAGATGGACTCGTTCAAGTAACTCTACTGAGGGTTATAAATATAGCCCTCTATATGGAAAAACTTAAAGCAGGCATAAACCATGAAGATGAGGCGCAGATAATATTGGAAGATGCACTGAAGGTTTTTCTGAGAGCAGGTATTTCAGAAGAACTTATTGATACCAGAGTAGAGATTGGAATTCCACATGAAGAAATTATTAAAACAGCTGAAGAAGGTAATTACAATCTGATTATAATGGGTCGTAAGGGTCATTCTGCCATTAAAGACTTTCTGTTAGGAGGGGTCGTTCCCGAGGTACTTCAGGGTTGTCAAAATCCAACAGTTGCTATTGTAGGCAGTGAATAAATATTGAATTTTCTTGAAAACACTAACTACCTCTGCTAAACTTACCTTTAATTTCATGAGCGATTTTCTACTTTATTTAGATTTCATACAAAACCCTTTTAAAGGGAGAACCATCATTTTTCTCCACCCTTTTAGTATTCATGAAAAGTATTTTACACTTCCGATATGTATAAGGTTTTTAGCTTGTGAAAAAAAGCAAAGACTTTTGCAGGTCTCTCAAAAATAACGTTTAATCAATTTATAAGGGGAATTTAAATGGAAGGCATACAAAATTTGTATATATATCTTTTGATAGTCTTTTTTCTCATCTGCTCAGCCTTTTTTTCTGGATCAGAGACAGCTCTTCTATCCTTGGGCAGGTTACGGGTAAAAAAACTAGGAAAAGATATGCCTCATGTAGGAAAAGGAATTGAGAAAATATTACAAAAACCTGACGATCTTTTAGGAACTCTTCTGGTAGGCAATAATATAGTAAATGTTGCCGGCACTGCATTGGCTACAGCAGTTGCAATTTCCATATTTGGAAAAGAAGGAATACTTATTGCGACTATTGGTATGACCCTTATCTTCTTAATATTTTCTGAAATTACACCTAAAACCTATGCTGCTTACAATGCCTTGAAGTTTTCTTTAGTGGTTATTTATCCTGTCCGTTTTTTTATTGTTCTTTTCCACCCAATCGTTTGGGTAGTTTCGAGGATTTCTCATTTAATATTGCTGATACTGGGACAAAAAGGGCAAACTCGCTGGTCGCCAATAACTGAAGAGGAGATTGAGTCACTGATAGAAGCAGGAGAGGAAGAGGGGGCATTTGAACCTAAAAAGGGGAGAATGCTTGCAGGTGTATTTGATTTAACTGATTTAACTGTAGAAGATTTAATGGTCCCTGTTAACGATATCATTTCTCTTGAAGTGAGTATGGGCTTAGATGAAATTGAGAAAGTAATTACGGAGAATGCTTTTTCAAGGTACCCGGTTTATGAAAAGGACATAAATAACATCCTGGGTTATCTTCATGTTAAAGATTTCTTTAAGTGTAGGAACAAACCTGATTTAGATCTTACAGACATTATACGCCAACCTTTTTTTGTCCCAGAGACAAAGGTGGTTTACGCCCAACTTCTGGATTTTCAGAAAGAAAGAGCACACATAGCATTTGTTGTGGATGAATACGGGAATATAAGAGGCATTGTAACCATGGAAGACATTATAGAAGAGATTACAGGTGAGATATATGATGAATCTGATCTAATAAAGAGTCCATACATATTGCAAAAGGATGGTTCAATCATTATTGAAAGTGACATAAAAATCAGAGATGTTAACAAGTTGCTAACTACTTGCTTCCCGGAGGAGGACAACCCTACACTGGGGGCGCTGATATTAAAAGAGATAGGACGTATTCCTGAAGAGGGTGAAGAGTTGACCATTTACGGTTATAAGGTCAAGATATGTACAGTTGAGGATCGTTCTATAGAAAAGATAATGATTAAGAAAGAAGAACTGGATATATCCGAAAAAGAACAATAACTAAACTACAGAGTCCTCTGTTCTCTTTACGCTAAATAAGGGAATAACTATAGATTGTCCAGTTCTACATACTTTGCAATCCTGTTTGTGAAATCAGGAATTGCTGCAGTAACCCTTGTCCATGAAGGCAACATGGGAATTCCTACAGGGTCATCCGTATATTCCTCAGCAGCCTTTTTAAGAGAGC
>JBDRRJ010000032.1:0-5712 GCA_043825855.1 Pseudomonadota bacterium | reverse complement strand
TGAACGAACAGAGTTAAGAATAGATAATTAGCCACGAATAAACACGAAGTAATTTACTTGGATTCGGTAAATTCGCTTACAAGAAATCCGGTTGACTTTGGAATAGTTTGGGGAGTATAATTAGCAGGATGGGAGAGATGGGGGGGCAATGGGAAAATTAGGTGATTTCAGGTTTTAAGGGCTGATCGCTTTGTTTTTCCCAAGCACTTACGAAATTATCGCTTCAGATGGGTAAAGTGTTACTGGAAAATAAATGAGGTGGCTAATGTTAGAAAAGCTAAAGAAAATACAGCTGCTAAATAAACAAAGTTTAGTAGCATTAACATTTTTTATTTTGTTAATTGCAACAACAACTGGTTGTCAGTTAGAAGAAAGTGGAAAGAAAATACAAGTAAATCACAAAAGGAACACTTTGCCATCTGATAATCCATATATCGAGCGTTGGCAACTTGCTTATAATTTAATTAATGCCTTGCGACTCAATGAAAAATTGGAAGTAAGGGTGATCGTTGGGCAAGCGAGTTTTAAACCGCCCCTGAAATCTGTTGAACAAATAGAAAGAATAGAAAGAATCTTGGATTTAGATAAAAATATCCCCGATAATATTTCCAAAGATGCCAGCGATTTTCTCGAAAAGGTTAAGGATGAAATAGAAATGATTGTGGAATTGGGAATAATGAAGCTATATCCAGGAAATAGATTTAAGCCTTTTGGTTGCGTTACAAAGGAGAATCTAAAGGACATTGTGAGGCGAATACTTATGTATTCTCAAAAGGAAACCGTGGCAGAAGATGAATTGGACAAATTAATGAAAAATTCTTTTCCATTTTTGTTTGAACCATATAAGAAAAGACGGGTAGGAAATGTTATTCTTCAGGAAGAGATAGTAGATTACTATACATTTAAGGACGCCATAGAAATATTGTCTTCAATATTAGAGAAAGAAAACTCCATACTAAAGCTAAAGAAGGAGGGGTTATGAAGAACTTTTATCTCAACGTGCTTAAAGCAGGTAGAATTTTCCTTTTGTTTATGGTCTTAATCGGTAGTATAGCCTCCGAAGCATATGGAATACAACAGAATAAAAAAGAAAGTAATAATAATGAAAATATATCTGTTACCTACTTACGAGTTCCAATTTCTGATCATGTTCTTTCTGCTCCAGCCAGAGCTCCTTCCAGCCAGTATGTAGAGCTGGCAATTCGATCTAATGGTGAATTTACTATGGGCACGCTTGAGGGAGATCCGGATAATCCAAACGATAACAATAAAAAATTACTATATGGGCATCCAAATCCATGGAGTTCGGCAACCACTATAAGAATTGATGGGTCTGACTACTGGAATTATAAGGGAGGTACAATAGGGACTATTACTACAGCACCTTATGATTCTGGCAATTCTAATATTACTGTCTGGGATATAAATGGAATTCGAGTTACACAAACATTGACCATCTTTACTGGATCCACAACAGGAAGATTGGATAATGTAGAAATAAAATATACCATTGTTAATAACACCTCTTCCTCTCATAATATTGGTGTAAGAGTAATGCTTGACACCATGCTTGGTTCAAATGATGGGGCTCCTTTTAGAATTCCTGGAGTAGGAGATGTAACCACAGAAATGGAGTTTGCCTCTTCTAATATGCCTCAATATTGGCAGGCCTTTGATAGTCTAAGCAATCCCACCGTTCAATCTCAAGGGACATTAGTTGGAGGGAATGCTACAGTTCCGGATAGATTTGTAGCTGCTTATTGGCGGGCCATAAATGATACCCCCTGGGATTTTAGCATCGATCCCTCAAGGCAAATTACTGGTGATAGTGCAGTCGGTACTTACTGGAATCCTGTCGTTCTTCAACCAGGGGCCTCAAAGACATTCATTACCTATTATGGTCTTAGTGGAATAACTGGAGGCGGGAACGCCACTTTTACAGTTGGTTTGAGTTCATACACTGCTCTTACGAGGGATGAGGATGATAACCTTACTCCAAATCCGTTTACCGTGACCGCCTATGTAGAAAATATCACTAGTTTCACTGCCAGTAGTGTCACTGCCACTATTTCTTTACCAACCGGCTTGGAACTTAATGCTGGTGAAGAAGCCAGCAAAAATCTGGGCAACATAAACGCTAATTCCCAGAAACAGATTAGTTGGCAAGTCCAGGCTACAGGCCAGGTTCATGGTAATCTCACTTATTCAGTAACTGTCAATGATGTAGACCCCGCTGATCCAATTACAGTTGATCGATCTATTGAGATTCCTCCTCCTACAAATCCCAACTCTCCAACGGCTACAATTACCTCCCCCAATGATGGTGATGAATTTATTCGAGGGACTTTGATTGCCTTTCAAGGCACAGGAAATGATCCAGAGGATGGCAACTTAACCGGAAGTTCCTTGGTTTGGACTTCAAACATAGATGGTCAGATAGGAACAGGGGGGACGATCTCTAATTATGACTCCTCTCGGTTGTCTGTAGGACTACACATTATCACTCTAACTGCTACTGACAGCGGTGGGAAAACAGGTTCTGCCTCAATTCAAATTAGAATTAATGCTCAAAATTTAAATGCTCCTACCGCTACCATAAATAGTCCATCAAACGGTTCTGTATATGTTATCGGCACAAACATTTCTTTCTCTGGCTCTGCCACTGACCCAGAAGACGGTGCTTTGGGAGGCGGTTCACTTGTGTGGACTTCAAATAAAGATGGCCAAATAGGAACAGATACTTCTTTTAACACAACCACACTGTCTGTGGGAGAACATATAATTACACTCACAGCAACAGACAGTGGTGGTTTGCAGGGCATGGATCAAATTTCCCTGATCATTAGTTTTATAGGCAACATTAATGTCAAGGATGGCGATGGCAATAATCTTCAAGAGGCTGAGGTCAAAATAATCCGTGGAGATAACGAGATTTCGCTCGGGCAAACTGATGAAGACGGAAATCTCTCAAATATTGAAATGAGGATTGGGGATAAGGTGTTTGCTACAAAGAAAGTTCATGAAGAAGATCAGACAAAAGGAAATCATCCTGATGAAAAAAAGTATGTTGTCCGGCTTGATAATGCGTATATATTTGAAGATACGGATAATGACAATTTATTCGATGTAAATAATACCCAAGGCTATATTATCTCAAACGCAGGAAATCAGAATTTGGTCTTACAGCACACAAAGATTGGCTATAATTTGGTGGTATCTATTGAATGGGATGTGGATAGTAGTTATTTAGAGGATGTGAAAACAGGGTTTGAGAAGGCATCCGAAAGGCTGTATGATGCCACTGATGGGCAAGTTTATTTCAACAAGGTAGTGGTTTATGACAATAAGGAAGAATGGGGCAATGCCGATATTCAAGTTTTTGCTGATAATGAGAAATGGTATAGTGCCAACGTAAATGGAATTAATAGAGGCAATGGACACATTTATTTTGAGCGTAATGTACCCTCAAGTATTTGGAAAGAAGGTTTACCCAGGTGGATAACAGGAACAGGAAAAGGAGGCTTTGCCACCATTGTTCATGAATTCGGCCATTATGGTTTTGGTTTGGGTGATCAATATTGTTATTATCGTGACAACCAACAGATTGCAATAGAGGACTACATTCCTACCCTGATGCAACGAGAGAACGTAGAGACAGAATTTGCCAATCCACAGACACATTTAATTAATGTTACAGATATAAACGGGAATCCTGCACAAACTGACCAGGAGGAAAGAAACCATGAATCTGATTGGAAGACGATCGAAGACCTCCACCAAAGAGACTATAATAATGTATATGTCCCTATCATCAAACCCTATCCTACTGATTCAGCAGTCGATGAGGTTGACAATGGATCTGTTCCTGATAGAAAATCTATCTGGAATGGGCCTCTGGGCTCTTTTTTTGGAGGAAGTGATCCTATTCCTTTATGTAGCGTCTTATTTGACGCAGATGCTGAAATCAAAAACACGATAGACTTTAACCTAATCACTTCACAAGCAGACGCAGAAGTTACACTTTTTAAATCGGATCCTTGGGTTGACTGGATTCCTGGGGATTGGCTTAATCCTAAAATCTACCAGGGGAAGACAAATCTATCGAGAGCGATAGAAGTCTTGGGCGCTAGGGTAGATAACGATTGGGTGGTAATCCAAAAGGATAATTTCAAAACCGAATTTAGACCCCTTAGCCAAAGCAGCAGTCAATCTGCTCCTGCTTTGCTTGCCCAGAGAGCGCCCTTCCCCTTATCAGAATCAGAAAATGAAGTATTTATTCCACTTTCCTCTGCAGAGGGACTTCCTGAATTTATAGTAGAAGCGGGAGTCACTGGACAGGCCCTTTTGGTAACTATTCGTTCAAGCAAGGGCTTAAGCTCACCACCCCAGGCTGTTCATATAAACGAGGCCGGGACACTCACAAATCTCTCCTTAAGCGAAGTAAATAATAATACCTTTACTGGAAGTATAACTCTTCCAGAGTCTCTTGATGCTAAAGGAAGTTTATTTATTAAGGGGAATGACACAGAGGACAATGAGGTGTTGTGGTTAAGCGAAATTGATGTCTGTCAAATATCCCCGTATAACAGGACTATATGGTCAAACGGAGAAGTTGAGATAATGACCCCTCCAGGTGAGGTCGAAGACACTACTTCTTTGATAATCACAAAGACTCCTGTCCCTGAGTCTTCGCAACAACCTTATCTGGCTATAGCGAGTAGTGGGTACAATTTCAGCCTTCCGGATCAGGGCTCTATAAATGGCGCTTTAACATTCCGTTATAGTGAAGAACTATTAGCTGGAGCAACCGAGAACGATTTAAAGGTTTATTACTGGGATTCAAATACCGAAAAATGGATTGAAGTAGGTGGAGTAGTTGATACCGAAAGAAACACCGTATCTGCTCCTATAAGTCATTTTGCAATTTATGGCCTGTTTGTAACTGATACCACGTCACCAAAATCCTCCTTTGCAACTCCAGATAGTGCGATATTTGATGTTCTACCTATAACAATTGAGGGAACAGCGTCAGATTCAGGGGGATCTGGGGTGGCCTCTGTGGAGATTAGTCTTGACGGAGGTAATACATGGGAGCCAACAAGTCCATCACCTTCTGGGTGGACTTACAGTTTTACTCCTTCATTACAAGGGACTTATCATCTGAGAAGTCGAGCCAAGGATAATGTGGGAAACCAGGAAGCTTCGACTCCAGAGATTACTATAAGTTATTCTGTTGGTTCTATCTCAGTCTCTCCCACAAGCCGCAACTTTGGTAACGTAACAGTAGGAAGCTCATCAGCACCTCAGACATTTACCATTTCAAATATAGGTACAGCAGACCTTGTGTTAGGCACAATTACCCACACAGGCACAAATGCCTCTGAATTCAGCATCCCAAATGACCAGTGCTCAGGACAAACTATACCGCCAGCAGAAAACTGTACAGTTCAGGTAGTATTTTCACCCACATCAGCAGGCTCAAAGATTGCCAATCTCTCCATCCCATCCAATGCAGACACATCAGCTCTTGAGGTGACTTTGCTTGGAATAGGAATTGGAGAGCCACCAACAGCCAATGCCGGCCTTGACCGGACAGTCTCAGTAAACTCTCCGATTACCTTAGATGGTTCTAATTCATCTGATCCGGATGGTGATCCCCTGACCTACCAATGGACACAGACCGCAGGGCCAACGGTAAGCCTCTCAAGCAGT
>JBDRRJ010000031.1:0-55349 GCA_043825855.1 Pseudomonadota bacterium | reverse complement strand
TATCCTGTATATGTATTAATGAAGAATCAGCCAACCCGGAACTCATGAAGAAGATATCCAGAATAGGTAAAGGCAGAATATACATGATAGGCGAAGCCGGTGATATAACCTCCGCACTTATGGAAGAAAGAAGCAGAATGTAAATTTAGTTAAAAACCGCATACTACGATTTCTATTATGAACCTCAAGAAAACCCGCCGGAGCCGCAAGATGAAGATGCTGGTACCGAAGCAAATGATGAGCTCTCTGACTTTCCTATAGAATTACAGCAGGACAATAATTTTTCAGGCTTCGGTTCCTTACATACAGGACACATAAGGGCTTCATTTCCTTCATTCATTTTCTGCAACTCTTCAAACACATGGTTACATTTACCACATCGGTATTCATAGATTGGCATATATTTTCCCTCCTTTACTTGTAAGGGTTCAGCTTTGGCAGCAGTTATACTCCAAAAATAGACTGAACTATATGAAAATTGTCAGTAATGATAAGGACACCAGCTATAATAAGCAATGAACCACTTGCTATAGATACAACTCTTGAATAGTTCACCATCTTTCGAAATAAACTGAAAAATGCACCTATGCAAAGACCAGTAATGATAAAAGGTATACCTAACCCCAGGGAATACACACCCAGGAGAGCCATCCCTTGATAAACAGTTTCCTGCATTGCAGCATATGTTAACATTCCTCCTAATACAGGACCTATACAGGGTGACCAACCAATAGCAAATGCCACCCCAACAACTAACGAACCGAATAGATTTGTAGGCTTATATTTCAGATTTAATCTCTTTTCATATTCAAGATACTTTATTTTAAAAACTCCGGTTAAGTGTATCCCGAAAGCTATAACTATAACACCCCCTGCTACTGCAATTATCTTCTTGTAGTTAAAGAGTAAAGAGCCAAAATAAGTTGCCGATGCCCCCAAAGCAGTAAAAACCAAACCAAAACC
This sequence comes from Pseudomonadota bacterium, assembly GCA_043825855.1. GTDB lineage: Bacteria > Desulfobacterota > UBA8473 > UBA8473 > UBA8473 > UBA8473. The sequence continues at coordinate 54,386 of JBDRRJ010000031.1, read as the reverse complement.
AACAACAAAAAGAAGTGTTTCTAATAGTATATTACTAAAGTACTTTCCTTTCGTCTTTTTAAATTCTTCACCTAAGAGCTCATTAACAGAGCATCCTGTTATAAAAGAGATATAAGACGGGATAAGCGGTAGCACACAGGGAGAGAAAAAAGTCAATACACCCGCACTAAGTGCGATAAGTAATGATATATCTTGTGTTATACTTGGACTCATTACTTTCCTTCTTGACTGTTCTTCTTCTCCTTAAGCAACTCCCAGGCTACACATTGGTCCCTGAATTTACAGTACAAGTTGGGATCTTTACAGGAAATACATTCCTCACATAACCCTATTCCCATTTTCTGGCAGATAGAGAAGGCTCTCCTGTCTGGATGGTTTTCACAAAACAAATTCCTTTTCCTTCCCTAATAGTGTATTTTGAAAGCTTTGGAAAAGTATCCCTGAGAGCAAATTCATAGATTTTTTTAGGAACCCTCCTTAGCGAGCGTAATGTAGAAAAGTCACATGTTTGAACCCGAAGGGTGAGTTTTTGAATTCAAGTCTTCGCAGAGCCGCTTCGAAGGGCGAATCTTGCGAAGCAAAATTTTCAATGGAGCACGATTAGATGGGCCAAAAATGGATGCTACAGCGAAAAGGGATACTATTTCAAAGCCCTCTGTTCGTATCTGTAGAAACGAAATCAGGGTTCACTGTAAAGCTCAATACATTCCCGTCATAATCACCTGTTACTTCATTTCCCTCTTTAATATCGCCCTTTATTATAAGTTTGGCAATGGGGGTCTCCACATTTGTCTGGATACTCCTTTTCAAAGGTCGCGCTCCATAAGTTGGATCATAACCTATCTCAGCCAGATATTTTTTGGCGCTATCCGTAAGTCTTAAAACTATTCTTTTTTCCGAAAGCCGCTTTTTAAGATACTCAAGCTGTATATCCACAATCTTCTTCAATTGTTCCGAAGTAAGAGCATGGAATACAACTATTTCATCAACCCTGTTTAGAAACTCTGGTCTGAAATGCTGCCTTAAAGCTTCCAGTACAAGATTTTTCATCTTTTCATAACTTGATTCGTCAACCTCTCGATAATCCAATATATAGTGGCTGCCAATGTTTGATGTCATTATTACTATTGTATTCTTGAAATCTACTGTACGCCCATGGGAATCCGTCAAACGCCCGTCATCAAGTATCTGAAGCAAGACATTAAATACGTCATGATGAGCCTTTTCTATTTCATCGAAGAGAACTACTGAATATGGCTTTCTCCTGACTGCCTCCGTGAGTTGCCCCCCTTCTTCATATCCAACATAACCTGGTGGTGCACCTATCAGTCGAGCCACTGTATGCTTTTCCATATATTCCGACATATCAATACGCACCATAGCTTGCTCATCATCGAAGAGAAAATCAGCCAGGGTTCTTGCAAGTTCTGTCTTTCCTACACCAGATGGCCCCATAAATATGAAACTACCTATGGGTCTTTGGGGGTCTTTTAATCCGGAACGTGAACGGACTACTGCATCTGCTACTGCAGTTACTGCTTCATCCTGTCCTACTACTCTTTTGTGAAGGTGCTCCTCCAGCCGCAAGAGTTTTTCAATTTCTCCTTCCAATAGTCTGCTTACAGGTATCCCTGTCCACCTGCTTACGACCTCAGCTATATCATCCTCATCAACTTCTTCCTTTAGCAACCTTTTTGTTTTATCTCCATTTTGTTCATATTTTTCTTCTTCGGCCTTTAATTCGTTTTCCAGCTCTATAAGTTTCCCATACTTCAACTCAGCCGCCTTATTGAGATCATAACCTCTCTCGGCCTGCTCAATCTGTATTTTTATCCTTTCAATCTCTTCCTTCAATTCCCTGACCTTCTGAATGCCTTCCTTCTCTAACTGCCACCTTGCCTTCATCGAATCGCCTTCAGCCTTGAGGTCACCCAAGTCCTTTTTCAACTTTTCTAATCTTTCCTTAGATGCTTTATCTTTTTCCTTTTTCAATGCCTCCCTTTCAATCTCCAATTGCATGATTTTTCTCATTATTTCATCAAGTTCAGAAGGCATACTGTCAATCTCTGTTCTAAGCCTGGCAGCAGCTTCATCTATAAGGTCTATAGCCTTATCAGGCAAGAATCGGTCAGAAATATATCTGTTGCTCAGAACAGCCGCTGAAACAAGTGCTGAGTCCTTGATACGGACACCGTGGTGTACCTCATATCGTTCTTTGAGACCCCTGAGTATCGATATAGTCTCTTCAGGACTGGGTTGGTCCACTAACACCGGTTGGAATCTTCTTTCCAGTGCAGCATCTTTTTCAACGTGTTTCCTATATTCATTTAGCGTTGTTGCCCCTATACAGTGCAATTCTCCTCTTGCCAACATGGGTTTTAGTATATTGCTGGCATCCATTGCTCCTTCAGCGGCGCCAGCCCCCACAACTGTGTGGAGTTCGTCTATAAAGAGTATATGCCTTCCTTCCGATTCTTGAATCTCCTTTAATACAGCCTTGAGTCTTTCTTCAAACTCTCCACGATACTTTGCACCTGCAATCAATGCTCCCATGTCTAAGGCAATAACCCTCTTTTCTTTTAACCCTTCTGGCACATCACCCTTTATGACTCGTTGTGACAATCCTTCTACTATTGCGGTTTTCCCTACACCAGGCTCCCCAATTAAAACAGGATTATTCTTAGTGCGCCTGGATAATACCTGGATCACCCTCCTTATCTCTTCATCCCTACCGATTACAGGATCGAGCTTGCCTCTCTCTGCTTCTCTGGTCAGATCCCTGCCATATTTTTCCAAGGCCTGATACGTGTCCTCAGGTGTCTGGGATGTTACACGCTGTTTACCTCTTACATCTATTAAAGCCTTTAAAAACCCATCTTTGGTAATCCCATAACCCTTCAAAAGAATGGCCATGGCGTCTTTTTCATCATTTAGTATACCAAGTACCACATGCTCTACACTGACATATTCATCTTTAAGTCTTTTGGCTTCTTCTTCTCCTGCCACAAGTACACGGTTAAGTCTGGCAGTAACATAAATCTGACCCGCAGCGGCACCAGAACCGGTAACTTTTGGAAGGTTTCCTATATTATTAAGAACTTGTTGACGGATATCCTGGACAGATGACCCCATCTTCTCAAAAACCCTGGGAATCAAACCATCGGATTGATCCAACAGAGCCAAAAAGAGGTGCTCAACATCAACCTGTTGATTATTATATTTTATCGCCAGGCTTTGAGCGTTATTTATTGCTTCCCTTGTCTTTTCAGTAAGTCTATTGGGATCCATTAAAATAACCTCCTTACAACTTATTTTTCAATTCCGATACCTGTCGATACAGATCCTCTATACGGTCTAGAAGATCAAGGATTACACCGATACCATAAAGATTTACACCCAAATCATCTCTCAACCTTTGTATTTTTGATATCCGAAAAAGGGTACTCTCCCTCAATAAGTAACAACCTCTTTCAATTTTAACAGGAGTGATTAAACCCAATCTTATATAACGGCGAATGGACGATTCCGAAACATGTGCCTTTTTTGCTATCTCTTCTACTCTGCACAGCTCTTCCTCTACTATTTCTACTTCAATATATTCGTCAACCCTACCTGTATCCATTCTCTATCTCCTGGTTTTACCAAAGGTTGCATCACCCATTTTTTTATCATATAGCTTGGCTAACTTTTCATACAGATCCATTTCTTCTTCACTTACTTTTTTGGGTACAACAATCCTTATCTTTACATACTGATCTCCATTCTCTCCGCCTTTCTTGGACAAACCTAGCCCTTTCAACCTTAGGCGCTGTCTTGACTGAGTTCCTGGGGGTATTTTCATCTTAACGTACCCCTTTAAAGTTAACACTTCAACTTCTGTACCCATTACAGCTTCCCAGGGCATTAAAGGAATTTCAGTCTGTACATCATGCTCAATTACAGTAAAATGAGGATGCGGTTTCAATTTAATATGGAGATAAAGATCCCCCGATGGGCCACCTCCAATGCCGGCTTCCCCCTGACTAGCCAGTCTGATCCTGGATCCGTCTTTGACACCGGCAGGTATTTTAATGTCCAGTCGTCTTGGTTTCACCACCATCCCCATACCATTACAGGCGGTGCAGCTCCTATTCCCTACTATTGAAGTTCCTCCGCAATTAGTGCATATTTCACTTTTATTAAGAGTAACGCTCTGCTTTCCTCCATTATATGCATCTTCCAATGGAATTGTTAATTCGGCATCAATATTAGCCCCCCGGGACTTCCTGCTCCTCCTGGCTGTTCTTTGTGAAAAATTACCCCCCTGAGCTTGACCAAAAAGGGTAGAAAAAAAATCGCTGAATCCACCCATGCTTGTAAAGTCTCCGAAATCACCCATTCTCACATGGACGCCTTCCCATCCAGGTGGTGGTCTAAAATCAGCACCTGCTTGCCAGTTTGCCCCCAACTGATCATATTTTGCCTTCTTTTCAGCGTCTTTCAGAACTTCATGGGCTTCATTTATCTCTTTGAATTTTTCTTCTGCTTCCTTATTGTCAGGGTTTACATCCGGATGGTACTTTCTGGCCAGTTTTCTATAGGCGTTCTTGATATCTTTTTCTGAGGCATCTCTCTTAAGACCCAGTATTTCATAGTAGTCTTTATATTTTATTGCCATATTTTTTTATCCTCAATTTATCAAACAGCTACATGAACCTTCGACGGGCGCAGGAGTTTGCCATCCATTAAATAACCCTTCTGAACCTCATCTATTATCGTGTTGCGGTCAAATTCATTAGTCTTTACTGCTCCTGCAGCCTCATGAATATTAGGGTCAAACTCTTTCCCTAAACAGTCTACTTGTTCAACTCCATATTCTCTTAAAACCATTACAAGTTGTTTATATATGGACAATATACCATCAAAAAAGGGGTCATGTCCATAGTTTTTAGCCGAGTCTATAGCCCTTTCAAAGTTGTCTATGACATCAAGAATCTTTTTTATTAATTCACCTTTTTCCTTTTGAACCCTTAATTTTGAATCCCTGTCGGTCCTCTTTTTAAGGTTGTCGAAATCAGCAAGAATAGATACATACTGCCTTTCCTTATCCTCAAGAGCAATTTTAAGTTTCATTATTTCATCTTTATACTCTTCTTCTTGAACCTTCCTGTCTAATTCCAACGTATTGTCAGTCACACCGTCATTATTCTTCATTTCTTCTTTTTCCGGGGAAACCTCTTCAATATTTATTTTCATCTTATCCACCCCAAAACTTGATGGCTTCGTAAAAAGTCCATCTGCGGCGTTGCGCTGCATCCTTCTTCGTTGCAGCGTACCCCTAAGTACGCCTCACTCCTCAGGATTTGCTAGCCTTGCATCTGGAGCTTTCTAATTTGCCTTACCAATTCTGACTTTTTACAAGTTCAATAAAACTTAAGGGGCAGTCAAACACCCTGCCCCCTAAGAAATAATCGTTTAACAGACTTTCTCTACCCTGTAAATCAATAAACTATTTTAAGAAGGGGAAGAGAAGGAACAGTTGAAACTATTCCACCGTAATCTTAATCTCCTTTGGCTTTACTTTTTCAGCCTTTGGTAAGGTTATCTTAAGTATACCGCCCCTATTTTGTGCTTTAATCTCTTTCTCATTAATAGGGACGGGAATCCTGAATGATCTTGAAAAAGAACCGTAGCCTCTTTCAACCCTGTAATAACTTTCTCCCTCTTCTTCCTTTTCCTGCTTTTTTTCTCCTTTTATTGTAAGCATGTCCTGTACAAAGGATATATTAACATCATTAGGGTCTATTCCCGGCATTTCTGTAGTCACTACGACAGCATCTTTAGTTTCTGAGATATCAATGGGGGGAATCCACTCCATATCTTTCCGAATTACAGGAACTCTCTCACCAAAGAACCTATCCCATAAAGTATCCATATCACCCCTCAATGTCTCTAAATCCTTAAAAGGTCTCCATTTGATAACGTCCATATCCCTATACCTCCTTTTGGTTTTAGCCCTGACAATATTTTTCAGGGGTTTAAATATCTCTTGTTATCCGTAAGGATTATCTTTTTCTATAGTACTAATTATCTTGTTGCATCCTTTTGTAAAAAAATAATCACTATGCATTTGAGGTCAATAGGGGGAAATAAGATTTATTAAAATTTTTTTCAGAGGTATCAATTTATATGGAAGCAGAATTAGTTTGGCTTTTAACTAATAATGAATAACTTTCGCAGGTTTTATTTTACACATTCAAATACTTAGCATTTCAATCTTCACAGGTTCGTCTGGAAGATCACATAGAGCTTTCTCTTAATATCCTCTTGTCCCCTACCCTGATGGTAACCCTTATCTTATCAAAATACTCAATTAATGGGGTAGAGTACTTTCGAGATGATTTTGTGATATCCTTGAATTGAGAAATGGTAACCTCTTTATTCTCTCTGAGAAAAACCACTAAATCCTCTTTTAATCTTGTAACAGCATCACTGTTAAAGTAGAACTCCTCTTTTATCTTTACCAGCGTTTCTTTTTCGACCAGCATATCCAATACAGCCTTCACCTCTGATGCATCGACGCCCAACCTGTCTACCAGTTCCTTGTATGTAGGAGGTGATAGTTTTTCCTTAGAGTAAATATCTTCAATCTTGTTTTGAATTTCCTTCTGGGATCCCTTCAATGATACTGAATAATCGGTGAGGCGGAACTTATCCTTTATTCCCTGTATCTTATCAGTTTTGGTAAGTTCAACTATAGCCTTGTTAAACAGTTTTGCATTTACGTCTTTATGCAATTTTGTCTTCAGTTCCTCTTTTGACATCCCCTCTTTCATAGGATAAGCCATATGATAATTCTTTATCTGTTCTATCATTATCTCTCTTAGATTGTCATATACACCTTGATGAACTACCCTTATGGTGTCCTTGTCGAATTGGATTAGTTCCTTATTTGTCATTAAGCCATCCAAGAGGGTTGATAACATAGAAGGGCTTATATCAATTCTCATTTGTAACTCTCGTATACTCAACCCCTTGAACCCGGAGTTGTAAACATGGGTTTTTATTATACCCTTTTTGTCATCACTCTGAAATACTTCCAGGTTGGGTAATATCTCCTTGAAAAATTTCTTTCGTTTTGTTGGATAGGAATCCAGAACTTCACCTCCCCCCATGGTATAAACCGGGGAGTTACTCCTGATAATAAACCTGTCCTTATGCATAATTATAGCAGGTGTCTCCATCTTTAACCGAGCAAAAGCAGCCTCCCCAGGAGGAAGCTTATCCCTGTCAAAAAATATTACAACAGCAACAATCTCACTTGTTCCCGTATGGAATTTTACTTTTGTCCTGTTTTTAATTGGTTTGGGAGAACTGGGCAGATGCTCCAAATAAACGTCTACCAGAGAGGTTGGTACTATTGTGCCAGGATGAGTTATAACCTCTCCTCTCTTAATAGAATATTTGTCAATCCCATGCAGATTCAATGCTGTTCTAAGCCCTGCCGTGGCACTTCCTACACTCTCATTATGGACCTGGACACCCCGGACCTTTGTTTCTACCCCTACAGGAAGAATCTCTATCGTTTGACCAACTGATACCTTGCCAGAATAGAGGGTGCCGGTAATTACTGTACCAAAGCCCTTCATAGTAAATACACGGTCTATCGGGACTCTTAACAGACCTTCAGATGATTTCACTTCGACTTTTTCGGCCAGGTTATCCAGTTCAGCTAAAAGCTGGGGGATCCCTTCGCCGGTAAAAGATGAGACGGGAATTATTGGGGAACCTTCCAGAAATGTTCCCTCTATAAACTCTTCGATATCACTCTTAACCAACTCCAGCCATTCTTCATCTACTAAGTCAGTCTTTGTTACAGCTATAAGGCCTTTTTTTATCTTTAACAGACTGCAAATTTCAAAATGTTCCTTTGTCTGAGGCATAATTCCTTCGTCGGCAGCAATAGTGAAGAGGACTATATCAATTCCGCCGACACCCGCCACCATATTCTTTACAAACTTTTCATGACCAGGAACATCTACTATCCCAATCCTTTCTCCGCTGGGTAGTGTCAGTGGTGCAAAACCCAGCTCAATAGTTATTCCTCTGAGCTTTTCTTCTTTTAGTCGATCTGTGTCAACTCCGGTAAGACGTTTTATAAGTGATGTCTTACCATGGTCGATATGACCAGCCGTACCCAGTACAATATGTTTCATTTCTTTCCCTATTTTTTAAGAATTTAAGTGATTGGCTAAAATTGTATGTTGGAATAATGGAAGACTAGGACAGTAATACGCAAAAAAGTAATTTAACCCTAGTTTAAATAGGGTATAATGTTACCAAAGAAAGAAGATAGTAGTCAACAACAAAAGTTACTACCTAGGTAATCATCAATATAACATGGCTGTGATTATTAACAATCAATCCTAATACTTATGAAGTTTGAGTATTCACAAGATAAAATGAACTTCTTGACTTTGAGAGCCCTTTGTGCTACTTTTCTTTGCATTCTTGAGCGATAAGCGATTTTCTATAAGCAATATGCAGGGAAGCAAATCACGACCAAAAACCATTATTTTCAACCAGGGAATTTTTATCCAGAGTTTATGGTACGAAAGGAGCAATAATTGCAGGAGAAAATATTTAATTTTAAGATAATACCCGAAATTATCTTTGGGAACGGAGCTTCCGAAAAGGTTGGTATTGAAGCTAAAAAGAGAGGCGGAACCAGAGTTCTGGCTGTTGTTGACCCAGGGATCATCAGGGCAGGACTATTTGACAGTATCAAAGAGTCATTAATAAAAGAGGGTATAGAGGTTATTGTCTTCGATGGAGTAGAACCTGAACCACAGATTGAGATAGCCGATCAATGTGCACAATTGGGTCGAGACAGAAACTGTAATCTGGTGCTGGGTATTGGGGGTGGCAGCGCTATGGATACGGCAAAGGTAACCTCAATACTGCTGACAAATGATGGAAAAACCAAAGATTATCAGGGCCTTGACCTGGTTAAGAAACCAGGGGTACCCAAGATTATGGTCCCTACAACAGCAGGAACCGGAAGCGAAGTTACTTTTACAGCAGTATTCACAGATAAAAATATGAAGTCCAAAGCAGGGATAAACAGTAATTATTTATTCGCTGATCTCGCATTCCTCGATTCTAAACTTACACTCTCACTCCCACCTAAGCCCACAGCTTTCACCGGCATGGATGCTCTGACCCATGCTATTGAGGCATACACTTCTGTTTCGTCCAATACATTTGTTGATCTCTTTGCCTTGGAGGCGATAAGGCTTATATCGAAGAACCTCTATAAGGCTGTTACAGATGGTCAGAATGTAGAGGCAAGGGATAGCATGCTAAAAGGAAGTCTCTTTGGTGGAATTGCCTTGGCAAATGCAGGTGTGGGGGCAGCCCATGCTCTGGCATATCCTATGGGAGGAGAGTACAATATCCCTCATGGCATAGCAAATGGTTTACTGCTTCCTTATGTAATGGAGTTTAATCTGGAAAGCAATATAGAGAAGTTTTCGTGCATCGCGGAGGCTATGGGAGCTAAGAGAGAGGGTTCTTCTTCTCTGGAATTTGCAGAAAAATCCATATTGATGGTAAAGAAACTTATCGAAAATGTAAAGGTACCCAAAAGATTGAGAGAACTGGATATTCCGGAAACTGCAATAGAGGGCTTATCATCAGGGGCTATGAAGGTGACCCGCCCCATAGAAAACAACCCAAGAAAAGTGACTAAAGAAGATGCCATTGAGATATACAAAAGGGCGTACTAACATTAAAAAATGTAGGAGAAAAGAGCCATGGGTGGCAGCGAATTATTAGGGGAAAAAGAGATAGAAGAAGTAGTCGGCGTACTTGAGAGAGGTGTTCTCTTTCGATATGGCTTTAATGAAAAGCGAAAAGATATCTTCAAAGTAGTAGAATTTGAAGAGATGATTGCAAAATATATGGGGGTTAATTACGCACTGGCTGTTGCTTCTGGCACAGCAGCGGTTCGAGTAGCCCTTGCATCTATGGGTATTGAACCAGGAGACGAGGTAATAACCCAGTCTTTTACCTTTGTGGCTACTATTGAAGCTATACTGGAGGCAGGTGCTATCCCTGTGATTACAGAGATAGACCAATCATTCAATATGGACCCAAATGACCTTGCGACAAAGATCACCGATAAAACCAAGGCTATAATCCCAGTTCACATGCTTGGAGTCCCTGCTAAAATGGATGATATATGTGATATCGCAAAAAGAAGCGGTGTTGGGGTCCTAGAAGATTCTTGCCAGGCATGTGGATCAAGTTATAAAGGCAAAAAGACAGGAACCATGGGAGATATCGGTTGTTTCAGTTTTGACTTTGTAAAGACAATAACCACTGGTGAAGGAGGAATGGTGGTTACTAACAATGAAGCGATGTACTTACAAGGAACCTATTTTCAAGACCATGGGCATGAGCATAGATCAGATGTGCCGAGGGGGAAAGATAGTAAAAGTATAACTGGCTTTAATTATCGTATGAGTGAAATACAGGGAGCAATAGGAGTAGTTCAGCTTTCAAGGCTTGATTGTGTGATATCCCAGCAAAGGAAGAACAAAGCAAGAATAAAAGAAGCAATAGGGGGTATAGCCGGGCTAGAGTTCAGAGAACTTCCGGATAAAGATGGTGATGGAGGAGATACATTAATATTCCTTCTGCCTGATAGCCAGATGGCAAAAGATTTTGAAGATGTGCTAACCAAGGATGGGATCGAAACAAAGATTCTGCCCTCCGCTTTGGAGTGGCATTATATCGGAAACTGGGATCATATCATCAAAAGGTTAAACGGACAAATAGGCAAAGAGGTATACAAAAGAGACATGTGGCCTAAAAGTGACAGAATAATTAACAGGGCCATAGCTATAGGTATTTCAGTAAACATGGCTGATGATTATATAGACAGAGTAATCACTGGTATTCATAAAGCGGCAAGGCTTGTGCTTGCTTAATAACTTTTTAGGACAGATATGAAGGCTATAGGAATAATACCTGCTCGTTACCACTCTACAAGATTTGTTGGGAAGCCCCTGGCAGATATTTTTGGCAAAACGATGATAGAGCATGTTTACAATAGGGCTTTGAAAGCAAACTCTTTAACATCAGTAACAGTAGCTACGGATGATGAACGTATCTTTAGAAAGGTAGAGGAGTTTGGAGGCAGGGCAATACTTACATCTCCTCATCATAAATCAGGGACGGACAGGATTGCTGAAGCCCTTATGCAACTGGATGCTAAAGATACCGACTTAATAGTAAACATCCAGGGAGACCAGCCTCTTTTAGAACCAGCGACGGTAGATGAGATTATCTTTCCTTTCGTAAATGACCCATCCCTATTAATGGCAACCCTGTGTTGCCGAATAGAGAACGAAGAGGAAATAAGGAATCCAAATGTGGTTAAGATGGTTATTGACAAAGATGAATTTGCTTTATACTTTTCACGGTCAACCATACCTTATGTAAGGGAACAGGATACCGCCCCTTCTTTTTATAAACATATAGGGATTTATGCATACAGGAAAGATTTTTTACTGAGTTTTACCAAGATGCCCCAGAGTGAACTGGAAAAAGCTGAAATGTTGGAACAGTTGAGAGCACTGGAAAATGGTTACAGGATAAAAGCAGTTAAAACTATTTTTGATTCTGTAGAAGTCGACACACAAGAAGACTTGGAAAAGGTTAAAAGAATTATGGGTAGAGAGATATAGTGATGTATCTCCTGTATAATCTTTTACTAATAGTACTAACTGTCTTGATCCTTCCAGTCTTCTTTTTCTATGTATTAATAAAAAGAACCCATAGAGAAGGACTGGGGCAGAGACTTGGTTTTATCTCATCCCAAACTCCAAATAACCCTTCTTTAAAACCAAGATTATGGATTCATGCCTGTTCCGTAGGCGAAGTTATAGTAATAAACCCTATAATTACTGAGATAAAGAGGATATATCCTTCATGTCACTTGGTAGTCTCCAACACTAGCAAGAGCGGTCATGAGTTTGCGAAAAAGACATTAAAAGATGTATCTTCCTATATATACTTCCCTCTAGATTTGACATGGATTGTCAGAAGAGCATTGAGGTCTATATCCCCTGATGTATTTATTTTATCAGAAACAGAGATATGGCCAAACTTTTTACGGGCAGCCAAAAAGCGGGGTATTAAAACTATAATGATAAATGGTAGAATATCCGTAAGGTCCTTTGACAGCTATATGAAGGTAAGATTCTTCATGAAAAGGGTGCTTCAGAATTTAGACATTATGAGCATGATCATGAAGAGCGACGCTGACAAAATCATTTCCATGGGGGCATCACCGGATAGGGTTCTCATTAATGGGAATTCAAAATATGACAGTCTGACAGATCAGGTTCACGCCGGTTTTGAGGAAGAGATCAGGAACATCCTGAGTATTTCAAGAAATGATAAGGTCTTTATAGCAGGAAGTACGAGAACTGGAGAGGAAGAGGTAGTTATTGATGCCTATCTGAAATTCATAAAACTCTATCCGGACATGCTTTTAATTATAGCCCCCCGTCATATTGAGAGGACTAGAGAAATAGAAGAACTGCTCCATAAAAAGAGAATTGGATTTGTTCTCAAAACGGAGTTGGATAAAGGCAAAACAAAGAGGCATAAACAGGTAATTATTATAGATACAATAGGTGATCTATTCAAGATATATAGTGTCGGGACAATAGTCTTTTGTGGAGGAAGTCTTGTTCCTCTTGGAGGGCAGAATGTTTTAGAACCTGCTGCCTGGGGTAAAGTAGTATTTTATGGTCCCTTCATGGAGGATTTCTTAGATGCTAAGGAGCTTCTGGAACAGGTAAGCGCAGGGATAGAGATAAAAGATGCTGACGATCTGTTAGAAACAGGCATCAAACTGTTAAGGGACCCTGAAATGTCCCGCTGCCTGGGTGAGGCAGGAAGGGAAGCTGTCCTGGCAAACCGTGGTTCTGCAAGACGAAATGCAGAACTCATAAAAACGTTACTGGAAGGGAATGTATAAAAGGGTAAACCAATGGTTATTAAACACGCTAAAGAGGTCCTCCGGATAGAGGCTGAAGCCATAGAAAATCTCATTAAACGTATAGACAAGAATTTTGTCAAAGCGGTAGATATTCTTTACTCCAGCAAAGGGCGAGCGGTAGTAACAGGTGTAGGCAAGTCAGGGATAATAGGAAGAAAGATTGCTGCTACACTAACGAGTACTGGAACTCCAGCATTGTTTCTCCATCCCGTAGAGGGTATGCACGGGGATTTAGGCATAGTTATGAGAGAGGATGTAGTAATTGCGATATCCAACAGCGGAGAAACCGAGGAAATAAATTCCATAATACCTACAGTGAAAAAGATAGGTGCCTATTTGATTGCATTTACAGGAAACGTTGACTCTACATTAGCAAGAAAGAGCGATGTTACCATAGATATAGGAGTTGAAAGAGAGGCGTGTCCTCTTGGCTTAGCCCCAACCGCGAGCACCACTGCCACTCTGGCCATGGGAGATGCCTTGGCAGTGGCTCTACTGAACAAAAGATCATTTCAGAAATTAGACTTTCACAGAATTCACCCTGGAGGAAACCTGAGTAAAAGACTAATGTTAAGAATAAAGGATGTTATGCTGACTGGTAAAGATATCCCTGTTGTACACGAAGAACAGTCAATGAAAGAAGCCTTGGAGGAGATAACCAAAAAGGACATTGGTCTTACTTTGGTAGTAGATAATAAAGATAGGTTAACAGGAATAATCACAGACGGCGATTTGCGTCGACTAATCCAGGATAATGATAATCTCCTTGAGATAGCCATTAAAGAGGTCATGACACTTAATCCAAGAATCATAGGTGAGGATAAAATGGCTGGAGAAGCCATAGAAGAGATGGAGAGGCATAAAATTACATCTCTTGCAATTATAGATGAAGGCAGAAAGATTAAAGGGATAGTTCATCTCCATGATCTTCTTGGAAAGGGAGAATTTAAATTCCGATCCTAAAGGGGGGGGATAGCAGTATGTCTGTCTTACCACCCAGGGGGCTGATTGGTGCCCTGGTAACACCATTGAACAATGAGTACTATATAGACAAACCAAGCCTTAAAAGCTTGCTGGATTATACAATAAAGGACCTTCACGGGGTTCTTATCGGGGCAGCAGATATAGGTGAAGGGTTTGCCCTCAGTAATCAGAAAAGGATAGAACTGATAAAAACCAGTATGGAAATAGTTAATGGGAGGATACCCCTTTTTCTGAACATAACAGGAGACACAGAGGATCATACGGCAGAAAATATTATCCATGTTGGAAGAATTAAAGAAGATTTTAATTACAAGGGAGATATCTTCCTCTTAGATTGTCCTCTATGGTATCATAGTAATAAGAACCTGGCAGACCTATATATTAAATTTGGCAAAATCACTACGCTTCCATTCATTCTATATAACAATCCTCATCTGATTACAGAACTTCAAGAACATCTAAAGAGAAATAATATAAGGACAAACGTGTTGAAAAAACTATCCAGGAATGAACAGATAGTTGGCATAATTCATATAGGGGAACTTAAAAGGGCAATTAATTACGCTAAAGCTGTAAGAGACAGAAGGCACTTCAGAATATATGACGGCAATGAACTTAACTTCTTAGGTAATCCCAGTTTGGATGGTGTAGTGGCAAAGGGAGCTAATATATTGCCCAAGCAGTGGAGGACTATAACAGAATCTTCCATAAATCTAAAAGAAACGATAAAGGACGACCCAACATACTATACCGACCTTTGGAAGGCAGGACAGATGCTTAAGATCCTTCACGAAGCATATCTGCCAAACCCTACAGCGATAATCAAGTCAGCATTAAAATTGATGGGTACAATTGGAAGCCGTGCAGTAGCTGAAGATACCCCTTCTATCACACCGGATCAGGAATCAAGAATTTACAATTTACTGGCAGAATACGAACTCATATAGAGTAGCACATAAAAACTGAGGTAATATATGGCGAAAAAAAAGGTTAAAAAGACAAACAAAAATATTATTAACAAAATAGACCGGTTCTTTATGCCGATATTTTTATTTGCTTTAAGGGTTCTCCCCTTGAAGTTCCTTTATATTTTTGGTGAAAGCATTATCAAACTGGCCTTCTTCTTTTTAAGAGAACGAAGAGATATTACAATGAACAACCTTAGGCTTGCCTTGGGAGAAGAAAAAAGTGAAGGAGAAATCCTCGAAATATACAAGTCAACAATTGGAAACATAGGAAAGGGAGGGGTAGAACTGCTTGCCTATCCCAGGTTTCATAATGGGTACTTGGATAAGACAATAAGCGTTGAAGGAAGAGAATACTTGGATGAAGCATTAAAGTTAGGTAGAGGGGTTATCCTTTTTAGCGCTCATTTTGGAAATTTTACGTATTTAATAATTAAACTTGCTTTACTTGGATATCCTTTATTCCCAATTGTTAGATATCCTAAGCAGGAAGGATTGACTAGACACCTTGAAAATTTGGAGGGACTAACAGGGGTTAAAATGATTCCAGATAAACCTCCCAGAACTTGCGTAGAACAATCCCTAAAATGTCTCAAAGAAAATAAAGTGTTATTTCTCCTGACAGATGTAAATGTAGTCTTAGGTGGTATCTATGTAAACTTTTTTGGACGTATGGTTCCTACCTTTAAAGGACCTATAGTTATGGCAATGAGGACAAAAGCCCCTATAATCCCTGCCTTTATTCTTCGAGAGGATGGGAACAGACACAGGATTATAATAAAGCCTCCTGTAAAGCTTGAGTTAACAGGCGATAAGGATAAAGACATATTTACAAACCTGTCCAGATTATCAAAGATTGTAGAATCGTATATTCGGGAATACCCGGATCAGTGGTGGTGGATACACCAGAGGTGGAGAAAGGCACTACCTAAAGACCAACTACACAATGGTATTAAAAATAGCACATAGAGGATGTGTTGAAAATGAGGTAAAAACTATCCCTGCCTTGTATTTTAATATCTCAAATAAAAATCCAATACCCTACTTTGACAAATAGATTGAAGTAGAGTATTGGATAGATAAAATTGAATATTTTATTGTATTTAGAATTTAGACTTTTTACTTAGGACGCAAACGACTCTTCAGCTATCTCCATAACGCTCTTATCCCCGGATTTTATCGCTTTAACTTTGCTTATTACAGTAGGAAGTATATTATTGGCGTAGAACTTATTTGCAGCAAGCTTACCACTATAAAAAGCAGCATCTTTGTTGTCTGACATGAGCTTTTTTATACTATTCTGATCCGAAGCTCCCTCCTTTGCCATAATCTCCTTCAGTTTCTTGCCTGCTACAGATGCCTGCCAGAGCAGCATCCATCCAAGCGCAACCGTGCCAAAGACTTCCATATATGGATAAGCATAGATAAGGGGGATAATGAAATCCGGTCCTCTGGCGATCTGGCCAAAGTACATACTAACATCTGCCAGTGCATTTTTGGCCTTTTCAAACCCCTCTACGTAGTCCTTTATTGTCTCATCTGACCTGTTTGCTTCGATAAAATTACTCATGTCCGTCAGGAAATTCATCATTACGCTGCCTTTTTTCATCCCCAACTTCCTGCCCACAAGGTCCATGGCTTGAATACCATTTGTCCCTTCATAGAGAGAGGCAATCTTATTGTCTCTGAGGAGTTGCTCCACCGGGAATTCGGAAATGTATCCATATCCGCCGTAAACCTGGATGGCTTCCTTTATTATATAGAAGGACATATCACTGAAGAAGGCCTTGCATACAGGGGTAAACAGGGCTATGTAGTCTGTATATTTTTCCCTTTCCTCCTCATTTGTTGTCGTAATCCCCCTGTCCTGGCAATAGCATATATAGTAAGCAAAAGCTCTCATACCTTCTACGTAACTCTTCATCCATAGAAGCATCCTTCGGACATCCGGATGATTTATAATAGGAACCTGCGGTGCGTTGGGCTCCTTGCTCATAATACTGGAGCCCTGAAGCCTCTCTTTTGCATAGGCAACAGCATTGAGATATGCAGAGCTGGCCTGTCCCGCAGATTGAAGCCCTACATCCAGCCTGGCCTCATTCATCATATGGAACATGATTGCCATACCGCTGTTCTCTTCCCCAAGAAGTTCACCGATGCATTTGCCATTGTCTCCAAAATTCAGGGTAACCGTTGCTGAACCTTTAATTCCCAGCTTGTGTTCTATACCGCTACAGAAGACGTCATTATTTTCACCCAGGCTACCATCTTCATTCACTCTAATCTTTGGAATCAAAAACAGAGATATCCCTTTAGTCCCCGGAGGGGCCCCCGGGATCCTGGCTAGAACAGGGTGTATTATGTTTTCTGTCAGATTATGCTCCCCTCCTGTAATAAAGGATTTGGTGCCTGTTATAGTATAAGTCCCATCTTCGTTCTTCTTTGCTACTGTTTTGGTAGCACCCACATCACTTCCTGCACCCGGTTCAGTAAGACACATACTACCTGCCCATTGACCGGAATAAATCTTCTCCATGTATTTCTTCTTCTGCTCTTCTGTACCATGAACCTCTATCAGCTTGGCAGCTCCATGACATAGCATTAAATAAGACCCTAAAGCAACATTTGCGCTACCGATGTATTCTTGTATCGGTGCAAATATGCTATGGGGCAACCCCTGACCGCCTATCTCAAGGTCCTCGGTAGGTGTAACCCATCCGCCATCTTTATAGAGTCTGAAAGCTTCATGAAAACTTTCAGGCACTTTTACCTTACCATCTTCATATGTACAACCTTCCCTGTCCCCTTTTTCATTTGTAGGCAGGAATACGTTTACAGCCAGTTTCCTTGCCTCTTCAATGACCATTTCGAAATCTTGCCTTGAATAATCTTTATATTTTTCGGTTTTAAAAAGATCTTCAATACATAATTGTTCAAATAATACAAACTCTACATCTCTCTCATCGACTAATAGATTTCCCATTTTCTAACCTCCTTATGGCTTCTTCATGGTCTCTATTTTTTCTTCAATGGTATTGGAACTTAAATGTCTAATTAACCCATTTTTTGTTATTTTGTTGAACAGTCAAGCGGTTTAGTGATTAAAGGCTTCCAAGACGCATAAAATAATCCGGTTGCAAAAAGCTCTCTTCATTTATACCTAAACCTTCTTCGATCAAATCCAGGACAACTCCTTTTTCTTCAGGAAGTTTATAACCATCATAGTCCTGTTTTAACAAATGCGCAAGATTCCCAGTTCCTGTTCGATAAGCTGGGTTCCTGAAGTGATCGAAACAAATCCTGCTAGTTACATCCAATTCCTCTACCATTATCTTCATCTCTTCCAGGCACTCATGGGGTGAGAGCAGCTCTAATTCATTCTTTTCATATGCATCCAATATGGGTGTGCCAGGTAAAGGGGTAAGGGGTCTTGACCTTATGAAATCAGGATTTATCTCGTTTAATACCCTTGCAGTGCTTAAGGCATGTTGTCTAGACATATCCTTTCCGCCCAACCCAGGCATTATATATTCTGAAAGCTCTATGCCGGCTTCAATTACCTTTTTCCCTGCGAGTATATGTTCCTCTGATGTTACCCCTTTTTTAATTTTCCATAACAATTCATCGTTTCCTGTTTCCAATCCTATATGCAATCTCGACAGACCTGCTTTCCTCAGTTGTTCCAGTTGCTCCGGTTTCTTTTTAAAGATAGTCTTTGCCCTGGCATAGGAGGTTATCCTGTTAAGAGTAGAAAACTTATCTTTTAAATATTCGATAATAGCAACCATTTGAGGTGTGGGTATTACAAGAGAATCGGCATCCTGCAAAAACGCTGTACTCGCCCCTGAATGAAGCCAGTTAAAAACACTGACAAAGCTGTGATTATTGTTCAGTTGGGGGAAACTTCTAACAAGGGCGGCACCCACTTCATTGTTTATAACACCGGAATAGCCTAAATTCCAGGATACTTTTTTTATCTCACCATAGATGGCATTCACTGTATCGATGTCAGCCCTCACATCATCTACGGACCTTTTTTGGAACTTCTCGTGATTATACGGTCTACCATAGCAAAAGGCGCAGCGATTCCAAGGACAATTCCTAGTAACTCTTATCAGTAATGAATAACTACCACCTTCACTTGGGGGCCGTATAGGTCCCATCTCAAAAGAAAGGTCTACAAGTTTTTTATTAATAAGCATCATTTTTTATACTATCTTAGACGAGATTTTCAAACCCTTTCAATAATCTTCTTCCGCCATCTTCTTTCCTGCTTCCTGGCTAATGAGTCCATCTAGGGTCATACTTAAGCTGAAGTAATCACCAAACTTTTTATCTCTAGGCCAACCTACAAGACAGTCGACCTTCTCCCTTTCAGGGTTAACCAGCCACATCATAAAAGAGTGGTCTTTAATTGTATACCACCATTCTTCCTCTCTGATGAGGAATGCAAGGAAGAAATACTCGCTCACCGGCGGAAGTATTAAGGCATAATCTACCTTGTTGCCTAAAACATTCCTGGCAGCGGCCAATTCTCTGAAACCCTCCATGGCCTCGCTCAGGTCTTTCTTTATCACCCCAACTATTTCGTGTTTCTTAGTTTCCTCTTTCTTCTGCACATGGATATCAGGCAGGGTAAAACCGATGTACTTTGGTTCCATGATAGTATACCCTACATATTCCAGAAAATCCTCTACCCCTTTCTTAACCTCTTCTTTTGTAAATTTTACTTCTTCTTCATACATCTTCAGTATCCTCCCGTAACAATATCAAATACAAATTGTATCCAGCGTCTTCTATATTATTTAAACTAACCTCGTCAAATAAGTCAAATAAAAAATCTTTTGTATTACTATCAGCTAAATTTAACCTTAAAGTACAACAAAATAGGAAGCAACTTTGATTATTTATTAGCCCTAAGACTTATAGGGTCTGTTATTCAATATCCAACCTCTTTCATTATGATAACTCAAATAGCAATCGTGGTCTTCTTCCCTAAACATCGAAAGAAGAAGCACATTCGGAGGGATCCCCTTTTATCTTTTCAATTGCATGGGGAATAGAAGGCAAAATAGCATCGAGGTTTTCCAATACAGCTTTAGGACTGCCAGGAAGATTAACTATCAAAGACATCTTTCGAACCCCCACTACTGCCCTGGATATCATGGCATGGGGCGTTTTTTTGAGTCCCTGAAGTCTCATGGCCTCAGCCATCCCGGGGACTTCCTTATCTATCACACTCAAAGTAGCATCGGGAGTTACATCCCTGGGGGCTACACCTGTGCCGCCGGTGGTAATAATCAAATCTAACTTCTTATTGTCCGTATAATCTATTAGTCTGCTGGCTATAACATCTTGTTCATCGGGTATTATTTCATGGGCATCCACCTTTGCAGGCAGATCTTTTATTAACCTTTCTATTATTTCTAAACCACTCTGGTCTTTTCTTTCCCCCCTTGACCCTCTATCGCTAATCGTTAATACGCCAACGGTTATCATCCAGACTCTCCGAATAGTTACGCTTTAAAAAGTATACCTTTTTTAAACTCTTATTTATTAATGATGTTGTAAAAAAATCAAAAATCAGATAGCACGGTTAAAGGCCCCAAATGCAAGGTATGCAAATCAAAGTAACTAAGTGTACTTACCTGTATACTGCAATAACTTAGGATGAAACGCAACGCCACAAATGGATTTTTTACAAAGCCGTCAGATAAATATTCACAACTATCTGCACAAGTCCTATTATAAAACCTAACACTCCACCTAATAGTGTAATATGAGTAAGATGCCTCCTGGTTACACCTTTAATTGCCTCTTCCAGTTCTTCTACAGGGAAGCTGCTAATTTTTTCTTCAACAATCTGTTTGAAATTTATAATATTCAGGAAATTAAATAATTCGTCCTTTACCAGATCAGAAATTTTTGGCGCCAAAAAATTTTTCAAATGATATATAAACGTCTCTGGTATCAAAAAGGCTAGTTTCCCCATGTTTTTTTCCACTGTATTACTTATCAGCTCTTTTATCTTCCCATTAACCTCCTCCTTGGTTATCCTGCTGTTAATCTCTTCTGTATTTATAAGTTTCTCCTCGATGAGGGTTCCCAAGCTTTTTGCTATCAGAATTTGATCTCGGGGTATTAAACCAGGGGTAAATGGAACACGAAGACCAAATACCTTTATTTCCTTTTTAGGATTAAAAAGCATCCATATAGCCAGTTTATTTGTGGACCAACCGATAATACCCCCAATAACCGGGGGCAAAAGGTATGGTAAAAAATCAATCATTTATCCCTTTATCTCTAACCTACTCTTTCAATAAGCTCTTATTCCTTCTCCATAAGTATATAAGCATCAAAACAGATATAATCACTAAAATAATTCCAATAAACTGAGATGTGGACAGGATTTTTCCAAATATAAACCCTCTAACGTCACCCCTGAAGATCTCAATGATAGACCGTGTAATTGAATAGAGCAGAACATATAACCATATAAGCAAGCCGTCAAATTTCTTAAATCTCTTTACCACCGTTAGAATCAGGAATATAAAAAGAGCATTTACAGAGGAATACAACTGTGTAGGATGAAGTGGAATCCCAAGCCTTGCCAGACTTTCAGGATTGGAAAAAGTAACCGCCCAGGGAAGGACTGTTTCTTTGCCATAACAGCAGCCTGCAGAAAAACAACCTAATCGTCCTATAGCTTCTCCTATGGCTACAGAAGGTGCTAAAATATCAACGGTTTTCCACAAAGGCAGATCTTTTTTTCTGATATACCATATTCCTACTATCAAGGCGAGTAGAAAACCTCCATAATACACCAACCCTCCATTCCAGATCTTTACTATTTCCATTGGGTTCTCTATATAATACCGATGATTAAGTATTATATAAAGAAGACGGGAGCCAACTATAGCAGCAATAATACCATAGAATGCCAGATCAAGGATGTTCTCAGGTTCTTCTCCAACACGTCTCGCTTCCCTTAATGCCAGAACAATACCTACCAAAAACCCCAAGGCAATGAAAAACCCGTATGTATGTATTTTAAAATTACCTATATGGAATAGGACTGGGTACATAATACCTCTCTAAAATCAGAGAAATTTACACAACCTGCCAAGAGTTTTGCAGAAATCCACTGAGAGCTAATCCATAGGGTTTGTGAATTTAATCCTTCGCAGGGCCGCTTTGAAGTGTGAATATTGCAAAGCAAAATTTTCAATTGAGCTAGAGATAGGTCAAAAAATGTATACTGAAACAAAAAGGGGTATTCTTCAAAACTTTAAATTCCTTTTATAACAAACCTATTGATTCTTGTCCTTTTTGAAAATTGTGTTGACGATCAAATAAAATCCTCCCACAGTAATAGCAGAGTCAGCCACATTGAAGGCTGGCCAATGATAAGAATACCAATGAAGATCAATGAAGTCGATAACCTCTCCCAACCTGACTCTATCAATCAGGTTACCAATGGCTCCCCCCATTATCATAGATAAGCTCACCATAAGGGAAGTCTGAGTATTTTTTAGGCTTCTCAATAAAAAAAAGATTATTAGGATCGCTATAATAGAAGTGATTAAAAAGAAAATAACCTTAAGCCCGGCAGCATGTGAAGCAAAAATACCGAATGCGATACCTGAATTTCTAATATACGTTATATGGATGAAATTCTTTAATATGGTGATAGAGGAGTGGAGAGGCATAACCCTATCAATATAGAGTTTAGAAAACTGATCCAGTAATATTATCACTAGGACAATCGTAATTGTTATAAAATATTTTTTTTTCAAGCTTCCTCTATTACCTCAATACACCTTTGACATATCGTAGTATGTTTTTCATTATTACCTACTGTTGGATAGTAAATCCAGCACCTCTCACATTTTTCCCCGTGGGCTTGACTTACATTAATACTCAACCCAACAATTTCCTCACTTTTAAATTCACCTTTACCCTCTTCATCATTAAAAACATCAACATTAGAGACAATAAAAATTGATCTCAAATCATCAATATAACCTTCTAAAAATTTGTAGAGTTTTTCAGGTACATAAAGGTTAACTTCGGCATCCAACGAGTGTCCGATAACCTTATCACGACGGGCTGTTTCAAGCGCCTTGGAAACTTCTCCTCTAAGCTTTAACAGCGTATTGTCCCATCTGGCAGCCAGATCTTCATCAATGTAATCCTCTTTGACAACAGGAAATTGGGATAAATGAACACTCCCCTCTTTATTGCTATCCGAAGGTATGTATCTCCACACCTCCTCAGAAGTAAAAGAAAGAATAGGTGCCATAAGTTTTACTATAGAGCATAAGATTTCATACATAGCAGTCTGGGCTGATCTTCTTTCCCTGGAACTTGGAAGAGAAGTATAGAGCCTGTCTTTTAAAACATCCAGATAAAAGGCGCTCATGTCAACCACACAGAAGTTGTGGAGAGAATGGTATACTGTATGGAAAGAAAAACTATCATAAGCTTCCTTAATTCTTATTATGAGCTTCTGTAATTTATGTAAAGATAGTTTATCAATCTCTAAAAGATCATTGTATTCAATTTTGTCTGTTGATGGATCAAAATCATACAGGTTTCCCAGTATATACCTGCAGGTGTTGCGAATACGGCGGTAGGCTTCAGAAAGTCTTTTTAGTATCTCCTCTGATATCCTAATGTCGTCCCTATAGTCTTCGGCTGCCACCCAAAGTCTGATGATTTCGGCCCCATACTTCTTTATAATTTCATCCGGAGCGATCACATTTCCGAAAGATTTGGACATCTTTTTCCCCTGGCCGTCAACAACAAAACCATGAGTCAACACAGACTCATACGGGGCAATCCCTCTATTATTTACGGAAGTTAACAGAGAACTGTGAAACCATCCCCTGTGTTGATCACTCCCTTCTAAATAAATATCCGCTGGGAATTTTAAATATTCCCTACCCTCTAAAACTGCAGCATAACTTACACCAGAGTCAAACCAAACATCAAGTATATCCATCTCTTTTTTAAAATCACTGTTGTTACACTCAGGACATTTCGTACCAGGGGGAAGAAGTTCCTTTGCCTCTTTTGAAAACCAGACATCGCTTCCCTCTTTTTCAAACTGGTCTGATACGTAGTCAATAACCTCTTTTTTTGCAATAGTATATCCACAGGACTTACAATAAAATACTGTAATAGGAATACCCCATGATCTCTGGCGAGAGATACACCAATCCGGGCGATTCTCAACCATTCCATAGATTCTATCCCTACCCCAACTCGGAATCCATTCTACCCTGTCGATGCTTTCGAGTGCTTTCTCTCTCAACCTGTTCTTCTCCATAGAGATAAACCACTGTTCGGTGGAACGAAAAATAACAGGGTTTTTACACCTCCAGCAATGGGGGTATGAATGAGATATAGATTCTTCCATTAACAAAGCACCTGCTTCATTCAGTTTTTTATTGACTGATTTGTTAGCATCGAAGACAAACTCCCCCGCAAAAAACTCTACATCATCAGTAAATCTTCCTTCATCATTAACAGGGGCATAGATTTCTAAACCACACTCCAAACCAATTTCGTAGTCCTCTTGTCCATGTCCCGGAGCAGTATGGACACAGCCGGTTCCTGCATCCAGCGTCACATGATTACCTAAAACAAGTAATGATTCCCTGTCTACCAATGGATGACGACATTTCAACCCTTTTAACTTTGAAGATGGAAACTTCTCTATAACCTCATAGTTCATAATCCCAAGCATTTTCATAGTTTCTTCCAACAACCCGTCAGCCAATATATAGATTTCATCACCTACTTTTGCGGCCACATAGGTGAAATCGGGATGAAGTGCAACAGCAAGATTAGCTGGTATTGTCCATGGGGTAGTTGTCCAGATAAGAACTGAAACCCTGTGCCCAGTGAGTTTAGGCATTACCTTAGCAATATCCGATATTACTGGAAATTTAACATAGATAGAGGGAGATTCATGCTCCTGATATTCAACTTCAGCCTCTGCCAGAGCAGTCTTGCAGGATGCGCACCAATGAATAGGTTTTTTGCCTTTATAAACACTGTCTGTATCTACAAACTTACCAAATTCTCTAACTATGGTAGCTACATATTTATAATTCATGGTAAGATAGGGGTCGTCCCATTCACCAAATACCCCTAAACGTTTAAATTCATTTCTTTGAATATCTATGAACTTATTTGCATATTCCCTACATAGTGTCCTTATTTCAACAATAGACAGAGAACGTCTTCCCCCCCCCAATTTTTTGTCTATCTCATGTTCTATTGGAAGGCCATGACAGTCCCAACCTGGCACATAGTAACTGTTAAAACCAGTCATAACCTTTGACTTAACTATTATGTCTTTTAAGATTTTATTTAGAGCTGTTCCCAAATGGATATGTCCATTGGCATAGGGCGGACCATCATGAAGGATATATTTTCTTCTATCCTTTGTGGCTTCTTTTATCTTATTATATATCTGTTCTTCATCCCATTCTTTTAGAATCTCCGGTTCCCTTTGAGAGAGATTGGCCTTCATTGGAAATTTGGTTATGGGAAGGTTCAAGGTGTCCTTATACTCCATTATATCCTCCAAAAACATTTTGAAAGCTTTGCGCAACCTTCCGAGAGCTTTGAAAAAGTACAACTTTTCAAACCCTCATTGTCTAAAAACATTTGATATACGGATAGATTAAACTAGCATAAATTTAGCTCTTGTCAAGGGGGAAATCATTTTTGACATATTTGTTATTGGTAAAAACACCGGGGGGCCATATGTGAAATATTACACGAAGGGTAAAAAAAATATAAGCTCCCATTCTTACGAATGGGAGCTTATTATACATATCTAACCTGTAAAATTCTAGTACATTCCTCCCCCGGGCATACCGCCCATTCCCGGTGGCATCATAGAGCCTTTATCATCCTTAGGCATATCCGCTATCATGGCCTCTGTCGTAAGCAACAAGGATGAAACACTGGCTGCGTTCTGAAGAGCACACCTGGTAACCTTAGTAGGATCTATTATCCCGGCTTTAATCAAATCTTCATATTTTTCGGTCTGGGCATTAAAGCCAAATGCTCCCTTCTCTTTCTTTACCCTCTCTACCACTATAGAACCCTCTTGTCCAGCATTGTTGGCTATCCACCTTATGGGCTCCTCTAGCGCTCGCTTAACAATGTTTACGCCAAACTGCTGGTCTGCTTCCAGCTTTAACTTTTCCAAAGCAGGTAGTACCCTCAAAAAGGCAACACCACCCCCAGGAACAATACCTTCTTCTACAGCCGCTCTGGTTGCGTTTAAGGCATCCTCTACCCTGGCCTTCTTCTCCTTCATCTCTGTTTCAGTAGCAGCACCTACGTTGATTACCGCTACACCACCTATGAGCTTTGCCAACCTCTCCTGAAGTTTCTCTCTGTCATAATCCGATGTAGTCTCATCTATCTGTGCCCTGATGGTTTTAACCCTGGCCTCTAAATCACTCTTCTTACCAGCCCCATCAACTATTGTTGTATTGTCTTTGTCTATGGTAATCCGTTTAGCCGAACCTAGATCTTCTAACTTAATTTTCTCAAGATTAATCCCTAAATCCTCAGTCAGGGCAGTACCGCCTGTAAGTATCGCTATATCCTCTAACATAGCCTTACGTCTGTCTCCAAATCCAGGAGCCTTCACAGCTGCACATTTCAATGTGCCTCTAAGCTTATTGACCACCAATGTAGCTAATGCCTCCCCCTCTACTTCCTCTGATATTATCAATAGGGGTTTCCCCATCTTCGCTATTTGTTCCAGTATAGGAAGCAACTCTTTCATGCTGCTTATCTTCTTCTCATGCATAAGAATGTAAGGTTCGTCTAATATAACCTCCATCCTCTCAGCATCGGTAACAAAGTAAGGCGACAGATAACCACGGTCAAATTGCATACCCTCAACTATATCCAAGGTGGTATCCATGCTCTTGGCTTCTTCAACAGTGATAACTCCCTCTTTACCAACCTTGTTCATAGCTTCTGCTATAATGTTGCCTATTGCATCATCATTATTGGCAGAAATAGTTCCCACCTGAGCTATTTCCTTTTGATCCTTTGTGGGTTTACTAAGCTTTTCCAGCTCTTTCACAACTAATTCTACAGCCTTTTCTATCCCTCTCTTCAATTCCATGGGATTGTTGCCAGCGGCTACCAGTTTGGAACCCTCCCGATAAATCGCCTGAGCCAAAAGCGTCGCCGTTGTAGTTCCATCACCAGCTACATCACTGGTTTTGGAAGCAACCTCTTTCACCATCTGGGCACCCATGTTCTCAAACTTATTTTCTAATTCTATTTCTTTGGCAACGGTAACACCATCTTTAGTCACTAAGGGCGAACCAAAACTCCTCTCTAAAATAACATTCCTACCCCTGGGACCTAGGGTTACTTTCACCGCATCCGCCAGTGTATTTATACCCTTTAAAAGCAAATCTCTTGCAGTCTGTTCGTACTTTATTTCCTTTGCCATTTGATAAACTCCTCCTTATAGTTGTATATTTTCTATTCTAATATACCCAAGATGTCGTCCTCTCGCATTATCAGATATTCCTCACCATCTATCTGTATCTCATTCCCAGCATATTTTCCAAATAATACCTTATTTCCTTTTTTCACATCCAGGGGAAGCTTCTTGCCATCTTCTAATACTTTACCAGTTCCTACTGCGACAATCTTGCCTTCCTGGGGTTTCTCTTTTGCTGAATCAGGAATGATTATCCCTCCTTTGGTTTTTTCCTCTTCCTTAATCCGCTTTACTATCACTCGATCTTGTAAGGGCCGAATCTTCATAATAACAAAATCTCCTTTCATTATAATAAGTTAAATCTTTTTTATTTTAGTTGTCCAAGTAAACAAAATAACTATATAGTTTACCCTCACCTCCTTGTATACAAATATCAATATTTATTTGGTTCCTTTTTTACTTAATTTGTTAGCACTCATTTATAACGAGTGCTAATTATTTGCTATAGTATCCATCCGCAATTCAAAAATCAAGGTTTAAATTGGGAGGTATACAGATGTTACAACTAATAGTGGATAAATATGTAGTAATATGTCTATATTTTAAACAATATCTATATTTAACGTACAATTGTTTATTATTACCACCTTGATACCTGCCTGGTCTATACAGCTACAAAGAATAATCTGCATCTCTCATTTCTATTTAAATCCTTAATCTTTTTAATAAGTTAATACAATTATAAAAAGTGCGATTTATCTTCTTTATATCTTTGGAATTTGTATCTCTTCTTTGACGTTGCATTTGTAAAATATTAATTTCTTCTTTACTTTTCGCAAATACTAGGGTATAAAATATGCTATTTAAATTGCTGTCTTTTGTATTTCACTTTCCTTTAATGAGGGGGCTGGAATGAACAAGGAAAGGTTAGCGTATTTTAAAGATCTTCTAAATGATAAATTGGAAACACTGTTCCAAGAAGCTGAAAAAACAGTATCAGGAATGACTGATGAAGAGGAGACCTTCCCCGACCCCACAGATCGAGCCGCTATGGAATCGGATAGAAATTTTCTATTAAGGATTAGAGACAGAGAGAGGAAGTTGATATTAAAAATAAAGGCTGCCTTGGAAAGAATTGATGAAGGAACTTTTGGTATTTGTGAGATATGCGGAGAAGAGATCTCAGAGAAGAGGCTTAAAGTAAGACCTGTAACTACTCTATGCATCGATTGTAAAACAAGGGAAGAGGCTAAAGAAAAATTAAACAGCCAATGAATCCCTGATCCTCAAACCTCCCCTAACCATTTTTAGCATTACTGAGTGAAAATGAGGCAGATAAAGAATAGGACATCTTCCTCTAAAACACATTCGGTCTTATCAAAGATTTACCGAGTCTTTAATACCCGGTTTCTACTATGAATATTTTAAAAACAATCAAAGAACTGGAAGATGATATCAGTAAGTGTATGAAATGTGGTTCTTGTCAATCAGTATGTCCTGTCTTCCTGGAGTCATGGCAGGAATCTTTGGTTGCCCGTGGTAAAATTGCGCTAATTGAGGCCCTGATAGAAGGAAGATTAAAGCTAACATCAACCCTGGCTGATAGAATCCGCTGCTGTCTTTTATGTGGATCATGCGTAGAAATTTGCCCCAACGGAGTCAGGGTCGATTACATAGTGTCAAAGGCGAGGACAATTACTTCAAAGATCAAAGGTTTTCCCCCTATAAAATGGATAATTCTGAAGATAGTTTTGAAAAATCGATGGCTTTTTAACTTAATATTAAAGATTTCTTCATCTCTTCAGGGAATCTTCTTTATGCATACTGGTTTTAGCCACACCCTTAAATCCAGATTAAATATAGGACTGAATAATAAAAGAGTTGTCTTACCGCTGGCAAAAAAAACCTTAAAAGAAAAATGGCCAGAGATAATTACCCCTCAAAACCCAAAATCTAGAGTAGCATTATTTACCGGTTGTACAATGAACTATATGCTTACCAATATAGGAGATGCGGTTATAAAGACTCTTTTAAAACACGGGGTTGAAATAATCATTCCTAAAGACCAAACCTGTTGCGGAAATGTGGCTATTACATCAGGAGACGAGTCAACATTCAGGACACTGGCAAAAAACAATTTGGCACTCTTATCGAAGTTAAATGTTGATGCATTAATTGTAGCATGCGCAACATGCGCCTATACTTTAAAACACCAATATCCTACATTACTTTCCAATGAGCCGGAAGATCTCCTTAATATGGCAAAGATGGTTTCAGATAAAACTTATGATATATGTGAATATTTGGTTAATATCGTTAAAGTTAAAAGTATAAAGCATAAAGAAACTCAAAGCCCTGATTACGAAACTACTGTGACTTACCATGATCCCTGTCACCTGAAGCGAGGGCTTGGGATTTATAAGGAACAAAGAGATTTGATAAACCTGATAGAGGGAGTCAGATTGGAAGAGATGCTTACACCTGATATGTGTTGTGGCGGGGGAGGGACTTTTAACTTATCATATTATGACCTTTCATTAAAGATACTAGATAAAAAAATAGAGGAGATTGAAACGACTGGTGCTACCGTCGTGTTAACCAGTTGTGCTGGTTGTCACATGCAATTGGTTGATGGACTGGTTCAGAGAGAGTTACCTATCGAAGTAAAACATCCGGTTGAATTATATTACGAAAGTCTAAAGGATATTTCTGTTTAGTGGATAATCCAGATTTGATAAAGCTTAAAAAAATGAAACCTTTTTTTAACTCTTAAGGAGGACATATTCAGTTCCGACTACACCATCATATTGAGAAGAATGAAATAATAAATAATGATTAGAAATATTTTATTTGACAATTTTTATTATCAATATATAATAAAAAATTTATCGATATTTTAATCTGTTAGGGTGCAATTCTTCGCCGCTTGCAGCGGGGTAATTCACTTATCCTATTATTTTTATGCCCACGCACCTTTCAAGGTAAGAAATTTGAGAAAAAGCAAAGGATGCCATTACGGGAATAAGAACAACAAGCATTAAGAATATTGGAAATGCGATTAAACATTTAATGACAGGTCTTGTTGGCAGGGTTGACAGAAAAGCTCTAGATGAGATGTTGAAAGAGAGATTGTCATATTGGGAAAATTGATTGTTTATTGTCAAATAGTTATAGATTATCCTTCCTTTCATACATAGATAGGTAAGTAAAAATGCGCTTTAGTTGTATATTCCTTTCTTTTTATTGGTTTAAAGTAAATTAAAGATTCCTATCTGACCTGTTTGTTTTTTACATGTCATTTCCTGTTCTTAATTTTCGCATAATTAGAGCTTTGAGAAAGTATCCTTTTGAGTTCTGGTTTTCATTTTTGACCAATCTAAGTTCTCTCTATTTTATCCGTCCAAGGTGGGACAAACTCTCTGTATCCGGCTTGCCTTTGATGGATCTGGGATGAAAATTTCTACATTATCCTTATCAACATTAGAGGATAAAACATCTGAATGGACTTTAAAAACCATCTGCCAGTTATAGATAAACACGCTTTGAGAGTTCTCGAATTTAAAAGCGTATTAAGCTTTTTAAAAGGGTTCGCTACCTCAGGTCTTGGGGAAACTTTATGCGATTCTCTTAGACCAAAAAGAGACTTAATGGAAATAGAGGTTCTTCTCAATGAAGTAAATGAACTTAGATATATATTGCAAACATATACAGATATCCCAATCGGTGGTATCAGGGATATTGAAAAGCCTGTTATACAGACCAGAGTTGAAGGTTCTATCCTAGATCCCACTGAATTTCTTGATATTTTAAGTACCTTAAAGGTAACCCACAAGCTTAAAAAGTTCTTTGAAAATTTGGAAGACCGCAGGTATCCCTTACTGAAGGCAATAGGAAACAACTTAATTTCACTCCCAGATATTGAACGCAAGATAGAAAGGGCTGTAGGAGACAGAGGGGAAATATTAGATAGTGCCAGTCAAGAACTCAAAGCCATAAGAGGGAAGATAAAGAAATTTAGGGAAAAGATACATACCTCTCTAGATGGGTTACTTTCTAAAGACTCACTCCTATCCTTTTTTCAAGAAAGGATTATTACTATTAGAAATGGACGGTATGTAATCCCCGTTAAATCGGATTTTAAAGGACATATTCAAGGTATTATTCATGATCATTCTCATAGCAAGGCAACATACTTTATTGAACCTATCTCTACCATAGAATTGAATAATGATCTCGGCCTCCTTTTTAAGGAAGAGAAGAATGAAGAGCTTAGGGTGTTAAAGAATCTGAGTAACAATATAAAAATGAATGCCCAAGAAATTCTTTCAAATCTGAGTCTGCTAGGGAAGGTTGACCTTACTTATGCAAAGGCAAGGTATAGCATTGAAATAAATGCAATAAAACCAATATTAAACAGAGAGGGTGTAGTTAATTTAATAAATGCATACCACCCTTTGCTTCTATCCCTTAAAACTTCCTGTTCACCCTCTCAACGGTACATTCAGAGATATAAGGGCAGAATGGAACCAGCCAATTTAAGCAATGATGTGGTTCCTATCGATATTCATTTTGATAGAGATTGTAACACGTTAATAATTACAGGGGCAAATACCGGTGGAAAGACTGTTGCTTTAAAGACAGTTGGTATTTTAACCCTAATGTTACAGGCAGGGATGCATATTCCTGCAGCAGAGGGAAGTGTTGCAGCAATTTTCGACTCAATCTTTGCAGATATTGGTGATGAACAAGATATAGGGCAAAGTCTCAGTACTTTCTCTTCCCATATCTCCCAGATGGTTGATATTCTGGATAAGGCTAATGAATCATCCCTGGTACTATTAGATGAAGTAGGGGTAGGAACTGATCCCAACGAAGGTGCAGCTTTAGCAATGGCGCTGTTGGATTATTTAAGAGAGAAAGGTTGCAGTATTATTGCCACAACTCACCTCAATTTATTAAAGACATACGCTTATCTTCATGAAGACGCGATGAACGTATCCGTTGAGTTTAATCCAAAAACCATGGAACCTTGTTATCGTCTTATATATGGATATCCTGGAGAAAGCAACGCCCTAGTAATTGCTGATAAACTTGGTATTCCAAGAGAAATTTTGAATAAAGCAACGAGCTTTATAGAGAGCAAGAATGATGATATTTCGAGGTTAATCAAAACTCTTGAAAGCTCCCAGAGTAAGATAATAGAAGACATAAAAGAGGTTAAAAAGATTAAAGAAGTCATCTTACTCTATCAGAGACAGATAGAGTCCTTGTTGGAGAAAGTTCAAGAGAAAAAGGACAAAATATTATTGGAAACAGAAACCAAGGCCAAGAACTTTTTAAGAAAAGTAGAAAAAGAAGTAAAAGAAATATCTAAGAATCTCGAGAAAAAAAGTGACCATAGTATTATTGAAGTAGATAAAAAACTACATAATTTGAAAGAGGAGTTAAAGTTATTTGGCCCTTTTAAAAAGACAGATAGAATACCCCTTGTAAATCCAAGGAAGGGAGATATAGTAAAAATAAGACCCCTGAATAAGAATGGTGTGATAGTAAAGACACAAGAGGATTCAGATAAGGTAGATGTTCTTGTCGGAAATCTAAGGGTTAAGGTTCCCCTAAATGAACTTGAGCAAGTAAATAAGGATGGACTTAAGAATACTGCAAGCAAAGAAAATGTATCATTTGCTCCTGTAGATACCAGCGTGACAAATACGATAAATTTGGTGGGGATGAGGGTAAATGATGCCCTACCCTTGGTTGATAAAATTATAGATAATGCTATACTAAGTGGTATGGAAAAGGTTGAAATAGTCCACGGAGTTGGTACAGGAAGGCTAAGAGAAGCCATTCGAGATCGTCTGAAGGCCCATAATTTTGTGACAAATTTTAATTCCGCCCACAGGAAACAAGGGGGGGCTGGCGTTACAGTTGTGGAAATCAAGGCTTAAATAATTTATTGAGAGACAATATTTTGGCTGATTATATCCCCGACGATAAACTTGAAGAGATAAAAGACAGGGCTAGTATTATAGAAGTAATATCAGACTATGTCTCCCTTAAAAAAGTGGGGAGGAACTTTAAAGGACTCTGCCCCTTTCATTCCGAGAAGACCCCTTCCTTCATAGTTAACGAGGAAAAACAGATTTTTCATTGTTTTGGATGTAATACTGGAGGTAATGTATTCAACTTTTTAATGAAGATAGATCGCCTCTCATTTCCTGAAGCCGCAAGAGGACTGGCCAAGAGGTACGGTATTACTCTTCCAAAAATAAAAATATCTGAGGAAGACAAGAAAAAGAACCTAAAAAGAGAATCGTTATTTGAGTTAAATGAACTGGCAGCAAACTATTACCATAATCTTCTAATAAATGAAAAGGAGGGTAAAAAGGCTGAAGAATATCTCAGTCAAAGAGGAATTGGAAAAGATGTAATAATAAACCATAAAGTTGGCTATGCTC
Source organism: Pseudomonadota bacterium (assembly GCA_043825855.1). Lineage (GTDB taxonomy): Bacteria > Desulfobacterota > UBA8473 > UBA8473 > UBA8473 > UBA8473. Next base: position 20,429 of record JBDRRJ010000031.1, on the reverse strand, counting down.
AGAATAGCTGGGATGGTTTGTTAAAGTTTCTATTGAAAAAAGGTCTTCCTCCTTCAAGAGTAACTGAAGTAGGATTGATAATTCCCAAAAAAACCCAAGGATTTTATGACCGTTTTAGGGGGAGAATCATCTTCCCAATAATTAATGTTAATGGTAGAGTAATAGGTTTTGGAGGGAGAGTATTAGATAATAGTCTCCCTAAATATCTTAATTCACCTGAATCTTCCGTTTACGATAAAAGCAATAGCCTTTACGGGCTTAACGTCGCTAAAGATTTTATAAGGAATGAAGACAGAGTAATAGTTGTAGAGGGATATTTTGACCTTTTGAGTTTAAATCAATATGGCATAAAGAATGTTGTAGCTACACTGGGCACATCATTAACTCAAGGCCATATAATGATTTTGAGTAGATACACAAACAATATAATTACCGTCTTTGATGCTGATGAGGCTGGAGAGAAGGCTGCTGCTAGAAGTCTTGATGCCTTATTAAAGCATGGGACTTTACCAAAGATAGCAGTCCTTCCATCAGGTTTTGATCCCGACAGTTTTATAAGAAAGGTTGGTGAGGAAGGGTTTAAAGAAATTATTGTCAGTTCAATCCCTTTGATAGAATTCGTTATAAACGAGATTGTTAAAAAACATGATGTTTCATCAGTAGAAGGCAAAGCGAAAATTATTAAAGATATTACACCTATTTTAGTCAAGATAGAAAATAAAATAGAAAAGGACATCTATATACAGGGATTATCCAAACGACTTGGCATAAGAGAGGATACTATAGTCTTGCAACTTAGAAACATAAAACAAGGGGAGAATGTCTTGCAAAGGGAAGGTACCCTGTATATAGAGGAATCTCGTAATGAAAAAACCTTGTTGAAGCTAATGTTATTAAGCAACGAGGTCACCCCCAAAATAAAAGAAGAAGCGATAGTTGAAGAATTTATGAATAAGCAATACAAAGAGTTAGGATTATTACTTCTTGAGGAATTTAATAGACAGGGGAGAATAGATCCGGCAAAAATAGTTAACAGTTTAGAAAACGAAAATGCAAGAGGTTTGGTCTCTCATCTCTTATTACAAGAAGAAAGCATCGTAGATGTTAATAAAACTCTTGAAGATTGTATAAATAGAATTAGAGAAAATAAAGTAGAAGAAGAAATAAAGATTCTGGACACAAAAATTAAAGATGAAAAGGATGCAGCGCTTCAGAGAGAGTTTTTGGTCTATAGACAAGAGCTTAAAAAAAAGCAAATAAACTATAGACAAGCTCTTTCACGTCGTGACAATACTTAAATTAGGACAACATTCATCTTTATCCTTACACCTTAAGCATTATAATTTCAAAGGAGGAGTTTTAATGCCCAAAAAGACAAAGATTGACGAGGTAGAACAACTAATTAGCATGGGTAAAGAAAAAGGGTTCCTGACATATGATGAAGTTAACAATATTTTACCCTCAGATATTGTATCCTCAGAGCAAATTGACGATTTGATGATTATGTTTGATGAAAATGACATTGAGGTTGTAGATGCTGTTCAAAAGGTAAAACTATCAAAAAGAAAAATTCCGGAGTTAAAAGAAGAGGAAAATGATATCGACAAAGAAGAAGAATTCTACAGCAAGGGTAATGATCCAGTAAGGATGTATCTGAGTGAGATGGGATCTGTTTCTTTGTTGACAAGAGAGGAAGAAGTTCAGATAGCTAAAAGGATTGAAGAAGGAGAAAAAGAAGTTTTGGAAGCACTTCTGTGTGCTCCAATAATTATAAGAGAAACTATCTTATTGGGTGAAAAGATTAGAAAAGAGAAGGTCAACGTTAAAGACATAATTAAGGATCAAGAGGAAGAAAATTTAAATATAGAATTTCATACCCAGAGAGTTTTAACCCTAATTGACAGCATAAAGGAACTGAATGAAAAGAACAGAGAGATTCAGAAACTGTTGCTTCAGGACAAAGAATGCCCATTTGATAAAGAAGACCTTCGAAAAAACAGGATCGAAAATAAGCAGGCCATAAAAAAACTGTTAATGGATATTAATTTCAACAAAAAACAGGTTGAAAGAATAGTCCAGAGGTTAAAAAGCCTCAATGACAGAATTACAAAAGCGACATGTGAAATACAGGAGTGTAAAAAGACATCTGGCATAGAACTTAAGGAGATAAAAAAGTTAATTAGATCCACTAAAGGCGAAAAGAAAAAGGAAGAGTCACCTGCCTTATGCGAACTGGACACTAAAGGACTCTCAAAGGAAGAATTGAAAGAATTTGAGAGGATAATTAATAGCGCACAGAGGAGGATCAGAAGATCGGAAGTTGAATTAGAAATGTCCTCAAAGAAGTTGAAAAAAATTGTTCAGAGTATCGAGGAAGGAGAAAACAAAGTAAAGGAAGCTAAGAGCGAACTGATCGAAGCCAATCTGCGTTTAGTAATAAGTATAGCAAAAAAATACACGAACCGTGGGCTTCAATTTCTAGACTTGATCCAGGAAGGAAATATAGGATTGATGAAAGCAGTAGATAAATTTGAATATCAAAGAGGATACAAATTCAGTACCTATGCAACTTGGTGGGTCAGACAGGCTATTACGCGGGCAATAGCTGATCAGGCCAGAACTATCAGGATTCCTGTTCATATGATCGAGACAATAAATAAACTTATTCGAACTTCCCGATACCTAGTCCAGGAAATGGGACGGGAACCACTACCTGAAGAAATTGCTGAAAAGATGGAATTACCTTTGGACAAAGTTAGAAAGGTCCTAAAGATAGCTAAAGAACCTATTTCTCTGGAAACTCCTATTGGCGAAGAGGAAGATAGCCACCTGGGTGACTTTATTGAGGACAAAAAAATAATATCTCCAAGCGATTCTGTTATTAACCTGAATCTTTCTGAACAGACAAGAAAGGTACTTGCTACCCTGACACCAAGAGAAGAGAAAGTTCTGAGAATGAGGTTTGGGATCGGTGAGAAGGCTGATCATACACTGGAAGAGGTAGGCCAGGATTTCGATGTTACCAGGGAGAGAATAAGGCAGATAGAAGCTAAGGCACTGAGGAAATTGAGACATCCCAGTAGAAGTAAAAAACTTAAAAGCTTTGTAGAAAAATGATATCGTAACCTTTTAAATTCTAGATTTTACTATTTTTGCTTGACAAAGAACTATAATTTATTTATTGTTTTTTGGTTTCGATAAAAACAATCTGATAGATTTTATATATATTTTAAGGCCTTTGTCTAATAGGGCCCATAGCTCAGCTGGAAGAGCCACCGGCTCATAACCGGTAGGTCCCTGGTTCGAACCCAGGTGGGCCCACCAATGATTCTACTAATGATAGTAGAGAAGGATATATATTGAAAAGATCTGTCTGGAAACTTTTGGTAAACATAAAAAGAGAGGCGTGTGAAAAGTGCACCTTTTAGGTGCACTTTTTTATTTCTAAGCAGGTAATATTAACATCCACTAAGGAGGGCAAGAATATTGCAAGAACAGATTAATATTCTGGTAAAGCTCCAGGATCTGGATTTAAACATAGGAAAGATAGAAGAGACTAAAAATAACTACCCTCTGAGAATAGAATCATTGAAGGAGAAGCTGGAAGAAAAGTGCCGGTTAGCTGATTCCAAAAGGGACAAACTGGAGAGTCTGGAGAATGAAAGAAAGAAAAAAGAAAGAATTATGGAAGATGAAATAGAAAAGATTAAAAAAGCTGAAGCAAAACTGCTATTGGTAAAAACCAATAAAGAATACCAAGCAGCATTGAAGGAAATAGCCTCAACAAAGGAATCCAATAGCCAAAGGGAAGAGGAGATCCTAAATGTTTTAGAAGAACTTGATATGTTAAAAAAGGAGTTGGAGGAACAAGAGAAAGATTATATGGCTATATCCAAAGAGTTTGCTAAGGAGGAGAGTGAACTTACAGCCAAATTGGAGGAATTTGCAAATCAACTAGCAGAAAAAGTTAAGAAGAGAGAAGAATTGTCCTCAAAGGTAGGTCAAGATTTACTGCATAAGTATGAAAATATAAAGAAACACAGGCAGAATATCGCTGTTGTTTCGACTAAGAACGGATTTTGTCAAGGATGCTATATGGATATTCCGCCTCAACTCTCTAATGAGGTACTGAAAGGGATAGATTTACTCTTTTGTCCCAATTGTAATAGAATTCTCTACTGGGAAAGCAGTTCATGATATCAATCACTTTAGAGCCCTAACCTCTATTCAAACAGATAGCCTCAATCAATCATTACCGTGAGAAATTTGAAAAATATAGAGATAACGGATAAGCTAAAAACAGAGATACTAAATCATTTAGCTCTGCATATGAGTTTTATAAAAACCATTGAAAAATTCCCAATGGTCTCAAAGGAAGATATCCAGGAGATATTATATCAATCAGCAGATTTTTTCAGGAACAAACCTGTTAATCAAGCCTCTTCTAATTCCCATGTTTTTTTTGTATACACCGATGGTGCCTCTCGGGGGAATCCTGGTGAGGCGGGTGCAGGAGCAGTCATCTTGAATAAAGAAGAGAATCTTATCGGAGAGTTTAAAAAATATCTTGGAAATAGTACCAATAATGCTGCTGAATACCAGGCATTGATCTTGGGACTCAGAGAGGTTTTAAAACTCAAGGGAACTAGGGTGCAGATCTTCTCTGATTCGGAATTGATGGTTAAACAGTTAAATGGAGCATACAAGGTTAAGAACGAGGGGTTGATTGTTTTGCATAATGAAGTGAATGATCTGTTGAAAAAATTTGCCTGGTATGATATAAAGCATATTGAGAGAGAAAAAAACCGGCATGCTGACAGGCTCGCTAATGAAGCAATAGACGAAAGGAGTGATGGTTAGCTCAACGATCTATAAAAAATAAAAATGCTAGGGCAGATCAAATGATCGCTGGTTCAATCCGTAATAGGGTATGAACGAGAGGAAAGTCCGAGCTCCGTAGGGCAAGGTGGTCCGTAACACGGACTGTCCCTAGAAATAGGGATAAGGAAAGTGCCACAGAAAATAAACCGCCTGACCGCCTATGGCGTAAGTAGAGGCACAATACAATGTGCCCCTATCCGGGGTGCAAACCTCGGCAGGCAAGGGTGAAACGGTAAGGTAAGAGCTTACCAGTCCTGATGGTGACATCAGGAGCTAGGCAAACCCCACCTGGAGCAAGACCAAATAGGTCCCGTTTTCTCCATAATGGAGAAGAAGAGTTGCCCGTTCAACATCCGGAGGAAACCGATTAAGGAGACTTTCGGTTAACGGGGCGGGTAGGTCGCTTGATCCCGTTGGCAACAACGGGGCTAGATGAATGATCATTGCCTCAATAAGGAACTTCATTTAGCAGATGCTAGATTAAAAAGTTTTGAAATTGAGGAACAGAACTCGGCTTATGAGCTGCTTTAGCATTTTTTTATAAATTGCTACATGGGAAAAGCAATAGATTCATAATAAATCAAAATTAGGATGGCAAAGTAAAAGGCTCCATATGCAAGGCGCGCAAATCCTTAGGAGTGAGACGTACTTAGGGGTACGCTGCAATGACGAAGGATGCAGCGCAACATAGGAGATGGACTATTTACAAAGCCATCAAAGCTACTTTTTAATAATAATTAAAGGATAATTTTAAAAGGTGTTGGACTTAAAGTTCGTTCGAGAAAATATAAAGAAAGTTAAGGAGCAAACCGAACAACGGGGGATTGATCTTGACTTTGATGAGTTTGTCAGGTTGGATGTTGAAAGGAGAGATCTTCTGCAGGAAACTGAAAGCCTTAAGTATCAGAGAAATACAGTTTCTGAGAAGATAGCCAGGCTTAAAAAAGAGAAACAGGATGCTTCTTCAGATATAACTGCGATGCAGGATGTTTCCCAGAGAATCAAGGAACTGGACAGAAAACTAAGTGAAAAAGAAAATTTGCTGAACCAGATTCTTTTGAATATACCGAATATGCCCCATACATCAGTGGCTGTTGGGTATAGTGAAGAGGACAACCTTGAAATAAAAAAATGGGGAGAAATCCCAGAGTTTTCTTTCAAACCTAAACCCCATTGGGACCTCGGAGAAGAACTTAATATACTTGATTTTGAAAGGGCATCTAAAATAACAGGCGCCAGGTTTACCCTGTACAGGGGGTTGGGAGCCAGGCTAGAGCGTGCTTTGATCAACTTCATGCTGGACATGCACACCAATGAGCATAATTATGTAGAGGTTTTACCGCCTTTTATGGTGAACAGACAGAGTATGACTGGAACAGGCCAGCTTCCTAAATTTGAAACAGACCTCTTCAAGCTGGAAGGTTATGACTACTTCCTAATACCAACGGCGGAGGTTCCTGTAACCAATATTCACCAAAACGAGATATTAAAAGAGGGTGATCTTCCTTTGTATTATACTGCTTATACCCCATGCTTCCGAAGTGAAGCAGGAAGTTACGGAAAAGATACAAGGGGACTGATCCGACAGCACCAGTTCAACAAGGTTGAGCTTGTTAAGTTTGTTACTCCTGAGAGTTCGTACGATGAACTGGAAAACCTTCTTTTGAATGCGGAAGAGGTACTTCAGAGATTAGGGCTGCCATACAGAGTTGTGAGTCTTTGCATTGGAGATTTGGGTTTTTCATCAGCAAAAACATATGATATTGAGGTATGGCTGCCTGGACAGGATAAATTTGTAGAAATATCATCCTGCAGTAACTTCGAAGACTTTCAGGCAAGAAGAGCCAATATTCGTTATAAATCAGAAGGAAAAAATAAAACTAGGCTTGTACACACAATAAACGGATCAGGCCTTGCTGTAGGAAGGACATTAGTTGCTATACTGGAAAATTATCAGCAAGAGGATGGCAGCATAACTATACCGGAAGGGTTAAGACCCTACATGGGAGGTTTGGAAAAGATAGAAAAAACTAACAATTAATCTTTGAAAATTTTCACTACAGATATGGAGGGATGGCCGAGTGGTTGAAGGCGGCGGTCTTGAAAACCGTTGACCGAAAGGTCCGTGGGTTCGAATCCTACTCCCTCCGCCATAAAAATTTGCTGCAAGAATTTTATTAGCAACAATGCAGATGGACTTTTTGCTAAGCCGTTAAGATTGAAAATATTTAGCATCATGGAGAGATGGCCGAGTCGGTTGAAGGCGCTCGCCTGCTAAGCGAGTGTATGTCGAAAGATGTACCGAGGGTTCGAATCCCTCTCTCTCCGCCATTGTGCGCCCATAGCTCAGCTGGATAGAGCGACGGACTACGAATCCGTAGGTCGCAGGTTCGAATCCTGCTGGGCGTACCAGTAATATCAAGGGGTTAGCCATTTACATAACCCCTTAAATATAGCTATATTGATTTACGCTATCCTAACATTTTCAGGCTTTATTCTGGGCTTCTCCACTCAGTCATTGGTATAAACTTTCCAGTTGACGGATTTGACTTAAAAATCTTCCAGGCATTCCCCCCTTTATGATTTGTAGGACTATAGTTTATAGGAGCCGTGAGTCCCCCCATATCCAAGTCCTTTATTCCTTCTAAACCCTTTATCAAAGCCTCTCCATCAAGATTCCTGCCTGCCCTTCTCAGACCCTCGATTTTAACCAATGCCGTAACCCAACCACACGTATAAAACTTCCCACGATATGGTTTTTCCGTCCCCGGCTCGTATTTAAGGGTAATTTCCCTCATCTTTGCCACACCAGGCCCCTCATCGTACCATGAGGCCATAGCATTGACTGAATAGAATTGATCAGATGCATTACCTATGCTCATCACCTCTTCATTGCAGGTCACCCAATTGCCAAACACCGGAACCTTTAAACCAAACTTTTTCATCTCTCTGAGGAGGACTATTGCCGACTGGGAGATATGACCACACATAATAATATGATCAACTTTAACCTTCTTCAGATTCAGTACTTGGGAGGTGGCCTCAATGGTACCGAAATTAAGCACCTCCTTTGTTGCCGGCTCTAAATTATAGAATTTGAGCCTCTCCAGTGCAGATTCCAATTCTGTCTTTCCTGCCTCGTTATCTGGATAAACGAATCCAATCCTTGGGTTCTTCGCATTTAAATCTTTAATGATATAATCCACAATTACCTTCATCTGCCCGGGGCTGGTGTCCTGGACGATAAAGATGTACCGCTGGAAGGGATTTACCATTCTTTCTGCTGTCCCCCCTGCAATGGTAGGAACCTTCTCCTTATCGATGCTATTAAACAGGGCAAAAGTAGCAGCTGAGGATGAGGGACCAAACAAAGAAACGACCCCATCTCGGTAAATCAATTTTTTGAAGGCAGATATAGCCATAGGGATAGTGGCACGGTCATCTTCAACCAATGCCTTCACTCTTCTTCCATGTATTCCCCCCTGCTCATTGGTGTGTCGAAATAGACTTCTAATTCCTTTGGTTATAGGAACGAGCAGATTTGCAACAGGCCCTGTTTGATCGTATATTATGCCAACCTTTATTGTGTCTTCAGTTACCCCCGGGGGTCTAGCGGAATGAGCACTGCCTGTAATTCCAAATAACATGATTATTACTAGAAACCAGGTTGAAAGTAATCGAAGATAAACCATAGATATCTTCTTTTTCATAATACCCCCTCCTTTTATTTTCTTAAGGGTTTCATAGGAATCATCGTTCTTTTAAAATAATGTTATGAATAACGCATAGAACAAAGAAGAAACTTAAAGATATCGACTGTCTGATCGATCATCCTTTGACCATTGATCTTCAAGAAGGCTTTGTTTGTTCCCATTCTTTTGCTATTTCCACCTGCTAGAATAACTCCCGTCAAAATTTTCTCCTGATAGCTAAAGGTTATGAAGAAATCTTCATCTCTATTTCCTTCGGATCATCGCAATCCTTAAGGGCAGAAACCATCCCTGTTATTGACCGCATCATCATGTCTTTAACAAAGGAGTTTAGGATTATATTTTCCCCATTGACTCTGAGAATCATGGAGGGTTTCCTTTTCTACTTAAAGGTTTCTACGGTGTTAAGCAGAAGTCAGTGCAACCACCTAAAAAATTGCTATCCCCCTATAGCTGACATATTTTGAGAGCATTTCTTAGGATTTTCTTTTTCTATGTGATGGTTCTCAGGCTTATTAGAGATAGCTAAGTCGATAAGCCTTGCTAATTCAGAATTATCATGGCTTTCTCTAAGAGAGGGCTTCAAATCTACTTCTTCGTTGGAGAAAAGGCATGCTCTGAGCTTCCCATTGGCTGTTAGCCTCAATCTGTTACAGGAAGAGCAAAAATGGTCACTCATGGGGCTAATAAAACCAATTTCTCCCATTGCCCCTTCAAATTTATACATTCTAGCTGCTGCTCTTTCTCCTTTTTTATGGATTGGACAGAGCTTTTCAAAACTCTCTATCTTATCTTTTGCTTCCTGGGAGGATATATATCTATCTTTATTCCATTCGCTATTAGAACCAATAGGCATTAATTCAATGAACCTTATATGATAAGGGTTGTGAATTGAAAGCTTGGCAAAGTCGATTACCTCACCATCGTTGAAATCACGTATAATAACAGTGTTTATCTTTATAGGTGAGAATCCGATTTTTTTTGCTTCTTCTATTCCATCAAGGACCTTTTTAAAGTCTCCCCCCCTAGTTATATTTTTAAATTTCACATGGTCAAGAGAATCCATGCTTATATTTACTCGATGGAGTCCTGAATCAAATAGTTCGCTGGCAAAATCCTTCAGTAATATACCATTGGTAGTTAAACTAAGGTCTTTAATTCCATTGATTTTTGAGAGGGAATGTACAAAGGCCACAACCTCTTTTCTTGCCAGAGGCTCTCCACCTGTAATTCTTATCTTAGTGATACCTTTTTTAACAGCTACTTTAACAATACGGAGAATTTCTTCATAACTGAGAATTTCTTCATGTTTAATTTTTGAAATCCCGTCTACAGGCATACAATAAAGACATCTGAGATTACAGCGATCAGTAATTGACACCCGTAAATAATTAATTGTTCTGTTATATGGATCAATCACATCTTTTATCCTATCCTAATTGGGGAACAGGCAATTTGTCTTTTTAATTAGCCAACCGTTCAGTTTTGGATTTTACCATGCTTTTTATAACATCCAGATCGTCTACCAACGGGTGTATTGCACATATATCCATAATCTCGGCTAATAGATACAGCCAGTCGCCTGATTTTCTTTTTAACTTATCTTTTCATAATGTGAATTTCAACTGGTGGGTAATATGCCAGAGGCATCGTTGAAAAAGAATTTTAACCTTTCCCTTAAGACTATCGAGAATATTGGTATCACCATCGGTGACGAGCAGAAAGGTCTTAAAACCTTTCATTATCTCTCTTGCCGGCTCAAAAAGCTCAGTTAGGAGCTTCGAAAGAAACGAACAAAATGCCGTTGTTATCTCCTATAGAGAATATTCCAAGAATTTGACTGTAAAACTACAATCAAATTCTATTGTGACTTTCTGTTTCTGATAATAAGCGTTCACCCCTTAGCCCCCTTTTACGATAAAGAATATCATAAGAGGGGGCTATTTTACTAAACAGGTCTCTTTTTTCTACACTACTAAATTATCTTTCTTAGATTTCCAGTTGAAGACCACTCAATGAGTCCATCTTTATTACACTGTTTTACCGGACTTTTTGGACAGTCTACTCTCCTCAATATTGCTTAGCCTTATAGACCCGGCACATTAAAGTCCTCATTGGCCACACACCACTGATTGGATTGCAGTGCTCAGGGTCATCGGAGGTGAGAACGTTGATGTTCGATTCAAATACTCCATGTAACCATGGCTCCTCACCTGGTAGCTCCGGGAACCACCATCCATGCTGTCCCTGAACCACCCTGGGATCAATCCCATCGAAGTATTGGCACTTCTGCCTCACCCGTCCTCTAGGCGATTCGATCCATACCCAGTCACCATCTTCAATCCCCAACTCAGAGGCTGTCTTCGGGTTAATCTGTACCAAAGGATGTGGGTGCGCTTTACGCACAGAATCAACTTGACGCCACTCCGAATGGTAAAAGGGAAGATGTCTCCCTCCTGTGATCAGGATCAGAGGATATTCCTTGGCAAGCTCAGGGTTACTTACCGGACCTTCTATAGGCTCATAGAAACGGGGCAGAGGATCATAACCAAGCTTTTCCAGAATTGTGGAGTATAACTCAAATTTACCTGTAGGAGTTCCAAAACCTTCCTTTTCGTATCTCTTTTCTACTTTATAATCTGGGGGGGGGATAAAACCTCCGTGTTTGTCAATGATTTCTTGGATGGTCATCCCCAGACCTTCAAGTCGGTAGTTAAGGGCCTCCTCAAGATTTTTCCAGGGCCAGTATTCCTCTTGACCCAACCTTATACCCAGTCCTCTATAGAAATCATAATCAGTCCTGCGGTCGTACTGACCTTCTACGCTCGGCGGGAAAGCTTCTTCAGCAACATCCAGGAAAGGGACCGAATCCCAAAAGTTGAAGATGCACGGTCTCTCAAGCCAGCAAGCACCTGGGAGAACATAGTCAGCGAGATCAGCACTAGGCGTCATAAAGTAATCCAGAACTACATAAAGGTCAAGATTCTTCAATCCCTTATAAACTTTCTTGACATTGGCCTGGGTAACCATGGGGTTGCTGGAGAGAGTCAGCATTGCCCTGACCGGATGGGGCTTACCAGTTGTCATCGCCTCATAAACCATTCCTGCATGTGCAAAACAGATGTCTGTCCTGCTTAACTTGACCTTGGAATTCGCCATCAGAAGGTCAAAGCCGGGGTATGACTCAAGCTTAAACCTGTCAGACCCTATCTGCTTTGTCTTCTGCTCTGGAGGCATCTTATCATTGAGTTCAATTTCATATTCACTCCTAAGTTTCGGGTTATGTATCCGAAGTTCCTCTCCACCTCTAACATCGAGGTTGCCCGTAATTCCAGTCAGAATAAACCTGGCATTAAGGGCTTCAATACAGTTAGGTTGATGCTCTACTCCCATCAAGTGTATTATTACCCCTGGTGTATTTGTAGCGTACATTCTGGCTGCCTCTCTAATTTTGTTGGCAGGCACCCAGGTTATCTCGGAAACTTTCTCGGGAGGATATTCTTGAGCTCGCTCGGCAAGTTTATCAAAACCATAACACCAATCTCTGACAAAATCCTTATCATAAAGCTCCTCACTTATAATGGTATTTATCATCCCCATCAATAGAGCGGCATCTGTCCCTGGCCTGAGCTGGAGCCAAATATCAGCATTCTTCGCAGGGACAATTTTCCTAGGGTCAATTACGATTAACTTTGCCTCCCCAGCCTTTACCCTTTGAAGTGTGGGAGTCCATGCTCTTCTGTTTGACTGCTCCGGGTTATGTCCAATAAGCATATAACACTTTGTTTTTCGACTTATTGCTGGTACCATAATTGGATAGCCCGTCATAGCGAGGGAAGTTACAGCACCCGGCCCGTAGCAGATATGTGCCATCCCCACATTAGTTGGACTGCCCAAAAGGTTTAAGAACCTGGTCCGGAATTCATCATGAGTTCTGCCGGTACCGGAGGATGAAGACACTGCCTCAGGACCATACCTCTCTATTATGTCTTTAAGCTTCCCTGCGATCTCATCCAGAGCCTGTTCCCAGGAGATCTGTTGCCATTTTCCTTCCCCCTTCTCCCCCGCTCTCTTAAGTGGAAAGTCTAGGCGATTAGGGTGGTGAAGATACTCAGCAGCCTTCCGTGCCTTTAAACATGCCTTAACCGCATTTCGAGATATCTTTTCAGCATGGGGGTGGTCGGCATTGGCTTCTTGCTTCTCTAACCGACCATTCTTGATCGTAAGTTGTACTTGACAATGGTTATGACACCACATACAAACGCTTTTTTTGATCTGCATGGTTACCTCCTAATTTCTTTATAATTAATCATGAAAAAGTTCTCAGTTACAAAGAATGTAGCTTAACCTTATAGAGCCGGCGCAGTGACGTCGTGAGCGACCATCGCCCATTAATTTAGGACTCAAGGAAGTTGTGATGAGCTCCTCCAAGGTTTTGCTCATTTTAAAAATATAACTATGTTGATCTACGCTATCCTAACATTTTCAGGTTTTATTTAGGGCTCCTCCATTCAGTCATTGGTATAAACTTTCCATTGGATGGATCGGCCTTAAACATCTTCCAGGTACTCCCCCCTTTGTGATTTGTCGGGGTATAAGTTATAGGTCCACAGATCCCCCCGGTATCAAAGTTATTTATCCCTTCTAAACTCTTTACTATAGCCTCTCCGTCGAGATCCCTGCCTGCCCTTTTCAAAGCCTCGATTTGAATCAATCCATAAAGCCAGCCAAGTGTATAGGTCTTTCCACGATAAGGTTTCTCTGTCCCTGGTTCATATTTAAGGGTAATTTCTCTCATCTTCACCACACCAGGCCCTTCATCGTACCATGAGGCCATAGAACTTACTGCATAGAATTGCTCAGCTGCATCACCTATACTCATTATATCTTCATTGCAGGTCGCCCAAACGCCAAATACAGGAACCTTTAAACCAAACTTCTTCATCTCTCTAAGAAGGGTTATCGCCGGCTGGGAGGGTGAACCACAGATAATGACATAATCAACGCTAGCCCTCTTCATATTCAGCACCTGAGAGGTAGCCTCAATAGAACCGTAATTGAGCACTTCCTGTGCTGCCGGCTCTAAATTATAGAGTTTTAGCCTCTCCAGTCCAGGCACCAAATCTGCTTTTCCTGACTCGTTATCTGGGGCAACTATTCCAAGCCTTGGGTTCTTCGCTTTTAGGTCTTTCATGATATAATCTATAATTGTCTTCATCTGACCAGTGTTGGTGTCCTGAAGAATAAAGATATATCGTTGGAAGGGGTTTACCATCCTCTCTGCCGACGATCCTGGAACGGTAGGAATCTTCCCCCTCTCGATGCTCTTCATCAGGGCAACAGTAGCAAGTGTGCTTCCGGGGCCAAACAAAGAAACGACCCCATCCCCCTGGTAGAGCAGTTTTTTAAATGCAGATACGGCCATAGGGATAGTGCTACGGTCATCTTCTACTATTAGCTTCAATTTTCTTCCATGTATTCCCCCCTGCTCATTGGTGTATCGAAAGAGACTCCTAACTCCTTTGGTTATAGGAACGATCTGATTTGCAACAGGCCCTGTTTGGTCGAGTATAGCACCAATCTTTATTGTGTCATTGGTTACCCCCCGAGCTTCATCGGAATAAGCACTGCCTGTAATCCCAAATAACATGATAATTACTAATACAAAGATTGAGAGCCCTTGAAGATAAACTATAGATGTCTTCTTTTCCATAATTTTACCTCCTATTCTTTTCTTAAAGGTTTCATAGAGAATAGTTTTGTGGTAGTTGTGCAAGGCTCTCAGAAAGATCAAATTTTTCTTCTGTCATCCAAAACTCCAGCATCTTTAGGTATAGTCTCTTCTTTTACCAACTCAACATTGGCTTTAAGACGTATAACCTCTTTTAATTCACGAGACAACAACTCTTCCATCTCCTTCTTATTCTCTACAGGTTTATTAAACTCTACCTTTATAGTTAATTCGTCCATTAGTTTTGGTCTATCCACTATAATCTGGAATCTGCCCAACTCCGGGTATCTCTTTATTACGCTTTCCACCTCGGAGGGAGTTACAAACATCCCTTTTATCTTAGCTATATCACTAGCTCTCCCCAAAATCCGCTTTAACCTGGGCGTAGTTCTTCCACACGGGCAGGGATTATAATTCAAGCCCTCAGTGATGTCTCCTGTACGATACCTGATTACCGGCATAGCCTTCCTTATTACATCGGAGGCAACAAACTCACCACTCTCACCAGGAGGTACATGCTTGCCTGTCTTAGGATCGATAATCTCTACAAGACTTTCTTCATACAAATGCATACCGCCACCCTCAGGACACTCAGCTGCTATCAATCCAAGATCAGCAGTTCCGTAAAACTCTCTGACTTCAGCCCCAAATGTATTTTCCAATCTGCTTTTTGCCTCATCTTTTCTTAGATCTCCGGTAACAAAAAGTAGCCTCAAAGAGAGGTCTTTACCAGGATCTATCCCCATCTCTTTGGCTGTTTCCCCAAGTTGTAAAAGAAACATTGTGAATCCCGTTAAAACTGTTACCTTGACCAATCTCATCATCTCTATATGCATCTTGGTCATGCCAGGCCCTCCTGGTATAACTGCACATCCTATCTTCCTGTATGCCTCATCAATATACGTTCCAGCAATGACCCAGTGATAGTTGGTAGTCACATCTATTATATCTCTTTCTCGAGCTCCACACATATAGAGAAGCCTGGATTGCATGTCCGTCAATGCATTGTAGTCTTCTTTTATAAAATATAATACTATCGGCCCGGGAGCTACATATATCCTGGAAAGATCTTCGGGTTTAACAGCCATCAGGCTGCCGAAAGGAGGGTTAGCTCTTTGATCTTCTATTATTTTTGTCTTTGATAGAAAAGGAACCATTTCATAATAGTCCTCAACCGTCCTAATATCATCTATCTTCACCCCTGCTTCTTCAAAACTTCTAAGATAATACGGGGAATTGCTGTAGGTATATCTTATGTGGGGTAACAGCTTATTCCATTGGTATTCCAGAAGCTTTTCCCTTGGCATTGTTTCTATTTCCACATCCCAGAAGTCCTGATTATTTACCATTTGTCATCTCTACTTGTTTCTATAGTATTTTTTATAAAACTCTTGACAATAATGGAAAATCAACAACTTTCAAGAAAATAGTTAAAATATTAGCAGGCTTCGTTGGGGGGGGTCTTCATTCAGTTAGTGTTATAAACTTTACAGTGGATGGATTGGCCTTCATTATCTTCCAGGTACTTAAACCTTTGTGATTTGTCAGACTCAAGCTTATATAACCCGTGAGCCCTCCCATATCAAAGTCCTTTATCCATTCTAAACTATATAATGTCTTCCAGCCTGATTTCGGTTTCTGACATATCTTTATGTCTAATTTCCTAAAATTTAGATATTGCATTTAGATTTTAAAAAATATATAGTCTACCTAACAATCAGGACCAGTATAAGTATAATTATATACATCCATACGGATGTTGTCAAGAAAAAACATATCCCTTTAGATATCATGCGAAAATATATTGAAATAGGCAATAGGCTTAAAAAATTAAGGGGCGATGTCTCCCAAAAGGAGTTTGCTAAAAAGATCGGGGTTTCTTATCCATCTTATCAGCGGTATGAATATGGAGAGCGGATCCCACCAGGGCCAATACTCTCAAAGATTGCTGATACCTTTTATGTTTCTACGGATTATATACTTACTGGTAGTGAGGAATCTCTACGGAGATATATAAATAATAAAAGGATTGAATTTGCAAATAAAGATGAAGAATTTAAGTTGGTAGATGAAGAAATTAGGTCAAGTTTATTTAAAAAAGGCACAACTTTTTTGCAAAACATTTCACTCATTATTTCTGTAGTAAATTATTATAAAAAACATGGCATAGATATTTTATCTATGGCAGAAAAACAATTAAAATCTATATCGTTTACCGATAAAGAACCGATGGAAATATCCAAAGCCACAAAACATAGAACCCTCGGCCATCGTGATTATCCCATACCTAATGTAGATCTACTCCTGGTTGTAGATAATCACCAGGCTTATAAGATTCAGAATACTAAAACAAAAGAGTACTACACTCCGATTCCGCTGGTGTCTAACCCAATAGCTTCAGGATGTGGCAGGGAAATCAATTATGATTATGTTGAAGGATTAATATACTACAATTGGGTGCGAAGTAGGAATATGGTTGCGACAAGAGTGATCGGAGCATCAATGGAACCAACATTCCCTGAGGGATCGATCCTTGCCATAGATCTGGAAGACCGGCGATATCAACCAGAAAAGGTGTTTGCGGTAAAGTATAAAGGGGAATGCACCTTAAAAAGATTGACTAAGGAGAGAGGGTTCCTTATACTTCAATCTGACAACCCTAATAAAGATGAATATCCCAACCAGGTTATAAACTTACAGGAGGAGCCTGAGCCCATTATCGGCCGTATAGTCTTTGCCTGGCTGAAGTTTTAGTTTTGTGGGGAATTTACTGGAGGAGAAAAAGAGCAGGGGGCTGAAATAAGGTGAAATTGGATGGCTATGTAACCAAATCCTTCCTGCTTATGGTTCTCACGATAGTTAATCCGTTTATAGTTAAAAGAAAAGCACTTTTGAGCTTATCGCAAAATGGATAACCTTTACTCGAGTGATATACGAGTTACTACCACCCTCATGCCAGTTGTGACGCCGTTAATCAAGATCTGCCTGCCTTTGTGTCCCCACATTTTTATTAAGTCATTTATCAATAGACTACTTACATCAGCTTCTAATAAGCGCTAATCGTTAAATAAATAAAAAGGTGATAAAAATGATATCTTATTTTTTTCGCTAAAGTATTCATTTTTTTGCATCCTTAAAATTGCCCTCGTGTGTTGTGAGGTAAGAATTATTAAAAAGCCCTCATATGACTCCTAATTCTGCTCCTCCCCCACCCCCTATATTTTGGTTGCGCATAGGTTGCGGATATGGTGTTTAAAATGATAGATTTTGCCCTATTTTGTAACTGTAAATCAGCTAAGTTGTTAATTTTACTTGTGGATAGTTTGAGTCATAGGTTTCGTAAATACCACAGATAAAAAGCAACAATAACTAAGGGCAAAACGGGGCAGAACCAAAGTGATTTATTTTTCTTGACATAAACCCAAGTTTGATTAAGATAATAATCTTTAATCATTCCTTCATCAATCTTATAGCTCAAGAATTTATATCCGAATTAGGTTAGCTATTCCTTGTTAGATATAATTAATTCATTCGTATTTCAATGGATTGAGAGCTTTGAAAAAGTACTTCTTTTCACTTTAATATACATATTTCCGATCCATCTAAGTTCACTCAATTGAAAATTTTGGTTCTCAACATTTGCTTTTCGAAGCTATTCTGCGAAGGTTTGAATTCTCAAATCTTATGGATTCGCTCTCAGTAGACTTCTTCATGGCTCTTGGCAGGTTCTGCAAAGGTTTTCGGATCATCAATCTAAAGGGATATCCTCTGATTGCTAAATCAGAGATAATAATGGATCTCTTCTTGCGAAGTGCAGTAGAGGTTATAAAGGAAGGGCTATGATTGAATTCAAATCGATTTCTTCATCTTCTAGTATGCTTAACCCATTAAAAGGGTTCGAGGAAGATAGAATTTGGGTGGAGACCAGGTACGATCCCCTGTTAGGGGAGCGTTGTGACTTATGTCATCTTGCTTTCGCTCAATTCCAATTAGAAAGGGTTGATCTGAACCCCATAATCGAAAAGTCTTTGGAAAGGCCGTGGCCCATTTTGTCCAGATTTGATCGAGAAGGCTACTCCGAAATTTTTGCCAAGTCTTTTCCCTGAAGGCAGGATTAACAAGGGAGAGGCTTGGTTGATCGCCAATCTGTTTCCCTGGGGTACTCATAATCCCCTTATTGTGGTTTCCTCAAATCATTTTGTTGGAATAAATGAATTTCATCCTGTGATGTTAACCGATGCCATGTCTATCACTCAGTCATATATAAGGAGAGTTGAGGAGATGGATGGGGAAGTAAACCATTGGTCTATTGGCTGGAACTATATGCCTATATCGGGCAGTAGTCAGTTGCATCCACACCTACAGGTTATTGGACAGAACCATCCAACTCCCATGGAAGAAAAGGTGATAAATGCCTCCAGAGATTATCACAAACGATATGCTGGAGTATACTTTAAGAATCTTGTAAAGAAAGAGAAGGAATTAGGGCTGCGATACCTAGGAGATACAGGGGATGTCTCATGGATTGTTAACTTTGTATCGAGAAACTTTCTCTTTGAGATCATTGCTGTCTTTAATGACACAGGAACAATCATGGAATTTTCTCCAAAAGAGTTTAATGATTTCTCAGAAGGGCTCTTAAAGGTTTTAAATTACTGTGATAGCAAGAACCTGTACAGTTTTAACCTGGTTATCTACTCTTGCAATGAAAAGACAAGGGATTATTTGCCAACGTATGCCAGATTTATACCGAGATTCAACTTTTCTCCTCTTCAGACTTCTGATGCAAATTTAGGAAGCATTCTCCATGACTGGTCTTGCATGTTTCTGAGACCAGAAGATGTGTGTAAAGAGATGAAACCCCTGTTTGAAAAGAGTTCAGGTTTATAAAGGGGATATATTATACCAATAAGCCCCCCTGTTATGCTCCCCCCCTACCCCTCTTTTAGGGTGCGTATAGGGTGCGGATGTGGTATATGAAATGTCGCATTTTGCATTATTCTGCAACTCTAAGTACGCTAAGTTATTGATATTATTAATATTAATATTAGACTACGAATCCGTAGGTTGCAGGTTCGAATCCTGCTGGGCGTACCAGTAAAATCAAGGGGTTAGCCATTTACATAACCCCTTAAATGTTTCTTTGCTATCCTTTAGCTTCCCATTACACCCATTTTTAGACAATAAAGCGGATATCCTCACCCCCGCCTGGCCCCTAGTAGCTGTTAAGCGTTGATGATTGCCTCCGCAAATGATCTTTTTACAATTAGTCCTCCTGACCCTTCAAACGACTGGCAATCACCTGAGCCAAGTTAATGATTACTTTCATCCCCATCTTGGGTTCCTTGCGAATGACGTAATAGAAATCAGGGCTCTTAATTACTAAAACCTTGGAAGGTACCTTGGTGATGACCGAGGCTGTATAAAGAAATGGGGGCACTAGGAAAGACCACCCGACAATCTTTCCCGGTGTAACAATATCAAACTGACCACCTTTTTGTGAACTAATGGAAACTCTCCCTTGCTCAAGAACAAAGAGACGCTCTGCCCTTTTGCCCTCCTCGCACAGGGTTACTCCTGTAGGAACGTATTCTCCTTGAAAGAACTGAGCAATACTCTCTAGCTCCATTTCCTCGAGCCCCTGCAAAATATCCACATTTCTAAGCCGGTCAATACTCACTGCTTCTATCTCCCCAATCGCCAGTTCTACTTGCAATCGTGGGATAAAACCCTCCATAAACTCCTTTCTTTTCTTGAGGAACTCACGGAAATCTTTCCTGTCGGTAAAGGCGATTTCCATAGCAAGTGCTGAGAGATCCTTTTGAAGGATATCCAGTAGCATCCCTACCTCTTCCTGTGTTATTTCAATATGGCTCATCTGTCTCCTCCTTTCTATCTTTTTGAACCTGACAATAATTAAAATCAAGACGAAGACAAAACCAGCGGCTCCCCTTTCTTTAATAATTATAACAATATCAAATAATATTGTCTGCTTTTTAAATTGCCATGCTCTACCCCCCGTCATTTAAGAGTTTACGGTGGTTAATATTGTAACCATATTCGTACTTTTTTAACCGTAAGAGCTTGTTGTATCTTGTTTTCTGCAA
>JBDRRJ010000030.1:0-365998 GCA_043825855.1 Pseudomonadota bacterium | reverse complement strand
GTGAAGTCGTAACAAGGTAGCCGTAGGGGAACCTGCGGCTGGATCACCTCCTTTCTAATGAGTTGTCATTGTTTATTAGTTTAAATACTAATAAACAACAATTCTAGGTCAATCGCAAAGTTAGAGGTCTACTATTTAGTTTTTTAAGGTCAAAAGGGCAGCTATGGTCATTGGAAAAAATCCAGTTACCAAAGCGGGCCTATAGCTCAGCTGGTTAGAGCGCACGCCTGATAAGCGTGAGGTCGGTAGTTCAAATCTACCTAGGCCCACCAAAAAACGTAACAAATAAGTTTAAATAAGTACTTAATATATAAATAAGAAATCGACTGGGGGTATAGCTCAGTTGGGAGAGCACCTGCCTTGCACGCAGGGGGTCAGCGGTTCGAGCCCGCTTACCTCCACCAGGGAGAAATAAATATATAATATTGCAACAAATTCTTAAGCATTAATGTTTAAGAGGTTCTTTGATAATAAAATAAGGATTTATGGTCAAGCAACAAAGGGCATATGGTGGATGCCTTGGTGCCAGGAGGCGATGAAAGACGTGGTAAGCTGCGATAAGCTTCGGGGAACCGCTAAACAGGTTTAGATCCGGAGATCTCTGAATGGGGAAACCTATCCTGAGTAATGTTAGGATATCTATTACTGAATACATAGGTAATAGAAGTCAACGAGGGGAACTGAAACATCTAAGTACCCTCAGGAAAAGAAAGCAATTGCGATTCCCTCAGTAGCGGCGAGCGAAAGGGGAATAGCCCAAACCAAAAGTATGTGATAGCCCGTAAGCGTTGTACTTTTGGGGTTGAGGGAAACTGTCAGACAAAGTTACGGATTTGTCGAGAAGTCAAAAATTTAATTTATAGCTGAATAGTTTGGAAAGACTAACCATAGAAGGTGAAAGTCCTGTAAGCAAAATAGATTAAACTTCTTGGACAGTTTTCCCGAGTACCGCGGGACACGAGGAATCCTGTGGGAAGCTGGGAGGACCATCTTCCAAGGCTAAATACTACCTGGCAACCGATAGTGAACTAGTACCGTGAGGGAAAGGTGAAAAGTACTCCTGTAAGGAGAGTGAAATAGTACCTGAAACCATATGCTTGCAAGCTGTGGAAGGACTATGTTCCGATTTATCGAAACAGTCTGACTGCGTGCCTTTTGCATAATGAGTCAGCGAGTTATTATGTACAGCAAGGTTAAGCCGTTAGGTGGAGCCGTAGCGAAAGCGAGTCTTAATAGGGCGAATTAGTTGTATATAATAGACCCGAAACCAGGTGATCTATCCATGGCCAGGGTGAAGTTCGCGTAACAGCGAATGGAGGCCCGAACCAGTGTCGGTTGAAAACGGCTTGGATGAGCTGTGGATAGGAGTGAAAGGCTAATCAAACCTGGAGATAGCTGGTTCTCCCCGAAATATATTTAGGTATAGCCTCAAGAATTGCTAGCAGAGGTAGAGCACTGGATGGGCTAGGGGTCCTACCAGATTACCAAACCCAACCAAACTCCGAATGCTGCTAAGTATTATCTTGGGAGTCAGACTACGGGAGATAAGTTCCGTGGTCGAGAGGGAAACAACCCAGACCGCCAGCTAAGGTCCCCAAATATGTGCTAAGTGTAAAAGGATGTGGAAACGCCCAGACAACCAGGAGGTTGGCTTAGAGGCAGCCATCCTTTAAAGAAAGCGTAACAGCTCACTGGTCAAGTGGGTCTGCGCCTAAAATGTAACGGGGCTTAAGCACATTACCGAAGCTGCGGAGGGGTGACTTAGTCACCTTTGGTAGGGGAGCATTCCAGTAATCGGTGAAGGCAGACCGTGAGGACTGCTGGAGAAACTGGAAGAGATTATGCTGACATGAGTAGCGATAATGCCGGTGAGAAACCGGCACGCCGTAAGCCTAAGGGTTCCTGAGGAAGGTTAATCCTCTCAGGGTTAGTCGATCCCTAAGCCGAGGCCGAAAGGCGTAGGCGATGGAAAACAGGTTAATATTCCTGTACCACCAGATTAGCGTTTGAGTGATGGGGGGACGTAGAAGGGTAGGTCATCCTACTGTTGGAATAGTAGGTTCAAGCTCGTAGGAGGATATTCCAGGCAAATCCGGAATATCATAACTCCGAGAAGTTATGAGGAGTCCATATGGACATAAACTGATTGATCCCATGCTACCAAGAAAAGCCTCTAGCGAGTTAATTTGGTGATCGTACCGCAAACCGACACAGGTAGGCAGGGAGAGTATCCTAAGGCGCTTGAGATAACCCTCGTTAAGGAACTCGGCCAATTGACTCCGTAACTTAGGGAGAAGGAGTGCCCACACTAGGTGAAAGAACTTGCTTCTGGAGCTGAAGTGGGTCGCAGAGAAATGGCTGTAGCGACTGTTTAATAAAAACACAGGTCTCTGCTAAGTCGAAAGACGATGTATAGGGACTGACGCCTGCCCGGTGCTGGAAGGTTAAGGGGAGATGTTATTTACGCCTTTGGCGTGGAGAAGCTTCGAACCGAAGCCCCAGTAAACGGCGGCCGTAACTATAACGGTCCTAAGGTAGCGAAATTCCTTGTCGGGTAAGTTCCGACCTGCACGAATGGCGTAACGACTTCAGCACTGTCTCAACGAGGGACTCAGCGAAATTGAAGTGGCGGTGAAGATACCGTCTACCCGCAACTAGACGGAAAGACCCCGGCACCTTTACTATAGCTTGACATTGGATTTTGGGATAGCTTGTGTAGGATAGGTGGGAGACTGAGAAATCCTGACGCTAGTTGGGATGGAGTCATCCTTGAAATACCACCCTGGTTATTTGGAAATTCTAACTCAGGTCCGTTATCCGGATCGAGGACAGTGTCTGGTGGGTAGTTTGACTGGGGCGGTCGCCTCCTAAAGAGTAACGGAGGCGCACGAAGGTTCCCTCAGGCTGATTGGAAACCAGCCGTAGAGTGTAAAGGCATAAGGGAGCTTAACTGCGAGACTTACAAGTCAAGCAGATGCGAAAGCAGGTCTTAGTGATCCGGCGGTCCCGTATGGAAGGGCCGTCGCTCAACGGATAAAAGGTACGCCGGGGATAACAGGCTTATCTCCCCCAAGAGTCCACATCGACGGGGAGGTTTGGCACCTCGATGTCGGCTCATCGCATCCTGGGGCTGAAGCAGGTCCCAAGGGTTTGGCTGTTCGCCAATTAAAGCGGTACGTGAGCTGGGTTTAGAACGTCGTGAGACAGTTCGGTCCCTATCTGTTGTGGGCGCAGGATACTTGAGGGGATCTGTTCCTAGTACGAGAGGACCGGAATGGACGAACCTCTAGTTTACCAGTTGTCACGCCAGTGGCATAGCTGGGTAGCTATGTTCGGAAGGGATAACCGCTGAAGGCATCTAAGCGGGAAACCCACCCCAAGATTAGGTATCCCATCCACCTTAAGGTGGACTAAAGACCCCTTGTAGACTACGAGGTTGATAGGTTGGATGTGTAAGTTCGGTAACGAACTCAGCTAACCAATACTAATAGGTCGTGAGGCTTGACCATAACCTTATTAATTATTTAAAAAAGAGTATATGATTTTTTCGGTGGTTATAGCGGAGAGGATACACCCGTTCCCATCCCGAACACGGAAGTTAAGCTCTCTTGCGCCGATGGTACTGCTCTGGAGACAGGGTGGGAGAGTAGGTCACTGCCGAAAAATTAATTATAAAAGGCCATCTTATAGAATAATGAGATGGCCTTTTTTCATCATTATTTTTCCCTTTGATAGTTGCATTCTTTATTTAAACATTCTAGAGTTGTTACACCATTTTTTGAAACTTTTTCTACTAAAAATGGGGACTGACAAGCGGGACATTTCTCTGGGATTGGTCTCTTCCAAAAAATCAAGTTACAATCAGGGTAATTAGAACATCCAAAAAAAAGTCTCCCATTTTTTGAACTTCTTTCTACTATATCTCCATTGCAATCAGGTATTGTACATTTAACACCCGTACTTAGCGGTTTTGCATTATTACATTTTGGATAATTCTGACAAGATAGGAATCTATTACCAAAACGAGTTCTTTTTACTACAAGATTACTTCCGCATCTCTCACACTTTTCGGCAGTTACCTCCTGATGTCTTGCTTGGGAATCTATATATATTTTTTTAGATATTTTCTTGGTATTTTTACACTCAGGATACCCTGAGCAAGCCAGGAACTTACCAAACCTTCCAGCTTTTATTATCATAGATTTACCACATTTATCACATTTCTCCGTGTTGGAAGGCTTCTCTTCGATTGTCTCTTTTCTTTCTTCTTTTAAAGGTTTTATAAATTTACATTGAGGATATCCTTTACATGCATAGAACTTGCCATAACGTCCTAATTTAATAATAAGATCTCCATTACATTGAGGACATTTTTCTTCTGTTTTTTCATCAACTACGTCTGACTTCTTAACTTCAACATCTTTCTCTCTAATTAACTCTATAAAAAGAGACCAGAATTGTTCTATTACCGGCTGCCATTTTACTTCCCCCTTGGCAATCTTATCGAGGTCTTCTTCCATTTGGGCTGTAAAATTATAATCAACATATTTATTAAAATGATTAACAAGCAACTTGTTAACCGTTGTTCCTGTGTCTTCTGGATGAAGATGCCTTTCAATTATTTTAACGTAATCTCTAATTATAAGGGTGTTTATAATTGAAGCATAAGTAGAAGGACGTCCTATCCCGTATTCTTCTAGAATTTTTACCAAGGAAGCTTCAGTATAGCGATTGGGTGGTTGGGTAAAATGTTGATTAGAAATGAGCTCAATTAGGCAAAGACTTTGTTTTTTGGCAAGATAAGGTAATATTTCCTCTTTCTCTTCTTTTTCGACGTCTTTGCTTTCCTCGTATACCTTCATAAAACCCGGAAATTTTACTGTCGAGCCTGAAACACGAAACGTATGAGTATTTTTTGCTAATATGTCAACGGAAACAGTGTTTAGGACTGCTTTAGCCATTTGACATGCAATAGTCCGTCTCCAAATAAGCCTGTATAACTTCAATTGATCGGGAGTTAAAAAGGCTCTGATATCCTCTGGTTTCCTTGCTAAATCAGTGGGTCTTATAGCCTCGTGTGCCTCCTGCACATTTCTTGCCTTATTTTTAAAGTAACGAGGGGTTTTCAAGGTATATTTATCTCCAAAAATCTGGGTTATTATATTTTTAGCGTTCTTTATTGCACCTGAAGAAATATTTATACTGTCTGTTCTCATATAGGTAATTAAACCAACACTCTCATTTTGAATTTTTACCCCTTCATAAAGTTTTTGAGCAATTGACATTGTTTTTTTTGCAGGAAAATGTAACTTTCTAAATGCTTCCTGTTGTAACGTACTTGTAGTAAATGGAGGAGAGGGGGTCCTTGTAACCTCCTTTTCTTTTATTTCTAGGACTTCATACTCTGCACTTTCAAGTTCTTTGATAATCTTTTTTGCAGACTCTTCGTCACTTATCGAAAATTTATTTAGTTTTTTACCATCTATTTTAACTAACGTAGCATTGAAAATGGTTTCTGGTGTTGGTTCTTTTGTTGTAGAAAGCTTAGCATTAATAGCCCAATATTCTCTGGGTTTAAATTCTTGGATTTCCTCTTCTTTTTCACAAATTAACCTCAGCGCAACGGATTGAACCCGGCCTGCAGAAAGTCCATAACGGACCTTTTTCCATAGTAGTGGACTCAGATTAAATCCATAAAGGTAGTCTAAAATTACTCTGGCTTGCTGAGCGTCTACCAGTGATTTAATGACTTGTCGAGGGGTTTTAATAGCTTCTTGAATGGCTTCTTTTGTAATTTCATAAAATGTTATTCTTTTTACTAAAGGGGAAGATGATCCCTTTCTTTTAGTTGAAGAATTCTCCTCCGTTAGATTTAATATCTCCAATAAATGCCATGCTATTGCCTCTCCTTCTCGGTCTAGATCTGTAGCCAGATAAAGGGTTTCACATTTTTCTAACGCCTTCTTTATTTTATTGATATCCTTCTTTCGTTGAGGCAATATCTGGTATTTTGGTTCAAAATTATTTTCTATATTTACGGAACCAGGTTTGCTTGGTAGAGCTCTAACATGTCCCATGGATGCCAAAACTGTAAAATCCTTCCCCAGGAATTTGTTAATAGTATTTGCTTTAGCAGGTGATTCAACGATAACTAGAGATTTAGGCATATTTTCTCCAAAAAGTATATAAACCAAGAAAAGGATTTTAAAATGTGGGTTATGAGGTTCTCATAAATATTTTTCCAGGTAGCTGGACAATTAAGCCACTTAGTTCCAAGTTAAGTAGTATACTTGAAACCTCATTAACGTTTAATTTGCTTTTGTTAACAACAGTATCGATATGCAAAGGGCCTTCAGTTAAAGTAGCTAGTACTTGTTTAGCCATTTCAGAAAGATTATCACTTTTTTTAGTGTGCTCCTTATTGTTTGTATGATCTCTGTATTGGGGTAATATCGCACTCATAACATCATCAGCACTTTCGACTAACATTGCGCCTTCTTTTATAAGCTTGTTTGTTCCTTTGCTTCCTACAGACCCTACTTGTCCCGGCACAGCAAAAATCTTTTTCCCCTGGCCTACAGCAAACCTTGCAGTAATTAGAGACCCGCTTTTTACTCCAGCCTCCACAATTACAACACCTAGGGACAGACCACTTATTATCCTGTTTCTATTTGGAAAGTTTACAGCATTTGGAGGTGTTGAAACTGGGAACTCGGTAATAACTGCTCCGTTACAGCAAATCTTATTGAAAAGTTCTCTATTTTCAGGGGGATATATTACGTCTATTCCACTTCCCAGAACTGCAATAGTCCTTCCTCCCGCAGACAGAGCCTCTTTATGAGAAATTGCATCAATCCCCCGAGCCATTCCACTGACAATGGTTATTCCTTCGTTTGCCAGATCACGATTTATAGACCTGGCAACTGATTTCCCGTATACTGACGGGCTTCGTGATCCAACAACAGCAATAGCAAATTTATCATCCTTTTTGATCTCACCTTTTGTGTAGATAACAGGGGGTGGATCGTTGGTCTTTTTTAAATTCGTAGGATAATCTTCATCTTCCAAAGTCAATATACGTGCATTGACTTTTTTTGCCATTGACAGATTATCTTCAACAAGGTCCCATTGATTAAAGTTTTTAATTGCCAAAGCGGTTTCATGCCCTATACCATCAATGGTCATCAATTCCTGAATAGATGTGTCGAAAACGGCTTCGGCTTTTTTAAAATAATCTATCAGCCTTTTATATAAAACACAACCTATACCCGAGACAAGATTTAATGCTATTCCAAAAAATTTATTTTCTACTTTGCTCCTGATGTTAGGAGATTGCATAAATTAATAGATCTTTCTAAAAAAAAGGGATTATAGCAATGCTTGCTGAAATCCCCACCCTACTAATTTTTATATCAGATTTTATTTAGTTATCATTAAAGGGACCCGTATCTTTCAATTTTTGAATAAATACCTGCTAACCTTATATTTGTCAAGGGAAAATTCCCGATGATAATACCAGGGAAAGTAACCTCTTGTTTTTCAAACACGACTATGATAGCTTTCATAAATAGGTTACTCCCTTATTTACCCTTTGGTGTTTATGGGGTTAACAAACAAATTAAGAGTTCTAATTCAGACAAAAGGGTTCATATGAAAAGACCGGAACTTCTTGCACCAGCAGGAAACCTGGAAAAATTAAAGACCGCTATTCATTATGGCGCTGACGCAGTCTATTTGAGTGGCAAGTCATATGGATTGAGAAGTTTTGCAGGTAACTTTTCAATGCTTCAAATGGAAGAGGGCATAAGGTTTGCGCATAAAAATGGAGTTAAAGTATATGTCACCGTGAATATCTTTTCACGTAATAAAGACATGGAAGAGCTTCCTGAGTATCTGCCCAACCTTAAAAAACTGGAGGTTGACGCCATAATTGTATCAGACCCTGGAATTATTCTTATGATTAAAGAATTAATCCCTGAAGTTCCTCTTCACCTTAGCACACAGGCAAACACTACCAACTGGCGAAGTGTAAAGTTTTGGAAAGATCAAGGGATTTCACGTGTCAATCTAGCCAGAGAACTTTCCTGTTCAGAGATTAAATATATCAGTGAAAAGGTAGACATGGAAACAGAGGTCTTCATACATGGTGCTATGTGCGTTTCATATTCCGGTAGATGTTTACTAAGCAACTATTTTACACACCGGGATTCCAACCGTGGGGAATGTTCGCAACCGTGTCGATGGAAATATACGCTTATGGAAGAAAGCCGTCCTGGCGTTTATCTACCAATCTTTGAAGATGACAGAGGAAGTTATATCCTTAGTTCAGAAGATCTTTGCCTGATAGAGTATATACCAGATCTTATAGATGCAGGTGTAGATGCTCTAAAGATAGAGGGAAGAATGAAAGGGATAAACTATGTCGGAAATGTAGTAAGGGTATATCGTAAGGCAATAGACGAATACATGAATGACCCTGATAAATATAAATTTCGTAAGGAATGGTTGGAGGAGTTAAAAAAAGTCAGTCACCGTAACTATACAACAGGCTTTTTCTGTGAAAATTCTGTCAAAGGATCACAGAACTATTCATCATCCTCATATATCCAAAACTATAATTTGGTTGGAGTAGTGAGGGAGGTTTTGGAAGATTATGAGATAAAGGTTGAGGTTAGAAACCAGATAAGATTGGGTGACGAGGTTGAATTTGTTAGTAAGTCAGGGGAGGTTAATAGTCTTTTTTTAGAAAAAATGATAAATGAAGATAGTGAGATAATCCAAATTGCTCAACCAAATCAGATTGTCATATTAAAAGTTAATTTTTCAACATCTGTAACTGATCTCATATTAAAACAGAAATAAAGATCCCGCTTTTTCCGCCTGTTGATTGACCCCATACTCTTTTTTCCTTTTGAACTCCTTTAAAATGCTGTCTATCTTTTAAAATGATTTAATGTGTAAAAATATTACTCCCCGGTATTTATTTGTTATATCAACAGGGTAATAGATATGGTTATCTTTTATAACTGATGTGTTGCCTTGAAAAACAGTGTCCCCTTCCTTCCCTTTTCTATCACTTATGAAAACAGGTCCTTTTTTAAAGTTTTTCTGAATATATCTGTGAATCGTCTGCTCTCCAATCCAGTTAGTGCCGATTATTAAAAAGTCAACATTGTTTGTTTTGTAATCTTCAAAAGACTCATCATGTACAACATCATGACATATCAGTACACCGACATTACCAAACTTTGCACTGAAAAAAGGATAAGAGCTCCCTGCCTCAGCCCAATTGTAATCTGAGCCAAAAAGGTGATTTTTATAATATAGCAAAACCTGTTCGCCATATGGATCGAATATTTGATAGCTATTGTATAGTTTATTATTTGATATGTCGGCAAGTCCAATACCGATATATGTGTTATATTTTTTAGCTATTTTTTTTATCGTTCCAGTAATGTTGCTTTTTTTCAGTTCAGGATTTTTTTCAAGAAGATCACGAGGAGAATTATACAATAATCCGGTCAATGTCATTTCGGGAAAGACATAAATGCCTATTTTAAACTTCTTAGTATCATCGATTAGACGTTCAATTCGAGTCAGGTTTTCTTTGATATTGTCCTTTAGTGGTTCAAACTCAAACACACCTACTTTAATAGAACTTTCTGCAAGGGAATTTATTATAATTTGTATGGTTTTCCAAAGACCTTTATCTCCGTGAACAGGTAAATCAGGCACATGGATAAACCCTGCTTTAACCTCAGGTCTTGATTGCGAATAGTTCATTATATGATAGAAGATATAGTTGCAAAGATATCCACCTGCATCCTTAGATACCTCTGCCGGAATTCCATTCTTTAAAAGGACATCTTTAAATTTATATACAGGGAAATCGGTTGAATATTGAGAAGGGTTACCCCTAATGACAGCTCCGTGAAACTTAATCCCCGTGTTATCGGAGAATCCGGCGCTATAATTTTCAGCTATTGCTTCCAGTTTAATTTTATTACTTCCCGGTGCAAATCCTAAAGATATAATAAAATCAGGCTGATACTCATTTAATGTTTTTCGGAGGATAGCCAAGCTCTTTTCATATTCTACAGGAAAGGTGATTGCTTTGATTTCTGCATTATTAAGGTGGCTTTTAGAATTATTAATGAATTTAACCAGCTCTTCTGTTGGATTTTTCCTGTATTCTCCGAATGGCTCAAATCCTGTAATCAGAAATTTAAAGTCAGCTGAAAAGCAGGTGCTGGCTGATAAAAAAAAGATAAATGAAACTGTTGCAAGAAGTGTATATATCTTTTGTTTTAGCATTTACCTAATCTCTAATTGTTAAACTACTTAATCTTTTCTGCTTGCCAGGATCCTGTCCAATCTTCATTAATAATCCATTGTCCGCTTAACTTGTTATTGTCTTGCAAAAACCCTTCATAATATATTGCATGCCCGCCTGCAAACTCCAATTTTTTAATAAACCTTATTTTCTTGAACTTAGAATCGATAATGCCTGTTACGCTTGATTTAAATTCACTTAAGGAGGCAGGTCCCCAATCTGTGCGAGGCTCAACAACTACACCCCAGAAAGCATTTACCTCGACTCTGTCTATAATCAGCTTAAACTCTGTTGGAACCAACTTCTCGGAATAGGTATAATAGTACTTGCCGTACCATGTTCCTATAATATCCTTGTTTCCCTGGTCTGAAGCTTCCACTGTCCAAAAAAGACTGATTGATAAAAGAAAAAGCGTAAATAAAATTATTATTTTTGCCTTTTTCATTTGACACCTCCCTATATTCTTTAAGGTTTGCCTTTGCCCTTTCTGGACAAATCAAAAGACGTTATTTATGGATTGCTTTATGCGTGGGACATCAAATGTTAAAGCGTATGTCAAGGATACAGTGTTCAGGGATTATATAATCATGGTCAACAAGTTTGGTTAGTCCCCTAGATCTTGCATCCTGCATATTATGAACTGTCATTATATCTTCGCAGATTACAATTTCTGCTTTGATAAACCCTCGAGCCAGGTCTGAATGAATCTTTCCGGCACACATCACGGCATTAGTATTTTTTTCGACCAGCCATGCATGAACTTCTTGCTTACCTACTGTGTAAAAAAACATCTTTCCAGCTTTATTCATTCCATCTCGGCACACATCATTTGGGTCAAGTGATGTATCCTTGATAACCAGTGTTGGTAAAAAACTCAACAGTCTGAGCGCTTTGACTATAGCCTGTTCGCTTTTATCCAGGAATAAATCGCAGATCGGCTTCTGATCCTCAAGCTGTACCAGACATTTATTGAGGACCTCCTTTTCAAACGGGTCCTCTACCCTCGGCAGCCTGCTTTCTATTTTCTCCATGTCAAGAATAAGCAAATCCAGAATATGTTCATCCGCTATAGCAATGATATCGGCTAACTCGTAGTTGTCCGGCAGAAATTCGAAATAGTATGGTGACAACTTTATGGGCTGAAACTTCTCGGCAAGATTCAGAAATATTTCATCATTGAACTTTATCTTACCTTCCGGCAGATTCAACCCTGTATATGCAATTTTCATTATGTAAAAAGACCTTTCTGTTAATTAACTTCTTTCAATGTAATAAAAGAAGTTTTAGTAATATAGTTAATGAGTATTTTTTGAAAAAATTACTCATCTTTCAACTCTATCTCATGAACCTTGCCAAACTCAGATAGTGGTCTATCAAAATCTTTACTTTTGCCCACAACGACAAGAATGGAACTATCCGGGTGAAGGTATCTTTTTGCTACTCTTTTAATATCATTAAGAGTGACCCTTAATATGTTTTTCTGATACTTCTCTAAAAAATCCTCAGGCAGATTGTCATAGTCTATGGTAATCTGTTGATTAACTATACTGGCAGAAGATGTAAAAGAAAAGATGAATTTGTTAATGATAGACTCTTTCGCCCATAGAAGTTCTTCCGCTGTGACACCATTTTTTTTTAAGTCTTTTATTATGTCATAAATAAGAGATATGGCTATTGAAGTAGTAACAGATTTAGTTTGACATAAGACGGCAAAAACCCCGTATCCTACATCACCTCTGTAAAAACTTCCCACACTGTATGCAAGACCTCTATTTGACCTGATCTCTGAAGTCAACCTGGAATTGAAGCCGGATTCTCCCAAGATATAGTTCAATACCCTAAAAGGGAAATAGTCAGGATGGTTTTTTTCCAGCGCCAGATGCCCAAGTACAATTGTGGACTGAGGCACATCCTTAAAGGCATAATTTATAGACTTTTCAAAGGGATATGAAGGGGGCGATTCTCTGCGTATCTTGACTCCGGTTTTTTTCCAGTCTTGAAAGGCTTTTTCAACCTTATTTACTATATCATCCTTCCGGAAGTCTCCGGAGATAGCAAGCATTATATTTTCAGGATGGAAGAACATTTTGTGAAATTCAACCAAATCTTCCCTGGTAATGGCGTTAATAGATTTGATTGAGGATATCCTTCCTCTGGGATTATCCTTATATAAAAGCTTCCTGAATTCTCTGAATGCTATGCTATCGGGGTTATCATTCCTGCGTCTTATTGCCTCAATCTCCTGTTTTTTAGCCAGGTCTAGCTTTTCCTGATTGAACTTTGGGTTCATTATGATATCAGCAAATATCTTGAGGCCAATGTCTATATCCTTTTTCATCACAGAAAGCGAGGCAGATCCGGACTCGGTCCCAATACTAGTCTCTACAGAACCTGCAATATATTCCAGTTGGTTATTTATCTCATCCGGGGGCATAGAAATGGTTCCGCCTGTCCTCATAACAGTACCAGTTAATTCAGCCAAACCTGTCTTGCCCGCAGGTTCATAAACAGAGCCGGTTCTAATAACTGCAGATAAATTCAGTACAGGTAGCTCGTGGTCCTCAAGGATATACAACACCATACCGTTATTTAGAGTTACCCGCTCTCCTTTGGGAGGAGAAAAGGCCACTGGATTAAAAACCATGTCCCTTGGGTGCTGTAGCAAGCTAGAATTCTCTGCAAGGACTAACTGTCTATCCGTGACCACAACGAATAGAGAGAGTGTTATTAGTATTAAACAAAATGAATTAATTGATGCCCTTTTTACGATTGTCATCCTGACCCCTCTCTATTCTTTCTCCTTTTTTACCAGCTCTGCCACTGTTCTGTTGTCCTCGATAAGATATTTTTGAGCAGCCTTTATTATATCTTGAGGAGTTATTCGTTCTATTACATCCAATTGATCTTCTATATATCTCCAATCTCCTGCAACAGTCTGGTAATAAGAAAGCTTACTTGCTAAACCATAATTGGAATTGAGTGCCCTTATAAAAGCGGCCTGTATCTGGTTTTTTATTTTTCTTAATTCCCTTTCACTTACCGGTTCGTTTTTCAACGTCTCTATTTCCTTGTATATGGCCTGTTCTAGCTCAGCTGTGGTATGGGGATATCTCGGTGTAGCAAATATAGCAAAAAGATTCGGGTATCTTGCACCCGGAAGCCCGTTGGCTGTTTCTACACTTACTGCAATCTTTTCTTCTTCTATCAATCTTTTATAAAACCTGGAGGTTCGGCCACTAGAAAGTATTCCATCTATAACATCAAATACGTAATCGTCAAAATAAGGTACAGTTGGTTTATGATAACCTATAATCAAGCTGGGATTCGCATCGAATTTTACTTTAACCCTTCTCTCTCCCATCTGTTCTGGCTCCTTTGTGTATGTAAGTGATGGGATAGGTTGAGAAGGAATATGTTCAAAGTATTTTTTGATAATCTCTAAAGTCTTTTGGAAATCTATATCACCCACTACTGCCACTACGGTGTTGTTTGGAGCGTAATAGGTTTTAAAGAACTTTTCGGTAGTTTTCTTTTTTAAAAACATTAAATCTGATACCCATCCAATTATCGGCCTTCTATACGGATGGGCTATAAAAGCTGCTGCCATAAAGTTTTCAAAGAGTTTTCCGTCAGGGCTGGCCTCGAATCTCTGCCTTTGCTCTTCCATAACTACGTCTCTTTCGGAATAAAACTCTCTAAGTACCGGATTCAACATCCTGTCCGACTCTATCTTTGCCCAAAGCTCAACCCTATTTGATGGAAGGCTGACCATGTAGCTTGTAACATCATAACTTGTTGAAGCATTTAATCCGACCCCCCCGTTTTTTGAATATATTGAATCTATCTCATCCTTTATTACATATTTTTTGTGTTTTACATGTAATCTTGCAAATTCAACTTTTAATTTGCTTATTTTAGTCTCGTCTGCATTTTTGCCTTTAGCTTTCTCATTATCAAGTCTTATAGCTAACTTATCGATTTCATCCAATATTCTTTTTTCTTCCGCATAGTTTTTTGTGCCCAAAATCTTTGTTCCTTTAAAGAGCATGTGTTCCAAAAGATGGGCTGTCCCAGAAATTCCGGAATACTCATCTACTGAACCAACCTTAAAACTCATGAAGAAGGATACTGTAGGAGAATAATGCCTCTTAAGCATGAGGATCTTCATGCCGTTTTTCAGGGTATGCTCCTCCACAAGACCTTTAAGGCTAAGCGCCCAAGTTAAAGAAGCGGTAAGCAAAAACACAGACAAGATAAGGATAACAACAGCATACTTTTTAAATTTCTTCATAAAAACCTTTCCCGGTGTTTTATTCACATTTTGTCATTTCTAACAAAGTCAATCAGCAGGGTATTTCCTGCCGTGTATCCACCTGCCCTATAAAAACTATCCCTGCCATCATCCCCATGGGGACTTCATCAGGATTGCTGTCTTTTGTGATTTTATTTGTCTGCCAGCCCAATACCTTGCTAAGTTTAAGGAAGTTAACTCCCAACCCCGAAAGGGAAGGCCTTGCCAGGTCAGGAAACTTGCATTCAACGCCTTCATTTAAAGCACAGCATTCATCGTATTCGCTGCAAAAAATTAATTTGCAGGAACCTCCGGCAAACCCCTTCGAATTTTTATATCCCTCACCCACAGCAAATTGTTCCAAATTGGCAGCAGTTTCATGAATAATCCTGGCTACATCAAGCCGGTCATCGGTAATAAGTATGTGTGTGGGGGCATCGAGCTTAAAGACTAGGGCAAGTTTATACTGACTGATATATTCCCTGAATTCGTAAGGTTTCATAATATAAGGCGGGCAGTTTATTGCCTGTCCATATCCATTACATTGTGGTTCTTCACACATTTTTGCAAAATGGTCTTCAATTGAAATATCCTCTACAGATACAATCTTAGCGTCACTGACACCAAGATTGATAGCATGTTGAATCAAATTGTCCACAAAATGTTTTTCCTTTATCCCCTTGTTAAATTATAAGATATTGGCTAGAATAGGTTGCATTTAGTTTCCTGCACTTTACCACATAAACCTAATAACTTACAAGTTCTAGTTGACATACAGTCGGCAATTAATTAAATTAAACTACGTGAAAAGCACTGATAAAAACTCAACCATGAAAAAAATGTTTCAAAATTAACTAACCAAAAACTTAATATAAGTAAGGAGAGAAAATCGTGGAAGCTTTTCAACTGACAGAGCTGGGTGTGCCCCTACCACAGATGGCAGTGTATGTGTTTATAATAACCATTTGCATGCTTTTACGCCGTTTAAAGTTAGGTATCACAACGTCCTATATGTTTGTTTTATACTGGGGATATTTTTATAACAGGGAACAGTTTGTCAACCTGTATGGTGAAGCCACTACTTATATGACAATATATATTATTTCTGGGTTAGTAATCCTGGTTCTAGGTATAATTTCGTTTTTTCTTTCTGAAAAATAAATTAGTTATGGAGTTTGTTCTTTTTCAGCATTACAGTTGTTGTAATTAATTATTGGAGAGTACCTTTGCCTAAAAAAATCTATATAGAACAGCACATAAATTTTGATAAGAGCACTGATATAATGGTATACATAGATGGAGAACTTGTTGATTATTATCATGACTGTCTATACAGAAGTATTGATGAAATTCTGAAGAGGCTGAAAGAGGAAAACAAGGATGCAGTTTTCGAACATTATTGCTTAGGAGAACTTTGCACCGGTGGCTGGATAAGGTGGGAAATAAACTAACTATATCATCAATAATGTTTATAGTTTAGCAGACGATAAAGCAGAAAAGACAGAAAATAACACCCAAATTCACCCTTCCGTATTATCAGACCCTGACAGAGATAATATCATAAAGATAGCTGGGGATCCAACCACTGTATATAACAGTATAAGTAGTAGTAAGAAGGTTAGCAAGAAAAACCTGGAGGAATACAGGAGGTTATTCCTTAACGATATCAAAGAGTAGAATGGTTGAATCATAACAGAGGAGTTTGAATATCCGGATATTATATAAAAGACTGGATCCCCAAAGGGGATTTTTATACGAGAGGAAGTAGTTGTATGGATGAAAGGTACCGGTGGAATATTCTAGTCTTAGCCTACATATCTATGCTTGCCTTCACGTTTGTATTACAGTGTATACCACCTGTTTTAAGTCTGATTATCCAGGATTTGAATATCTCTCATGCCCAGGCGGGACTTCTCACGAGTCTCTTTGCTCTACCTGGGATATTCCTGTCCATACCAGGGGGGATATTGTTTGATCTGTATGGGACGAGGAAAATAGTCGCTTTCTGCTTTATTATGATGATTATTGGTACCTTAACGGTAATTTTTGGCGAGACATTCTTTGTTATTTCCCTTGGTAGAATAGTGTCAGGAACCGGCGCTTCAATTCTTTCAATAGGTCTGCCCCAGTTTCTCGTACAATGGTTCAATGGAAAAGAAATAGGCATGGCTATGGGGATTTTTAATACTGCCTTACCCATGGGTACAATAATATCGTTTACTACTTTAGGCTGGTTAGGGGAGAATCTGGGTTGGCAAGTGTCCGTTTCTATCAGTGGAATTGTAACTGTTATAGCTTTGATAGTCTTCCTTATCTTCTACAAACCAGCTCCTTCTATTAAAGACAAATCTGTTAGTGAGAAGGGTATAGGGCTTGGTAACTTTAAGAAAGCGGGTATTTCAATATGGTTAGTAGGAATTGCATGGATGTGGTTTAATGCATCAACAATCTCTTTTACTACTTTTGGACCAGACTTCTTTATAACAGACAAGGGATTAAGCATAGGGCTTGCCGGATTTCTTACCAGTTTTATTGTATGGGGCTCTTTCATATTCAGCCCTGTTGTTGGTTACCTTATAGATAAAATAGGCTTTAAAGAAACCTTGATAGCCATAGGAGGTTTTGCTTTAGCCGTTCTTATGTTTTTTATCCCCTATGCCACTTCTTTACTTATATTCTTGATGGCCATGGTTGCTGTTGCAGCTGCATTAGTGCCCGCTCCAGTATTTTCTTTACCGTCTGATATCATGAAGCCTCAAAATCTCGGTTTCGGTTTTGGTGTTATATCGACCTGTCTAAGCATTGGTATGGTGCTGGGCCCCTATTTTGTGGGTTTAATTAGAGATTGGACAGGCTCTTACAACATGAGCTTTGCGGTTATAGCCGGTTTTGCCCTATGTGTAACTATAACTATGCTGATTCTACGTTCCCCAGCATTATCTAAAAGATAGATCCCAAAAGACAAGACAATAAAATTCCGTTACCTCTTGACATTAAACAAATTAGGAGTAAAAAATAACGGGTAAAAATACTATAAAAGGAGGTTGAGATGAAAAAAGTTGCTGTTATAGGTTGTGGTGCTTATATGGATAGTGGTTATGGTTGCCCTGGTGAGTGGCGATGCCTGAAATCAGCGGCTCTAGGAGAAGGCAAATTTGAGGAACCACACCAGGTAGTAGCCTTTATTACATGTGAATGCCCTGGTCGTACTGTTGTTCCCAATTTTGGTATGTCCATGAAATTATCCGAAAATAAACCAGATGTGATTCATTTTAGTACATGTATGGCTGAAGCCAAACCTGGGTGTCCCTACACCAAGGCCGAGGATCTAGCAAAAATTTTGGAGGAAAGGACAGGCATTAAAGTCGTGTTGGGAACACATGACTATCACTGAGGTTTATAATAAGCCTGAAAAACCAGATATGGACAAGACTTTTAATAAATGGGCTGTTTTATTTATTGCTACCATGGCATCTTTTCTTACTCCATTTATGGGCTCTTCTGTTAATATTGCTCTTCCTTCGATTGGAAAAGAATTCGCTATGGATGCGGTTATGTTAAATTGGGTTGCCACCGCGTATCTTTTGGCTGCAGCAATCTTCCTTGTCCCTTTTGGAAGGATAGCAGATATACACGGAAGAAAAAAGATTTTTACATATGGTGTGGTTTTTTTTACTGTTTCTTCTTTTCTTTCTGCTATCTCAACATCTGCTGTTACGCTAATTATCTTCCGAGTTTTACAGGGGATAGGAAGTGCAATGATATTTGGAACAGGTGTAGCTATTTTAACTTCGGCGTTTCCGATTAAAGAAAGAGGTAAAGCACTGGGGATAAATGTTGCTGCGGTTTATATAGGGCTGTCTATAGGTCCATTTTTAGGTGGATTTTTAACACAGCATTTTGGGTGGAGAAGCATTTTTCTTGTTACCGTACCTCTAGGCATAATAATAATTAGCTTTATTTTCTGGAGATTAGAAGGGGAATGGGCTGAAGCAAAAGGGGAGAAGTTTGACCTTGTAGGGTCTTTTTTTTACGCCCTTACACTTATAGCTATAATGTACGGTTTTTCTCTCCTGCCCAAAATATCTGGTGTATGGCTTATTCTAATTGGTGCATTAGGTATATTTTCTTTCGTTATGTGGGAGATGAAGGTTAATACTCCTGTCTTAGATATAAGACTCTTTCTTAATAATACAATCTTTGCTTTCTCTAACCTGGCAGCTTTGATCCATTATAGCGCAACATTTGCCATAAGCTTTCTTCTGAGCCTTTACCTGCAATATATAAAAGGGTTTAGCCCTCAAAATGCAGGCATTATTTTAGTATCTCAGCCTGTTGTAATGGCTATATTTTCTCCCGTTGCGGGCAGACTCTCAGACAGAATTGAACCAAGGATAGTTGCTTCAATTGGTATGATGTTGACTTCTTTAGGGCTTTTCCTGTTCACCTTTTTGAAGGGTGAAACGTCTTTATCGTTTATTATTTCCAGTCTAATCCTGGTCGGTTTTGGTTTTGCCCTTTTCTCATCCCCTAATACGAATGCAATTATGAGCTCTGTTGAAAAGAGGTCCTATGGGGTAGCTTCCGGAATGGTCGGGACAATGAGGCTTGTTGGACAGATGCTCAGCATGGGAATTGCAATGCTTATGTTTGCTTTATACATTGGAAGGGTTCAAATTACACCTGAATACTACCCACTTTTTTTGAAAGGCTTGAAAGTAATTTTTATAATTTTTGCTTCCCTTTGTTTTGGAGGTATATTTGCCTCTCTTGCCAGGGGTAATATGCGATAACCTTGATGATATAATGTGGTAATAATTATGACGAAATTTGACAACACCCGATGGGCTGAAAAAGACTTTGCTCATGAGTACCTGGAAACAGCAGATATACGAATTTTAGAACGAAAAACAATGCTGGAAGTATTGAAATCCTTTTATAGGTATTTCTTGGGAGAAAAGCAACAAAATACAGTCTTGGACCTGGGGTGCGGAGATGGTATCCTTGCACACGAGCTTTTAAAAATCGATGGTTCAATATATGCTACTTTAATTGATGGTTCAGAAGATATGCTTGACAAGGCCAGAGAAAGGCTAACCGGTTTTAGTAATACCCGTTTAATTAAAGCAAGTTTCCAGGATTTGTTGTACAAAGACATTTTACTTCAGGAATTTAGCCTTGTAATTTCCTCTCTTGCTATTCACCATCTGACGACGAATGAGAAGAAGTCTATCTTTAATTATATCTATTCCCACTTAA
The DNA here is from genome assembly GCA_043825855.1 of Pseudomonadota bacterium. Taxonomy (GTDB): domain Bacteria; phylum Desulfobacterota; class UBA8473; order UBA8473; family UBA8473; genus UBA8473. The sequence goes on along the minus strand of JBDRRJ010000030.1, from coordinate 346,115 downwards.
GTAAAGGGGGGTATTTCTTAAACACAGATGTCGTCCTTTCACCAACAGAGACCCTTGAAAAATGGTATCTGGAATTATGGAAGGAGTGGATAATAAAGAGACAGACTGAGTTGAATTTAGAAAGTGGACATGAAGGTGTTATCAGTAATCATAAGGAAAAGGAACATCATAGTAGGCTTGATACATTAACTATTCAATTGAATGGCTTGAAGGAAGCTGGATTTAAGGATGTAGATTGTTTCTACAAATATGGAATATTTGCAGTCTATGGTGGTAGAAAGTAATGTGAGACGATTTATTTAAGAGAGAATAACCGTGAGAGTTACCAGACTTCCTTCATGGCTAAAAAAGGATATTTATAGAGGTAAGGACTTATTTAAGGTTAGGGAAGTTATCTCAGCGCTTAAACTAAACACAGTCTGCCAGAGTGCTAAATGCCCGAATATCGGTGAGTGTTATGGAGAAGGAACAGCCACCTTTATGATTATGGGTAATATATGTACCAGAAACTGCAGATTTTGCTCTGTAGAAAGTGGATCTCCAGTTCCTATTGAATTAGATGAACCATTAAGGGTAGCACAAGCAGCAAAGGTTCTCGGATTAACCTATGTGGTTGTTACTTCTGTAACCAGAGATGACCTGCCGGATGGAGGTGCTGAACACTTTTCAAAGACTATCATAGAAATACGAAAAGCTTTACCCGATTCTAAAATTGAGGTATTAGTTCCTGATTTTAAGGGTAGCTTTAATGCTATAAGGAAATTGATTAAATCCCGCCCCACCGTCTTTAACCACAACATGGAAACTGTTCCGCGTTTTTACCCGGCAATTCGGCCTGAGGCAGATTACCGATGCTCTCTGAGTGTACTGAGGTATGTAAAAGACTTTAAAAGTGATATTGTGACCAAATCGGGTTTAATGCTTGGTTTGGGAGAGACAAGAGAAGAGGTCCTTTGTTCCATGAAAGACCTAAGAAATGTCGGATGTGACATCCTGACTATGGGACAGTATATAAGCCCTTCTGATCATCATTTTCCAGAAGAAAGGTTTCTCCTTCCTGATGAGTTTAAAGAGCTCAAATCAATAGGTGAAGAAATGGGTTTTAAGGAAATAACCTCAGGCCCGTTTGTTCGAAGCTCTTACCATGCAAGTAGACTTGTAGAAAAGATTCTTACATAACGGCAGAAGAATAATGGATGAAGAGAACTCCAAAAAGTGGCGATTGTTGACCACTGGCTTTCTGAATGCCTTTGAGAACATGGCTTTAGATGAAGCTATATTGACAGCTTGTAGCCAGGGTAAATCTTTACCTACCATCAGGTTCTACGGTTGGAGACCTCATGCTGTCTCTCTGGGCTATTCCCAACGGGTTGAAGGTAACATCAACTTACAGGCATGTGAAAGGTTGGGGGTTGATCTTGTCCGTCGTACTACCGGAGGGAGAGCAGTTTTACACGATGAAGAATTGACCTATTCTTTTGTCTGTTCGTCAGACAACCCTCTTTTCCCACAAAATATAATGGGAACCTACGAGAAAATAAGTTCCTGTTTAATCGAGGGGTTTAAGATGCTCGGCATTGATGTTCAGCTATTTATGCCAAAAGGAGAGGACGTCGGTTTATCTGGAAAAAAATCAGACCCTAGCTGTTTTTCATCCCCTTCAAGATATGAGATATCTGTATGCGGAAAAAAGATTTGTGGAAGTGCTCAAAGACGAGTGGATGGTGCTTTTCTTCAGCACGGTTCTATTTTACTGAAACATGATACTCAAAAACTATCTGAAATCATGATAGTTGAGGACTTGAAAAGAGAAGAGGCGATAGATTATCTGGCGGGGAAAATAACTTCAATAAATGACCATACGGATAAAGAGATAGATTTTTTTGGATTAATAGAAGCTTTCACTGAAGGGTTTCAAAAAGGGTTACAGGCAGAGTTAGTGGAAGGAGAACTTAGTCTTCAAGAGCAACAACTCAAGGAACAGTATCTAAAAGAACGTTATCTGACCCCAGAGTGGAATTTTAAGATGTCACGTAGCTGAAGTAAATTTTTGGCAGGTAGTAATATGTGGGAGACTTTATAAGGAGAGCTATATGGAGAAAAGGAAATTCTGGAATGAAGAGATTGAGACTATGCCATTAGAAAAGCTTCGCAAGCTGCAGGAAAAAAGGCTTCAACATGCAGTAGAATGGGCCTATACCAGGACAAATTATTATCGGCGTTTATTTGACGAGGCAGGAATAAAACCTGAAAACATATCGACTTTAGAAGACATTCGCAAGATCCCCTTCACCATGGATATAGAAGTCGATACAGATGTCCTATGGAAGGATAGACTGGCTATTCCTGAAGATGAGATTAAGATGTTTCACTCAACATCTGGAACCGTTGGTGCAGTTGTTCCTATCCCTTATAGCAAAAAAGACGTGGAAGTCTCCATCAGGCAAGGTGAAGCACGTGGACGTTGGACAATGGGTGTACGTCCTTCAGATATGGTACAGGTGCTCCACGGAATTGATTCTTGCCTTCAAGCATATAGAGAATTAGGGGCATCCCTAATCCTGATGTGCGCTGGAAGATATAATACTGATCACCAGATACAATTGACCCGGGATGGAAGGGTTACGGTCATTGAACATTTGCCTTCACTACTCCTGGGTTACTTTGAAAGGATGGAACAACTGGGAATAAAGGTAAAAGAAACAAAACTGAGGCTGGCGAGCGGAGTCGGTGAAGGGTGGGCTGAATCATATAAGAAAAAGGTTGAGGAGAAATATGGGATTCCCTTCATGGCCGGTTACGGTGCGGCAGAGACCTTCCCTTGTTTTGCTTCTGAGTGCGAAGCAAGGATCGGAATGCACATTCATTCTGACACAGGAATTATAGAGGTTGTAAACCTAAAAACCGGGGAACCCCTCCCAGAAGGTGAAGAGGGAGAATTGGTTTTCACTATTCTAACCAGAGAGGCTATGCCCCTTCTTCGATACAAAGTGGGGGACATTGGAAGTATCCTCCCTTATAAGCCTTGTTCTTGTGGCCGTACCTTGCCGATGTTGTCTTATGTAAAAGGACGCGTTTCTCAGCTTATGAAGATCGGTGAAAAGGAGGTGCTTCCAATAGATGTGGAGGAGGTCATTGCTAAGATTGAAGAGCTTGAGGATGAGTTTAGAATAATACTGGAAAAGCCTGATATGGACCTGTTGAAACTCAAATTAGAACACAAACCTGAAGTTAAGAATATAAAAACTCTGAGAGAGAAGGTAGAAGAAGCAATATTTAATGAAATAGGTGTTAAATCAGAGCTGGAACTGGTGACACAGGGGAGTTTGCAACGTGTTACATTCAAGGCACAAAGGGTTGAGAAACTATCATAAAACGCTCATATGCCAACCTAACGCAAGGAAAGCAATTAATTGATTTAAATATTCTATTTTCAGATTAACCAGAGGAAAAACAAATACAATAATGGTTGCCTCATATTCTGGCTATAATACCGAGTAAAAACCAAAATATTCCCCTAATAAGGTTATAGTCAATATGGAATAAAGAGATAAGAAGATATACTATAAAAATGGTGTTAAATATAAAACGGAAAGCATATTTTGTAGCAAAGACTAATAATAATTTCTGCTTAATTTATTATTATAAGAATATCACAGTACGCTTTTTAGAATAAAGGTGAATAACTATTAGAGTTATTGCATCAGGTTTTTGGTTCATTCTGGAAAAACTTAGGGTCGATATAAAGAATTTCTTTTTTAATAGTCTCAATATTATTTGTTATCTTTTCCGAGTAAGCATTTTTAGGATACTCAGTCATAACCTTCTTTAACAATTCAAGAGATTTCAAAAGCAGCCCTTTCTTATCAGCAAGGTTCGATGTGTTATTTGCTTTTAGGAATAATTTCGCAGCTTCTTCTCTATTACTTCTGGCAAATCCATCTATGGCTTTCCTCATTAACTCCTTGCTCTCTTGTCTATATTTTTTACTATCCTTTAATTCATTTAATTTATTGATGGCTTTTTCATACTCTTCGCTTTCTATATACTTCTTTGCCATCATGAATTTCTCATTTTCTTCATCTATTTTAGCTATCTTCTCTTCAAGTTTGAGGATTTCAAGAGCACTTTGCACTGCCTCTTTTTCCTGAGGTGTATTGTTGCCATCCTTAAGCTTTATTAATATCCCCTCAGCTTCTTTAAACTTTTGTTTGAGAATTAATGTATTTGCAAGGTTCAGTCCTTTTTCAATCTCTACACGTAAGTCTCCTTTTATCTCTATTGGACTTTTCTTTTCTATTACACTTTTTTTAACATCTTCTGCAACTTTGCTCTCTTCAGGTTCAACATAAACTGGTTTTATATCTTCTTCAACAATACGACCTTTTAGCATTTCTTTTTTAGTTACGTCTAATTTTCCGGGGACAGATGGTTTTAGCTTTTCTTTGAGTGGAAAGAACATGCTTATCTTCCTGTCTATTTCATTGGATAATTTTTCAAAGTTTTTCAATGCGTTATCAGGACTATTAATTTTAAGATACCAATCAATTATTTTCGAACGTATCTCGGCGGAATCCAAAGGCTTCTTATTAATAACTTCCTCAGCGACTTTAATTGCTTCTTTAAATTGGTTTGTGTTAGAAAGAGCATCTGCATAACACAACATAGTATTTGCAGGGATGAAATCCTCACCATATTTTTCCTTTAAAATTCTAAAAGATTTAATGAGTTTTACATAATCCTTATTAGCACAGAAAGTTTCAATCATTTTTATCTCTGAAATGTATTTTTTTAAGAACTGTTCTTCAGAAAGCCATCTTTTATGTTTAGATTTAAAGTACTCATCTTCCAATCTGGTAAGTTCCTGAAAAAGACCTTCTATCATACCTCGGTAAGTCTCTTTTTCTTTATAATTTGATATATATCTTAAAAGCATTGCTTGAAACTCACTTATCTCCCTGTAAGTTTTCAATAGACCCTGGGCATTTCTTAGGCTTTCCTGTAACTCTTCAAATTCCTTTGAATCGCTTTTTCCCTCTATGGCGAGTTGTTTTTCCAGGGTTTGATACTCTCTTATTCGGTTAGCCAGCCCTCCAATTCTTTTTCCCAATAGAGATTCAGCAATTACAGTTTTATCCCTTATTGGTTGTGGAGCTGTCTTTTCCGCTACAGGCAGAGGCTTTTTAAGTGTTACACAGCCGGAAAACAAAATAACTATTACTAAAATAAAAAAAAACGGTCTTCTAATAATATTCATATACCACCTATTCTAAAAATCATCTATTCTACTGCTAAGGATATGGTGAAAAAAACCTGTTTGGTGTAAAACCATATCTGGTCATCTTCCCATAAGTGTCGATGTTTAACGTTGACTCCAGACCTTTCTCTCCTCTATCGGGTCTTAAAGGCATACCATTAAGGTTATCAACAGCTACTGATATCATTTCTGGTGCCTTATTTAAAGGTATCTCATTTACTCCCTGAAATATTAAATCTGCAGTATCTATTTTGCTTGAGTATTCCTTTGTCTTTACCAAGGCTTTAGCCACGTCAATCCAGATTGGAAGAGCACCAGAAGCACCATATATTTTAATATGTTTACTTTCAAGAGGTTTGTTGTCATCATACCCAACATAAGATGCAATTACATAACTATTTTCGGTGTCCAAGCTTCTTTTCTCTTCAGAAGGTCCAGGGATAAATCCACAATAGCTGGAGTTTGTATAATCATTGGATGTCCCTGTCTTTCCAAAAACAGGTATCTTAAAAGATGCCCCCTTTAAGTTAGTATTCCCCAGAACACCATCCAACTGCAAGACGATTCTGCCTTCCGCGCTGCTTCCTGTACCATGCTTAACTACATTCCTCAATATAGATGTAACCATGTTTGATATTCTTTCGTCCAGGATACGGGTATCTTTTGGTTTGTATTCGTATATTACCTCTCCTTGAGGATCTACAATCTTCTTAATAATAGGAATATTATCCACATTACCATTTTCAGTAAGAGAATAAATTTTACCAGAAATTATAGTATGGTAAACCAATGAAGCTTCTAATATGCTTATAGAATTAGAACCCAGAGGGAAAGATAAAACCTCATCCAACTTAGTTGAAATACCCATCTTCTCTGATAGTCTTACCACATATTTCAGTCCTACTAATACCCTGAAATCCCTTATCCTTGACAGGATCCTAAAGTCGTATGGGTCGATGCTCTTAATTGCTTTATAATGTCTTTTCATAATAATAGACAAGCGGTCTATCGTCTCAGGGGAATATTTGTAATTAAACTTATTCTCGGAAAAATCTTCAAGTTTCAGAGAGTTAAGTCCTTTAATCTCGAATTCTTTGCCCTCAAATATAAGATCAGTAATCAATTCCTTTTTGGCATCCTCAAAGGCTGCTTCCTTTAAATTTGTATCATTTACCAGTACACCGTTGTTGTCTCTAATTCTCGTTGCATATTCATTATAGCTCTCATCATTTCTTTGAGCTAGACCAACTTTTTCTGCAACCTGTCTGAACTGATTCATATCCAATTTATTACATAAATTATAAAGAAGCCATACTGTGGCAATATTTTCCGATTTTACACCTGCCCATTCCAAGGATACAATAGGGTAGATATTCTCATGATCTGGTCTTGGAGAATATAACGTTTCTTCAAATTCAAAAGTCTTTTCATCGTTTTCCAAGGCATCCAAATTATTCCAACCTAACTGCAGAGCTGCTGTATATACTATTGGTTTAAATATCGAGCCAAGTTGTCTCTTTGCGCTCACTGCCCTATTGAAAAACTCATCTTTAAAACCTCCTATCATTGCCTTTACTTCTCCGTTTTTCAATACTATAATACCACCCTCTACTTCCGGTCTCTGCTCCAGCTCCAAATGCAGAATATCTGATTCCGAATCATATTCTTTTATATAGACAAAGATAAAATCTCCTGGCTGGAATCTCTTTAAAAATTCTTTAATATGACTTTCATCTATCTCTGCCCACTCTCCAATCCTTGACTTCATCCATGCATTTCCTAACCTAAGAATTCCTGAGTAATCGATACGCCCTTTTGCGTTTTTGAATTCTACATCAATATGGGATGAACGCCCCTTTATTGTAACCTTTGAAACTTTGCCAAAACAGAAATTGCCAACCTCTAGTTTTTCAGGTTCTGCTTCAACAAGACTGGCATATCTATTTTGAACTATTTCCCTGTCATATCCGTTTAACTTAGTTTCCAAGAAGGACAAATTCCTCTTCAGAGCAAAGAAAGAGCTCTCTTGAATTTCTTTATTGACTGTAGTGTATATCTTAATCCCGGAAGTGGTGAAATTGTCGATCCCCTGCTCTAGAAGGATTTCCTGGAACAATTCTGATTGAAGTTGATCCCGTATATAATCAAGAACAACTTTCAGCCGGTAGCCTATTTGACCTTCTTTAAAAGGTACATTCTCTTCCTTAGCAATTTGATATCCCTCTTCTGAAATCATTCCCAGTTTATACATATTCTTCAGGACATAATTCTTTCGTTCCTTGGCTAATAATTCAACCTCTTCCTTTTCTTCAGGGGTATTTTTAGTAAATGGGTTGTATTTATTAGGTCCCTTTACAGCCCCCGCTATAAATGCAGATTCTACTAAATTCAATTCACTAGCAGGTTTATCAAAGAAGTACCCAGCAGCTACACCTATCCCTCTGCCATTACTGTTTACAAAAAATTGATTAGAATAAAACTCAAGTATTTCGTTTTTGGTATAAAAGGATTCCAATATAAATGCATGAAGCAACTCCTTAATCTTACCCCTGAAAGATCTCTTTTCTCTCTTAAATATATTTTTTGCTGTTTGCTGTGTAATAGTACTACCTCCCTGGACAATTCCACCTGATTTTATATTAACAAAGAATGCCCTTAAAATGGCCTTAAAATCAAAACCACGATGTTTATAAAAGTCGTGGTCTTCAGCAGCAATTAGTGCATTGACAAAATCTTTGGGAATGTCTTCGAACTTGATATACCTTCTATGTTCTTCCTGAAAAAAGACCCCAAGGAGATTCGTTTCATCTTCATAATAGACAGGACTCTCAGCAGACATTATTTTCTGTACATTATCTCTTTTTATAATCTCTAGACCCGTAACCCAGACAGATTTATAGTAGAAAAAACCTAAGGAAAAGAGAACTAGAACTAATATCAGGATTATACAGGCGATTATTTTTATTATTTTCATAAATTTGACCTGTTGTTTTTATATATGAGATGATAACTATAGTATTTAACTAACAAGAAAACTTATTAAAAAAGAAGATCTTAATATTTATACAATAAAGTTTACCGCTGTTCAAGGTTGAAATTAGCGGGAGTACAGTTGTTCTTTCATTAGGTATACATTTTTATTGGCAAATTTAAATATTTAAAAACCTTTTGTCTCTTTACTCAGTGCTTATATATTGACTTTTTAGGAGCTGGCAGATAGGTAGTAATTAGTTAATGGATTTGAAGTATTAAAAGGTTAGATAGGGCAAGGATATGAGGGAGAAAAAAACAATTATGTTTATAATTATATAACCCGAATATTATTAACTATAAATAAAAACAGCTGTCCCTATTTATTGTATTTATTAAAGATGCGTTTCTACAGTCTCTTCCGAATCGAGGCTACATTTCTACAAAGTAGCTTTTCCATGAAGCCGTTATAGACTCTTTTGTCATTTCGGGTTTAGTGCCGTGATAATGAGCCTCGTCTATTATATTGTCTATTAAATCACGGCAATGGCAGGAGTTAAACTTTACATTTCCTTTTATATAAAAATTCTCAATTAGATAGTTAAATGCATCTTCATTGAAAGCTATATGATTGTGGTTGGATACCCTTCTAAAAATTTCTCTGAATTCGTCTAATTTTGGATGATCAATTTTAATCTTGTAGCGAATCCTTCTTAGAAAGGCCTCATCCACCAAGTTGCGTGGCTCAAGATTTGTTGAAAAAATAACTAACTGGTCAAATGGAATTTCGATCTTCATCCCGGTCTGGAAGCTCAAAAAGTCCGTTCTTCGTTCCAAAGGAACTATCCAGCGATTTAGAAGATCCTGGGGGTCCACTTGTTGACGGCCAAAGTCATCGACAATAAAAAGACCGTTATTCGCCTTCAATTGCAGTGGAGCCTCATAAAATTTTGCTATTTCATTAAAATCTAAATCAAGCCCTTTGAGGGTCATTTCACCACCAACCATTATAACAGGTCTTTTTATAAGAACCCATCTCTGATCTACTTTATCGGGACTGAGATTTGTTTCAACGGTCACGTGATTTGACTTATCAAAAATCGTAATGATTTCCCCTTCAGCTATTACTGCATAAGGGATATATATATTGCCAGGCAATACTTTCCCAATTGTTTCTGCAACAGTCGTCTTGCCATTTCCAGGTGGTCCATAAAGGAAAATAGCCCTGCCCGAGCTTACTGCAGGACCAAGACTCCTCAATAGCTGTTCACCTATAATAATATTGGAAAAAGCATCATGAATACTTTTTTCATCCACAAGAATATTTTTAATTGTCTGCATCTCTACCATGTTTCGATATTCGGCAAAAGGGACAGGGGCTGGACCCGCATACCGGGAAACATCTAGCAATTCCGTTGCATGTTTCCTGCCAGCATCAGTAAGCGCAAAGTGGAAACTAAGCTTGGAAAGCTGACCAGCGCCCTTAACTTCCACCAGTCTGTCCTTCCGGAGTCTCTCAATTGCATCATCCACAAAAGAAATGTGAAGCTTGGTTTGAAATCCCATATCCGGAATTGTAAATTCATGCATGTTTAAAGCATGTTTCATTATTAGATCGGTTATAAAAGTAAACGTAAGACCAGTATCTTCAATTTTTTTGGGAACGTTTGGAACAGACCCAAAAAAGGACGACAGTTCTTCCTCGGTCATGAACCCAAGATCAACCAGATTATTCCCCAGTCTGCCACCGTGAATCCTCTGCCGTTCAATCGCCTTCTGGAGCTGTTCCGCTGATATCTTATTATTCTTAATTAATCGTTCGCCCAAAAGTCCACTCATAAGTGCCTCCTTATTATTTCTTATTTATTAAGGATTTTTTAACTTGAATAAAGGTCACTAGATTTACTTTTACCTAAACTGAGCATAATTATTAAAGTGTTTTGACCGGAACAGGGGATATTTTATGTGCATATAGCCTTATATCCCACAGCATTTTTTATACTTCTTCCCGCTTCCACACGGGCAAGGCTCATTACGGCCAACTTTCTTTTTGGCTATCTTTGGTTTTGGTGGATTCAATAATATTTCTAACTCGTTAATATCCTCTGGTTTTTCCGGCTCTAGCCCAATTGTATATTTCCATCCCTTTTCTTCAAATATCGATGCTACTTCTTTCAATCTTTCTTCTGTTTGTACATTAACAACAGCGGGTTTTTTCTCAGTGCCTAATTTTGCAGTCTTTTGACCATCAAATATTTTTTCCATCTTTTCACCGTTAAAATTTTTACAGGGTTTATCTACTGTATAACACAATATTAACTAACACTTACAGTTCTTAGTTTATGATATTGAGAGATAAAATGCAACAGGGAAAAATAAGAAAAGCCGCTTATTATCGTTTGTAATTGTACGATATTGTATGTGTTAAATTTACTTGAGGGAAAAATCGACACGGTTGGCTCTGCCTTTTTCGGGGCTCTCCGCTTCATCGGCTTCTGTCTTGAGCTTGGGTTCAAGAACGAAAACCCGTTCGGTAGCGACATCGCCCGCTTTGACAATAGCGTCAGCGACAACCTTAGCGCGCTTGATAGCCAACTGACGCAGGTCATCATCCGATACTGTTATATTAGCAAGCATGAGTTTTTCCATTTCCGACACAGGCAGATCCTTAGCCATGCCTATAACATTGCGCGGTTTTTGGAATTTCTCCTTACTGTAAGCCTGTTTCAGCAGCTTGGGGTATTCAGTAGGATCGATACTAACTTCTTCAAGACTGGAAGGACCGTTAGCCTTCGCGGCAAGACTTTTAAATTTTACTGTTTTTACTTTATGTTCCAAGTTCAGACGGCGTAAACCTTCCTTGTCTGTGGATGGATCAACACGACCTATGATGTCTAGTTTTAACGCCGGCCGGTTTTCCAGTGCCTTGACCAGCGAAGAAAGCTTATCTCTGGCGGTTTTGTCCAGATCTGCCCGGCCGTGTTCAAATTCGACGAACGAAAGTTCTTCTCCGCTACCTAACAGTTTGCCCAATAGCGCAAATGGAGAGGTTACGGCTTTCGTAATTAGGTTGATAATGACTTTTAAAATGATACCGCCGACCGAAAACTTTGGATCATCCAGTGAACCGGAAATGGGAAGTTTGATGTCGATGACACCGTTGCGGTCCTTGAGCAGAGCCACCGCCAGAAGTACCGGAAGCTTGGTTGCTTTCGGGCTCTCAACTTTGCCACCGAAGGTGAGCTGGTCAAGCATGACGCGATTTTCCGCACTAAGATTACGGTTCTCGATATGATACTTTACATCCATGGACAGCTTACCCTTGGTGATTGGATAGCCAACATATCGCGCAGAATAGGGCGTTGCAGTAGGCAGATCTACCCCTTTGGCGGAAGCAGTCAAATCCAGGAAGAGGTTGCCGGAGAGGGGGTTGACTTTACCAAGTATCTCTACTGGTGCTGAGTCGTCCACTTTGCTATGGATTTCAACGTCAGCCGTGGAGTCGAGATCCGAAGAAAGTCCCTTAACACTTCCGTTAATCTGGGTAAGATTGACATTGTAATTAGGCTTTATAAAACGGTCGGAGAAATTGACTCGACCTCCTTGCAATAATACCTGGCCGATTTTAACTGGTTTGGGTTTAGCCGTCTCTGTCGGCTTCTCAAGCACTCTATTTGTTTTCCCCTGGGACACTGCCGTTGGCACGGGATTTTTGACCTTACCTATTAATGCCTGTCTGCTTTCCTCCTCTCTGCCAATGACATGCTGTACATTAATTGAGCCGTCGGAATTAACTATCAGACGCGAGTAAAAGTTGCTTAACAAAATCTCTTCGATGACTATGTCCAAAGGCTCTGTTGAGACTTTTAAATCCTTGAAATTAAGAGCTTCCCAATTAAGGAAATTATTTTGGTTGACATTGTCTACGCTTGCAAAACTGCTCACTTGGACATTTCCTTGATATTGAGTATGCGCCTGTTTCCCAAGTTGTACATTGAGACTGCCTTGTGCGCTTAAGGTGCCATCTGTTATGCGAATGTTTACCTTATCTCCAAAATAGGGCTGTGCAGGTAGAATGGGGATGTTGCTTGCCTTCAGATTTAGTTTTGCGGATACCTGGGGTACCGTAATAACGTTACCTTCCACGTTCACTTTGCCACTGCGCCCTAAAAGAGCCTTAAGAGATAATTTTGCTCTAGAATTAGGTATGGACGAGATGTTTTCAATATTGCCCTGAATTTTTTCTATTCCGATATTGGCAGTTTCTTCCACTGGCATCTCATCATGCCAGCGTAAACCGATGTTATCGAGAGCCACCTTTTTTACCCCATACTGCCATTGAGGGGAGGGGGGAAAAGCTTCTGTTTCTGCCTTCTCGCTTTTGCCACCGGTAATTTCACTTAGATTCAGTAACCCCTTACTGTCCCGTTGAATATTGAACTGGCTTTTTGCCAGGGAGATTTCGTCGATGATGACCTTGCGTTCTTCAAACTCGAAAGTCCCCCCTGTGACATCGAACTTACCAATGTGTATAATGTCTGTCTTGCTGCCTCTTTGAGGCAAACGGAGATCAGCAATTTGCACATCCAGTTTGCTGACAGTAAGCGGTTCCAGAACAATATCCGCAGCAGCTTTCAGTGATGCGTTTTTATAACCGGTTGCACTAAGTTCAACCTGACCTGCCTTATCTTTTTCGCTGGTAATATCTCGGGCGACGAGATTAATATCGCATAAAGTAGTTTCAAAGGGTTGTGCCCTTTGTTCATCTCGCACATGCACAACAGTTGAATTCAGATCAATTTTCCTCACCAGAAAATAAGGCATCGGTTCCTTTTTATCACCTGGTTCAACAAGATTGGCCAGATTTAGGCGCCCATCGTGATCTCGACGTACAAACAGCTCCATCTCACTGAGGGTTATGCTGTCCACTGTAAAGCGCTTGACCAGGGGTTCGATACAGCCGAGCACAACATTAAGACTTTTCAGCCTCAATATCGGCACTTCTTTTGCCTCATTCAATACAAGATTGTTCAGGGCTGCACTACCAGACAGTTGCAGAGAAGGTGCCCTTTCCTTAGGTTGGACAAAAGAAATATTAATATCTGCATCCAGTGTGCCACTGGGAAGAGTGAAATTAAGTTTTTTTGGAATATAGGCCAGATATTCATTGAGCCCAAGTTGTTTTACCACAAGGTTCAGCGAAAACTCACGATTGTCCCCAAAGGGTTTACTCTGGCCTTTAAGTCGTATGGCAGCCCCATTCACCGCGGCAGAAAACGACGGTTCGATGTAATCATCTACACGATAGAACAGATTGGACAAAAATGGGATCGTGATATTTAAATCGTTTATTTCATGTTTGCGCCCTTTGAGTCTATCATCGAATTTGATCTGCCCTTTGCTGATGCTAATGTAGTTGAGAGAAAAGCGCATAGATTTTGGTGTCTTCTGTTGAGCCTCAGCTGGAGTTTTGCTCAAACGGTTGATTATGTCCTGAAAATTATATGAGTTGTCTGCACCACGTAAAATCCAGATGAGCGGCTCCTTAAGTCGAATCTCGCTCAGTACCGGACCACCAAGCACAATCGATGCCAACTGTGCATTTACATATAGCTGCTTGAATGCAACAAAGGAAGTCTTTCCATCGTGTTCCGCCAGGGTAAAATCGTCGATGGTAACAGACAACATTAGAGGATTAATGTGAACCTTCCCAACGCTTACCTTGCGCCCAAGCTTATTGGAGAGGTTAGTGGTGAGATATGACTTGAGAATCGGTGGACCAGCAAAGAACAGGACAAGGATAAAAAGAACCAGCACGCTGACCAGGACAATTCCTGTCTTTAAAACCCAGGGCCGTCTCATTTTTTCCGTTATTTTATTTGTGGTAAATGAGTTAAGAAGGCTCATTTTCATTCTCCTGTTGTTTAAAGAACAGAGTCATTTTATCTTTCTAATCCAAATGTTTCGCATGAATGGCCGAGTGACTAGAGAAATCCGGCGCCACTGTTGGGGGGGGGTGCGAACTCTATGCGGTTGATACGTGTGATCACTCGTTTATGATCTCCCGGCCGGTGGTTCAGAATCACCTATACGTCTTGGAATGAGGTGAAAGTGAACATGTTCAATTCTTTGTCCTGCTGCGAAACCAGCGTTTGTACCAAAATTGAATCCTTTGACTGAATTATCAACCTTAATGATTTGCTCTCGGCATACTTTGGCTAAGTGCAATATACTTACTAGTTCTTCTGGTGGAAGATCGAAGACATTTTTGTAGTGATTTTTACTTAATATCAATGTATGCAGGGATGCGGCCGGATATTTATCCCGAATCGCAAAACTGAGTCTGTTTTCCGCGACAAGTTCAAAATTTTCAAAATTACAGAAGAGACATTCTTCATTCATATATCATGTATGTTTCTTGAGCCTGTTTTCCTTTGTGAATATCGCTCAGCGCCGACGGGAGGCCATTAATCCGCATATTGATAAGGTACCAGGGACAATTACACCACCCCATGACACCCACATTGGAATCTGGAACTCACCGACCTGAATGGGGAGTTGAGCAACGAGTCTGACTACATGTGCGAGTGCGACAAACCCAAATATCGCTCCAGTAAGCACAAAGTAAGCTCTCATTTCATTCCTTCCTTTTCAATGTCCATAACAATTAATTCTCTGTATATATGTAAGTGATCTATTTTTATTTTCTTTATAGTTGACTATCAAGGTCAATACTAATTAAAATAAAAAAACGCCTCCCTCTTGTACTTTATTATCTAAGATCAGAGAAAGACGCTCTTCATAACCACCTTTATGTTATTAGAGTTAACGATATTACGATAACAATTAAACGATGATTTATTTATATATCATTTATAAAGGTATGTCCAGTCCTTTGGTTAAGCTCCGCTATCTTGTTCATGGGTTTGTAATTTGAATGATATGATTATTAAGCCAAACAGTAAACTTTTCCCGGTCTATTTTCCCTGCTGCAAGATCAAGTATGGTTTTTTCTTGTTCATCTATTGATGCTTTAATTCAAGGTCTGATACATAGCTTTGCCAACAATCTGAGCACGAGTAAATCAATAGCCCTTGCTAAACAAGGTGCCTTTACATTTAGGGCAAGGTGGGACATGCCCTGTTTTTTCGAAATGCACTTTCTGACCGCACGCCTGGCAGGTCAAAGTACCGGCGGATGATATCTCGCCGGTGCTGTAAGTTAGTGTTTCTTTTGTTTTATCACCCAAAGAGCGCAGCGCATTGCTGGTCAATTCCAATACAGCCGCGAGGGATGAAAGTGCACCTGCACCCAATCGAGCCGGGTTAAGCCGCTTTTTGGCTTCTTCGCCCAGTTGATGGGCATCGGATATTGTCTGGTCCAAGTCTCGGGCAAGATATTTTTTCAATTCTTCCCCTTGTTCTACGCTGAACTCTCCAAGTGAGGTCAACTTCTCGTGGGCTTTTTCCAGAGCCACTGACATTGCTTCGCGCCCACGTTCTTTTCCTGCCAGATAAAGTTCATTGAATTTACTGGCAAGCATATCGTACTGCCGTGCCAATCTGTCTTTATCCTGACCGTTGTTTTCCATGGTAACCCTCCTGTAAACGCGGCATAGAAGGCAAAGCCGCAACGCCTAACATAATATTATTAGCCAACACTTATAACCTATAGTTTATTATATTGAAAGACAAAATGCAACAGGGAAAAAGGAGAAAGGCCGTGTCAAATGGTGGAGATGAGGGGATTTGAACCCCCGACCCCTGCCTTGCGAAGGCAGTGCTCTCCCACTGAGCTACATCCCCTAAAAAATAAGACTGTGAACGGTTGGCATTCAGCCAGAAGTGACGGGTAAGACAATAAACAAAAAGCAACAGGTGGATTTTTTACGAAGTCGCCAACAGTTCAAACGCAAAAATCAGATACTATATCGTAAAGCAATCTTATGCCATACCGGAGACTTTCCACGGATATTCTTTCATTGTGACCGTGCATCTTTTCGAGATGAGAAGAGAGGGGTTCTTCGATTTTCAAAGGCGCAATGCCATAAGCAGTAATTCCCTTTTCCCTGAAGAATCTCGAATCAGTTGCCCCGGACGATATAAATGGGATCATTATGGCATCAGGATCATGTCTTTTAGTACACCTTTCGATGGTAGAATAGAGTTCGTTTGGGATCTTTGACTCAGTGGGAGTGGATGAACCGAGGATCTCTAAATCAAAGTCTGTAAGATCCCCCAAAGCTGCTTTTAATTCTCCAATTATGCTCTCTGGATTTTCACCGGGAAGCATTCTGCAGTCCATCTCACAGTAACATTCGCTGGGAATAACATTCGTCTTCTTGCCACCCTGTACAACTGTAGGAACGAAGGTATTACGGAGCATAGTATTAAGAATGGTTTTTAATCCCTTTTCAGGGATTTTATCAAGAACATTAGAAGAGATGGATTCGTCAAATAACCCTTTAAACTCTTTTTCTTTCATGAAGTTCTGCTCTTTAGCAAGGCCTTCAACTAACCTGACTGCTATAGGAGATTTTTGGAGTCGGGATTGGTAATTGCTTATCCGTTCAATGACCTTGCCCATAGCCGAAATACAGTTCTTTCCATTGGGCATAGATGCGTGGCCAGGGGTTCCTTTGAAAGTCAGTCTAATCCAGCAGACACCCTTTTCTGCTGTCTGACACATGTAAAGGTTCTTATTATTTACAGGGAACCCGGCAAGCCCTCCTTCGTTTATAACAAACTCTGTTTTCACTAATTCAAAATGGTTATTCACCACCCATTCAACACCATGCTTACCTCCGGCTTCCTCATCACTGGTAGCAGCAAGTATTATGTCTCTCTTAGATTTGAAGCCAGATCTTTTAAGCAGGAACAATACCATCAGTTCAACTACACCAAGATACTTGCAGTCAAAGGCTCCTCTACCCCATATTTCTCCATCCATCACTTTCCCTGAAAATGGAGGGTGAAGCCATTTATCAGTTTCAACCGGCACAACGTCTATATGGTGTAAAAGGAGAATAGGTGATAGGGTTCCATCACCTTTATACCTGGTAACGATATTTCCCCTTCCTTTTTCAGACTCTAAAACTACGCTTTCAAAACCTTCTTTTTCCAGTATCTCCTTTAAAAACAGCGCACCCTTTATTTCGTTTCCAGGCGGATTAGTCGTATCTATCTGGATATAGTTGCTCAGGATATTAACAGCTTCATCCTCTACCTGTTTCCAGTCGATACTTCTCATTTCCATGGAATTCTTTTCCTTGGGTATTATTGAAACGTTTCTTTACTTATGTATCATTTCGACCGAAGGGAGTGATCTTCTCAACTGGCCGTTCTAAATAAGATTTCTCGTTCTACTCGAAATGACTTTATTTCAATGTTACTTACGAAACTCTCTATTAATTTCGCGGATAACTCTGGTTTTTAACTCTTCAGTTCCTCAATCTTTGCTTCAAAATTTCTCTTTTCTTTTTCAACCCAATCTATATTGTTGTCTATTTGTTCTTTTAGCATCTTCAGGCCTAGATTTCCGGGAGCACCAATATGTTTTCTTGAAAGAATATCCTTATAGGAAGCAGTTACCTCAAGTTTATCTAAGTTGGTGGCAACCTCCTTATAGGCATCCCTGAAAGGCTTTCCTCTTTTTACTAACTCCAGCGCTCTATCTGTTGCAAATATCTCAGGGACGCATGAATTGTCTAGGACTTTTTCATTTACTTTCAAACCGGAGATAACAAGATCACAGACCTTAATAGAAGATTCTACTAAATCCATACCCTTTAAGAGTGGGGACTTGGTTTCCTGGAAGTCCCGGTTATAACCCGATGGTAATGCTTTAATAGTGTTAGTAACCTGAAATACGTAGGAAAGCATGGTAGAGGTTTTTGCCCTTATTAGCTCCATACCGGCCGGGTTCTTTTTTTGAGGCATTATACTGCTCCCGCAGCAGAACTCTTCCGGTAGACTGAAATAACCGAATTCTCTGACACTGAACATAATCAGATCTGTTGCCAGTTTACTGAGGTCCAACATAATCTGGGAAAGAGCGAATAAGATAATTGATTCTATCTTTCCTCGGCTGTTATTTGCATATAGAACATTGTTCTGGACTTTCTCAAAACCTAATAGGTCTGAAGTTAATTGTCTGTCAATATCCAGAGGCACTCCATAGCTTGCAGCAGATCCCAAAGGACACTGATTGTTTATATTGTAAGCAGTCTTAATGAGAATGAAATCATCTAAAAGGGATTCTAGTAAAGCAGACGCCCACAGTCCTACTGAAGAAGGCATAGCCGGCTGGGTATGAGTGCGCCCGGGCATTATAACCCCCTCATTTTCTTTGCTGAATTCCCATAGAGTTTCACAGAATCCCAAAAGATATTTCAGTATTTCCAAGAGTCTCTCTTTGCTGTAAAGCCTGGTATCTACAATGACCTGGTCGTTTCTTGAACGGGCTGTATGTATCTTTTTACCGAGATCACCAAGCCTCTCGGTTAGATAATTCTCAACCTTTGTATGAACGTCCTCGTCTTCTACTTCGATATGGAATTTATCCTCACTATATAGCTTTAAAATCTCCAATAAAGCGCCTTTGAGTTTTATATACTCATCTTCTTTTAATATCCCTATTTTGGTAAGCATCCTGGCATGGGCTATACTTCCAATTACATCCATCCTTACCAGTTTCTGGTCCAGTAAAAAGTCGTCTCCGACCGTAAACTTTTCCATCTCATCGTTTAATGAATAACCCTTTTCCCATAGTTTAGTCAATTTCCTCTACCTCTCTATTTCTTGGCTAATTTATTGTTCCTTTTTGCCAGTATCTCGAAGGGTAGCCCCCGGATATGAGCAGCATCAGCACACATCCTCTGATCAAATCCCCCGGTTTTGATCGATCTAATCTCCGGATAGAACAATCCTGTATCGCTTTCTCTCTCGAAAATATCGATATTCCCCTTGTAAAGTTTTATCTTGTATCTGCCATTTACAACCTTTTGAGACTGTTTAATAAAAGCATCCAGGTCATTTTTAAGAGGATGGAAGGCCATACCGTGGTAAATCAGATATGCCCATTTTTGGTCAATTCCACTCTTAAACTGCACCTCATCCTTCGTCAGGCAAAATTGTTCCAGATCCTTATGAAGCTTGAGTATTACAGTTGCAGCAGGGGCCTCATACAGCTCTCTGCTTTTTAGATCCATAATCCCATCTTCAAACATGTCGATCTTGCCAATGGAATTCCTTCCTGCAATCTTATTTAACTTCGGTACTATTTCTCCAAGGGACATATCTTTTCCATTCAAAGCGACAGGAATCCCCTCTCTGAACTTCAATTCCACAATTTCAGCCTTATCTGATGCCAACTCCGGAGGCTTATACCACATCCATATATCTTCCGGAAGCTCCTGGTTTAAATCTATTGCCCCACTGGCGATGGATCTACACCACATAGTCTTGTCATCTCCACCGGTTATCTGCTCTGTTACAGGAACACCCCACTCTTTACACAATTCCATCTCTTCCAGCCTGGTCAGATCAAAATCTCTGACAGGAACCAGTATCTCTAAATTTGGGGCAAACATCTTAAAGACGTTATGCATTCTATACTGGTCATTCCCCTTACCACTGGAACCCTCCATAATAGCATCACAATTATTGGCAACTGCGACCTCTGCTACCTTTTTTGCTATTAACTGGCGTGTCATAGAGGTAGAAACCGGATATCCAAGGTAGTTTGAATTAGCCTGGATTGCCATCGCTATCCACTCTTCTGTAAACTCTTCCTTGGCTTCCAGCCAGATAAGTTGAATACCTAACTGAGATGCCTTGACCTTGCCTTCTTCGATTTCTTCTTCTCCCTGTCCTACATCAACAGTTATCGGAACTATCTCTTTTGCCTTATATTTCCTTCTAAGCAGCTCTATCCCTAAAGCGGAATCCAGACCTCCAGAAAAGGCAACAGCACATTTTTTTACTTTTGGAGTTTTTGTATCCTCTACCTTCTTTAATATGTTTTTTATATCCACTTTTCTTTAACCTCCTCTTATCCCAAGTATAGTTTCCGGGTTTTTTATTAACATCTTCTCAAACTGCGACTCTGTTATCCCCTCTTTTAAAAGCAATTTAACGAATTCCTTCAATGAATCACTGGGGCATGGATTTCTCATTTGCCCTGCATCAGAGCTTAGGATACATTTGTCAGCACCAACCTCGTTGATCTTATATGCCATCTCATCCAATGGGTAGTCATCCTCATTGTCTCTATCAAGATACATTACGTAACAGTGCTCTATATATGCTCCCTTTTTTGCCAGATCCTGCTGAACTTTCAAAGGCATCGCAATATCCTTCTGATTGGGGTGAGTTATTATTACTTTAATGTCTTCTTTTAAAGCTTCTGTAACCAGAACCTCTGTTTCTTCCCATGACAGATGCCCCGTTGCTATGATACAACCCATCTTCTTGATCATCTTTAAGACCCTTAAACACTTATCAAAAAGAGAATTGTTCCAATCTGTTACCCTTACAGCTTTAAGTTCGGTTTTAATCCTCGGCTTAAACTCCGGATCTTTGACCCACTCAGGAGGGATTTCATAATTACTGTAGTTATGCCTCAAGTGATTTTCCGCATGTATAGTTGGGAACCATACTACAATTGGGAAATTTTTAGACATGGTAGCTGAAGCATAAATTGCGCTGGGGTTAAATCCTCCCATAAAATAGTTCATGGTAACAGAACCGAATAATTTCAGGGTACTTTTCCCTTCTCCAGAGGCAATTATATCGGTAATCGTAGGAAAACTATGGGACTTTAATACAACTCCCGCTATTTTCCCTTGCTCCTGCCGTATTAACTCTTGAACATTGTATTTGCGGGGCAGAATATCAGGCCCTATGTGAAAATGAAGATCATATGATTTTTCTATTAGCTTGGCTATTTCATCATCACGCATATAACCTCCTCTAATTGTTTAAAATCTTGGATACACTTACCACTTTTCCGTTCTTTATTACATAAGGGATAAATTCTCTGCTGCTTATTATCTGTCTTTTTGAAACAGAATTGGTAACAAGCAGGTCAGCCTGCCTGCCTGTCTCAATTCCATAATTAAGGTTTAGTATCTTGGCACCATTCAAAGTTGCCATCTCAAATATATTTTCTACATCCTCAATCCTGCTCATTCTGGTGGTAGTTGCCAGGACATGCATCTCTCTTATCATGCTTCCATTACCCAAGGGGTAAAAAATATCCCTTATATTGTCAGTGCCCATTGCTACATTTACCTCATTTTCGACTAAATCCTTTACCCTTGTTATGCTGTTGTATGGTCGGGATTCCCCGGTTTCTGGGAAACTGGTTATAAGGTTACAACTGGGTGTCAGAATGATGTTTATTCCTGATTCTTTAATCTTTTTTATTACCTCACTTGCTATTTTGTTGTCAACCTTAGAGAGAGAGATGCAATGTGTAGCCGAGACCCTTCCCTGATAACTTTCCTTAATCGTCTTTTCTACTAAATATGGCAGCATGAAGTCTTTAGGGTTGTTGGACTCGTCTATTTGTACCTCAATATCCACATCATAATTCTTTGCAATTTCAAAGAGAACATCGATATGTTCCCTCTGTTCTTTTTCAGTCTTTTCCACTAAAGGAAGCCCACCAAGTAGATCAGCTCCGTCATTCAGGGCTTGTTCCAGTAAATCTCTCGCTCCTTGCTTAATAACGCCTTCTTGGGGAAAGGCACATATCTCAATGGATACCAAATGGGCATACTCTTTTCTCAATTCGCATATTGCCTTCAAGGGTAATAGTTTTGCGGTAGGGTCAACATCAACCTGCGTCCTTATAGCAGTAATCCCCTCTTCAACCATCTCTTTTATTACCTTGCCTGCCCTTTCT
This sequence comes from Pseudomonadota bacterium, assembly GCA_043825855.1. Classification (GTDB taxonomy): domain Bacteria; phylum Desulfobacterota; class UBA8473; order UBA8473; family UBA8473; genus UBA8473. Next base: position 323,980 of record JBDRRJ010000030.1, on the reverse strand, counting down.
TTTATCTCCTCAATTGTATAGTTTTCTTTAAACTCTCTTATCAGTGTTCTATTCTCCTCTAAGGTACCACCGAACTGAGAGGGTTTCATTTTAGAAAGAAGGTCAGCCTTATCAAGATGGGTATGGGAGTTTACAAATCCTGGAATTATAAGGTTATGCTCAGCATTTATCTCTCTGCCTTGTGACACAGGGTCTTTTATATTACCGATAATCTTGATATTCCCCTCTTTTATGCCGATGTCCACGGATGGGGCATGTTCTTTTATCCTGACATTTCTTATGATTAAATCATAATCCATTTGTCACCTTTTTTGCTATCTTTTACAAGCAGTTATTTAACTAAAAAGACTGTTGAATGGTTATTAAAAGGTATTTATTCACTGACGACATTATCTTGTATAACCACTCTGTCTACAGCCTCTTCTTCCTCCAGCATAACCCTAACTATTTCATCTTTGGATGTGATAAGATTCTTACCAATATAATCTGCCTGGATTGGAAGTTCTCTATGTCCTCTATCCACCAGAACCGCCAACTGAATAACCTCAGCCCGTCCGATGCTCATCAATCCATCCAGTGCTGCCCTTATGCTTCTCCCTGTATTCAAGACATCATCTATAAGTACTACCTTCTTACCGGTAATTGAAAAAGGTATGTCCGTTTTGTGGATTATCGGTTGATTGGAATTTGAGCCCAGATCATCCCTGTAAAGGGTTATGTCTAAAACCCCTACAGGGATATCCACATTTTCAATCTGACGTATATAAGTAGCGATTCGCCTGGCTATATAGATACCCCTGGTCCTTATTCCGATGAGGACCAGATTATTAACCCCATTGTTTCTCTCCACGATCTCATGCGATATGCGGAGCAGTGCCCTTTCTATTCCGGCCTTGTTTATGACTTCCTTTTTTTCTTTGTTACTCACAATTTGCCTCTCTTTAATTTGTGAAAATTGTTCCAAGAATAAAGTATTTTATTTGCCCTTTTGAATTCTTGAACCCTTAGTTCCTGAAAATCAATTATTCTAATTAATTATATTGCCAATCCTTCCCCATCTGGGGCTTCTCTCCATTCCGTTCCATGACCAGTATATAATAAAGGCTTTACCTTTAATATCTTCCAATTTTACAAAGCCCCAAAAACGGCTGTCGTAACTATGATCTCTATTATCCCCCATTACAAAAAGAGAACCTTTTGGTACAACTACCGGACCATAATTATCCCGCGGCTGGATACCTTTTGGCATAATAACATCATCAGTGTTCATTGCAAATGGACTGTCAAATAAGGTGCCGTTAATATATACTTTTTTATTTATTATTTCAACACTGTCTCCTTCTACACCAACAACCCTTTTTATGAAGTCTTTTTCCCTGTCCTCAGGGAAGATGAAAACTATTATATCGCTCCTTTTGGGCTTCTCAAAGGTAAGGATTTTAGTATCGGTAAAAGGGATTTTTGTGCCATAAATAAATTTATTAACCAGGATATGATCACCAATCCGTAATGTTTCCTCCATTGAGCCCGAAGGAATCTTAAATGCCTGGACTACAAAGGTTCTGATTATCAAAGCCAAGAAAACTGCAATTACAATTGCTTCAACCCATTCTCTAATTACCGATTTTTCCTTCATTGAATATCCTTTCTATGTAAACATTCAGCTGTTAGTATGGAAATGTTAAAACCAGAATCTACCTGAGTCTTCTATTTTAATATGGCCAAAAAGGCCTCCTGAGGGATTTCAACCTTTCCAATCTGTTTCATCCTTTTTTTCCCCTCTTTCTGTTTCTCCAGCAGTTTCCTTTTTCTTGTAATATCTCCACCATAGCATTTTGCAGTAACATTCTTTCTCAAAGGTCTGATGGTTTCTCTTGCTATAACTTTGCTGCCTATGGAACCCTGGATAACAACTTCAAACATTTGCCTAGGTATTAATTCCTTCATTTTTGCAACCAGCCCTTTGGCTCGGAAGTAGGCATTGTCTTTGTGGGTAATAAATGAAAGCGCATCTATCATATCTCCATTAATGAGTATATCCAGTTTAACCATATTTGATTCTCTAAAGTCAAGATATTCATAATCGAATGAAGCATAGCCACGGGTTGCCGATTTCAACCTGTCGTAAAAGTCGAGTATTGTCTCGTTTAAAGGTATTTCATAGGTTAAAACAACCCTGTCCATGCTAAGATACTTGATCTGTTTCTGGATACCGCGTTTTTCTTCACACAGCTTTAATATAGCTCCTATATAGCTGTTGGGAAGGTATATGGAAGCCAGTACATATGGTTCTTTTATAGAAACAAGTTCTTGAGGTGGAGGCAATTTAGACGGATTTTCAACACTCAAAACCTGCCCACCTGTAGTGGTAACATGGTAAATAACATTAGGTGCGGTGGTTATTAGATCCAGCCCGTACTCTCTTTCAAGGCGTTCTTGAATAATCTCCATATGCAACAGGCCTAGAAAACCACACCGAAAGCCGAAACCTAATGCCAGGGATGTCTCCGTTTCATATGAGAAGGAGGAATCGTTCAACCTGAGTTTTTCGAGAGCATTTCTAAGTAAATCAAATTGAGCCGATACAGTCGGATATAAACCGCAAAAGACCATTGGTTTCATAACTTTGAAGCCAGGAAAAGGTTTCTCGGTAGGATTCTCCGCATCTGTTATCGTATCACCTATCCTTGTATCTTTAACTTCTTTAATACCTGCCGTTATAAAACCGACTTCACCGGCTGCGAGTTCCTGAACATCTATCATGTCGGGCGAAAATATGCCAACCCTTGCAACTTCAAATGTCTTTTTTGAAGACATCATCTGTATATTCATTCCTTTTTTTATCTTGCCATCAAATATCCTTATCAGTACTATTGCCCCTTGGTAAAGATCGAACCAAGAATCGAAGATCAACGCCTTCAAAGGGGCTTCTCTTTGTCCTTCAGGGGGAGGAATTTTTTCAATAATATCCTCCAGTAATTCTCTTATGCCGATACCCTCTTTGGCACTTATAAGAGTAGCGTTATCAGACTCTATACCAATAATTTCCTCAATCTCTTTCTTTACCTTTTCCGGGTCGGCACTTGGTAGGTCTATCTTGTTTATGACGGGTAAAACAGTTAAATTGGAATCATACGCCAGATAAACATTTGCTAAAGTTTGAGCTTCCACTCCCTGGGAGGCATCTATTACCAGCACCGCCCCCTCACAGGCAGCTAGGCTGTGATATACCTCATAACTGAAATCTACATGACCTGGGGTATCTATCAGGTTTAAGACATACTTCTCCTTATCATTGGCTAAGTAAGGCAACCTGATTGTCTGTGCCTTTATAGTAATACCCCTCTCTCTTTCCAGATCCATTTTGTCCAGGAATTGGGGGGGTATTTCCTTTTGCCCAAAAATACCTGTAACCTCAAGGAACCTGTCTGCAAGGGTAGATTTGCCATGATCTATATGTGCAATAATAGAAAAATTTCGTATTCTTTGCTGATCCGTTTTCATAGTAAGTTCAATAGGCTATATTAGCTATATTATCTTATTGCCTTTGTCAAAGGAAAAAAAATTGTCTAATTTAAACGAAAATATTGTATTAGTGTTTGTACTTTAAATTTACAGAAAATTCAACTTCTATTTACAGTTATGGACATGAATTGGGATTATCGGGATATTTAAAAATCTGCACAATATAGAGTTGACAAAATTATGTAACTATGTACCAATATTTGTCACTATATGAAGGTATCTTTACGAATAGATACAAAACCAGCTTACAGTTTTTTTGTAATTTGTAATTTAATTAGCTTAATGATAAAATGTTTCAAATGTTTTGTGTTAGCTAATTAAAAGGGACTACTATTTTTTATATATATGTTTTTCCGGCTTTAATTCACTTATAATGAACCATTTGGCATAATGTTTGCGTTTTATAGGGGTTTAGTCCTGCCATTCTTGAAGATAAAATATCTAACAATAATCGTATGGCAATACAGAAAAAAAGGGAAGGAGGTGTAATTTAAAGGTATCTTAATTAAAAATTTAAAACTATAGAACTTTATTTACAAAGGAGGTTAAAATGTTAGACAAAATTAGGACATCTGCTAAGAATGAAAAAGGTTTTACCCTGATAGAATTGATGATAGTTGTGGCAATCATCGGGATCCTGGCAGCAATAGCTATCCCTAACTTTTTAAGCTACCAGAAGAAGGCAAAGACCGCAGAGGCAAAGACAATGCTTGCCAATATACGGACGATGGAAGAGGCATATTTGGCGGAAAATGATACATATTCCGCTTCCAAAACACAGATTGGCTGGGTGGACCCAACCTATAAGTATTATTCCACCATGTCTATTACTGCTGCCAGTTCGTCAGCATTTACTGCAAGGATATCAGGAAATCTTGACGGCGATGCTGTAACCGATGCATGGACCATTGATCAAACCGGAACCCTTGTTCATGCAGCTCTTGATTAATTTTATTTAGTAACGATGTTGAAGGCGTTGGGGGGGCTGTGTTACCTCCACGCCTTCAACATTTTTCTTTACTGAGGTGGACTATGAGAGAAAAAGGTTTTACCCTGATAGAATTGATGATAGTTGTGGCAATCATCGGGATACTGGCAGCCATAGCTATACCAAACTATTTGAGCTTCCAGAAAAAAGCAAAGACCGCAGAGGCAAAGACAATGCTTGGCAATATACGGACTATGGAAGAGACATATTTTGTAAGGAATGATACATATTCTAATTCCAAAACACAGATTGACTGGGTGGATCCAAGCTATAAGTATTACGACACCATGACTATTACATCTGCCAGTTCGTCGGCATTTACTGCAAGGATATCAGGAAATCTTGACGGCGATGCTGTAACCGATGCATGGACCATTGATCAAACCGGAACTCTTACACATGTCATAGTTGATTAGTTTTATGGATTGAAAGCATATATGGTTCACTATTTAGTAATATCTTCTTAATGACCATCTTAAAAATGAATAATTATTGGTATTTTAATGACAATACTAAAGAGGGCAGATAACGCATTTCTATTAGTATTTGCTGCGTATATATATACAATGTCCCCCCAAATATTCTGGCGAGACTCTGCAGAGTTTGTTGCAACTGCCTATTCTTTGAGTGTTTCCCATCCGGCTGGTTCTCCAACATACAATCTACTTGCGAAGATTTTCACATTAATCCCAATCGGCGATATAGCTTTTAAAGTTAATCTGTTCTCTGCCTTTTGTGCTGCAATTACTGTTCTTTTGATCTTCAAGATATTGGAAGTCATTTTCGAAGTTTTTCTGCCCCCGGATACAGATAAACTCTTTCTTTTTTCCAAAAAGTTTCTTTCCGGACTCTTTGCCTGTTTTTTCGGCTTTTCTCTGGCGTTCTGGCGTTGGTCGATTGTAGCTGAAGTATACAGTCTTCAGGATTGTTTTATTGCTCTTATGATATATCTTTCTCTGCTTTATGCATTCAGAGAGAGGGATGGTAGTAGATCACCTCATAATATTCGCCTGGTTTTTCTCGTTGCTTTCCTATTCACTCTAAGCCTTGGTGCCCATATGACCAATGCCTTTTTTTTACCCGCATTAGGCATATTTTTTATTCTCATTAATCGAAATTTGTTACGGTTAAAAGAATTATCGTGGACTTTCTTTTTTGGTCTGCTCGGTTTTTCAGCATACTTATACCTTCCTGTCAGAAGTGTTGGAGCTGCAATATTGAAACTCGGGAGTCCATCGAACCTGGAAAGGTTTTGGGATCACATTACAGCCAGCAGAGTCATGGAAGGGGCAAATGGAGTTATATCCACTATGAGTGACTCCTACAGATTGTTGCCAAAGCAAATATGGCAATACATTTTCAACCTGGAAGAACAGCTTTCCTTGTTGGGAATAGTTTTAGGCATAATTGGACTTATATATTTAGCAAAAAAGGATTGGAAGTCAGCAATATTTACTGTCTTAATTTTTTTAGGCAACATTATATTTTTCATAAGGACATGGACATCTGCTTTTGGTTTTATGCCTTCATACCTGATCTATTCTATCTGGATGGGATTGGGAGGAATGTTTATAGTTTCTTTACTCTATCAAAGCAGTATGTTCAGGGATAAGAATCACATTATAAAGCAATCCCTCTGTATATTGTTTATCGTGTCATTCTTATTTCAGTTTACAATAAATCTTTCCGGAAGTCTTCAAGCGAATAACCTGGACACATTCTATACCACCCGTACTCAGTCGACAAACATTCTGGACTCCTTAAAATATAGGTCAGTTCTTATTACAAACTACTCTGTTCCCCAGTTCCCTATCTGGTATCTTCAGATTGCAGAAAACAGGGCTTCAGATCTTATTACAATCCCTCTCGAGGAGTTTGCTGACGATACGGTTATAGAAAAGCTTCTGACAAATGAGAAGGATTACTATAATATATACTGGGTAGGCTCCGAAAAAACAGAGCTTTTTAAAGATAGGCTTCTACCAAACGGCCTTGTTTTTGAATTCAACCTTCAGGATAATGAATCTTCTATTACAGATGATGATTTTGCCAGACATTTAAAATACAGACTGGGATGGGAGAAGGAATTGAAAGAAGATCAGTACGCAGATGACTTCGAATCGTATGCCGAAATACACAAGATAAATGCAGAGATATATTATTACTATGCTTTAAGGGATGATTTGGATAACGCTTTAAGAGAATTTGGGAGTTTGGTTGAGGTCAACCCAAACTCTGCTACTCTGAACATGTATTATGGAAGCCTCTGGGCAGAGAAAAAAGAGTTAAAGAAAGCTGCAAGTTATTTTAAAAAGGCTCTCAGCTTGAATAAGAACCTTAGCAGGGGCAGATTCTTTATTTTTGAAAAGAGTAATGCCATGTTGGCTGTCGGGATAACGCTTCTTGTGGAAGAAAGGTATGAGGATGCGGTAAAGATACTTACCAATCTTGCTGCTGGAACACCTTTCCCTTTTACTGCCCACTACTATTTAGGTTTGGCGCTCATGGGTGATAACCGACGGGAGGAAGCATTAAGGGAATTCAAACTTGCAAGTTCTTTAAGGCCAGCAGATGTGGAGATACTAGGAAAGATAAGAAGGGTACAAGGCATGATAGACATGAAGAGATCGCATACGAATTAACCGAGAGAGGGGGAGCTCTTTTGCATCAAGAGAAAACTATAGGCGTCGTAGTCCCGGCATATAATGAAGCAATACTGATCGAAAGGGTCATCAAAACTATGCCTGAATTTGTCGACAGGATCATAGTTGTGGATGACAACAGTACCGATAGGACGGCTGAGATAGTAGAAGAATGCAAAAAAACAAATAACAAGGTTATTCTCATCAGGCACGATAAGAATCAGGGGGTAGGGGGATCTATTGTAACTGGTTACAAGAAGGCTGTTGAGGAAGGAATTGACGTGACGGCGGTTATGGCGGGTGATGCACAGATGGACCCCAATGATCTTCTGAGGGTTATTGCTCCGGTAACAGAGGGTCGTGCAGACTACACCAAAGGCAACAGGCTCTTTTACGGTGATTCCTGGAATGAAATTCCTCACTACAGGTATCTTGGAAACTCTTTTCTCTCTTTGATGACAAAGATCGCATCAGGGTACTGGCATATAGCCGACTCTCAGAGTGGTTACACAGCCTTATCTTTATGCGCACTTCAAAGGCTCGACCTTGATACAATATACAAAGGCTACGGCATGCCAAACGATCTGCTCATTAAACTGAATCAGCATAACTTTATAGTACAGGATGTCCACGTGAGGCCTGTCTACAATGTGGGGGAAAAATCGGGTATAAGGTTAATGAAGGTTATTCCAAAGATAACATGGATTCTCTTTAAGGGTTTTTGGCAAAGGCTCTTTTTAAAATATGTTATAAAGGACTTTCATCCCCTTGTATTCTTCTATCTACTTTCCTTTTTTCTCCTTACTGCCAGTGTACCTTTGGCTGCCCGATTGCTTTACATTTGGATTGTAAGCGCTGATATTCCGGACATGAACGCTTTGTTGCTAATCTTCACACTGATCAGTGGTTTACAGACCCTCTTTTTTGGAATGTGGTTTGATATGGATTACAATAAAAACCTTAAGTGATATGAATGTATCATTGTCCTAAGATGGGAAATGATTCCAGTGGAAACAAGTTATTATTTGTTCCACTCCATAAAACGGGCCTTTTAAGCGGTCTGTTTAGAATGATTGCCTAAAATGAAAGTTTTAATTCTGACAACCAGTTATCCACGCAATGATTATGATCACAGCGGTATTTTTGTAAAACGCTTAGCCGTGGCAATGGCACAGTCTGGAGCAAATATAATAGTTCTAGCTCCTGGAGACAGTGAAGCTAAAAGAAAGGAACGAGATCGTGTTGGAATTAAGGTGGTCAGATTTTCTTATGCCCCTCGAACCTTGATGAGAGTGGCATACGGAGACGGAGGCATCCCGGAAAATATTCGCCGTTGGCCATGGCTTTTCATATTGCTCCCCTTTTTTGTCCTTTCAATGGCTATCCATGCACTTATAATGGCAAGAGATTGCGATGTTATTCACGCAAACTGGCTGTCCAGCGGATTTGTTTCCATACCTGCAAGAAAAATCAGGAAGAAACCCCTGATTGTTACACTTAGAGGGAGTGATTTAAGAGGGGCTTTTTCAAAGCTCCTTCCTTTTGTAGCGAAAAGGGTGGATGCAATTACTACCGTCAATAAAAAGTGGGCCGAGGATTTACAAAAAAGGCTTCATTCCAAAATATTTTATATTCCAAACGGTGTTGAAGTGGCTGAAGAGGCTATTAACCCAAGACTTAAGTTTAGTATAAGCACCGACGAAATCATTGTTCTTTACATCGGTGTCTTATGCGAGAGGAAAGGGACAGACATACTTGTTAATACAGCTAAAATAATTTATGAGCTTAATAAATCTATACGGTTTCTGGTTGTTGGTCCAGGTGATGCCAGTCAATTTGGTTTGGATGGGCTCCCAAACATAATTTATGCTGGCCAGGTTCCTCCCCATGAAGCTTTGGCGCTTTATCCCGGCTGCGATATTTTTGTTCTGCCCAGCCGTTTTGAAGGCAGGCCAAATGCTCTGCTCGAAGCTATGGCTTCAGGTTTGCCGTCGATAGCCACGAGACTACCGGGAGTTCTTGAGGTCTTGACAGAGGAATCAGGGTTTTTGGTAAATCCGGAAGACCCTCGTGCAATTGCAGAGGCTATCACTGCTTTAGCAAAGGACCCTGTCAGGAGAAAGATAATGGGCGGGAAGGCAAAAGCAAGAATTGAAGAACTTTCTCTTGATTGGGAATCAACCGCCAGGCAATACCTGTCGTTATTCAGGGAGGCTCTTAGATGTGCGGTATAGCCGGGACAGTAAATTTCAACGAAACGATAAAACGTGAAATGCTGGAGATGGTTTCAAGGACTATGGCTCATCGAGGTCCGGATGACGAAGGCATCTTCATTGAGGGACCTGTTGGTCTCGCCCATCGGAGGCTTTCAGTCATTGATCTTGAAGGTGGTGTGCAGCCTATGTTTAATGAAGACCGGACATTGGTTGTGGTCTTTAACGGGGAAATATATAATCATATTGAGTTACGGGTTGAGTTGCAGACTCATGGACATATATTCTCTACAGTGTCTGATACAGAAGTTGTACTCCATGGTTTCGAAGAATGGGGAGAATCATGCGTTAACAGGTTTAACGGCATGTTCGCATTTGCACTGTACAACCGAAGTGACAAATCTCTCTTCTTATCACGTGACAGATGTGGGGAAAAGCCTCTATATTATATGCAGGAAGGCGGAAGATTTATTTTCGCATCCGAACTTCAAACATTACTGAGTATTCTCGAGAAAAATCCAGATTTAGATTTAAAATCCGTTTACCTTTATCTGCGCCTTGGGTATATACCTGCGCCTCGTTCTTTTTTTTGTGGCATTCAAAAACTTAAGGCAGGCTCTTCTCTCAAGTTTAAGGATGGGTCTCTCAGGCAGTGGTTATACTATGAGCCAAATGCAATAAGAAGTTTTGACAATGTAAGTGAAGAAGAGCTATGCGAAGAGCTTGACAATAGACTTTCCAGTGCCGTTGAGAAGATGTTAATATCCGATGTGCCGCTTGGGGCATTCCTTTCAGGAGGGTTGGATTCAAGCCTGATTGTTGCAATGATGGCCAAAAAGGGGGAGATACCTAAAACCTTTTCCATCTCTTTTGATAATGACTCCTTTGATGAGTCACAACATGCAAAGTTGGTATCGGATTACGTTGAAACAAAACACACCCATTACAATGTAATATTAGAAGATTTTGATTCCAGCCTGTCCATTATGGACGGTTTTGGTGAGCCGTTCGCCGATTCTTCAGCTATACCAACTTATTATTTGGCCAGGGAAACCAGAAAGGATGTGACCGTTGCCCTATCGGGCGATGGAGGGGATGAACTTTTTGGAGGTTATCGTCGGTATTTGGCTCAGAAACTTTCAGGAAATTATCTTTGGATTCCCTCATTGGTCAGAAAAGGATTCAGCAAGGGGGTTCTTTCTCTCTTCCCGGATGGTGATGGATATTATGCCGACAGTATACTAAAAAGCGCCCGTATTTTTGTTGAAAGGGCAGAGTCAACATACCGGAGTCCCGGAATAATGTTAAATATGGTCTTTTCGCATGATGAAGTGGTGTCTCTGTTCCCTGAACTTCCGAATGGACAAAGTTTAATAGAGGAACTTATTGGAACGATCAGGAAAGAAAAAGTGGAAGCGTTGATGCGCGTGGATCGAATCCTATATCTGCCGGATGATATTCTTGTTAAAGTAGACCGGATGAGTATGAAAAATTCCCTTGAGGTGCGTGTACCGTATCTTGATCCCGGAGTCTTGGACCTTTCCGAACGCATACCGCTTAAAATGAAGATTAGAGGGAGAAATCTTAAATATTTATTGAAAAAGGTGGCGCTTAAATATTTACCCTCGAAAATAGTGCATCGGAAAAAACATGGGTTCATGGTTCCAATGGCACAGTGGCTGAAGGAATCTGGTGAAGGCGAGATACGAAAAAGGATGCCTTCTTGGGTAGATTCAAAGGCTCTGGATAAGCTGATAAAGCCCCATTTTAAAGGTTTTCTTGATAACTCTCACAAAATATTTGCACTGATTGTGCTGGGGCGTTATTTAAAGTGAGTTTGATTGTTTGAATACAATGTTTTTGGGGATAGATTATGTCGCAATCTGCAAAAAATAACAGAGCAAACTTGTTGAGTTACGACGGAAAGAGAGGGAATGTGCTTAACAAGACGTCTTTTTTATTTTTGATACTCTCTTTTCTTCTCTGCTTCTGGATTGTCTGGCATTACAGAGAACTGTTCCACTTAATCTTAAAGATCAAACCGGGATATGCGATTCTTCTCTTTCTTCTTTTCGCTGTGATACAAGTGGTAAACGGATATAGGATTTTTACAATTGTTCGTTTCTTTGGCCTGCGCATGAAAAGATTTGACTGGATAGGCATTCCATACGTTACTTCATACCTCAACTATCTGCCGATTAACGCTGGCTTAGGAGCGACAGCCGTCTTTTTAAAGAAACAATACGACTTGCCATATACAAAATTTGTATCGATTTCAGGTGCTCTTCTTTTAATACAGATGTTTTGCTTTTCCACATTAGGGCTTTTCCTAATGGGTCTGATTAGAATCATTAAGGGGCCAATAAGCTATTATCTTGATGGGGCCTTCTTACTTATTCTTCTTGCAATAATTGTTTTTCGTTTTGTGCCGGTTGGATTTATCAGGGGAGAATCAAGGATTACTAACTGGTTCAAATCATCTCTTGATGGATTTGACGACATAAGAAAAGATCGCTCTCTTATAGTATCACTGATGCTTCAATCCTACATTCAACTTGGTTTGACTGGCTTGACAATATATTTTACCTTTATGTCTTTAGGTCTTTTGGTAAATTATCTGGATGGGCTTCTCATTGGTATAGTAACAAGTGTTTTAAAGCAGCAATTATTGTTCTTTATGCCTGGTCAGCTCGGAATTCGGGAGGTATTTATAGCAGGGATAACCAAGATAATTCAAGGGTCTTTTGGTGATGGCGTTGTTGTAGCCTTTACTGACAGAATAGTAACCGGGGTAACCACTATTATTCTAGGAAATTTTTTCATATGGAAGTTTATGCAAAGGTTAAAAGGTTGAGGAGTATATTTGGAGGGTTTCCTTTGACAGAAAAAAAGTTGTGGAAAGAATACATAGCTAACATCGTATTTTTTTTACTTATCGGACTATTGATAGTATTTTCCCGGGTGTTCTATGGTTCAATAACCGAATATAAGAAGGCTGAAGCAGCGTATAGCAACTCTGATTATGAAACAGCGCTTATTCACTATGAGAGGACTGTTCACTGGTATACACCCTTCAACAAGAATGTGTCAAGAGCAGCTATACGTCTGTGGGAGATAGGAAACCGAGCGGAAAATGAGGGCAATATCCCGCTCGCACTTAGGGCTTACAGGTCTTTAAGGAGTGGTTTTTATTCCGTGAGAAGCGTATATACACCGGGTAAGGAATGGATAGCCAAATGTGATGAGAGACTCTCGACTCTGGTTGCCAAGACTGGAGAATTTCCGTCAAGATATAGGGATATTCCATTCGAAAATAAGAAGAAGATGGTAATAAAAACCCTCAAAAAAAATCCGGCTCCAGACGTTTTTTGGTCTATAGTTTTAGAGATTGGTTTTATAGGTTGGATAGGTTGTGTTATTGGTTATATCTTTCGCGTATTTACCGGAGAAAAGGGATTCAATGGAAAGAGGGCATTGTTTTGGGGTGGATTTATAATTATCTTCTACTCCATGTGGATTGTCGGGATGATGAGGGCATAGAACAGAGTCGGGGGTAAGAAGCAAGATGTTCATCATTTATATCTCAATGGTAATTATAGGCATTTTAATGATTGGCTTGGGGTTTTGGGCTGCTTACAATGCCAGAAGGCCGTTTAATACGATCGGTGCTGTTTTTACACCTGTAGGATTGATAGTTGCCTTATTAGGGGTGCTTTTAATATGTGTCCCTGGCTTTTTTTCATCTTGAGGCGTTGAAATGATTTTCTTAAATAATAAATCAGAGGAAAAATAATGTTAATAATCAAATATCTTATTCCCTTTATATTTGGAACTATTATTGGTAGTTTTCTGAATGTATGTATATTTCGTCTTCCTAAAAAAGAATCATTAAAATTTCCTTTCTCCTATTGTCCGAGCTGCCAAAAACCCATAAAATTCTATCATAATATACCAATTCTGAGTTACATTTTTCTAAGGGGGAAATGCAGTTATTGCGGGGAATCTATATCCTTTAGGTATTTTATCGTTGAACTTCTTACTGGTTTATTTTCTCTGGTACTTTTTCTAAAGTTTGGCCTTTCTCTTAGCTACTTCGTATTTTTTGCTTTTTGTGCTGCACTTATTGTCATAACCTTTATAGACATCGATCACCAAATCATACACAATGTTATTACATTTCCTGGTATAGTTATTGGTTTAACTATTTCTTTTTTCCTGCCTGGGATGGCTTTTAAGGATTCTATAATAGGTATTGCTGCCGGAGGTGGAGGATTCTTATTATTGGCTTTGGGTTATAAGATTGTAGCTAAAAGAGAAGGCATGGGTATGGGTGATATAAAACTTATTTCGATGATAGGGGCATTTATAGGCTTAAAAGGGGTATTAGTGACTATTTTTGCAGGTTCACTTTTTGGTGCTTTGATAGGTTTAACCGTGATGCTTAAAGAGAAGAAAGACACTAAATTTGCTGTGCCTTTCGGTCCGTTTTTGGCTATGGGTGCTATCATATATATTTTTTGGGGAGATATGATAGTAAGACATTTCCTTTATCTGGGATAGGAGTGCAAGGAATAAAGGGGTCAAGAGTCAAGGGATTGTTGTACTATGACAGACTGTTGAGCAAAATATTTTTTGTAGAGATAATACAACAAATTTTTCATCTTTCAACGTGAGTTAATGGAGGGTCTGATGCTTAAAAGATGGAGAGAAAAGTCAGGTTTCACTTTAATAGAGGTACTGGTGGTAGTTGCAATTATTGGTATAGTCGGCATTATTGGCGGTACTGTTATAATAAGCTGGATTCCTACTATTAGAGTAAACTCAGCCGCCAGAGACCTGGTCTCTGAAATGCAGCTGGCTAGAATGAATGCGGTTTCAGAGAGGAACGATTATGTAATTACATTTGACACTACTACCCATCAGTATAAAGTCTATGATGACGGTGATAATGACGGAGCTGAAGTTTCTGAATTGATAAAGACGATAGACGTGGATTCAAAGTACAGAGGCATACAGTTCGGTTATGTAGCTGGCGAGATTGGAACCAGTGGGACTGCCATAGCAGCTTCAGTAACCTTCAGTAGTTTAAATGTGACCTTTGAACCGAACGGTAAAGCAAACAAGAATGGAAGCATTTACCTGATCCCGACCGAAGACATTAGACCCAGAAGAAGAGACAGACAGAGAGCGATTACTGTAATACAGACAGGCAGAATCAAACTGTGGAAGTGCTATCCAGGCGGCAGCCCGCTATGGAGGTAAGGAAGGTGTTTAGTAACCAGAATGGAAATGAATGAGGATTTTGGATTTTGTATCCACAACCCTGCAATAATTCAAGGATTTCAACGAAGTGCTTAAAAATTAGGAAAACACTTTAATACTGGAATCATGGAACCCTAAAATCCTTTTCACAAAGTAAATGGGAGAGGAACCGATGATGATTAAAAGAAAGTTATCAAATCAAAAGGGCTTTACCCTGCTTGAGGTATTGGTGGCAATAACTATCCTGTCTATAGGTTTGCTCGCACTGGCAGAGATGACGGTATACGTAATAAGGAGTAACACTGTCGGTAGTAAACTTACCAAATCTACTATTTTGGCTCAGCACAAACTGGAAGAGTTGCGAACCCTACCATATACTGATGCTCAACTGGATGATACTGATAGTAATACTGGCGATATCGGTACGAACATTCATTCAAACAACGGACTGTTTGCCCGCCCGGATCACAGCGATGATTATCCTGATGATGCGACTGGGCATGCTGTAGCTATAAGCCTATCTCCACAGAGGGTTTGGAATGTAGCAGACGATACCCCTTTGGCCGGGATGAAGACTGTAACGGTTATTGTCGGTTGGAACGAAACCATTAACCATTTTGTTGCTTTATCAACAACATTAAGAGAGTAACTACGATTTGGACCTTAGACCAGAGAATTCGGACATTAGGCTAAGGGGTAAGAACATTGTTGTCAGAATTGAATTACTACATCCAGTTTACAAAGGAATTGGGATATCTAGACCCCAATAAGTATGAATAATTATAGGAAAAGCTCAAGAAGGTATGAAAACATTACAAGGGCTAATTTCCTATATAGAAAAGTCAGGGGTCTAAAGTCTGAAGTCTTTTGTCTGAATTACAGAGGAGAGTAATATAATGATATCTTTATACAGAAAAGAAAAAGGTTTTACATTAATAGAGCTTATGATTGCCCTTGCGTTAGCAGGTATTCTTATGGTTTCAATATACAACCTGTACATATCTCAAAGCACTACTTACACAGTACAGGCACAGGTTTCAGATATGCAGCAGAACGCTAGGGTCGCTATGGATATTGTGTCAAGACATCTCCGTATGGCAGGTTTTGGGCAGCCAAACTGGACGACGATAAACGGTACATCTGGCATTAGTTACAGAGGGGTTAATGTTACAGACGGTGGAACAGGAAATCCGGATATTCTTACCATCGTTGGATGTATAGATCCACCGCTCGGCAAACTTCGATCAGCTGTTGTAGCAGGTGCTACTACAATTATACTCCAATCAACTAGTCAAGCAAATAGTTTTAACACGACCACCAAAAGTGACATCTTAATAGGAGATATTGAAAATGCCAAGGTTACCGGTATTACAGGGGGCGCTCTAACCATTGACACTAACCCTTTTCTGAGTGGTGATCAAGGGGCTGTATATTCATTTCCGGTTGGCACCAATGTATACCTGGTTAAGAGGGTCACATATACTATTGATAACAACTCCCTGAAAAGAAATGAAAATACAGGCAGTGGCAATGAGGAGATTGCATTAAATATCGAGGACTTGCAGGTAACTTACACAAAACCCACGGTTAATCTTTCTATAACCGCGAGAACAAAGAATAAAGACCCTAATTATACCGGTGACGGCTATCACCGAATGGCACTAACCTCGGATGTAATAGCAAGAAACCTGGAATAATAAGCGTGAAAGGGTAAATATTTAGAGATTTATTAAAAGCTTAAGAACACCCGTTTGAGTCAAATTAATGCAAATTGTGATGAGAACCAGTATAAGAAGCAGGAGGTCTTAACCATGAATAAAATCCTGATATTATTAAAAGAGGAAAGGGGGATGGTGCTGGTTGTAGCGCTTGTTTTTTTAACCCTCTTATCGCTCCTTGGGATTGCAGGAATTATTACATCCAGTACTGATACATTGATAGCAGGCAATACCCTTTCCGGTACAGAGGCTCTTTACATTGCTGAGGCAGGGTTGAAAAGAGCTGAGGTAGAGCTGCTCAATGATCTGCAAATAGACCATAGTCTCGCCAATTCTAATTTTGTAGCAAAATCAGGAACTATAAGCATAACACCAAGTTCCACCGCCTTTTACAATGTATTCAGTAATGTTTCATTCGGCTCAGGTTCCTATACTATACAGCTTAAGAACTATGGAACGTCACCCAATTATCAACCCTCAATTATTTATGCAAGATCTATAGGCTCCGGACCGAGATCATCTTCTATAACCCTTGAAAAATACCTATCGGCTGAGGATATCTCTATCTGGAACAATGCAATATTTGCCGGTGGAGGCGGGGGCAGCGCCCCTATTGTAGGAAATGTTATAGTAGCAGGCTCCATTCACTTACTGGGCAACGGTCTGTCTCCTACGGGAACGGCCTTCAATAACCAAACAGGTGACGTTCGAAACAGCAATACAGGTATGGATGCAACACTTGCAGGCAAGGTCGCAGGAGGGACAAGCTCCGATCTGAACTCAAAATTCAGGGTAAAAAATGGACGAGTTGATATGTCGTTAGGAAGCGGGTTCATAGGAGAGTTGGCAAGTTCGTTTAAAGGGATATACATAACAGACGGAGCAGACTCTGATAATGATGGTGTTAACGACGATATAATTGGCGGAATAAACGGAGGTATAGGCCAGAATCTTTTTGCTAACGAGGGTGCTATTGCTCCGATGGAGTATGACTTGGGGGATCATAATTTAACATTGCCTCCCATTGATACCGCCTGGCTGAATGCCAACTCACTGGACTTAACAGGTACAAGCCAATATGTGGGTCCGTCCTCGGATGAAAGGGGACTGATAGGCGGTGCTTTACAAATATCAGGAAAATACAAAAAGGGGCCAACATGGTACTATCCTGATTTAAATCAAAGCGATGCAAATGGTTCCATCTCTTTTAATTCAAATACGAGTGTACTTACTATAAACGGTATAGTCAAGGTATCATCCCTCTATATAAGTTCCGACATTACTTATGCCGGAAGAGGTACTATATATGTTACAGGGACGACCAACATAGATGGTAATGTCCTGCCTACAACGGCAGCATCCTATCCAACCACGAATGTAATAGGTGTTATCAGTACAGGTAATATGACCTTCCCCTCAAGTGCTCAGAAGCTTTTAACTGGTGCTTACTACAGCTCTGCTGAAATTAGCAGCAGTAAACAGAACGAACTGGCTGGAACGATTGTATGCCAAAATTTTAATATAACTGCTCAGGTCCCCAAGATATGGCAGGTCCCATCATTGGCATGGAATCTGCCACCTGGAATGCCCGGTGCTGGTCAAATCTGGGTCTTTACTAAAAGAACATGGCGGGAGATAACTAAGGACTGATAAATATTTGCTTATAGGGTTATTCATTTGAAAGAAAAAATTAAAACCAGAGAAGACCTGAAGAAGGTTTTAGAGAAGCTAAAAGAAGAGGGCAAAAAGGTCGTCTTTACGAACGGATGTTTTGACTTGATTCATGTAGGCCATACCAGATACCTTGAAGAGGCTAAGAAACTCGGGGATATTTTAATTGTGGCTGTAAACAGTGATCAGTCAGTGAAGGCTATAAAGGGTGATAAAAGACCCCTAATGCCCGAAGAAGAGCGCGCAGAAGTTTTATCTGCCTTACAATGTGTGGATCTCGTTGTAATATTCCATGAGGCTGACCCTTTAAATTTAATCTCTCTTCTGAAACCCGATGTCCTTGTCAAAGGAGGGGACTGGGGCGAAGATTCCATAATCGGCAGGGATGTTGTTGAATCCATTGGAGGGAAGGTCGTTCGTATACCTGAAATAGGAGGAGCATCTACCAGCGGCATTATTGATAAGATTGTGAACCGGAAATAGTAAGCTTTATTTTACCTTCACTGTATTGCCGTTTTTTCTACCATCTCTCTGGCGTGCTCTTTAACCGTCTCGGTAATCTCCGCTCCGGCGAGCATCCTCGCAATCTCGCCTATTCTCTCTTCTTTATTTAATCTCTTTACTGATGTGACAGTCCTACCATCTTTAACATTCTTACTTATACTGAAGTGAGTATCTGCAAAGCAGGCGATTTGTGGCAGATGTGTTATACAGATAACCTGATGGAATTTTGACAGAGATTTTAGTTTTTGCCCAACTATATCAGCTACTCTTCCGCCAATACCTGCATCTACTTCGTCGAAGATCAATGTCTCAACCCCGCCCTTCTGTGCCAATATGCTCTTTAAGACAAGGATAACCCTTGACAGCTCCCCCCCTGATGCAATCCTGGAAAGGGCTTTGGGAGGTTCCCCCGGGTTGGCGGAGAATAGAAACTCAATATCATCTATCCCCTTACGGGTAATCCTGAGGTCGCCTATATCCACGTTTTCATCCAAACTGCCCTTTGTGTTAAAACGGTGGTTGTTAATAGAAGTTTCAAATGCAGCTTTCTCCATCCCTACCGACCACAGTTCTTCCTCGATACTCTTTTTCAGTTTTTCTGCCGAGGCTCTCCTCTCATCTGAGAGGTCCTTAGCCAACTTCAGTATTTCAACCTCAGTATCATGAAGTTCTTCCCTAAGATGTGATATAGTGTCTTCACTATTTGAGATACCCTCTAGTTCTTTATGTATGTTATCCTTGTATTGAAGAATTTCATCTATCGTGGGACCATACTTCTTCTTTAGTTTATTGATCTCCAGAAGTCTCTCTTCCACTCTCTCCAACTTGGCGGGTTCGAATTCAACTTTATGGGCATAGTCCCGAAGGGACAAGGCTATATCTTCCAGTTCAATTATAGAGGATTCCATCGCATCATGTAGTTTCTCCAATGAACTGTCGATCCTGGAAATATCTTTAATATTGTTTATTACCCCCTTAAGATTTTCCAGTACGGATTCCTTTGCTCCATAAATGGTATTGTAGGCATGGTTAGAATACTCCAGGAGTTTCTCCGAATTTATAAGTATATCCTTCTCTCTCTTTAACTCCTCATCTTCTCCAACCCTGATATTTGACCGTTCTATTTCGTTCAATTGAAAATCTAGAAGAGATTCTCTTTCTTCTCGCTTATTGGCAGCATTTGTAAGATCAGCCAACTCATTGGACAGTTTGATGAGTCTCTTAAAAAGGGTCTCTACTTTTTCTCTAAGGGGATGGAGGTTGCCAAAATCGTCAAGTATGTCTATGTGCCTTTCAGGATTGAGAAGTAGCTGGCTTTCATGCTGCCCTGAGATAGCAATCAGATTTTCTCCTATTCCTGCAAGCATACCTAGGGTAGCCAACCCCCCATTTATAAAAACCCTGTTCTTGCCGGAACGGGAAATAACTCGTTTGATAAGCAGGTTCTCCTCTTTCCCGATTTCTAACCCATCTGTTTTATATTGGATTGTGCTGTTATCAGAGATATCGAAAAGGGACTCTACTATTGCTTCTTCCTCGTCGCTTCTTATTATGTCCGCAGATGTTCTTCTGCCCTGAACAAGATTAATGGCATTGATTATTATGGATTTCCCTGCCCCTGTCTCACCAGATAGCACATTTAAACCCGCAGAAAAGGAGAGGGCTAATTCATCAATGATGGCAAAATTCTTAATGGTAAGCTCGGTCAGCATTAATCTTCGATTATCTTTCTCCCCATTTTAACTTGGCTCTTAAAACCTCAAAATAGTTTTTATGGAGAGGCTCTATAAGGTGAATACGGCTCTTTGCCTTTTTTATCTCCAGCATACTGTCAGTATCGAAGGCAAAACCTACTTGGCCATCCAGGGTTAAAAACACATCTTCATTACTGGAGTTCAGAATCACTTCAATGGTTACATTGTCAGGCAGAATAAGGGGTCTGTTGGTAAGAGTATGAGGGCAGATAGGGGTAATTATTACAGAGTGCAGAGGGGGATAAACTATAGGGCCTCCTGCAGAAAGGGAATATGCCGTTGATCCTGTAGGAGTACATATTATTAATCCATCGGCTTTAAAAGTGGTCAGGTACTTGCC
Organism: Pseudomonadota bacterium; assembly: GCA_043825855.1. Taxonomy (GTDB): domain Bacteria; phylum Desulfobacterota; class UBA8473; order UBA8473; family UBA8473; genus UBA8473. The sequence goes on along the minus strand of JBDRRJ010000030.1, from coordinate 303,363 downwards.
ATCTATACTTATTTCTAAATCAATAATTCTGGCGAGAGCCCCTTTATTGATGACTGCATCGTTCAATACCCTGCATTCATCGACTTTTTTCCCCTTGCGGTGAAGACTGACCTTTAGCGCTGTTCGATTGCTGAGTTTGTAATCACCCCTGATAACACTTTCCAAAACAGGGTATAACTCGTCCAGGGTTATTGCAGTGAGGAAGCCCAGCCCGCCAAGATTTACCCCCAGGATCGGCACGTTCCTGTTACCTATTGCTCTGGCAACGCTGAGCAGAGTTCCATCCCCGCCCAGGACTATAATCATATCTACCAATGAAGGAATTTTGGCTAGATCATAACTATTGGGGTGTTTAATTAGGGAAGCCAGCGCACTGTCTAAGAAAATTTCTATAGAACGCTCACTTAACCATCCAACAAGATTTTTTGCGACTTCTATTGCCTCTGTTTTATTCGGTTTTGCAATAATCCCGATCTTTTTCATAATGCTCTCATACTCTAATTAGAGTTTAGGTAGGTTCTTAAAAAAAATCCTGCTGATGTTTGCCCCAAAGTATATTTTTCATTTTTCAGGACTAATTAATTATTCCACAAATATCTTTTTTTAACATAAAAATAAGAAGGTTGTCCATTTAAAAAAAGGTTATATATGGTTATAGTTATTATTAGGGGGGCATTCGTAAATGTATTTATCCTGTTAATTAGGTATAAATTTCAATAAGATACAGGTAAGAATTTAACTCCAACTTGAAACTTATAGTGTTTATGTTGTAAAGTGCAAAAAAGTATGTAATAACTTCTTGGTGACTTCACCTGTTATAAACCCTAGCTGATAGAAAAACTAACTTTCTGTCGAATTGCTTTTTCTGCAGGCTCGTTATAAGTTGGGTTACTATAGGTCTCAGCACTTGTACAATGAAGTGATATTTGTTAAACAAGGATGGCTTTCAGTGCTAAAAATCTCAAAGAATGTCTCCATCCCTGATAATGAGATTGAACTATTGACAATCCGTGCACAGGGTGCAGGGGGGCAGAATGTTAATAAAGTATCTTCAGCAATTCATCTGCGCTTTGATATCAATGCATCCTCTCTACCCGATTTCTATAAGCAACGTCTATTAAACCTGCGAGATCAGCGTATCAGCAAAGAGGGCGTGATCATTATCAAAGCCCAGAAATTTCGTACTCAGGAAAAAAATCGGGAAGATGCCCTTGAGCGTTTGCAGAAATTAATTAAAAGCGTGACAGTTACACAGAAAGTCAGGCGGCCGACCAAGGCAACCAAAGGCTCCCAGGAAAGACGGTTGGAAAGTAAATCTCGGCGGAGTAAGACAAAGACACTACGAGGCAGAGTTTCAGAGCAATAGTATAATGGTATATTTGGGGACGATGTTTCTAATATTATTGTGTAACCAATGCTTAATATAAAATAGCCGGCAAGCAATTAAATATCGTTGTTTGTTATTGCGGATAATTTTATTGCCGGTGAACAAACTTGTTTTTCTTCTCTTCCATAAAATCTGACAGCACACCACAGGTTCTCTCCCCTCTTTTTTTATGCACAGCTTTTAACAGATTTTCAAAGTGCCTCCAGTCGGTATTATTCCCCTTAGTATTACATGGTCAGTAATACTCCATCCCTAAAGTCATTCATAGAAAAGACAAAAGAAGAAGGGTATTTAAATTTTTTTATATTTTTATTTCAAGGTTTTTGGGCATTTTGAGTACCACATTTAGACGTAACTTTTAATTTAATACAAGATATTGGATTAAATAAATAGTAATTGCTAGCCTAGTAAAAAAAACAAAAAATTATTTAATTTTTTCTTGACATCAGGAATTTAAGAATGTATAGTCAGCCCATAAAGTGGTATAAAGTGGTATTGTATGGTAAATATAGGCGCAAGGAGGGTTTATTATCGTGTTTCGTGGTAGGTACGAACACACTATAGATTCAAAAGGCAGAGTAAGCTTTCCGGTGAAATTCAGAGAAATACTGGCCGAGAGATATGATGAAAGATTGGTAATTACAAACTTTGACGGCTGCCTTGTAGCTTATCCTTTCGATGAATGGCGTCTCTTGGAAGAAAAGGTCAGTTCTTTATCAATTGTCAAAAAGGACGTTAAGTCCTTTCAACGCTTCTTTATCTCCGGAGCAACAGAATGTACCATAGATAAACAAGGAAGGATACTCATCCCCCCGACTTTGAGGGAGTATGCTAAGTTGGAGAAAGATATCGTCTTTGCAGGGATGACAAAAAAGATAGAGATATGGAGTAAGGAGAAGTGGGGACAGGAGATTGCCAAAGCTAAAGAAAACTTTGATGATATCAGTGATGCTTTGGGAGAATTGGGTTTATAGTCATAGGGGGAGGATGACTTGTGTTAACCCAAAGATATATAAATGACATATTAATCATAGATGTTAAGGGAGATGTTGACATTGAAAAGATGGAAGAGATAAAGAACGTTATTTCCTCCCTTATGGATAAAGATAAGCACAAAGTAGTGCTTGGTTTAAAAAACACTAAACATATCAATTACTCAGCTATTAACGTCCTTGTAGAAAGACTTCAAAAATTGAGACAGTACCATGGCGATTTAAAGTTAGTTGGGGTAAATGATTATCTGAATAATATTTTCAGAGTGGCAGGTGCTTATAACCAATTTGACAGTTATGCTTCCGTAGAGAATGCGGTAAAGAGTTTTGAGGAAGAGGGAAAAGATTGAACATCTTCCAGTAATGGTAAAAGAAGCATTGGAATGCCTGAACTGCCGGCGGGACGGAATTTATATAGATGGGACATTGGGCAGTGGAGGTCATTCATTGGGGATATTAGAGCGTAGTTCGCCAAATGGTAAGTTAATTGGAATAGATTGTGATGAAGATGCAATTAAAGTAGCCAAAGACAGGTTAAATTATTTCCAGGATCGGGTAACTATAATCCATGATAATTTTAAAAATCTTAAAGAGATTGCAGAAAAGCTGGATGTATATGATGTCGACGGAATATTACTTGATCTAGGTGTATCTTCGATTCAACTGGACAATGAAGATAGAGGGTTTAGCTTTAAACTTGAAGGGCCAATCGATATGCGTATGGACAAAAGATCCGTGCCAAAGGCATTTGATTTGGTTAATTCTCTTTCAATACCTAAACTTGAAGATATATTGTGGAACTATGGCGAAGAACGTTTTAGCAAAAAGATTGCAAGATCTATTGCAGAATACAGAAAAGACAAGCCAATATCTACAACCGTAGAATTAGCAGACATTGTTAGTGCTGCAATTCCATCCAGATTTCGTCCTGAAAAAATTCATCCGGCAACTAAGACCTTTCAAGCTATTAGGATTGCTGTAAATGATGAGTTGAGAAACCTTGAAGCTGTTATTCATGTTGGTGTTGACCTCCTAAAAAAGGGGGGAAGGTTTTGTATTATATCATTTCATTCCCTTGAGGACAGGATTATTAAGCAGTCCTTTAGAACGCTCGAGAGAAGCTGCATCTGTCCACCAGATATGCCGGAATGTAATTGTCGGAAGGTGAGTAAAGTTAAGGTGTTGACTAAGAAACCAATCCTTCCATTGGAGAACGAGGTTAGAGAAAATCCAAGATCGAGAAGCGCAAAATTAAGAGTCGCCGAGAGGGTATAACTTTTTATTTTAAGGAGGTTTTATGCAAAACACAATCGCAGAAAGGCTTATCTTTAATAAGTTCGACAAGACTATCTCAAAGAAGCAGTACATAAACACGAAAGATTCAAGTAGGCTTGGGATGTCTCTTATTGTCGCTGGAATATTAGTTTTTTCCTCTCTATTTTATGTATGGCCTCATATCCAGAGCGTTAACCTGGGCTATGAAATTAGTCAAGCAAACAGGGAAAGAAATGAACTGCTACAGATGAATAGAAAATTGAAGTTAGAGATAGCCGCTCTTACATCTCCATACCATGTTGAAGATATAGCAAAGAAAGAACTCAGACTGACATCTCCTAAAGTAAATCAATTGGTAGTATTAAAGTGATTGATGGCTTTGCAGAAAATCCATCTGCTGCGTTATGCTGCATCCTTTGCAGTTGCAGTGTACCCCTAAGGACGCCTTACACCTCGGGTTTTGTGCACCTTATGTCTGGGGCTTTTTACTTTGCCATCCCAGTTTTGACTTTTTTTACGAGTCCATCAAATGAATGATAAGCCTAGGAAGTGGTTGAATTTTAGAATAGTTATTATATTTATGATTTTTATTATGATGACTTTTGCAATTTCTTCCAAGGCTTACCAACTACAAATACTTCAAAATAAGAAACTTAGCAAACTAGCTGAAAAACAGCATCGGAGGGTTCTATCTATAGTCCCTAAAAGAGGAGCCATATACGATTGTAATAGAGAACAAATGGCAATAAGTATTGACGTAGACTCTATATACGCTGAGCCTGTAAAGATAAAAGACGCATACAGAACAGCGATAAAATTATCACCTATTCTCAAAGTAAACACAAAAGAACTGGAAAACAAATTAACCGGTAAAAGGTCCTTTACCTGGGTTGGTAGGAGGGTATCTCCGGAACAGTCATTAAAGGTAAAGAAATTGGGACTGGATGGTATCGGTTTTATAAAAGAAGCCAGAAGATTTTATCCGAATCGTGAAACAGCTGGAAATATTATAGGATTCGCTGGATTGGATTCTAAAGGATTAGAAGGTCTGGAACTTCAGTATAACGATTATCTTAAGGGAGAGACCACACACTCGGTTGTGGAAAGGGATGCTTTGGGAAGGATAATACTGAGTCAAGGGCTGAACCAAGGAAATGAAGAAGCTGGTGATGATTTAGTGCTTACTATAGATAAAACTATTCAGTATATAGCCGAAAAAGAACTAAAGGAAACAGTTGCCAGAACCAACGCCAAAAGCGGTACTGTTGTCGCTATGAACCCTAAGACCGGAGAGATACTGGCTATAGCCAATGAACCTCAGTTTAATCCAAACATCTTCGGGAATTATAGCCCTTTTTTTTGGAGAAACAGAGCGGTAACTGATTGTTTTGAACCTGGGTCAACTTTTAAGGTTTTTGTAGTAGCGGCAGCATTAGAAGATGGTGTAGTGTCTGCTAAAGACACCTTCTTTTGCGAAAACGGTTCATATGTTGTGGCTAAAAGGACCCTGCACGACACTCATCCCTATGGCTGGTTGAATGTGCAGGACATAATTAAATTTTCCAGTAACATAGGTGCAGGCAAAATAGGTGAAAAGCTTGGGAAGGAAAGATTATATGAAAACATAAGAAAATTTGGTTTTGGGGAAAGAACAGATATCGACTTGCCAGGAGAAACTCCGGGACAACTCCGTCCAACCAATCAGTGGTCCCAGATTGCTGTTCATACTGTTTCTTTTGGACAGGGGGTCTCAGTTTCTGCCATTCAATTAATCAGTGGGTTATCTGCGATTGCTAACAATGGGTATTTAATGAAGCCATACTTAGTGAAACAGATTATTTCTCCTGAAGGTAAAATCATTAAAGAGTCCAAACCTCAGATAGTAAGAAAGGTCATTTCCGAAAAAACAGCCAGACAAGTTGTGTCATTTATGAAAGCTACAGTGCTCCAGGGAGGAACAGCTACTAAGGCATTTATAGATGGATACGAGGTCGCTGGCAAGACCGGAACAGCGCAGAAGCCAAATCTGATTTCAGGTGGTTACTCTAAAGGTAAATATGTATCATTGTTTATGGGGTTCACCCCTGCTGATGATCCCAGTATAGCAATATTGGTGTTGGTCGATGAGCCCAGAGGGATTTATTATGGGGGCGAGGTTGCTGCTCCAGTGTTTAAGAAAGTTGCGGAAGAAACCATGCACTACATGGGGATACTTCCTGCCAATATAGTTGTCCAGAATAACATTACTCCTCCTAAAGTATTTAGTAAGCCCAAAGAACCTGAAAGTCTGGGAAAAGACACAAATACTGAAGAGGATGTAACGGACAAACCTGAAAAGTGTATTATGCCCGATTTTACCGGCATGAGTATTAGGCAAATACTTAGAATAATAAATAATTATAATGTAGATATAAGAATAATAGGAAGTGGAAGGGCAATAGAACAGAGTTTAAAGCCAGGAAGTATAATAAATGGTGGAGAAAAGTGTTTAATTAAATTCCAGCAGCCGTCATAACTAGTTGAAATGTTATAATTCTACCTAGTAATCACAACATATTAGAGTGCCCGATAGATGAAACTAGATGATTTAATAGAAGTTATCGAGAAAAAAGAGATCATAGGAGAAAGATCATTGGAGGTTGATGGTATCTCTTATAATTCTAAAAGGATAGAGGATAAATTTTTATTTGTAGCGATAAAGGGAACCAAGTTTGACGGGCATGACTTTGTTAAGGAAGCTATTAAAAGAGGCGCAAGGTCGGTTGTAGTTGAAGAGATGCAAGAGAATATAAGGGATGCCACGGTTATTTTGGTCCCGGATTCTCGAATGGCACTGGCGCAAATTGCCTCCCGGTTTTATGGAGATCCATCTTCAAAACTTACACTTATTGGTATTACCGGCACCAACGGCAAGACTACCACTTCCTATATTTTAGGATCTATATTCAAAGAAGCGGGTTTTAAAACAGGAATAATGGGGACAATAAATTACAGTTACGGCGACAAGTTAATTCCAGCATCTATGACTACACCAGAGTCTCTTGATCTCCAAAAGATGTTAGCTGAAATGGTGGAAGATGGTGTCACCCATGTTGTTATGGAGGTATCTTCTCACGCGTTGGACTTAAAACGAGTGGAATATCTCCAGTTTAATGCGGGCGTATTTACCAACTTTACTCAAGACCATCTGGACTATCACCAAACCATGGAAAATTACTTTAGCAGTAAGGCTAAGCTCTTCAACCATCTACTGTTTGAAAGTGATAAGAAAAAAGGTTCTTGTGCCATAATTAATGCGGACGATCCCTTTGGTGAAGATCTTGCTTTGAACACAGTACCAAATATCATTAGATATGGAGTTGAAAACAAGTTTCAGGTTTTTCCGGAAAATATTTCCCTTACATTAGAGGGGACAACTACAATTGTAAATACCCCTAAGGGGAGTTTAAATGTTAAGTCTCCCCTTATTGGTGAGTTTAATCTCTACAACATTCTGGCTGCCATAAGTGTTGCGATAAGCCAGGGTATCTCGCTCCCGAATATAGAGAAGGGCATAAAAAAGTTAGACAATGTCCTGGGCAGATTTGAGCGCATAGAAAATGAAGAGGGCGTTAGTATAATTGTTGATTATGCCCATACAAGTGACGCATTGGAAAGAACTTTAACAACTATAAAAGGACTTTCAAAAGGAAGAATAATTACGGTATTTGGATGCGGGGGAGATCGTGACAGGTTAAAGAGACCTCTAATGGGGGCAGTGTCGGGTAAATACAGCGACCTGTCTATAATAACATCGGATAACCCAAGGACAGAAGATCCCAATAGCATAATCAGCGGAATCGAAGAAGGAATTAAAGGATTGGGCATAAAAAAGTATTATATGGGAGATTTGATTGTAAATTTTTATGAAAAAGGTTATGTAATCGTTTCTGATCGTCGTCAGGCGATAAGGCTTGCTATTGATATAGCAAGACGAAAAGATACGATTTTAATTGCTGGAAAAGGGCATGAAGATTATCAGATTATCGGAAGCGAAAAAATACCTTTCGATGATCGGCAAGAAGCCAAAAATGCAATATCTGAAATATGGAAGGGAAGAGCAATTCTAAATGCCTGAGCTTAATAGTAAGTTCTCAGCTACCGATATTTTAAATGTTACAGGAGGAAGTCTTCTTTTTGGTTCTCTCCTTGCCTCTTTCAATAATATCTCGACTGATTCCCGAACCATTAAACCGAGAGAACTCTTTATAGCCTTAAAAGGGGAGCACTTTGACGGACACAGTTTTATTCATGAGGTCTATGAGAAAGGTGCTGGTGGAGCAATTGTAAATAAAGGCTTTTTGGGAAAAGAGGGATTAAATGGTGAAAGAACTACTATAGAGGTTGAAGATACATTAAGAGCCCTGGGGGATATTGCCCATTTTTGGAGGATGAAACACTCTATTCAAATTGTAGGAATTACCGGCAGCAACGGTAAGACTACTACAAAAGAGATGATTAGCAGTATTTTGGGGATACATTTCAATATATTAAAAACAGAGGAAAACTTCAATAACCTTATAGGTCTTCCTCTGACCCTGCTGAGACTTAGTGGTAAAGAAGATATGGCTGTTCTAGAAATGGGTACGAATACAAGGTACGAGATAAAAAGGTTATCTGAAATTTCCGTGCCAAACGTAGCAGTTATAACAAATATCGGTCAGGCCCATCTCCAGGGACTTCTGAGTGTTGAAGAGGTGGGAAAAGAAAAAGGGGACCTGTTTAGAGCTTTAAAAGAAAACGACTTTGCCATAATTAATGAGGACGATCCCATAGTTCTTAGAGAGGCTACTGAATGTAAGTGCAGAAAGATTGGTTTTAGTATTACCGAAGATTCTGACATTATGGCGAAGGATATATCGATAGACAATTCAGGTAAAGTTAGCTTTCGGCTAACTAATAAAGATAAAGATGTTATTATAAATCTCCCATTAAACGGGGCTTTCAATATATATAATGCTTTGGCAGCAGCTGGGGTTGCTCAGGCTCTGGATGTGGGATTGGAAATTATTAAAGAAGGACTGGAAAGAATTAAACCTATGCCTGGTCGCATGGAGATTATAAAATTAGATGACTATACGATAATAAACGATTCTTACAACGCAAACCCGAGTTCTATGGCTCAAGCCCTTAAAACCCTGTCAGGGTTTAAAAGTAAGGGTCGAACGATAGCAGTTTTAGGGGACATGCTAGAGTTAGGTGAATTTACCAAGTCCGCTCATATTCAAATTGGTAATATGGTTTCGGAATTGGGAATCGATTATCTGTTTACATTGGGAAATGATTCCGCAAATATTGCCATGGCTGCCTTTGAGGGGGGAATGAATGAAAAAAACATTTATGTAGAAAAAGAACATCAGGATGTTACAGAAAAACTCAGAACCATAATCACTAAAGGAGATTGTGTTTTAGTGAAAGGTTCCAGAAGTATGAAGATGGAATTGATTGTAAATGATCTTACCGCTAGGGAAGAGTAAAACAGGCTGGACTAGCCTGAAATATACAAGTAAAAAAATCATACAATAAATACTGATAGTTTAATTTAATGAGAAGTAAGTTAGCCTTGTGGTTAAGAGGCGATAATTCAAAGGGTTATAGAGATGCTTTTTCATTTACTTTATCCACTTCATACTACATATGCCTTCCTAAATGTCTTCAAATACATTACCTTCAGAACTATCTATGCAACCTTGACAGCCCTGGTAATCAGTTTCTTTCTGATGCCCTGGTTTATCAGGAAAGTCAGTTCACTCAAGATTGGTCAGCTGATCCGTGAGGATGGCCCTGCCTCTCATATTCAAAAGCATGGAACCCCAACTATGGGTGGAGCTTTAATCCTTTTTGCTCTAATAATATCTATTTTACTGTGGGGGAATCTGGCAAACCCTTATCTTTGGGTAGCCATACTTAGTACTCTGGGATTTGGTGTTATTGGAGTAATCGATGATTTAAAAAAACTGGCAAAGAAAAACTCTACCGGGTTGAGAGCAAAGTATAAAATAGGAGGACAGATGTTCATTGGTTTGTTTATAGGGTTGTTCCTCTACTTGTTGCCTAACTTCAGCACTTATATCAGTATCCCGTTTTTCAAAGGTATTCATCCCGATTTGGGGATGTTTTATATCCCTTTTGTTATTTTTGTGGTGGTCGGTACTTCGAATGCAGTTAACCTGACAGATGGATTGGACGGGTTAGCTATAGGTCCTGTGATGATTGCAAGTGCCACTTATCTTCTGTTTTCTTATTTTGCTGGCCATATTAAAATCGCTGATTATTTACAGATTCCATATATAGCTGGGACAGGGGAATTAGCAGTCTTTTGCGGCGCAATGCTGGGTGCCGGTATGGGATTTCTTTGGTATAACACTTATCCAGCCCAGATATTTATGGGAGATGTTGGCTCCCTCTCATTAGGTGGAGCATTGGGAACAGTTGCGGTAATTACTAAACAGGAGGTGCTCCTGGTTATTGTTGGAGGGTTATTTGTAATTGAGGCCCTTTCTGTTATCTTTCAGGTTGGATCATATAAGTTGAGAGGTAAGCGTATACTTCGCATGGCTCCTATTCATCATCATTTCGAGCTGAAAGGATGGGCAGAACCAAAGGTTATCGTAAGGTTTTGGATTATCGCAGTCATACTTGCCCTTATTGCAATAAGTACTTTAAAGATTAGGTAGTCAAATAAGGCTCAAACTGAACACTTACAGCAAAGATATAAGAGGAATCCTTTGATTAAAATAAAAGACAATAAATTTCTGGTAGTTGGCCTGGGAAAGAGCGGTGTAGCCTGCGCTCGTTTTTTGAAGGAGAGGGGAGGAATAGTTACAGCTACGGATGACAAAACAATTGATAATTTAGGTGAAGATGTTAAAAAACTAAAGGAGCATGGAGTGAAGATAGAGGCGGGAGGACATAATATAGAAAGCTTTTTGGACTGTGATCTCATCGTGTTAAGCCCCGGAGTTCCGATGTCTATCGAGCCGATTAAAGAAGCAAAAAAGAAAGGGATTGAGGTTATATCTGAAATAGAGCTGGCATATTATTTTATTAAAAACCCAATTGTTGCAATTACCGGAAGCAACGGAAAGACCACTACCACAAGCATGGTAGGTCATATACTTGAAAGGTCACGCAAAAAGGTATTCGTTGGAGGCAACATCGGTAATCCTCTAATCGAGTATGCAGAGGTTGGGAAAGAAGCAGAGTATGTAGTAGCAGAGATCAGCAGTTTTCAACTGGAAGGGATAAGAAGATTCAGACCAAAGGTTGCCATAATGCTGAATATTTCTCCTGATCATCTGGATCGTTATCTTTCATACCAGGATTACATTGCGGCTAAGGCAAGGATATTTCTCAACCAGAGGAAGGGTGATTTAGCTATTTTAAATGCCGATGACTCTATGGTTTTAGAGATGACGAATTCATTCAAGGATGTAGGGAAGATATATTTTAGCCAAAAAAAGAGGATGGACAAGGGAATCTACCTGGATGGAAAATCAATCATCTCAGAGATAAGCGGGCAAAAAAACTCATACAGTACAGAATTCTTCAAAGTAAGGGGAGTCCATAATATTGACAATTTTATGGCATCCATAGCTGCTGCAGAAGTCTGTGGATGTAACCCTGAAGATATCCAGGAGGCTTTAAACAGTTTTAATGGGGTTGAACATAGGATGGAATTTGTAGAAGAGATCTCCGGGGTAAAGTATTATAATGATTCCAAGGCGACTAATGTTGGAGCAGTGGAGAAGGCTTTAGAAAGTTTTGAACAACCCATAATTCTTATTGCAGGAGGAAGAGATAAAGGGACAGGATATGAAAGCCTGAGTAAGTTGGTGAAAGAAAGGGTTAAGAAACTAATCCTGATAGGTGAAGCCAGGGAGATAATCTTCGAGACCCTGGGTCCTTTAACCCAAACGCTTAAAAAAGATACACTGGAAGAAGCTGTAGAGATGGCATGGACGAAATCTTCCCCAGGAGATATTGTCTTATTATCTCCAGCCTGTTCAAGCTATGACATGTTCAATAACTATGAAGAAAGAGGGGAAAGGTTTAAGACAATTGTCAGAAGGCTAAAATCTAAGACATACCAAACAGGGTAGGTAATAGATGAGGGAAAAGCTGAGGTTTGATTACATATTGCTGATTTCAACTTTATTGCTGGTAGGCACTGGTATTGTTATGGTGTACAGTTCCAGTGCCATCATGGCGTCAGGAAGGTTTAATGACGGCTACTTTTTTCTGAAAAAACAGATTCTATTTGCAACAGTTGGTGTTTTAATGATGGTCGGTGTGGCAAGAATAAATCATCAGCTTTATAGTAAGGCAGCATATATGATTCTGGGTATAAGTTTAATCTCTTTGATTGCGGTTTTGATACCTGGAATTGGAGTTAAGGTTGGAGGGTCAACAAGATGGTTGAAGTTGGGCCCTTTTTCTATCCAGCCTTCTGAGTTTGCGAAACTAGCAATGATAATCTACCTGGCTTCATCTCTGGCAAAAAAAGAGAAGAACATCAAAAAATTTTCTGTAGGGATTCTTCCCCACCTTATCATTACGGGTATTATGCTTTCTTTGATCCTTACCCAGCCGGACATGGGGACATCAATATGTATCGCTGCCGTTGTCTTCATATTGTTATTTGCAGCAGGTGTACGCTTGTCACATCTTTCTATGATAATGTTGTCCGCTGCTCCCATCGTTTATTTTCTAATAGCAAATACAGACTATCGTCGTCAAAGAATACTGTCATTTCTAAATCCCTGGGCCGATCCAACTGATTCGGGTTTCCAGATTATCCAGTCTTTTTATGCTTTCGGTTCTGGTGGGTTATTTGGTCGGGGGTTAGGGGAGGGGAAACAGAAACTATTTTACCTTCCAGAGCCTCATACAGATTTTATCTTTTCCGTGATTGGCGAAGAATTGGGATTGGTAGGTATATTATTTATCACGGCTGTTTTCTTTATATTTATTTATAGGGGTATCAAAACAGCCTTTCTCTCTTCAGACCTGTTCAGTACCTACCTCGCCCTTGGTATAACTGTATTAATAGGGGTACAGGCAATCATACATATGGGTGTTACGGTGGGACTTCTTCCGACAAAAGGAATTCCTCTTCCATTTATAAGTTATGGTGGATCGTCATTAGTGGTTAACCTAATAAGTTTGGGAATCTTGCTAAACATATCCTCACAGGCAAAAAAGGGATAATGCAATGATAATTTTTGTTGCTGGCGGGGGTACAGGAGGTCATCTTTTCCCTGGTATAGCTTTAGCAGAAGAGTTCAAGAGAAGAAACCCCGAGACTATCTGCATATTTATCGGGGCAGGAGGGGGTATAGAGTCAAGAGTAGTACCAAAGGAGGGTTTTGAACTTAGAAGCATAGATATTAAAGGGTTGAAGGGAAAGTCCTTCAAAGAAAAGGTGGGCAATTTGTTTATAATTCCCAGGAGCATATATCAATCTATAGCCCTGATAAGAGAGTATAATCCAAGATTGGTTATTGGAATGGGTGGATATGCTTCAGCGCCAATAGTCTTTGCAGCTTTATTAATGAGGGTTAAAAGGGTTATTTGTGAACAGAATACAATCCCTGGGGTTACCAATAGGATTTTAGCCAGATTTGTAAATAATATATTCGTTTCGTTTATGGAGACCAGGTATCTTTCATCAATGAAGAAAACCCAGTTCGCTGGCAACCCCATAAGAAAGAAATTAACAGAAGGTTCTTTAAAGGGTAAAAAACCCAAGGGGAAGTTTACTCTTCTAGTTTTAGGTGGAAGCCAGGGGGCACATTCACTGAATGAAAAAATACTGGATGCTCTTGGTTATCTTATACCTGTGAAAGAATTTTTAAATATCATACACCAGACAGGAGAAGCAGACTGTCAATGGGTTTCTCAGGTATACAGAGAAAAAGGGTTTAAGTCAGAGATAATGGGCTTTATAGATGATATGGCAGCTGTGTATCGAGAGGCTGATCTTGTCGTATCCAGGGCAGGGGCAAGTACTATTGCTGAACTTACACTCTTTGGTAAGGCATCAATATTAATACCTTATCCTTTCGCAGCCAACAACCATCAGGAAGTAAATGCAAGGGTATTACTGGATAAGGGGGCTGCCAAAATGGTCTTAAATAAAGATTTAACTGGAGAAAATCTTGCAGAGATGATAATCAATTTGACCGCTGATCCGGCAACTCTTTCAAAAATGGAAGAAGAGTCTCTAAAACTGGGCAAACCACGTGCGGCAGAGGACGTGGTTGACAGTTGTTATAAGCTTTTGGGGATGAACTAATAAATCGGGAGTTTATATGTACAAAAAGATAAAACATATGCATTTTATTGGGATCGGCGGTATCGGAATGAGTGGTATTGCCGAGGTCTTATTGAATTTGGGGTATAAGGTCAGTGGATCAGATATTCAGGAGACTGAGATTACAAGACAACTGACTCGCCTGGGTGGTAATATTAGTTATGGACATAGTAAGGACAATTTAAAGGATGTGGATGTGGTAGTAACATCTTCAGCTATAAGACCCGATAACCCTGAAGTAGTTGGAGCCAATGAACGGCTTATCCCTGTTATACCCAGAGCTGAGATGCTTGCAGAATTAATGAGAATGAAATATGGCATAGCTGTATCCGGCACTCATGGAAAAACCACCACTACATCAATGATAGCAACAGTCCTGGCACATGGAGGCATGGACCCTACAGTGATAATTGGGGGCAGATTAAATAGCATAGGTACCAATGCAAAACTGGGACAAGGGGAGTTCCTTGTAGCTGAAGCAGATGAGAGTGACGGTTCCTTCTTAAAACTTTCCCCGACTATTGCTGTGGTTACAAATATTGATCTGGAACATATGGATCATTACAGTGATATGGAAGAGGTAAAGAATGCCTATTTAGACTTTATAAATAAAGTGCCTTTTTATGGGTTGTCAATTGTATGTCTCGACCACGAAAATATCCAAAACCTAATTCCGAAGATAAAAAAGAGATATATAACATACGGGCTAACGAGCCAAGCCGATATTCAGGCAGCCGATCTGTCATTTATGGGAGCTAAGACAACCTTTAAGGTTTTAAAAGGTAGAGATACCCTTGGTAATATTACACTTCAAATGCCAGGGATTCACAATGTTTATAATTCCTTGGCTACTGTAGCTGCTGCCCTTGAATTAGATATTGATTTTAAAACTATTCAGGAAGGACTTAATGAATTCACTGGAATACAACGGAGATTCCAGATAAAGGGAGAATATAAAGGCATAATGATTGTAGACGATTATGCCCACCATCCTGTAGAGATTAAAGCTACCCTGAGTGCAGCAAAGAACGGATGGGGAAGGAGGTTAGTTGTTGTTTTCCAGCCTCACAGATATACCAGAACCAGAGATCTGTATGAAGATTTTCTGGTTGCCTTTTATCAGGCAGATGTATTGATAATTACCGATATATATCCTGCTGGTGAAGAACCAATAACTGGGGTTAGCGCAAAGGCTCTATTCGAGGGGATTAGGGAACATGGGTATAAAAATGTATCATTTATTGATGATAAAAATAAGATCGCTGCTCATCTGATAGATGTGCTGAAAGAGGACGACATTCTGATTACCCTTGGAGCAGGAGATATATATAAAGTTGGACATGAATTGATAGAAAATATGTCGTAGGCGAACAGTAAAAGTTAAACGGTGAACGGTGAACGCTAAACGGTTAACAGACTGGCAAATACAAATAGAGGCAATAAAAAAGGCAGTAAAGGGAGATGTGCTTACAAATCAACCTATGAAAGAATATACGTCTCTTAAAGTAGGTGGTTTGGCAGATATAATTGTATTTCCTGAAAGCATAGAAGATCTAATAAGTACAGTTAATTATTTAAATAAACAGAATGTGCCGTATTTTATACTGGGCAATGGAACGAACCTGTTAGTTAGAGACGGAGGGATTAGAGGTGTGGTGATAGCTCTTCAAAATGGCTTTAAAAGGGTTGAGTTACTGGAAGAAGATTTGATCTTTGCTGAAGCCGGAGTTACGTTGAGTAAATTGATTAAGTTTGCCACAGACCACAGCCTATCTGGTCTTGAATTTGCGGCTGGAATACCCGGGACAGTGGGTGGTGGACTTATTATGAATGCGGGTGGGAGTTTGGGAGAGTTAAAGGACATAACCCATTCGGTCACTATAATGAGCTTTGAGGGAAAGATTGATACAACAAGGCATGAGGATTTGGATTTTTCCTACAGAAGCTTAAAACTTCCAGATAATAGTATCATTATAAGCGCGGTCTTTATATTAAAAATTGATAGTCAGTCCAGCATTAGGGGAAGGATTAAAAACATATTACTAAAGAAGAAAGAAACACAACCACTCGATTTACCAAATGCCGGCTCGGTATTTAAAAACCCTAAGGGTATCTCAGCAGGCAAGCTGATAGATGAAGCTGGACTTAAGGGCATGCAGATAGGTAACGCCAAGGTTTCGGAACTCCATGCAAATTTTATTTTAAACATGGGAGATGCTACTGCCCAGGACATATTGAGCTTAATAGATGAAATCCAAAAAAGGGTATATCAAAAAACAGGGATCATGTTAGAACCCGAAGTTAGAATTGTTGGCGAGAATTAAAATGATTTTTTAGGAGTCTGTCAATCTATGAGTAATGGAAAAAAGATCGGTGTCTTAATGGGTGGATTATCAGCAGAGCGAGAGATCTCACTTTTAAGTGGTAGCGCTATACTTTCTGCCTTAATAGAGAGAGGTCATAATGCGTGTTCTATATTTGTGGGGAGAGATGTTAATCAGAGAATGATTGACGAGGGGATTGACATAGCCTTTATTGCACTTCATGGTCGATGGGGAGAGGATGGAACCATTCAGGGAATTCTGGAGATTATGGGAATACCTTATACTGGTTCTTCTGTGTTGGCAAGTGCTTTAGCCATGAATAAACCTATGACCAAAAGAGTTCTAAACTTTTACAAACTACGAACTCCCAAATTTCAGGTATTAAATAAAGCAGAGATAATTGAAGGCAAACTGAAAAAAATAATAAAGTTAAAATTCCCATTGGTTGTTAAACCTGTTTCAGAAGGTTCAAGCGTTGGTGTAACTATTGTTGAGAATAAAGAAGGATTAGCAAAAGCTGCTGATGAAGCAGGCAAATATACAGAACAGATAATGGTCGAAGAGTTTATACGTGGTTCAGAGATTGCAGTGGGAATTTTAAATGGACGTCCTCTGCCGGTTATTGAGATTGTTCCCAAGAGTGGATTATATGATTACAGCTCAAAATACACTAAAGGGATGACTGATTATATATTGCCTGCAAGGTTGACTGAAGATCAGTTATCCGAAGTGCAAGATATCGCATTAAAATCTTATAAAGCTATAGACTGTCATGGTGTTGCCAGAGTAGATATGATCTTGGATTTAAAAGGAAATCCATACATTCTTGAAATTAATACAATCCCTGGCATGACCCATACGAGCTTGCTTCCCAAGGCTGCCGATTATGTTGGTTTAAGTTTTAATCTTCTAGTGGAAGAGATACTTCAAAGTGCCAGGCTGCATTTGGGAATGGCGGGATTAGAATAGTTAGTGACAAATAAGGAAATGATTTTTCCCTTTTTTAGAATTACGACTTACGATATGCGAAAAAGGAGGGGGATAAAATGAAAGATTTCAAAACCGGAAAGCTCAAAAACGGCAAGAGGATTTCCCGACGAAAGAAGAAGGCCAAGATTAATTATAACAAGATACTATCCAATTTATTTAAAAGCAGTTGTTTTTTGCTTTTGGTAAGCGCATTAGGGGTATTTGTTTATTTCTTTTTTGGTTATCTTTATTCATCCCCATATTTTCGTCTTGAACAGATTGTAGTAAGTGGTGAGAACAGAATTTCAGAAATAGAGGTTTTAAATCTGGCAAGAATCGATAAGGGAAGTAATATACTTGAAATAGATCTTGCTAAGGTAAGTGATAGAATAGAACAACATCCGTGGGTACAAAAGGCTTTTGTAAAACGGGAATTACCTAAAAAGATAATAATTAATGTTACTGAAAGGGTTCCTGTCGCCATGATTAATCTTAATCGGTTATACCTGGTGGATAAAAATGGTATTATTTTTAAGGAGATAGGTCCTGGAGACATTTTTGATGTTCCTGTTTTAACAGGTTTAGAATCCCAAGATTTGTCAGCAAATGAGAGTGTTTCAAGGAACCTTATAGGGAATGCCCTTGCTATCATAGATGAAGTAAAAAAGAGAGGTACTTTGGGTGTAGATCAGATATCAGAGATTAATATGGACCCCTATGCCGGTTTAACCATATATACTTTGGAAGATGGAACTCAGATAAAATTAGGTTTTGATGATTATGGAAAGAAGCTGGATTATCTTAAGAAGGTTGTAACTGATATACATGAGAGAGGCGAGAAGGCAGAGTATATAAACCTAAACTATGGTGAAAAGGTTTATGTAAAGCTGGATAAAACAGATTTGCCAAAAACATTTGTGGCCTTACAAACTGAGGAAAGGAGGTGAAAAATGTGGGCAAGAAACGTAATAACGTTATAGTTGGTTTAGATATAGGTACTACAAAGATTTGTGCAATAGTAGGGGAAGTGAACAACGAAGGTGTTGATATTATTGGGTTTGGTTCTTGCCCTTCAGAAGGACTTAGGAAAGGAGTAGTCGTAAATATTGATAGTACAGTGAACTCCTTAGAAAAGGCAATTGAAGAAGCTGAATTAATGGCTGGTATTGAAATTACTTCGGTTTACTCTGGGATTTCGGGTGCTCATGTGAAGGGATTCAATAGCCAGGGAATCATTCCTGTTAAAGATAGAGAAGTTAGCGAAGATGATGTAAGGAAGGTAATAGATGCAGCTAAAGCTGTAGCTATGCCTCTAGATAGAGAAATAATTCATGTTTTGCCCCAGGAATTTATTGTCGATGATCAGGATGGAATTCATGAACCTATCGGTATGATTGGTGTGAGATTAGAAACAAAAGTGCATATTGTAAGTGTGGCTTCAACTTATGCTCAGAATATTATAAAATGTGCGAACAGGACGGGTTTGACTGTTTCAAATATTATCCTGGAACAATTAGCATCTAGCGAGGCAATTTTAAGTCCTGATGAAAAAGAGTTGGGTGTTTTATTGATGGATATAGGTGGAGGGACTACAAATATTGCGATTTTCTCAAAAGGCAGCATTAAATATACGTCGGTGTTACCACTGGGTGGGAACCATATTACGAGTGATATAGCAGTAGGATTAAGGACCCCTGTAATCGAGGCAGAAAAGATAAAGAAAAGATACGGATGTTCTTTTCCCTCGTTAGTTGACCGGGATGAGACTATTGAAGTTCCCAGTGTGGGAGGTAGAGAAGCGAGAGTTCTTCCGCGAAGACAGTTATGCGAGATTATTGAACCTCGGGCAGAAGAAATCTTGTCAATGGTCAAAAGAGAGTTGGCCAAATCTAATTGTGAAGAATTAATAGCTTCAGGTATTGTTATTACCGGTGGTACTGCATTGCTTGAAGGGCTGCTAGAGCTTGGCGAGAAAGTGTTTAATCTACCCGCAAGGATAGGATACCCTACAGGTATAGGAGGATTAAGTAACGTAGTCAATAATCCTATATACAGTACTGGAGTAGGGTTAGTTCTTTATGGCAGCAGAAACCTCTACAAAGGAGAATTCCAGGGTAAAAATGGAAGTATGTTTGGCAAGCTAATCGGCCGTATAAAAAGATGGTTTGAAGAAGCATTTTGATTAACCTTTTAACTGTATTAGTAACTTTGGTAAAGTACTTTTTAAGGGTGATATTTTGAATTTTAGTTATTTGGCTATTATTTATAACATTGGATTAAAAACTAATTATATATAAGGAGGTGTTGACCTTGATATTTGAAATTAGCGAAAATAATAAACAACCGGCTAAAATTAAGGTTTTTGGAATTGGAGGCGGCGGATGTAATGCCGTAAACACTATGATTTTTTCAGAACTCGGTGGAGTAGACTTTATTAGTGCCAATACCGATGCTCAGGCTTTAAGAGCTTCCAAAGCCCCATTGAAATTACAATTAGGACAGAAATTAACCAAGGGTTTAGGGGCTGGCGCAGATCCAAGTATTGGTAGGAGTGCGGCAGAGGAAGATAAAAATCGAATAAGGGAGGTACTGACCGGCTCAGATATGGTTTTTATTACTGCCGGTATGGGTGGTGGCACTGGAACCGGTGGAGCTCCTGTTGTAGCTGAAATTTCCAAAGAGTTGGGGATACTCACAGTAGCTATAGTTACCAAACCATTTCTTTTCGAAGGGAAAAAACGTCAGAAGTCAGCAGAAGAAGGGATAATGGAATTGAAAGAGGCGGTAGATACCTTAATAATAATCCCTAACCAGAGATTATTGTCGATTACAGGTAAAGATACCCCTCTACTTGAGACATTCAAGATGGCTGATGAGGTTTTACTCCACGCAGTCAGAGGCATTTCTGATTTGATTATGGTAAATGGTTTAATCAATCTGGACTTTGCCGATGTTAGAACAATAATGTCTGAAAAGGGTATGGCTCTTATGGGAACAGGGACCTCCAGTAGCGAAAATAGAGCCATAGAAGCGGCTCAGCATGCCATATCCAGTCCACTTTTGCAAGATTTGAGTATAAAAGGAGCAAGGGGGTTGTTGATTAACATCACTGGAGGGCCTGACCTGACCTTGTACGAAGTCAATGAAGCGTCCACATTAATCCAGGAACAATCACATGAAGATGCAGATATAATCTTTGGAGCAGTAATAAATGATGATATGAATGAAGAGATTCGAGTTACAGTTATCGCTACTGGATTTAATAGTGGTGAAGAAAATGTTAAAGATGAACCGATAGAAGTTTCATCCTTAGCAAAATCATTCAGGAGTATAAGAAAGGAAGACCATGATGTGCCTGCCTATATAAGGAAACAGTATGCAGATGGTGAAGTGATACGATTGGATAAGATTCTTCCGGAGGATGATGAATATGATATCCCAGCTTTTTTAAGAATATAGGGTATAAAATAGGTATATGTATGTCGTGGAGTTTAATTAATAATGCTAAAAAGATTCTTATTCAAGAAAGGGGGACTATAAAGAAAGCCCCAGGAGGCAAGATAACAGTCGCAATCACTTACCCTAATCTCTATTATATAGGGATGTCAAATCTGGGGTTTCATTCAATTTATTATAGCCTGAACAGTTTAACGGATGTACTTTGTGAAAGGGCATTCCTTCCTGATGAAAACGAATGTCAGATTTACACTAGCACAAATACCGCCCTCTTTACGCTGGAGTCGCAAAGGCCTCTCTATCAGTTTGACATAGTTGCATTTTCTATTTCCTTTGAGAACGATTATATAAATATTCTGAAAATACTTGATATGGCTAAGATACCTCTGGAAAGAGATGAGAGGGGAAATAGTCATCCGTTGATTATTGCAGGTGGTGTTGCATCCAGCCTAAATCCGGAACCTGTTTCTGACTTCATAGATCTATTTGTGATTGGTGAAGGTGAAGAGGTCGTCCCGGAACTCTTTGCCTCATACAAAAAAGGGGTAGAGGACGGTCATAAGAAGAATGAAATCTTGGAGGATATGGCTGACGTAGAGGGGGTTTATGTACCTGGATACTATTCAGTCAGGTATAACGATGACAGCACTATCAGAGACTTTAAAGCAAAAGGCAGGGGTCCTGAAAAGGTAAAGAGAAGATGGGTTAAAGGTATTGATAAATTTAAAACCCATTCAGTCATTCTTACTCCCGAGACGGAATTCAGCAATATGTTTTTGATAGAAATAAGCCGTGGATGCAGGTGGGGCTGCAGGTTTTGTGCTGCCGGTTATATATACCGTCCTTACAGAAAAAGGGGATTAGAAAATCTTAGGGAGGCAGTCGCAGATGGATTAAAGGATAAAGATAAAATTGGACTTGTAGGAGCAGCCGTTTCAGATTATCCTATGCTTTCTGAACTCTGTGAATTTATTCAAACCAGGGGTGGAAAAGTTTCTTTAGCTTCCTTAAGAGCAAACTCCCTTGAAGATACAACTGTGAAATATCTAAAGGAGAGTGGACACAAAACTATCTCTTTGGCACCGGAAGTTGGTTCTGAGAGGTTACGTGAGGTTATAGGCAAGAAGATTACTGAAGAAGATATCCTGAGGGCAGTTGAAACAACAATAAGTAATGATATATTGAATCTTAAACTGTATTTCATGATAGGGCTGCCCACAGAAACCATCGAAGATATTGAAGAGATAATTCATCTTGTAAAAAAAGTAAAAAACAGTATGTTAAAGGCAAGTGAGGGGAAGAAAAGACTGGGAAAGGTGACCCTCAGCATCAACTCTTTTGTCCCGAAACCGGCTACGCCCTTTCAGTGGCATCCTTTCGATGATATAAAATCCCTGAATAACAAGCTGAAAATTATAAGAAACGCCTTGAAGAAGGAAAGCAATGTTAACATTATTTCTGACTTACCAAGATGGGGTTATGTACAGTCTTTAATGAGCAGGGGGGATAGAAGGGTAGGAAGAATAATACTTTCTGCATACAGATTCGGCGGAGACTGGAAAAGGGCATTCCGGGAGTCAGAGATAAACCCCGATTTTTATGTATACAGACAAAGACATTTTGAAGAAATATTTCCATGGGATTTTATCGATCATGGGACAAAGAAAGAGTATCTATTTGCAGAATATCAAAAGGCTTTAGGGTAGCCCCTTCCTTCATATTACCTTATTTTTACTTGAAATCCGAATTTTAATATATATTATAATAAAGGAATACTTGGGTTTAGCCATTTTCCCCAAAGAGTACGGAAAAGAATATTAAATATATTTGGTTCTTTAATTAGGGTATAAAGATGAAATGTGACAAATGCAATTCTGGCATAAGTCAGGGAGAGGAACGAGAGCATCTTGGTCAAACACTTTGTGAGGATTGTTATATGGATAACCTCTCGCCTGCCCGTACCTGTGATCCATGGGCGGTCCACAGCGCTAAATCCTTTTCAAAGAAAGGAGAAACTCAATCGCAGATAACAGTTACCCAGGCAAAGATACTCGATATACTTAAAGAAACGGGAGGGATTGAACCTGACGTTTTAGCGAAGAAACTTCAGATCAAATTTTCTGATCTTGAAAGGGAAATCGCAACCCTGCGACACATGGAAAAGGTCAGGGGTGAACTTAGGGGGAACAAGAAATTCGTTTGCCTATGGTGAGTTGCCATGATATAAATATTCGTGATATTCAAGATGCGGAATTCATTGCGGCGTTTTATGAATAAGTAAGCTCTTTATATGTGTTTATCTGTAAGTTATGAAGTTTATTTATTAGTCTAAAATTGATGTTTATTGTAAAAGATTTAATATCCATGCAGAGATCTGATATCCTTTAAAAAAAGGAGGTGTAGAAATGAAATGCGAACGGTGCGGTAAAGAGCTGATGAAAGAGGACGACATCTTTAGAATACGTTGGGAAAAGGTCTGTGAAGAATGTTATATAGACCATACTCTTCCAAAGCATCCATGCGATATATGGGGACAGATGAATATGGAGAACTTCATTGAAATGAGGAAATTAAATCCTATGGAGGAAATTTCTGATAGGCAGAGGGAAATTTATGAGTTTGTCAAAGAAAAGGGTAGGGTGACACCTGCGGAAATTGCGAAAGAATTCGAGCTAAGGGAGTTAGACCTTATGCAGGACTTCATTGTACTGAGAAGGCTTGGGTTGGCAAAGGGGAAAAAAATAGGGGACACTGTATATTACATGTTGTGGGATTGATTTTCAAGTAGAAGTAATGGAAGAGATTAACCTTTATTAGCTGGTCTTTGAATGTCCTTATAATAGGTAATTCCGCTCTGTTCATGAGTATCTATTCTAGAGGAGAAAGATTAATAAGACCACGAATCTCAAAAGTCATGATTAAAATCAAGGTGGGTTGGATTCGTGGTTTTTTATTTTAAATACAACCTAACGAAAAGAGCGTTCTGTAACAGGAGAATAATTGAGTGCTGGTATCGAAAAAGAATGAGAATGTGATTATGAGTGTAAAATTGATTTCAAAAGATCCCTGGCTTTTTACTGTCAAACACGAAGTGTCATACCCCGATCAATCTAAGTGTTATAAATCATCGTTCGAACAACCTTGACTTTTGGCTTTAAATAGGAATAATAAGAAAAGTAGAAAAGTATGTGTAACCGGTTGAAATAAAAAACATAAAAGGACGAAGGCAGTACAGGAAATCATAAGAAGGAAAGGTTGTGAAAAACCATCTTAACAATAGCGAACTTAAGAGGGAGATCGGTCTTTTCTCTGCAACTATCATAGTGATTGCCAACATGGTAGGGACTGGCATATTTACGACATCAGGCTTTATCATAAAAGAACTTGGTGATCCGCAAACCATGCTCCTGTGCTGGTTCATTGGCGGGATATTCGCTCTTTCGGGTGCCTTCTGTTTTAGTGAACTCGGAGCAATGTTTCCCAGAGCAGGAGGAGAGTATGTATTCCTCCGGGAAAGTTTCGGTAAAGGTGCGGCATTCCTCTCAGGTTGGATATCGCTCATCGTTGGCTTTTCAGCGCCTATTGCGGCAGCGGCCATTGCCTTTGCTTCGTATGTCTTTCGTCTGTTGCCGATACCTGCCGGAGAATTTACTATCAACTTTTTTGGGTTAAATTTCGTTACTATATCGCCGGTTACCGTATTGGCAGTATGCATTATCATTATCATTTCCACTGTACATTACCATAGTATTTCCTTTGGTACAAAAGTACAAAATGTATTAACCTTGTTCAAGGTAATCTTTATCGTTTTTTTTATTACGGCTGGATTATTGTGGGGACAGGGTTCTGCAGCTCATTTCGAATCGTCTTCCTTTGCTAGCACAATTTTTCAGGATAAATTTGCTATAGCTCTTATATTTGTTTCTTTTGCCTATAGCGGATGGAATGCAGCTGCATACCTTGGCGGTGAGATAAAAAGACCGGGCAGAAATATCCCGCTGGCTTTGCTTGGGGGTACTTTTTTCGTAATGTGCCTTTACCTGCTTCTTAATATCGTATATATATACGCCCTTCCTGCAGCAAAGATGGAAGGGGTACTTGAAGTAGGTACCGAATCAGCAATCGCACTTTTTGGGGGAAATATCGGCAAATATTTTACAGGAGCTATCTCTCTGGGTCTTCTATCTGTCCTGAGCGCAATGATTATGGCAGGACCGAGGGTCTATTATGCTATGGCAAAAGACGGGGTCTTCTTTGAACTCTTCGGGAAGGTAAACGAGTTACACAGGACACCTGCACACTCCATCTTCCTGCAGGCAGCCGTCTCCATACTGATGGTACTGACGGCATCCTTTGATGCGCTCCTCTTGTATATTGGTTTAACATTATCTTTATTTGCAACGCTCACTGTGGCAGGCATGATGAAATTGAGATTCACCAGGCCGGAAATGCAAAGGAAATACAGAACTATCGGTTATCCTTTGACACCACTGCTGTTTATCATCGGTAACTTATGGATTATCTATTTCTCGATCACAAGCAGACCTGTTACATCCCTATACAGTTTGGTGACTATCGGTCTTGGTGTTTTGGTATACCTTTTCTTTAGTGCCAGACTAAAATCCAAAAAAGCAATACATTAATTGATTAGCTATGAAATTAATTAATCTTACAAATAAATATTGTATGTAGAATCTGTTGCAGAAGAAACTCAAAAGAAATAGGAGCTAAAATATCTTTATCTAATTATAACAAGATACCACACTAGAAGAAAGACCTCGCCCCACCAACCAACAAACGAGATTACGAAGCTTATAGAAATCTTTAGCTGAAGTGAACCAGGCAGGAGTTCTTTTTCCCTGCCTTCACGTTCACGTTTCAGTAAAAAGGGGCTGACATAAAAAGACAGAAAAATCCCGTTTAGTACAAGAAAAACAGCTGTTAAGGCCTGAAGAAGTACAATTCCTGTCAAAGCTTCATTCCTTTGAGTTATGAACCCACCAGTCAAGGCTATAATGAGCCCTAACCATATCAGTGGCTTCGTAACCTTATGTGTTCTCGTTGTTGCAACAGTCCAGTAAGATGACTTACGTGCCAGAAATCCGTGAATATCGATGACTGTTACTGCACCTAGCCCTATGATAAATCCTGAGATAAAAAGGAATATGCCAATTATATCGAGCCATTGTGCGGGGGGTGCCAAGGTTAAGAATGATGAAACTATTGTGCTCATAACTAATCTACATATTTAAGAAATATTAGTTAACCAGCCTTTTATAAGCTTCCAGATACTTCTCCCTGGTTTTTTCTATTATATCCTCCGGTAATTCAGGGGGAGGGGGGGTCTTATCCCAATTTAAGGAAATCAGATAGTCTCTCAGGAACTGTTTATCGAAACTCTTCTGAGACTTGCCAGGTTTATAGTCATTTTTAGGCCAGAACCGGGAAGAATCAGGGGTAAGGACTTCATCTATCAGTATTATTCCGTCATTGAGAATCCCAAATTCAAATTTGGTATCTGCAATGATTATTCCCTTCTCTTCCGCCACCATACGTCCTTTTTTATATATTTCCAGGCTTAAGTTGCTTACCTCGTCTGCAAGTTTATCCCCTATAATTTTTTTCATTTCCTGAATGGTTATATTTTCGTCATGCTGTCCTTTCTCAGCTTTTGTTGATGGGGTAAAAATGGGTTCGTCCAATTTGGAGGATTCCATTAGCCTTTCGGGAAGCTCTATACCACATACGGTGCCTCCTTTTTGGTACTCCTCCCATGCAGAACCTGCCAGATATCCGCGTACCACACATTCTATGGGTAAGGGTTTGGCCTTTTTCACAAGCATGCTTCTGCCTTCCAGGATATCTTTATGTTGTTGACATTCTTGAGGGAAATCTCTAACACTGACAGATACTAGATGATTAGGCACTATATCCTTCATGACTTCAAACCAATATGTTGAAATCCGGGCTAGTGTTTTACCCTTATCAGGTATGCCGTTTAGCATAATTACATCGAAAGCAGAAATCCTGTCTGTTGCCACTATCAATAGGTGCTCACCCAGATCATATATGTCTCTGACCTTTCCCCTTCCCAAAAGTTTTAGTCCTTTTAAGTTCGTTTCAACTATTAAATCTGTAACCATCTAATATACCCTTTCTTTGTAGACATAATAAAAATTTTTGTATTTTTAAATAGCTGTGATGAAATAAGATGCCTTACCCCTGATTGTTTTAAAGTACGTTTCAATTTTATTATTTTATGCCTCTGGAATAATTAATCATTATCATATTGTGTTTTTTGGTGTCATTCTCAATCTGTTGTATCTTTTGGGCAAAATCTGCATCATTGACTTTAATTTTTCTGAAAAAATTGTTCTCATCGAGGGTACCTTCAATAGATGCACCCAATTTATAAGCTTCTGACTCATGTTTATAAGTTTCTAACCCACTTGAGTCCTTTTCATTTATCAATTTCACTAACTTGTTAATCTTATTAACAAAAAGTTTTAGCTGGTTATTGTCGATAAAAATATCAACTTGAAACGACTTATCAGTATTCGCTTTTGATTGAATCTCGTTAAATACTTTGGCATGCATTAGTTCTTCTTCTGCTATTGTTTTCCAAAACTTCTTGACTGGTTTCGTAAAATTATCGCATTTAGATAACCATTGATATATCTTTGAAATTCCAATTTCGATTTTAGCTAAATTTGTTAAAATCAAATCTTGTTCTTTTGATAGCATTTGGTCTCCTTTATATAAACCTTCGTTTATAGATTGGCTCAAGGTTTTCAAAAGATTGAATCTATTCTATGAAATGTAGGGATACATAGCGAATAAAAGTAATCTGCAAATAAATAAATTTAGCGCGTTAAACTCTTTTTAGTAAAAAATAATTCTACCCATCTATTATCTTATGTCTAATCATGTTCTTTCCGTTTTGTTTAGCAGAATACATTGTAGTGTCTGCCTCTTTGATAAGATCATCGGTGCTGTTGGGTGGACAATTGAATGTAACAAGACCGATGCTACATGTCACAGGCCATTCGTTCTCCTGCATTAGACGTAAAATATTTCTTTGTATTTTAGCTGCAGCTGAGTATGCCGATTCGGCTTCTGAATCCGACATAAGTACAACAAATTCATCCCCTCCCAACCGGGTGGTTATATCTGTTTCACGTGTTGTATGCTTGATAATTTTAGCTACTAACATTAACAAAGTGTCACCTGCGCTGTGACCAAAATGGTCATTTATATATTTAAAATTATCTATATCTACATATGCAACAGACAAAGGGCGTTTAGATCTATTTGCTCTTTTTATTTCAAGACTTGACAACTTCATAAAAGCTCGCCTGTTGCCTATCTTAGTCAGGGGATCAATCATAGCAAGCCTTTTTTGTTTCTTAATTTTATTAATTAATTCTGACAGGATAAAAGTAATAATCAGAAAGACGATTAACCTGAGCGTTTCATTAAGGTAGGGGATTAATGGATTTGAAAAACTACTCCGCATCATCAAGTCTGCAGTGAGCCATGATGAAACACTTGTAATAGATATAATTATTCCAGCCCATCTTCCGACATAAATAGTAACTATAAAAATGGGGATTAAATAAACTAGAGATAACGCAAGTTCTGGACCGGTTAGATAACGTATATATCCAATTAATATGGAAAGAATAAATCCAGATGTGAAAAGTAATGCTTTACGGTAATTGCGAAAACAGTTAATTGATCTTATAAGTTTTTCTCCCCTCTTTACAATCCTAACTCTTTATTAATTTTCTGCATGGCTTTAAGACTCAGCTCTGCAAATTCCTCCAGAGGTATATTGAGCTTCTCACACTCTCTGATAAGCTCTCTGTTGACATTCCTGGCGAATTCCTTTTGTTTCATCCTTTTTAGGATAGATTTAGTTTTAACGCTGGTGATCTTCTTGTCAGGATAAACCAGGGTTGTTGCAACAATCAAACCGGTTATGCATTCGGCACAGGTCAGAGCAAAATCAAAATCAGTTTCGCGTTGTATCCCTAGCGCCTCCCCATTGTGAGCCTTGATGGCCTGGATTATTTCATTGTCAATACCTTTCCCTTCAAGTATCTTGGCTGTTTCCAACCCATGTCTGGAAGGGATGTCTTTTGTCTCTTCATAGTCAAGATCATGTAAAAGCCCTGCAATACCCCATGCATCAGCGTTATGCCCCAGTTTTTCCGCCAATGCCCTCATAATGACCTCAGTGGCCAATGAGTGTTTTTCTAGGTTGTCCTTTTTGAGATATTCGCCCATAAGCAAGAGGGCACCTTCTCTGTCAATACCTAAATCTCTTTTGCCTTCCATTTAATAAATCCTTTTTATAGTATCTCTGATAATTCTTTCAATAACTCAGATATCTCATCGTCGGTACCAACTGTGATTCTGATGCAGTCCTTAAGTTTTGGGGTATCGAAGTATCTCACGAGAACGCCCCTTCTTTTCAGCTCCTCATATATGCCTTTTAAGGTTCTGCCAGGAATCTTTGCAAGTACAAAATTGCTTTGGGATGGAAATACCTTAAATCCCATTCCTATCAGAGATGTACTCAGCTCCCCTCTGGTTTTCTTTATCTTTGCTACATTGCTTTCCATCCATGGAAGATCATCCAGGGCGGCAGTGGCAGCAGCTATACTCAGTCTGTTTAGATTGTATGAGTCCTTTACCTTTGTCATTCCATATATCAGGTCGCGATTGGCAAAAGCAAGCCCTATACGCATCCCTGCCAGGGAAAAAGACTTGGAAAAGGTGCGCAGTACTACTATGTTCGGGTATTCATTTATTAAAGGTATGGCACTCTCAGAAGAAAAGTCCACATAGGCCTCATCTACAACCAGTATCCCTTCTAATTCTTTCGCAATACCCCCTATTTTTTTTACAGGCGTAAAGGTTCCTGAAGGGGAGTTGGGATTGGCTAGAAAGGTCAGTTTTGCATCTCGTTTAACAAATCCTTCAGGGATGTCAAAGTCATCATTAAAAGGTATGTTTAATATTTCCCCATCTTGAATTGTAACAAGGGTATCGTAAAGTGTGTAAGTAGGGGTGGGTATAACTACCCGGTCACCTTTTCCTACAAATGATCTTACCAGGATAGAGAGAAGGTCATCAGCGCCATTTCCTGCTAGAATATTCTCTTCTTTGACACCATAAATCTTTGCCGCTTTTTGCCTCAACGAATCAGCCATAGGTGACGGATATAGACGAATTGAGATACTGGCTTCTTTTGTTATTGCTTCTGCGACCTTTGGAGAAGGAGGATACGGGTTCTCGTTTGTATTCAGCTTTACATACTGGTTGTCCTGAGGCTGTTCTCCCGGCTGATATCCCTCCATCTTTTCTATGTTTTCCCTAAAATAGCCCAATTTATTTTGCTCCTTATTTTTCGAATTCTTTAGGGGAGCAGGTGTCAAACCTGCCCGTAATTATCCCAGTCCGTATTCCTTTGCCAGTTCCCTAAAACATGGAAGTGAATTCTCTATGGACTTCTTCTCTACACAGTATGCAATACGAAAATAACCCGGGGTTCCGAAGCCGCTTCCCGGAACAATAAGAATGTTCTTCTTCTGTGCCTCCCTTACAAATGCTACATCGTCCTCTATAGGGGATTTGGGGAACAGATAGAATGCACCCTGAGGTTTGACCATCTTATAACCCATTTCAGTAAGGCTGTTATAGAAGAGGTCCCTTTTTTCCTGATAATCGTTTATGTTTACAGTTACTTTCTGCAATTTGGCTACAACCCTCTGCATCAAAGCAGGGGCATTTACAAAACCTATAATTCTATTGCAGAAGGTGAATCCGTTCATCAGGTCCTGAAGATCAGCAGCGATTGGATTTACGGCTATATATCCTATCCTCTCCCCAGGTATTGAGAGGTCCTTTGAATGAGAAGTAACCACAATGCTGTTATTTATAAGTTTGAATACATTTGGTGGCTCTATATTGTCATAAGCCAGCTTCTTATAAGGTTCATCAGAGACTACATATATAACAGTACCCAGTTCAGCTTCTTTCTTTTTGAGAAGGTCTTCCAGGCCCTTTAAAGATTTTGCACTATAGATTACTCCTGTCGGATTGTTAGGAGAATTTATAATTATAGCCCTGGTTTTAGGAGTGATTGCCTGGTTTAATGCTTCAAGGTCAATATCAAAATTTTCATTGGTAGGTACCCCCCGACATGTACCGTTATGATTATCAATATAGAACCTGTATTCTACAAAAAATGGGGTGAGCACTATAACCTCATCCCCTGGATCAATTATAGTCTTTAAAACGACATTAAGTCCACCGCCTGCACCGCAAGTCATAACGATATTATTCCACGTAAAATCCATGCCGGAATCTTCTGCTAATACCTTGGCAATAGCCTCTCTTACCTCTACAGAACCTGCATTGGGCGGATAACGATGCATTCCCGGTGTTGGATCGTTTACTAGATTCTTCAACTCGTTCAGAAACTCAGGAGGGGGCTCTCCAAAGGGGTTACCCAGGGAAAAATCGTACACATTATCTGCTCCCAGTTCCGTCTTTAATCTGTCGCCCTCTTCAAACATCTTTCTTATCCAAGAGCCCCTTTCCAAACCAGTTTTAACCTTATTTGAGATAGGCATCATTTACTCCTTCCATAGTAATATCGGTTTAACCTTATTCCACAACCTTGTATACTGTATCACCTTCTCTGACTCTGTCTTTAACCTTGATCCCAATGAGTTGTCCCACTTCTGCTTTTTCCACTTGAACATTGTCAATTTGCATTGACCTAACCTCTTCTTGAAAATCAGTTGTATGCCCTCTGATTAATATTGTATCGCCAACTTTCAGACTGCCCTCGGTTATCTTTATCGCAGCTACACTGGGTTTTGCAAAAAATTTAATTACCTCACCCGTTTTCTTTTCTGCCATGATAATTCCCTCCTTTAAATCTTGGTAATGCTGTCATATTGTTTGAAAAGGTTTTGGTTTATGTGTGTCCATATATCAATACGGTATCTAAACAAATTGATATACAAACAAAATTAACCATTGAAAATGGACACTATAGGTTTTTAAGAATCTTTATATAATCCGTGTCCTTGAATATACTCTATTACCTTTTCAGGAAGAAAATAGCGGACTGATCTATTTTCTTTTATTCTCTTTCTGACAACACTCGATGAGATATCCAAATTGGTAATATCTCGGAAGTATAGAGAGAAATTAGAGGGATGAATAAATCTGTCTTCTTTAGATGAATATGTAAAGTTTCCTGCCACATCAGCAGGAAGAACGATCTCAAGATTAGTTAAACTGTATCCTGGTCGAGTTGTAACAACAAAATTGCAACGGGAGAAGAGATTTGTATAATCCTTCCATGTAGATATTTCAGTAAAGGCATCTATACCGATAATAAAAAACAAGGTTAAATCCGAATCGTTTATTTGCCTTATATGATCAATAGTCTCAATAGAATAGGATTTGCCTTGTCTCTTTATCTCAATATCAGAGACAGAAAAACTTTGATTTTCCTCGATAGCAATATTGACCATCTCCATGCGATGAATAGGGGATATTATGTCTTTCCCCTGCTTATGGGGAGGGTTAGCTGAAGGGATGAAGATGACCTGCTTAAGGTTAAAAAGCTCTCGAACCTCTTCAGCAGACCGGAGATGCCCTAAATGTATCGGATTAAATGTTCCACCGAATAGGCCGACTCGCAAATAATCCTCCATGACGGCTTCGTAAAAAGTTCAGCTGCGGTGTTTCGCTGTATCTCTCGTCGTTGCAGCGTAACTGCAAGTACGCTTCAATCCTTGTGATTTGCGCGCCTTGCATATGGAGCTCCTTACTGTGCAGTACGATACGATTTTTGATTTTTACGACTTCATCAACCCTTAATCGTTTGTTTTTCCTGTTGTCCTCATTCATCTGAAAACGGAAAACGGTGAACGTTTATCTAAGATCTTATCTGCCCATTACCATATACGATAAATTTACAGGTAGTAAGCTCTTCAAGCCCCATGGGACCGAAGGCATGTAGTTTGGTAGTACTTATTCCTATTTCTGCCCCCAAGCCTAACTGATTGCCATCATTGAACCTGGTAGAGGCATTTACCAGCACTACCGATGAATTGACTTCCTTCAGAAACCTTTGAGAATTCTCATAATTGGATGTAACAATAGCCTCTGTGTGCAATGATCCATACTTGGTAATATGGTTAATCGCCTCATCTATGTCATTAACTACTTTTATAGATAAAGTTAGATTCAGATATTCTTCATACCAGTCTTCTTCAGTTGCCTGTTTAACAGATGGAACAGTTTGAAGAACTCTGGGACAACCTCGAATTTCTACGTCTTTGTCTTCTAACTTTTGGATTATGAAGGGAAGAAACTCCGGGGCAATGTCCTTGTGAACCAAAAGGGTTTCCAGAGCATTGCAAACACCGGGACGTTGAACTTTTGCATTTATAACTATATCTTCAGCCATGCTGAAGTCAGCACTTTGATCAACATATATATGGCATACACCCTTGTAATGTTTTATAACGGGTATCCTGGAATTTTGTACGACAAACCTTATTAACTCTTCACCACCCCTGGGGATTATGATGTCAATATAATCCTCTAATTTCAGCATCTCATTGACAGCAGATCTATCTGTTATAGGAATAACCTGGATTGCCTCCTTTGGTATGCCTTCTTTTTGGATAACGTCTTGTAATATTTTTGCAATTGCCAGGTTTGAATTTATGGCTTCTGAGCCTCCTCTGAGGATTACGGCGTTACCGGACTTAAGGCATAAACCTGCAGCATCAGCAGTAACATTAGGACGAGATTCATATATTATACCTATGACCCCAAGAGGAATTCGTACTTTTCCCACCAGCAGATTGTTCGGTCTCTTCCACATCTTTGTTACCTCGCCAACTGGATCAGGAAGAGCTGCAACATCCCTGAGTCCTTCTGCCATAGCTTGAACAGTAGAGTCACTTAAGGTTAATCGGTCTATGAAGGCATCTGACAACACTTTTTTCTTTGCATTCTCCAGGTCTTTTTCATTCTCCTGTTTTAATAGCTGAGCATTTTTTAAGAGTTCGTTACTCATACTTATCAAGATATCATTCTTTTTCTTGGAAGAGAGGTTACTAAGCTCTTTAGATGCTGCTTTACTGTCCTTAGCTATTTTCAAGACTTGGTTTTCTATCGACATATTATACTCCTATCATCTTGCCTACAGTAAATGAATCGAATAAGTTGACATTGAGTGTTTGTCATTCCGGCCTAAGCTAGGAATTTTAAGATTTCTAATTTGCTCTACTACTTCGAAATGACAACTTTCTTTTTTTGTTGACTATAAGCCAATGAGTCATAATTCGTAAAATAGAATAAAACCCATTTACTATTTACAACTCTCAAAAACTACCAAATCATCTCTGTGAATAATTTCATCAAAGTATTTATAACCTAGTTTAGCCTCTATCTCAACTGTTTTAAGCCCCTTTATCTTTGTTATTTCTGAGGAACTGTAATTTACCAAACCTTTTGCAAACTCTAGGTTGTCAGGCCCTACCAGGGTAACTGAATCGCCTGCCCCAAATTTCCCCTTTATGCTCAACACACCTGAGGGGAGTAGGCTTTTCCCTTTGTCAACAATGGCTTTTTTGGCCCCGTCATCTACACAAATCTCTCCCTTTGTTTTCAGGGTAAAGGCAATCCAGTGTTTACGGCTATTCATTCTAGTCTTTTTTGGTAAAAACAAGGTGCCTACTTCTTCTCCTGTAATGATTTTGTTTATTATTCCATCCAGCTTACCATTAGCTACTATAGTAGGAACTCCAAAAATAGCGGCTTTTTTAGCGGCTTGCACTTTTGTAATCATCCCACCAATACTGATTTGGTTAGTGGTATCTCCTGCAATCTTTTCTATTTCGTCATCGATCTCTTTTACAAGTGGAATAAGTTGGGCATCCTCTTTATGACAGGGATCCTTGTCGTACAATCCGTCAATGTCAGTAAGTATTATGAGTAAATCGGCTCCAACAAGGTTTGTAGTCATAGCAGAGAGATTATCATTATCTCCGAACTTTATTTCCTCCACTGCTACAGAATCGTTTTCATTTATTATTGGAATAATACCGTAATCTGACAGAGTCAATAGAGTATTGCGGGCGTTTAAGTATCTCTGACGGTTACTGAGATCATCATGAGTAAGTAGTACCTGAGCTACTTTTTGATTATATTCAGCAAAGGATCTTTCATAATTCCACATCAGGGTGGATTGTCCCACTGCTGCAGCTGCCTGCTTCTGTGGAATATTCTTTGGTCTTTCGCAAAGCCCCAATTTTTGCATACCAGCAGCAATAGCCCCTGAAGAGACAATAATTGGATGGTAGCCATTCTTTTTTAGAAGGGATATTTCTCTTGCCAGCCCTTTGAATATACTTGAATTTAATCCTACTTCACCAGAAGTTAAAACACCACTTCCTATCTTTATCACAATACTTTTTACAGTTTTAAGGGTATCCCTTCTAAGGGTTTCTCCGCTCATCTTTTAGTTTTGTTCTCCTCTTTTATTATAGAAAGCCTTTTCACAATATAATCGATCAAAAGTTTAATTCCATTCCCTGTTATTGCGGATATAGGGAAAATTTCCATGCCCAGTTTCTCAAATCGCTTTTTGGCATAGGGAAAATTCTCTTGAGATTCCGGGAGATCCATTTTATTTATTGCAATTATTTGGGGTTTTTTTGCCAGAGATGGACTATATAGTGCTAACTCATTATTAATGGTGTTGAAGTCGTCTATCGAATCCCTTTGGTTGGCTTCTGAAATGTCAATTAGGTGAAGGAGAATACTGGTTTTCTCAATATGTCTTAAAAATCTTATGCCAAGTCCGGCTCCCTGGTGAGCACCCTTTATCAGTCCGGGTATATCTGCTATAACGAAACTCTTATAATCTTCATACCTTACTACGCCAAGAGTTGGGATGAGGGTAGTAAAGGGGTAATCAGCAATTTTGGGTTTTGCTGCTGATATTTTTGATATTAATGTGGATTTACCAGTATTAGGAAGGCCAATTATACCGATGTCTGCGAGCAATTTAAGCTCGAGTTTTAACCATGCTCCTTTACCTTCTTTCCCTTCTTCAGAATAACGTGGAGCACGGTTAGTCGATGAGGTAAATCTTGCATTCCCTCTCCCACCTCTACCTCCTTTTGCTACTGTTATCCTTTCTCCTTCAGAGGAAAAATCTTTTATAACATTGTTATCTTCATCTCTAACCAGGGTACCAATAGGAACAGTGATTATTAAATTAGGAGCATCTTTTCCGTGCTGATTCTTTCCCTTGCCGTGCTCTCCTCGTTTTGCCAGATAGTGTTGCTGATATTGAAGGTCCAAAAGGGTTGTAGGTCGGGACGAGGCTTCCAATATTATGTCTCCGCCTTTACCCCCGTCTCCTCCGTCTGGTCCTCCCTTTGGAACGAACTTTTCACGCCTGAAGCTTAAACAACCATTCCCTCCGTTGCCGGATTTAACAAATATTTTTACTTCATCTATAAATTTCACAATTTTTGAGATACCCGATCAGTTTTCGTAGATGCTAACCTTCTTTTTGTCTTTTCCCTTTCTTTCGTATCTCACAACGCCGTCCATTTTAGCAAATAAGGTGTGGTCCCTGCCTAATCCAACGTTTATGCCGGGGTGAATCTTGGTGCCTCTCTGACGTACTAAAATACTGCCGGCACTTACCTTTTGTCCACCGAATATTTTAACTCCCAGCCTTTGGCCAACACTGTCCCTTCCGTTACCGGAACTTCCCCCTGCTTTTTTATGTGCCATTGTATCCCCTCCTCCAAATCTAGCCTATATCTTTATCTCTTTTATCTTTAAGTTCGTATAGATTTGACGATGTCCCTGCTTTTTACGATATCCCTTCCTTCTTTTAGACTTAAAGACTATTATTTTTTTTGCTTTACCATGTTTAACTATCTCTCCTACAACACAGGCATTGGTCAAAACAGGGGTCCCTATATCTACATTATCTCCATCGGCCACCATCAGGACTTCTTTCAACTCTATTTCATCCCCTACTTCCCCACCAAGCTTTTCAACTCTTAAAAGGTCTCCTTCAGAAACCTTGTACTGTTTTCCGCCAGTTTTTACAACTGCATACATCCTGTTGTACCTCCCATTGCCCCTTTAAGTATTTCAGATATCTATTCCCAAAAGCTTTGTTGAATAATTAATGATAAATTCGCAAAAAGTCCATCTGCGGCGTTGCACTGCATCTCTCGTCATTGCAACGTAGCTAAAAGTACGTTTCACTCCTCGAGGTTTGTACGCCTTGCATCTGAAGCTTTTTACGAATCCATTTAGGTTTTGACTATTTAAGAGAGCGTTAATTAGTATTTCTTTTTAAAAAGTGCCCCTGAAAGCGAATAAAAGACCAGTGCTTAAGCGAAAAGGGATACTTTTCAAAGCTTAAGATAAGAGTAAACAAATAAAATAAAGTATTTTTCATAATCTGTCAAGAATTAAATATCTGTCTGTCAATGCAAAATAGATTCTTATTAATGCCCTCTAATTATGCATCCAGCAATCACCTGCTGTGGACTAAATCCCTATTGCTTCTCTTACTTCTTTCATAGTTTCTTTTGCAATACTTTGGGCATTCTCAGTTCCCGTTTCTATGATTTCTTCCACCATTTTAGGATGATTTAAGAAGTATTCCCTCCTGTCCTGAAATGGAGTGAGAAAATTAATTACTCTAGGTGCCATTCTTTTCTTGCATTCAACACATCCAATGCCAGCAGATCTACAACTTTGGGATATCTCACCAACCTCATTATGGGGGCTAAACAGCTTGTGGAAAGAAAAGACATTGCAAACTTCCGGGTTTCCTGGATCAGATTTTCTTGCCCTTTGGGGATCTGTAAACATCTGTTCTATTTTTTCCGTGATTACCTCTGAAGGGTCTGAGAGATATATAGCGTTGTTGTATGTTTTACTCATCTTCCTTCCATCAATGCCCATAAGTTTAGGTATTTCAGTTAAAATAGGTTCTGGAAGAGGGAAAATTTCCTTATAAAGAAAGTTGAAACGGCGAGCAATCTCTCTAGTCAATTCAAGATGAGGCACCTGGTCTATCCCAACAGGCACCTTATGTGCTTTATATATAATTATATCTGCTGCCTGTAAGACAGGATAGCCTAAAAAGCCATAGGTAGAAATATCCCTGTTTGTTACTTCTTGTTGCTGCTCTTTGTAGGTTGGGTTACGCTCCAACCAGGGTAAAGGAGTAATCATTGAAAGTAAGATATGAAGCTCAGCATGTTCCAGCACCTTTGACTGTACGAAGATAGTGCTTTTCTCAGGATCAATCCCTGCGCTCAGCCAGTCGAGAAACATGTCTGTAATACTCTCTTTAATTATCGCTGTATTCTCGTATTCACTGCTAAGGGCATGCCAATCAGCAGCAAAATAAAAACATTCATATTCGTCTTGAAGTTTAACCCAACTGTCTAAAGCCCCGTAGAAATTTCCAAGGTGCAATTTGCCAGAAGGTCGCATACCACTCAATATTCGCTTTTTTGACATATAATGTTTCTCCTTTTCTGTTCTATATCAGCAGGAATTTCTTAACGCTCCTGGTTTATATCAAATAGGGCTTCTGTTGTCAACTTAAGCTATCTATATAGTTTACTCTTATGAAATTGATTTCTTCCTCTTTGGTTTTGACTATTCCGTCCAGTTTGGCTTCTAGAAGATCGTCCATAATCCTTTTATATATTTTCCCGGGTGTTATTCCTAGCCCTTTGATATCTTCACCGGTTAAAAGGATATTAGTCCTTTTCAGTTGAGTGAAATAAAGAGATATCGCTTTCTTTATATAATTTTTATCAGTTTTTGCCATAGCAAAAAGCAGAGCTTCTATGGACATGGGTCTGAGAAGATTATAGATTTTACTCCTCTCTGCTGTGTTTTTTTGTGCAAGCTTTTTAAGGACAGTATTTGACTGTTCAATAGCAAGAATAATTTTTTGCGTGTTCTTTTCAGTTATTGATAGCCTTTGACAGAGCTTAAGGATCTCTTGTTTGTTGAGAGAATCTAACAAACCAAAGAAGTAGATTTGCCATTTTTCATATTTTTCTTCTAAGTAAAGAAGATCGAACCAGGAAATAATTTCTTTTGAGTTTTGCAAATGGTTCTTCATACTCTCGTTAAAATTTATCTTTGGATGTATAAATCTCAGAATGTCGAATTCAGCCAATCTTTTTATTACGAGCATGGGTTCTTCCTCCTGAAATATAAGTTTCAACTCGGAAAAAAACCTGTATCCGTCAAGTTGATCGAGAAAATTCATTTTGACAACATTATTTATAAGATTAGAAGTGTGTTTCCCTATTTGGAAGCCGAACCTCTGTTCGAAACGGATAGCTCTGAATATCCTTGTCGGATCTTCAACAAAACTAAGGTTATGTATCACCCTGATGGCCTTTTCCTTTATGTCTTTCTGACCACCAAAAAAATCTATTAGTTCACCAAAATCTGTGGGGTTTAATCTTATTGCTAATGTGTTCATTGTAAAATCCCTGCGGTAAAGATCCAGTTTTATCGAACTTAATTCAACGGTAGGTAGGGCTGCAGGGGATTTATAGTATTCGAGCCTGGCTGTAGCTATGTCTATCCTGAAATTACCTGGGAAGATTAATGTAGCTGTGCCGAATTTTTCGTGAGATGTTAATTTACAGGTGTAATCCTTGGCAAACTGCTTTGCCAGTTCAATTCCGTCTCCTTCGACGACAATATCAATGTCAAGGGTCTCATGTCGAAGCATTATGTCTCTGACTATCCCTCCAACAAGGTAGGCATTATAATGGAGATCTTCAGCTTTTTTACCTATGTTTTGTAATACTTCGATAATCTTGTTGTCCAAACGCTCTTTCATCAGTTTTGCAACGGATTTTTTCTTTGTGACATTAGGGTTATAATCAAAAGAATACAAATTTGAATGGTCTTTTATAAGGTCCTGTTGCATAATTCTTAATAAATCTGTTCGTGTGACAGCCCCTACTATACAGTCGTTTTCCATAACCGGAAGAAATCTTTGATTGTTTTCTATAATAATATTTTTAATAGTTAGGAAGGATGATTCCGGGGTTACTGATAGAAAATCTGTTGACATATATTCTTCAGTTGGCAGGTCCTGTAACCCATGATAAGTTGCTTTTTCAATTATTTGTCTAGATATTAGTCCTACCAGCTTACTTCCTTTAATGACTGGTAGTGAATTTATATTATATCTTGTTAAAAGCCTACCTGCTCTTTGCAATGTTTCTGCAGAATCTATAATTTTTACTGGGAAAGACATTATATCTTTTGCATATATCTGTGTTCCTATTTTTTTGTAGAGAACACTCATCAGTTTTTCTTCGGCTTGAATAAGCGTTAAGTCCCTGATGGTTGCGGATGCGGCTGTTGAGTGACCACCCCCTCCAAATTCTATGGCGATATCACTTACATTTATATAGTTAATTCTGCTTCTACAAATTAGATATACACGATCCTCCATCCTGGTAAGTACAAATAATACATTTATATTTTTCATATCTTTTAATTTGTGAACTAATACTGCAACATCCCCTATATATTTATCAGCGGAAGCCTTTGCTATAACAACATCAATTCCGTTTATATTATGACTGGTCGCAGAAAGAACAAGTTCATTCAGTAGTGAGAGTTCTTCAGCTGTTAATTCTTTCACAAGCATATCTGAAACAGTGTTTAGGTTAGCCCCTTTGGAAAGGAGATAACTTGCAGCTAAATGATCGTCGCTTGTAGTAGAAGAGAAGGTGAATGAACCCGTGTCTTCGTATATCCCCAGCGCCATGATTGTAGCCTCTTCAGGACTGATTTCAATGTTTCGATCTTTTATAATTTGAGTTAGAATGGTAGTAGTAGACCCTACCTCTTTTATTACTTCGAGGGAGCCTGATATGTCATCATATGAAGGTGGATGATGATCGTATATATGGATATCCAAATCCTTTTTGTCTTTAATCTCTGCAAATTTGCCTATTCTGCTTGCCTGTCTTGTATCAACCATAATAAGACGATTTATCTTTTCGAGTTCTATGTTCTTTAATTTTTCCACTTGGAAGACGTAGATCGTTGATTGGATAAAAAAATCCCTCATACTTTTTTCCTGAGAGCCGGGAAAGGCAAGCCTAGCCTTTGGATACAACTTTTTTGCTGCTAACATTGAAGCCAGAGAATCAAAATCGGCATTTAAATGTGTGGTAATTACTTCCATATTGATAGTATGCTTTGTAAAAGGGGTAATTTTTAAAAGTTTTAATTTGCTACTGATTGTAATAATTCAGTATTGGTGTTAGTTAATTGTTTTTTTAAAGATGGAGGATTAACTAACACGGTCTAAGCCCTGGGATGTAATTGATTATGAAGCTTTTTTAATCTTTCTCTTGTTACATGGGTATATATCTGGGTGGTAGATATATCAACATGACCCAGCATAGTTTGCACAGAACGCAGGTCTGCTCCCCTTTCCAGAAGATGAGTGGCAAAAGAATGTCTTAAAGTATGAGGGGTTATATTCTTCTTTATCCCAGCCTTGAAGGTGTACTTTTTTATTATTTTCCAAAAACCCTGTCGGGATAAATGATTCCCCGAACGATTTACAAAAAGGTAGGAACTGCTTGAATTTTTAAGTAATTTTTTTCTGGCAGAGATCATATATTCTTTCAACTTTTCTGTTGCCTGATTCCCTATCGGTACAATCCTTTCCTTACTACCTTTTCCAAAGGCAATTAGATAACCTACTTCTAAATTAATGCTGTTTAAAGATAATAATATAAGTTCAGAAACCCTTACCCCAGTTGCATATAATAGTTCAAGCATGGCAGAATCCCTCATACCTAACGGATTGGTTGAATCGGGTTGATCAAGCAGCCTCTCCACTTCGTCCAGTGTAAGGGTATTGGGCAATTTGAGTCCTGTTTTTGGAGATTCAATCCTCACAGTTGGGTTTTTATCAAGATGGTTCTCATTAACCAGGAATTTATAGAACATCTTGATAGCTACCAGGTTTCTTGCAATGGTTTTAGTTCCCAGACCCTTTTGTTTTAAAGTAGAGAGAAAAGCTACCACATGTGAACTTGATGTTTCCTTGATATTTATGATCTTGTTGTTTTCCAAGTAATCGAGATACTTATTTAGGTCTCGACTGTATGATTCCAGAGTGTTTTTAGATAATCCTCTTTCAACAACAAGGTAATTTAAAAATTCATCTAGCAGATTCATTATGGTCATATCTTAAATCCCTGAGAGAAAATCTAAGACATTTTTT
The DNA here is from genome assembly GCA_043825855.1 of Pseudomonadota bacterium. Classification (GTDB taxonomy): domain Bacteria; phylum Desulfobacterota; class UBA8473; order UBA8473; family UBA8473; genus UBA8473. The sequence continues at coordinate 261,227 of JBDRRJ010000030.1, read as the reverse complement.
GCAATGGTCCCTTCTTTTCCAAAGTAGAAGTGATCAGCACCTGAAATAATACTCATAACTTTTGGTTCTTGTATAGAATCAAAGAGTTTTTCCATCTCTTCTTTTGGACATACAAAATCCGAATCTCCAAAAAGTAGCAGTTTCGGCTTATAAGATTTTATGAGGAAAGTAAAATCATACATTGTAACAGGAGGGGATATCCCAACCAAACCCTTTATCCTGTTGTCCTCAGCAGCAGCCTGCAGACCAACCATTGCCCCAAAAGAGTATCCTACGAGGAAGATACTGCTGGTTTTCAGCTGGTCTGTTCCGGAAATAAAATCAATTGCCCCCTTAACATCCTTTACTTCCTCTATCCCTTCACCATAGACCCCCTCACTGTTGTTAACGCCCCTGAAGTTAAATCTCAGTGTAGTAAAACCTTCTTTAGTGAGGGTATCTGTTATGCCCATAACGACGTTATTGTGCATATTTCCTCCATACCGAGGGTGGGGGTGGCATACCACAACCGCTGGTTTGTTAATATGGTTTTTTGTCTGAGTAAGGATACCCTCTAATTTTATGTCCCCGGAGTAAAAAAATACCTTTTCCTCTTTCATCTCCTTTTTATAGTATCTCCTTGAAGTCAATGAATTGATAACCTTGAGAAATTATTCCTTTTCATTTTAATATAAATCACTCTCAGGGTGCCTTTCCTAAAAGAAACAAACTTAAGTGCTGAGAGGCGGTTTTTTCTCTAGTTTTATCTGGGACAAATTCACAACGGAATCTTTTTTCAGGTTTCAGTACTTGAGAGTGGGTACACAAATCGGAAACAACATTATATTGCCTGGCGTTCAGTAATAATTGTTGAGAATGTGTTTGAGGAACAGAGGTCGCCCATCTTATTTTGAATGATTAGCACAGGTCTAGCTTTCCCCGTTTGTTTCCTATAACCTGTAGCAGAATCAAACACCTTCGTCAAGTTGAAAAGATAGCCTGAATCCAACGCTAAAGCCCAACGACAAAGAAAAATCTTGTAATACTAAAAAAGCACCTAACAATAAAGCAAATGATCGAAGGAGGGAATTTCTTTCGATCGAATGGTAGGGTAAACTTTACTCTAGATAAGTTACAAAAGTTTAGCGTATTAATAATGTTTATTTTTTATCCTTTAACAATATCTCTATTGTAAAATTCTTAAATCGCTCATTCTTCTTAGTAAGGGTATTCATCAAATCATAAGACCCCTTATCTTCACATTTAACATGAGTACATATACATTGGCGCTGACAATTATCACAAAAGTAGTTTTCATTTAACTGAAATCCACAGCTACCACAATAAGGCCTCATAGAAAGGGAGCCATCCTCGGAATATGCTAGAAAATAATCCTTTTTACTTTTTGTCATCTTCTTTCTCCATTTGTAGTTTAAACGTAAATACTCGCATAAGTATAGGGGGAAAAGGCCTATGTGTAAAGTAAAAAAATTTGTTTTTCCCCTAAAAATATACGGTTGTATTAACCACCAATGTTCCCTGTATAATGCGGTGAGTTTAGCAAAAAGGAGACTAATAAAAAATTGTTGATTCGTCTTTTAAAATTTGATAACTATTTGTACATTCATGTGTATTTAAGCACTGTTGTGCACAATCTTATAAAGCTTCCAACGAATTATTTGTCTCAAATAGTTACTTTAATATGACATATGTATAAATTGTGGTTGTATTTATATGTCTGTCTCCCAAAGTTCCAGAATCTTCATGATGCTGTATTCCGTTTCTAGTTATGATTGATAAAAAATTCTTACGAATTTAAAAGTTTTTAAAATATACAGCAGATTAATTATTATCAAGTGTAAGGAAAGGAGGAAGTGAGTATGAAACTTAATGTAAAGGCTTTCGCATTGACGTGTGGGATCATATGGGGGTTTGGTTTGTTCTTGATTACCTGGTGGATCATTGCTTTTGACGGTGTAACGAATGAGGTTACAATAATCGGTCGTATTTATAGAGGGTACAGCATCAGTCCGGTTGGGAGCATCCTGGGGTTAATCTGGGGATTTTTCGATGCACTTATTGGTGGGGCAATAGTTGCATGGCTCTACAATATGATTGTTACTTGCTGTGAGAAGAAAGAGGTCAAAGAATAAATTGGGTATTTGTTTGTTTAGTGTATTCAGTCCCTATTTTTGAATTCCGGTACCTTTTCTTCATCAGGGCTCATCCGGGAACTGTCCGACTGTTCTCCAATATTACCACTTTCATCAATCTTATCGGGTATAATATCGGTGTTGTTTTGATTATCCGGTTCCTGCTGTTCCTCAGATATTTCTGAACTCTCCTCCAGCCCCTCGTCAGATTCATTCATTACCTCTTCATATTCAGGTATGACAATACCTCTCCTTATCATGATCCTGTATATTATTGCTGAACGGTTTAATACATATTTTGACTTCCCTGTTGGACTATACTTTTTTGGATTAGGAAGCACAGCAGCAAGACTTGCGGACTCTTCAGCTGTAAGCCATGAAGCGTGTTTTCCAAAATAATGCTGGGCAGCCGCTTCAATGCCAAACAGGCCATCTCCCCATTCTGCTATGTTCAGATAAAGTTCGATGATTCTCCTTTTGGAAAGCTTTCTCTCAATCCTCCACGTAAGGATTGCTTCTTTCAATTTTCGGACAGGATTCTTTGAAAGCGACAGGTAAAGATTTTTAGCCAGTTGCTGGCTTATAGTGCTGCCCCCTGCCTTAAACTTTTTCTGCTTAATGTCCTTTTCAATAGCCTTTTCTATAGCTTCAAAATCAAAACCCTCATGTAACCAGAACTTATCATCTTCTGCAATAATTACCGCCTTGATCGCATAAGGAGAGATTTTGTATAGCGGCACCCATTTGTTTTTTATCTTTTTGTTTCTGCCCTGTTTCTTCCATTCTCTTTCCCGGTATTTCATTATAGCGGTCTTTTTAGGGTGCTCTCTTTTAAGCACAGAAACATCGGGATAGATAAAATAAAAGCTGACATTCAGAAATAGAGCTGAGGCAAGAAAGATTGCAAGAATTAGAAACCATTTTTTATACATAATACAGCCATTCCATTTAATAATTTCTTTATTATTAATCATAATCATATGAAGACAGTAACCAGATTAACTCTTACATCAAAATTGCTTTTGTAGATAATATTATCCGCTTACCACTTTTCCAGAACCTCAGATTATTGTGTAAAATCTACAAAAGTGGATAAAACAAATGCTATGAAACAGGTTAATATTTCATAGCATATGGAGTAATCTAGTAAAATTGTAATAATTGATAAAAAAGTAGGGTGAGACAAAAGGGTTATTACAGCTTATTGAAGTTCCTGGCTTAACTGATTCTATGGTTTTAAGCTTCTGCATTAGAGGTTAGTGAATTAACCTTTTTTGTTAGCCTGGAAATCTTTCTTGAAGCGGTTTTCTTGTGAATTACGCCCTTTGAGGCTGCCTTATCTATAGCAGGAATAGCCTTTGCTAAAGCTTGATTAGCATTTTCCAAATCTTTTTCGTCAACTCCAGTCCGTACCCTCTTAGTTACAGTTTTCATATAAGACTTGGTTTGCATATTCCTCATTCTGCGTTTTTTGCTCTGTTTGTCTTGTTTAATCGCTGATTTATGAGTCGCCAAATTTTACCTCCCACGGTTTGTAACATTTATAAAGTGTTTCCCTTTTAACATTTGCTCACTGGGTATGTCAAGTTTTTATTTGTAATATCGCGATATATATAACATACTCCAATCTTTTTTTAATGAGTAAAGATATGGCTGTTTTCTGGATTTATATTGAAAATTTTATGCTTTCGTCCTATATTCTTGCTATATGTATGATAAGCATAAAAAAGAATGTTATTTAAGCAATAAATTGAATTATCAGGCAAAAGTAATAAAATATGATAGTTTTTAAATAGCATTGTTATAGGAGGTGCCAATGAAGAAATCAAAACGTATTATCATTGCTACTTTATCGGGTCTACTTTTTGGATTCGTATGTTTTGGTCTTGCCTCAAGTGGGTCAGGTGAACTGCCGTTACCGGTAGCTCTTCAGATCATTGCAAGCCGTACGCTTATTGGATTTGCTATAGGGGTAAGTTGTCTATCTCTTGGGCATTGGTCTGTGCATGGATTGATAATGGGGATGATATTCAGTTTTCCATTGGCTTTCAGTGGACTCATGGCACCGGAAAATCCTGAATTTAGTAAAATTAGTATGTTTATATGGACAATAATACTCGGAATGATCTACGGATTACTTATTGAAGTGATTACATCATTATTATTTAAAGCAAAAACAAAAAGCTAAAAAAAAATAAACAAATAGGGGTAACTGTCCGTATTTATTTTGTTTGTTATAACTATATCCGCATCTAAGAACCATCTTTGCCCAGGTATGCCGCTACAATTCTCCCGTCAGCAGCTAAACTAGATGCTGTTCCACTCAAGACAACTTTACCATTTTCAAGTACATATCCACGATCAGCCTCCATAAGCGCTGCCCTTGCATTTTGTTCGACAAGCAGTATTGTTGCACCGCTCTCTTTAAGTTCGTGGATAACTGAAAAAAGTTCTTTCACCATGAGAGGCGCAAGACCTATGGAGGGCTCATCCATTATAAGCAATATGGGTTCTGCCATCAGTGCCCGAGCAATAGCTAATATCTGCTGTTCCCCACCCGATAGTGATCCGGCAAGCTGGTTTCTACGCTCACCAAGTATTGGAAACCGATCAAAATTGTTTTTCAAATTTACTCTCGTGCGATCATCTTTTCGCAAGTATGCTCCCAGAAGTAGGTTATCTTGAACCGACATTGTTGGCAAAATCCCCCGCCCCTCGGGAATCTGGAGTATTCCTTGTTTCACTATCTGGTGAGGAGGTAACTTGTCTATACGAACATTTTTGAATCGGATAGATCCATGGGCGATAGGCAATAATCTGGAAATAGCCTTTAGCAGTGTGGATTTACCGGCTCCATTCGCACCGAGAACCGTAACCATTTCCCCTTCGTTGATCTCAATACTGACCCCTCGCAGGACACGAATATTGCCATAAGAAACATGTAAATCTTCAACTTTAAGCATCGATGGTATCAGCACCTCCCAAATACGCTTCAATGACCTGATCATTTTCTCTTATTTCTTTCGGGGGCCCTTCGGCCAGTTTACGGCCGAAATTCAAAACAGCCACTCGCTCAGAAACTCCCATAACCATTGAAATATTGTGCTCGATCAAGATCATGGTGCATCCTGTTTTCCAGATCTTTACCAGAATATCGGTTAATTCTTCTCTTTCCTCAGCATTCATTCCAGTCGCTGGTTCATCTAACATGAGTAACGAAGGTTTCGCCGCCAGGGCTCTGGCTATTTCAAGCCTCCGCTGACTGGCATAAGGAATCTCCTTGGCAAATTTGTTCCGATCGTCCGCCAGTCCCAAGAAATCGAGCAGTTCTTCTGCTTTCTCCACGAGAGTTTTGTGCAAGTTCCTGGCGTAAAATGGGAATATGCCCAACAAACCTGAGTTAACAGTGCGACTGTGTTGCCCTATTAGAACATTGTCCAAGACCGACATATCTAAAAAAAGCCGTGTGTGTTGGAATGTTCTGGCGATACCATGGCGCAGGATGATATGCGGTTTTAATGCAGAAATATCCGAGTCATTATAAATAATTTCACCTTCAGAGGGAGTAAGGATGCCACTAATGACATTTATCAGCGTTGTCTTGCCCGACCCATTTGGCCCTATCAGTCCCCAGAATTGACCATCTTCGATGGTCAATTCAACATTGTTGAGAGCGGCTAGCCCTCCAAAATACATTGACAACTTCTTAATTATCAGCATCTTAGTTATCCGACCCGATATTATCTTATTCCCCGCCATCCATGTTGTGCAGGGTGCCATGGAGTTTAGCGACCAGCCTATTGATGAAGCTCTTTAACTTCACGGAGGTCTCTATCGTAATAATGCCTTGTGGACGCAAGGTTACCAGCACAAGTGCTAAAATTGCATAGATGACCATCCTCCATTGATAAGCCCAACGAAGGTATTCAGGCAGATAGGTTAGGATAGCCACACCAAGGGCGCAACCCCAAAAAGTCTGATGCCCCCCTAATATTAAATACAGCAAAAACTGAATAGAGAGCATCATACCGAAATTATTAGGCTCAATGTAAAACATATAGTGGGCATATAACGCTCCACTTAGCCCTCCCATTGCTGCTCCAATTCCAAAAGAAGCCACCTTAACATATACTATATTGATACCTGCAGTACTCGACGCTATCTCATCTTCGAAGATTGCTCTGCATGCCTTGCCGAATCTGGATTTCTCAAGCATTATAATAAAGATACCTAATATTAAAACGAATGTCCAAACAAGGCCGACCGTCGTCCCCCGCATGCCTTGGAATCCCAATTGTCCCCCCCAGTAAGGGACATTTTGAAATATGACACGAATCACCTCATTGAGCCCCAACGTAACCATAACAAGGTATAAACCTCGGGTCCTCAGTGCAGGGTAACCAAAAGCAACGCCAATGAATCCGGAAGAAAGGATAGCAACAGGAATAGCCATACCCAAAGGCATACCCCATTTTACGGTAGCAGCACCAGCCATATACGCTCCGATTGCCATAAAGCCACCCTGTGCAAGACTTATCTGATGAGTCATAAAGGCAACATAGACTCCCCAGGTAGCTATAATATTAATTCCGACAAATACAAGGTTGTCATTACTGAAAAGTATAGACGCGAATTCCACCATTCTGCTAAAGGTTTTAAGTCTGTTTACAACAAATCTCTCAACTCAGACTTAAAAAGCCCTCCTTTTTTCACAGTAAGGATTAAAATCAAAGCTCCCCAGATAACTAAATCACTATAGGACGCCGACCAGTAAGCTATGGATAATACTTCCATCAGCCCAACAATTAAACCCGCCGCCATTGCACCTCTTACATTACCCATGCCCCCCATCACCATCACAGCAATGGACTTGAGTCCCCATCCCCACGCCATACCTATACTTAAACTACCCATTCTCAAAGCTGCTAAAATTGCGGCGGCTCCGCCTAAAAAACCGGACACAAAAAATACCGCAGTCACTACCATATTGACATTGATTCCCAGAAGAGAAGCAATGGTTGGATCTATGGCAACTGCTCTAACTGCCCGACCAAGTTTTGTATGATAGAGGAGAAAATCGACAGCCAACATTAGAAGTATTGAAAGACTGAGTGCCAACATCTGCACGGAAGGGATATATAAACCTCCAATCTGTATGTCTCCTATCGGAAGCTGACTGGGAAAAGCCTTTGGATCCGAACCGTATATGGCAGTCACCACAAACTCCAATACCAGCCCCATGAAAAATGTCGTCAAAAGAGGTGCCTCAAGATACTTTTTGTCAATGGCTCGAAAACAGGTAATCTCTACCAGGTTTGATAAGAGACCCGCAACAATCACTGCAAGTAGTATTGCAAGCCAAATGGGCATTGACAAAAAGTTGACCATGGCCAGCCCGAAAAAAGCACTGGCCATGTATACCTGTGGATGCGCCATATTGAGCATGTGCAGGATTCCAAGGACCAGCGTGTATCCTATGGCAATTAGAGCATACATGCTGCCCAGCATTAGACCGTTTATTATCTGTTGGATAAATAGAATTAGCATTAAAGAATCCTTTTCGGTAATATGTCTGACAAGAGACACTCCCTCCTAGTTGCCAACCAACGCTGTAACAGGTGTAAGTATATGTAACTCACTTAACCTTGGAGATACCTAATGGCTTCCAGACTCCATCTTGGCAGGTAACCGCTTCAGCAGGTATGATTGCATTACCATCGGGTGGCATGGTATAAACGCCCATCAACCCCTTGTAGTCCTTCATCTTAGCCCACCCATCTGTTATAATCTGTCTCAATTTCTTTACAGGCATTTCTGGAGAGGCCTTCGCTTTAGACAGGATACCGGCGGTGATCATCACTGCATCGTAGGTTAAGGCCTCGACAAAGGATGGATCCCCCGGATGCCCGGATATGGCCTCTTTGACTTTAGGTCGATATTGTTCAAGAAATTTGACTATTCTCGGGTCATCAGTATGCATGTACCATGCCCATCCAGGAGCGAACCATCCTTCCGCAGCATCCTTGGCAGCAAGGGCAAAGGCAGGCGTGGCGGCATGAGTGCTCACGATAACTGGCAGGTTGACACCTTGACGCTTTAGCTCCTTGGCAAATAGAACGGCCTCGTCTATCATAAGACAAGCAACTATCCCGTCAGCTTTCATCCCCTTGATTTTTGTGACGTGTGCGCTAAAGTCCTGAGTCCCTTTGGAAACTTCAACCCTTCCTGCAATACTTTTTCCAGCTTCTTTAAGCAAGGGGGTGTATACCTCATCAGCGGAAGCAATCGTTTGCGGAACGCTTACTTCAACTATTATGGCAACGCTCTTAATATTAGGGTTCTTTTTAAGGAATGCTTGCATCGCCGGCTTGAATGTCACAATACTCACTGGGCTACACAATCTAAAGGATGTTGGACGGTTTTTCTCAGTAAGCCCCAGTTCGCTGGCCGTTGTTGTGATAATTGGGACGCCTTGCTCAACCGCAAGTGGGAAAGCAACAGCACATTCATTGCTGCCGAATGGTCCTAAAATAAACATGGTGCCTTTATCAATGAGTTTACGGGTAATCTGAATCGCCTCTTTGGGATCGTAGCTAGAGTCGTAAACGTCCCCTTGAACCTTAAACTTATTAATCCCCCCTGCGGCATTTACGTCTGCAATAGCAATATCAAAGGCAATCTTCTGGGGTATGCCCCAACCCTTGACACGACCGCTTATATCAGTTATCAGCGGAAATTTAAAAGTGCCCTTGGCCTCTTGAGCACTAGCCAAGCCGGTTAGAGAAAAGCTTAATGCCAATAAGAAAACCGCAAAAATAATTTTTTTCATTTTCCCCCCTCCTTACTTTAGATTAATAATGGTGAAGTAATATACGCCGCCTGGCACTATGCCATGCAACAATTTAAGCACACATATAAAATTGATAGTCCAAGTCTCACAGGAAGAAATACCTAAAAGGGTAATGCATTTCCCTCGTAAACTGAGGAATAATGCTAACAGGCCTATATTTCAGAGAAGAAGAATGTCATAATTTGCCTTCTTCTTCCAGTTTTTTGGTTACTCGTTCGGTTAATTCACGTTTCACGATTTTCTGACCGTCAGCGGTTGTAGGAAATTCACTCAGAATTTCAAGCCGCTCCGGAATCTTATACATGGCTATCTTCTTCTCTTTTAAAAAATTAGACATTTCCTCGAAGGTGAATTCCTGGCCTGGTCTGGGAATAACAAAAGCACATGCCTTTTCGCCCATGACACGGTCGGGCATTGCAACGACAGCAATATCAAGAACTTTGGGATGGGTCGCAAGTAATCCTTCAATCTCACTGGGGATTATGTTTTGTCCTCCCCTGATAATGACATCCTTCTTGCGACCCGAGACGTAAAGATTCCCTTCCTCATCAAATTTACCCAAATCACCGGTTTGAAACCAACCGTCGGGACTACCGCCCCACATTTCCAGGGTGCTTTTATTATCCTGGAAAAGCCCCGGATAACCAGTAGGACCACGCCACACTATCTCTCCAATTTCTCCCTCTGATACATCTAGCCCCTGTTCATCAACGAGTTTTACCTCAACTCCTGCAATGGGCTTTCCAACAGACTGCCAGCGGACCTTTGGAGTAGAATCAGTGCTGGTGGTAGTAAGCGTCCCACCATCCACACTGCCAAGAAAGGTTAGAATTTTTGCACCTGTTTTTTTCTCAAAGTCAGCTGCAATTTCATAGGGAATTGTCGCACCAGCATAAGTAACGGCACGTAAATTACTCAGATCATACTTGTGGAATTCTGGGTGTTTTATTAATTGAATCAATTGAGCCGGCACTGCACCGGCGATTGTGGCCTTTTCTCTTTCCAATAATTTGAGTGCTTCCTCAGTATTCCAGCTCTCCAGCATCACAACCTTCGATGCCGACTGGGGAGCAGCAAACCAACATGGCACTGCGCCTGGTCCTCCACTGATTGGCGCAAAGGAAGCGATAACATCTTCCTTTGTAAACTCAAATCTTTCTACACATGTTTTGGCTAAATGGTAAAAGCTGTCCCAGGTCATTTCTATGAGTTTAGGAAAACCGGTAGTTCCCGATGTCATCAACAAGACATATACCTCGAGAGGTCTTATTCTCACTTTTTCAAGATCACTAAGATTGAACTTTCCTTGTAAAGGTTGCTCCACCAATTTATTCAGTGATATAGTCTCCTCCGAACCGCCTTCCCTTACAATAAAAATATGTTTCAAACTAGGAAGGTTCGAGCGCAATTCACTGATCATATTTTCATAATTGAAATTGTGGAAATCACGGACAATGAACATTCCTTTTGCATTGGTAGCTTTCAGCACATATTTGATCTCTTCATGCCGGAAGAACATTTGAATGCCCAAGCTTATAATACCCGCTTTCTCCAACGCAATCCGCAGGATGAGGAACTCTGAGATGTTTGGTAACTGCAGGAGAACGATGTCATCTTTCTTAAAGCCCATCTCGAGCATGGCTAACGCGATATGGTCAATTAGTTTTTTTGCCTGCCCCCACGTGAACCGATTCCTGGTATCAACAATTGCCTCCCTGTCAGGATAATCAATCGCATTCCGGTCCCATAATTCGGAGGGCATCGGATTACCCCAGTAGCCTGCACTCACATAATCCTTGCGCATTTTTTCAGTATATCGAACAGGTTCCATTTCTCCTCCTTAACAGAATAAGCTTTGTTATATCTTCCAAACCATCTAGGTGCCAATATAGCAGGCATAGAAAAACAGATTAGAATTGCCAGTAATACAACTACACATGTAATATCACTTTTAAATAATTCTAGATAACAGTTTTTCCTTTATTGAAAATAATGTAAAAGAATGGTTAACATCATCAAAAAGCAACAGTCTGATTATTTTCGCTCTCAAACATGCTGAAATTATTTTTGAAAGATCTGGTTTGGAAAATTCGACTTAGAGTGACAAAATGCTTTAATGAGAAGATTGGAGGTGCCCGGTTTTCCACGACATATAATTCGACTGGGCAGTCAGTAGCAGGAAACCTTTTCGGCGGTGATAATGAAGCCTTAATAACTTACTTCTAAAGGCTTCTCCTAAATCATGAACATGAGGAATCAGGTAAGTGCAATTCGCTTTTATGGTTCAATATTAAAGATACAATTCACATTGTCAAGAAAATTCTTTTAGAATAATTTTTCGTAGGTACCTGTAGCAATTGATAACTGGCGGCAAGCTATGAGAGCAGAAAAGTCTGTCCAATAGTATGATGCTTTAATGATGTAGGCAAACTGGGCCAAACGGGGGACACTGTATTAGTTTTGATTGACAATCGTAATCCATGGTGACAAAATGCTGTAATGGCAAGGTTGGTGGTACCCGGTTAAACATACCATATAATTCAACGTGGCAATCGTCAGTAGAAAGCCTTTTTCTGCGGTGATGATAAATTTATAAAGAGTATTGAAGTGCGGTTAGATAAGAATTTGCTGGCTTTACCACTGGGGTAGATCCTTAAAGCTAAATAAACAGGCTGTCTCTATTTTAGTAACAATCATTATGAAAATTCTTGAAGATATAATTGCAGACCTGGAGAAAGGAGTTAAGATAACTGAAATAAGAAGAGGACTGCTTTGGATAGGAGTCGTAAGCAGGCACTGTGGCCTTGCTTCCACGCTGTACCAAGGCGGATGCGGATCAGCCGGATGGATATCGGATAATTCACCCGACCACTTGAATATGGTAGCGGATGAGCTTGCGGCTCTGTCTTTTTCTCAAGATATTCCGGAAGCCTCTCTCGGTATGGCGGCGATCAATTCGCTTATTGAGTTCGATCAAGATGAATGCGAGGAGCTGAACGCATCGGATTTTCTTTTAAAAGCAGGGCACGGGAAGAATGTATCAATAATCGGGCATTTTCCATTCGTGGATAAGGTTAAAGAAGTTGCCAATAATCTATGGGTCATTGAGAAAAGGCCGCAGCCGGGCGACCTGGAAGAAGAAAAAAGCAGTACATACCTGCCCAGGTCCGATGTAATAGCGATATCGAGCACTACGTTTATAAACCACACACTCCCTTCCATCTTAAAACTATGTCCAGCAGGTAGCGTAAAAATAATGCTCGGTCCCTCAACCCCCATGTCGAAAATACTTTTCGATTATGGAATTGACATAATTTCCGGTTGTTATGTAACCGACACAGCGCTTGTTCTTGAAAACATCAGCAGGGGTATCAGTTTCTCTGCGATGAAAAGAAGCGGGGGGATAAGACTTTTAAACCTCTTTAAGGATAAAGAAAAATATAAAAGGATAATGTCATCCAGTCACTGATCATGAATTATAATAAATTAGGGTGCTACATGATTATTATATCCACATCTCAGCTCTAATACTAACCCTGTGTATCGCAGTCAACATTGGAATATTGTATGGTAAACTCAAAGAAACTGAAAATTCTTCACTTGATCAGTCAAAGACCAGATTCAACCGGTAGCGGTATTTATGTGCAAGCCATGATTAGGGAAGGAAAAGCTTGTGGATATGACAACTATCTGGTTGCCGGCGTTCGTTCGGATTGTTGTGAGGACATGGATTGCATTGAGCAAGACAAGTCCATGTTTGTGAATTTTTATAATGCAGATGTTTCCTATAATATCCCCGGCATGAGTGATGTAATGCCTTATGAAAGCACCAGATATTGCGATCTTTCGGAAGAAGAGCTTTGCGAATATGAACAGGCTTTTTGTAGAATAATTCAAAGTGCTGTTATCAAGTTTAAACCGGATATCATTCACAGCCACCATCTATGGATTGTCAGTTCTCTGACTCGTCAGCTTTTCCCGAAGATTCCCATGGTAACTACCTGTCATGGATCGGATTTGCGGCAATTTCAAAATTGTCCTCACCTTCAGGAAAGAGTTTTAATTGGTAGCCGTGAAATTGACGTTGTAATGGCTTTAACCAAGGCGCAAAAAGATGAAATTATCCGCCTGTACAATCTGGCTCCTGAAAAGATTATAGTTACCGGTGCCGGTTATAACGACAGCCTGTTTTATTCAGACACCAAACCAGAACCTGATCCAGTGCAATTATTATATGTTGGGAAACTGAGTAACGCCAAGGGTGTACCCTGGTTATTGCGTGCTTTAAAATTAATAAATTCTCATGAATGGCAATTGCATCTTGTGGGCAGTGGCAGCGGAGAGGAAGAAGAACACTGCCTCATGCTGGCAAAGGAATTGGGAGAAAAAGTCCGTGTTTATGGTGCGCTTCCACAAGAGAGTGTATCCGAGATAATGAGACGATCTCATATATTGATACTGCCTTCCTTTTATGAAGGATTACCCCTTGTTATATTAGAAGGACTTGCCAGTGGTTGCCGGATTGTTGCCACTGATCTTCCGGGGATTGAGGCAATGCTCGGCAATTCTAATACAGATTTTATAACCTTGGTTAAAACGCCACGTTTGCGCTCTACAGATCAGCCATACCAGGAAGATGAATATTCATTTGAACAAAACCTCAATGAAGCGATTCATAAACAGATTAATGCTGCATACGAGTGCCCTCAGATTTGTTTGTCTCCGATTCAGGATATAATTGACTCATATAACTGGACAGGCATATTTAAAAAAGTCAGGGAAGCTTACATTAAATGCTTAAACTAACAAACAACCCTTTATTTTTCTTTGTATTTTAGTGGAGTTATCTTTATTTTGACTATCCCTAACTATAAGGAGGTTTAATATGCATAGTAAAAGTTGTGAAGATTGTGCATTCAGGGCAAAATATGATAATAATCCCAAGTCCTTTTTAGGAAGACTCTGGAGATGGCATACTAACTGGTGTCCAGGCTGGAAGTCTTACATGAAATCACTTACAAATGAGGACAGAATAGCAATAGCTGAAAAATACAACATGGAAAAATATCTTTAGTCTTAAATGTTCATAACAAAGCAATGTATAAAGAACACCTTTATGCGTCGCGTGAAGACGTACGTAGTTGAATATTTGCGCTGCTAGTTACATAGCAGTAATATGAGAATTCTAAAATATGGCATTGTTTGAAGAGGTAGTTCTCGAAGATTCCATAGAAATCAAAACAACAGCTGCAGAGGTTTTCAATTTTTTAACAAGTATAGTTGACGATGATACTTATAGGGCATGGCACAAAGAAGATCACGTCAGTTTTAGATGGCTAAAGGGGGAGCCATGGGTTGAAGGATCAGTTATATATGCAGAAGAATATATTCATGGGAAGTTACATAAACTAAAGTTCAAAATTACGAAAATAGTGCCGAATAAAAGAATTGAATATATCCCTGTATCTTGCTTTGTCAGAAAATTTTTTCCGAAAAATGAATTTATAATTGAGCAAAGAGGAGAATCTTGTCTATTTACTGCGTTAGGGACATATCGAGTGGGTAAAATTGGTAAAATTTTCTTTAAAGAAGCAATAGAGAAAGGACTGTCGGGCGTTAAAGAACATATGAGAAAAGAAGGTGAAAACTTAAAAGACATACTTGAATTAAAATAGTATAATATTACTATTCACTGTTACGTACACATAAAAGAGTCATGCAGTTCAATTAGTTGACCAAGGAGAAAACACTCGATGAAACAATTCATTATCACACCTGCTGCCGGGAAAAGATTAATTGCAAGGGGATTGGCATCGCACTCTGAAATACGGACTGCCCTTGAGTCCGGTATCGTTGCAATTATAGCCGGAACTACTAACGGATATGTAGCCGAAGAATTGTTGGCACAAATTGGTCAGGAGGAAGGTTTTAGTCGAGAGCGATTCTTTCGTGGGGTTACGCTTCCACCTTCACAACCCAAGACTGAAAATGGACGTATAGCAGATACAAGCCAGTTCCCGGGTGACGTAATCATTACCAAAGGTATTTGGCAGAAAGGGAAGACTATCTTTGATGTTATAGACGAACTCAAGGAAGGGGACATCATTTTAAAGGGAGCAAATGCACTAGATTTATCTCGGAGACGCGCAGCTGTCCTCATTGGAGACCCCAAGGCGGGGACAATAGGTGTAACAATGCAAGCGGTAATTGGACGGCGGGTACGGCTCATTCTACCCGTAGGATTGGAGAAACGTGTCTCCGGAGATTTGGACATACTGGCAGCAAAACTGAATGCACCGGGGGCTGAGGGTCCTCGTTTGTGGCCTGTGCCGGGGCAGGTTTTTACTGAAATAGATGCCATAAAACTGTTAACCGGCTCAACCGCAGAACTCATTGCTGGTGGTGGTGTGTATGGTGCAGAGGGCAGTATCAGGCTTGCTGTCAGAGGAGAAATGAAACAGTTGGAAGCTGCCATTTTTCTTATTAAATTGATTGCTGAAGAACCTGCCTTTGAACTGTAAGTACGATGGAGATACTCACAATTATCCCGTAAAACCAAGATAAATAGATAACTTAAAGAAAGGAGAAGAATAATGAATCTGCCTGAATATGTTACTGTTGAAGAAGTAAAAAAAGTCTGTAAAGAAGTTGGGTTGAGTGATTGGTCTGTAAAAACCGACCCGGCTGTTTCGGAAGAGGAAGCATCTATTATACTTAAAATTGTAAATACCAAATCTATGGATATACCCCTTGAGGATTTCCGTATAGGTTTGGAGGTTGAGCTTGAACACGGCACACGGTTTGAAGATGCAAATGTGACAAACAATCATCCACTATTGACAGGTAAAATTGTTGTTGCCCATCTTAAAGAAACTATGGATTACTATCGTAGGATTGATGTTGCTGAAATAGAAGGCGATTTATTGAAGGCTATATTATCACGGAATGTCGAGAAGATAGAGTCGAAGTATAAGAAACTTATTGAGGCTCAGAAAGCACTGAATCAAGCAGTTGCAAGTCAATTGAAGTAGCGAACCTGACAGAAGCATTGAAGGTGAAGGGAAGAAACTCAGGTGAGCTGATGAGTCTAACTCATTGGCTCCCCCATTATTTAATCATTGCAATCATTCTTCGAAGCTAAAATCGTAATCATCAAAGTCCGGAATTTCTTCCTTGAAAAAATCTCTCATCTTCTCTATAAGCCTTTTTTCAATCTGTCGTATCCTTTCTTTTGAGAGACCATATTTATCTCCAATTTGCTGAAGAGTTAATGAGGGTTCGGAGAGCAGTCTGTTATCGAGGATATATAACTCCTTCCCCTTTAATGTCTCACGAAACTCATCTATTTTATCAATGAACATATCTCGGGTTTGAGACTCGACCATTACCTCTTCCTGAGACATATCGCCTGAGGATAAGTAATCCATATGGGTGCTATCAGAATCATCGCTAATCTGGCTGTCCAAAGAGACATCCCATCTTCCCATTCTTTGGTCCATCTCTATAATTTCTTCTTCTTTAGTATCGAGCTTTTCCGCTAATAATTTCGGCCCTACTTCATAACCCAGAGATTCTAACCTGTCTCTCTCTTTCCTTAGATTGAAAAATAACCTTCTTTGGGCTTGCGTTGTTCCAATCTTCACCAATCGCCAGTTGTCCATTATAAACTTTAAGATATAAGCTTTAATCCAAAAGGATGCATAATACGAGAGTTTAACCCCTTTATACGGATCAAACTTTTTCACAGCCTGCATCAAACCAATATTACCCTCCTGTATTATGTCAAGGAGATTCATCATCCAGTATCTCTGAAAATCCAGCGCTATTTTCACAACCAACCTTAGGTTTGCTGTAATTAATATATAAGCTGCTTCCATATCATTCTCTTCCCTATACTTTATTGCGAGCTCGTATTCTTCTTCCCTGGTAAGTAAAGAATAGCGTCTTATTTCTGCAAGGTATCGCTGTAAGGGATCAAGAGGAATTAAAGAAGTCCCCTTTGACGTCTCTTTTTTAACCTTTTTACTGTAGGCAGTTTTTATTGTTTCTTCTTTATCGGTAATCAGTGAGGTTCCCCTTTTCACATTGAATTAAATATTATCTCTGAGTCTTCTCATGTCCTCAATCAAGGTAATTGAAAGTTCCATGTTGCCTTTGTAACACCCTATATCTCCCCCTGGTTTGTTGTTGCCGTGGTAGTCTGAGCCCCCGGTAATCAAAATCCTGTGCTTTTCTGCCAGGTATTTGTAATAGCTGATTTGTTCATCAGTATGCTCAGGGTAATATGCCTCTATTCCTTTCAGGCCCAGTTCAATAAGCTGAATGAAAAAGTCCTCAAACTCCCCTTTACTAAAACCATTCATAGTATAAGGATGAGCCAGTACAGGGATGCCTTTAGACTTTAAAATAAGCCCGATGGCCTTTTCAGGTGAAAAACGAACCTTATCAACATATGCAGATGCTCCCTTTTTCAGAAACCTGTCAAATGCTTCCTGATATGTCTCTGCATATCCTCCTTTCACTATAGCCTTGGCAAAATGAGGTCTTCCTATCTGTCCTCCTCCTGACATCTTTAGAACATCACTGAATTCTATTGCCATCCCAAGCTTTTTTAACCTGTCGAGTATCTTTATGTTTCTTTCCGATCTCATCCTTTGCAGGAATTCCAGGCTTTCTTTCAATAAACCGTTGTCTATATCAATGAAGTGGCCTAGCATATGCATAGTACCGTAAGGGCATTCTACGCTTATCTCTACGCCGGGGATTACTTCAAGCCCGATTCTAGCCCCTTCTTTTAAGGCTTCTATGTTACCATCTACTGTGTCATGATCGGTTATGGCAATTGTCTTTAGTCCCTTCTCCTTGGCGTATCTTACCAATTCGGAAGGGGGCAGGGCGCCATCGGAAGCAGTTGTATGTACATGCAAATCTATATAACCCACCTGCTTACTCCTATAAATTCATCGAGACCTTTGAAAAATATGTTTCTTTTGGAAAAGTATCCCTTTTCGCTTCAGCATAGATTTTTTGACCCATCTAAGCTCGCTTTATTGAAAATTTACAAACTCGCCCTTCGGGCTCAAATATGTGAATTTTCTACATTCCGCTTACTAAGAAGGGTCAAAAAATCTATGTAATTTGCTCTCAGGGATACTTTTTTAAAGTTCTCTCATTGTTGTTCAAAGTACTAACCTTAATGGACACGTAAAAAGTCAAAATTGAGATGGCAAAGTAAAAAGATTCAGATGCAAGGCGTGCAAATCCTGAGAAGTGAGGCGTAATCAGGGGTACGTTGCAACGACGAAGGATGCAGCGTAACACAGCAGATGGACTTTTTACGAAGTCATCAGCCTTTAATTACCCCCATTGGCATAAGCTTTGCCACCTTTTTACTGATGCCCGCATTATGAACCACATCTACTACATCGGTCACGTCCTTATATGCATCAGATATCTCTTCCAGAATAGTAGCCTTTCCTGCTGAACGGACTGTTATCCCATGATCCTTCAGCTCTCTGACAATAGCTCTTCCCTTGGCAGCCTTTATTGCCTGGTGTCTGCTCATTACCCTACCTGCCCCATGGCATGTACTACCAAAAGTCTCCTCTAATGCCTTTTCAGTTCCGACCAGGACATAAGAGTACCTGCCCATATCACCCGGAATCAACACAGGTTGACCTGTTTCCCGATAACACTCCGGTATATCTGGATGATTTGGAGGGAATGCCCGGGTAGCGCCTT
Organism: Pseudomonadota bacterium; assembly: GCA_043825855.1. GTDB lineage: Bacteria > Desulfobacterota > UBA8473 > UBA8473 > UBA8473 > UBA8473. The sequence goes on along the minus strand of JBDRRJ010000030.1, from coordinate 242,504 downwards.
TCCTGTGAACACAGAGCTTCTTCACTTTACCTTCAATCTGGTGTTCTTCAATTTTAGCTATATTATGGCATACATCATATATCAAATCCAGTTTCAGTTTTTTAGGACCCATCTTCAATACCTGTTCCAGGGTATTTCTCACCCAGTGGGTTATCATCTGACGGTTGGCAAAGGCATAATTGGCAGCACAAGCCATCGCCCCAAGATACTGTCTTCCTTCTTCAGAATCCACTGGGGCGCAACAAAGCTGCCTGTCCGGGAGTTCAATACCGTATTTATTGGAGGCCTGTAGCATAATCTTTATATAATCGTCACATACCTGGTGTCCCAATCCCCTTGATCCAGTATGGACTATAACGGTTACCTGTTCCTCTTCAAGCCCTAAAGCACTTGCCAATTTATCGTCATATATCTCCGATACATAACCTATTTCAACAAAGTGGTTTCCCGAGCCCAGGGTTCCCAATTGATTCATGCCTCTTTCCATCGCTCTTTCGGAAACGAAGGACGGGTCTGCATTGGGTATGCATCCTCTTTCCTCTATATGTTCCAGGTCTTCTGTTGTACCATATCCCTGTTCTACCGCCCACTTAGCGCCCTTTATAAATACCTTTTTTTCTTTTTCTCTGTTCAAGATTAGATCCTTACGTCTAGACCCCACTCCAGAAGGAATGTTTGCAAAAAGGGCATCTGTAAGAAGGCTCATCTTTCCCTTGATGTCTTTACGGCTGAGTCCAGAACTCAACAGTCTTACCCCGCAGTTGATGTCGTATCCCACTCCGCCGGGGGAGATGATGCCTTTATTTATATCAAAGGCAGCTACACCTCCAATAGGGAATCCATAGCCCCAGTGAATATCCGGCATGGCCAGCGAGTGACCTACTATTCCGGGAAGCCATGCTACATTGGAGACCTGTAGAAGACTTTGGTCATTCCTTATGTCTCTCAACATCTTCTCATCGGTATATACTATCCCATCGGTCTTCATCTTGCCGGTTTTGGGTATTTTCCACCGATAATCATCTATCTTTTGAATATCTATAGTATCCCTTTCATTCATATTTATTACCTCTTAAGAGCTTTGAAAAAGTATCCGTTTTTCGAAGCTTCTCAAAGATCAAATATCACCCTTGCTTTCCATATATCATCTTCCTTCCTTACCTGAATCTGATGGTAAGTAACAGCCTTAACTTCAGTCTTTATATTATGATGACCTTCCTTAAATTCTTCCCCATAAACAGTAGCTGCCATCCTTCTCTCCTCTATCTCTTCAATATCAAAGCGTTTAAAAAGCAGCCTTTCAGTATCGTGCAGATATAGAAGTTCCCCTAACCATACTACCATTAGCTGTTCCAGGTCTTCACCGTCTACATAGACCTTTTTTTGAATAGATTCTGTAACGTTAGATATATCACATATTATTTCAAAAAGAGCGTATCCTGCATTCTGAAAGAGTTCCTTCAAATTTCTTCCATAAACCTCGATCCCAAGGTCTGCAGTATGGTCTATTAGCTCATATCTCTTCACTTAGTCTCCAAAGAATCAGCTGTTACAAACTCTACACCGCAGTTTTCCATTTCCATCAGAGCAGCTTTCCCAGTTTCTTCGGCCACTGCTTTTATTGCATCTAAAATAACAAAAACCTTAAACCCTTCTTTTAAACCATCCAAAGCAGTGGCTTTTACACAGTAATCGGTGGCCAATCCGCAGATATAGATAGTATCTACTCCATGTTGGTGTATAAAAGATGACAGACCTGTTTCCTGGAAACCGCTATAAGCCTCCTTCTCTGTTCCTTTTTTTACAAAATGTTTTATCCTGTAGACCTCCAGCTCCTTGTGTAAATCTCCTCCAGGAGTACCTGCCACACAGTGCACAGGCCATTCGCTAAAACTGCAGTGATTTGGAGGATGATAGTCCTGGGTAGCTATAGCCAGCTCAAATTTATCTATTATTCTATTGATTATAGGAATAATCTCCGAAGCACCGGGCACCTCAAGTGCGCCACCCTCACAAAAATCGTTTTGTACATCTATTATAATCAATGCTTCTTCAGCCATCTCAATACCCCTCCTGCCTTTAATATCTCTGATTCCCGGAGAGTTAGTCTTGCTTTTACAGGGATGCTGACACCTTTTGATTTGTTATTCAATATAATATTCTTATCTTCTCCCAGACATTTTCTGACATCTTTAATCTCTATAGTGTCTCCTTTTTCTATTTTTTGATAATCCTTATCCACTACAAATTGAAAAGGAATTATCCCATAGTTTATTAGGTTACTGCGGTGGATTCGTGCAAAAGATTTGGCTATCACAGCTTTTACACCAAGGTACATGGGTGCAAGTGCAGCGTGTTCTCTTGCGGAACCCTGTCCATAATTCTCTCCACCTATTATGACTCCTCCCCCCATCTCTTTTGCTCTTTTAGCAAAATTCTTATCTATCCTTGAAAAAACGAACTCTGATATTACAGGTATGTTTGACCTGAGAGGAAGTATATCAGAGGAGGCTGGCATAATGTCGTCAGTGGTTATGTTATCTCCAACCTTTAGTAGAACAGTACTACAAATATCGTTCTCCAGAGGGACCTTTACAGGAACCTCTTTTATATTTGGTCCACGGATGATATGCATCTCTTCCGTGTTTGGTGAAGGCGGCAATATCATGTTATCATTTATCAAGAATCTATCCGGTTCTTCTATCTCAACAACATCAAAGTTTATATCAACCGGATCTACTATTGCCCCCTTCAGGGCTATAGCGGTTGCAATCAGCGGATTGCAAAGATAGATTCCGGCAGAGCCAGTTCCGCTCCTTCCCTTAAAGTTTCGATTGAAGGACCTGACTGATATACCATCAGTGGGAGGAGACTGTCCCATTCCTATACAGGGACCACAGGCAGGTTCCAAGATTCTAGCTCCACTGGCTATTATGTCTGACAGGGCCCCTTCTCTGGCAATCATTTCATACACCTGTTTTGACCCAGGACTAACAGTCATGCTACACCATGAAGCTACAGTTCTTCCCTTTAGTATAGAGCTTACAGATTTTAGAACTTGATAGGAGGAATTGGTGCAGCTGCCTATACATACCTGATCTACTCTTGTCCCTTTCAATTCCTTGATTTTTACTACATTGTCAGGACTGTGGGGTTGGGCTACCAAAGGTTCTAATTTGCTTAGATCTAAGTCAAGTTCCTCATCGTAGGAGGCATCTTTATCGGCTTTAATATACTGCCAATCCTTATCCCTGTTCTGTGCCTCGAGATACCTTTTTGTTCTTTCATCACTGGGAAAGATGGAAGTAGTGGCTCCAAGCTCAACCCCCATGTTGGTTATGGTGGCTCTCTCTGTAACACTCATCACATCTACCCCTGGACCACCATATTCTATAATCTTTCCCACTCCACCCTTTACCGATAACCTTCTCAATATCTCCAGTATAACATCCATTGCAGTTACCCATGGGCGGTTGAGTTTGCCTGTAAGCCTTATTAACGTAACCTTTGGTACCTTGAACTCATAAGTACCCGAAGCCATAACAGTGGCTATATCTAGACCACCAGCGCCAATGGCTATCATTCCCATACCACCGGCAGTTGGTGTGTGACTGTCTGTTCCAAGAAGAATCTGTCCAGGAACGGCGAACCTTTCAAGATGCACCTGGTGACATATGCCATTGCCTGGTTTTGAAAAGTAAGCCCCATACTTGGCTGCAGTTGACTGAAGAAACAAATGATCATCTGGGTTCTTAAAATCGGTTTGCAGCATGTTGTGATCTACATACGATACAACAATAGGCACTTGCACCCTGGGAATATCCATAGCCTCAAATTGAAGATAGGCCATAGTACCTGTAGCATCCTGAGTAATAATCTGATCTACAGAGATTGAAATGGTTCCACCAGGGCAGAAGTTTCCGGAAACCTTATGTTCCTTGATTATCTTTTCAACAAGGGTTTCTCCCATAAAATGTCCCTATTCATATAATAATCGGTTTATCCTGAAGCATTCTGCATGTAAGCTAATATAGATACTTTTACAAAGCTTTCACAGTCTTAATTTATCAGAACTTCCCTTTAAATACAATAGATTTTCGATAATCATACATCGCATAGTTGCTTGACAGTTTTAAAGGAGAAATGTTATATCTCTTTTGCTATTCCAAAAGACATTATATTCAACCCTTGCAAAATTGAGTACAAATTCTTTAGGTCTACTATGATAAAAAACATAAAAGAGATAAACAGATATCCCGGTACAGGTAAAAAGCTTTTATGGATAGGTCTTCTTTATTTTGCTGAGGGGTTGCCATTTGGAATAATTATAGACACCTTACCTGTATACTTCAGGTTAAATGGTCTTTCTCTCAAAGACATTGGGCTAATGAGCCTGGTTTTTCTGCCGTGGTCAATAAAATTTCTTTGGGCTCCTGCAGTCGATTTTATTGGGAGACGAAAGTATTGGATTGCGGCAACACAAGCTGGTATGGCTTTTTTTACTGTCGCTCTTATAGGTATTGACCCTTCCAAATCTGGGATATTGCTTTTCTCATGTATGTTTGGCCTGGCAATTCTTTCCGCTACACAGGATATAGCCATCGATGCATATTCAATTGAGATATTAGAACAGCACGAGATGGGAGCAGCCAATGGGGTCAGAGTATCGACATACAGAATAGCCCTTATTGTTGCAGGTGGTCTGTTAGTGGCTGTTGGGGGATGGGTTGGATGGAATGTTACTTTTTTAATTACGGCTCTTTTCTTGGGCTCTTTATCGTGTATAAGTCTTTTTCTCCCCTCCACCGGTTATAAAAGACCAATCCAGAGCCTGAGAACTGTAGTTGCTCCTGTTTTTGACCTTCTGAGAAGACCTGACGCATTATGGGTTGCAATGTTTATCCTTACCTTCAAACTTGGGGATTTGGCTATGGGACCCATGGTAAAGCCATTTTGGGTTGACCGGGGACTTAGCACTACTGAGATAGGGTTAATAACTGGAACTTTCGGTATTGTTGCTAGCATTACTGGAGCGCTTATTGGGGGAAGTTTTACAACAAAATATGGCATATTTCGCGGTTTGTGGATACTAGGGATATTCCAGGCAGTAAGTAACTTAGGATATGCAACAGTGGCAACCTATCCTGACACAGGGCATTTAGGAGTCTATCTGGCGTCAATTGTAGAATCCTTTTGTGGTGGTCTAGGGACTGCCTCATTTTTAGCTTTTCTTATGAGTATTTGCAAAAAGGAGTTTGCTGCTACTCAATATGCAATTCTTTCAGCCCTTTTTGGTCTAACCCGCTCTTTCTCCGGTGCCACAAGCGGTTTAATGACCAGTTATTTTGGATACAGCAGTTATTTTCTTATCACCTTTTTTATGGCATGTCCTGCATATCTTATGTTAAAACCTGTAAAAAGATGGATCGACAGTACTTAAGATATAGAGATGTATAAAAATTTCTTAATCACATTAGTCTTATTCGTATCTTTTAATTGGCAATTGGCAATTATTTATGTTAGAAAGAAAAAAATAACATAAGGCGAAATTAAAAATGAGAAAAAATGAGAGGAATGCCGTCGGAGGGCGGAGAGTAGTAATTACTGGCTTGGGAGCAGTAACACCTTTGGGGACTGGTATAGATAAGAGTTGGAAAGCACTATGCGAGGGGAAATCTGGTATTTCTCTTATAAATAGTTTTGATCCAAGTAAATTACGTACCCAGATTGCTGGTGAAGTGAGGGATTTTTCTGTGCAGGATTTTGTAGAGAAAAAAACCGTACGCAGAATGAACCGCTATGTACATTTTGCCTTGGCTGCAGCAGAGATGGCTATCGAGGATTCAAAGTTTAATATTTCTTCTGATAACGAAGACATAGTTGGGGTAGTTATAGCAACTACTTGTGGGGGGATCACTAGCTGGGAAAAGGGGTATGAACTATGGTTAAAAGATGCTCCCAATGAGATTTCTCCTCTTTTGATTCCAAGTTTTGCACCCAATATGGCAGCGGGACAGGTAGCTATACGTTTTGGTGCTAAAGGGCCTAACTTTTCTCCTACCACAGCCTGTGCTGCCAGCACTCATGCCATAGGTGATTCATTAAGACTTATCCAGAGGGGAGATTGTGATACTGTTATTGCCGGTGGTGCAGAGGCCGGCATAACACCTGTAGCAATTGCTGCATTGGGGAATATAAGAGCTACCTCTACGAGGAACAGTGATCCGGAAAAGGCCAGTAGGCCATTTGATATTTCCCGTGATGGTTTTGTATCCGGTGAAGGGGCAGGAGTTATGGTCTTGGAGGAGCTTGGTTCGGCTTTGGAGCGCGGGGCAAAAATTTATGCTGAGATTATTGGTTACGGTGCTAATAATGATGCCTTCCACATAACTTCACCTTCAGGTGAAGGTGCAGTGAAGTGTATGCGTTTGGCACTTAAAGATGCAGGGGTTGACCCTAAAGAAGTTGATTATATAAACGCTCATGGTACCTCTACGGAAATAAATGACCGCACAGAAACCTATGCCATAAAAGAAGTTTTCGGCGAACACAGCCGCGACATTGCTATAAACTCCAACAAATCAATGATAGGACACCTTTGGGGCGCTGCCGGGGCAGTTGAGGCAATATTCACTGTCTTAGCAATGAAGAATGGCAATATTCCCCCTACGATTAACTACGAAACTCCGGACCCTGAATGCGACCTTGATTACGTTCCCAATGTAGCACGGAAAGCAAAGATTAAAACTGCCATTTCAAATTCTTTTGGCTTTGGTGGTGCTAATGGGGTACTTGTATTCAGGGAATTAAATGGAAAGTAGGCTTTTTCGTATTAAGGGTATCTCGATTATGAAAGGAAAACACCCCTCTTATAGAAAAATCCTTTTTATTTTAACATTGATTGTTTTTCTGCTAAACAGTTTTTGTGAGTTATTTTTAGTTTGCAACTCCTGCCAAGCACTTACAATAGGGGAAGAAAAAAAAATGGGCAAGGAGTTTAAACTTGAGTTGGACAAAAACCTGGAGTTTATAGACGATATATCAGTTCAAGAATATATTAACCAAGTAAGTAAAAACATCATCTCGCAAATAGACAATAAGATATTCGACTTTAATTTCTATGTTTATAAATCCTCTGACCCCAATGCTTTTGCAATTCCTGCAGGATATATTTATATCAGTACAGGTTTGATCAACCTGGTAGAGAACGAGGCTGAATTGGCGGGTGTTATAAGCCACGAAGTTGCCCATGTAATGGCAAGGCATATTGCAGAAAAGATTGAAAAGGAAAAGAAACTAAACATTGGTACTTTGGCGGCTATGCTAGTAGGGATATTCCTAGGAGGAGGCGGGCAGGCATCTACTGCAGTGGGAGCCTTTTCTGTTGCCACAGCTCAAGCCCTTTCCCTGAAATATACCAGAGAAAACGAAGAAGAAGCCGACCGATTGGGCTTTAACTACTTGATGAATGCTGGTTATAACGGTTCAGGTATTATTGACTTTTTAAAGAAAATTAAACATAATAGTTTAGGATCATCTCAGGTACCCCCTTATCTTTTAACTCACCCGGAAGTAGAAAGAAGGATTGATTACCTTGACCTCATGCTAATGAGGATGCCTGAAAATAAGCAACCCAGAAATAATATTGATAAACTTAGAATTATTCAGGCAAAAGTGATAGTTGATACTTGGACACCTCAAAATTCATTAGATCATTTTAAATCTTTACTGGAGTCTGATCCAAAACGTCTAGACCTAATCTATGGTTTTGCTTTGGCTAATATGAAACTTGGAGATTATAATCAAGCCATTGAAGGATTAACAAAAGCGTTAAATATTCATCCGGAAAACAATGATGTTTTAAGGGAATTGGGCATATGTTATATTTCTGAAGGGGAAATCAGTGATGCGGCTAACTTTCTGAAAAAATCAGTTGCCTTAGATGAAAATGACATGGTTGCCTGGTATAATCTGGGTCGTGTATATCAGGAAAGCGGCAACTTCCAAGAGGCAATAGAAGCATATAATAAGGTTAAGAAACTGAATCCAGACTTTGTCAATGTTTATTACAATCTGGGTATAGTTTTTGGTAAAAGAGGGCTTCTAGGGACTTCTCATCAGAACTTTGGAATATATTTTAAATTGAAAAGCAAACCGGATTCCGCTTTATTCCATTTCAACAAGGCATTAGGATACTATGCTGAAAATACAGAAGAAAGGAGGAATATTTTAAAAGAGATTAAGGAGATAGAAAAACGTGAGTCGGAAAAACCTCTGCAACCTAAAGAAAAAGGGGGAATTTTGAAAGAGGTTAGGTAGGTACGTAATAAAGAAGGATGATTTTGATTTTATAGTGAATATGAAAAGAGTTTAAAGCTTGATGTTGGGCTACTTATACAGTAGTTATTTTGTTAAAGTATATTATCTCGTATGTTATATAACTTATTAATTTTAAAACGTAATAAAAGGAGGTAAAATATGTCTGAATTAGCATTAATTATATCTATTATTGCTCTGATTTTATCTATAGTCGCTCTTAAGCGAGTAGGGGGCTTAGAGGATATTAAAAGTCAGATTGATAATGTAGAATCAGTCATGGGGACGCTCAAAGAAAAGACTGCCAATGTTCTAGGGAGAATGGAAAAGGCATTACGCAATGATGAAAAAGTGCAGGAACCTGAAAAAAAGGAATAATCCTGGTTAGAATTCCATAACATCCTATATCGGGATAATGACTAAAAGAGCTGTAGTATTAGATAAGATATTAGCTTATATATTAAACAGTTAAAGAGATAAGTTAAAGTAAATTATCTCCACAGGGACAGCTTGGTGTTTAATGGCTTTCCTTATGTAATTAAAGGGGGAGGCAACGTAGAAGTTTTGCAAGAATATGTCCTAGCTAACCTTTCAATCGTAGCCAACTAAAATAACTTGAATAGAATATGAAAAAAGAACAGCTAGTAATAGTAGGCGGCGTTGCAGCGGGTATGAAAGGAGCTACAAGAGCGAGGAGGGTCAACCCAACTCTTAAAATAAATGTCTATGAAGAAAAAGACTATATATCATATGCTGCATGTGGTCTTCCCTATTATACGTCAGGGGTAGTTAAAGAAAGAGAGGATCTTGTACTTAGGACCCCTGAAGATTTTAAGGAACCATTTGACATTCAAGTAAAAATAAACCATCGAGTTATAAAGATAGACCATAAAAATAAGAAAGTAGTAGTTTTTAATTTAAAGAATAAAGAGTAAACTGAACAAAATTATGATAAGCTTATCATAGCTACCGGAGCAAAACCCATCATTCTACCCCTCCCTGGTGTTGACCTCCCAAAAATTCATACTATAAAGACACTTGAAGATGCCTCTTTTATAAGGGACTTAATTAAAAGTGAACAGTCTAAAAAGGCCATTATTATAGGAGGAGGGCTGATTGGGCTGGAGATGGCAGAAAGTCTTGTTTCACAGGGTATACAGGTTACATTGGTAGAGATGATAAATCAGATACTTCCCCCATTAGATGAAGATATGGCTTACATTCTTGAAAAGCACCTGATTGAAAAGGGGGTAAATGTATCTAAAGGAAAATCCAGTTGAAGCCTTTGAAGGAGACACAAAGACGGGGGTTAGACAGGTAATAACTAAAAATGACCGATTTGATACCGATTTGGTAATACTATCTATCGGAATAAGACCTAATACAAAACTGGCGGAGTAAGCAGGGATTGTTTTAGGTCAGACCAGGGCTATTAAAGTAAATGAAAGGATGCTTATCAGTGTTCCCGATATTTATGCAGCTGGAGATTGTTCGGAAACGCTTAACCTAATAACTGGTAAACCAATATGGGTTCCCCTTGGTTCAACCGCTAATAAACAAGGACGAGTGGCAGGAGAAAATGCAGCTGGTGGTGATGCCATATTTAGAGGGGTATCAGGCACTCTGATAGCCAAGGTATTTGATTACACTGTAGCAAAGGCTGGTATTTCGGAAAGGGAAGCTTTAAAAGATGGCTATGAAATAGAAAGGGCTATCATATATCCCAATTCTCATGCTCACTATTATACTAATGCCCATGAAATGTTCTTTAAAATAATAGCGGAAAAAGAATCCCATCGTCTATTAGGAGCACAAATAATTGGCAAAAGAGGGGGGTAGATAAAAGGATTGATGTAATAGCATCTGCCTTAGCACAGGAAGCCATATTTGATGATTTACAAAGCTTAGATTTAGCTTATGCGCCACCTTATTCACCTGCTATAGATCCAGTAATAGTTGCAGGATATGTTTTATCAAATAAATTATTAGGGCTTTTTAAAGGGATACCGGCAGACGAGTTAAAAAGAAAGTTGGATAAGGCTGAGAAGTTTACTATCCTGGATGTCAGAGATGACGAAGAATACAAGGAAGGACATCTGCCTGGTGCTATAAATATCCCTTTCAATAAACTTCAAGAAAGAATCGGGGAACTCACCCCGGATCAGGAGGTAATAATTTACTGTCTACAGGGGCTAAGAAGTTACAACGCCATCAGAATTTTACAAGGAAAAGGTTTTACAAAAGCAATGAATCTGGATGGCTGTATTAACATGTGGAGATGGAATTTAGAGTAAACCAATTTACCATTCTTCCCACCTAACATAAAGCAATTCCAAAATTATCTCACCTATTGACTTAAACGACTTAGCACTTATCTTTTTATATAATAGAAAAGAAACTAACCCAATTAGCACTTTTTACTGATAAGTGTTAAATAAAAGGAGGAATTTAATATGGTAAAAACAATTGGAATAGACCTTGGTACCACCAACTCTGTAGTAGCTGTTATGGAAGGTGGCAAACCTGAGGTAATTATAAACTCTGAGGGAGGAAGGACAACCCCTTCCGTTGTAGGGTTCTCAAAAAATGGAGACCGTCTGGTAGGACAGGTTGCTAAACGACAGGCAGTCCTAAACCCGGAAAATACAATATCATCTATAAAGAGATTTACAGGAAGAAAATATTCAGAGGTTACCCAAGAGATAAAACAGGCTTCCTTTAAAATCAAAGAGGGTAAGGGAGGCACAGTACGGATACTGGCAGAAGGTAAAGAATATGCACCGGAAGAGATATCTGCAATGGTTTTGAGAAAGCTCGCCGACGAGGCATCAAAGTATCTGGGAGAGAAGGTGAAAGATGCGGTTATAACTGTACCGGCATATTTTAATGATGCCCAGAGACAGGCAACAAAAGATGCAGGAAAGATAGCAGGTTTAAATGTAAAAAGGATAATAAACGAACCTACTGCTGCAGCTCTTGCATATGGTTTAGATAAAAAGAAGAATGAGACCATTCTTGTATTTGACCTTGGAGGAGGTACTTTTGACGTCTCTATTATGGAAGTTGGCGATGGTATCTTTGAGGTAAAATCTACGAGTGGTGATACCCACCTTGGAGGTGACGATTTCGATAAAAGGTTGGTAGACTGGATTGCTGCTGAGTTTAAAAAAGACAATGGGATAGACCTGCTCAAGGATAGACAGGCACTTCAAAGGCTGTACGAAGCTGCGGAAAAAGCTAAGTGTGAGTTGTCCACAGCGACAGAGACAACCATAAGCCTCCCATTCATAACTGCGGATGCATCTGGGCCAAAACATCTGGAGATGAAAATTAACAGAGCTAAATTTGAAAGTATAGTTGCAGATCTCATAGAACGCTGTGAGGGACCTGTAAAACAAGCCCTGAGCGATGCAAAACTTTCTAAAGGTGATATAGATGAGATCGTGCTTGTTGGTGGTTCTACAAGGATACCCGCAGTACAAAATCTGGTGAAGCGACTCACAGGTGGGAAAGAAGCACATCAGGGAGTTAATCCAGACGAAGTTGTGGCTGTAGGGGCTGCCATTCAAGCAGGGGTTTTGACAGGTGAGGTAGACGAAGTCCTTTTACTTGATGTAACACCTCTTTCTTTAGGTGTGGAAACGCTTGGTGGAATAATGACCAAAATTATAGAGAGGAATACCACCATTCCGGTCAGAAAGAGCGAAATATTTTCTACAGCCGAAGATAACCAAGCGAGTGTGGATATAAATGTTCTCCAGGGTGAAAGGGAAATGGCAAAGGATGATAGAGTTCTTGGAAGATTCCGCCTGGAGGGCATACCCATGGCACCTCGAGGTATGCTTCAAATTGAGGTTACATTTGATATAGATGCCAATGGGATAATACATGTTGGTGCTCAGGATAAGACAACAGGAAAGGAACAGACCATTACAATAACAGAGTCAACCTCTTTAGATAAGCAGGAAGTTGATCGTATGATTAAAGAGGCTGAAGTTCATGCTTCTGAGGATAAAACAAAGAGGGAAGAGGCCGAAGTTAAGAACCAGGCAGATACGCTTGCTTATACTGTGGAGAAAGAGCTGGTCAGGGTGGGGGACCGGCTGCCCCTTAATGAAAAGGCTAGGATAGAACAACTAATTGGTGATTTGAGGGTTGCTTTGAAAGAAGGTACAGACATAGGAAAGATTAAAACACTAACAAGTGATTTACAACAGGCATCTCATTCTCTGTCGGCTGCTTCTTATGGAAACCATCAAGCTCCGGAAGAGGAGTATAGCGGATGTGGCAATGGTGAATATGGAAACAGGGATAATGATGTTATAGATGCTGATTATACAGTTGGCTCTTCCATGGGTGGTTGAGGAGTATAAAGGGTAATTGGCTGGTAGCCAATTATGATGATTTGCCCGCCAAATAGTTTGACAAAAAGAATTTAATGATGATAATAGTACTATAGTTTTACTATTGTATGTTGTTCTATAAACGTCAAGCATTGGGTATTATAGTTGCTCCTAACATCTTGAATTATAACTAAAAAAGGAGGTTTTAAGATGTCAGAAAAAGCAGTACATTTAACAGATGATTCATTTACCACAGAGGTAATAAACTCTGATAAACCTACCTTAGTAGACTTTTGGGCTCCTTGGTGCGGTCCTTGTAAGATGGTTGGACCTGTAATAGAAGAGCTGGCAGGAGAGTATGATGGAAAAGTAAAAGTCTGCAAGTTAAACGTAGATGAAAACCCAAAGACACCGCCTCAATACAGCGTTAGAAGCATTCCTACCCTGATTATGTTTAAAGACGGCAAATCTGTTGATCAGGTGATTGGCTCGGTTCCAAAAGCTCAAATCGAGGAATTGATAAAAAAAGCAATATAAACTAGGCATATTTTTAGCTTCGATCTGTAACTTATAGATAACAAACCACAATTGTATTTTCGTAACAGAGAAAGAATTTCCGGAACTAAAGATTTAATATCTGAAATTATTGAGGCATGATAAATGGAACAAAAGGGGAAAAATATAGATATATCAACGGGAGAAATTAAGGAAATATTAGAAGATTGCAAAACTATTGCTGTAGTGGGTTTATCCCCAAAAGAAGATAGACCGAGTTATAAAGTGGCATCATACTTACAGTCGAAAGGGTTCAGGATTATCCCTATACGTCCTTTGGGTGATGATATACTAGGAGAAAAGGTATATCCCAGTCTTCTTGAAGTCCCTTTTGAAATAGATATAGTTGATATATTTAGAAAACCTGAGGCAGTTTTAGAGATTGTTAAGGAAGCTATAGAAAAAATGGCTAAAGTGGTATGGATGCAAGAAGGCGTTGTTAACAATGAAGCAGCCGGGTTGGCCCGTACCGCAGGGATCAGGGTATTAATGGACAGATGTATAAAGAAAGATTATCAAAATCTTTTTGATTAGAGTCGATTAGAAAGGGATGAAAATGAGTACCGCTGATTATGACGTTATAATAGTTGGAGGAGGTCCGGCGGGGCTAACGGCAGGCCTTTATACATGCAGATCAGGACTAAAATCCTTGTTGATTGAAAAAATGGTCGTTGGAGGACAGGTTGTAACTACTGAAATGGTTGAAAACTACCCCGGTTTTAAGGATGGAATAAATGGACCTGAACTGATTCAGAACATGGAGGAACAGGCAAGTAAATTTGGTTTGGAGATAATGACAGGAGATGTCGAGAGTGTGAGAGCAGGAGAAGAAAACCTCAAATATGTAAAACTCGGTGAACGGGAATTTTCATGCAAGGCGTTGATAATAGCTTCGGGCTCTAAACCCAATGAGATGGGAATAAAAGGAGAAAGCGAACTTAAAGGGAGAGGAGTTTCATATTGTGCTACATGCGATGGTCCGTTCTTCAGGGGGCTGGATATAGCAGTAGTTGGAGGAGGAAATTCGGCTGTTGAAGAGGGGATGTTTTTAACTAAATTTGCCAATAAGGTCTATATCATTCATCGCAGAGACCAGTTAAGAGCAGATAAGATAGTGCAGGAAAGGGCTTTTAAAAACGAAAAGATAGAATTTATATGGGATACTGTATTGGACAGAATAGACGGTGATCAAACGGTTAATGCAGTATCATTACGAAACGTAAAGACAAATAACTTATCTAAGCTAGAGGTAGGCGGTGTTTTTATTTATGTAGGGGTTAAACCAAATACAGAATTTTTGAAAGATATTTTAGCTTTAGATAAGATGGGATTTATAATAGCCGATGATGAAATGAAGACATCTGTTCCAGGCATATTCGCGGCAGGGGATGTAAGAGTAAAACTTTTGAGGCAGATCGCTACAGCCGTTGGAGATGGAGCAACCGCAGCCTTTTCTGCTGAAAAGCATATAGAAGATATGGGTTCCTGATAGAAATAAGAACAGATTTGGTTTAAATAGGTAAGATAAGTTTGATTATATTAAAGGAGGCTGGACATATGGAAAAAGAAAAAGAATTTAATCAAGACAAAGTTTCCAGCGATCCTGAAATTAATAATGTATTTGAATTTGACTGGGACTGGGATGACTATGTGGAAGAAATACTCTCCCATGGAATAGAAAAATTCCAAGGTGGGTGATGTTATTAATTTTATCTCAGTAGGGTACTGTAGGGATAATATTTATCTTGTTCTATATAAACTTCAGCAAGACCTTTGAAAATGGTTATATCATCCAGTCTTCAGGTCTACCACCACTGGTATATCCACAAAAATTACAGTGCCACATCTTGGCACTTTCGTCTGCCTCTGCTCAGAAATTATCGTCTTTTCTCTCTGTCCAAGGTTTTGGCCCTGATCTCAAGGAGAATGGACTAAAATCGTAAGCATGTATTCTTACAAAATCTTCACCACATTTAGGGCATGGTTTTACTTCGGGTTCATCTGTTTTGCTTTTCTTTACATCTTTTTTACAGCCTTTTTTATTAATAACACCATACATATTCATCACCTCACAATATGTAAGATTGTGATTCTTGCGGCCAATTTATCATAAAAACTATTATATGTCAAAGGAAAAACAAATTGCCTTGACAGATAGCTATCTTTGACTTATAGCAAATTGGAAAAGACTACATTTTGTTCACTGTAAGCTGGAAGGCTGGTTTTGTTTAAGTGATTTATTTTATAGATATTATAACTTAAGGAGAATTTCGATTATGAACAGTTTTAAGACAGTGGGTTTAATGGTAGGTTTAACATTACTACTGATTTGGATAGGGGGTATATTTGGGGGGAAAAGTGGTATGCTCTTAGCGTTCATAATAGCCTGTGGAATGAACTTGGGTACATACTGGTTAAGTGATAGGATAATTTTGAGGATGTATCATGCGGAAGAAGTTGTCCCGACAGATGTGCCGGAGTTGTACCGCTTGATAGAGGAATTGATACAGAAGGCAGAAATGCCTATGCCAAAGGTCTACATTATCCCTAACGATACCCCCAACGCCTTTGCTACCGGTAGAAATCCTCAACATGCGGCAGTAGCTGTAACACGCGGGATCATGAAAATTTTGAGCAAGGAGGAGCTAACAGGAGTGCTGGCCCACGAGCTATCTCATATCAGACATAGAGATATATTGGTCGGTACCATAGCTGCCACCATCGCAGGTGCGATAAGTATGCTGGCTAATATGGCACAGTGGGCTATGATCTTTGGAAGGGGAGACGACGACGAAGGAGGAAACCTTTTTGCTAATCTGGTCATGATAATAGTTGCTCCAATTGCTGCCATGTTAATACAGATGGCTATTTCTCGATCCAGAGAATACTTGGCTGATGAAGGAGGAGCGAAGATAAGCGGCAATCCACGCTATCTTGCAGGGGCATTAAAAAAACTGGAACAAGGAGCAAAAAATATTCCAATGGATACCAATCCAGCCACTGCTCATATGTTCATAGTCAATCCATTGCGGGGAGGAGGGTTGTCGAGCCTTTTTAGTACCCATCCTCCAATAGAAAAACGGATAGAACGGTTGGAGGCGATGTAGTAATTTGATACTCTTGAATTAGATGGGGTAGCAGACATGTGTTAATGTGCACTGTGTCAAAAAGGCAATAGGGAAGGGCTAAAAAGCTTTATGAACAGTAATAACACAGATAAAGATAACTTACCCAAAGGTTTAGATACTGGCCCCCATATGTTTCACATGAAAGACTGGATTAGCTGTGCACCATTTGAAAAATTGTTGCATATTAGAATCGTCGAAGCCTCTGAAGGTCGGGCAACATTAACAATGCCTTTTCTTTTTGATTTTGCTCAAGGTGCTGGATTAATGCATGGCGGTGCTTTGGTCAGTCTGGCTGATACCGCAGTTGTTATGGCTATCAAGAGTTTAGCCTCTCCTCAGACTCACTTTGCAACGATTTCTATGGAAACAAAGTTCCTTTATCCGGTTAAACAAGGGGTTATTACCGCAAGAGCTCAAGTTCTGAACCAAGAAGGAGAAATATTACAGGGGAAAGCAACGGTATACAATGAAGATAACAGGGTAGTAATGGAGTTTAGTTCAACCTTTAAGATCGCAAAGGATGCAAAGATTAGAGGAGTTTCTCATAAGTGAACAATAGACTATTTGAACCAAGTGCAATTAACAGCATGGTTCTAAAAAACCGATTTGTCAGGTCTGCTACCTGGGAAGGAATGGCAGAAGAAGATGGGACATGTACTCCAGGGCTGATTGATCTGATGGCAACCCTTGCAAAGGGGGGAGTAGGGCTGATTATTACTGGCCATACCTATGTTCGTCGGGATGGGCAGGCAAGTTCTAAACAGCTTGGCGTTTACAAAGACGAGCTAATTCCTGGTCTTGAGGAGATGACTCGTGCAGTCCATAAAAAAGACGGGAAGATAGTTATGCAACTTGCTCATGCCGGTTTCCATGCTATAGAAGAACTGACAGGACAACCTGTAATAACCCCTTCAGTGGGGGAGACCCGGTCAAAATTATCTCAAAAGGAGATGAACATCCAGGATATTAATGAGATATGTCAGGCCTTTGCGAAGGGAGCCGCGAGAGCTAAAAAGACTGGCTTTGATGGTGTTCAGATCCACTCTGCTCATGGATACCTGTTGAGTCAGTTTCTATCCCCTTCATACAATCGTCGTAAAGATGCTTATGGTGGTAATATTGAGAATCGTGCAAGGGCCCTGTTGGAAGTGTTTAAGGCAATTCGTATGGAAGTTGGACCAGATTACCCAATCATGGTAAAACTGAATGTCCAGGATTTTGTCGAAAATGGTTTAATCCTCGAAGATTCCATTCAGGTGGGAAGTTTGCTTGCCATGGAAGGGATCGATGCCATCGAATTGAGTGGAGGTCTTCTTACTGCCTTTAAGCAAGGGCCTAGTAGGGTAGGTATCAAAACTGAAGAAAAAGAAGCATATTTTCGAAATGAAGCCCATGCATTTAAAGAAAAGATCCAAGTCCCACTTATTCTCGTAGGGGGAATACGATCCTATCATGTAGCCAGGGGACTCGTAGATGAGGGTGTGGCTGACTATATATCCATGAGCCGTCCTTTTATCAGGGAGCCGTCGTTGATCAATCGTTGGCAGACAGGAGAAATTATGAGAGCGGCCTGTATATCGGATAACCGGTGTTTTAAACCGGCCAGGGACGGAGAGGGTATATGCTGTGTGAATGAGGGAATTAAATATACTGGAAAAGATCAAAAGATATGCGGAATATCAAGCTCGTAATTGAATACGATGGCACCAGCTATCATGGCTGGCAGATACAGCCCAATGCAGTGAGTGTCCAGGAGACCATTGAGGAAAGGTTGCGGAAAATTACTCAGGAAGAAATAAAGCTGATCGTGGCAGGGAGAACGGACGCCGGTGTTCATGCGATAGAGCAGGTAGCAAATTTCAACACCAATTCTCAACTGGATATGAACAACATCCAGAGGGGACTAAATAGTCTGCTCCCTCCTGATATTGCTATTAAAGAAATTAGCGAGGTAGAAGAAAATTTCCATGCGCGATACAGTGCCAAAAGCAAGATATACAGATACGTCATCCTGAACCAGAGATTCCCTTCTCCCCTATACCGCAATTTTTCCTGGTTTATACCATTCAATTTGGATATTGAAAAAATGGAGAAGGCAACGCAATGCCTCATTGGGAAACACGATTTTTCTTCATTTAAGGCATCAGGCTGCAACAGCCGTAACCCTGTCAGAGAGGTTTTAGCTGTATCCCTTAATAAAGATAACAAGGGGTTCATAATCTTTGATATTGAAGCCAATGCCTTTTTAAAGCAGATGGTAAGAAATATTGTGGGAACATTGGTGGATGTGGGGCAAAGAAATACGGGGGTCAAAGAGTTTAAAGATATCTTCTTTTCCAAAGACAGAAGAAAAGCAGGGAAAACTGCTCCGCCTCAGGGATTATATCTAATAAAGGTTAATTACTAGTATGTAACACTAATTAATTCATTCTGTAAAATATAAGTTTTTATTTTTCCGCTTCATAGATCAACGGTTTTATGTCATCACAATGAACAAATCTCTGATAAACTGAACAGTCTCTGCAGGAAGGAAGTTTACAGTCACATTTTTCTTGTGAAGCCCAGCAGGGCAATGTCTTATCTTTAAAAGCTTTGCAAGAGTTTTTAACTTTTTTCGAGCAACCTCTTATATTATAACAAGGAATAAACGCCATTATACGACGTATCCCTTCGAAATTAAGACCCTCAACTTGTATCATTTCTTTAATACAACGCACCTTCTCAAGTTCTAAATCTGAATAGAGACGCCTTCCTGTCGATGTCCTGAAAGGTATAATCAACCCCTCTTTTTCATACTGACGAAGAGAGTGAACTGAAACATCCAGTTTCTGTACAGCAATTCCAATTGTATAAACGGGCTCGCTAGATAACATTTCTTTTTCCACCTTTTTAGCTTTTGTTTTTACTATATTCGTTCCTTTATTAACATCCTTTCAGCTTCTTCGTTTTTTTCTTCGGTATATTTATTACTTTCTTCTGAGTTTCTATTTTATCATCTGTGTCTGAAACTGTGGGGGAACCTTCCCCCCCTCCAAAATAATTACTAACGGCTATTTTTGATTTGTACTTAAGAACCTCATCATCCGAAGGGTTAGTAGAACATGCCTCTGGGTTTAAAATAAAACTATTCCAATAGTTTAATCCTCCTTCGAGGATGTAAGAGTTGATGCCTGCAGATTTCATTATAAGCCATGCCTGGCTTGCATGAGATATTCCATTTGAGTATACCACAATTATTTTGTCTTTTGGTAACTCTTCAATAGTGTTCTTTGTAATTAATTTTTGTAATGGTATATTCTCTGCACTCTTTATATTGCCTGTTTCAAATTCTTTTTCGTCTCTGATGTCTATTAAGATAAAATCTTTTCGTCCTTCTATTATCCATTCTGAAAGGGTCTTAGGATCTATCTGGTCTGCCCCTTCAACTATACTCTTGGCAATAGCTTCGGGATCAAACCGGTACTTTGAACTATTTTGAGAAGGAAGAAAAAACATTATTACAGCCAAAATCAAGGCTATAAATACACCAATCTGTTTACCCTGAAGTTTCATACTTCCTCCTTTTCTCCAAACTTTTTTTCGGCCCATTCAGCGCCCCAGAAACCGCCGATGGCCATCAAAATAACAAAGAAACCGATAACGCCTGCTGATATTCCCAGGATACTATACAGTGTTATCCTTTCTCCCAAAAATCCGCTTAAAAAGAAATCATTGAAGAAGGGAATGGTTTCTCCAAAAACAAATACCCCAAGAAGTACTCCAATAATATAAAATAAAGCATCTACCTTCAATGTGCTGAGACCTACAGCACTTGTACCGGGTCAGTATCCCCCGATGACAAAACCGGCTCCCATGATTAATCCTCCTACAATCCCAGGCCAGAGATAGGTGGGGTTGATGTAAATTGAATTGAGATCAAGCCAGCCAAAGGCATTAAAAAAAATCATGCCCGTCATTGCAGTAATTATAGCTGTAAACATTACCTTAAAAACGGTCATGTCACGGAAATAAAATTGAAGTGCCAGCTTCCGCGAATTTCCAAAACCTCCCCGTTCGAGAAAAAAACCAAATCCAATACCTATTAAGAATCCAATAAGCAAACTTATCTCCAGCTTAAAATCAAATGTGAGTTCTAATGGCGCAATCATTATATACCTCCTAAATCCACAATTTTCTGAAGAAAAATGCAAAAGCGTAAGCCCCGGCAAATATACACATCATTGTAATCCATGCGCCCAGCGAAAGCGCTGCTCCGCCTGAGAGAGCTACTCCGCTTGTGCAACCCCTAGCCAGACGAGCGCCAAAACCGAACAAAGAACCTCCTATAACAGCAAAAAGCCAGCGCTGTTTTTTAGTTATCTGTGGGCCGTGGTTCGTTTCCTTTTTCACTCTTCCCGCAAAAACTCCTGAGATAAGACCTCCAACAAGGACTCCTATAAGCTCAAATACATACCAGTCTTTTAAAGGGTTTATGTTTCCTCCTCCGTATTTTGCCAAGTATGTATTCTGATTAACATGTTCGGGTGAAATAACCTTTTCGATCGCCACAACTGCATGCATCATAGAACCGGATGCTCCCAAACCATGACCTGTAATAAAGAATGCAGCCAAAAGAACCAAACCCAATCCAACCCCTGCTAAATAAGGGGAAGAATATTTTTTTGCTGCCATACTGTACCTCCTTTTATAGTTACTGACTTTATATCAATAAGTGATCCAGGTTGATATCTGCCCCGCCTCAACTATTACAAATCTCAGCAAAATTCCACCAAACAACACAAGAGAGGCTGCTATAGAGCCGGGTATTTCTCTACCTTTCAGTTCCATAAACTCAAGAAAGGCAGGAAGAAGAAGACCAATTCCAAAGAAAAAGACCCAGAAGTATGTGGTCATCTCTCCGCCTAAAATTAATTGTATTGCTTTTAAATGCTGTTCTGAAGAAGACAGCATTCCAATGATGAATAATATAAGCAATGATATTTCACCTGTGATTAACCAGATATCTATCTTTGTGAAAAATTCTATTTCTTCATGGTCCTTTGAAAATAACACAACCAGGGCAGCTGCTGTCGAAACTCCTGATACGAGAAAGATCGGTCCGATAATTGAAGAATTCCAGAAAGGTCTTGCGCCGAAACTGCTCAACAGGATTCCTGTATATATACCAAGAAGTATACCGACAGGAATGGCTATTCTGGCTATCGAGCTCCTGTATTTTTCAGAAAAATCAAAAAGCCGGAAGTATGCCCAAAGGTATTTCTGCATCTTTGGCTTCGACTGAGTATAGGAATCAATCCACAAATATGCTTTTGAAAAACCCTCTCTGAATGTTGTCAATATCAGCAAAAGACTTATTGGATATACAAGCAGTAATATCCATGAACCCCATGACATAGGGGATGTGATTCGAAAGGCCGTATAAAATCGCCATACATACAGTTTGTGTTCCAGGTCCATAAAAAGAGCAACCATGCCCAGAGTCAGAAGTACAGGGGCAAGAAGCGCAAGCCTATTGGCAATAATATGGGATTTCCCATCTTTGTCTTTCAATAAAATGAAAGAAACGATAATAAGTATCCCTGCTGTTATCCCGCCCAGAAAGAGATAAAGGGGAACTTCCCATCCCCATATGTGGAGAGTTGGGTCAACCAGATGATTCATTTTATTTGTGGTAATTGTAACTTCCATCATTCTCACCTCTAAATAAGATAGTAGATGTTTGGTCTGGTTCCTGCTTCAGGGATTAATGTTTTATATTTTCTGTTTCTTAGTAATTTTGAAACGTTACTCATGACCTCGCTTGCATCACCGAATTCTATAGAATTGGTTGGACATACTGAGGCACATGCCGGTATCAGCCCTTTTTTTACACGATGCTCACAGAAAGTACACTTGCTTACATATCCTTCAGGCATTACAAAACGGGCATCGTAGGGACATGCTGCTATGCAGGCTTTACAACCGGTACATTTGTTTTCGTTTACAAGAACTATATTAGTACCCTTCTTTATATAACTGGCTCCTGTAGGACAATAGGTGACACAAGGAGGGTTTGAACAATGGTTGCATCTCTCTGAACGGACTTCCATGTGAAGATTTGGAAATTTCCCGGAAACATCTTCGACAATCCAGTCCCTGTGTAAACCTTCGGGAACAAAATTCTCGGTTTTGCATGCGATAATACAGTCGCCACAACCTACACAACTTTTTGTGTCAATGACCATTGTGTAATTTTTCACTTTTCTCTCCTATAATTTAAATGTAACAAAATTACCTCTCATGGCAACACCACCCATAATGGGATCAACCTTCGTTCTCGTTATAAGGCCATCATCACTTGCGCCTTTCATATATGACCGCCTCAATTTCTTCTGGTCGTGGCCAAACCCATGAACCATATAAACACAGTCAGTCCTTATACGTTCTGTTACTTTAACTTTAACTTTATTGCTTACTATTTCATCCTGGTTTTCAAGCCTGACATACTGGCCATCTTTCAATCCCCACTCTTTTGATACATCCTTATTTACCCATATTTCATTTTCAGGATCCATCTGTGTTAAGAGAGGATTGTTTGTTGTCCTTCCAAAAGAATGAGACGGAGATCGGCCATAGAGAAGCCTGTAATATCCTTGAGGGGGTTCCTCATGGGGCACATACCTTGGGACAGGATCAAAACCGTAGTCCTTTAATGTTTGAGAATAAAGTTCTATCTTACCAGTGGGTGTGTCAAACTTAATTTCTTCACCTTTCTCAAAATATAGCGGTGTCTCACGTTCCAGGACCTTTGCGCCGACTTTCTGCATCTCTTTTAATGAACTGCCGATTTTCTTCAAGCGATAATCAAGGAACTCCTCTATATCTTTCCAGGCAAAGTATTGGCCAAGTCCCATTTTGTCAGCCAATTTTTTAGCTATCCACCATGCAGGTTTTGTGTTGTATTTTGGTTGAAAAGCCGGCATTCGCAATGCTACCTGTAATTCCCGCCCCCATTCCGTCCTCAGGTCATCATAACGTTCCAGATACGTACATTCGGGAAGTACAACGTCTGCCCAACCGGTAATCTCAGAAGGCAATATATCAACTGCAACCAGTAGATCCAGGTTATGTATTGCCTCAATTGTCTTTTTTCTTTCCGGCATTGTGTGTAATAAATTGGCTCCGTATACAATCCAACCTTTAAAATTACAGTTTCTTCCAAAAGATGGAATCGTTGCTTCGCAAATACCGGAAGAGAGTGCAAGATTTGCTAATTCAAACTTCCCGGGGAAAGCATCTCTCCATGATCTTTTTGGTTTAGGGAATTGAGGGTGGGGATACTCAGGAATATCTGGTTCTTCAGGAACAAAAAAACCTCCTTTCCTTCCCCAGCTTCCAAGGAGTGCATTAAGAATGGCACCTGCCCTTACACGCTGAGTATCGTCTCCATACCAGACGACATGTCTCCCCGGGTGAATCAATGTTGCAGGCTTATACCTTGATATTTCCTTTGCAGTTTCTCTTATGAGTTCAGGTTTTATTGTTGTTATTGGGTATGCCCACTCCGGAGTATTGTCTTTAATCGATTTTTTCAGTTCATCAAAACCAACAGTATATTTATTAACGTATTCTTTATCATAAAGCTCTTCCTCGATAATAACATTTATCCATGCTAATAAAAGAGCCATATCAGTGCCGGGCTTAATAGGAAGCCAGTATTTAGATTTGCTGGCTGCAACTGAAAAACGAGGGTCAACAGTTATTATAGTGGCCCCTCTATGAATAGCCTGACCAAATTCATAAACCTGTGAACTATGTGTGTTTTCACCAATATGGGAACCTATTAATACTATGCATTTGCTGTTTATCATATCGGTTCGCTCTGGTGTGCTGATTGCATCGCCAAATGTTAGAAGATAAGCTTCTTCTCTCGGTCCACGGCAATTGGCATAGGAAGGGGCTGCTATATTGTTTGAACCATAAGCTTTGAGGAAGGTTTTAAAGAAGCTTCCCCCGGCGCCATGAGTAAACAGTGCAACACACTCAGGACCGTGTTCTTTCGCTATTTTCTTCAGTTTAGATGCTATATAATCAAAGGCTTCATCCCAGCTTACCTCTTTAAAAACCTGTTTTCCTCTCTCTTGTATTCGGATTAAAGGTGTTCTTAGACGATCGGGATCGTCATATGCGCCAAACCCTGCAGACCCTTTTGTGCATAGATGTCCGTAGCAATGCTGGTCATTCTCGTTACCAATAATTTTCCATGGTTTGCCGTCCAGCCTGTAAGCCCAACCTGCACATTTAAAAGTGCACATCTCACAATATGTTGGGGTTCTTAATACCTTATTAGAAGAAACATC
This sequence comes from Pseudomonadota bacterium, assembly GCA_043825855.1. Lineage (GTDB taxonomy): Bacteria > Desulfobacterota > UBA8473 > UBA8473 > UBA8473 > UBA8473. The sequence continues at coordinate 217,823 of JBDRRJ010000030.1, read as the reverse complement.
TTCAGAACCAAATGCATCAGACGCAAACTTCATCAGACTCCCACTTGTAGCGATACCACCCAAACCCATACCCGAGATTTTGATGAATTCTCTACGAGTAAAATCTTTTTTCATGACCTGACCACCTTTTTATTAAGTTATATCATATGTGCTAGATAATCTATATTATATAATATAGATTATCTAGTTTTAAATGTAAAGCTTTTTTAAATATTTTTCTAATCTTTCGCTAAAACTGAAAATATTGCTGACAGGTTTTGGTTAATGCAATAAATACTATTGAGGTGAGATTTAGGAAGATTAAAATAGTAAAACAAAATTTATAAAATTGATAAGACCAACACAGTATACATAATGTTGCATAAATGGTAACTGTCTGCGCCTATTAGACTAATCAAGCCGTTTTCTAAAACGTCCTACAGCTCCAGCAAATACAATAAAACCTATAATTGCCATTGCTGTAAATTGCGGCCAGAGAACATCAATCCCTACACCCTTTAAAAATACACCTCTAATGATAACAAGAAAATATCTTAAAGGGTTCAGGTAAGTCATCCATTGAACCACAAGGGGCATGTTGGCAATAGGAAAAACAAAACCGCTGAGCATGAAAAAAGGTAGAATAAAAAAGAAGGTGGTCATCATAGCCTGCTGCTGAGTAGAGGAGATAGTGGATATAAAAAGTCCGATACCCAGTGTGCTCAGAAGGAAAATACATGCAGCAATCAGGAGGAGAAAAATATTGCCGGATACGGGGATTTTGAACCAAAATACTGCAAAGGAGGCTACCACTAAAAGCTGGCCGAGAGAAATTATGATGTAAGGGATAGTTTTGCCTATGATAAGTTCAAGAGGTTGCATTGGAGTGACGATCAACTGTTCCATAGTTCCGGCCTCTTTTTCCCTAATGATGGCCATTGAAGTAAATAACAAGGAAACTAGCATGATCAAAAAGGCCACAATTCCAGGCACGAAGAAATTCTGACTGTCAATATTTGGATTATACCATGTCCTGATTCTTGCATCTATCCTTCCATAATCCAACCGCTGAGGATACAATTCCCTGATTAGTTCCCTGTTAAGCTTATCGATAACCAATGATGTATAGGCAATACGTACAGATGCCATATTACTCATGCTGCCATCGGCTAAAATCTGAAGATTAGCTGTCTCTCCCTTTTTAATGCGCTGGCTCAAGTCAGGGGCTACCTTTATGCCCAGATCTACTTTCCCTTTAAGGATTAGTTCTTCCAATTCATTATGGTCTTTCGAGAAATGGGTAATCCTGAAGACCTTATTGGCATTGAAGGCATCCACTACCATTCGGCTTTCTTTTGTGTGAGACTGATCAAAAAAAGCAACCCTTATATCTTTTATGTCGTAATTAACAACATAACCAAAAACCAACAATTGTACTATGGGTGCTATAACCAGTAGAGGACGGTTCCGTTTGTCCCTGAAAAGCTGAATGAACTCTTTGCGTATCAGCTCACGAATTCGAAGCCATTTCATATTACATGCCTTCCTTTTTCAGCATAACAAGGTTTAAGATTGATAGAATAATGAACATGATCATCAGAATCAGGTAACTCAACCACAGGTGCATAAACTCCAGATTTTTTAGATATATTCCATTCAGAATATCTATATAGTAGGTAGCCGGTACAATATAAGTCACAAGTCCTAGAACTTTGGGCATATTGACTATTGGAAAGACAAAATTGGAAAGAAGGAGCGAAGGAAGATACGTGACCAGAATTGCAGCCTGATTCGCGACAAGTTGTGATTTTGTAACGACTGAGATGAGCAAGCCGAGTGTCAGGGCAACGGCAAGGTAAATAGAAGATGCTATAATCATTAGCCAGAAACTGGCTTTCATGACTACTCCGAACAAAACCTGTCCCATAAAAATCGCTATCAGTACATCGGTGAGCCCAATAAAAAAATAGGGGATAGACTTACCTAATAAAAATTCCCCTGCATTTATTGGCAGAGATCTGATTGTCTCCATAGTCCCATTTTCATACTCGCGTGCAATAACAAGAGAGGTTAACAAGGCACCTACAATAATAATTATAATAGCTATTATGCCGGGGACAATGAAATTTCGGCTTTCAAGGCTTTCATTAAACCAGACACGGATTAGTCCTTCAACAGGTGGTTTAATTTTTTCCAAACCTTCGCGATTAAGAAAATCGAGTAGAAGCTGCTGGTTATATCCTTCGATAAAAGCAGTAATATATCCCCTTGATATGCCAGCGAAATTGGGATCGCTGCCATCGAGAAGCACCTGTATTTGAGCTTCTCTGTTTGCTCGGATATCTTTAGTCCATCCCGAAGGAATTATAATGGCAAGTTTCACATGATTATGATCCAGGTATCTTGCTACGGTTCTTGTGTCTGAAGGATGGGCAACAATGTTAAAATAGGGAGAGGCATTGAGGTGGCGGATAAAGTTGCGGCTGAGGTCTGTCTTTTCCTGATCCACAACTATGGTGTCTATGTTGTTTACATCCAGGCTCAGGGCATAACCAAAGAGGAGGATTAAAAGCAGGGGGATAGCAAACGCCAGATAAAGGCTCCTGAAGTCCCTGATCAGGTGATAGACCTCTTTACGCACAATGGCCTTAACCTTTAAAGGATTCAATGATTGCTCCGGGACATTAAGGTTATAAATGCATCGTTCAGGTCTGCCTCAGGACGATCAGGGCATGCCTCGCTGATTATTTCTGATGGACTGCCTGCAGCTACTATTTCCCCTTCATTTAGCATAACAATCCGTTGACAGTGCTGGGCATCATCCATGTAATGGGTGGTAACAAAGACCGTAATGTCTTCTCCGGCCAGTTGATTTATAAATGCCCAGAAGTTTTGTCTTGTTATTGGATCAACACCTGAGGTGGGTTCATCGAGAAACAGGATGTCTGGCCGGTGAAGCAGGGCACAACCCAGAGCAAGGCGTTGACGCCATCCGGGTGGTAGCTCTCTGGCATACCGGTGCTGCACATTTTTTAGCTGTACCCTGTCCAGTATCCATTCAATCCTTTCCTTCCACTGGTCCTGCGGTACGTTATATATTCCCAGATAAAAACGAATGTTTTCAATAGAATTTAAATCTTCATAAAGGGAAAATTTCTGGGACATATAACCTATAGACTGTTTTATCTCTTCCGATTCGGTAAAGATGTTGTGCCCAGCTACCATTCCTTCACCTGAAGTTGGAGTGATTATGCCACAGAGCATCCTGATTGTAGTTGATTTACCTGAGCCATTGGGCCCAAGAAAACCGAAGATTTCTCCCTTCTTTACGGAAAAGGAGATTCTATCAACGGCAATAAATTGTCCAAACCGTTTTTCAAGGTTTTTAACAACAATGACATCAGAATTTGAAGTTGTCATTAAGAAGTTCCTCATCCACCTTCTGAATACGATGGATCATTGCCTCTTCCAGATTAATAAAATTAGAACGGATCTCCCCGGGGGTAGCTTTTTCCAGAAGCAGAGACTGGTGCATCAAGCCAAGGTAGTCACATTTTTCACCTTCGTCAAGGTATGACGTGGAAACAAGTATGGTCATCCCATCACGGCGCATCTGAGCAAGAATATCCCAGAATTCCTGTCGGGAGACCGGATCTACCCCATTCGTTGGTTCGTCAAGTATGAGTACTTTAGGTTCGTGGATTAGAACACATGCAAGTCCTAGCTTTTGTTTCATGCCACCGGAAAGATTGCCTGCCTGCCTGTTTAAGAAGGGAAGAAGGTTTGAAAAAGAGAGATAACGCTCCTTTCTTTTCTTTCTTTCCACACCGGAAATACCAAAAATATCCATAAAAAAATCGATGTTCTCTTCAACTGTAAGATCCTGATACAGACCGAAACGCTGTGGCATATATCCTATCAGGTATTTAACCTGTTTTTTTTTCTTTACTACATCCAGTCCATCGATAAAAATACTTCCTGAAGATGGTTTAATCATCGTTGCTATCATTCTCAGGAGCGTTGATTTACCGGCTCCATCTGATCCCACAAGACCGAATATAGTTCCATTGTTAACTGCAAATGATACCTGGTGAACTGCCTTTGTTGTACCAAAGCTCATTGAAACGTTATCTACCTTAATAAAAGGCACCTGTTCACTATGTCCGGATAAAGATGTTTTTTCGTTATTATATGCAGGCATACAAGTTTAGGTCCTAACTTTAATGTGCGGTTTTCAGAATAACCTCCCATGAGTTTTTAAAAGAAATCATCTTGGGGCAGGTTATTTTAACCAGGCATCGGCTGGCATTCCTGATTTTAATTCGAGGTTGGGGTTGGGGATAGAAACCTTAACCAGGTAAACAAGCTTGACTCGCTCCTTTTTAGTCTGGATGATTTTAGGTGTAAATTCACCTTCAGGAGAGATAAAAGAAACGTTTCCAGTATAAACCTTATCAGGGAAGGTATCTACCCTTACCTCTACTTTTTGGCCTGGTTTGACTTTGCCTATTTCAGTCTCATCTACGAATATCTTTAAATCCACCTCTGAAAGGTCGGAAAGCGTCAGAACCTCACGGCTGGGTGTAACCACTTCACCTGGTTCCACATTGCGGCTTGTAATAATACCGGGGAAAGGCGCTTTCAATTCTGTATACTGCATCTGAATCTCTGTCTGATCGAGGGTAGCCTTAACTGCCTGAACTTGGAACCGGGCTGCTTCCATATCCTGTCTGGTGGCGTCGATTTTTTTTAAATTACTCAATGTGTATTTCAGAGAAGCTTCCCCCTCGGCTAGTCGGCTTTTTGCAGTATCATAGCTGAGTTTAACAGCATCACGATCCTTTTCGGAAACAATGCCGCTGCTGAACAGTTGTTCAAACCGGTCATAATTCTTTCGGGCATCATCCATGACATACCTGGCGGTAGTAACGCTGGCTTCTGCTCTGGCAAGTTCTGCTGGCAAGGACTTCTTATAAATCTCCAGCAGGGTTTCAAGCTGTTGTTGATTCTTTAACGATCTGTCGAGGTTCGCTTCTGCCTGTTCATAACGAGATTTATGCTCTGATTTATCCAGTTCAGCAAGGAGATCTCCCTTTGATACATACTGACCTTCCTTGACTGAAACATTCAGCACTCTGCCGCCTATCTGGAAGGCTAGATTTGCCTGTGTTGCCTCAATAGTTCCAGAATAGTACAATTCACTGAGCTGATTTTTTCTCTGTCCAAAATAGACAAGCAATCCCACACTAATAAAGATGATAACAAAAATAATAATGATGACTCGTTTTTTCATAAACTACTCTCCCAAAGGGTATCGGTAAAGTCCGCCTGTCGCAGTCAATTGCAGACGAATTGAGATCAGGTGGAGCACACTGCCATTTATATATTCTCCTTGTATTCCCTGAAGCCATCTATCAGCTGCCGGAATGAGACAGGCTTGTATTTCTCAAAACTTTCCTGGTCTACATAAAGAAAGTCATATTCAGCATCTGTCTGAACGCGGTTGATGTCCTCGCACCATTGCCGCAGTCGTTGCATCTTGAGCGGCACGTCAAGGTCTTCCCGGCCTTTTGTTTCGATAATAAAAGTCCGTTTGGAAGACTGTTTTACCAGAAAGTCCGGGTAGTAGTTGGAGATATCGCCATCCCCATTCACATAGTCCAGTTTAAAATGCACCGCCAGATAATTTTTAGCGTATGAAATCACATCGTCGCACTCTTCAAGAAATCGGGCAAACAGAAGTTCAAAATGGCTGTCGCCGATTATGCGGTTGAAGACGCTCTTTTTCGGAATAAGATATCCCTGGTCCTTTGCCACAAAAGGACGCATCTGCCGCAGTTTAATGGTGTCGCGGATTTCGGCATCGCCTTTATCCTGCACGGTTAGGTCGTTGATTGCCTTCTTGAACGCCTCGAGCAGAGTTTTGGTTGCAGCCAGTTCCGACAGGTTGCGCAGTGTGTTGGGGCTTTCCAGTTCCACCGGGTTGTCAAACAACTGCTTTTGCACAAACTCCTTGACCTTACCATACAGTATATCATAGCCGCTGACCAGCCGTAAATCTTTCATTATGGTCTGAGCGAAATAGCCGATCACGCTGCGGTAATCGGCAATGCCGGCCGTGTCAAGAACAGTGGTATGCGTCACCTCACCTGTAGTGATGTCCTTGAAGACGATCTCCCGCTGTTCCTCATCGCTGAACTGCCGGTATGCCACCTTTGCATGGCTGAGTGCATTCACATTCAGATCACCCAGATTCTTGTATTCCCTGTAAATGCGTGGCGTCAACACCGGAATTACAATATCCAGAGCATCGATGTCCTTCTTTTCGTTATCCCTGTCAACCTCCACCACCAACGGCGTTTTGGGCCCGGTTCCTTCACCCATAGGCTTGCGCTCCAGCACCACGCCCTCGGCCTGAATGGAATCTACAAAATCCATAAAGGCATCCGTACCGACTACGCTTACGTATTCCTCTATATCACCGGGATACATTTTACGGAGTCCGCGCCCCAGGGTTTGTTCGGGCAGGATGTTACTCTTGGCGGAATAGGCGCGTAGTCCGACAATGGTTGTAACATTGCGCACATCCCAACCCTCTTTAAGCACCATCACCGATATGATGGCCTTGTAGGGGCTATTCAGGCTGTCAATTGCGTTGGCTTGTTCACGCAGATTATCCAACTCATCTTTGCTCTTACCTGATGTTGATTCAGAAATCTCCCCGTTTTTCTTGGTATGAATAACCAGCACCGCGTCTTTATCAGCAAACTCCGGATAGGTGGACCGCAAATAAGCGGCTACATCGTCACAGTTGCGGGTATCGTCGGTCATAACAAAGAGGATGGCCTTCTTGTCCATCTTTTCGTGCTCGGCATATGCCTTGCGCCACTCGATCACGCCGAGGTTAATGTAATCGGCATATTTCTCAGTGAACCTGGCGCTCTGGCGTTCTACCAGTTTGGCACGGCTTGGAGCGTCAGGCACGGCGGGGTGTTTGACTACGTTTTGTTTGATGGCCTCCACCAAAGGGTAATCCGCCACGGTCTGCACGAAAATAGCTCCGTTGTTGTGCCTGGGTGTAGCAGTTGTGTCCACCTGCAGGGAGAGTTTCGCACCTTTTTGCTTCAGACGGTTGTGGATATCCTCGATGGATTTGAACCAGGCCATGCGAGGATCGTGAATATGGTGCGCCTCGTCGTTCAGCACCACCAGTTCATCAATGTCGCGCACGATCATGCCCAAATCCACCTTGGAGTCGGTGGTCGCGCCGGTGGGCCGTTTGCCCAGGAAATAATCCCGCATGTCTTCATCATCCGGTGAAGCTGGAATCTCGTCGCCGGCATAGACGCGGTGAATATTGGTCAAGAAGATATTGCCGGTGGAGCGGGTTATGCGTACCTCATCCTGCCGGTGTAAGGTCAGTTGAAAATCGTCGCGCCAGTTACGCCCGTCAACGCCGTTGTCGGGGATGACCGGGTCTTCAAAGAAGATGCGCAGACCCTGAAAATCCTTATAAATGCGATCCAGCACTATGATGTTGGGGGCGATTACCAGAAAGTTGCGCGCCAGTTCAGACTCCGGCTCATACAGCTTGTGGTAAAAGCTCCAGGCCAGAACGAGACTCAGCACCTTGGTTTTGCCCGTTCCGGTCGCCATTTTCACCACAAAGCGCCGCCAGGTTTCGTCAAACATACCGGTAGAAACCGCTCCGGAACTGTCAAAGCGCATTAAATCGTATTTGTCCTGCACCCCTACCACATCGTACAGATAGATGATCGTCTCCAGCGCCTCTCGCTGGGCAAAGTAATATTGAAACTCGGCCATTGTACCGCCTTCCTGAGAGTGACCGAACGCAGACAGGTCGGCCTGGGGCAGCAGGTGCGGTATGTTAAACCACCAGTTGAGCAGGCTGCGGCTGGTACCGGTCGCTCCGACGTAGCCGTTATCCCGCCACTCCTTCACCTTATTACGTAGTTGAGGCACCAGGGGCGGCATCAGTCTGTCCATACTGGATTCCCGCAACGCTTCATCCGCCGGAAACCAGCGGATGGCCGGGTCTAGTATGGAGTAGGGGGATTCTGGAAAATTAGGATGCAGCGCCATCTTTTAAATCCTTTATCATGACACGGACAGTCTTTATTAGTTCAGGAATATCCTTTCTGCAAATATTGAATACCTGCTCGGCATCAATATCGAAATACCCATGAGCGATCACATTGCGTACACCAATCACATCGCTCCAGGGGATTTGCGGATAACGGATCAGGAAATCCCCTTTCGTTTTTGAGTCCATCTGCCGGAAGGCCTCCCCCACTGCCACGAGAATCATGCAGATGCTGTCAAGATGTTCCAGTCCAGTCTCGTCGGCCAGAAAATCATCATGCGAGAGGATAGATTCGGAACGGCGCGGAATCCGTTCCAGGGCTTCCAGCACATCTTTAAGACGGTCAATCAATCCCTGTCGGTCATACATAGCGGGCCTCCTGCAGAATGCGTCTTTTCAGACGTGGATTCATCCGCTCACGCAACCGCACTACATCCACACGTCGCGCAAGGAGTTCCTCCAGTTCCTGTTTCATACGTGAGGTGCGGAACAGGTTCGGTTCACTGGTTTCAAATACGATATCCACGTCGCTTTCCTCTTGCACCTGACCGCGTGCAAAAGACCCAAAAAAGCCCAGGGAACTCAGACAGTACTCGGCCTGACGGCTTTCCTTGAAGGCCCTGAGCCGGGCAAGGAGATCATTTGTCGTCGTTACCGCAGTATTCATACGTTTACCTCCACTATGGACATGGTATCGGTGCCGAAAATATCCACCACCTTGACCGCCAGTTTGCGCCGGCCCGGTGTGCATTCGTAAAAGACGCTTTTTAGTTCGAGCGAACGGTCTTTTTTGGTACGGAAGGACTGCCACTCGTTCTCAAAGACATAATCCCCGGTCCAGACTTCCTCATATTCTGGCAGATCTAATTGTTCGGGCTGCTCCATGCCGGGCATCCGGGCTTGTTTCGTCTTTTCACGCGGTATGCGAATGATTTCGCGCTTGCTCTCGAAGTCGAAGTCCACAGCCCAGTAATCAATCCAGTCCGTCCACTTTTTTGTGAGCACCTCCCGGTTAGTGATACCGTCTTTGTCTTTGCTCACCTTTACTATCTGCCCCTTTTCAACCACGATCCTGCTGGCCTTATCCTTGAGCGTTGCCTCCGCATTGGCAATAGAATCCTGAGAATAGAAGACAGAAAAGTCAGTCAACTCCACAGCCACGCTGTTCTTTTTTATATGTGGTTTGACCTCAATGAAAGAGACATCGTGAAAGACCACCTGGTTCTTTTCCACCGCCCGTTTGTCAAATACCTCAGCGGGGATGTATTTAGGAGCTATGTCAATGCCCTTGGCGCTGGCTTCGTCCAGCACGTTGGGGAACAACCCCATCTCAAACTCAAAGCCAAGAATATCCACGCGGGTAATGTGCTTCTGGCGGCATTCCAGGATGACCTCTTCCACAAAGAGGCGCGTCACCGGAAGATTGACCGGCCCTACCGCTACCAGCCGCCCGGCCTTCTTGCCGTGAAAGGTATTGAAACCATCGGTCTTTTCCGCGCGGTAGGCGCGCAGGATCAGGTCAAGGAAGGCGGCTTCCTTTTCTTCCAGTTGTTTCTGCTGTTCCGCTTCGCGCAAATTAGGGTTGACGCCTATGTAGTGTTGGCGTTCGTACTTGCCAAGGTTGAGGATTTCAAAGGCACGGTAGTCCACGCCTTCAGCTTTGAGTTTTCGTTGAACGCCGATCAGTCGTTTACGGGTAGTGTGGATGGCGAACTTGCCCAGGTCAGAAACGATCCACTTGCGTCCCAGCTTCTCCGCCACTGCCGATGTTGTTCCCGATCCGCAAAAGAAATCAGCAATCAGGTCGCCTTCGTTGGAGGATGCCTTGATGATACGTTCGAGCAAAGCTTCGGGTTTTTGGGTTGCATAGCCCGTTCGCTCGACTGCCATAGAATTAACTTCAGGAATATGCACAAGCATATCGCCAAGTGACTCACCCTTTTCCTCATCCAAAAAACGTTTCAGCCGTTTTTTCCCTGAACTTGTGATGTAAATCTTCCCTTGCTTTTCAAAATCACTTATGGATTTCTCCGAATAATCCCCGAGATCACAATCTCTAAAAAGACGACCATCGGCATCAGGTCGAAATTTAGTTTCAATAAATTTCGGGTCATAATCTTTGTAAGCACCATTCCAAATCCATTTGTCTGACTTGGAGTAAAACAATATGCCGTCAGAGTTTCGGGCATATTGGTTACTGGTTGCTTTCGCACCACGAACTGGCTGTCGTTTCCACCGAATTTCGTTCCTGTAGTGGCTTGTGCCAAATACATCGTCCAACACCAAGCGGATATAGCTATTCACCCGCCAATCACAATGCACATAAATACTGCCATCCTCCGCCAGCAAGTCCCGCATCAGCACAAGCCGCTCGTAGATCATGGCGATGAATGAATCAGCTCCCTTGCCCCAAGTGTCGCGGTAGGCGATCTCCTCCAGGATGTTGGGCTTCTTGGTGAAGGTGTCGCCGCCTATCTCAATGTCCATGGAAAAATCCGCGCCCACATCAAACGGCGGGTCTATGTAGATCAGCTTGAGGCCACCCTCCTTCTCAATCTCCTCGCGCAACGGGCCGTTCTTCAGACTGGAGAGGATCAGTTTGTTGTCTCCCCAGATGAGCTTGTTCGTCCAGCCGGATTTCTGTCGGCCGCGCTCATCAAAAAGTGATAACTGCGGCGATGTATCTTCGGGTTTCTCAGCGCGCGGCTCATCCACCTGCTCGATCATCTGAAACGGCAGGACGATATTGCATACCTCGCTGCTCTTGCCGTTCCAGACCAGCTCAACTTCGCGCTTATCCTCGAACAGAAGAAAGCGGTACCTGTCCGGCAAGGGCTTGTCGGCTTCGATATAGCGGATTATCTCCTGTTGTTCCTGTTCAGTCAGTCGTGGCATAAAAATTCTTTCCTTCGCAGTGTTCTACCACATTTCAGGCAGAAGGGGTTTCTAGAACGATTTGTTAGCGATAAAATATCACCGATTTCCCCAAGCATAGCGCCAGGCTTCTGAAATAGTAGAAATTGTCTTACAATAGACTTTTGGAGGAAGCATTGCTACTCCGGTTGTAGAGTAGTTTATGGCAAGACATCCGCCAGTGCAGTTAGGAGCAGTTTGACAGCTTATACATGCTGCTCGATCATAACCACAAGTTTGTGCGAGCATTATCAGATTATCTGTCGATAGCTGATCAATTCCATTAAATACGTCACCAATAATTACATGTGGAAATTTAGCCGCGAGCATTGCGAGCGCGCTACACCCTGAAATCTTTCCATTGGGTAGGAAAGCTAAATTACTAGATGCAGCATGGCATCCCCATACATTAGAAAGAACGTTCCCAACATGCTCCGACTCTCTTTCTATTGGACTAACATTGATCCCACGCCCATTATTACATAATTCACGAACATAGTCAGCGACATCCATAAGAGATTGAGATAAGTTCGAACTTTCAAAATCCAACCATTCTACAGTACCATATGCAGGAGCAATATCTATATTTTCAACACCAAGATCATATAGACACTGGACGCCACTTTTGACAAACTCTGCACTGTCTGGATGAACGGTAATACTCGCACTACATTTGGCTTGATATTCTAATATACTTTTTATATTACGACAGACAGTTGCATGCGTCCCTTCCCCGTTTCTGGTTGTTCTGTGTTTGTCATGGACGATTTGAGTTCCATCTATGCTGACTACAACTTTTATAGAATATTTTTGAATTATATCTAAAATATCCGAATTTAGTATGGTGCCATTTGTTTTTAAAACGAAGCTAACTTGCATGCCTGCTTTATGCCCACATCTCTTTGAATACTCAATTAAGTCAATTATGACAGGGAATTCAGTAAGGGGTTCACCACCACTAAATATAAACTCAATTGATTTTCCTCCCTTAGCAAGATAAATGATTAAATCAATGGCCTTCCGGCCAATTTCTATACTCATCGGTGGTCCAGGTAGTTCTCTGGCTATGCAGTAGCTACAACCAAGATTGCACGAGTTTGTTAAAAGTATCTCGCAAGTTACATGCTCATGCAATTCACGGACATTCTGTTCTACTGGCATATCGATCTATTTACCCTCCGGTTGGTTAATTGTACAACCACCTTTTCCGCGAGGTTGATTGATCGTACAAGTCGAGCTTGGCTGATTAATTGTACAGCCACCCTTTCCTGACGGCATATTTATCGTACAACCGCCTTTGCCTTGTGGCTGATTGATTGTACAGCCACCTTTACCCTCGGGTTGGTTGATCGTACAACCACCTTTCCCTCTTGGCTGGTTGATTGTGCAACCACCTTTACCTTCGGGTTGATTGATTGTGCAGCCACCTTGTCCGTGGGGTTGATTAATTGTACAGCCGCCTCCCTTAGGCTGGTTAATCGTGCAGCCGCCGACACCTCTTGGCTGGTTGATTGTACAGCCACCTTTTCCTGCTGGTTGATTAATTGTACAAGACATATTCATTCCTCCTTGTTTTTTGTTTGGCTCAACGGGGTGATGCAGCCGATCGCTAATAGTTCCGGCTGATCACCCCATTCGATCTACAAATCCTTCAGCACTCTGTTGCCCCTTTCGGAACTTCGAAGCGGAGTGGGCCACATGTCATACCTCCATCCAACCCTGTGTAGAACATCATGTCGTAGCTTTCTTGTCGTCCAACGCTCCTGTGAGGGCGAGGATGTTACCGATGACAGTTTGAAGCGTGGAGCTGGTACTCCCCTCCTTCTGCGCACGTTCAATAATCGCAGCAATGACAGCCGGGCTTTTGATGGCATGTTTGCGCTTGGGAATCGAAAAATCCGATTGGCAGTCACTGAGTAATTTTTCAAACAAGGTATCGCCGATTTCAGCCTTGAGCGTGTATTCTAGGTCATACTTAAAACAACAATGATTTTTTTCAAGATGTTCGGGCCAATCTTCTTGAGATTTCCCAACAATGCGTAAGAGGCGATGATTGTCGCAAGGGTCCGGTTTTCCGTCAAGCGATTTTCCACATGTTGCACAGGTTCCAGCGGTTTCGCCTTTTTTACCGTCAGAGTCCCACAATAGATAAACAGGAATTCCAAACTCCTGAAAAATGATTGCCGGACGATCCATACTGCGCTTGCCATTGACTGGAATGACCGACACACCGAGGCTGTCGAGTTCCTTGTCCATGGCGCGACCTACACCTATAACCGCAGCGTAATCATCCTCACCTTCAACAAGTACTACTGTATCTGCAAAGAAACCCTCATTCACCAAGGGCGTGATGATTGAATGAAGTCTGTTGATCAGGGTCGCGCCTGTGTACTTATCGCCCTTGCTTCCGTCGGCTTCCCACACTTTCTCTGCTACTTTGTCCAATGTTGTTTCGACAACATTAGTGATGCGCGGTTTCCCTGCACCATTGTCGTATTTTCTGAGCAGCCTAATCTGATTGAAGCGGTCAAGTCCTACAAATAGCGGCGAGTGGGTGGCATAGATAACCTGTGTCTTTTCGGCGACGCCTGGCGTCATCCCACTTGCCAGCTGCAGGAAGATTTTTGCGAGATGTCTCTGCCTGTTCGGATGTTGGTAAAGTTCTGGTTCTTCAATCGCCAAGACGAGATTAGGCAATGTACCTTTGTCCTCTGGTTTTGGCTCTGACGATTGAGTAGCTTCCATCGTATCTTTCGGTTTGCCCGCATTAACAGATTGAGCCATTGCAAGATGCTGAAGCATCGTCAGGATGAATGCCCTTTGTAGTCCGTGTCCGGTTCGATTAACGGCAGTTGCGTAACGGTCTTCGACCAGTTTCACGTCTGCCTTTGGCATTTCGATTTTTATCTGGTCCAGAGGGAGCCAACGAAGATCAACAGAAGCATTCGGAACAAACGATTGCAATGTCTTGGAAAGCTGTCCCGCTAAGCCATTCAATTCTTCAAGATTTTCGGGTCGCATGATCTCTTCATATCTCGTCTGTGTTTCTTCCTTCAGTTTCTTGACTGATTCCTTATTGGCGACAATGCTGCGGACAACCATATCCATCAAATCAGTAAGAACAGACCCGCGGCCTTCTGCCGCGTCGGCTGACGCATCCCGCACTGCTGGAATAAAAAGAAAACGAGTGAACCGACCAAGGTAGCCACGACCAACCTCTGTAAATCCGAAGAAACGCCCGTCATCGCGCTGTCGTTTGCAGACAGCGGAATGATCCGCTTCCCATTTTGTGAGGGCAGGCTCTACGTCCACGAGTTTGAGTTTACTCCATTCCGGCAGTTCGCCATATTCAGATCTTGCTCGGATCGCATCATATTTTGGTTTAGCAGTCTTCCCGCGATCTTTGACGGATAGACCCTCCCGAATTCCTTGAAACTCGGGATTCTGTAAAGAGGCACCATGATATGTGGCCGTAGGTTTGCCACTGTTAAAGTTAAAAACGCGCTCGACGGTTAGCTTGTCACCCTGCAAATAGCTCCCAAAGAATTCGGCTGCCTCTTTGGATAAAGCAGCAAAAGTGATACTCACGACAATTTCAGTCGTCGTGTCTGAGTCATAAAAATCCTCTATGTCGATGCGAGCAGATGGGCTGTAGAACAACACCAAGGCGCGGAGAAAGTTTGACTTGCCGACACCGTTCGGACCAACCAGTGCGGTCAGCGCATCAAAAGAGAGCGTTTCGTTGAGAATGGATCGAAAGTTTTGAACCCTGATAGACTCGATAAGCATGGCTCACTCCCTCACTGCACATATTGACAGTGATAACGATCTTTGATGCAGTTATTCAGACAATGACCCTTCGCTGAGGCGCTCATAAGCACCGCATAAACGGCTTCCGGAACACTGTGGTATACGCCACCGCTGTTGAACTCGACTTCCAGAGTGCTACTGTGGGGTAGTAGCCAATCGACAGAACGTTGCTTGAACCGACTCTCTGCCTACCTATATTTCCTCCTTAGGCTGTTAGTCGTGGCATAACAAAAATGTCTTCTTATATCTAAGAGCCTTACAACCCGCAGTCAGGCGGCGGGGCAAGATGGAAAATATAACCTCTACTTCCCCCTTTTCCCCATTGCCTCCTTTATTCTTTTTATACTCTCTGAGTCTGTATTGACTCTCTCCTTGATCCCTAATCTCTCATTGACCTTAAATGTTCTCTCAAAGAAACCCAACGCCATAATCAGTGGCTGTCCTCAATTTTTGTTATGAGCAGGTATGGTTTATGTGTCTTCTGCAATGCCGACCATCTGGCCCTCGCGCCGGGCGATTTCAATGATGGCGCTGGATTCATCCTCGCGCCATTGCCGTTCGCCGCATGGGATCGGTTCGATGCGGTTATCGGTGTGCGCCGCAATACGCCAAAGAAGATCAATATCCTTACGGTCCCGTAGCTCATCGAACCGGGGAGAAATAACCAGGAGATCGATGTCGCTCCATGTATCTGGTATTCCTTTGACTTGCGATCCGAAGACCACCCCGAAATTGATGGCCAGCCCTTGATCCTGCAATGCCCGAAGGTAGTTCCTTACTCCTCTTACAACAGATTCTTCAACCATTGGAGGACCTCCTCTGCGCGATTCATATACCGGATAGCTTCTTCTCTTGTTGGCGGCTTTATTAACGTTTCGGGGTATCGCCCTTCAATGTGGAATGGATTCATTTCAGCAAGTATGTCCGTCTGCTCCAAACTCGCAGGAACACCTGTCAAAACGATCAGACGGTTCAAGTTATGTATGCGCGGCGCCAGATCGCCGGTGTTTTTACAGATAAGCGCCTTGAGCATCTTTTCCAGAGTCAGGTGAACAAAGAACAAGCCGTGACGGGTGTGACCGCTTCCCATGAGTTGCTGAGCGACCGCCCAGTCTTCGTCGGCGTTCTCCTTCCAGTAGGAAATCTGTTTGTCGATATCAACCATTGTTATTGTCCTTATTTGTCATTATCGATTTTTCAACAACCTCAGAGCCACTAATTATCTCAATCTTACACGGCAGCCGCTGGGCATCCACCGAATAACGGTTTATGCCAAAGGGCTAAACATTAACAGGCTCGAAACGATTAATGCGCGATAACACATCAGAGAGGGCGTCTTTGGCTTGCGCTGTATCGTAATCGGTCTGCAAGCCGATCCAGAAACCGTCGCTGGTACCAAAGAAGCGAGACAGGCGTAAGCCGGTATCAACGGTTACTGCCCGCTTGCCCGCGACTATCTCTCCTATACGCTGTTGCGGCACCCCGATTTCCTTGGCAAGCCTGTACTGGGTAATCCCCATAGGCTTCAAAAATTCCTCCAGCAAGATTTCGCCGGGGGTAGGGTAAGGTATTTCACGCGGCATGGTCACTCTCCTTCAATGGTAATCGACTATTTCAACGTCGTATGCATTACCGTCCTCGAAGCGGAAGCATACGCGCCATTGATCGTTGATGCGGATACTCCATTGCCCGACTCGGTCGCGCTTCAATTTCTCCAGTTTGTTATTTGGAGGAATACGCAAGTCTTCCAGTTTCTCTGCCCGATTGAGCATTGCCAGCTTGCGCAAAGCCACGACTTGAAAATTCACGAAACGGGCAACCCGCTTGCCGTTGAACAAGGCTTCGGAGTCTGGACACTTGAATGTTGAGATCATAGGTAAATACTAATGAACTACGTTAGTAATGTCAAGCGTTATTCGCATTGGTTGTATTTATTTCAAAAGCAGCACTAAATCCATGACAGGATTATTAGATTGTTTTTCCGACAAGATAAGTATTAGATACATTACCCTACTTTGAAGGATAGATCGGTCAATATAAAACGTTTGGTCTACATTAAGGTTAGATGTGTTTTATAGGTTCTAATAAATTTACTTCCCCCTTTTCCCCATTGCTTCCTGTATTCTTTTTATACTCTCTGAGTCTGTATTGACTCTCTCCTTGAAACCTAGTCTCTCGTTGACTTTAAGCGCTCTATTATAGAAAGTCAATGCATTATTTAACTCTCCCATGCCTTCATATGCGTGGCCGATATTATAAAGGTCTATAGCAATACCAGGCAAGTATTCTATCTGTTTATCAATCTCCAGAGCCATTTTGTATTTCTCAATAGCAAATTCCAGCTTCCCATCTGCCTCATAAAGCATGCCTATATTACTCAGGTTGTTTGCTTGTCCCCGTAAGTTTTTCAACTCTTTGTTTATATTAAGGGCTTTTTGATAAAACTCCAGGGCCTTGTCCCGTTCCCCTGAGGAGTTATACGCAAGGCCCAGATTATTCAGCCTGACTGCGGTTCCTTCCTTATTGCCGGCATTCTCATCAAGCAGCAGCGCCTCATGGAAGTTCTCTATGGCTCTTTTTATGTCGCCCTTTTTCAACAATACATTGCCGATATTGTTTAGGCTGGACCCTCTTACCGATGGATCATTGATCTCCTCGCCTATCTTTAATGCTTCTTTAAAATATTTCATGGCATTGTCAAAATTATTTGTAGAATAATAAACAGTGCCTATATTATTTAAATCTCTGGCAATCCCCTCTCTGTTGTCTATACTTTCATTAATCATTAATGCCCTGCTAAAGTAGTCAAGGGACTTCTGATAATCAGCCTTAAAGTAATACTCAGAACCCTTCTGGCTTAGTTCTGAAGCCATAGTCTTTTTTTCAGGGAGTATCTTTGCGCTACCACAACCCGTTAAAATAACAAGCATAAATAGAATAAAATAATATTGAATTTTCATTACTCTATCATTCTTCATCTTTCTTCCTTTTAGAATTATAAAAATTATTGTCCAAATAAAATATCCTCTTGAGCAAAACTGCTTTAGAATGTGAAAAGGGAATTATCTAGAACTGACTACTTATAAGGCTGTTCTCTATTATCGATACTTATACTCCCTCCCGGTTCCGGCTCTTTTATATTTCTACTAATTGGCCAGGTTTTTTTGATGGATTTAATAACTTTTTGTGTATCTTCCATAGTTTCCTGGCCTGTATTTACAATTCCTGGGATATTAGAGGTTGATTTTTTAATATCGTTTACGATCCCTGAAATTTCATTTGTCGATTTAGATATATCGGAACTTGCTTTTAAAATGTTATCGTACAAACCTCTTTCTTTGATTACAGCACCAAGATTTCCTTTACCTCCCTTAATTTCATTGGTTATTGTTTCTATATTGTCAAGGGTCTTTGTAAGACTCCTGGAGCCCTCAGTTAATTCATTTGTGGCCTTATCAAGGTTATGAGTAATATTTTCCGCATTGCCGGTTATTTGTCCTACAGAGTTATTTATCTTCTGTGTGGTCTCTTTAAGGTTAACTGCTATTCCATCGGATTCTCTGTTGAAATTTTCCGTGATAGACCTTATGTTGTCGAGAGCCTCTGTTATCTTATCTATCGGTGATTTAAAGTCTATCTCTTTGATAATATCTGTGATTTCCTTGGTTTCTTCAGACTTTATCACCCCCCCTTCATAAAGGAGTTGTTGTGACATCTCCCCAAGGGAGATTTCTATTACTTTGTTTCCAATGATGGGACCGGAAATCCTTGCTATGGAGTTAACACGGATCCTATCCCTATAGGCATCGAATATGCTTAGGGTAATCTCTGCTTTATTATCTTTATTTAAAGTAATATCTTTTACCCTACCTATTTCCATCCCTGAAAGGACAACTTTGGACCCGAGCTCAACACCGCCTGCACTATCGAATATCGTTATAAAGCTGTATTTCTTCTCAAACCATCTCTGCCCTCGTCCAATAAAAACCATGGTAGCTACCAATACAATAATGGATAATAATATGAATACACCAACATATTTTTCGAAGTGTTTAACCCTAAAGTACATGAGTAACCCCCCCCTTTTGATGCTAACCTTTATTTATATGTAACCAGCTGTCAACAAGACTGTGAGCCGGCAGATTATGTTTCTTAGTCTGTTCATTTATTAACAGACCTTTTATGGGGATATCATTAATTCATAGAGGTCATAAATATTACATCGGGATTCTGACTGCTTCTTATCTCATCAGGTGTTCCCGTTTCTATTACCTTGCCGTTTTTTATAACAGCTATCCTGTCTGCAATAGAATAGGCAAGAGACGTATCTCCGGTTACTATTATAGAAGTAACCTTAAGATCCTTAAGATTTTTTATAATCGTGGTAATATTATGAATAGTACGCAAATCAAAACTGGCCGTAATTTCATCAAAGAATAGAATATCTGGTTCTACAACCAGAGCCCGCGCGATTCCTACGTTTCTCCTTAGTCCGGGGCTTAATTGGGCTGGCATAAGATAATAATAACTTTTATCCACCTGTAAGAGGTCCAGCTTTTGGGATACTATATTATATATTTCGGATTCGCTCAGATCGGTATGGTAACGAAGAGGAAGAGCAACATTATCAAATATACAGGTGTTGCTTATTAACGCTGCATCCTGGAAGACAAATCCCATTTTATTTCTCAATTTGCGAATTGTGTCTTTTGATGCTTTATGGATATCAAGACCATTTATAACTACACTACCATCTTTTGGATTAAAAAGACCTGCACATAACTTTAGGAGGGTGCTCTTACCGCTTCCACTTGGTCCGATTATTACAAATGTTTCTCCGGGTAAAGTCCTCATAGAAACTCTGCTGAGGATCTCTTCTCGATCGTAACTAAACGTTAGATTATCGACTTCTATTACTGTTTCATAATTCATAAGTATAAAATTATAAATAGAATAAAAGTGTTATGATAAAGTTTATAATAAAGCATGATAAAATAGAATTAACAACCCCTCTGGTTGCAGCTTGAGGCACCTCTGTAGAAGAGAATCTTACAGACAGTCCATTGTATGAACAGACAAGGGATATAATCAATCCAAAAATAAGACTCTTGAGCAAAGAAACGAAAATATCTGTTAGTGTTAGCGAGGTTGCCAGATTATGGAGAAATATTGAGAACTTGGAATTAGTTATCAAAGTGGAAAGAAGTAAGCCTCCCACCATGGCTACGAGGTTGAAGTAAACGGATAAGACTATAACTGCTATAGTTACGCCAATGATTCTTGGGGCAATTATAAAATGAATTGGGCTTATTCCCATAACCTCTACAGCTTCAATTTCATGGGCAATTACCATATTACCCAGTTCAGTAGCAATAGCTGTACCTGAACGACCGATAACAATAAAAGCTGTTAGCAGGGGGCCTAGCTCTCTGATTATAACCATTATCAGGATCGGGGCAATCAGGCTTTCTCCCCCCAATTTTTCCAATTGAGCGCCTGATTCTATTATAACTGCAGCACCTATTATCAGAGAGATAAGGGTTATAATCTTTAATGCTTCAATGCCGGTAAAATATATTTGTTTCAAAGTCGTATTAATTATGACATTAAGACCAAATCTCCTCTCTGTCCAAAGCTCTTTAAAAGATAAGAAAAGCAAAGTTAATACATTTATAACAAAGCCTGCTTTAGCCCAACCTTTCTTGACAGAAAAATCTATAACAGTAGTTTCTGTTTTCACTCCCCTAACCGTTAGCTTTCCTTACCTCTGGAGAAAGAATCTTTATTATATTAAATTTCGTTAAATATTTTAAAAATATAGCATTCTGTAAAAGGTGAAGTCAAGGGGAAAAGGATACCTCAAGTGTCCGTTTTATCCTTGACAAGAAATCAAATCCTTCTATATACTCAAGGAAACTAAAAAACCAAATTTTGGTTGGATTCACACCATTCATAACAATAAGATACCTTTGATGATTGTCGATGACAGCCAGTCATCCTTTCTTATAAATAGTTTATTTATCTAACTCTCTATTCCTGCAGATGGAAGGTATGACTCACTATTACTGTTCCCAAATTAAACTAGCTTTTTTAACCCCAAGATATTTT
The DNA here is from genome assembly GCA_043825855.1 of Pseudomonadota bacterium. Classification (GTDB taxonomy): domain Bacteria; phylum Desulfobacterota; class UBA8473; order UBA8473; family UBA8473; genus UBA8473. Next base: position 196,909 of record JBDRRJ010000030.1, on the reverse strand, counting down.
AAATCTTTTGACAGTTTTTAGCTGGAAAGACTTCAATTTTAAAAAGTAATAAGAGATGGGAGTAATTTATGAACAGTATGTATTTTGAGGATTTTGAAATAGGACAGAAGTTTACCACGCTTTCAAGGACAATTACAGAAAAAGACATAAAAGATTTTGTTGAACTTACAGGGCTATATAGTCCTCTTTTTTTGGACGAAGAGGTTGCAAAGAAGAGCATCCATAAGGGGAAAATTGCTCCGGGGCCATTGACTTTTTCCTTTGCCATGGGGCTATTTACACAATTAGGCATATTTGAAGATACTGTTATGGCTTTTTTAGGAATGGATGGGATGAAGTTATCAATGCCAGCTAAACCTGGAGATACTATAAGGGTTGAAATTGAGATTATTGAAAAAAGAGAGACAAAAAAAGAAGATAGAGGAGTTGTAAAGGAAAAGTATAGAGTAATGAATCAGAGAGATGAAACTATAATGACATATGAAATGGCCCATTTGACAAAGAAAAGGTCATGAAACTTCAATTCAAAAACGAACATTTCTGTTTTTTGACAGCTGGAGAGATAAATTTTGTAAAATAGGAGACAACAATAAAGCTTATATATTTAGTCAATGTAATTAAGACATATTAAAGATTTGGTTCAAATATATATATAGACTTCATATGAGAAAGAATAGTGGTTTGGACTATGAAACACCTTTTAAGAAACTTAGAAAAAACCGAATTAATTGTTGAACCAGTTCAGCTATAATTTACACAAAATAAATTGACACTTCTGGCTTTGTGATATATAAAGGCATAAAAAGGATGGGGGGTGATAGGCACAAAATTATTTTTTGATATCTACAAATAACGGGAGCTACTCAGACGTTTAAGCTAGGGTCAGTAAAACATCTTAAAAAAGTTTATCTGTCTGAGTATTTGCGGATAAAGTATCTGTTTTCACATAAATGCTACTCTTCAAAGTTCTCTTTTTACTTCTGAATGTTCCGCGATAACCACACCTGTACTGATGCTCTCAATAATATACACAACTCTTAACTTGCTATACTTGGCAGAAAAAGACAAAAATAAATGTATATTATCTTTCACTACTTTTAGAATCTCTATTTCATAGTCATGATTTGAAGTAATTTTCCGAAGATAATGTTTGCCAGCTCCTCTATAAATACTTTCATTAAAAATTATTGGTGTTTAAGTGTTCATATCAAATTGTATTTTGTAGCATATTCCACATAACAGATTTTTCTAAGTAACATATCTCGTATATATAAATATTTATTAAGGCTTGTCTGCAACAAGAAAACGCTTTATCGCCGTTTAAAAAACTGGATATTAAAGTATGTTTTAATGTATGTTTTAATATTTTATAAATTGGAGGGAGGATTATGAAAAAGAAGACTTCGGATGTGTATCTTAAAGGGCTTTCAATCTGGGTTTTAGCAATTATTATGTTATTTGGCATTACAGGTAGCGCTCATTCTGCCAAAGCTCGCGGTGTAACTGATGACACAGTAATGGTCGGTGCCGTATATGATCAAACGGGGCCTGTTGCAAATCTGCTTGTCCCTGTGACCCAAGGAATTAGGAACTTGTTTAGGTACACCAATGATCAGGGGGGGGTACATGGAAGAAAATTAAAACTGTTAGTAGAAGATGACCGCGCCACTATCCCTTTGGCTATATCTGCATTCAAAAAATTACTCTACCGGGATGGGGTTGTTTCTTTATTTGGGCTCACAACTACAGGTGCTGCTGTTGCTCTGATGAAGAGCTTCGAGAAAGAGAAGGTCCCTATAATTCCAGGATCAACATCAGACAGGATGGTAGATCCCCTTCAGCGCTATATCTTTATAGCCCAGGATACCAATGCTGGGCAGATGAAGGTAATTATTGATTATATTATGAAGGATTTAAAGGCGAAGAATCCAAGGATTGGGTTGGCTGGTCCAGATAACGAGTCAGGAAAAGCAGATTTGGTACCCGCACTGGAAAGGCTAAAACTCTATAATTTAGAGCCGGCAGCAAAGGAAGTGCTCGGTTTCGGTGCCATTGATGCCACCTCTCAAGTGATGAATATGAAGAGGGCTAAAGTTGATTATATTATTATTTATGGTTCGCCCTCCCAGTCTGCGATGACCCTCCTTAGAGAAATGAAAAAGTTTGCGTTAGATGTTCCGGTATTCGGCGTTTGGGCGACCGCCGATGAAGGTGTAATACGTATAGGTGCTGCGGCTAAGCCATTCTATGCAGTAAGTTCTGTGGCCTCATGGTACGATGAGGGGCCTGGTGTGAAAGAGATGAGGGAAGTTGTCCTTAAATATGAACCGGGCTCAGAGAAGCCATATCGGGGGAAGACCTTTGTAGCTGGTTGGCTTAATGCGTTGGTTAAAATCGAGGCAATGAAGAGGGCAGGCAGGAATCTCGATGGAGATGCTATAGTAAAGGGTTTAGAAAGCATGAAGAACTTTGATACACAGGGAATCTCAGGTCCTATAAGCTTTAGCCCGACAAATCACAAAGGTGGCAGTACCTGGAAGATGTTTAAGGTTGATATGTCCTCTGAAACTTTTGTACCAATGACTGAATGGAGGACTCCCAAATAAAACCTGAGAAGGGTATCTGTTTTCGCAATAAGTAGTGCATACCAAATGATATTTGGTGTCATATGCCGCATCTATATTATTCTTTAAACACTTTTATAACAAGAAAAGACTTTATATTTGTTTGCCAAACGGGACATTGAAAATTTAAGTACCAACGTTTCAGATAAAATAGGAGGAAAGATTATGAAAAAGAAGACAGCCATGGTTTGTCTACTACAGTCGGCTTCAATCTTGTGTCTAGTGGTTGTCATGTTATTTGGGGTTACACTTAGCGCTTATTCTGCCAGACCCCAGGGAGTAACCGATGACACAATAAATGTTGGTGTCATACTTGATCAAACAGGGCCTATTTCAGATTTGATAGTTCCTGTAACCAAAGGGCTAAGAAGTCTGTTTCGATACACCAATGAGCAGGGGGGTATAAATGGAAGAAAATTGAAACTAATTGTCGAAGATGACCGTTGTGCAATCCCTCTTTCTGTATCTGCCTTCAAAAAATTGCTTTACCGGGATGGAGTCGTTTCTTTAATTGGTCCCACGAGTCTTAGCTCTACTGTTGCCCTGTTGAAGAGCATCGAGAAGGAAAAGATCCCTACTATTCCAGGATCACCATCAGAAATGATGGTAAACCCGGTTCAGCGTTATATCTTTACAATCCAGGACATCAGTTCCGGACAGATGAATATAATCGTGGATTATATCATAAAAGATTTAAAGGGTAAGGACTCAAGGATTGCTTTGGTTTACTCAGATACAGAGGCAGGAAAGACAGATTTGGACCCTGCACTGAAGAGGCTCAAACTGTACAATATAGAGCCGGTTGCAAAGGAGGTGTTTAATTACACTTCTATTGAGGCTACCTCTCAAGTAATGAATCTAAGAAAGGCTAAAGTTGATTACATTATTCTCTGTGGTCACATATCACAATCAGCGATAACCATGCTCAGAGAAATGAGCAGGTTTAATTTAAATGTCCCGTTATTTGGCGGTTGGGCGACCTGCAACGAAACGATAATGGATATTGGTGAAGCAGCTAATCAGTTTTATGCAACCAACGCTATGGCGTCGTGGTACGATGAAGGTCCTGGTGTGGCAAAGATGAGGGAAATAACCCTTAAATATGAGCCGGGGACAGAGAAACCATATCGTGGTAAGACCTATACGGCTGGTTGGCTTGAGGGACTGATTATAATAGAAGCTTTAAAGAGGGCTGGCAGGGATCTCGATGGTGAAGCTATAGTAAGGGGTTTAGAGACGATGAATAACTTTAATACCGGAGGAGTCTCGGGTACTATAAGCTACAGTCCGACAGACCACAAAGGAGGAGATGCCTGGAAAATCTTTAAGTCAGATCCGTCATCTGGGAAGTTTGCACCAATGACTGAATGGAGAAACTCTCAATAGAACCTTCGAGGAAAGGAGAAAAGATTGTGAAAAAGGAAATTTCGGTATTGCATTTTCGCGGGATTTCACTCTTTGTTTTAATAATTATCATGGTGTTAGGGATTACTGGTAGCGCTTATTCTGCCAGACCTAAAGGGGTAACCAATGACACGGTAAATATTGGTGCCATATATGATCAAACAGGGCCTGTTGCAAATCTGATCGTTCCGATAACCAAAGGTATTAGAAGTCTGTTTCAATACACCAATGAGCAGGGTGGGATACATGGAAGAAAATTGAAACTAATTGTCGAAGATGACCGAAGTACTGTCCCCATGGCCGTATCTGCATTCAAAAAATTACTCTACAGAGATGGAATCGTTTCTTTGCTTGGTCCCGGAAGCACAGTTGCTACTGTTCCCCTGTTGGGGAGCATCGAGAAAGAGAAGATTCCTACCTTCCCGGGATCGACAGCAGAGAAGATGGTAAATCCCTACCGACGATATATCTTTATGATTCAGGACACCAATGCCGGTCAGATGAAGGTAATTATTGATTATATCATGAATGATTTAAAGGCAAAGAACCCAAGGATTGGGATGGTTGCTCCAGATAACGAGTCGGGAAAAGCAGATTTGGACCCCGGACTGGAGAGGCTCAAACTTTACAATGTAGAGCCTGTGGCAAAGGAAGTACTCAGTTTTGGTGCCATTGATGCCACCTCTCAAGTTATGAATCTGAAGAGGGCTAAAGTTGACTACATTATTATCTGTGGTTCGCCCTCTCAGCCGGCGATGACCCTCCTTAAAGACATGAAGAAGTTTGGGGTAAATGTTCCGTTGTTTGGCGTTTGGGCGACCTGCAATGAAGATATAATGGGTATAGGTGATGCAGCTAAGCAATTCTATGCAGTAAGTTCTATGGCCTCATGGTACGATGAGGGGCCTGGTGTGGCAAATATGAGAGAGATTACCCTTAAATATGAGCCTGGGACAGAGAAACCTTATCGTGGGAAGACCTATACACTTGGCTGGGTTATTTCATTAATTCAAATCGAGGCTATGAAGAGGGCAGGCAGGGATCTCGATGGAGAGGCTATGGTAAAGGGTTTAGAGGAGATGCATAACTTTGATACCGGAGGGCTCACGGGTCCTATAAGCTTTAGTTCGATAAGCCACAAAGGGGGAAGTGTCTGGAAGATCTTTAAGGCTGATCCTTCTGTTGGAAAGTTTATACCAATGACTGAATGGAGAAGTCCCAAATGAAATCTTTGAGGCGTATTTTTTATTATATGGTGTTAACTGTATAGAGGTTTACAGTACAAGTTTTTTTTAACAACGATTTTATTATATAAAGAGGCAATGTCTGTGTTTCACTTAAAAAGCTAAACTGGCAGCAGAATAATTACATTATTTCTCAGGTTTTTAAAGCTATTGCAGATCACTTTTGAAGAAGTGAGATTGCTGCCGGCTTCTCTATATTTAAGGGAAAGACACTTGCCACTACCAAAATTCAGGATTACCAATATACCTTTCTCGATGACTATACTATCTTACGGTTGAATTATTTCCTAAAAAATTACCATTCATTCATCACTACACTTACGTCTTAATATTTAACAAAGAAGAGGAGGAAAGATTATGAAAAATAAGGCATATGTAATCTATCTTCAAAGGATTTCAATCTGGGTTTCAGTAGTTATTGTTTTATTTGTAATTGCAGATAGCGCTTATTCCGCTGAGGCTCGGGGGGTAACCGATGACACAATAAAGATTGGTGTCATATATGACCAAACAGGGCCTGTTGCAAGTCTGGCCATTCCAATAACCAAAGGAATTAGAAGTCTGTTTCAATATACAAATGAGCAGGGGGGTATACATGGAAGAAAATTGAAAGCATTGGTTGAAGATGACCGTACTTCTATCCCTGTAGCCGTAGCTGCCTTCAAAAAATTGCTCTACCGGGATGGGGTTCTTTCTTTGTTTGGACCCGGAAGTACAGGTGCTACTGTTGCCCTGTTGAGTAGCATCAATAAGGAGAAGATTCCTGCCTTCCCTGGATCGACATCAGACAGAATGGTAGAGCCCTTCCAGCGGTATATCTTTACGGTAAATGACACCAATACGGGGATGATGAAGGTAGTTGTGGATTATATCATGAAAGATTTTAAGGCGAAAGGCAAGAGGATTGGAATAGTTTATCCAGATAACGAGGCAGGAAGAGCAGAGTCGAACCCCGCACTGGAGAGGCTCAAATTCTACGATGTAGAGCCGGTAGCAAAGGAGGTATTGAATTACGGTGTTATTGAGGCAACCTCTCAAGTGTTGAGTTTGAAGAAGAATAAAGTTGATTATATTATACTCTGTGGTCAAACCCCCCAGGGTGCTATAGTCTTCCTTAGAGAGTTGAAGAAGTTTGATGTAAATGTTCCTGTGGTTGGCAATTGGGCGACCTGTGAGGAAGATGTAGTGCGCATAGGTGATGCAGCTAAGCAATTCTATTCAATCAATGCTATGGCTTCATGGTATGATGAGGGGCCTGGTGTAGCGAAGATGAGGGAAATTACCCTTAAATATGAGCCGGGGACAGAAAAACCATATCGTGCGAAGACTTATACGAGTGGGTGGGTTACGGCAGTGATAAAAATCGAGGCTTTAAAGAGAGCAGGCAGGGATCTTGATGGGGAGGCTCTGGTAAAGAGTTTAGAAAGTATGAATAACTTTGATACAGGAGGACTCTCGGGCCCTATAAGTTATAGTCCGATAAGCCACAAAGGGGGAAGTGTCTGGAAGATATTTAAGTCTGATCCATCCACTGGAAAATTTATACCAGTTACTGGATGGAGAACACCCCAATAAAGTCGAAAATAATATGGATAAATGAGATTTTTTCTACAATGTTAGGGAAAGATATTAGCTAAATAAAAACTACAAGAATAAAGGAGAGGGAATAAATGATAAAAAATCAAGACTTCTGGGACGTGGAAATAGAAACAATGCCAAGGGACAAGCTTCTGGAATTTCAATGGAATAAGCTATTACCCCAAATACGTTACGCCTACAATAATTCCTCATATTATCGTAGAAGTTTTGAAGAGGCCGGGGTGAAGATAGATGATATTAGAACGGTTGAGGACTATTATGAAATGGTTCCTTTTCTGTCAAAGACCAAGATAATTGAAGATCAAAAAGCAAATCCTCCTTTTGGCAGCCTGATAGCTGTTAAACCTGAAGATCTTTCCAGGATATATGTAACACCAGGACCATTTGTCTTATATTTTACAAAAGAAGACTACGATGCTGTGACAGAAATACATTCCAGGCTTATTTATATGTCCGGAGTCCGGGAAACAGATATAATAAATGTAACTAGCGCCTATCACTGGGTCATGGGTGGAACGATTGTTGATGAGGCATGCAGGAAGATAGGCGCTGCAGTGATTCCGGGGGGGCCTGGCATGACCAGGATGCAAATAGAGAACATGAGAATGCTCAAGGCTACCGCTTTATCAGTTTTTACAATGTTTGGTCTGCAATTGGGGGAAACAGCCAAAGAGATGGGGATAGATCCGAGTAAAGACCTGTCTTTGAGACTCCTTACAGTTTCCGGAGATCTGAGGAAAGATGAGGCAAAAAGCAGATTGGAAGAGATATTTGGGGCTAAAGTCAGAGAGTGCTACGGAACTGCTGAGTTTGGATTGATAGCAGCTGAGTGTCCTGAGGGCGGTGGTATGCATTTATACGAAGAAAGCCTTGTAGAGATTATAGATCCTAAGACTGGTAAGCATGTTCCTCCCGGTGAGAGCGGTGAGCTTGTTGCCTCCGATATAGTCAGAAAGGCTATGCCGATAATCAGGCATCGCACAGGAGATATTACTGAAGGCTTGAATTATGACCCCTGTCCCTGTGGAAGAACGACGCCCAGGTTAAAGCGGATTTTGGGTAGAGTCAGCGATATAGCGAAGGTAAAAGGTATGTTTGTAAACCCCTCTGAGGTGGAAAGCGTAATAAGGAGACACCCTGAATTTGGCAGATTCCAGATTATAGTGGATAGACCAAAACTGATGGACGAATTGACGATAATGGTAGAGCTTAATAAGCCTATAGAGAATAAGAAAGATATGGAAGAACTGTTATGTCGTGAATTAAAAGAGGTTATACGTCTTAAAGCCAATGTAGACTTGGTAAAAGAAGAGACTATCCCTAAAGATGCGGGAGTTTTGGATGACAGAAGAATAATTTGATCTTTCTGAGAGCCTTCCATAACTACCACAAAACTATTCTCCATGAAACCTTTAAGAAAAGAATAGGAGAAGAAGATTATGGAAAAGAAAACGTCTGTAGTGTTCATTCAAGGGATTTCAATCTTGTTTTTAGCAGCTATTATCTTGTTCGGATCTACTGGTAGTGCTTATTCCGATAAACCCCCGGGAGTAACTAATGACACAATAAAGGTTGGCGTCATATACGATCAAACAGGGCCCCTAAGTCCTTATCTCACCGTTGTAACCAAAGGACTTAGAAGTTTGGTTCAATACACCAATGAGCAGGGGGGGATAAATGGAAGGGAATTGAAGCTATTAGTCGAAGATGACCGCTGCACTATACCTGGAGCTGTATCTGCCTTTAAAAAATTGCTTTACAAGGATGGGGTTGTTACTTTGCTTGGTCCCTCAATGACTGCTTCTATTGTTGCCATGCTGAGGGGCATCGAGAAGGAGAAGATTGTTACCATCCCGGGATCTATAACACCAAAGATGGTAGAACCTCTCCATAGGTATGTCTTTATTATTCAGGACACTACACCTGGGATGATGAAAGCACTTGTGGATTATATCATGCTGGATTTAAAGGCGAAGAACCCAAGGATTGGATTCGTTAATCCTGACAACGAGTCAGGGATGGCAGATTTGGTCCCCGGCCTTGAAAGGCTCAAATATTACAATTTAGAGCCGGCAACAAAGGAGGTACTCAATTTTGGTGCAATTGATGCCACCTCTCAAGTTATGAATCTAAGGAGGGCTAAAGTTGATTACGTTATTATCTGTGGTCAAATCTCCGATGGGGCTATGCTTCTCCTCAGAGATATGAAAAAGTTTGGTTTAAAGGTTCCGGTGTTTGGCAGTTGGGGGACCTGCAATGAAGTAGTAATGTCTATAGGTGAAGCAGCTAAGGAGTTCTATTCAGTCAATGCTTTTGCTTCATGGTACGATAAGGGGCCTGGTATAGAAAAGATGAGAGAAATTACCCTTAAATATGAACCTGGGACAGAGAAACCTTGGCGTGGAAAGTTATATACGAGTGGTTTCGCTACAGCAGCGGTTTTCATCGAGGCTATGAAGAGGGCAGGCAGAGACCTTAATACAGAAGCTCTTGTAAATAGTTTAGAAGGGATGAAGAACTTCGATACTGGAGGGCTCACTGGTCTTATAAGCTTTAGCCCGACAAACCACAAAGGAGGAAATTCCTGGAAGATATTTAAGACAGACCTGTCCACTGGAAAGCTTATACCAATGACTGAATGGAGAACACCTAAATAAAAGACTAACAATTATTACTTTTATGACAGAAAGACTGGTTTTTTTATGTAACTCACTTTTTTGAGAATCGAAGACAACAATTTAAGTGAAGAGGTTACTAAAAATAATATGAGTTAATGAGATAGTTCCAAAAGATTTGAGAAAGATATTGACTGAAAACTACTAATAAAGGGGAAGTAACAGATGGCGAATAATCAGGACTTCTGGGATGCGGAAATAGAAACAATGCCAAGGGAAAAGCTTCTGGAATATCAATGGAGTAAGCTATTGCCTCACATTCGTTATGCCTACAATAATTCCCCGTATTATCGTAGAAGTTTTGAAGAGGCCGGGTTTAAGATAGGTGATATTAGGACGGTTGAGGACTATTATGAAATGGTTCCTTTTCTGTCAAAGATCAAAATAATAGAAGAACAAAGAACAAATCCTCCTTTTGGCAGCCTGATAGCTGTTAAACCTGAAGACCTTTCCAGAATATTTATAGCCCCCGGACCGTTGTTTATATATTTTAAAAAAGAAGACTTTGATGCATTAACAGATATGGGATCCAGGCTTCTTTATATGGTTGGGATTCGAGAAAAAGACATAGTAGATATGACTACTATGTATCACTGGGTCATTGGGGGGTCGTTTGTAGATGAATCAGCCAGAAAAATAGGATGCGCAGTCATACCAGGGGGACCTGGTATGACAAGGATGCATATAGAGATTATGAGATTGACCAAGGCTACAGTTTTATCTGCTATGACAGCGTTTATGCAAAAACTTGGAGAAACAGCTAAAGAGATGGGTATAGATCCGAGTAAAGACCTCTCTTTGAGGCTCCTTTTTATTGGCGGAGAGCTCCGGACAAAAGATGCAAAGAGTAAATTGGGTGAGACATTCGGGGCTGAAGTCAGAGAGGGCTATGGAACGGCAGACCTTGGATGGATAGCAGCCGAGTGTCCTGAGTGCGATGGAATGCATTTATACGCAGAGAGTCTTGTAGAGATTATCGATCCCAAGACAGGCAAACATGTCACACCTGGTGAGAGCGGTGAGATAGTTGCCTCTGATACAGTCAGAAAGGCTATGCCGATAATCAGGTATCGCACAGGAGACATTACAGAGGGATTGAATTATGATCCATGTCCCTGTGGAAGAACGACGCCCAGGTTAAAGCGGATTTTGGGGAGAGCAAGTGATATAGCCAGGGTAAAAGGTATGTTTGTTAACCCCTCCGAAGTGGAAAGCGTAATAAAGAGATACCCTGAATTGGGCAGATTCCAGATTATAGTGGATAGACCAAATCTCATAGACGAATTAACGATAAGGGTAGAGTTTAACAAGCCTTTAGAGAACAAGGAGAATATGGAAGAGTTGTTGTCAAGTGAATTAAAAGAGGTCATACGTCTAAAGGCCGATGTAGATTTGGTAAAAGAAGAGACAATACCTAAAGATGCCGGGGTTTTGGATGATAGAAGAAAAGTTTAATCTTTCTTTTCTTGATCGAACTGAAATGAGTGATTCAATGAAAAGGATTTTATTTTTTATTTTGGTATTATCTTTAGTGTTTGTCTTTTTCTCAACAGCTTGTAAAAAGAGTGAAGAGACTAAGGAGTCGAGTTCTACCTCTGAGTCTTTAAAAACTGAACCGGCTCCTCAAAAAAAATCGGCCGAAATTCTATCTCTTTATCAAAAAGAGAAAATAAAAAAGATTTCTACTGAGTTACTCCCGGAACGGAAACCAGTAAAACCCTCAACTACTTTATCAACTCCCAAAAGTACAATTGACAAGTTGACAGTAACTGAAAATGAATCTGTAAAAGTTCCGCCTATTACTAAAAAACCAGTTGAGGTATCTGTTTCTCCGTCAAAGGAGATAACAACACCTCTTGAAATAGTAGTCACAGATATTAATAAATTGGATCTAAATAAATATAAGGGCAGTAGTGTTGTAATGCTTTATTTTTTTGCTACGTGGTGTGGTTATTGTCGAGAAATTACACCGGAAATACAAAGCCTTTATAACAATTATAAACAGAAAGGTTTTACTGTTATTGGAGTATCTATAGATTCAATTCCAACCGGAATAGCAGCAGTAAAATCATATGTAAAAAATAATTCTATTAAATATCAGGTGATTATAGACGATGGAAGTATCAGTAAGCAATATAAAATAAGGGGTGTTCCCACGTTCATTCTTGTAGGGAAAGATGGTGATGTAAAGGTAAGTCTATTGGGAGCGCAAGTTATAGATGTTATAGCCAAAGATATTGAAGCACTAATATAGAGTTATCGGGTACAAATTACATACCTTGTATCTGTTTAGGAATTTGTAGTAATTTACATAACCAGGTAACACTTAATTATATCAAACAGAGGCACTTTTTTCTGAATATCAGTATTCTAATAAAAAGTTCCCCTTTTATTGCAAATGTCTATAATTATTCCTTCCAGTAATCCATGGTCGCTAACCTTTATCTCTTTAAAATTAAAGGCATTCATTATAGTTAAGAGAACGATGGTGCCAGCCAGAATTATATCCTCTCTTCCTCTTTCTAAACCGGGGATTAAACCTACTTTGCCTCTAGAGATACTCTTCAGTCTGTTATGAATAATCTCTACCGCCTCTCTGGTTAAAATGTATTTATTAATCTTCTCCGAGTCGTAGTTGGTAAGTTCTTGATCGATTGCTGCCAGTGTAGTAATAGTTCCAGCAGTGCCTAATAATGAAGAAAATGAAAGTCCTGTCCATGGTAGGGAGGATAGTTTTTTATCAACAAACTCTTTTAAGTTTTCTAATTCCATAGGGGTTGGGGGATCAGAATAGAGAAAACTCTCAGTTAAATAAACTGCCCCAAGGTCTAAGCTGTGAGCTGTTAAAAGGGTTTTATCTTCTGCGATAATAAACTCTGCGCTTCCTCCTCCGATATCTATGACTAAGGTTTTACCGTTAACTTCATTAATGACTGATAAAACACCTTTTAGTGTAATACTGGCTTCTTCTCTTTCTGATACGACCTGTAACTTCAAGCCGGTCCTTCGATAGACTTCCGTTAGAAATTCATCTTTGTTGACAGCCTCTCTTACAGCACTGGTAGCAATAGCAAAGGTTTCCTTTACACGGTACTCATTTGTCAGTTGCAAGTACTCATCTAAGACTTTTATGCTTCTTTCGATTGCTTTTGGAGATATCTCCCTTTTTGCAATAAACCCTTCTCCCAGTCTGGTTATGCCCCTTTTTAAAAGTATTTTTTTTAAGTTTTTTCTCTTAACGATATCAACAATTAAAAGACGAATTGTATTAGTGCCAATATCTATGGAAGCAACCCTTGCCATTACTTTATTACCACCAAGTTTTCAGCTGTGTTATTGCTGTGATTACAGAACTTTTTAAAATACTATGCATAAAACTTAAGAGGTTATTGTAAAAGACTAATTCATTATTCACAAAGTTTTTTAGGAAGGGAGAAGGCAAAAATGGTAAGATAACCACTTTGACTGGTTATGGTATTTTAAGCCTCATAGTATAGATTAGATTAATTTGTCTGATAATCTACTTTTTTCTTAAGTTCTTTACCTGGTTTAAAAAAAATAGTCTTTTTATTGGGTATGCTCACAATAATCCCAGTTTTGGGGTTTCTTCCATTCCGGGCATTTCTTTCCTTTACTTTAAAGCTTCCGAACCCACGGATTTCTATTCGTTCGCCCTTTTTAAGCGAATCAATCATGCTATCAAAAATAATATCGACTATTAATTTTACTTCTTTCTTAGTTATGCTAGTGAGGTTTTCAGATAATTTTTCAACCAGTTGACTCTTCGTCATTGCAATCTCCTCTCATACAATTCACTCAAGAATTATTTAACATTTTAAAAAGTAATTAGTATCTTCTTCATAAAAACTGAAGGCGAAACACCTAAGTTTCGAGAATAGGTTCCAAATTATCTACTATATAAATGGAAATAATTATAATTTATTTGGAGCAAACAGATAATTTAACTGACAACTTTTATTTTCCAGGTAATTAATGAAATCTGTAACCATTTGTTGAGATAAAAAATCTAGTATAGAGAGTCTGTCTTTAGGAGGATAAACTACATTTGGTTCGCCCTTGATACCCGACATATTAGCTGCCATTGATATAGCATCCTGGAGGTTACCAAGGGCGTCGACTAAACCTAATGCTTTAGCTTGCTCTCCCGAGAATATCCTTCCATCAGCGATTTTAGCCACCTCTTCTTTTTTTAACTTTCTGCCTTCCGCCACTGCTTCAATAAATTGATTATGAACACTATCAACAACCTCACTGAGTATAATCTTTTCTTGGTCCGTCATGCCCCTGAAGGGGGACATAATGTCTTTATGTTCTCCACTCTTTATTATTACACTTTTAAACCCAATTTTTTTCAAGAGCTCTTCTATGTTACCAAACTCAATTATTACTCCGATACTTCCAGTTATAGTTCCTGGGTTTGCTATTATTTTATCAGCAGCACAAGCTATATAATAACCACCCGAAGCTGTTAGTGACCCCATGGAAACCAATACCTTTTTTTTCTCTTTAGCTTTTTTTACCTCTTCATATATTTCTTGGGTTGGCCCAACGGCACCCCCTGGAGAATCAATTCTCAACACTATTGCTTTAACACTTTTATCCTTTTTAAACTTTATAAGTTGATCAATAAAAGTTGTTGAGTCCTTGATTATTCCATTGATATTTATCACCGCAACCTTATCACCCATTACGAGAATTGTATTCCCTTTATTGGAAGTGATAACAAATATAGTGATGAAGAAAGCAACTAAAAGTATGCCTACTATTATAATACCTAATAAAACTGGGTGCCTTTTCACCTGTTAACCTCGATTTTTATTTTTTTTGTTCAAGTTCCTCTTTAATTAATTCTCCCAAATTGGAGGTAGCTGATTCCTGGTTAGATGTAAATTTCTGAAAATCAGCTTTTTCCGACATCTTATGCAGCTCTTTAATACTCAGACCTATCTTTTTTTCCTTTTCAGCAATATTGATGATTACAGCAGATATATTTTCTCCAATTTTAGCAAAGTCTGCAGGTTTTTCCACTTTTTCTTTGCTAATCTCAGAGATATGAATTAATCCCTCGATCCCTTCTTCTAATTCAACAAATATACCAAAATCTGTAATACTGGTAACAGTCCCTGAAACTACATTGCCTGTTTTATAGTTTTTTAGTAGCGTATCCCATGGATCAGGTTCAAGCTGTTTGATACCCAGGGAAAACCTTTCATTTTCTTGATCCACATTCAGGACGACTGCCTTCACACTTTGACCTTTTTGATACAACTCCGAGGGGTTCTTAATTTTTTGTTTCCAAGAGATATCTGATATGTGAACCAATCCATCAATCCCTTCTTCTATACCTATAAATACACCAAAGTCGGTTACATTTTTGACAACACCTTCAATCTTTGTGCCTATGGGATATTTTTCTTTAACTACAGCCCAAGGGTTTGGTTCTATTTGTTTTATGCCCAGAGAAATTCTCTTTCTAGAAATATCAATATCCAGAACAACAGCATCTATTTCGTCACCTATGGCCACAACTTTCGAGGGGTGTCTAATCTTTCGAGTCCAAGACATCTCAGAAATATGTACTAAACCTTCAATCCCTTCTTCCAGTCTAACAAAGGCGCCGTAATCTGCCAGGCTGACTACTCTTCCCTTAACCCTTGCACCTATTGGGTACTTTTCATTTGCATTAGTCCAAGGGGCAGGTGTGGTTTGTTTTAATCCTAAGGAAACTCTTTCGTTTTCTTTGTCAAATTTTATAATTTTAACTTTTAATTTGTCTCCTACAGAACACATGTCTTGAGGGTGAGTTACCTTACCCCAAGAGAGGTCTGTTATATGCAATAGACCATCAATTCCTCCAAGGTCTATAAATACACCATAATCAGTAATATTTTTTACGGTACCTTCAATTATTTGTCCCTCTTCCAGAGTTTCCAGAGTGCTTTTTCTAGAGATTTCTCTTTCTTTTTCCAGGATAGCTCTTCTAGATAGAACGATGTTTCCCTGTTTTTTATTGAACTTTAATATCTTAAATTTAAACCGCTTACCAATGGAATCTTCAAAATTTCTAATAGGACGAAGGTCTACTTGTGACCCAGGCAAAAATGCATTAATACCAATATCTACAGCGAATCCACCTTTTACTCTGGAAATGATTTCCCCTTCTATAACGTTATCTTCATCATAAATTCTGCTGATCTCATCCCATACTTTTAACTTGTCTGCCTTATTTTTGGATAAAACAACAGATCCATTCTTATCTTCTCTCCGCTCGAGCAGAACGTCTACCTCATCACCAATATTTACAGTTAGTTCTCCCTTATCATTCATAAATTCTTTAGCCGATATCTGTCCTTCAGATTTGTAGCCAACGTCTATCATAATATTATTTTCAGTTATCTGAATAACTTTACCCCTTACTACTTCTCCTTCTTGCAATTTGTTTAAGCTGTTTTCATAGAGTTGCTCAAAACTCTCATCGGCATCGGAACTCATATTTGTTGACGCAGTATCTGTGTCTGCATCCTTTCTCTCAAGGTTAGAATCTTTGTCTTGAACTACATCGGTTTCATTTTCCATTAAAAGGTTATCCTCCTAAATTATTTTTTTAACAATTTAAATTCCTCTAATAATCTCCAATAATTTATCTACAATTTCTTCAATAGTTCTGTCGGTAGAGTCGATATTAATAGCGTCAATGGCAGGTTTTAAGGGGGCATATTTTCTAGAACTATCGTTAAGGTCTCTTTGAATTAATTCCTTTGTGACCTTATCTAAACTAACATTTTCTCCTTTTGCAATTAATTCTTTATATCTCCTCTTCCCCCTTTCTTCTGATAAAGCATCGAGATAGAATTTAATATCAGCATCTGGGAAAACTACTGTTCCAATGTCTCTTCCCTCCATGATGACTCCGCCATCTTTTCCCATCTTTCTCTGTAACTTTAACAATGTATCCCTTACAACCTTTTTAGCAGAGACGCTTGAAGCCACCAGACTCACATTGGGAGCCCTTATTGCCTCTGTAACATCTTTGCCATTTAGCAACACCTTCGAAGAACCATTTCCTATACTAAATGAAATATCTGTCTCTAAGCACATCTGTGAAAGACTATTTTCGTCATCAATGTTAATATTTTTTTCAAGGGTTCTCAATGCAACAGCTCTATACATAGCTCCGGTATCAATATAGGTATAATTCAACCTTTTTGCTAAAATTTTGCTTATTGTACTTTTCCCAGCGCCTGACGGGCCATCAATGGCAATGATGAGTCCCTTTTTCATATTCCCCAACATCCTAGACTGACGAATGTCTAACTTTCAAGTTAAACTATTGAATAAGAGAAAACAGTTTGTCTTTAAAATCAGGAAACGATGTTCCAATACAAGTAGTATCTTCTACAACAGTTTTACCTGATGCCATGAGACCAGCAATTATTAATGACATGGCGATACGATGATCTCCGAAACTTTGGCATTCACATCCAGTTAAGCTGTCTTTGCCTGATATCCTCATACCATCATCGAATTCCTCTACCTCTACTCCAAATTTCTTTAGTTCGGAGGCAACAGCCTTGATTCTATCGGTTTCTTTAACCCTCAATTCTTTAGCATCTTTGATTACGGTGTCTCCCTTTGCTGCTGATGCCGCAACAGATAGAATAGGAAGTTCATCTATCGTTTTTGGTATCAGGTCTCCTTCAATTTTAACTCCTATAAGCTGACTGGTTTTAACCAATATGTCTGCTACAGGTTCACCACATATTTCATCTTTGTTCAATAATTGAATCTTTCCTCCCATTTTTCCCAGTACTTCTAATATACCGGTTCGACTCGGATTTACCCCAACTCGTTTTAATAAAAGTTCCGAATTTGGAATAACCAAGGCTGCTACTATAAAAAAGGCAGCCGAAGAGATGTCACCTGGGATTTCAATCTCCTTTCCCTCCATATTTGATCCATCGGATATGCTGACAGAGTTTCCCTCTTTTTTTAAATCGGCGCCAAAGAAGTTGAGCATGCGCTCAGTATGATCTCTGGACATAGAAAGTTCAGTTACTTTTGTAACCCCATCAGCATAAAGACCTGCTAAGAGGATAGCTGACTTAATTTGGGCACTTGTAATAGGAGAGGTATAATCAATAGGATTTAGCTTTGTCCCTTTAATAACCAGTGGGGCAAAATTGCCGTTTCCTCTTCCCCAAATTTTAGCCCCCATTGAACTAAGAGGCTCAACAACTCTCTTCATGGGCCTCTTGCGGAGGTATCTATCGCCAGTAATTACAGAGAAAAATTTTTGTCCACTTAAAAGACCCGTCAGAAGACGCATAGTGGTTCCAGAGTTTCCAGCATCTATAACATCTTCAGGTTCGGTTAAACCGTATAGTCCTCTACCATTTATTATCAGTTGCTCTTCTTTTGACTCATCTATTTCAATGCCCATCATTCGAAAGGCATTCAGCGTTCTTAGATTATCGTCACCTCTTAAGAGTCCTGTTATTCGGGTCTTGCCCCTTGCCAGAGAACCAATAATTACAGCCCTATGGGATATTGATTTATCTCCAGGTACGGTTAATTCTCCTTTTAATCCTCCCCTTTTTTCAACGACTATCTTTTCCAATATTACCTTCTGATTTATATCCCATGGTCTCTGAATGCTGGTTTATTGAATAGATCTCCTCACTTCTCTTGATTTTTGAAATATTGATACCAGCTTTCCAGAATCCTCTTCTTCAATGGCTTTCTTTATCTCTTCCAGTGAGGATTGAAAATGAGTTATACCATCCAGCATATTTTCTTTATTCATTATAAAGATGTCTTTCCACATTATGGGATCACTGGCTGCAATCCGTGTGAAGTCTTTAAGCCCCCCGGCAGAGTATGACACTATATCCTCTTTGAGATATCTAATATTGATTATAGCGTTTATCAGGGAAAATGCAACAACATGGGGCAAATGGCTAACAACAGAGAAGATGCTGTCATGTTTAACCATATCCATCGAAACGACTTTGCAACCAACCTTTTCCCACATAGTTTTAATTTTTTCGAAGGCAATTTTGTTTGTTTCCAAAGTAGGGGTAAGTATACATTTATGCCCGATAAATAATTGAGGATCTATGGCCTCAATTCCAGAATTCTCTGTTCCTGCAATGGGATGACCACCAACAAAATGTATATTGTTATTGTCAGTGATAAGCCTTTCCACTCCTTTTACTATTTCTTCCTTTACACTGCCCACATCAGTAATTATACACCCATCTGGTATATACGGCAGTACTTCCTTGATTATCTCGACAATTAGTCCAGGAGGGGTAGCCAGCACCACTAAATCTGCATCAGAAACACCTTCAGTAGCATGGGTGGTATAACTATCAATAGCGCCAAGATCAATGCCCCTTTTCAGATTATTTTTGTTTCTGCCTATACCAACTACTTTTTTAAAGAGGTTTCCCCCCTTGGAGGCCTTTGCTAACGAACCTCCAATTAACCCCAATCCGATAATTGCAACCTTCTCAAAGAGGTAAGCCACTCTTACAAACTCCTTCCTATAGTGTTGGCTATGTTTCGCAGATCGTTCATCAGGTTGTTAAAATTATCGGGCTTTAAGGATTGAGGGCCGTCAGAAAGGGCATCCTGTGGGGAAGGGTGCACCTCAATCATTAATCCGTCTGCTCCAGCTGCGATAGCAGCTCTGGATACCGGCCCTACCAGATTCCATTTACCAACAGCATGGCTTGGATCTACAATTATAGGAAGATGGCTAAGCTCCTTAATTATTGGAATAGCACTTATATCGAGGGTATTGCGCGTAGCTGTTTCAAATGTTCTAATCCCTCTCTCGCATAGTATTATCTGCTCATTTCCCTGGGAAGCAATATATTCTGCAGACATCAGGAGCTCCAGTATAGTAGCACTGAAACCTCTTTTAAGGATAATGGGTTTTTTAATGGTACCAACCTCTTTCAATAGACGGAAATTCTGCATATTCCTTGTGCCAATCTGAATTATATCAGCATACTTGCAGACTATGTCAATATCTCTGGGGTCCATCAATTCAGTGACCACCATTAAACCCGTTTTTTCTCTTGCTTCAGCCAGGTACCTTAACCCCTCTTCACCCAATCCCTGAAAACTGTATGGTGAAGTCCTGGGTTTAAAAGCACCTCCACGCAGGAAGGTTGCCCCTGTCGCTTTAACAGATTGGGCTACATCCAACAGCATATCTCTGCCTTCAACTGAACAGGGCCCAGCAATAATCTGTATTTTATTGCCGCCAATTTCAATTCCATTGGAATTTATTATTGTGTCTTCTTTTTTGAAGTCTCTGCTAACCAGCTTGTAAGGCTTTAATATTGGTACTATCTTTTCGACACCGGGAAGAGACTCTAGTGATTGGCTGTGAAGTATGGCGTCCTCTCCAATAGCACCAATAATGGTACGTTCTTTCCCCTTTGAGATATGGACAGAAAGACCCAGATCTTCTATCTTTTTTATGACACGATTAAGATCATTTTCGGTACAATTTGGTTTTAATACTACAATCATACTGTTTCTTTCTAGTTTCTAATTTTTTTGCTTCTGGGGTATGATCCCAATACCTTTAGGAACAAAGAATTTTTGTTCAATTCATCCAAGGCATTTTTTATGTTTTCATCAGAGAGATGTCCTTCCATATCTATAAAGAATATATATTCCCACGCCTTTTTTTTAAGTGGCCTTGACTCAATCTTTGTCAGATTGATACTGTTCCTGGCAAAAGGTTCCAGCATCCGGTGTAAAGCTCCAACTTCGTCTTTAACAGAAAACATAATGGATGTTTTATCATTGCCGCTCTTTTCAAGTTCCTTTTTTCCGATTACGAGGAATCTGGTAAAATTATTGAGGTGATCCTCAATCTTCTTTCTTACTATCTTCAGATTATAAAGGGTAGAAGCAAACTCGCTGGCAATAGCGGCAACTGATGAGTCATCGGATGCATTTTGAGCAGCCAAAGCGGTACTTGCTACGTCAATTACAGGTATACTTGGAAGATTATTTTCAAGCCATTTACGACATTGAGCAATAGCATGGGGGTGAGAATACACCTTCTCGATATTTTCCATCTTGCCTGTTTTTGACATAAGATGATGAGATATCTCTAATAAGATCTCTGCGCATATCTTAAGGTTATAGTCAACAAACATATCAAGTGTATTACTTACGACCCCTTCAGTTGAGTTCTCTATTGGCACAACTCCAAAATTAACCCTGTCTCGTTCCACTTCGTCAAATATTTCAGGGATATTACTTTTCTGTATAAAATCTGCTGATAAACCGAAGTGATCAATAGATGCCAGGTGAGTAAAGGTGGCTTTAGGCCCCAGATATGCAATTTTAATGGGTTGCTCAAGGGATAGGGAAGCAGAGATGATCTCTCTAAAAACAGTCTTTACAGCTTCGTTTGTAAAAGGGCCTTTATTTATATTTGTTAGCCTCTCATATATTTTAAGTTCTCTTCCCGGTGCATAGAAATCCATATTGTTTTTAGTTTTTATTTTAGCGATCTTAATTGCTAATTCAGCCCGTTTGTTTAGCAATTTGAGTATCCCTGTATCTATATAATCTACCTTGTCACGTAAAGCGTCTAATTCACTCTGGTTACTCAAATTATGGTCCTCCTCAAAAGCTCTATTAATACCTTATAAAATTACCTATAAATATAAATAAACCTTTGCTTTTATAAGAAAATATTCTTATAACTTAAATACATAGAAATTGCAAACCTTTTTTTGGACTGGAAAAGTGAAAGATCCCAAGTGACTGAATGATTATTTTTTTATATTTTACTTTTTCAACCTAAAAACATCTTGACTTTAAATTTATTACTTATTATAAAATTAAGGTACTTATATAAAGGAAAGGGTCTGTTCATGAAGGATTGAGGAAGCTGAAGCTGATAATAATGGCCTTTCTCTGGAAAACTTTTCTTGAAGGGAGATTTCATGAATAAGTCTGATTTAGCTAAGCAATTAAGTATTAAAGCTAATATTACAAAGAAGAAAGCAAATGAGATTGTTAATATAATTTTTGAAAGTCTAACTGATGCTCTTATAAACAATGATAGAATTGAAATTCGTGGGTTTGGCAGTTTTGTGGTTAGAGAGTATAAACCATATATAGGCAGGAACCCCAGAACTGGGAGTAGTATCGAAGTCAAAGCAAAAAAATTACCTTTTTTAAAGGTTGGTAAGGATTTAAAAGAAAAGATAAGCAAGTAAGAAAATAACTACTTAATTTTTCAAGTCTCCAAATCTCTCCACTTTGTTACAGCTTTAGTAGTCAGTAAAAGCTGTATTCCTTAATAAATCTTCAAATATGAAAGAAGATGATATTCGTCAGATAGTAGGTATTCTTAGAAAAAAAATAGTAAACTGGAAGCCACCTGTAACAACTTTGTTAGCTGAAAAATCCAAGGATCCCTTTAAGGTGTTAATTTCCTGCATTCTCAGCACAAGAACTCAAGATACAACTACAGTTCAAGCATCAATGAGGCTCTTTGAAATAGCAGACACTCCTGAGAAAATGCTTGAATTAAAGGAACAAAGACTGAAAGAGATTATATATCCAGTGGGTTTTTATCGGACTAAGGCAAAAAATATCCTTTCTACGTGTAAGATGCTAATAGAAGAATGGAAGTCTTGTGTTCCTGATGAGATCGATGACCTCCTGAAACTGCCGGGGGTGGGTAGAAAGACAGCCAACCTGGTAGTCACAAAGGGATATGGAAAACTTGGAATATGTGTTGATACCCATGTCCATCGCATTTGTAATCGTTTTGGTTATGTAAACACTAAAAATCCACAGGCAACAGAATTTGCTCTGAGAGCAAAACTTCCTGAAGAGTATTGGATAGAATTTAACGATCTCTTAGTGCGCCTGGGGCAAATAATTTGTCATCCTATTTCTCCCAAATGTACTGAATGCCTTGTATTTGGTTTTTGTGACAGAGTAGGAGTGAAAAAGAGCAGGTAATTATAAAAGAAACAATCGAGCAAAATTATCTTATTTTTTTATAATGGTTTTAAGACTTATTCATATCTATCAGCATCGTTATACTACAACACTAAATCATCTATAATCAACTAATTACAAATTCCATAACATTTTTAAAAGGGTATTCCTATGACACTTAATGAAATAATAGACATGTTATATGGGATCCTTGGCACTACTGGATTCTCTAACTTCGATTGGAAATTTGTCATCATGTGGGGTGTGGGTAGCCTATTTATCTATATTGCAATCGCAAAGAAATATGAGCCCCTAATACTTCTCCCCATAGGTTTTGGAATCTTTATTGTTAACTTTCCTCTTGTTCCGCTTATGGGTTATTCACAAGGTCATGCCCAGCTTCTACAAGTATTTTACCACTATGGTTTGGAATGGGAGGTTATCCCTTGCGTCATCTTTTTGGGATTGGGGGCCATGACTGATTTTGGCCCGCTAATTGCGAATCCAAAGACTCTTCTTATAGGTGCTGGTGCTCAGCTGGGTGTTTTTATTACATTCACAGGGACGATTCTCGTTGGATTTACTCTAAAAGAAGCGGCCTCGGTAAGCATTATTGGCGGCGCAGATGGCCCTACAACGATTTATTTAACCCAACATCTTGCTCCACAGCTTCTGGGGGCAAATGCACTGGCTGCGTATTCCTACATGGCGATGGTTCCCCTTATACAACCCCCGATTATTAGACTTATGACAACAAGTAAAGAAAGAAAAATCCGTATGCGGCAATTGAGATCGGTTTCAAGACAGGAAAAGATTCTTTTCCCTTTGGTAACTGTAGGGATTATTGCGCTTCTTGTTCCTGCTGTAATACCTTTGATGGGTATGTTTATGCTTGGCAATCTGATGAAGGAAAGTGGAGTTGTTGAAAGGTTAACAGAAACAGCAAAAAATTCGCTTATGAATATAGTAACAATCTTTTTAGGAATTTCCGTTGGTGCTTCTATGCAGGCAGATAGATTTTTAAGCTGGAAGCCACTATTCATTTTTGGCTTGGGGCTCTTGGACTTTGCAGTTTGTACCGTTGGTGGCATTCTGACTGTTAAGATTATGAATCTGTTCTTGAAAGAAAAGATAAACCCCCTTATAGGATCAGCAGGGGTTTCTGCGGTACCTATGGCTGCAAGAGTCTCTCAAATTGAGGGTTTAAAGTCTGACAAAACGAATCATCTCTTGATGCATGCGATGGGTCCAAACCTTGCTGGTGTCATAGGTTCAGCAGCAGCAGCAGGGATGTTTATCGCCATGTTTGACTAGCGTACAAACATTTTATTTTTAAAAAATTAATTTTATAGGATAAAAAACTCTCCTGAATATAAAGGGTAAAAAATGAAAAAATGTTTATTTCTGGGGTTGATTTTGCTTTTGACAGTTACTAATTACACAAATGGGGAAGATTTCCTTGGAGCTCCATTGATTCCCGAGGGAATTATAATTGATAAGACAGATGATAGGTTAGAATTTAAAGTCGGTTTGTCTCATAATGATGCTGTAAAATTCTACAAGGAGGCATTAAAAGGTTGGGAGGATATCAAGTTTCGAGAATGGAGAGATTCGACCTATATTGAAGACGATGGAAACCGTCCCTGGCATTCCATAACTATATTAAAGCACGAGGGAAAAGAAACAAGGATTCTTGTTGCAAAGGACAAATGGACATGGATTATAGGGACCCTTATTATTAGGTATATAGGGGTTTTTGTAGTATTGATGGTTCTATTTTTAGGTATATATATAACGGGAAAAATTATATTAAATGTGGTTAAAAAGTTCGAGACAAAATGATAACTCACAAGAAACCAAGATTGTATCTCTTATCTTTCCTAAAAAGTGTTTTCGACCTTTCAAACATGCCTTAATTTTCATCATGAACAACCAATAACATATTTAATAAACCTTTATTAAAGTATAGTTACAAGATATAATTAATAAATTACTTGAAGATGTGCGAGTGGAGTTATATGTTTTACGGTCAGAAAGTACTTATTTTTTTCTTGTATTGATTGGTGTCCAAATTACCCTATTGAGTCTTTTTGTATAAATAATAGATTACCACAGAGGTCAAGTAAGTTGTCAATAAAATGGCGTTGACACAGTTGAGGTGTTAATATAAGATGCATTTTGTTAGGTAAATTTCTTAAGAAAATAATGTATTTTAAGTATGTCCAATCTTCAATATTACTTCTGTTAGTCTAATTAAAAAAATACTTAAGGATTAATTGAAAGGATGAACAAAAATCAATACTCTGCAATTAACAGGAAAAATAATTTAATAATGGAAAAAAGCAGGGCCAAGAAACTCAGAGAATTGCAAAATAGGATTTCATACAAATTTAAGAACTTAAACCTTCTAAACCAGGCTCTCACGCATAAATCTTTTGCCAATGAGAGACAATTAAAAGCATTCAATGATAATGAGAAATTGGAACTTTTAGGCGATTCTGTCCTGGATGTAATAATTACACATATGTTAATGGAAAGATTTCCCGAATACACGGAAGGAGACCTGTCAAAGGCTAGAGCTACAATAGTTAATGAAAGACGTTTATCTTCAATAGCTAAGAGTTTAACACTGGGTGATTTTCTTCTCTTAAGCAAGGGGGAAGAAATAACCAACGGAAGAGATAAGGACTCTATACTGGCTGCGTCATTTGAAGCCCTTGTGGCATCAATTTATCTTGATAGAGGTTTTAACAGGGTATTCAAGGTAATAAGCAGGCATTTTTCTTCGATATTGACTGAGGAAAAAAATGAAGGTTTTTATAAAGACTTCAAAACTCAACTACAGGAGCATTCCCAGAGTAATTTTAAAACTACTCCCAGATATGTGCTTACTGGAGAATCTGGGCCTGATCACGACAAGACCTTTCAGATCGATATATTAATAAACGGTAAAGTCTTTGGAAAAGGTCTGGGTAAAAACAAAAAGGAGGCGGAACAGAGGGCTGCAAAGGAAGCCTTGGGTGTGCTTTTAAAAACCCGGAAATAGTATAAAAGAGGCGTGGAATATATTCCGGGGGAATTTTGTCCTCATGAGTACTTTTCAAAAAACAAAGCTTTCCAAAGGTCTATTGCTATGAAGTTTTTCATTATACCAATCTTTGTGCCCCATCTGGGGTGCCCCCATCAGTGTGTATTTTGTAATCAAATGACCGTTACAGGGGTTTCTGATCCTGCGATGACTCCGGATCTCTTAGAGGAGACTGTAAAACTATATCTTAAATCATGGGGTAAAAAAGATGGTTATAAAATGCAGATCGCTTTCTATGGTGGAAGTTTTACGGGACTGGATTCGGGGGTTCAGGAGTCTTTACTCTCCAAAGCTAATGAGTTTATAAAGAAGGGAGAAGTCAGCTCTATCAGGATTTCAACCCGCCCGGACTATATTGATTCAGAAGTTGTATATTCACTCAAAGATTATGGAGTTGATACTATTGAGTTGGGAGTCCAGTCTATGGTGGACAGGGTATTGATGCTTTCAGGGAGGGGACATACTTCAGCTGATGTAGAGATGGCTGTGAAAACCATTAAAGAACATGATTTAGAGCTGGGGCTTCAGATTATGCCGGGTTTGCCGGATGATACTCAGGATACAATTATAAATACGGTTGATAAGGTTATAAAGATGGGGCCCGATTTTGTGCGTATATATCCTACCCTGGTTATAAAAGATACCCCCCTGGAGGTGCTTTATTTGAGAGGGGGCTTCTTGCCAATGACGTTGGATGAAGCTGTAGATATCTGCAAAAAAGCCCTTTTAAGATTTAAAGTTGCTAATATTCCGGTAATAAGACTTGGGTTACAGCCGACCCCTGAATTGGAAAGAGAGGGGACTATACTTGCAGGGCCATATCACCCCTCCCTTCGTCATCTGGTAGAATCTGCTATCTTTTATGAGATGGCGGAGAGATTGATTGATAAAAGCTCCTTTCATGATGAAAGCCTGACTTTTAGAGTAACTCCAAAGGATTATTCATTCTTCTGCGGTCAGAAAAATGGTAATATTGCTAAACTGAAGCAAAAATATAAAGGTAAAGATTTAAAAGTTATAAGAGAGACAGGAGTAAAGAGAGGTTTCCTTGAATTAATAACGGATTCTTTCATCTCATCTATCGATAGCAGGGAGCTTCTCAATTAACACTTAACCGTTCACTATTCTCTGTTAACAACATTTTAAATTATGAGTTTAAATTATGAATCTTAAGTCAGGTTTTATCTCCATAATAGGTAAACCGAATGTAGGGAAGTCCACGCTACTGAACTATCTTCTTGAAGAGAAGATAGCCATTGTTTCTAATAAACCCCAGACTACCAGAAACAAGATTTTGGGTATTAAAAATACTACTTGTTCCCAAATGATTTTTCTCGATACTCCGGGGATCCACAAGGCAAAATCTCAATTGAACAAATATATGGTTAAGGAAGCAATCAAGGCTTGTGGTGATGTAGATATAATCCTGTTTTTGGTCGAAGCTAATACAGGTATCGGAGATAAAGACCAGTTTGTTATTGAGGCTATTGAAAAGGTTAAATCACCAATTATTCTGGTAATAAACAAGATCGATTTAATAAGAAAAGAATCTCTTCTCCCTTTGATAGACCAATTCAGCAAACTTTACAATCTCAACAGGATTGTGCCCATATCAGCTTTATCAGGGGAGGGGGTTGATAAATTAATAGAGGAGATAGAACAATTACTTCCTTTTGGACCACAGTATTTCCCTGAAGATATGATTACCGATCTGCCGGAACGTTTTATAGTAGCAGAAATAATAAGGGAAAAAGTTTTTCGTCTTACCTCTCAGGAGATACCGTATTCTGTTGCAGTTGTGATTGATGCCTTTAAAGAGAGGGAAAATGCAGATACCATATTTATTAGTGCTACAATACATGTGGAAAAAATTTCTCAAAAGGGGATTCTGATAGGCAAAAAAGGGAGTATGCTAAAGCAAATTGGAACGATGGCAAGGTTTGACATTGAAAAACTCTTAGGAGCTAAAGTCTACCTCGAACTGCGGGTGAGGGTGGAAAAAGACTGGAGCAAGAATATAAGAGTTTTAGGAAAGATGGGTTATAAATAAAAGATGATACCGGTAATTGCAATTGTTGGCAGACCCAATGTAGGAAAGTCGACCCTTTTTAACAGGATCGCAAGGAGAAAAAAGGCTATTGTAGGAGATGAGCCGGGTATAACCAGGGATAGAAACTATGCTGAAGTTCAAAGAGATGGCCGGAGTTTTTTATTAATAGATACCGGAGGCTTTGAGCCTGGTGTTAATGACGAGATGTCGTTACATATATATCAGCAAGTTCAGTTGGCTATGGAAGAAGCGGATTTGATTATTTTCCTGGTTGACGGTAAAGAGGGTCTTACACCTGCAGATATAGAGATAGCCAACAAACTGAGAGAAGTAAATAAACCTGTACTTCATGTTATAAACAAGATTGATGGTGATAGCCATGAAGAGAAGGTATACGACTTTTACCGGCTCGGCATAGAAAATCTATATTCAATTTCAGCAGAACATGGAAGAGGGGTAGGTGATCTTATGAATGATGTCCTCGATCTTCTGCCCAAACACTCCGAAATAAAATACAGTGAAAGTATAATAAAGATAGCCGTGATTGGTAGGCCAAACGTAGGGAAATCATCCCTGGTTAACAGGATTATCGGAAATGAGAGGGGGATTGTCAGCGAAAAACCGGGAACAACCAGAGATGCGATAGATACACCATTTAAAATAGGGGAAAAGGACTACATTCTGATAGATACAGCCGGGATTAGAAGGAGGGGCAGGATCAGTCGCCAATTGGAAAAGTACAGTGTAATTGGCGCATTGAAAAGTATAAGCAGATGTGATGTAGCTCTTATCCTTATAGATGCCGAAGAAGGGATCACCGAGCAGGATGCCAAAATAGCCGGATTGGCACATGACAAGGGAAGGGCATCTGTCCTGGTGGTGAACAAATGGGACTTGGTTGAAAAGGACACTTATACAATTTTAAAGTATACGGAAGATATAAGGTATAATTTAAAATTCTTAAGATATGCCCCTATAATCTTTGTTTCAGCTTTAACAGGGCAAAGGGCATTGAAGATTTTAGACCTGGTTGACAAAGTGGCGGAACAGTATCAGAGTAGGGTGCCTACCTCTGAATTAAACAGGGTTTTTGAAGATATCAAACGCGATAATCCGCCACCGAGGTACCGAAACAGAGAGCTGAAACTCTATTATATAACCCAGGTTTCAATAAAGCCCCCTTCATTCGTTATCTTCGTGAACTTTCCTGAAGGCATCCATTTTTCATACGAAAGATATATAACGAACAAGATACGTGAGAATTTTGGGTTCGAAGGAACTCCTGTAAGGGTTTTCTTCAGGAAAAGGAGCTAGATGGTATCGTTGTCAAAGATTCTTAATAAGTGGACGAAAGAAACTGAACGACAAAATTTTACATAAAGGCAAAAGAAGTGGAACAGGATAAGATTATCGTTGCCGTAGGGGCGGTTATCGAGGATGGGAAAGGTAATATCCTTCTTGTAAAGCATGTCCCAGAAAAAGGCGGGTTCTGGCAGGGAAAATGGACCTGCCCCGGTGGAAAACTCAACCTTGGCGAGAAGATAGAAGACGGGGTTAAAAGAGAAATAAGAGAAGAGACACATCTGGAGATCAACCTAAAAACCCATTTAAAACCCTTTGAAAGAATAGTGAAAGAAGAAAATCAGGTAGAACTTCATGTAATCTATATTGATTATCTGGCAGAGGTGGCAGGAGGAGAACTGAAACCGGATGACGATGTGGGAGAGGCTGTCTGGATAGGAAAGAATAATATTTCAAAAGTCAGGGATGAATTGCATGAAGATACTGTAAAGCTTTTAACTCTGGCTGGCATAAAGGTTTAAAACCCTCGGTGCAGCCCGGCCTTTCCGGCAGTTGTAATTGCATCCTGATATTCCTGTAAACTAATTTTCCTGTTTAATTCTGAAAACTCATTTGCTCTATATATAGGACAATACTGAGCCATAATATTAACGTATGAGTCTTTTGAAATATACTTAGCGATAAAAACCATTAGTTTCAGGGTGCCCGCCAAGCCTTCAGGCATAACCAAGTGTCTGATTAACAATCCCCTTTCAGCGATTCCATCCTCATTTATCTTTAAGTCACCCACCTGACTATGCATCTCTAAAAGCACCTTTTTTATTACTTCAGGATAGTCCGGGGACATGGAGTATTTCTTTGCGACCTCTCCATCAGCATATTTAACATCAGGCATGTAGATATCTATAATACCCTTAAGAAGTCTAATTACTTCCAAGGATTCGTATCCGCCACAATTGAATACTAAGGGAACCCTCAACCCTGAATCGATAGCCTCTGGTAAGGAAGCCAAAATCTGAGGAACATAATGGGTTGGGGTAACGAAGTTGATATTGTGACACCCCATATTTTGCAGTTCTAACATATAGTTTGCCATCTCTGATGAGGTGGTTATATGACCTCTTCCTAGATGACTAATATCGTAGTTCTGGCAGAATACACACCTTAAATTGCAGTGAGTCAAAAAGATAGTTCCTGATCCATGAAATCCAACAAGAGGCGGCTCTTCACCAAAATGAGGAGAAATGCTTGAGACCATCAACTCAGCCCCACCTCTACAAACGCCTATCTCACCCTCCAAACGATTTACGCCGCATCTCCGAGGACACAGATTGCACTCTTTTAATATCTCATTAAGAGTCTCAATCCTTCTTTTCAACTCGCCGGTTTTATGTAACTCAATGTATCCAGGGATATATGATATCAAGACGTTTCCCCTTTTTAAGATTGAATTGACATCCTATGCTGGTGCAATCTTGCAGATTGCACCAGCAGTATTATATGTTCCACCAAAGAAATGCAAAAACAGGAAAAGATGCTCTCTTGAAGGGGGGCAATGACCAGCATTGTCCGGAGGGGAACCTGCATATATGAGATGGTGAAACAAAGAAAATTGCTAAAAATTTCTCTCATGATGTTTAAAGGAATATGCGGTTGCAAAGATTATTGCGCCGAGAGTGTCAGCTTCAATGTCGGTGAGAGAAAAACTGCGATAGGGTAAAAAAATCTGCACAAATTCAAACAATAGGCCACATAAAGAAGAAGAAATTACTGAGAAAAAAATAATATCTCCCTTTTTCCGAAACCACAACCTAAATGTCTTGAAAAACAAGATAGCGGTTATTCCATAAAGCACGAAATGTACAATCTTATCAAGTGGTAGTTCTGTCTTAATCTTAGTATCAGGAATGTGTATTACAGTGAGTATAAATACCAAAATTAACCAGATGATAAGGGGAAAGGTAGATGAAGACATGATTCTCATTTTATAGTCAATCATTTTTTCAGTCAAGTTCAATCCCGTATATCTTTACAAATACCTTGAAATTCCCTGGATGTTAGGCTAGTATTAAAAACAGCTTGAATTATGGAAATTAATTAGTTCACACTGAAAAGTTACCTTTTCAGCTCTCTGGTGCAGGTTTTTTTGACACATCGATAACTCGCTTCAGGCATTTTCAGAAACTCACCCTTTGAGCTCAAACATTTGAAAATGCTTATCTTCTGCTTTGTCAAGATGGGTGCCCCAAAAATCCTGCTCATGTTCTCTCCAAAGGAAATTTTTCATTTTTTAGGACGATCTAATTAGACAGGTCTAATTTTTAAATAAGGCATTCATTATGTTAATCTTAGGCATAGAGTCTTCTTGCGATGAGACTGCTGCGGCAGTAGTATTGGATGGCAAAAAGATATTATCCAACGTAATCTATTCTCAAATTGATGTGCACAGCAAGTTTGGAGGGGTTGTTCCTGAACTTGCTTCAAGAAAACACGTTGAATCTATTATCCCGGTAATAGAAGAGGCCCTGTCTATAGCAAACCTGTCTTTGAGTGAGATTCAGGGGATAGCTGTAACCCAGGGGCCTGGATTAGTGGGTTCTCTTCTTGTGGGGTTATCAGTCGCAAAATCAATAGCCTATGTAAAAAAGATACCTATAATAGGAGTCCATCATATTGAAGGCCATATCTCTGCTATATTTCTGGAAGAGGACAAACCGGATTTCCCATTTATATCATTAGTAGTTTCTGGTGGGCATACTAGTCTATACCTGGTTAATGGTTTTGATGAGTTCCAGTTGCTTGGACAGACCAGAGATGATGCTGCCGGGGAGGCCTTCGATAAGGTTGCCAAGCTTTTGAAGCTTGGGTATCCAGGAGGGATTGTGATCGATCAACTGTCTAAAGAAGGGAACCCTGTTGCAGTCGATTTTCCCAGGGCCTTTATATCCCATGATTCTCTTGACTTCAGTTTCAGTGGGCTAAAAACAGCAGTTTTAAATTATGTAAAAACTTGTTCTAAGGAAATAATATCCGATCAGATCAATGATATTGCCGCAAGTTTTCAAGAAGCAGTAGTTGATGTTCTGGTTATTAAAGCTCTTACGGCTGTAATGAGTAGTGGTGTCGATAAAATTGTTCTTGCTGGTGGAGTGGCATGCAATACAAGGCTTCGAACCAGATTAAAGGAGATAAGCAAAGAAAAAGGCATAGGGGTATTTATACCTTCACCTGTTCTTTGTACCGACAATGCGGCAATGATTGCAGCGATTGGTGATTACTATTTAAGAAAAGGGATCGTTTCATCTATGGATATAAACGCTGTTTCCAGGTGGCCAAAATAGTATAGGTTGAAAAAGTGATTTTTCGTCTTTCAGGATGAACAAAATAGTATGGTTTCTCAATTAACCCAGTTAAAAAAATATAAGGTCCGTCCCAATAAAAGATTGGGGCAGAATTTTCTTGTAGATGAGAATGTCGTTGACGAGATTATAGACCTCTATGATTTGAAAAAGGATGAGGTGATTGTTGAAATAGGAGCAGGTTTAGGAGCTTTGACCACCCGATTGGCTGCCAGGGTTAAAAAGGTTCTTGCAGTAGAGATTGATAAAGACTTAGTTACATTGTTAAAAAATAGTATCATCAAGGATAAAAATGTTGAAGTGATCAACCAGGACATTTTAAACTTAGACTTCCTTAAAATTGCTAAATTATATGGGGATAAATTAAAGGTTTTAGGTAATATACCCTACAGTATTTCTGTCCCTTTGCTTTTTAAGTTGTTAGAAAATAAGAACTCTTTGTCTGTGGCAATTTTAATGTTTCAAAATGAAGTTGCAGACAGGATAGTAGCAAATCCAGGTACAAAAGATTATGGAGTTTTGTCTGTCTTTTCTCAAATAAGTGCTTCGGTTTCAAAGGAACTGTTAATTTCCAAAGACTCTTTTTATCCTCAGCCTAAGGTGGATTCTGCTGTAGTAAAGTTTATTTTTTCTGAGTTTTTCTCTGTGGGAATTAAAGATGAAGAGATTTTCAAAACTTTAGTAAGAGCAGCTTTTGCTCAAAGGAGGAAGACCTTAAAAAACACACTTAAAAATACTCTGAATCTCGACATACTTTTTGACGATGTGCTAAATGCAATGAATACATGTGGGATTGACCCGAAACGTAGAGGTGAGACCCTTAAATTAGAGGAGTTCAAGGATTTAGCAAACTATCTTACGAAGTTAAAGCCTCATTAATTTGGGTAGTTATTTATCGTATTCATATAATATTTACTTTTCTAAAAGCTTCTCTATTTTGTTTGACAAAACTCAGATGGTTTTTTATAGTTACTTAAAATTGCCTTAGAATGCTGGTCTTTCAGGTTGTGTTGAGTTTTATAATTTGGACAGCTATAGATATACCTGTCCAAATTGATAAGAGAAACACTGAGCAAGAGATTATAATGTACTTGCTTGACATTAAGCAGTAGCCAAGTTAATATGACTGAAATTAATTTAAGGTGTTTAAAAACTGTAGTACCTAACGAATAAAACTATCAAATTCACTTTTAAAGATAATATAGTTTTTTTGGGAGGTTACCTATGCGAATATATACTTGGGAAGGTAAAACACGGCAAGGGAAGATTATTACAGGAGAAATTGAGGCAGATTCAGAATCTGCAGTGAGAATGCAGCTTGTAAGGCAAAAGATTATCCCAAAAAAGATCAAGGCAAAGCCAAAAGATCTCTTAGAAAATATTGCTTTTTTTCAGCCAAAGGTTACTGAAAAAGATTTAGTTGTCTTTACTCGTCAGTTTGCCACCATGATAGATGCCGGACTTCCTCTGGTTCAATCGCTCGATATACTATCCTCCCAACAGGAGAACAAGACCTTTCAAAATATACTTACCGGGATAAAAGAAGACATAGAAGGGGGATCTACCTTTACCGATGCCCTTAAAAAATATCCAGACCTGTTTGATGAGTTATATGTCAATTTAGTTGCGGCTGGTGAAACGGGTGGTATATTAGACTCCATCCTGAACAGATTGGCAAACTACATAGAAAAGGCAATGAAATTAAAGAAAAAGGTCAAAGGGGCGATGGTCTATCCCGCCAGTATTGTGGCTGTTGCTATTATTGTGGTTGTTGTATTGCTAGTTTTTGTCATACCTGTCTTCCAAAAGATGTTTGCGGAGTTTGGGGCTGCATTGCCACTCCCTACCCAGATCGTAATTAAGATTAGTGACATTGCAAAGAGCAGTATTTTGTATATTGCTGCCGGACTGTTTGTGTCAGGAGTTGCCTTTAAAAGATTCTACAGCACGGAAAAGGGAAAAACCATTGTTGATGATTATATTCTTCATCTTCCTGTATTTGGTCCGTTAATAAGGAAAGTTGCGGTTGCTAAATTTACAAGAACATTGGGGACTATGATTTCAAGCGGTGTTCCAATACTAGATGGTCTTGACATTACAGCAAAGACAGCAGGAAATAAGACAGTAGAAAAGGCTGTATACCAAACAAAAGCAGGTATCAGTGAAGGAAGAACTATAGCCGAACCTCTGGGAGAGAGCAATGTTTTTCCACCTATGGTAGTCAGAATGATTGCCGTGGGAGAAGCTACAGGTGCACTGGATGCAATGCTTGAAAAGATTGCAGATTTTTATGATGATGAAGTCGATGCTGCAGTTGAGAATTTAACTGCTTTGCTTGAGCCTATGCTGATGGTTTTTTTAGGGGTAGTACTTGGTGGTTTGGTAATTGCCATGTATCTTCCTATATTTAAGATGGCAGCAGCAATTGCTTAAAACAGAAAGAAGAGACTTTGACCGTTTTTCAATAAACTTTGTGTTAGAAGTATTTGCAGAAGATGTTGGTGGAGATACATTTAAGGGAAAATCCATTTTAAAGGATATTTCTGGCGAAGGAGCTAAGTTTGTTAGTCTGCAAGCCGATAAATATTTTCTTGGTCAATCAAATACAATAACCATTTATCTGCCTGAAGCTGGGGGTATAAAGGCCCGTATGAAAGAGAGAGCAATAGTTGTCCGAATCGATACACCAAATGGTTTGGATATTAGTAAGATAAGTCAGGGAACAGAAGTAGCTATAAAGATAGATAAACCGCTGAATTTTGAACGACTTGATAAAGAGATATA
The DNA here is from genome assembly GCA_043825855.1 of Pseudomonadota bacterium. Taxonomy (GTDB): domain Bacteria; phylum Desulfobacterota; class UBA8473; order UBA8473; family UBA8473; genus UBA8473. The sequence continues at coordinate 161,769 of JBDRRJ010000030.1, read as the reverse complement.
GAGAACACCCATAAAAACCTCCACAAAATCTGAAGGTTTGCTAATGACAAAGTCGAAGTATCGAGACTCCAGAAGTTTCTACGGAAAGACCCGGATTATTTTAGCTCTCTTGGGGCTTATCCCCCTTCTTCTTGTAATATATATATTTGTTTATCAGGAAATAGAATTGAATGAAACAATGGTAATATTTTTAGTGTTGATACTATTTTCTATTTTGGTGGGTTTCTCTCTAATGAGAAGGTTTGCTGACCAGCTTGTTAATCTGTCCAGAGGAATAGCTGTTGTTGAGGGGGGAGATGATACGGAGACCATCAGTATAGATTCCGAACAGGAATTAAATGATATAGCTGGCCACTTCAACTCCCTGGTCAATAAAGTAAAGCAGCTTAACCGGGACGTCAAAGAGCAAAATGTCAAGATTATGTCCTATGCCCAGGATCTTGCATTGTCGCATGATAATCTTAAAAAAGCTTATAAGGAAGCAATTCATCGCTTGGCGATAGCATACGAATATCGTTATGAAGATGCTTCTAAGCATCTCAAACGGATGAGCAGCTATTCTTCCATAATAGCTAAGGAGTTAGGGTTTGATGATAAAGAAATTGACTTATTACTCTATGCAAGCCCCATGTATGATCTTGGTAAAATCGGGATTCCGGATAGTATCCTTTTTAAACAAGACAAACTGACCCCTGAAGAATTCAATATTGTAAAGACCCATTGTTCCATTGGAGCAGAGATACTGGCAGGTTCTGAATCAGATGTAATTAAGATGGCTGAACAGATTGCTAAATCACACCATGAGAAATGGGATGGCACTGGTTATCCCTATGGGCTTAGAGGAGAAGAGATTCCGTTGGTAGGGCGTATTACTGCTCTTGCCGATGTATTCGATGCATTGACCACAAAACGGCCGTATAAAACAGCATTTTCAAATGAGAGGGCGTATAGTATCATCAGAGAAGAAAGAGGAAAACATTTTGATCCTCAAGTAGTGGATGCATTCTTTAACGTTTTGGATGAAGTCGCTGAAATATGCAAAAATTTCCAAGAATAGGGAAGAGTAGTTAGGTTCTTCTTTTCTTACCTGCCGATTATCTACCTAAAATATATTTTCCTAATTTAATTTGAGATGTGATTTCTTTTATTCAGTTCCCTATCTAATTGTTTCATATCCAGTTCTTTTAACTTGACTACAAGAGCAAATTGAGATAACCTCTTGTGCTTAAATTATATTACCTTAAGAAGTGAAAGGCACAAGATGGATGAGCAAAGCCAACTTATATTAGATAGGGTCAAGAAGATAGAAGATCTGAAGAGAGAAGGCATAAACCCTTACATTAATGATTTTAAGGTGACCCATGTTACGCAAGATATTATAGAAGGATTTAAGGATAAGAGTAATGAAGAACTGGAAAAGGTAGAGGAAAGGTTCTCTCTTGCCGGGAGGATAATAGCCATTCGAAATTTCGGCAGGGCTATATTTGTTCATGTTCAGGACAGAAAAGGTAAAATTCAGGCATATATACGTCAGGATCTTATTGGAAAAGAGAAATTTAAAATTGCTAAAAAATTTGATATTGGTGATTTTATTGGCATTATTGGAAAACCCTTCCGAACCAAGACACAGGAATTAACGATAAACGTTGATGAGTTTAAGCTTTTGACCAAAGCTTTGAGACCTCTTCCAGAAAAATGGCATGGATTAGTAGATATTGAGACAAGATACAGGCAGAGATACCTGGATTTAATTGTTAATCCCCAGGCAAAAGAAGTACTTTACAAAAGAACCCGTATTATACAGCTTATTAGAGAATTTCTTAATGAAAGGGACTTTTTAGAGGTTGAGACTCCAATGATGCAGTCTATACCTGGAGGGGCTACTGCCCGTCCATTTAAGACCTATCATAATACACTGGGCATGGATCTCTATCTGAGAATTGCTCCGGAATTGTATTTAAAACGATTGGTTATTGGTGGATTAGAGAGGGTATATGAAATCAATCGAAATTTTCGAAATGAAGGAATATCAACCCAGCATAACCCTGAATTTACCATGCTGGAGTTTTATCAGTCCTATGCTACCTATCTGGATTTTATGGAGTTAACAGAAGAATTGTTCGCTAGCATTGCAAAATCTCTCTTTGATAGTTTAAAGTTTGAATATCAAGGTATAACGCTTGATATTACACCTCCATGGAAACGTTTACCTCTAAGAGAAGCGATAATAGAACACTCGCCTCTTAATGAAGAGGCTCTTACGGACAAAGGAAAACTTTTGGAATATGGTCAAAAGATTGGACTTCAGTTGGATAAAAAAATGAGCTTGGGTAAACTTTTGACCCAAATATTCGAAGAAGTTGCAGAGCCCAATTTGATTCAACCTACTTTTGTTACACATTACCCTACAGATACTTCTCCTTTGTCTCGCAGAAACGATGAGAACCCGGAAGTGGTTGATAGGTTTGAACTTTTTGTCTGTGGAAGAGAGATCGCAAATGCGTTTTCAGAACTTAATGACCCAATAGATCAGAAAGAGAGGTTTTTAATAGAACTTAGCCTAAGGGGAGAGACTGATGACGAGTCGGGAATGTTGGACATGGATTATATCAAAGCTTTAGAATATGGGATGCCTCCTACTGCCGGTGAAGGCATTGGAATAGACAGGCTGGTTATGCTTTTTACTGATACTTCATCTATTCGCGATGTAATCCTATTCCCTCAACTGAGAAGCAGGGAATAGTTGTTTGTTTTTAGAAAAAAAATATAAAATAAAGGATTATTTTAATTTTAGACCTTTAACCTGATACGACTAGAGGAAAATATGGGTTATGAATTATTTATCGGGTTGAGATATTTAAAAGCCAAAAGAAAACAGACTTTTATATCTATTATTACCTTTATATCAATTGGAGGAGTAGCCATAGGGGTTATGACTCTTATTGTGGTCATAGGGGTTATGAATGGGTTTAAGGAGGATCTTGTAGAGAAGATTCTCGGGTATTCTTCTCATATTGTAGTGCTTAAACAGAGTGAAGATTTAACTGATTATGAAGAGGTAACAAAAAAAATTGAGAAGTTGGAAGGGGTTAAATCGGCGACTCCTTTTATATATACACAAGCAATGTTAAGTTCAAAGTCCGGTTCTATTGGGGTAGTTTTACGAGGGGTTGATCCTAAAACAATTGGTGAGGTGATAAATATAGGATCAAATATGAAAGAGGGAAATTTAATGAACTTGGAAGGACCCTTAGATGGTTCTAATTACCCTGGAATTATTATTGGTAAAGAGTTGTCGAGAAATTTGGGAATTTTCTACGGCGATACTGTGAATCTGATTTCGCCTATGGGTGTTATGACCCCTATGGGTATGGTGCCCAGAATGAAGAAATTTAATGTTGTTGGTATCTTTGAATCCGGGATGTATGAGTATGACACATCTTTTTTATATATTTCACTCAAGAATGCTCAAGACTTTGTTAATATGCCTGGTCTTGTCTCAGGCATAGAGGTCAAGACGATTGATATTTATAGAGTTAAAGAGATTTCTTCCAGGATTGTGAGTAGTTTAGGATATTCATATTGGACAAAAGACTGGATGGAAATGAACAGGAATCTATTCTCTGCATTAAAACTGGAAAAGATTACAATGTTCATAATCTTAATCCTAATAATTATGGTAGCAGCATTTAATATAGTTAGTACACTTATAATGGTGGTTATGGAGAAGAATAAAGATATCGCAATCCTTAAATCTATGGGCGCAACTGCCAGAAGTATAATGAAGATATTTATAATTGAGGGATTAGTAGTTGGAGTTACCGGCACCTTGCTTGGAATAATTGGGGGTTATACTTTGGGTTTTCTACTCAGTGAATACAAATTTATAAAGCTGCCAAGTGATGTATACTATATATCTACTCTCCCCTTCAGAATAGATAGTCTAGATTCTATTTTGATAGCTGTCTCTGCCATTGGAATAAGTTTTCTTGCTACTCTATATCCATCATGGCAGGCTTCTAAATTGCTTCCCGCTGAAGCTTTAAGGTATGAGTAGCAATGAGTGACATATTTGTCAGGGCAAAAAAACTGTGTAAAACCTTTGAGTCTAACAGTAAAACAGTAGAGGTTCTCAAAAGCTTAGATTTAGATATTAAAAAAGGAGAGATGCTTTCTATTGTAGGGGCTTCGGGGGTGGGTAAGAGTACATTGCTTCACATACTTGGAGCAATAGAACGTCCCACTTCAGGTAACGTCTTTTATGGTAATGAAAATCTCTTTTCAATGGACGACGCAAAACTAGCACTATTTCGAAATAAGACGATTGGTTTCATATTTCAATTTCATCATCTTCTTCCTGAATTTAATGCTCTTGAAAATACTATGATGCCAGCCTTAATCCAAGGGATTAAGAAAAAAGATGCTGCTATTAAAGCTGAGGACATACTTCAAAGAGTAGGCTTAAAAGATAGGGTTACCCATAAACCTGGTGAGTTGTCGGGAGGGGAACAACAGCGAGTGGCTATTGCAAGAGCGTTAATACTTGAACCTGAAGTAATACTTGCTGATGAGCCCACAGGCAATCTAGACACAAAGACAGGTGATATAGTTCAAGATTTGTTGATCGACTTGAATAAAGAACTAAAGATAACCTTGGTTATAGTAACACATAATATAAGGCTTGCAGAGAAAATGCCTCGCAGGGTAAGCTTATTGGATGGCATGATTGTCTCAGATGCCCTGTCTTAAATGGTAACGTCTTTTGATAGATGTCAATTAGAAAGGAGCCCAATCTATATGTTTAAGAAGATATTGATTTTTTTGGTATGCTTTTTTACTTGCCAAGTTGCTTATGGTCAAGAAACTGCAAAAATTGGCATCTTTCCTTTTCAAATAAATAGTCAGGAACCCCTGGGCTATTTAAAAGATAAGATACCAAACACTCTAATCTCTCATATCAAAGAGAGTGAAAAGGCCTCTTTTGTAGAAAAATCTTTATTGGAAAATGCATTAAGGGAGATGCCGCCAGGAGAGATAACTGAAGATGTTGCAAGAAGTATTGGCATTAAAGTAGGTGCGGACTTTGTAATTTGGGGCAGTTTTACAAAGATAGGGAAAAGCATTAGCTTTGATACCCGGGTTTTAGAAATTAAAGAGGATAAGTCACCTATCAGAATTTATGTCTATGGTAGTAACTTTGATGATTTGTCATCCAAACTTGATGAATTGGCAAGACGCATAAGCCTAAAATTATTAGGTGGAGAGATGATCGTTAAGATATCTGTTAGAGGAAACGATAGAATTGAAGCAGATGCTATTAAATCTAATATTAAAAGCAAGGAAGGGGATATCCTTTCACAAAAGACACTTCGAGAAGATCTAAAAAGCATTTACAGTATGGATTATTTTGAGGATGTAAATGTTGTTAAAGAGGACACCCCTTCGGGCAAGGAAATAACATTTATTGTAAGTGAAAAACCCTCTATCAAAAAAATTGAGATAAGTGGCAACAAGTTTATTGAAAAAAAAGATATCATGGAAGTTCTTGGTGTTAAACCTTTGACAATTTTAAATTTCAGTAAAATAGAGGACGGCATTAAGAATGTACTGAATTTTTACAAGGGGAAAGGTTATTGGGCGGCAGAAGTTGACTACAAAGTGTACTATTTGAAAAAAAAGGAAGCGATATTAGATTTAAGAGTTACGGAAAATAAGAGGACTAAAATAAAAAAGATTAGTTTTGTTGGTAATAAAGCGTACAGTGAGAAAAAATTGCTGGATATTATTCAGACTAATGCAAAAGGTTTCTTTTCTTGGTTGTCTAATTCTGGGGTGTTAAAGGAGGATGTTCTGCAGCAAGACTTAGACAAGATAATCGCATTTTATAGCGATAATGGTTATATAGAAGTCAAAGTTGGCAAGCCTGAGATAACTCATGATAATGAGTGGATATATATTTCTATTCCGATTAGTGAAGGGGAACAGTTTAAAATTGGGAAAGTCGATATTAAAGGTGACTTAATAGAGAAAAAAGAGGATCTTCTAAAAGAATTAAATATGACAACAGGGAAAATATTTGAACGTCAGCTACTTAGAAAAGATGTGATTAATCTTACTGATAAGTATGCTAGCGTTGGCTTTGCATTCGCTGATGTGACTCCTTTAACTTCTATTGATAGAGAAAAACAATTGGTTGACTTAATACTTGAAGTCCATAAGGGCAAAGAGGCATATTTTGAGAGGATAACCATAACAGGGAATACAAGAACCAGAGATAAGGTCATTAGAAGAGAGTTAAAATTTGCAGAAGGTGACCTTTATAATAAACAAAAATTGAGCAGAAGTTACCAGAAGGTAAATAAACTGGGTTATTTTGAAGAATTAAGTTTTGATATTGAAAAAGGTACTGATGAGAACAAACTTAATTTGGATATTAAAGTAAAGGAAAAACAAACAGGAGCAGTAAGTATTGGGGCTGGCTATAGCTCAATTGATAACCTTATTGGTATGTTTAATATATCCGAAAATAATCTATTTGGAAGAGGACAGAAATTATTTTTTGTTGCTAACCTGGGTGGGGAGAGCTCGAGTTACAATTTTGGATTTACCGAACCCTGGCTCTTTGATACGCCTGTCTCTGCTGGTTTTGATCTTTTCGACAATAGAAGAGAATATGATGAGTATGACATACACAATCGGGGTGGTGATATTAGGTTTGGAATCCCAATAACGGAAGATTATACAAGGGCTTATGCAACATATAAGTACGAAACCGTAGATATAACCAATGTTAAAGATACTGCTGCTACCCTGGTAAAAGAGCAGGCGGGGGAAACTGTTACAAGCAGTATAACTCTTTCCCTAGTTCGGGATTCAAGAGACAGCAATATATTTCCATCAGAAGGATCAGAAAACAGTATATCAATTGAGTATGCAGGTGGTGTTTTAGGAGGATCTAATTATTTTACAAGGTACTTTGCTAATTCAACGTGGTTTTTCCCCTTGCCGTGGAATACTGTTTTTATGTCTCGTGCAAGGATTGGATATGCACATGGCAATCAAGGCAAGGAATTGCCTCTTGCACAGAGGTTTTTTGTTGGGGGCATAAACACCGTAAGAGGTTTTGAGTCATATTCCATAGGTCCTAAGGACCCTGTCACTGGTGACGTTATCGGTGGGAATAAAGAGTTGATCTTCAATATAGAATATATTTTTCCGCTCTTTAAAGAAGCTGGGGTCAAAGGTTTAGTTTTTTTTGATGCGGGTAATGCTTTCAATGAAGATGAAGGTTACAGCCTAAATGGATTGAGAACCAGTGTTGGTGTGGGTGTCCGGTGGTACTCTCCAATTGGTCCCCTGAGACTCGAATGGGGGTTTAACTTAGATCCTAAACCTGGTGAAAAACACAGTAACTGGGAGTTTGCTATAGGGGTTATGTTTTAGCAGTTAAAGTTTCTGAGCTTCTAGGTAATTAAGAATAAAAAATTCAAGTGAGATTTTCAGGGGAGGTTGAAAATGAGGTTAAAGATTAGAGAAATAGGTTTGATTATTGCTTTATCGGTGGCATTGTTTTTTCCTAATTTTGCTTTTGGGGCTGATACTGTTAAGATAGGATATATTGACCTTCAGAGCGCCCTAAATATGTCTGATGCTGGAAAAGAAGCGAAAAAAATGTTTTCTGAAAAAGCAGAGAAGGTTCAAAAGACTCTTGAGGCAAAACAGGATGAACTGAAAAAGCTGAAGGAAAGTTTGGAAAAACAGAACTTAATATTGAGCGAGAAGGCAAGGACAGAAAAAGAAAAAGAATATCAGAAAAAATTAAAGGATTTTGAGAGGTTATACAAGGACTCATCAGATGAATTTAAACGTGAAGAGATGGAGATTAGTAATAAGATAATTAATGAATTGGTAAAGATTGTTAACAAAATTGGGAAGGAAGACAATTATACAATTATACTTGAAAAGACAAGGAGTTCAGTGCTATATGCCTCTGATACTGTGGATCTTACAGATAAAGTAATAAAAGCCCACAATGAGCAGAGAAAAGGAAATAAATAAAAGGTTGTTGCTCTTGAAGTCTTTTTCCAAATCCTGTCAACCAATCCCTGTAAACTATTACCTAATATAGAGAGGTGATAATGATAAAGAAGAGTCTGCAAGAGTTGGCAGATTTTATTGAAGGTAAAGTAATAGGCGATGGTAATATTACCATCACTGGAATAAACAGCATTGACAAAGCGGAAAATGGTGAGATAACATTTATTGCTGACCCCAAGTATTCAACGAGGGCAAAAAACACCAAGGCTTCCGCAATAATAGCATCTTCCGATTTTAAATGGTTTGAAAAACCCCTTCTTTATACTGATAACCCTTACCTGGCTTACGCAAAGATTTCTAACTTATTTCATCAGAAACCTTATCATGCAACAGGCGTTGATCAAAGAGCATTTATTGGTAATAATACCAGTATTGGAATAGATGTATCTATCTATCCTTTTGTATATGTGGGTGATAATGTGAGCATCGGGGATAGGGTGTCTCTTTTTCCAGGGGTATATGTTGGTGATGGTGCAAGTATTGATGATGATTCTGTGATCTTTGCAAATACTTCTATATGCAAAGGATGTAAAATCGGAAAAAGAGTTATAATACATTGTGGGACAGTTATTGGAAGCGATGGTTTTGGTTTTGCCAAAGATGATAAAAAGCATTACAAAATCCCCCAGGTTGGGATAGTTCAGATTGATGATGATGTAGAAATTGGTGCTAACAATACTATCGACCGTGCAACATTAGGAAAAACCTGGATTAAAAGGGGGGTTAAAACCGATAACTTAATACAGATTGGTCATAATGTAATTATTGGAGAAGATACAATTATAGTAGCACAGGTTGGTATATCAGGAAGCACAGAAGTAGGAAACAATGTTGTTTTGGCGGGTCAGGTTGGTGTAGGTGGGCATCTGAAGATTGGCGACAATGTTACGGTTGGAGGACAGTCAGGAGTTACTAAAGATATAGCGCCAAACCAAGTTGTTTCAGGCCTTCCAGCGATACCTCATAGAGAATGGTTAAAGTCACAGATAAGTTTTACCAAGTTGCCAAAAATGAGAAAGGCTTTAAAAGAGTTGGAATCTAAGATAGAAAAGATGGAGAAAAATATATATTCGAATCGGAGGAATAAATGTTAGACATCATTGATATTATGAAACTTTTACCCCATAGATACCCGTTTCTTTTAGTTGATAGGATATTGGAAATAGACAAAGGAAAGAGGATTGTAGGCATTAAAAATGTTACTTTTAATGAACCCTTTTTCCAAGGTCATTTCCCTGATTACCCTATAATGCCTGGAGTTCTTTTAGTTGAGGCAATGGCCCAGACCGGCGCAGTCCTGGCTTTAAACTCTGAATCTAAGAAAGTAAAAGACAAGAAATTTTATTTTTCAAACATAGATAAAGTTAAATTTAGAAAGCCTGTATTGCCTGGTGATCAAGTAAGGTTTGAAGTGGAGGTAATTAAACAACGAAGTTTCTTATGGAGGTTTGCTGCTAAAGCCTTTGTTGGAGAAACTTTGGTTGCTGAAGGGGAATTGCAGGGAGTAATTTCTGGCAAATAATATATTTGGAGGAGAATTATTGTGATGATACATCCAACGGCGATTGTACATCCAAAGGCAGATTTAGATGAAGGGGTTAAAGTAGGACCGTATTCTATAATAGCCGAGAATGTTAAGATTGGTAAAGATACATGTGTAGGCTCTCATGTGACAATAGAAGATTTCACACAGATAGGAGAACGGTGTAATATATATCAATTTGTATCTATTGGAACCCCTCCCCAGGATTTAAAATTTAAAGGGGAAAAATCTGAGGTAATCATTGGTAACAATAATACTATCAGAGAGTTTGTAACCATAAACAGGGCATCTTTACATGGTGGGGGAATAACGAAGATAGGGAACAATAACTTTCTTATGGCGTATTGTCACGTGGCTCATGACTGTAAGATAGGGAATAATACCATAATGGCAAATGCTGCTACATTAGGTGGCCATATTGAAATAGAAGATTTCGCAATTATTGGTGGCTTGGTTGCGATACATCAGTTTGTCAGAATTGGAGCTTATTCCATTATCGGAGGAGCCTCAGGGGTTTCTAAGAATGTTCCACCATATGTTATGGCTGTGGGTAACAGAGCTAAATTGTTTGGCTTGAATATTACAGGGCTTAAGAGAAACAATTTTTCTGAATCTACAATAAATGACCTTAAGAAAGCCTATAAAATTATATTCAGATCAGGCATGATTCTAAAGAAGGCATTGGAAAAGGTAAAACTTGAAATTCCTGACTCGGATGAAGTTAATAACCTTGTAGAGTTTATCAAGAATTCAGAGAGAGGTATCTGTCGATAATGGAAAAAATCGGCTTAATTGCTGGAAATGGTAAGCTGCCTATTGTGTTTGCCCAGCTATTAGCACAGAAAAATTTGAAAGTAACGGCTGTAGCGCATAAAGAAGAGACAATAGATAGCCTGGAAAAATATGTTGATAAAATTTTCTGGATTGATGTGGGACAGATTCAAAAAATAATAGAAATATTTAAGGAAGAGGAAATTAAAGATGTAATAATGATTGGGGGAGTAACAAAGGCATCGATGTTTTCCGGCATAAAACCCGATGTCAAAGCAGCATCCATTCTTTCAAAATTGACGCATAAGAAAGACGACCTATTATTGCGCTCTTTTGCAAAAGTTCTAGAAAAAGAAGGGATCAGCATTCAAAGCGCTACACAATACTTTCCTTCTATTTTAGCATCAAAAGGAGTTTTTACAAAGGAAGTCCCAAATGAAGATCAATACAAGGACATAAAATTTGGATGGGATATTGCAAAGGGTATTGGCAAGCTGGACATTGGACAAACAGTTGTCGTTAAAGACCAAGTGGTTTTAGCGGTTGAAGCTATAGAGGGTACTGATGAAACTATCAAACGGGGAGGAAGATTAGGTAATGGGCAGGTAGTAGTTGTAAAAGTAAGCAAGCCTGGCCAGGATATGCGCTTTGACATACCGGCAGTTGGAATTGAAACAATCCGTTCTATACAAGAGGCAGGTGGTTCAGTGCTGGCCATAGAAGCCGGCAACACAATTATCATGGAGAAAGAAGAAATGGTTAGGTTTGCTGATCAGGAAGGCATTTCAATTGTAGCAATCTAGTCTTAAACAATTGGGTGAAGATGGAAGAGATAAGAATTGGTGTAGTAGGGGTAGGGTATCTAGGCAAATATCATGCAGAAAAGTATTCAAAACTGTCAGGTGTTAACCTGGTTGGAGTAGTTGACATCGATCATGCAAGGGCATCAGAAATTGCTGATCGTTTTAATACAAAGGCTTTTATCAACTATTCTGATCTTTATGGAGAAGTACAGGCAGTTAGTATTGCTGTGCCAACCAAGTTGCATTACATGGTTGCAAAGGATTTCTTTAATAAAGGTATAGACGTTTTACTTGAAAAACCTATTGCAACAACCATTGAAGAGGCGGATTCTTTAATAGAAATGGCTGAAAAGAAAAACCTTATATTCCAGGTTGGACATTTAGAAAGATATAACCCAGCTATTGTTGCTGCAAAAGATGTTTTGAATAATCCTATGTTCATTGAATCCCATAGACTTAGTTTTTTTACCGAAAGGGCTACCGATGTAGATGTTGTTCTGGATTTGATGATCCACGATCTTGATATTATACTTAGTTTTGTTAATTCTGATATAGATAGTATTGATGCTGTGGGTGTTCCTGTGATCTCACCTAGAATAGATATAGCAAATGCCAGGATAACTTTTGTCAATGGTTGTGTGGCAAATATCACTGCTAGTAGGGTTTCAGACAAGACTATGAGAAAAATTCGCATATTTCAACCCGATGCATATATTTCTATAGATTTTGTTTCAAGAGAGGTTGGTATTTACAATAAGGTTGAAAATGGAGCAGGAAAAGGTGATTTGCCTAAAATTGTATCTAGTAATATGAAAATAGACGCAAGGGACTCTCTGGAAGAAGAGATTAAATCATTTGTAAATTCAGTTAAAACCAGGAAACGACCCCTAGTGTCTGGAACCGATGCAAAAAAGGCACTTTCTGTAGCCTTACGAATTCTAAAACAAATTGACCGGTTAAGGAGAATTTATGCTGATTCCTATGGTGAATCTCAAAGTTCAGTATGAAACAATTAAGGATCAGATTGACAGGGCTATTAAAGAAGTATTAGAGGACGGGAATTTCATTTTAGGTCCATCGGTAAAGAAAATAGAGGAGGAAATTGCATCTTATTTAGGAGCGAAATATGCAGTTGGTCTTGCTTCAGGTACTGATGCATTGCATATGGCACTTCTTGCTTGTGGGGTAAAAAGGGGACAAAATGTAATTACTACACCTTTTACATTTGTTTCTACAGTAGAAACAATTATTTCTACAGGAGCAACCCCCTTATTTGTAGATATAGACCCAAAGACATATAATATTGCCTCGGAAAAGATAGAGGAATTTGTTGAAACAAAAGCATACTTTAATGAGAAAGAGGGAGTATTAATAAATAAGGAAAATGGAAATCAGATAAGGGCGGTCCTACCCGTACATCTTTATGGACAATCCGCTAATATGGAACATATTGTAAGTATTTGCAACAAGTACAATCTTGTACTCATAGAGGATTGTGCTCAGGCCTTTGGAGCTGAATACAAAGGCAGGAAAGTAGGAACTTTTGGTAATGTTGGATGCCTAAGCTTTTTCCCAAGCAAAAATTTGGGGTGTTATGGCGATGGAGGTATGATTATTACCAATAGTGAAGACCTGGCAGATAAGATTAGAATACTGAGAAATCATGGAAGTAATGAGAAATACTATTACATAGATATAGGTTTCAACAGTAGGCTTGATGAGATACAATCAGCCATCTTAAGGGTGAAGCTTAGAAAAATAAATAAATACAATGAATTGCGTCGCAAGAATGCTTGTTTATATAACGATTACCTTAAGGATTTGGATCTAGTGACACCCTGCGAAGATAAAGATGTTAAACATGTATATCACCAGTATACTATTAGAACTGTACATAGGGATAGAATAGCGAAATATCTTAAAGACGAGGGTATTGCTTCAGCTATTTATTATCCTCTTTCACTTCATCAACAGCCAGTCTTTGAGGATTTAGCCTTCAAGGCTGGTAACCTGAAGAACAGTGAATCGGCATCTCTTGAGGTATTATCTCTACCTATGTACCCAGAGTTAACAGAAAAAGAAATCCATACAGTCTGTGAAGCAATTAAGAAAGCAATATACTTAGCAAAATGTGAAAAGTCCTAGACGGAACTAAGAATATCAGTGCTGAATACCCTTATAAGGAAACTGAAACCAAGGGGGAATAACCCAATAAACTTGAATATTTTGTCGGTGATGTTTTGGATAAGCCTTTAAAAAGAATTTTGATAGTGGCAGGGGAGGCCTCTGCAGACCTTCATGGCGCCAATCTAATTAAGGCTATAAAGGAATTCAACCCCAATGTAAATTTCTATGGTATTGGTGGGCAGAGAATAAAGGACACAGGCATTAATGTATTGTTCGACTCATCTGAAATGGCAGTAGTCGGGGTTATGGAAGTTTTCTCCAAGTTAAAAACGATTATGAAGGCGTTTAGAGAGTTGAAAAGATCGTTAAAGATAAACCATCCCGACTTGGTAATATTGATAGATTACCCGGATTTTAATCTTCACCTTGCAAAATTCGCCAGAAAAAGAGGAATACCGGTTCTATACTATATAAGCCCGCAGGTGTGGGCATGGAGAAAGAGAAGGGTAAAAAAGATTGCTCGACTAGTAAATAAACTCTTGGTAATACTCCCCTTCGAGGCCCCTTTTTTTGAAAAAAAAGGGATTGATGTTGAATTTGTAGGACATCCTTTGATTGATATTGTAAAACCTCAATTTTCCAAGGAGAAAGCATTAAAAAAATTTAACCTTGACAAAGACAAGATAACCATAGGGTTATTTCCCGGGAGCAGAAAGAGCGAGGTTAGTTTTCTTCTGCCCGAAATGCTGAAGGCTGCCGAGATATTAAACAAGAAAATAGGCAACCTTCAATTTATATTACCGGTAGCTTCAACTATAAATAGGATCCAGATAGAGAAAAGCATTAGCAACATATGTAAGAATGTTACTATAAATGTTATTACAGATTGTACTTATGATGCTATAAATATATCCAGAGTAGTAATAGTGGCTTCCGGAACAGCTACCTTGGAAGCAGCTATAATGAATTCTCCCATGGTTATTTTATACAAGGTTTCTCCTTTGACTTATCTGATCGGTAAGTTGATGATAAAAGTTAAGAATATTGGGCTGGTAAACTTGGTCGCGCAGAAAAGGGTTGTATCTGAACTAATTCAGAACAATGTTACTCCAGAGCGAATAGCATTCGAAGTCCTTAAAATTCTTGAGGATAGAGAACTGTATTCCAGTATTAAAAATGAACTAGCTTGGGTTAAGGATAAATTGGGTGAACCCGGGGCTTCTTTTAAGGCTGCTAAAATAGCTACAGGAATGATGGGAATCAAACCCTTAAAATTAACATAGATGTAGTTTTAATTATATGAAAAAAACTATAAGTTTATATCTAACCAAAGAAATTATATGGCCTTTTTTTATTGGGCTTTTAATATTTACCTTTATTTTTTTAATGAACAGTGTTTTGCAATTAACTGAAATGGTGGTTAATAAAGGTGTAAAACTAGTTGATATCTCTAAGTTAACTTTATATGCTATGCCTTCCTTTCTCTTATTCACCCTTCCTATGGCTCTTTTAATGGCTATTTTAGTTGCCCTTGGAAGACTTTCCGGAGATAATGAGATTACCGCAATGAAGGTCTCCGGGATTGGTATACACCAACTAGTTGCCCCGATAATGATTTTCTCTCTGATTTGTTCTCTCCTGACTTCTTTTGTAGCAATTTATGCCCTTCCCTGGGGCAATAGCTCCAGCAATCGGTTGATATTTGATATTGCCAAAAATAAGGTCAACATAGGGATAAAAGAGAGGACATTTAATAGTGATTTTAAAGATTTGATTCTTTATGTAAATGAAATAGCCGTAAGGGGTGAAATATTAAAAGGAATTTTAGTTTATGAAAAAGAAGGAACAGGGGAACCTAATACTATCATAGCTAAAGAAGGCTATCTAGTATCGGACCCAAACTCTCTTGTTGTTACACTGAGATTAATAGATGGAAAGATCCATAGCGCCAGTGAAGATTTTAATTCGTACCAAGAGATTGGTTTTAGTACTTATGATATAAATCTTAACTTAGGAACGATTGTGAAAGAGCAAGGTGTATATAATAAGGAATACAGCGAAATGTCAATTGGTGAACTACAAAGAAAAATCGAGGAGCTAAAAGATGACAAGAAAAATCTTTACCATCCTTTGCATGCTTTGTACGAAAAGTTTTCTATCCCTTTTGCCTGTCTGATTTTTGGATTAATTGCGATTCCGTTAGGCATACAATCTCAACCATCCAGTAAGTTTTGGGGGTTTGTACTTAGCTTGGGAGTCATATTGGCATACTATATTTTGCTTACCTTCGGAGACATTTTGGCTAAGAATGGTGAAATTTCTCTAATAGTTGCATTATGGGGACCAAATTTTCTCATAGGTATATTAGGGATATACATGTTGTATAAAACGGTAAATGATTTGCCTATTAAATTTATAGTGTGGACAGAACTAATATTACAAAAAGTTGGTTTAAAACATTAAAGTAGAGGTAGTTAATCAAAACAGAAGATATTTTTAACAATCTTATTTGCCAATTATTTTTGTTTAAGCCGTTGGAATAGTAAGAGTTTACCGGAGAGATTTAGAGAGGTTTAATATCCCCCTTCAAAAGGGGGAATTTAGTTTAATCTCCCCTTCTTTCAATGCAGGCAAAGGGGAGAGGGAAATGGGACAAAAAATATGAAACTAAAGCTTGATTGCAAGTACTTTGTGGGTGAAAAACCATGCAGACATAAAGTGCTTTGCAAGGATTGCGATAAATATACCCCAATGGGAAAACGGATATTGATAATAAAATTAGCAGCAATAGGGGATGTATTAAGGACTACTGCTATTTTAAGAGGATTTAAGAGGAAGTATCCTCAAAGTCATATTACATGGTTAACAAGTGACAACGCAAATGAGATACTTAAGAATAATCAAATGATAGATAGATTACTGGTCTTTAATATAGAATCCGTCCTACAACTAGAGGTGGAAGAATTTGACTTGCTTTTGTGTCTCGACAAGGAACCACGAGCAACTGCTTTGGCTATGAAGGTTAATGCAAAAGAAAGATTAGGCTTTGGAATGAGCCCGGAAGGCAACCTCTTGCCTTTAAATGAAGAAAGTGTCTATCTGTATACATTAGGATTGTCTGACCCGTTAAAATTTAAGATTAACAAAAAAACTTACCCTGAATTGATATTCGAGGCAGCGAAACTTGAATACCAGCACGAAGAATACATTCTGAACCTTCCTGGCAGTGATTTGGATTTTGCCAAATCATTTTTATCAAGACATGAGATAAGCGAAGATGCTTTAATTATTGGAATAAATACCGGCGCAGGGGATATCTTTGCAAATAAAGCATGGACAATTGATGGTTTTGTAGAGTTGATTAAAACTATAAGTTCAAATATAAATTGTAAGATCCTTCTTCTGGGTGGCCCTAATGAAGTAAGACGAAATGAGGAGATACTCTCAAAAATGGGTGGCCTTGTTTATGATACAGGGTGTGATAACTCCCTGCATCAATTCTCCTCCCTGATAAATCTCTGCGATCTTGTGGTAAGTGGTGATACCATTGCTATGCACATAGCTATAGCACTTAAAAAACTACTGGTGACCATATTTGGTCCTACCTGTGCCCAGGAGATTGAACTTTATGGTAGGGGGAGGAAGATAGTTACAAAATTGGAATGTAGCCCATGTTACAAGAGGAAATGTAATGAAGAGGTTAATTGCATGGACACAATAAGTGTAGAGAGAGTGTACCAGGCTGTGATAGATTTACTTAAGGAAAATGGAAAGATATAAAAAGTTATTCTTTATCCTTCTGATAACTACGACTCTGCTAAGACTAAGTGTGGTAGGAGAAATTGGACTTGGAGATGATGAAGCCCATTATTTTGCATGGTCTCGATTCTTAGGTCTCTCTTACTTTGATCACCCTCCTATGGTTGCTTATCTGATAGCTGTCTTTACCAAAATTGGAGGGATAAATGAATTCTCAATCAGAATCGGGTCTGTAATATTTTTTTTCTTCGTCTCTATTTTTGTTTTCCTACTAGCAAAAAGAATATTCAACGATGATAGGGTAGCCTTCTTTTCTGTACTTTTGCTTAACATAACCCCCGTATTTACAGTAGTAGAAGGTATGCTTATGCTGCCGGATGCGCCATTAGGGCTATTCTGGGTTATAACCCTTTATCTTCTTTATAGGGCCATAAAAGAAGAGAAAGCGTTATTGTGGTGTCTGGCAGGTTGTATGGCAGGTTTAGGGCTCTTAAGTAAATACAACGCCATTTTTTTGTTCCCTTCCACACTCCTATTTCTACTATTTTCAAAGAAAAATAGATTCTGGCTTACCCGAAAGGAACCCTATATATCTTTAGCTATTGCCCTTTTGATATTTATCCCTGTAATAATATGGAATATTCAAAATGGATGGGCTTCATTTGGATTTCAGCTTTCCCGTAGCTATGGAAGCAACTTTGAATTTTCCCCAGAATGGTTTGCTGTAGGTTTAGTAGGACAAATGGCTTATATCTCCCCTTTTCTTTTTTTTGCATCTATTTATGCCATTATTGTTGGCGGGTATAGAGGAATTGTAAAGCAAGATGATAAATGCCTTTTTCTTTTTTCTTTTTCAATTGTTATTCTGCTGTTTTTTGCAGGTTTAAGCTTTTTCAAAAAAGTATTACCACATTGGCCAACGCTTGGTTTTGTGACAGCATTTATTCTCCTACCTAAGTTAACACTGGAATTATTTGAGAAAAAGTCTACCAATTTTAGAAAAAGATTATTTGTGGCAACTTATCTTACTATAATAACTGCTTTTCTATTATCTTTAGTTGTTCCTGTTCAAGCCCTTTTTAAAGCTATACCGCTTCCTGCAAAAATAGATAGAACTACTGATTTATATGCATGGCCTGAAGCCGGAGAAAGGATCCTAGAAATATATAGCAAGATGTCCCAGCAAAATAAGACTTTTGTGTTTACCCATCGTCCTGTATTAGCTAGTCATATTTTGTTTTCTACCCGCAACAAATTTAGAGTATATTGTTTAAATGACTATCTTGACCAGTATGACTTCTGGTCCGGTCCTGACGGTTTTTTAGGGGGAAATGCAATTTTATTATCAGACGATCGATACAATATAGATCCTCGTAAAGTATATAAAGATATATTTTCTTATATAGAAGCTGAGCCACCTATGAAAATCTATATAAAGGGAAAACATATAAGAACTTTTTTTATATATAAGTGTTATAATTACAATCCGTCAAATTCTAAATCTATAAGGTGATAAAGAGTTGTTAGACAGCATTGTTGCTTTAGATAGATCTATATTTTTTGCAATAAATAATGGACTTTCAAGTCAACTATTTGATGGGATAATGATAATATTTTCATTGTTTGGTTCGGGTTATATATTGGCTATCCTTATTGGTGCGGGACTCTATATTTTTGACAGGGGTAATTTGAAGCGTAATTATATAATAGGTATTATTGCTGTACTTGCAGGAGGAGTATTAGTTCACATTTTAAAGGAAGTAGTGGCAAGGCCTCGTCCTTTAGAAGATATGGCTGATTTAATACTTGCTAATAAAGTCCACATAAACATAGTACTAGAACCATTGAGACACAGTTCTTTCCCCTCTGGTGATACCCAGACGGCTTTTGGAGCGGCCATGTTTCTTGCATATACTTACAGAAAATATGTAACAGTTCTCTTTTTAGTTGCTTTTATAACGGGCATTTCGCGAATCTATGTAGGGGTTCATTATCCTTCAGATGTCGTTGTTGGCGCAGTGATAGGAATTCTGGCATCATTTTTGGTTTGCTATTTTGGCTACAGGCATTTTCCAACGGGAGATAAAAAGATATAACTTTTAGCAGTTTGTGCAAAGGTTTCGGAAAGTACGATCAGAGGATTTTTGTAATGAAAATTATGGCAATGATTCCAACTTATAATGAGGCTGGAAATATAGAGAGGCTGATTCAAGAGATACTTGCTATATCCGATGATATTTCTGTAATTGTTGTGGATGACGACTCTCCTGATGGGACAGGCAAGATTCTGGATCGGATGAGAGAAATAAACCCTAGGGTTCATGTTATTCACAGGATTGGCATAAGGGGTAGAGGAACAGCTGGTATAGAGGGGTTCCAGTATGCAATAAGGGAAGGGGCCGATTATATTATTGAGATGGACGGAGATTTTTCCCATAAGCCACTTTATATCCCTCTAATGCTGAAGGAAATGGACAACTGTGATGTAGTTATTGGTTCAAGACTATTAGAAGGTGGAAAGGAATTTGGAAGACATATTATCAGAACATGGGTAACCCAATTAGCAAATATATATATAAGAATAATTTTAAACTTGAAGATAAAAGACTGTACTTCCGGATTTAGAGTCTTTCGGAGAGAGGTTTTGGAGGTTGTAGACTTGAATAGCATGATTTCAACCGGACCTTCTATTGTCCAGGAAGTTTTATTTAAGGCAAGTAAAAAAGGGTTCAAAATTAAGGAAATCCCAATTGTCTTTGAGGAAAGAATGAGCGGGGAATCCACCTTAAATTTGAAGATAATGAGGGAGAGTTTGTTGAAGATGATTGTATTCCGATTCAGGTACTAATGCTGTGGAAAATATAAAAAGATATAAAAATTACTTTATTATATTTTTCTTTAGTATAACTTTGGTCAGGCTTATATTTACAGGATCCTTAAATTTAGTGCCGGACGAGGCCTATTATTGGGATTGGTCCCGTAATTTGAGCCTAAGTTATTACGATCATCCCCCTATGGTTGCCTATCTTATCTATATTTTCACCCTTCTTGGTGGCAATAGTGAATTTTTTACAAGGATTAGCTGTGTTATACTGATTTCTATTATAACTATTATAGCATATAAGTTAGGTAAAGATATTTTTGAAGATGAAAGGGTAGGGTTACTGTCAGCATTTTTAGTAAATATTGTGCCGGTACATGCAATAGGTGCCATAATAATTACCCCTGATACCCCACAGGGATTCTTTTGGGTCTTAGGACTGTACTTTGTATATAAGGTAATATCCACCGACAAGGAATATTGGTGGTATCTTATTGGATTGGCTTTAGGCCTAGGTCTTTTAAGCAAATATACAATGCTTCTCTTTGTCCCTTCTATACTTTTATTTTTAATATTGTCAAAAGATAATAGAAATTGGTTGTTTAGAAAAGAGCCATACTTAGCATTAATTATTGGGTTGATTGTTTTTGCCCCTGTTATTATATGGAATTTTAAGCATGATTGGATATCCTTTAATTTTCAATTCACACATGGTTTTTCAAAGAAAGAGAACCCTGGAATGAAATACTTCTTGGATTTTATCGGAGGACAAATGGGGATGTTATCTCCTTTCGTCTTTGTTACATGGTTATATATAATGGCAAAGAGCCTCTACATAGGTTTGAAAAGACAGAATGCCAATCTACTCTTGTTGTTCTGTGCATCAGCTCCTGTGTTTCTTTTTTTTGCTATGATAAGTCTTTACACTAAGGTCGAAGGTAATTGGCCAGGGATGGTTTACTTCTCTGGTCTTATAGCTGTAACTGGACTGTCTTTTTTAGCACTTTCCAGAGGAAAGAGAAGGAAACTCCTTGTTGCATGGCTGATAGTAGTACTTTCCACAAGTTTTATACTAACTGCTGTTGCTCATGTAGAAGCCGTATATCCTGTTTTGCCTATTTCAGTTAAAAATGACCCGACCAATGCACTCCATGGATGGCGAGAGATGGGATTAGAGGTAAATAAAGTGCTTGATCAGATGCCGAAAGAAGTTCCTACCTTTATGTTGGGTCACCGTCATCAGATTGTGGGGGAGTTAGCATTTTATGCCAACAGTCAAAGATATCCTGTCTGTGAAGTATCGTGGGAAGGGCGTTTTAATCATTATAATATTTGGAATGATTTTTCAAAGTATGTGGGCAACAATGCAGTTTTAGTATCTGAACAACGCTATGGTGAGACTATCTTTATTACGGCTGTTTTTGATCATGTTGAAGAAAGCAGGCTTTTAACAATTAAGCGAAATGGCTTTCCCATAAGAAATATTTATATATATAAGTGTTACAATTTTAAAGGATTGCCAGCTGGACAATAAATGGTGTAGCTCTATGGATATATCAAAGATAGATATCAGTTTATTCTATTTTATCAATGAGACTATGCAGAATAGTTTTTTTGATATCATTATGCCTATGATAACTGACATTGATAACTGGAAAATTGTTATCTTTATTTTTTGGATTGCCTTGATTATAAAAGGTGGCAAAAAAGGGAGAATAGCGGCGTTACTGGTAATAGCTGCTGTCGGACTTAGTGATCTGGCAATAGCTCAGGTTATAAAACCTTTCGCAGGGAGAGTTCGTCCCTGTAATACTTTGCCCCATGTTCATTTGCTTGTTGGATGTGGCGGGATGGATTCCTATTCCTTCCCTTCTTCTCATGCTTCAAATATCTTTGCTGTTGCAAGTTATTTGGGATATAAATACAGACGGTTTGCTATAGTCTTTTTCTTTATAGCCGCTCTTGTTGGTTTTTCCAGAGTATATGTAGGTGTGCACTATCCATTTGATGTTATTGGAGGAGCTATATTTGGAATTGCCTGCGCAGGAATTATATTGATTATTGAGAAGGGGATAGGCATATTGATTAATAAGAGAAAGTTGAAATCATTCAAGGGTCCTGAAATGACTCAACAGGAAGGTAATAATGGAATTATATAAGCGCTTACTAGAATTTGTAAAACCGTACTGGCGGAGACTATCAGGAGCCATGATATGCATGATATTTGTCTCTGCGGCTACAGCAGGTGTTGCCTTTTTAATAAAACCGGCTTTAGATGATATATTTTTTAATAAAGATATGTCTAAGCTTTATCTGATTCCTTTGGCTGTCATTTTATTGTATTTCCTGAAAGGCGCATTCGATTACGGGCAATCTTATTTGATGAGCTATGTAGGACAAAGTATAGTTGCAGACATGAGAAACAGATTGTATCGCAAAATACAGACCCTTTCCCTCTCATTCTTTACAAAAGTCCCTACAGGGGTTTTGATGTCCAGGGTCACGAATGATGTCAATCTTATACAGGGAGCCGTATCCAGCGCGGTTACAAGCATACTGAAAGATTCCTTTACTATTATTGCTTTAATCGTGGTTGTATTTTACCGTGATTGGAAGATGGCAATATTTGCCTTTATAGTTTTCCCAATTGCAATTGTTCCCATAGTAAAATTTGGCAGAAAGCTTCGAAAGCTAAGCACCCTGAACCAGAATATTATGGGAGCTTTGACAACACTTTTACATGAAACTATATCTGGGAATAGAATTGTAAAGGCCTTCGGGATGGAAGAATACGAAAACAAAAGGTTTTCTGATGAAAACAATCAGCTGTTTCGAACCACTATGAAAGCCCAGCATATACGTTCGGTATCGTCACCTGTAATGGAATTCTTGGGAGGGTTAGGCTCTGCACTCGTTATTTGGTATGGTGGATACCAAGTTATAAAAGGCTATTCCACCCCGGGCAACTTTTTTTCCTTTCTTGCTGGTTTAATTATGCTTTATGAACCAATTAAGAGACTTAGTGGTGTAAATAATATAGTTCAACAAGGACTGGCTGCTGCTAATAGGGTATTTGAAATTCTGGATATGGAACCTGAAATTCAGGATAAAATTGATGCAAAGCCTCTTGCGCCTGTTTTAGAAAGCATAGAATTTAAAGGCATTTCTTTTAAGTATGATGAAGAAATGATACTGAAGAATATTAATCTAAAGGTTAAAGCGGGAGAGGCTATTGCACTTGTTGGAATGAGTGGAGGAGGAAAGACTACCCTAGTTAATCTAATTCCCCGTTTCTATGATGTAACAGAAGGAGCAATATTAATAGATAACATCGATATAAGAGATATTACCGTTGATTCTCTTAGAGCACAAGTTGCAATAGTAACGCAACAGACAATTTTATTCAATGATACCGTGATGAATAATATTGCTTATGGTGATATAAAAAGATCTAAAGATGATGTCATAATGGCAGCAAAAGCTGCTAATGCGCATAACTTTATTATGGAAACCCCAATGGGATATGATTCCTTGATTGGAGAACAGGGTGTAAAACTGTCGGGTGGGCAGAGGCAGAGGATTTCAATTGCCAGGGCAATATTGAAAGATGCGCCAATTTTGATACTTGATGAAGCAACCTCTTCTTTAGACAGTGAGTCTGAAATTGAAGTGCAAAATGCACTGGAAAACCTTATGAAGAACAGGACAACCTTTGTCATTGCACACCGGCTCTCTACTATTAGAAATGCCGACAGGATTATAGTTGTCGTTGGTGGAGAAATCGTCGAAGAAGGGATACATGAAGAGCTACTCAAAAGAAACGGAGAATACGCAAAACTCTATGAATTGCAATTTAGGGACAATGGGGAGATTCTTAAATAGAGTAAGAAAATGGCAAAGTTTAAAGAGATTAAAAAACGGTTCATTGGAAAAAAATTAGAGAAAAAGATAAAGACAGTGGTTGCACCATTTTTAATTTCTCTAATAATCAGATTTTTATCTTTATCTTTAAGGATAAAGGAACATAATCCAGAAAATGCCAGGAAATTATGGGAAAAAAACGGGAATATAATAGTTGCCTTTTGGCATGGAAGATTACTTATGATCCCTGTATTATATATGTATTATAAAGAAAGACGTGTTTATGGGCTTATGAGTAATCATAGCGATGGAGAGATTATAAGCAGGTCCACACAACTTCTGGGATATGAGACAATTCGAGGTTCGACCAACAAGGGTGGATTTTCTGCTCTTCGCAGGATGCTTAGAGTTTTGAAGGATGGTTCTGACTTAGTTTTGGCCCCTGACGGTCCTAATGGACCAAGATATAAGGTTCAAAGAGGCATTATTGACTTGTCAAGGTTGAGTGGAGTTCCAATAATTCCAATAGCTTTCAGCTCTTCCAAAAGGAAGATATTTAATAGCTGGGATGCTTTTTTGCTGCCCTTACCATTTTCAAAGGGTATTTTTGTTTGGGGAGAGCCTGTCTATATTGATAATAAAAATGATGAAGAATATCTGGAAAACAAAAGGATGCTGTTGGAAGAGAGACTTATTGCTGTTACAAACTTGGCTGATAACTATTTCGAAAAATAGGTGATTGATAATCAAAAACAGAACAGAAAGATAACAAGCAAGAGATTGTCAGAAAGAACGGTGAGCAAGTAAAAATGTACCTATTGTACAATCTGATTTTAATTCTTGCGTCAATATTTGCCCTTCCTTTTTATTTGTTTAAGTTTATAGCTGTTGGCAAATATAGGAGTAGTGTTCTTCAAAAGTTCGGTTTCCTGCCAATAAAATTAACTGAATACCTTGCTGGAGAAAGCCCCATTTGGTTTCACGCTGTTTCGGTAGGTGAAGTCCTCTCATTAGTCTCCATAATCAGGATGATCAGGGATAAGTATCCATACCGCAAAATTATTCTTTCCACAGTTACCGAGACGGGAAACTATACTGCGCAATCTAGAATTACAGGAATAGACAGCCTTATCTATTTCCCCCTGGATTATCCATGGATAGTAAAAAGAGTTATCAATAAAATTAACCCGCGACTCTTTGTAATTGTAGATACTGATATCTGGCCTAACTTTTTAAGAGAATTAAAGAAAAAACATATTCCGTCTATTATTATTAATGGAAGGATTTCACCCAGGTCTTATAAAAGGTATATATGGTTTAAATGGTTTATTAAGGCAGTATTTGATCACTTATCCTTTTTTTCGATGCAATCTAAGGTAGATTCGGAGAGAATAATAGACGGTGGTGCAGATGCTGCCAGAGTGGTTACAACAGGAAATCTAAAATTTGACCAGATCGTCCCTAATATTACTGAGGCAGAGAAGAAAAGGCTTTTGGATTCAATAAAGATAAAGCCGGGACAGAGAGTTTTTATTGCAGGGAGTACCCATAAAGGCGAAGAAGATATTATCCTGGATGCCTTTGAAACTCTCAAAAAAGAATACCGTGATTTGACCCTGATTATTGCACCCAGGAACCCGGAAAGGTTTAGGGAGGTTGAAAATTTAGTATTACATAGAAGTTTTAATTATTTAAGAAAGACAAAAGGCAAAGCTTCTAATAACTTGGCGGATACCGAGGTAGTCATACTCGATACAATAGGGGAATTATGCGAGATATACTCTGTCGGGTTTCTAATCTTTATCGGGGGTAGTTTTGTTAAGATTGGTGGACATAACCTCCTTGAGTCGGCTGCTTACAAAAAGGCTGTAATGTTTGGACCTTATATGCATAACTTTTTAGAAATCTCCGAGGTATTGAAAGATAGTGGTGGAGGAATTCAGGTCAACAATAAAGAGGAGCTTATTTTTCATGCAAGACGGTTGCTTGATAACCCCTCTCTCTCTCAACAATTAGGCGATGCAGCTTACAGTGTAATAGAAAAGAATCAAGGGGCGACCCTCAGAAATATTGAGATAATAGAAAGGTTTTTAAGTCCCTAAAAAGCAGAGTAGACAGAATAAAGGTAAGGGCTGGGGACAATTGGAAAGCCTTGAAGAAGTTTCCCTTTTCGCTTCAACATACATTTTTTGACCCATCTAGGCTTGCTTCATTGAAAATTTTGTTTCGCAAGATTCGCCCTTCGAAGCAGCCCTGCGAAGACTTGAATTCACGAACTCTATGAATTCGCTTTCAGGGATACTTCTTCAGAGTAATAGAAAGGGCTTAATTTATATCTGTTTTTTTAATTAAGACTATGAATTTAAAAAATTTTTTTGAAGGGATTATTTGGCAGAGGTATGATAAAAAATATATAGGGATAATACTGTTTCCTTTATTCTTGATTTCTCTACTATACAGAAGTGTTGTTCAAACCAGATGTTGGTTATACAGCAGGGGTATCTTTCGGGCAAAGAAACTTCCCTGCAAGATCATTAGTATTGGGAATATTTCCCTGGGTGGATCAGGAAAGACCCCAACAACTCACTATATTGCGAAGTTGCTCAAAGAAAATGGCTTTAAGGCTGCAATATTGAGCAGAGGATACAAGGGCAGGGTAAACGGCAAGGTAAATGTTGTATCGGAGGGGGATAATATTTTATTAAGTCCGAGAGAAGCAGGTGATGAGCCCTACATGCTTGCAAAGAAATTGAGTAATGTCCCAGTTCTGACCTGTAAGGATCGTTATCAGGGTGGTAAATATGCAGTTGAACGTTTCAATAGCACTGTATTAATTTTAGACGATGGATTTCAACATATAAGCCTAAAAAGAGATATAGATGTTCTTTTGCTGGACTCACGAATAATATCCAAAAATAATTATCTCTTTCCCAGAGGTCTGCTACGTGAACCATTAGAAAACCTTAAAAGGGCAGATGTTTTTTTAGTTACAAGGGCTAAAAGCATAGATGAACAAAGGGAATTAACCCATACAATAAAAAACATTAAAAAAGACGCTGAATTTTTTTTCGGCTACTTTCAGGCCAAACATCTTATAGACCCTTCTGGAGCAAAGAAAGAGCTTGATTACTTAAAGGGGAAAAGGGTTTTGGCTTTTTCTGGGATCGCTAATCCAGAATATTTTGCCAGTTCATTGAAAGAGCTTGGAGCATTCGTTGTTGAGGAATTGATCTTTCCTGACCATCATTGGTATTCATCAACAGACCATAAGAAGATTGAAGAAATTTCAGGGGAGATTAATTTTGTTGTAACAACAGAAAAGGATATGGTGAAGTTAGATAACTCATTTTTAAATAATGTTAAGATCTTTGCCCTGAGCATAGAATTGCATTTGGATAAAGAAGAAGAGTTTAAAGATTTTTTATTAAGAAGAATAGGGAATTTTTCGACATAAGCTATTTAGTTCATACTAATAATTTCCCTATTCCGCTCTCTATAGCAGTTTTTGACCTATCTATGACTCGCTTCAGGCATTTTCAGGAACCGTCTTTTGGGCATAAATTACCTATGAAAGTAAAGAATAAAAAAGAGATAGACGTTAATAAAATTGATAAAATTCTGATCAGGGCAACTAACTGGATTGGCGATGTTATCCTTACTTTTCCAGCTCTTACTACTATTAGAAAGAACTTTCCTAGAACTGATATAACTATATTGTGCAGACCTTGGGTAGCCCCTTTACTTGAAAATAATCCTGATGTGGATGAGGTTATTATCTATGACCATAATGGAATACACAATGGTATATTTGGAAAGCTTAGGCTGGCAAAAGCTCTAAGAAAAAAGAGGTATGATCTTGCTATTCTCCTACAGAATGCTTTTGACGCCGCCCTAATAGCTGTATTAGCAGGAATCCCTTTCAGGGCAGGGTATAACAGTGATGCCAGAGGAGCTCTGTTAACTAATAAAGTAATATTAGATAAAGCAGTGCTTGAAAAGCATCAGGTCTATTACTACCTGGATATGTTAAAGGCTCTGGGGATGGATGTCGTAGAAGAGAATCCCGTGATTAAAATTTATGATGAGGCAAAGAATAGGGCGGTTGAGATACTTGACTCTCTTAATATAGAGAACGGTGATTTACTTATAGGCATGAACCCGGGGGCACATTATGGCTCTGCAAAAAGATGGTTTCCTGAAAGGTATGCCGTATTATCGGACATGATATATGATGGCTTTGGCGGCAAGATATTGATTTTTGGGAGTAAAGAGGAAAAAGTGATATCTGAAATAATACAAGGCATTGCTAAGTCAGAGATAATAGATCTTGCTGGAAGGACATCCCTTTTAGAAACTGTGGCTTTGATAGAAAAATGCAATCTTTTTATAACGAATGACTCTGGATTAATGCATTTAGCCGCCGCTTTAAAAATACCGCTTATATCGATTTTTGGATCAACCGACCCTGTTACTACCTCTCCTCTGGGAAGTAGTAGTATAATTGTCAGGAAAGAAGTACCTTGCAGCCCGTGTTTGAAGAAAGAATGCCCTACAGATCACAAATGTATGGAATTAATAGAAGTTGATGAAGTTTATCAACATGTAAGTAAAGTTTTAGCGAGTAGAGTTATAAAATCATGCTGAGTGAGCTGAAATGAATATAGCTGTTTTTATGGATAGAGATGGAACGATAAATGAAGAGCAGGGTTATCTTAGTGACCCCTCTGGATTAGAGATACTGCCTGGGGCTGTAGATGCCATACGGCTAATCAATGAGAAACAGATTAAGGCGGTTGTTATTACTAATCAATCAGGAGTAGCCAGAGGATATTTCTCTGAAAAAATAATTGAAAGAATCCATCTGAGGTTGAGGGAATTACTGGAGGAAAAGGGTGCTTACCTGGACGGTATATATTATTGTCCGCACCATCCAGAGGTTGGATCTTCTGAATATCACAAAAATTGCAACTGCAGGAAACCAGACATAGGAATGCTGCAACAAGCATCCGCGGAGTTGGGGATAGACCTTTCTGATTCTTATATTGTTGGAGATAAACTTACTGATATTGAGCCTGCCTATAAAGTTGGTGCTAAGGGGATACTTGTTTTAACAGGTTATGGCAAAGAAGAATTGGGATCCCTTAATAAAAGTACAGACAGACAGCCACACTATATTGCCGGGGATCTCCTTGAGGCAGTGAACTGGATATTGGCCGATATACAAATAAAAACGAAATAAAAATGGAAATAATGATTGTAAAATTGAGTGCTATCGGTGATGTTGTTCATACTCTTCCTTCTCTGGAGGCCTTGCGCGCTGCATACCCAGATAGCCGTATTACTTGGTTGATTGAAGAGGATACAGAGCAGATAATTAGAAATCATCCATCTCTGGATAAAGTAATAGTATCTAAAAGAAAGACGTGGATGAAAAGTATCCTGAAACCTTCCACCTGCCTTCAAACGTTTGACGATATTGTGTCTTTTGTTAAAGAATTGAGAAGGACAAAGTATGATCTAGTTATAGACTTCCAGGGGCTTTTAAAGAGTGGAATCCTTACCTTATTAAGTGGTGGTAAAAGAAGGCTGGGTTACGATAAGACTCGTGAATTAAGCTATTTGTTTTTAAATGAACGGATTCCTCCATATGATCCTGATTTGCATGCTGTTGAAAGATACCTTAACCTTACAAAATATCTTGGAGCTGAGGTCAAAGAACCGGAGTTTTTAATACCTTTTGACGAAAGAGACGTGGAGTATGTTAAGGGGTTTTTAAGTGATAATGGAGTAGATGGAACTAAAAAAATAATCGCTGTAAATCCTGCTTCAGGATGGGAGACTAAGTTGTGGGATTTGGAAAAGTTTAGCTTGTTGTGCGATAGAATAATCGATGAATGTCATGCCGTAATTGTCTTTACGGGAGGTAAAGATGATCTTGGAATGATAGATACCTTAACTTCCAAGATGCGAAACACTGCACTTAATACCGCAGGGAGGATGAATCTTAAACAACTGGCATGTCTTTTAAGCATGGCAGCCCTGATGATTACAACCGATACAGGACCCATGCATGTTGCATCGGCAATGAAAACTCCTGTAGTGGCCATATTTGGTCCAACTGCACCATGGAGGACCGGACCCTATGGTAAAGGTCATACAATCATAAAAAGTGGTGTTGAATGCAGTCCCTGCTTCAAGAAAAAATGCGACACAAAAAAGTGTATGGCTGAAATAACGGTTGATGAAGTGTTCTCTTTAACAGCACAAAAATTAACTTATTAAAGCCTCGCTGAAGTTAAATTATAACAGTTTGATTTTGACATGAATTAGAGGTAAATAAAATTTATGAAATGTTTAGTTACAGGAGCTGCTGGTTTTATAGGTTCAAATCTTTCAAAAAGATTAATCAATGAAAGCTACGAAGTCATTGGTATTGATTGCTTCATTGATTACTATCCAAGAGAATTAAAAGAGGTAAATATTGAGGAATTAAGAAAAAGAAAGGGCTTTAAATTTATTGAGGCAAATCTTCTTTCCATTGATCTAAGAGAATTGGTTTCTAATGTAAATTATGTGTTTCATCAAGCTGCCCAGGCCGGAGTTAGAGGCAGTTGGGGAGAAAATTTTAGTATATATTCTGACAATAATATTCTTGCCACTCAACAATTACTTGAAGCTTCTATCAATTCTCGAATCAAAAAGTTCGTTTTTGCTTCCTCTTCTTCTGTGTATGGAGACACCAAGGATCTACCGATGTGCGAGACATCAATGTTAAAGCCTGTTTCTCCTTATGGTGTATCAAAACTGGCGGCTGAGCATTTATGCTATCTTTATTGTAAAAACTATAATGTGCCTACGATTTCCTTAAGATACTTTACAGTATATGGTCCTGCTCAAAGGCCGGATATGGCTTTTAACAAGTTTATTACTTCTATGTTGAAGGGGAATGAGATAAGTATCTATGGTAATGGAGAACAGACAAGGGATTTTACGTATATCGATGATATTATTGAGGCAAACATCTCTGCGATGAAGGTTGATTCTGTCGGGGGAGTCTTTAATATTGGTGGAGGGTCCAGAGTGTCAGTAAATTCTGTACTTGAAACTTTAATGGAAATTTTACCTGTTACAGCAAAGGTTAATTACAAAAACACTCAGAAGGGAGATGTGGAGCATACATGGGCCGACATTTCAAAGGCGGAAAGTATACTTGGTTATCGGCCTAAAATAACTCTTTATGAAGGGTTAAAAAGGGAATGTGAATGGTTGGGGGGATGATAAGGTATTATAATATCTCTGCAATAAAATTTTTTAATCTACATGGAGTATGTATCAAACATCCTGCGTTCAGAATCCCCTTCTATTTTAGCAATTACCTCTACAAAAGGTTTCAAGGGTGAATATCTCAGCTTATTTTTTAAGAGTTCATCTATCTGGAAAATGCCGGCAGAATTAGCGAGCTTAATTTCAATGCATACGGGTTTATTCTCGCCTTTTTTAATGGTTACATCATCTACTGCCCGTGCAGACACAGAATGGATATTTACTTTTCCTGCTTCGAATGGAATCCTGGAACGTCCTTCAGTCATATCTATTGCATCAGCTACTTTAAGGACACCAGCTTCGATAGTTAGACATTCCTCACCCGCGTCATGAGCTACAACTGCATGCAAAGTCTCGGACACCATTATCGTCAAATCCGGTTCATAATATATCCCTTCCAGCAACTCACGTGCTTTATGAAAAGCTATAAATAAACTGTATCTTTCATGATTGTCGCGGTGTACAGAAATTCCAGTGTCGTGCAGGCAAGCTGCCAGTACAACAACCAATTCTGCATCTTCATTGGTAAGATTATGGCATGTAACTACGCTTGGCTCAACCCCTCCTTTGATTAGTAGTCGTATAATGCGGAGGGCGGCATTTGCTACAAT
Source organism: Pseudomonadota bacterium (assembly GCA_043825855.1). Lineage (GTDB taxonomy): Bacteria > Desulfobacterota > UBA8473 > UBA8473 > UBA8473 > UBA8473. Next base: position 130,053 of record JBDRRJ010000030.1, on the reverse strand, counting down.
TCGAATGTGCACCTCGCCATGATCGCTAATGCCCAAACGGTCTACAGCATTTACATTGGCGCATTTCCAGATTTGAAACAGCTCCTGGTCTGAGTTGATACTTTTTATTAAAGCCTGTAATTTTTTATTGTTGCGTAAGGGTACATTAAATTTCATGGGTTTGCCTTCTTCTATTTTTGTTTGATGTAATATTAGTGGTTTACAAAGGAAATCTAACTGAATCAACTCCTATATATGGTAACCTTTGGTTACAAAGTTTATAAGTTAAATAGTTTTGTAAACTGCGCTTTATACGCTTATGTTAAAAGTCTATTATATGTTTTATTTAAATCTATCATCTGATTTTTGTGTGTCAACTTTCTTTATAGCCTGCTCAAGCCACCCTGTGCGAACCTTTTTATGGCTGTCAAAATCCGGGACGTATGGCTTTATATCAAGCAATGGTGTACAATCCAGTATATCTACATTCTGTATATAAATGATGCCATTCTCGATCCTGTCCAACTGGACTAAGGATAAACCAATGGGGTTGGGCCTTTTTGGGGCTCGAGTTGCAAAGAGACCCCGAGGCTTGGTATCCAGGAAAGGAATGACCTGTAGTTTAAATCCACGGCTACGGTGGAAATGGTAGAGCAGGATGATATGTGAAAAGCCTTCTAGATCTTTAAGCCCCTCATGATACTCTGGGAATACATCCACTGTACCATGAATACCAGCGGCACCAGAGGGTTGAATAGGCATGCCTTCTTTTTTCTTAAATGGTGTGTGGATAATCCCTATAGGTTTCAATTCAATCATCTTATACTCAATTTAGTGTGGTAAAAGGGACTATTTTATAGTTAAATCATTCTAGCTTTTATAGTTAATTCACAATTTAACTTTTAGTATTAATTCAAACATCATTGCTTAAAACTACCATATTACGCCCGCTATGCTTTGCCCGATAGAGTGCCTTATCTGCAGCTTCTATTAGCCCATGAGAGTCAAAGGTTTTCTTGCTGAAAACAGCTACACCAATGCTTACTGTTATGTTGATTGACAATTGTTTTTGGCTTTTTTCATCTGACAATTCTATTTCATATTTTTCTATTGACTTGCGTAAACGTTCTGCCAATGCAAACGCTTTTGAATCATTGGTAAAAGGTAATAATATAAGAATCTCCTCTCCTCCGTATCGTGCTACAATATCCGATTCTCTTACTGAATTGACGATCAGTTGGGCAAGTCTAATTAAAACAAGGTCGCCGATCTGGTGACCATAAGAGTCGTTGATCTTTTTAAAAAAATCAATATCGATTAATAAAACAGAGAAAGGCATGCTGTATCTTTGACACCTCAATACCTCTTCATTGAGTCGGCGGTCTAGATATCGACGGTTAAAAATACCCATCAAAGGGTCAGTTATGTTTTCTTGCTTAAGATTGTAAGCCTTTATTATATACTTAGTAGTATCCAATGATAGAAGACAGATCATAAATACAAAAATGGCTCCATAAAATAATATCAATGACACTAAAAGGTTAAAAAACTTGTCATAACCATTCCAATTTAAGTTTGCATAAAAAACATATCCAAATATGAAAAAGAAAATCAGGACGGTTAAAATTCTCCACTGCGAATGCAGAGATTTTTGGGGTATCTGTTGAAATAATTTCCATATAGGAAAAAGAGAGGTGATAAGTATAAGAGTGCCTATTATTACTAGCCCATTTCCTGTATAGTTCATGATATTGTGCATATATGCTCCTTTAATAGTTAAGATACCTAATAACAACTTAAGTCTTAGCTATGTAGAACTACCCGCTTTACTGTCCAGTTAGCTGGCCATCTTTTCCCATCTTTCTACTTCACCTGATATATTTCTAAACAATGGGTGAGTTTCAATTCTCTTTTTATCTTTTAATAGGTTATATTTTATTTTGTCTCGTTCTTTCAGTTTATTTAGCAAGCATTCAAACTCAAACTGTATTTGACCTGAAGAAACAGATATTTTGTTTACGGTTCTTATTGAACCAATTTTACTCGAATCGAATTTGAAGTTTCTTCTTTTTGATTCTTCTAAGATTTCTCTTAAATATATATTTATTGCGTTTAAAGGGGATGAGTGATTTTTAAATCGAATCAATTGAGGATGATTTTTATATCCCTTTGTTTTATTTTGCAAGACTTTTTTTGCTAATAAAGTTTCTCGCCAAAGAGCGATAAGCCCTTGGGTATCTAGGTATTTTGGGTGGATTGACCATAGTCTCATTTTATCTAATCATTTATGACGATTAATGAGATGAATTTAGAAAATAATATAAAGCTTTATTTATGAATTGCCTAGAGTTCCTATGCCGCCTCTATTAATTAAAATTTCTTTTTATAAATATGACAGTATGGTTGCCCTTTTTTCTTGTCGTAGTAATTTTGATGATACTCTTCGGCTTTCCAAAAAGTAGCTGCAGGGAGCACCTTTGTTACTACTTTATATCCTTTGCTTTTAAGGATATCTATCAACTTAATGGCAACCATTTTTTCATCTTTATTATTGTAAAAAATAGTTGATAGATACTGTTCACCTATATCCGGGCCCTGACCATCGGCCTGTGTTGGATCGTGAATCTCAAAGAAAAATTTAGCAAGATCCTCGTAACTCACTTCCTTTGGGTCATAGGTTACTTCTACAGCTTCTAAATGTCCTGTATCTCCACGACTCACATCTTTATAGGCGGGGTTCTTTACTTTACCACCCATATATCCTGAAACAGCTGAAATAACGCCCTTTTGCTTCTCAAATAAATATTCTACCCCCCAGAAACATCCTCCTGCAAAATAGGCTTTTGGTTGCCCGGGGTTTTCTTTTGCCGGCACAAATACCATGGAGATAGAATTAACACAATGTCTAATATTCTTTTCAGTGAACCCTTCTCCTTCAAAAACATGGCCTAAATGAGCACCGCAATTTGCACACAAAATTTCCACCCTTTTACCATCAGCATCGATTTGCCTTTTGATAGCTCCATCAATCTCATCATCAAAACTTGGCCATCCACAAAAGGACGAAAACTTGTCGTCCGACTTATAAAGCGGGGCATTACATCTCTTACAGCGGTATGTTCCTTTTTCATAAAAGTCATTATATTTTCCGCTGAAAGGTGCCTCTGTACCTTTGTGAATTATTATCCTTTGTTCCTCTTCAGAAAGTTTGTTGTAGTTATTCTTTTCCATGCTTATTGCCCCCCTGTATAAGAACATAAAGAGGATTAGCCCCATAAAACCTGTTATTATTAGTATATGTTTTTTCATGAGCTTCTTCCTTCAGACATATAACTTAGCCGATCGTTTGCAGCGTTTTAAAGTGTCTGAATTGTCTTAATGTGAATGATTTTTCTATTAAACCTTTTTACTATTCATTTGAATCCTTCGATAAGATGTTTTGCATATCGGACGCGTTAAAATGTACATCGCGTTGAGGGAAGGGAATGATGATCCCCTTTTCAGCAAAGGTTTTATAAATACTTCGGTTTAACATATGAATGACCTTCCCTTTGTCATGGGGACGGTGTACCCAGCAGAGTAATTCGAAATCAAGTGATGAATCACCGAAATTGCGGAATCTTACTTTGGGTTTTGGTCCCTGAACCACCATAGGATTTTCAATAGCCAGAGAAAGCATGATTTCTTCAACCTTGTCTACATCCGAACCATAGGCAACACCGACTTTGATCCTAATACGGTATCGAGGCTCTGGTGCACTTTCATTGATGACTTTGGTATTTGTAATGATAGAATTGGGTATGGAAATTAATACGTCATCTCGTGTCAGGATTCTGGTACTGCGCAAGCCTATATGGATGACTTCACCACGCTCACCGGAGTCCAGGACAATATAGTCGCTTATTTTGTAAGGTCGATCCAACATTATAGTTACGCCGCCGAAAAAGTTTGACAAAGTCTCTTTAGCAGCAAGGGCAACAGCCACACCAGCAATTCCTGCTGATGCCAGTAACGGTGTGATGTTGATATTCCATATTACCAAAAAAATAAAGACGGTACTGATAAACACCAACATGCGTGTAATATTCCCGCCAAGACCTATAATTTCGCTTCCTGTGCGTTCATTGATTTGCCATTGTTTGATCCAGTCATCTGTAACAGATACGATAATTCGATTTAGAGCGATCATCCAGATCACCGCTACCAAGCTTTTCAGGATTGCTATGCTGATGGTGGTGAAAGTCGGAGGAGGTGCAATCCAGCGGATACTAACGATACATCCAAAAATAAAAACGGTGATCCATATTGGTTTGTGAACTGCATACACTATGGCATCGTCTGTCTGAAAACTAGTCTTTTTAACCAGTTTAACAATAATACGGTTAATCACCAAGTCTACCAGCCAGGCCAGCCCGGCAAAGGCAACAACAATAAGCAATCCAGCCAGTATTCGAGATGTTTTCATAAATGCCCAAAACTCAGGTAACCATTGTTCAGGAAATCCCATTTTTATTTACCTTTCAATCGACAGAGAGTGACATGTTATGAAGTTAAAGGGTAATCACCATTCTTACATGCATAGTTGAAGCTAAGGAGAGTCAAAGTTCATCTGATTAAACGTTAATCGGAGTTCACCGGTTCAATCTGGCGGAATTTGAATTATCTGTAAAGACTTGAATGCCACTGGATTTTTCAGGTATTTTTCTCCCTCGTCCATCCCTAATTCGTAACCTTTCCGACCCGCTTCACCTTCCGTTGTCTCCCTCCAGGTGATCATCATCGGGGGTTTCCCCGCCAGGACGGTTTCAAAGCCTCGCTTGAACCAGGAAAGAAATGCCTGCCTTGCCTTTGTGTCGAAATCGTAATGTGTAACTGCAGAAGAAATAGTGACCGACTGGGCAGTAACAGTATACTTCACATGTGGAGTTTGTGCCTTTCCCAATGTGATACAGGAGGAAAGCGAAAATATGACTGCCGTCATGCTTAGGATAAAGCATACCTTATAAGTTTTTGAACTCATTAAAATCTCCATTTTGGTCGTTCAACCTGTTAGCCATTCTCTAATTTCCGGATGCTTATATAAGCTTTTTACACCATAACCCGTCAGGTCAATTCAGGTCTTTCTTTTTTTCTTCAAATTCCTCCTTGTTTATCTCCCCTTTGGCATATCTCTTTTTTAGGATTTCTAAGGCCGTATCTTCCTGGGAGGCGCCAAGTGTTTTAACATGACCGGAAGCGAGGAGCCAGCGGATCAAGAGAACGACCAGTACTATAATCAAGACCCAAAAAAGCAGCATAAATAAAGGGCCTAGCCAACCTGTACCTCCCCATCCCATCATACCCGGGCCCATTCCCCAACCGCAATAATTTTGGTATTGTGCTTTAACTTCTTCAACATATACAAAAATCCCAATCATAACAGCAAGAATTATGAAAAAAACATTTACAAATCTTTTCATTTTTTTACCTCTTTCTAATTAAAGTTATTTGTTAAGTAATATAGTTAACTTACTGATAATAAATTGATATTAGCATATAAAATATAATAATAACGTTATGTTAATCAGTTACATATTTACATATTGTAAAGGTCAAGAGAAAATAATTTTGAATGTTTTCAAAATTAATCTATATAAAAGGGGAAGATATTAAATATTATTGTATATTCTATAACCTAATCATCCTGCAATAATTTTCAAGCCATAGTCAAATAATTTCTTCCTGCTGCTTTTATATAAAAGGTATATCGAATCTTTTAGTTAGGCTGTAAATATGACATTTAAATTAGTTATTATGATATAGAAATGTCAGGGATTAAGCAATTTAAATCCAAGAGCTGGATCGAAAACCCGTTTACCGCTAGTATCAACGAGTTCGAATAAAACAGCTTCCATGATCTGCCATACTTTTACTCCTTTACGAATGCAGCCTGTTATCGTATTGGCATTTCTCCCACAGGCCATATGCATGTGAAGGGTAGGGTTGCCATCTTCATCAGGAAATAAGGTGCCTGTGCCTGCTACCTCGTGGACATTCTTCAGTATGTATTCCATTGGATTAATAAGTTTGGCCCGTCCATCTTCCGGACCTACGACAAGTTTACTTCCTTCATCTGCCCCACCTATGATAATTATAGCAGCAGCTTTTATAGACTCCTCTTGGGCAAATTTTTCAATTTCTTCATGGACTATTTCTCCGTCTTCTAAACGTATCAGAAAAATTCGGCCTTGTTTTGCTACAGAATATTTCATAATAAATTTTCTTCCTCTGTATCAATAGTAATTAATAATGGAGTTGAGATGTGGGGAAAAAACAAGTTTTTTCCGTCGGTTATGCTGCGAATTTTTGTTTTTGTCTTTTTGTGTATTAAAATTAATTAGTTGCTGTCCCTAATTACTTGATGATAAGTTGAAAATTATCGCAGAATGATTAAATTAAAATATATATAAGTAAATATTATATTAAATAAACGGTACTATAGTGTTCCCGGTTTAGGCAGTTTGTCCCATTTTGTCCCAATTTGTTTAATTTGTAATGGTTTTTAAAAATTTATTACTTGACAACTTTTAAACGGTCTTATTATAATTAACATGGCTAACTTGCGTCTGTCCCATTTTGTCCCAATTTGTTTAATTTGTAATGGTTTTTTTTTGAAAAATTATTACTTGACAAGGTTTAGACAAACTTATTATAAATAGTAAGTTAAATTGCGGTTAACCCCCAAAAAAATAGCATTATATAAAGAAAATATCAAGGGGATAAAAAAATGGATAACACGCGCAGTCGATAACCATAGCTGTGAAGATATTTGGAGAGGTTAAAAATGAGGTACGCAGAAACAGGGTTTAATCTAGAAATTGATTTAATGACAGGAAATATTGAACGGGTGGAAACGGATCCGAAACTGACCGAACTTCATTTTGGTGGTCTAGGTACAAACATCAAGATGATGTGGGACAGGGTACCACCTGAAACGAAACCATTTGATCCAGAGAATCTGTTGATATTTAGCACCGGTCTTTTTAGCGGTACGTTACTTTACGGCGGTAATCGCACCATTATTACTACCATTTCCCCTCAGACATTGTTTTTGGCATATTCGATGAGTGGGGGATTTTGGGCATCGGAATTGAAGCACGCCGGTTATGACAAGATAATCTTTCGCAACAAGTCCCCGAAATTGGTTTATATTTGGATACATAATGACAAAGTGGAAATACGTGATGCCTCTCACTTGAAAGGGAAGGGTGCCATTGAAACCCAAGAACTTATTAAAAAGGAGCTTAATCAGCCGAATGCCGAAGTTGCCGCAATCGGCATGGCTGGTGAAAATCGGGTCTACACTGCTTCCATTGAGGTAGGCAAGGGGAGTGCCAGCAGGCTCGGGACAGGCGCAGTTATGGGAGACAAGGGGATAAAAGCAATAGCTGTTCGTGGGACTAAGGACATCTACTATGCCCGACCAGCTGAATTTATTGAGCTTTGCAATGGAATAAGAGACTATACAAAATGGCGGCTGGAAAATTTGATTCCAGGTGTTGAGCCTGTTATGTCCGGGCTTGGGGTGAGGGAGATGATTGTCACTGATGAAGAGTGGCACACGCAAAATTTTTCGTGGGGGAATGCCCGCACACGGAGAAGAGACTTCTGGACCAAGGAAATCGATGAGAGCTGGGTAGATGCCCAACTAAGCGCAGTGAAGAGGTTTATCAGTTGTTTTAACTGTCCGGCGCAATGCGGAGCATTGATTATGTATAAGGATATTCCAGGGTACCAAATGAAGTGCTTCTCGAAGATTACATATGCAATGGGAGCCTTTGTAGATAACCTTGATTTTACATATGAAATCGCTCGGCGTGCGTTTGAATATGGACTGGACTCGTTCTCAACCCCGCAAATGTTGGCCTTCGGTTTTGAACTCTATGAAGCCGGCATCCTGACGGATGTGGATTTTGCAGGGACGTCTGCTTACGAAGCATGCCCGCCCAATAAGGAGGGGAGATTTTTCTGGTTGCTAGACAGGGTAGCCCGTAGGGAAGGGATTGGAGATGTTTTAGCCAATGGTGTTTATTGGGCAGCCCGTCAGATTGGTAAGGGCGCAGAGGAATTTGATCATAATACCATTAAGAAACATGAGCAGCTCCCCATCAAGCTAAGTATGTTGAATCCTATTTACTATCTTATGTATGCTACCGGCGAAAAGAGCAGCATTACCCAAATTGAAGGGGTATTTCCCCAGGCGCCTATGCCCACAAGAGAGGAGAGAGAAGAATTTGTAAAGGATTGGGTAAATGTTCCTGATGAAAGGTTTAAACAATGGTTTGTGGACTGGGAACTAAGGGGAGAAAATTCGTTACCATATTATCCAACTGTTGATATGTGTTGCGAAATTGTGGATTGGATGGAAATAAGCCATGTTCTGGATGACGCCCTTGGGATCTGCGCCAGTATGTCATCGTTTATGCTTAAGACGCCATACCATATACACAACCTTCCTGATTTAATCTCAGCAGCGACAGGGCTTGATATTGATACAGCTGGATTATTGAAAATAGCCAGGAGGAACAGGGCATTACACAGAGCATTTAATAATAGATTAGGCTTGAGGAGAGCAGATGAGAAGCCGCCTGAAGACCATTGGAAGAAGAGATTTCCTGAGCTTGAGAAAGAACTGTTAGACAAGTACTACAAATTCAAGGGGTGGAATAATGACGGTATTCCTACTAAAGAAAATTTACATGAATTAGATTTGGATTACGTTGCGGAAGATTTAGAAAGAAGAGGAATATTAAAAAATGGCCAAGATTAAGAAAAAAGTAAAGTCGATCACGATTGACGCTGATAGGTGCAATGGCTGCCGGTCATGCGAAGTCATCTGTTCTGCATTTCACGCTACACCGAAATATAGCAGTACTAATCCGGCGCGGGCGCGGATTAAGGTGATTCATGATCCGTTAAAAGATATATGGCTTCCGGTATTTGCGGGTGAGTATACCCCCTCCGAGTGCATGGGTAGAGACAAATATATAATTGATGGAAAAGAATACTCCGAGTGTGATTTTTGCCGGGCTTCCTGTCCGTCCAGGGACCTGTTCAAGGAACCCGATTCAGGTCTTCCTTTGAAATGCGATATGTGTGAAGGTGAAGAAGAGCCTTTGTGTATTAAGTGGTGCCTTAATGATGTTCTGATTTACGAGGAGAGAGAAGAGGAAGTAGAGGAAGAAGCGGAGAAGGAAAAACTGAATATAGGATTAGAATCATTGGTAAATGAATATGGATTGCAAAAGGTTATAGATACCGTTATCCAGATTAGGCAGAAAGATTAAGAAATTGGATAGAAGTCAAAGCAATTTCTACTTTCTTCGTCCTGAGGAAAAGGGAAACTATCCGAACGGAGATTTGCCGTAAAATTCAGGCGGCATGGCGCAGAATAAATGATTCGTGATGTGGGCATGGAGGTGAGCCGTTGGTACTCCAATTCGAAAGGTTGGTTATCACTGATCGAGACTGTTCTCGACAGGCCATGACCACGCGAATTTGACAATATTTATTAAGTCTAAAAAGGTAGTGATTCTGCGGCATCCGTGGATTCTAATTCGCTAATGATAAAAATCAAATATGGAATGGAGAAGGTAATAGATCCCGTTGACCGAGTATCAAAGAAGGGCTAAAACATTAACAGGATAGAAGACCCCTTTTTTACAGGTTGCTCAAGAAGGTCCGAATATAAAATACCCGAAATTCTTGGGAATGAAGTTTAGTTAGATTTATACTGGAATAATAGGGTATGAGGGCAACGCAATAGATGGGCCTTTTTCAGCAACCTGTTTTTTGAGGCGAAGGTGGAGGATTAAAAAGACAATGGAGATTTTTCCCCTAGAACCCTTTAAAGTGGTAATAGACGGTTTAAAAGAGGAAGGTGGAGATGCCTTCAAATTTTGTTATCAATGCGGAAAATGTGATACTGTGTGTCCGTGGAATCGCGTAAGAACATTTTTGGTTCGCAGAATTATTAATCAGGCAAAATTTGGCGTGGTTCCTTTTGAATCTGAAGACATTTGGCTATGTGCTACCTGCGGAAAATGCCCTCAGCGGTGTCCCAGAGGCGTTGAAATAATCGATGTTATGAGGGCCATGCGCAGGTTGCTAGTTCCAGACGGTGTAGTACCTGCAAGCATACCCAGTCTTCGGAGCACAATGACAAGTCTTGCAAGTGTAGGTAACCCCTGGGGACAGGAACCGAAGGACCGTGCAAATTGGGCTAAAGACCTGGGGGTAAAGGAGTTCGACGAGAACACTGAAGTTCTGTATTTCCCCTGCTGCTATCCCAGCTATGACCCAAGACTAAAGATGGTATCTCAAGCCACGGCCAATATTCTCAATAAGGCAGGCATAAATTTTGGGATTCTGGGTGCCAAGGAGATGTGCTGTGGCGAGAGCGTCCGCAAAGCAGGCAATGAGACGTTGTTCAAACGCCTGGCCAGAGAAAACATCAAAACGTTTATTGACAACGGGGTAAAGAAGATACTGGTTTCTTCCCCTCATTGCTACCATACTTTAAAGAACGAGTATTCCGAATTCAAGGTCAACTTTGAGGTAGTCCATATCTCCCAGTATCTGTTCGAGCTGATCAATGAGGGAAGACTTAATCTTACCAAGGAGTATGTGAAGAAAGTCACCTATCATGATCCATGTTACCTGGGCCGGCATAATGGCGTATATGACGAACCCCGAGGGGTTTTAAAGAAAATACCTGGTTTAGAATTAACTGAGATGTCTGAGTCGCGGGAAGATAGCCTCTGTTGCGGAATGGGGGGAGGCAGGGTTTGGATGGAAACTGAAAAACATGAAAGATTCTCCAACCTGAGAGTAGAACAAGCTATTGAGGTTGGGGCTGAAGTGCTGGCTACTTCTTGCCCCTATTGTATCACCGCTCTTGAGGATAGCAAGTTAACCCTGAAGGGTAGTGAGGGCTTACAGATTAAGGATATCACGGAGATTCTCCAGGAAGTGATTTAGAGGGCATAGAAGCTAATCGTGAAAAAAGAGATTGAAAAACTGGATCTAAAGGGGCTTGCAGAGGAGATAACTTGTGATCGTTTTTCGGACGGGGAATGGGTTACTACATCGGTTCACGTACCTACGGAGATGGATCTTACGATCTATATAAATGGCCAAGCACTGGTCAACATCCTGTGTACTCCAGCCAAGCTGAATTGCCTTGTCATAGGATTCCTTTATGCAGAGGGAATCATCTCGGATGTCGGCGATGTAGCGAGCATGCGGTTATGTGAGGATGATTCGCTGGTTGATGTGATGCTGAGCAACCTCGACTATGAATTGCCAACGCTGCGGACACTTGCTTCTGGCTGCGGTGGCGGTGGAGTTTTTAAAACTCAGGGGCAGAAGGTTGATTCGGATCTTGTCGTTACGCCAATGGAAGTGTTGTCACTTATGAAACAGCTTCAAGAGCAAATGGAACTCTATCGGTTTAGTGGTGGTGTGCACACCTCAGCCCTCTCTGATACCAAAAATCTCCTTGTGATAGCCGAGGATATCGGACGGCATAATACCCTGAATAAGATACAGGGTGAATGTCTACTAAGAAAGTTATCAACAAAAGATCATTTGCTGCTTATTACCGGTCGCATATCTTCCGAGATGTTGATTAAGGCGGCAAAGATGGAGGTTCCGATAGTTGTTTCGCGGCACTCGCCAACGTGGAGTGCCATTTTGCTTGCCCATGATCTGGGTATTACCTTGGTTGGTCAGGTGCGTAGCAGCCGCCTAATGGTATTTACCTACCCAGAGCGACTTGGCCGTTCAGTATATTAAGTTCAGCTAACACAGCCACACCATGACGGTACGGGCACATAAAACCTGATAAGGACATAGGGAAATGGAAAAAGAACAGATTGAACAGCTTTGTAAAGGCTTAACGGACAGTGATTTTGGAGATGTTATGGTTGTTGGTGGAGGAATCAGCGGGATTCAAGCCTCACTTGATCTTGCCACTGCCGGGTTTAAGGTTTACCTGGTGGACAAAGCTCCGTCCATTGGTGGCCATATGGCTCAGCTTGACAAGACATTTCCTACCAATGACTGTTCGATGTGAATACTGGCACCTAAACTGGTCGAGGTCGGCCGGCATCCCAATATAGAGATTCTCACCTATACAGAAGTTAAAAGTGTAGAAGGAGAAGCAGGGGATTTTAACGTAACCCTGATTAAGAAACCCAGGTATATCATTGAGGATAAATGCACGGGTTGTACCACATGTGTGGAGTACTGCCCGGTTCAGTATCCTGATCAATATAATCAGGAAATATCGCTGAATAAAGCCATTCATGTATATTTTGCCCAGGCAATTCCCCTTATTACATATATTGATGAAAGCTGTCTTTACCTTAAAGAGAAGAAATGTGGAATTTGTGAGGGGGTATGTAAGAATAATTCGATAGATTTAAATCAAACGCCAGAAAAGTTAGAGATAAATGTGGGGGCCATAATTCTGTCTCCTGGTTTTGAGCCATTCGACCCTAAAGTGAAAAAGGAATATCGATACGGAGAGTTCCAGAATGTGGTAACGAGTATGGACTATGAGCGGCTGTTATGCTCCACTGGGCCATACTTAGGTGAGATACTGCGTTCTTCTGACAAGAAACATCCTCATAAAGTAGCTTGGATTCAATGCGTCGGTTCTCGACAGGTAATCGAGGGCGGTAACAGCTATTGTTCAGCCGTATGCTGCACCTATACTCAAAAACAGGTGATCTTGACAAAAGATCATGACGCAGAGGCAGAGTGTACAGTATTCCATAACGATATTCGTTCCTATGGGAAGGATTTTGAGCGATTTTACGAAAGAACAGAGAAACTTCCCGGGGTTCGGTTTATCAGAAGCTACACATCAATAGTAAATGAGAACCCGGAAACTAAGAATGTAATCATACGGTATTCTACGCCCGACGATGGAGTAAAAGAGGAAGAATTTGATATGGTGGTATTGTCGATTGGAATGAATCCTCCTGCTGACGTGGATGGTATTGTAAAAAAATTTGGCATTGAACTCAATTCTCACGATTTTTGTAAACTCAATCCTGTCAATCCTATGGAGACCAACAAGCCTGGGATCTTTGTAAGTGGAGCCTTGCAGGGTCCTATAGATATCCCAGAGTCTGTTTTTAGCGCCAGCGGAGCCGTATCCCAAATTGGTGAACTCCTTGACTATAGGAGAGGAAAGCTTTCCAAAGAAAGGACATATCCACCGGAGAAAGATGTCTCGCAAGAGGAGCCAAGGATAGGCGTCTTTGTATGTCATTGTGGGGCCAATATCGGAAGGATAGTAGATGTTCCTTCTACAGTTGAATATGCCTTAACCTTACCCAATGTTGTTTACGCTCAGGAACAACTATTTTCATGTGCTACGAATGCTGCCAAGGAAATAACGGACATGATAAATGAAAAAGGACTCAATCGAGTCGTTGTAGCTGCCTGCACCCCCAGGACCCTAGAACCTTTATTCCGGGACACCCTTCGGGAGGCAGGAATTAATCAATATTACTATGAAATGGCTAATATTAGGGAGCATAACTCATGGGTCCACTCTAAAGAAAAGGAAGAGGCTACCGAAAAGGCACATGATATAATCCGGATGTCGGTAGCCAGGGCTTGCCATTTGAAGCCATTACAGGAATTTGATCTGCCAGTAAATAAGACAGCGTTAGTGGTTGGTGGAGGTATAGCCGGCATGAATTGCGCTCTATCCATTGCCAACCAAGCACATGAGGTTTACCTGGTGGAAAAGGATAAAGACCTTGGTGGAATCGCACGAAGAATTCATTCCACCCTCGAAGAACTGGATGTTCAGGCATATTTGCGTGATATTGTGCGCAAGGTTTATCAACACCCCTTAATACACGTATATACGGATGCTATAATAACAGAGACTACAGGTTATATCGGGAATTTCGTAACCAAGGTGAAGTCTTATCGAGGGGATACAGAGATAAAACATGGCGCGGCTATCATCGCTACAGGTACTAATGTATATACGCCTAGGGAATACCTTTATGGAGAAGATGACAGGGTCATGACCCATCTTGAGTTGGAGGAGAAGATCGCAAATAGAGATGAAAAGGTGATCAACTCACAAAATTTGGTGATGATCCAATGCGTAGGTTGCCGAAATGAAGAGAGAAATTATTGCAGCAGGATATGTTGCAGTGAGTCCGTAAAGAACGCCTTGAAACTGAAAGAGCTGAATCCCCAGATGGATATCTACATCCTCTTTCGGGATGTCAGAACCTATGGGTTCAAAGAGGACTATTACCGGGAAGCGGCAGGTAAAGATGTCAAGTTCATCCGCTATGAACCGGAGGATAAACCTCAGGTGGAACCTGGTGAGTCGGAAGAAAGTCGCCCCGTTCTCAAGGTTACTGCGACAGATTATGTTCTTGGCAACAAGGTTGAAATAGATGCTGATATAATTGCTTTGGCTGCAGCTGTTATTCCCTCCGCAGACACCAAGGAAGTAGCCAATTTATTCAAGGTAACGTTGAACCCGGATGGCTTCTTCAAAGAAGCCCATGTCAAATTAAGACCTGTTGAATTTGCTACAGATGGTGTTTATCTTTGTGGCATGGCTCACTATCCTAAGTTTATACAAGAAACGATTAACCAGGCTTATGGAGCTGCAGGCCGTGTTTTGACTCTTCTCTCAAATGATATAGTTGTAGCCTCCGGCTCTGTGTGCGAGATAGATGAGAAGAGGTGTATGGGGTGTGGTGCATGTGTTGCAGTCTGTACGTATGGTGCCCTAGAACTTCGTGAAACCAAACAAGGCAAAAAAGCTGTAATTAATCCTGTCCTTTGCAAAGGAGATGGTCTCTGTAATTCAAAGTGTCCAACAGGAGCCATAACACTTAAGCACTATACCGACGAAGAACTCTTGAGCGAAATTGATGCGGTGATTCAAGAGGAAGAGATCATAAAACAAATTGATGCGGCAGCTGGAAATATGTAGAAGTATACGAATGAATAAAGCCGGTATTATTAAATAAGGAGGCGAGAACGAATGAGCGCAGGGCTTAAATTTAAACCAAAGGTATTAGGTTTTGTATGCGATACGTGAGCATACAGCGCTGCTGACCTAGCTGGAGTTTCCAGACTGCAATATACAACTGAAATGAGGCTTATTCGCGTCATGTGTTCAGGAAGAGTCGACATGGCATTTTTACTCCGGGCCTTCTCAAATGGAATAGATGGGGTGTTTATTGGGGGTTGCCATTTAAATGAATGTAGTTATATTACTCATGGAAACTACCATGCACTAAACATGGTACTTCTTTTTAAAAAAATAATGGAACACATAGGGCTGAACCCGGAAAGATTACGGATCCAATTTATGTCTGGTGCTGAAGCAAGCCTTTTTGTCGAATCTGTCAATAGTTTTGTAAAGAAGGTGAAAGAAATAGGACCACTTGGCAAAGGCAAAGACGAAGGGATAGACAAAGATGAATTAAAGTCGAAACTTGCAGAAATTACAAAGTTAGTCCCATACATTAAGTTAGTGAAAAATGAGAAGCTGGGGATACACCTTGAGAACCCAGACGAATATGATGGATTTTTCACTAGAGATGAGATAGACAAGTTATTTAGCGAAGTAATTTCGTACTATATTTATCCGGATAAGTGTCAGGCCTGTATGATTTGCTTTAAGAAATGCCCTGTAGAGGCGATTATAGGTGGCAAGAAATTGATCCATGTAATTGATCAGGAGAAATGTATAAAATGTGGAACCTGCTTTGAAGCTTGCCCCCCTCGATTTGGTGCAGTGACGAAGATAATCAGCGAGCCTGTTCCGCCTCTGCTCCCCGAGGATCAAAGAACTATAGTCAGAAAGGGTAAAGAAAAGAAAGAAGATTGAAATTTATTTATTTTTTCGATTAACTGATAACCGAAAAGAGATAAAAGGAATGGGGTTTTTCAAAACAGGGAAGTGTCGTAAACTGATAGGAGGTAATCATGTCGCCGGTTAGCTCAACCTATTGGGGCATACCTGGCTATGCTGTTTTCTGGGTATTGTTCGCCATAGCCTTTGGCTTATTTGCGCAGAGGCTTTATTTACTCCTCCGCCTCATACGTCTTGGAAAGCAAGAGAACCGTTTTGACAAAATTGGGCAGAGAGTCAGAAATATGCTGTTAGAGGTTGTCCCTCAGTGGTGCGGCCTGAAAACAGTTACTCGAAAGGACCTGGCTGGAGTCGGACACGCTTTTATGTTCTGGGGGTTCGGCCTATTCGCAGTCGGCTACTTAATCTTTATCGGTCTGGGGGGCTTTGGTCTCTCCATACCTTCCGTAGGCAGCGCATTTGAGAGGGTCTGCCTCTCAATTCTTGACATAACTGCCTTAATTGTCATCGCGGCCATCATCGGGGCTGTTTTCAAGCGCTATATCACAAAACCTAAAAGACTGGAAAGGAAGGAAAGTACAGAAGAAAAGATTATCCAGGCTGTGCTATTGACTACTATGATTAGTCTTATGGTGCTTTATTACCTTATGGAAGGTTTTAGATATGCTGCTTACGATATTACAGTCTCCTGGCCTCCTATAGGTGGTGCTCTGGCTGGCTTTCTGACTAGCACAGGTATATCTCCGGCTACATTGCTAGTAACATACAAAGCTATCTGGTGGCTCAATTATGTCATACTCCTTACCGCTCTAGTATATACCCCTAACTCAAAGCATCTGCACCCCCTTTTCTCGCCCTTTAATATCATTTTTAAACCACTGGGACCAAAAGTTGTGCTTGAACCCATTCCTCTTGAAGATGTGGAGACCTTTGGAGTATCGAAGATTCAGGACTTTACCTGGAAGCAATTGCTAGATCACTTTGCTTGCACATGGTGTGGTCGGTGTCATGCTAATTGTCCTGCCACGATTAGTGGGAAGTCCCTTTCGCCCAGAGAGCTAATTTTGAACCTGAAGGAGCATTTGTTGGAGGTAGGACCTGGATTGCTTCCGGGTAGAGCGGAAGCATCTTTGGAAAGCCAGGGTATGACTATGATCGGTGATGTGGTAACAGAGGAAGAGATCTGGGCCTGCACCACCTGTGGCGCTTGCCAGGAAGTGTGTCCGGTCAATGTCGAACACATACGCAAGATAATCGACCTCAGGCGGAACTTAGTGCTGACACAAAATAAGATGCCGGAAAGTGCCCAACTTATGCTCAAAAATATGCAGACAAGAGGAAGTCCATGGGCTGGAGCCCAGTCGCTGAGGTTAAGGGGCGACTGGACCAATAACATGGAACTCAAAATATTGGGTGAATGTGAAAATGTTAATACTCTGTTCTGGGTAGGCTGTACCGGAGCTCTTATTGAGCGTAATGTAGAAGCAACTCTTTCCTTGTCGAGAGTGCTGAAAGCGGCCGGAGTTGATTTCGGGGTATTAGGTGATGCCGAGACCTGCTGCGGTGACCCGGCAAGAAGATCAGGGTATGAGTTCCAATTTCAGATTTTAGTGGAGGATAATATTGAAGTTTTTAAAAGCTACGGTATCAAAGAGATTATTACCTCCTGTCCCCATTGCTTCAACGTCATAAAGAATGAGTACCCTTTGTATGGAGGTGATTTCAAAGTGGTTCACTATACCGAGCTGCTTGCTGATTTAATCAAGCAGGGTAGATTGAAACTCACCAATGAGCTGAATTCTTTACTCACTTTTCATGATCCATGCTATTTAAGTCGTTATAATGAAGTTTATCAGGAACCTCGACAGATATTGCAGGGCATCCCAAAGGCAAAGCTTAATGAAATGGAACGTTCTAAAAACACGACCTTTTGTTGTGGAGGCGGTGGAGGGCATATGTGGATAGAAGAACAGCACGGCACAACTAAGATTAATCAGGTGCGTATAGAAGAAGTTATCGAGACCGGAGCTGAAACGGTTGTGACTTCATGTCCTTATTGTCTTCAGATGCTCGAAGAGGGTATTGAACAAAAAGGCGTGAAGGACTCACTAAAAGCAAAAGACCTTGTTGAACTGGTTGAAGCTGCAATGACGAAATCTTAATTATGATAGGAGATAAATATGAATATTGTCGTTTGTGTCAAACAAGTACTTGACCCCGAGATACCACCAGCCAAATTCAAGATTGATCCCGAGGCAAAACGAGTCGTTCCTCCTCCCGGAGTGCCACCCGTGATAAGTGTATATGATGAACGAGCACTTGAAGCAGCGTGCCGGCTGAAGGATAAGCACAAGGGGAAAATAACAGTCATAAGTATAGGATCGGAAAAAGCCTCTGACGTAATAAAGCACGCTATGTCTATGGGTGCTGACGAAGGATTTGTTCTCAATGATCCAGCTTTCGAAAACTTGGATAGCTTTGGTACTGCCTATGTTTTGGCCAAAGCTATACAGAAGATTGGCGAATATGACCTGATTCTGTGTGGCCGACAAGCCGCTGACTGGGGCGCTGGTCAGGTTGGCTCTATACTGGCAGAAATACTTGGTATACCTGTAGTGACTCTCGCTTGCGATATCGAGGTAGTTGACCGGAACGTTAGAGTAAAAAGGATAGTGAATGATGGTTATGAGGTACTGGAAGCTCCTATGCCAAGCCTGATTACAGTCAGCAGCGAGATTGGTTTACCGCGTCTTCCCGCTGGAATGCTCCTCATGATGGCTCGCAGAAAAGTGATTCCGGTCTGGAAGTCGCAGGATATTGGAGCTGAAGCCTCAAAGTTGGGCAAGGATAACGCCCATACTGAAATTACCAGTCTCACTCTACCGGCTCTAAAGACCGAGTGTGAGATAGTTACAGGGGATACTCCAAGCGACGCTGCTGTCAATCTGGTCTCAAAGCTTGCTAATCTGATATAATGAACGGAGGATATTCAATGGATGATCATAAAGGTGTTTTGATTTGTGGTGAAATAGCTGAAGGGCAATTGGCACCAATCACGATAGAACTCCTAGGAGTCGGAAGAAAGCTTGCCGACGAACTGGGTGAGGAATTGAGCATACTATTAATGGGTAGCAAATCAGGTAGTCTGGGTCAGGAGGCAATCGCCTATGGGGCAGACAATGTCTATATTGCTGAAGACAGTCTCCTGGATGATTATAACTCTGATGCCTACACTCAGGTAGCGGCTAAACTTTGTCAGAAAGTGCTTCCTTCAATTATGCTTTTTGGCCATACTGATGTCGGCTGTGATTTATCTCCGCGACTAAATGGTCGATTAGGTGGTGGGCTCACTATGGAATGTATAGCGTTATCCATTGACCCATCGACTAAGTTGCTGGTATCGACGAGACCTGTCTTTGGTGGTAACGCATACGCCACAATGGTCTCAAAGTCTGCACGTCCTCAGATGGCTACCATGAGAGCAAAAATAGTGCCACCGTCAGAACGCAATGACGCTCGGCAGGGCAAGGTCATTCCTGTAGAAGACAAGGTCGACTCTTCGGCGCTTAAGGTCAAGGTTGTCGAACGGATAAAAGAGGAAGTTGAAGGGGTGAAACTAGAAGATGCTGAAGTGGTTGTTGCCGGTGGACGCGGTATGGGAAGTGCTAAAGACTTCGCAATGCTCCGGGAGCTTGCTGACATT
This sequence comes from Pseudomonadota bacterium, assembly GCA_043825855.1. Taxonomy (GTDB): domain Bacteria; phylum Desulfobacterota; class UBA8473; order UBA8473; family UBA8473; genus UBA8473. The sequence continues at coordinate 110,458 of JBDRRJ010000030.1, read as the reverse complement.
CTGGGTGGTGCTGTTGGCGCTACCAGAGTTGCCTGTGACGAGGGTTGGGCGCCTGCTACTTTCCAAATAGGCCAGAGTGGGAAGGTAGTAAGCCCTAAAATATACATAGCCGTGGGTCTCTCTGGCGCCATGGCACACATAGCCGGTTGCTTGGGATCAAAGTGCATTGTAGCTATAAATAAGGATAAGGAGGCTAATATCTTCAACGTAGCTCACTTTGGGATCGTCGGGGATTGGAAAGAAGTATTACCTGCTATGACAGCAAAATTTAAGGAGCTTCAATCAGGATAGGCCGGGCATTTGGTGAAACTCTGGGAAAAAAAGGAAGGCTTCTCAATCCCTGCACCGAAAAAATACTTAACCAACTAAAGAAGGGACAACTGCCTTTACCACGTTAAAGAAAAGCTGGTATAAGAACCAGGCCTGAGAAAGTTAATGATTACAAGTAATAGGTAGGTTGAATGTGTTTCGAATTCACTTAAAATGTTGGTGAGGGCTAGCACTAACTTGTCGAGCAAAAAGGCGCGGAGCGACTTTTTGCAAGGTTTGAAAATATTTACCATATATGTTTTTTAATGAAAGGAGGCGGATGTAATGGTTGGTATTACTTCATTTGGCGCACATGTACCGTTTTTAAGGTTGGATCGAAAAGTAATGGGAGGTAGGGGAGAGAAATCGATAGCCAATTTTGATGAAGACAGCATTACGATGGCGGTAGCCGCTGTAATGGATTGTCTCAACGGGGTTGACCGTAATTCTATAGACGGCCTTTTTTTTGCCTCGACCACTGCTCCCTATAGAGAGAAACAGGCGGCTTCCACTGTTGCGGTAGCATGTGATCTTCGTAATGATATTCTAACTTCAGATTTTGGAAACAGCCTGAGGACAGGAACCAATGCCTTGAGGTCGGCTGCAGATGCCGTTTCAACAGGTTCTGCCAAACAGGTGATGGTTGCCGCGGCGGATATTCGGCTTGGTGCACCTCGATCTGTCCATGAACAGAATTTTGGGGATGGTGCCGGCGCTCTTCTGATAGGAGATGAAAATGTAATCGCTACCCTAAAGGCGAGTTATTCTGTAAACCACGAAATCATAGATACCTGGCGTATTGACGGGAGCAATTTCACACGATCATGGGATGCACGGTTTGTCATTGGTCATGGTTATCAAAAGGCAATGAGAGAGGCTATTTTGGGTGTGCTCAAAAAGGCGGGCATTAAGCCGGAAGACTTTGCTAAAGTTGTGCTTTACACACCTGACGCAAGAAGTTCATCGCAGCTTGCAGGAGGATTGGGGTTTGATCCCAAAACCCAGTTGCAGGACCCTCTATTCGAATTTATGGGCGATACAGGAAGTGCCTATGCCATTATGCTGCTTGTAGCTGCCCTGGAAGAATCAAAGCCTGGAGATAAAATCCTTCTGGCGAATTATGGAAATGGAGCTGATGCCTTTGTTTTTGAAGTAACCGACAAGATCAAAGATATGACTTCTAAAAGGGGCATTAAGAGAAGTCTTGCCTCAAAACAAGTGATAAATGATTACAGCACGTATATTTCCTATAGGAATATTCTTCCCGGTCTGGACCCTGTCTATCCGGTTCCATATGGAAATATATCGGCTACCGCTATTTTTAGAGAGGTAAACAAGAATATACGGTTTTATGGTGTTAAGTGCAATAATTGTGGGACGACTCAATATCCTCCCCAAAGGGTCTGCACCAAATGCCGTACCCAGGATCAATTTCAACCTGTTCGGTTTTCCGACAAAAGGGGAAAGGTTTTTACATATTCCATGGATGCTTTTAATAGTCCATTAGACTCCCCTATTGTAATTGCGGTTGTTGATTTTGATGGAGGGGGCAGAATGGAAAGTTTAATAACCGACAGGGTCGTGGAAGAGGTCAAAATCGGTATGGATGTTGAAATGACCTTCAGGAAGTTTTTTGAACGAGAAGGGATAATTAATTACTTCTGGAAGGCTATGCCGGTAAGGTCTTAGGCCGGAGGGATAAAGGAGGGAATATAATGGAATCTATTAAAGATAAAGTGGCAATAGTTGGAATGGGGTGTACTAAATTTGGCGAGCTCTGGGACAAGGATGCGGAAGATTTAATAGTTGATTCCTGCAAAGAGGCATTTGAGGATGCCGGTTTGGAGCCGAAGGATATCCAGGCGGCGTGGTTTGCCAGCCTGGTTTCGGGCTGTACAGGTTCACGTCTGTCAAATGCTATAAAACTAGACTATGTTCCTGTGACGCGTGTGGAAAATTTCTGTTGTGGTGGGACCGATGCCTTGCGAAACGCCTGTTACGGAATAGCGTCCGGGGCTTGTGACATAGCTCTTGCAGTAGGTGTTGAAAAGCTGAAAGATCATCTTGGTGGCTTCGGGCAATTCGTTACATCACCCTTTGACAGCAGCAAGGTGGAAATTGACCTGCCGCCTTCTAATATGTTTGCTCAGTTTGCTACCCGGTATTTTCACCATTACGGGATTAGCATGAAAGACGGGAAGAGTATCCTCGCGAAGATTTCCGTGAAGAACCACCATAACGGCACAATGAGCCCAAAAGCACATCTACGAAGGGAGATAACAGAGGAGCAGGTTTTAAAATCTCCGGTTATTTCCTGGCCTCTCAACCTCTTTGACTGTTGTGGCATAAGTGACGGTGGGGCAGCCGCAATTTTAACAACACCAGAAATAGCAAAGACGTTGAAGAAAGATTATATTCTGGTCAAAGGACTGGGCCTTGCCAATGGCAGCGGCTCTGGTCTGCTTGATACGGAATATGGTTTCGTATCTATGCCTGAAAATATAGAATGCTCCCGCATGGCATATGAACAGGCCGGCATCAAAAGTCCTCGTGAAGAGATTGATATTGCCAGTGTGCATGACTGTTTTACAATCACTGAACTGATCCTTTATGAAGATCTAGGATTCAGCCCAAGGGGCAAGGGTAGAGAGGATGTTGAAGCCGGAACATTTACTTTGAAAGGAGATCTTCCCGTAAATACTGACGGTGGTCTCAAATGCTTTGGACACCCACTTTCTGCAAGCGGTCTCAGGATGGTCTATGAGGTATATAAACAACTTCAGGGGAAGGCAGGCGACCGTCAGGTCAAGGACCCAAAGATAGGGTTGACTCACAATTTAGGCGGATTGCCCGGTTATTATAACTGTGCTGTTGGCATTTTTGGAAATGAAGTAGGTTAATTCCCTGAAGTAGCTACACTTTTTTGTTTAAATAAAAAACACAACCCACCAGTAAAATTGGTGGGTTGTGTTTATGATAAACAAATGTATGGCAGTGACTAAAAATGAATATCTCATTAATAACATATAAACCCTATCAGTTTTTGAAAGCCTTACTGCCAATTCCAAAAAGAAGAATACCTGCTCCAAGAAAAATTAAAGTCAAAGGACAGGGCAAAGGCCAGCCAAATAGTGGGTTGGATATCCCGGCAACTATCATGATTGAGTCAAGGATTAACAAGACGCCAGATATTATCAAAAGCCATTTTGATATACTTAGCATGGGTAACCTCCTTTATTGCAATTACTATTAAGTTATACTGCTTGCCAAAAGTAAAACTTAAAACTAATTGGGCAAAAAAAATGAGGTGTATTGTTCTTGTCAGTAGGAATTATATTTTAAAGTGTTTAGGATCAAATTCCGGCATATCGTAAGTAAATTTTCGAGGAAAATTTTCATTATATACACCAAATTTACTTAACAGTTCTTTAAAATATCTGATTGCTAAAATTTTTCTTGCCCTCTTTTTGTCTAAAGTATTGTTTGTAACTATTTTCAAGCATTCAGATATGCTTGGAGGGCACCCTTCGACCTTAATAGCATTTTTATTAGCCCTATTGGATCGTATAGCACAATCGCCGATTGAAATGACCTTTTTTGAATCTTCTTTCGCCTTAACTTCGCCACCAAAGCAAAGTTCAACCGGTTCTACTTCGATTCCGGCGTTATCCTTACAAAAATATTTTAACAGATCCCCGGAACAAATAACGCAATTTGTGCAAAAACGCTCTCCAGGCCATTGGACTGTAATACCATCAATACCTGCCAGACGAAAAGATACTTCAAAATCTACTTGCCACCTTAGTGGTTTAAGTACATCTTCAATTTTTTCTCCCATAACATTTACAGATTCAATTTCAATGGGCCTATCATTTAATTCCGAAAATCTTATAAAATGGTCCACCGTTTTTGGATCAATGCCTAAAACGGCTGAACCAACCATATCACAGGAGAATACGTCCTTTCCTGTGATGATCAGATTCGTCCTGTAAGCCCTGCCCGATGACATTGGACCTCTTTCCAATGCGTAAATTCCATCAATTACAGTTAGATTAGGCTTTACATGTGTACTTAACAGAGCGATCATCTTATTTAAATCCAGCATGTGAAATTTTTTCTTTGATTTCATTGATAAGCATCCTTTCAGGTTTTTCATACCCAGGGATACTTTAGTCGTTGCATGAGTCTTAAGAACTGGAACATCAATTAAGAAATCTGTCTCAAAAACAGAAGGGGCAATTTCAAAATTATTTTTACCTAATTTTACTTTTTTATGTGTAGTATTGAAATCAATTAATTTCACATCGTACTTCTTTGCAAGCTTTTCTATTCCGGACCAAGCAAAGGCCTTAAAAGTATTTGCGCCTGTTTCATCATTGGCAAGACTCCCTTCGCCGATGGAGATTTTGTGACAACCCTTTTCTCGTAAAAGGATTATTATGTCCTCGATCATACGGGATGTTGTGATCATTCCGAATTTAGGTTCGTTGCCTCCAGAGCCCCACACTACGTTTGGTTTTATCAGAATATTATCGCTGGGGCTGAGACCTTCAAGCCCTTTGATTAAGTCGATTCCCTTCGTAAGCGCATTTATTGTTCCATCATATCTTGTAATGGCAACTTCACTATTGGTTTGATTAACCATCAGAACCTCCTTTTGTATTGCGAAATCTGTTTCTTCTTCCGACATTCAATCTAAAAAGTACCGTGTACTGTATTTTTATGCAGCACGTTATCAGGTATTTATTGCACAGGTTTCCTCGTTACAGTGGTTTACTTCTATAGTTACATGAGATAACTCAGTAACTTTACTTAGCAATTGTTTGTAATATTCTGAATCTTTTGGAAAGTGGGTGACCAATGATATCAGAGCTGCATAATCTGCAGGGCCAACTTTCCAGACGTGGATATCCGCAACTCGGTTATCGGAATCGGATTCAATGATTTTGACTATCTCCTCAGATGTTTCCAACGCAATATTTTTATCCAATAAGATCAAGCTTGTGTCTTTAATTAAGCCGTAAGACCAACGTGTAATCAGTACTGCCCCCACAATACCCATTAGTGAATCAAGCCAGTTCCACCCGAAGAATTTTCCAAATGTCAAAGCAATAATAGCTAAAATCGACGTTAAGGCATCCGCTAAAACATGAAGATATGCGCCTCTCAGGTTGTGATCGCTGTGGTGTTGTTGAGAATTGCCATGCTCATAATCATGCTCGTGACCGACATATAGCAGAAGGGCACAAATAATATTAATAATTAAACCGAATACAGCTATAACAATAGCTTCATTAAATTGGATAACCGATGGATTAATGAAGCGTAGGATTGATTCAACAGCCATAATAAGGGCAACAACCGCCAGCACTACAGCGCTTGCAAAGCCACCTAAAACAGATACTTTGCCTGTCCCGAAGGTAAATTGTTTATCCTGTGAATGTTTCTTTGTATATTGGTATGCAAAGATGGCTATGACAAATGCAGTAGCATGAGTTCCCATGTGCCATCCGTCAGCAAGAAGTGCCATTGAACCAAAAGCAAAGCCAGCAATAATTTCTATAATCATTGCTGTTGCTGTAAGTATAAATACTTGTTTAGTCCGTTTCTCGCCTTTTTCGTGAACAGCAACAAAATCATGGCTATGTTGCCATTTATCCAGCCTGTGTATATGCATCGAATTGTCCTTTTTTATAAACTCAAAGGAAAAATTGTTTACATGTTAATCAGTTGACTGCATTGAATTCTTTACTTATAGGTTTGTCTCATCATGTTTATGCGACAAGACCAATCTGACGAAAAAAACCAAGCATGTCTTCCTCTCCCTTTTCCTCCACAATTTTACCTTCAATAATACGATAGATTGTGATGCCGGTCCATTTCACATTTTTGTTTGTAGCAGGGATGCCTAAAAAACTACCATTATGAGTTCCGGAAAAAGTCCAGCTTATTACTACTTTGTCGTCTTCAGCTATTGCTTCCTCAATCTTAATATCTGAATCTGGAAAAGCTGACCGAAACCCTTCAATTACTTTTTTAAATATTTTACTTCCATGGATAACCTGAGGCATAATCGGATAGTTAACATAGAGTGAAGGGGCAGCAAGTTCCTCTATTATATCAAGATTTCCTTTTCCCCAGACTTGTACGAAGCGCTTTGCAATGGTTTTATTCTCTTGAGTTGACATAACTCCCCTCCTTTATAAGTGAATGGATAGCTAAATAGTAGTAATCGCCTTTTAGAACTATAAAGTTCAGTTTCTTGTTGAACAGACATCACAAAAGGGCATCCGCCCATCTTACTTTTTGTCGTATTTATACCATCCTTCTCCCGTCTTTCTTCCGAGCTTACCAGACATTACCATATTTCTGATTGTAGCCGGCGGATCCCACTTCAATTCTTTTGACAGTCCTCTATACAACTCTTCCATGACATGCAAATTGATATCAAGACCTGTTAGATCCATAAGTTCAAACGGACCTTGAGGCCATTTAAGACCGAGTTTAACTGCTTTATCTATGTCCTCCTTGCTCGCAATACCCTGTTCGTAAATCTTTATAGCCTCGATGGCGGTAGGTATCATTATTCTATTTACAATAAAGCCTGAAGCATCAATCTTTATCTCTACAGGATCCTTCCCTAACTTATTTGAAAGCTCAAGCGTTGTGTTTGTTGTATCATCGCTGGTCTGCATACCCCGTATTACCTCTACGAGAGAGTTTAAGGGTGCAGGGTTAAAAAAATGCATGCCCACTACCTTATCCCGGCGATTTGTTGCAGTAGCAATCTCAGTAATAGATAAGGAAGATGTATTGGAAGCCAGGATAACTTCTTTGCGGGTTATACTTTCCAGTTCTTCAAAGATTTGTTTTTTCAGCGTCATTTTCTCAGGGGCAACCTCAACTACGAAGTCTACATCCTTCAGGTCCTCCATCTTTGAAGTGCCCTTTATTCGTTCAAGGGTCTTTTTCTTGTCCTCTTCAGAGATTTTTCCTTTCGCTACACCATTAGAGAGAAAGTTTTCTATGTTCTTAATACCTCTATCTACAAATTCATCTTTTATATCACGCATAACAACATCATAACCGTTTTGTGCACAAACCTGAGCAATACCATTGCCCATTACACCTGCTCCCAGTACTCCTATTTTTTTAATTTCCATTTTTATAATTTCTCCCTTCTCATTTTTTATTTGTAAATAAGTTCCGCTTTCATTTCGTCCGCTGTATCATATCGTTGGACAGTTCCTTATCATTAATGGGTATCTCGTTTTTCTCAAAGAAATCCCAGATGACATCTGTAGCCTTAATCTTGTCAGTAGTCTCTCCTACAATTTTTTTCGGCATAATGTTTCTCCCACCAGCCCAGGTATGGCCCAAACCGTCAACGGATATGTACACCAACATTGAACCATAACGGCCGGGACCGTAAGTTTCGGTGTGAACACCATCTACATCCGATATCTTTGCCGGTTTTAGTTGGATGCCAAGGGCTGCAGCCCATTTCAGAATCGATTCGCTAACCGGTGGTTTTGGTTTTGTGTGAAGTTTATAGCCGGTATTAGTTGCAAGTGTAGGCATACCACCCTCTATCGGATTAAGAGTATCAGTTTTTCCGGTTATGTACAACATCGAGACCGGTCGTTCCAGTATTACAGGGTCTAACCAGCATGCGCCTGCTACGGGTGCAATAGCGGCAATGCGATTCGATAATTCCGCACCTATGCGAAAACTCATAGAAGCTCCGTTGGAAAAACCTGTTACAAAAACACGCTTTCTGTCAAATGAAAAACGATCAGATAGGTCATCCAGCATGGCGGAGATAAAACGTACATCATCCGGAACTTTCTGGTCTGTATAGAAACGGCCGGAACCATCGTTCCAGAGTTGAGGGTTTTTGAGGAAACGGCTTCGCTGAGAAGGGTCACGCAACATCGCGTTCGGGAAAACGACCATGAATCCAGCCTTATCGGCCTTTTCTGTCCAACCTGTCTGCCAGATAGAGATTTTAGCATTTCCTCCGCCACCATGCAACATTATAACCACGGGTATGCTTACTTTCGAATCATAGCTTAGTGGAACATGCACAATGTAAGTTCGTTCCAAACCGTCTACCGTAAGTGTAAGTGTGTGACGACCCGCACCAAGATGTTTGTCGTATGAAAGCGACTCTCCGGCCAGGCATGTCAAAGCAAAGCAGAAAATAAACAAAGATGCTATTAAAGCACACATCGTATCCTGAATATGCAAATATATCATTTGGTATTTACCTCTGTTACTTCTCGTTGCTAAACGTTGCAGCCGAGAGGCAGGAAATTTAATATTTTAGAGACCGCAGAAAGCTAATAATTGCATCTGAAAATATATCATTTTGATCACCAGCAACCATATGCCCTGCATCTTCAACATCAGCAAATTTTGCATGAGGTACTAAATCTAAAAACTCCATTGCCACATCTTTACTAATGACATCACTCATTAAACCACGTACAAGGAGTGTTGGAATTCTGAGATTAAGTGCTGCAGCAGTGAAACGTGTAATATTAGTATATAGCATCTTAGCATTGTATATCAAGAATTGTGGATCCCAATGCCAATAATAGCGGTCATCTGAACCAAAACGCAAATATTTTTGAAGATTTGTAATATCATTTTGCTTTGAACGATGAGGGAGATAAGCAGCTATTGCCTCACTCGCTTCTTCCAGACTGGCAAATCCGTCTTCCATATATTCGCCCAAAAAAGAAACAACTCTTTCAGACCCCTCTTTTTCGTAACGGTGAGCTATATCCACAAAGATAATGGAAGAAAAAACAGAAAATTGAGATTCTCCTTCAGCAACCAGTCCAGATAGCCCTCCAAGAGATGCACCAATGAATGCTGGCGGTTGGGTAAATTCAGAGGCTATAATGCGTAGATCTTCTGCAAATGTCCCTATATCATAATCTCCATGAGGATGCCATTCACTCTCTCCATGCCCTCGCAAATCTAACGTGATGGCATACCAGCCTTGTTCTGCCAGGATAGATGCTGTGTTTCCCCACGCATGCCGAGTTTGACCACCTCCATGGGCAAGTATAACAGCAGGATTATCGAGAGAGCCATAAGCATCGCCAACTATTTTCAGTTTGTCTTTCACTATATATGAGACCTTTTTAGGCAAAGACAAATTTATATAATCAGGCATATTTTTCTCTTATCATATTTTTACAGGATTGCATAGTTGTTCTGCTTTAACTGCTGTCCTGCCGCAACTATTGCAGATATAAGATAACTCTTTAATTTTATCATTACATAGATGCCTTTGATCAACTATTAGGGCTCCACACCAATCACACTTCTCGTCGTTTTTTGAAACGGGTATACACATATGCCCTTCTTCACCAGTAGGCTGTAAACATGTTGTACAAATATTATCTGAAATATTGCCTACTCCAACCAGAGGAAGCTCCTTTTCGATATCAAAGAAAACAAGGAACCTTTTTTTATCTTCTCCATCTGTACATAAACAATGGCATCTTCTTCGAAGAGCATGTATAGCTTCTTTATTTTCAGTTTCACTATTCTTTTTTAAATACAACCTTTTACCTGTATATCCTTTACCTTTTTCTTTAAAGATATAACAGGCACTGGGGTTTTTTTGCAGATTACCGTGAGTCATCCTTTCAGTCATTATAAACGCTGCTCTTCCATCATCAGTAATATGAGGCCTTGAATAAATAGCTGAATTGACATTGCATTTATCATCTGAAGTAGACAGAACCCCTATGCCATTTGTATTTTCAAAATAGTCCTTTAAATTCATTTTGACCTCCATTTTTAATGTTAGTGGTTTCTACCCTTTCCCGAATCTTTTATGTCTACGAGTGCAAGCGGGTATGGCGAAAAAAATGTCTGCTGTAATAAATAACCAATTTCAAACCTGAAAATATATGCTTTCGAAAGCTTTAGAGGAACACTTAATGGAACTTGCTCTCGTCTATACTCCTCCAATATATTAAGGAAAAACTCTTTTTCTTTTGTTGATAGATATTTGGAAAAGTATCCAAATGCATGCATTATTACATTGATGTTTGATTTATATTTTGGTTTGCAACTTAATGCTTTCGCAATATAGGTCTCATATTCTTCAAAGACTCGCCTTATATTTTTTTTGTCATGGTTAGCTACTATTTTCCCCATTATTTTTAAGGTTTTCTGGCTTGAAGCCATTAAAAATAACTTATTTTCTGCATGGAACTGTATGAGACCTTTCATGTTAAGTTTTGACTTTAGCTTGCGAAACCGGGCGATAGTAAAAAGTTTTGTCAAAAAATGCTCTCTTATGCTATGGTTTGATAACCTTGTTTCTGTTTCGATAGCCTGCATTGGAAATCTTTTTAAAACCTCTCCAGCGAAAAAGCCGTTTGTCTTATAAAGTACATTGCTCTTTTCTAAGCTAGGATATACTTTAACATCTTTTATGCCACATGAGGGCGACCTGTCTTTAAGAATAAAACCGTCTATATCGTTTAATGAATTTAAGAACTTTTCTGAAAATTCATTCATTAGTTTAGAAACATTTTTTCTTGTATTAAACTGTATTAAACTAAGAGCCCCATCTTTAAAAATTACTCTTATTGGATCACGTGGAACCCCCAGTCCTATTTCCACTTCGGGACATGTGGTTATAAAGTTAGCATGGGATTGCAATGTCTCTATAAATTTAACTGAAATTATTTCGCCATTCCATCGGCATCTGTCAAATCCAAGACACTTGCTCGAAAATACATTAGGTTTTGGAAAATTATTATTCATAGTCTATATCCTATGGCTGTTATTAAAAAAATATTTTTTACAGCTTTTGTAGAGTCTCTTCCTTTGTCTTTTTTTCTAACATGATATTGGAATATTAGTCTGTTAATCTTACAACAAAAATAAACATACAAAGGGGGAAATTAACTGAGGAACAGGTTACAGGATCAGGATAGGAGCGTTCTATATGGATAGCTGGTGTGGTTATAAAACCCTGGTATGTCTAAAATAAAAAATTATTTTCGATTATAAAATTGGATTGAAATGTTTGCAAGAGTTAAAAGTCACATCAATTTTATTTTAAAAGGTTTTCTAGCGCTTCCTTCATTGTAGGGAAATTAAACTTGTAGCCGCTATCTAATAGTTTTTTGGGAATCACTTTTTGGCCCTTTCCCAGCACGGTAGCGAATTCACCTTGCATTATTTTTAGTACAAATACAGGTACAGGCGGTAAGAAAGTGGGTTTTTGTAAGACCTTACCCAGTATTTTAGTCATCTCTTTATTACGAACAGGATTAGGGGCGGTGCAATTTATGGGGCCTTCAAGCTCTTTATGTTCTAGTAAAAACAAAAATATTTTTGCAAGATCCTGTTCATAAATCCAGGAAAACCACTGTTTGCCATTCCCCAATGGTGCACCAAGGTACCATTTGTAAATCGGAAGCAACTTAGCAATAGCTCCACCATTTTTACCCAAAACAATTCCAAAGCGACAGAGTATTGTTCTTGCTCCGTACTCTTTGGCCTTCAGGGCAGCAGATTCCCATGAAGAAGTAACATATGACAGAAAGTCATCCCCTGAATGATCACTTTCATTTAATTCTTCATCGCCATGAAAACCGTAATACCCGACAGCCGAAGTGCTAAGTAGATGAGTTTCTTTTCCTTTACGGTTTGCTAATGCCTCCACTACATTATTAGTTGTAAAGATACGGCTGTCAAATATCTGTTGTTTAACCTCTTTGTCCCAACTTTGAAAAATTGAAGCGCCAGCGAGGTTGATAACTGCATCATGTTCCGAAACCTTTTCCTGCCATGGTCCTTTTTTTGTAGGATCTCCTTCTAAAAATGAAGCACCTTTAGGCAAGGTTTGCCCTTCTCTTATTTTTCGTGTGAGAATAGTTACTTCATGATTTTTTTCCGTCAATCCTTTAGTTAAAAAGCTCCCAACAAATCCTGACCCTCCGGTTATGAAAACTTTCATTTTCTCCACCCCCAGTGTCTGGTTGTTTTTTATTAGTATCTAATCTCCTGTATTCATCTGTTTTTTTCTAATGCATGGAATTAGATATAGCACCAATTTTTGAATATTGTACCCAGTTATTAGCAATGGTACGTTTAAGATATTCAGACGGATCTGGCCAACGACCACGATGGTCAGCGGTGAATTTTATCTCTCCGTTCAGGTTAAGCTGAAAGAAATGATCGGGGGTTATGATCTCTGAAAATCGGCCGTATCGTAAAGGATAACTAGCCTTAAATAATTCGTGAGATCCTTCTTTATTGAGGTTAATATAAAGGTCATCTATCTGGAATGATTTCATGAAATTATATTAACTAATTTTTTCAGCGGTCACAAGACAGTGTGTACCATTGACTCTTCCAATTATCTTGCCTTTAGAATCTTTAAAATATATTTTCTCAAGTTCTTGCGCGTCTTTATGGTTGATTAAGTTTAATTCATAAGGTGCCAGAAATTTTTCTATCTCTCCTTTCTCAATACCAAAATACCATTTCTCACCAGCAGCGGATACTGTTTGTGTAATCACTGATTCGCCATAGCAAGTGCCTTCATTTCGTAGAACCGATGAGTAAATGTAGTCAAAGACAATCCAACTGCCTTTCCCTGCATAATCCTGGATAGTTTTAAATGTAGCATGAGCCGAATCTGACTGTAAGTACATCAAAAGACCTTCCAATACAAACAGACTACGTTGGTACTTGCGAAATCCAGTTTCATCAAGTTTCGCAGACAGTTTCTCTTTATCAAAATTAATTGTAATAAAAGTAAGGTTTGGAGGAAGGGTTATATTCCTTTTTTTATATTGACGAATTTTTGCTTGTTGTGTAATTGCTGTGTCCAACTCATACAACCGAGTGTTTTGCATCCTATCTTTAAAACGCAGTGCCCTGGTGTCAAATCCTGCTCCAAATATTAGTATCTGGTCAAATTCTTCTGACAACGCTTGTTTAAATACAGCATCTATGTACTTGGTTCGCGCAATAACATATTCATAAATACCTTTAGGGGCTAGTACTTTGCTAAAGAGTTTCCTTGCAAGAGATACATATAGAAATGGCTTTAAAAAACTTGGGAGAAGTAAAGGCGCAATATAGTCATCACTTTTGTAGTAACTATTTGTTTCTAATGCAGAACAAGCACGGGATAAACAAGTCATCTCTGCTGTTCTTGATGTGGTTGCCTCAATTCTTCTTTTCAAATTGGGACTCTTTATTTATGCAGGTATTTTATTGCGTTTACTTTATCTTGCATGTCGCGCCTTAAAGCTTGATGAAGTTGATTTTGTAATTAGCCGAGGTTCTCTGCTGCTAAATCCCAATTGATTAGTTTATTCAGCACTTCATTGACATAATCCGCACGTCGGTTCTGGTAATCCAGGTAGTAGGCGTGTTCCCACACATCAATGGTCAATAACGGTTTTAAACCTGCGGTCATAGGTACATCTGCATTACCGGTTTTGGCTATCTTGAGCTTTTCACCCTCCAGGACAAGCCACACCCAGCCGCTGCCAAACTGGGCCATTGCAGTGCTCACCAATTCCTTCTTGCATTCATCCAATGTCCCAAAGGAAGCCTCAATCTTTTGCTTCAAAACTGCGGGTGGTTCACCACCGCCCTGTGGCTTCAAATTCCGCCAGTAAAACGTATGGTTCCATGACTGAGCTGCATTATTGAAGATTGCTGTCTTATCAGCTTTACCGGCGGTCTCGATAATTATTTTCTCCAATGGCATGCCCACAAACTCTGTTTCTGCTAATAGCTTATTCAGGTTGTCGACATATGCCTTGTGATGTTTGCCATAGTGGAAGCTAATCGTATTTGCTGAAATTACAGGCGCCAACGCGTTATCTGCGTAGGGCAGGGGTGGCAGAACATGCATGGATGAACTTTCAATCTTGTCATTGTTCATTATTTTTTCCTCCTATGTGTTGATATAAAAGTCTAATGTTTAAAATAATATACGGCGTTTTTTACCAAGGTCATTAATGCAGTTATTAAGCCATTTCCAGCACGTGTTTTATTTGAGGCAACATTCTTTGTATACAATCCTTACCTTCATTTATGGCTTCGTTACCACGATAAAATTCTAATAATCCAATATGCGATAGTTTTGGAGAAAGTAAAATATCCGGGGGGTCTTCAGCTATTTCATATTCTTGTGCATTGTAGAGTTAGGGTTTGCTATTTAAAAGAGAAACTTGATCATTTAGGGTCCAAAGATCATATAAATACCCGATACCGAATATGCCGCCCGACAGCAGGTATATTATCCCCGTAATCCATTTTCTCATGTAAAAACGGTGAATGCCGAACAATCCGAGAAATGTCAGCAGAACCCATGCTACTGTGTAGTTGAGATCACCGTTATGGTACCTGAAATCGGCCTGACGGTCCATTGACGGGATGAGAAAAAGATCGACAATCCAGCCAATAAAGAGGAGTCCTAAAGTAAAGAACCAAATAGTTCCTGTTATGGGTTTGCCGTAGTAAAACCGATGGGAGCCTGTAAAACCGAAGATCCATAGGATGTAGCCAATTGACTTAAGATGAGTGTTGTTTGAATAATCCATGAGAGATCCTTATGTAAATTTTTAATGTCATTAATGCCGATCAATTTAACTCACAGATGTCGCTTTGCAGAGTCCGGCAGGTCAATTGAATCAGTTTCCCTGTTTTCTGGAGCTGGGCTCTTACGAACGCCGAATGCCATTATGGGCATGCCTGGAAAGGCGGCTGATGAATCGGAATGCCCCAGTACGATAGCGTCCTCAATAGCGGTTATCGTCTCCTGATTTTTGCCGAAAGCATTGACATTCTTAGCCAGGCGTTGGCCAGCTTTGACTACATCTCCGGGCTTTGCCAAAAACCTGATAATACCCGTTTTAGAGCTATAGGGTTTGTCTGAATATTTAAGGAGTACACCCTGACCGTAGCCAGGTGCCAAAGGGTACTGGAACGGCTCGTTATGAAGGTCGACCATACCAAGATGCGCGAGTATGTTCCAGATGGTTTCAAGACCATAGGTGACATTCGATTCACTCACTACGTTTGGTTTCCCCAGTTCAAGGGTCAGCGCAGGAATGTCGTGTAAGAGAAGATTAAAAGAGAGACTCGTTTTAATATCATCGGGTTCAACGATCAGACACAACCCAGCATTTTTACAAACCTTTATTGATTCCATATAAGCAGATTTGTGTAAGATTCCCGGGTAATGGTCAAGCAGGATGTAGGGAATGGATTCAATCCAGTCATTGTGCAGATCCAAAACAAGAGCCGGCTTTTCTTCTGTTATTGCAGCAAAAATACGGTATGCTATCCTCTCTCCGAGAGAACCGTTTGAATTACCAGGGAAAGAACGGTTTAAATCTTCCCTGCTCATAGTGATGTGACGTGATCCCATTTCGAATCCGAGTGGATTCATTAGTGGAAAGGCTCGAATGGTACCGCATAAAAGCCGTTGGCGAATGTTCTTAAATATCTCCTGGATAACAACGATGCCGCTAACTTCATCACCATGACCACAGGCCGTAAGCCAGACAAGCGGTCCAGGATTTACACTCTCGGCAGACATAATGGGCAAACGTCTGCGTGACAAATCAGATCCGGTCATAATCTTTATAAAGGAATAGTGGGTCTTGACCGGTGCAGCATTACGCTGATTTCTTCTGGATGACATACTGTACTCTCTATTAGACCGAATGGATAATAAATTCTATTTCTTTTTGCTTGGGATAGCCAGTGAACGTTCTGCCCATTTGATCAGCACCTCCGGTTGTTCAAGAATATCAGGAGGGATTTCATAATACGGCATGACCATCGGCTTGTCAGGATATGGTTTGAATTGAGAAGAACAGGCCTTCACAAAATCCTCTCTATTTGAATTATCAACCTTCAAATACATGACATCATCGGCAATCAAACCAAACATCTTGCCGTCATGATACAGCCCTGCACCACCAAACATTTTACGAGCGTAAACATTGCCCCATCCAGAAAACTGATCTATAACATATGCAAGGAATTCTTCAGATACTGACATGATAAATTTGTCTCATTTATAATTCTCGAAATCACTGGCATAAAAAAACCAACAAATCATATTATGATATGCCTATTCTTGATCAGGTTTAGAGCGTACATTCGCCAACATAATACTTTGTGCAAATACCCAAATAATAGAAGTAATAAAACAAAGCCATTCCCAAATTACAGGTGTACTTCGACTCACTACTCCTTTTGCATTGAGTATAACCAACGTAGCAAAGACAAAGTATACAACAACCATCAAGAGGCTCAATATCGGCAGAACTTTAGGAATATGCTTTAATGACCATTCTTTGATGAATATCAACGTTTGAAAAAAAACAATTCCAAAGAAATATAGTGGGATACCCAATTTATGAATTGATGGCGATACACTAACAGGTGTAGCAGTCATTAGTATAGTGCCACAGGTGGAAACAAAACCTATGATTAAGGTTGAAATAACGAATGCACGGCCAGCACTCAATTGCGCAAGACGTAAGACGATTAGTACTATGACTAGATACCGCATTGGAGCCGCAATAAGAATGCCGGAATTTAAAAGAATCTGCGGCCAGCCAACAGTATCCCCAATATCGCTTAGATAGGTAGTGAATAGTGAAAAGTCGGGATGTTCTGGAAGGTAAGCAATTGTCGCGCTTAAGACAACAAGTACCCCCCATGTGCCACTTATGATACCAATCAGTTTCAAGGCACCCGAGATAGTAATAACTGTTTGGTTATCCATTTTTGTTAACATATTCCCTCCAAAGAATAGTCCTGGAAACAAAATAGATAAGGTATCCGCTACATTGCTTTTTTGACTGAGTATTATTTACTAACTAAAGTATAAACTTAAAGTAAAATACCAACAATAATTAATAACGCCGATAAAGAAAAAATAATCGGACATAGTTTATATGGTAAAAAATTAACCCTGAAACCCGTAAAAAGTGAAATAATTGCCAATACAAATAAAAAAACAGCGGAGAGGATAAAAACAAAATATGAGGTTATGCTCGAATGATTCAAAAAAGTTGAACCTGCACACAGAAGTCCGATGAAAATTAGAAATACTCCTTCAATAATCCATTCCATTGTTATGATTCGCTTATTATCAGTTGAAATATCACCAAATCCATTTACAACAGACTTTGTAGGAAATAAATGTGCAACACCCCAAATTAGGGTTAATGCTGAGCCAACGTAAAGGAATATTTGATTGGTCATGCTATCTTAAACTTCCTGATTTTTAAAAAAAGTTCAGCATAAAGCTGGAGCACAAATACTGGATATACACAAATTTTATACTAATGATTATCAAAGAACTTATTGCGTCTATCTTATTATGTGTATCATATTTAAAGGGTTAATGTTAATATTTAAAGTCTTTGTTTAAATAATAAGTCAACCAATTTTACCTTTGGTCGGGTTTTATTTTATTAGTGGACCGGCTGCGATCACACTGTCTGGTGACTGATCCCTGAACTGTTCGAAATTTTTATGAAAGAGGAGAGCTAACTTTCTTGCCTGAACATCATAATCAGATGGATTTGACCATGTATTGCGTGGATTCAATATCTCCGATGGCACATCAGGAGTTTCAGAAGGCACCTTAAAGCCAAATATAGGATCGGTCCACATATCAACTTTTCCAAGTGGGCCCGCAAGGGCTGCACTGAGAAGTGCTCGGGTATATCCGATTTTCATGCGAGACCCGACCCCGAAGGGACCGCCAGTCCAACCTGTATTGACCAACCAGCATTCAGCATGATGATCTTTAATTTTATCTGCAAGAAGCTGGGCATATACGGTGGGGTGACGCATCATAAAAGGGGCTCCAAAGCATGCACTGAATGTAGCGGTAGGTTCGGTTATGCCTGTTTCCGTACCGGCAACTTTAGCAGTATAGCCACTGATAAAGTGATACATGGCTTGATCTGGAGTCAACCTGGCAATGGGAGGCAGAACACCGAAAGCATCTGCTGTAAGCATTATAATACTGCGTGGATGCCGCGCCATTCCTGAGCTGACAATGTTTGGAATATGTTTAAGCGGATACGAAGCACGGGTGTTCTCAGTCAAAATGTCGTCATTTAAATCGATGAGATGTGTTGCTGGATTCATTGAAACATTTTCGAGGATAGTGCCAAAGTGTCGGGTACATTCATATATTTCAGGTTCTGCCTCTTTGGAAAGCCGGATTACCTTTGCATAACATCCACCTTCGAAGTTGAATACCCCATTATCAGACCAGCCGTGTTCGTCATCACCGATAAGCAGTCTGTTTGGATCTGCTGAGAGTGTGGTTTTTCCCGTACCAGACAAGCCAAAGAAGATGGCAACATCATCGGGATCGGTCTTGCTGACATTAGCTGAGCAGTGCATTGAAAGGACATGTCTGCTAGGCAGGAGAAAATTGAGTGCGGAGAAGATCGATTTCTTAATTTCTCCGGCATATGCAGTGCCGCCGATCAATATAAGTTTTCGCCCGACGTTAATGGCTACAAATGTCCCGCTGCGGGTAGCGTCTTCGTCTGGGTCTGCGTGAAAATTTGGACAATGAAGTACAGTGAAGTCGGGTTTGAATTTTTTAATACCTTCTCGGTTTCGTGGCTGCTGAATAAACATATTACGGGCGAAGAGACTATGCCAGGCATATTCATTAATGACGCGTACAGATTGACGAAAATGTTCGTCAGCGCCGGCATAACAATCCTGCACAAATACCGTTTTACCGCGTAGATATGCTACCATACGCCCTAGTATTGCATTGAATATTTCCTCAGGGTATTTAACATTAACCTGACTCCACCAAATATCGTTGGTGGTCTGGGGTTCGTCCACAATATATTTGTCCTTTGCAGCTCGGCCTGTATGCTGTCCCATACTTACGACCAAGGGCCCAAGGTGAGATATTTTGCCTTCGAAGCGACGGACAGCATGTTCATATAAAGCAGGCGTTGAAAGGTTCCAGTATACATTGCCAAGCTGATGCAGTCCCAGATAATTTAATCCATATTCCGGCACCAAATCGGTGATTTCCATTATCTTCCTCCTTTTGAATATATTTGCTATTAAATACTCATGGTTTTGAAATCATAGAAATACCCATCTATTACTGATTAACGCTGGAGCTAAGATATCAGAAAGACACAAGCGTTTTCGTCGAGTTTTCAACGACTTGTTATGTTTATCTTTTTGCGTATAAAATCAAACAGTCGCCGATTGGATCCTTATTTAATGTAGTAGCCTGTAACTTGCAGTATCCGTCTTTGTCCAACATTGAGGTTACTGTTTCGATATTGCAAGATAAGAGATATGAAACCAAGAGTATCGAATCCAAGACCAATTAAGAGCATTTACCACGAAGATTAAGGCAAGACCAACTAGAACAAAAGCGACGAATATTAAATGCAGTAAAAGGATTGTATCGGCGGCTATTAGAAAGAAGAACGGTGAATTTATTTGTTAGATCTAACGCTCAGCATGTAGTGCGCTGTTAAGTGTATACTAATGCGTATTGATCGATCTTAAGGTTGTGTGTTGATAAAACGCTGATAGGCTTTTCCTGTTGACGAAAGTTCCTTTGAAATAATGTTGCCTATAGCCGCTTTAACGCCGAGTATTTGCAGTTCACGCGGCGTTAATTTATCCAGCGTAGTATTGTAGCCAACATAACCCCATAGGTAATGCACCCAAAAGAGCGACATATATTCGACGTGATGTGCAAGGCTGTATTGGACAAGAGCGCCAATAAACTTGGAGTCAAGCGGCGCCCAGAACGAAAAGACGTCACGCGAATATAATTCCACATAACCCAACCCGTGCTTACCAAGTTCGCCATCACGGCTCTTAAAAAGCCAGCCTTCACCAATAACAAGCGACTTGCCGTTTTGCAGGGCCAAGTCGGCGATTTGCAGCGGACGGAGAGCGAGAAAATCGAAGTTTATCGGATAGATATGCATATCCAGATAGTCTACATCCGTTTCCTCAGCAAGACGGGTCCAATACGTCAATGGACTCCACGTTCCCGCGCCTGCGCCGATTTTCGTCTTTCCGCGAGTCAGACCTTTGGTAAATGACTGAACGTATTGGATAAAACGATCCGGTGAGAAATCAAGCGAGGTGTTCATCGCCGAGGTGTCAGGTTCGTTGGCCACGGTGAGATAATCCGGCTGCAATTCGCGTAGCGCGATCTCAATCATCTCCCGTTTTTGCTTCATGAAGCGCTCTGGAGTAAGGTTCTTGTAAAACTCGTCGACTGGCAGGTGACCATATACT
The DNA here is from genome assembly GCA_043825855.1 of Pseudomonadota bacterium. Taxonomy (GTDB): domain Bacteria; phylum Desulfobacterota; class UBA8473; order UBA8473; family UBA8473; genus UBA8473. The sequence continues at coordinate 89,806 of JBDRRJ010000030.1, read as the reverse complement.
GGATCATGAAATGCTTCACCAATCTTGAGGAGCACCTTGAGATGACGCTGGCGCGCCTCGGCAATTACAAATTTATAGAAAGCCAGATATTTCTCAGAGTTTGGAAAGTTCTTCAAAAACATCGGAAAGCACGTTGCCACAGTGACGCCGCCGACCCCCATTGACTCGAATGCGTCAAGATTCACGCGAACACCTTGGCGGACACGTGGCTCCAGCAATAGAGGTCCACGATTGCCATTGGCCGCCGTTAACTCAACGGCAAATGTCGGTTGAAATGCCGCATCTGGTTTTCCAAAACTTTGTGACGCCAGGTTTAGTTTTGCATCCAGGATTTGATAAAGGTCAAGGTATGAATTAGGTATCGCCGTCTCCTGCGCGTGGCATGGGCTGACGCAAACGAACAGCATTATCACAAACAATAATTTTATTATTATTCTCATAGACTTGTCCTTTCAGTCTGACGCTGAAACCTAATCACTGGGAATTCACGAGCGTATAAAATTAAACAGTTGTGGTTCCAGTTTATTATTAGAACCCTCTATTTTGTTTTTACACCGGGCATAAGCGTTTTCAAAATATCTTCCTTTCCTACGATTCCAACTAACTTTCCTTTGTGAACAACAGGAAGCGTATGAAAATACTTCTCAACCATGACAGTAGCAACCTCTTCGATACTCATCTCAGGGTTTACAGTAAATGGATTTGGAGTCATGGCATGAGCAACAGTAGTTGCTGAGATTTTCTGAACCTCTTTTTCGATATGCTTCGTAGAGGACAGGGGAATGAATCCATCTAAAATTGTAAAAACAGAAGGGATTGGGAATCTTTTTTGCTGAGTAATCAAGTCACTCTGACAAAGGATCCCTATCATTTTTCCGGTTTCATCTACTACTGGAACTCCGTTGATTCGTTTTTCTAAAAGGAGTTTTGCAGCTTGAGCAATCTCCATATCAGGGGAGACAATGATCAATTTTTTTGTCATAATATCTTTTACTTTTAGCATTAAGTCACCTCACTTCCATACAGGAAAAACCTGGCATTAGTCTTCATGACAAATGTGGTCATTATGCTGACTGCAAGAAATGCTGCAATCATTAAGTTTGCCAGCGAGCCAGTTTTCTGTAACATCTTTAACGTTGCCGGAACATCCACGTAGAACATTGATCCCCTGGTTGTTAAGGACGTTGACTGCCCCTTGTCCCATGTTTCCTGCTAACATCACCTTCACTCCCATTTGCGCCAAAGTCGAGGCAATGTTAGATTTACAACCGCATCCGGCGGATGATGCAATCTTTTCCTCCGACAGGATTTTTTTCTGATCATCAACGGTAAATACAGTAAAATAAGCACAATGTCCAAAGTGTTCATCAATCTGATTCTGGTTCGACGGTAATGCGATTTTCATAAATTTCTCCTTTAAAATATTTACTCTGATATTATGCATGAAACAGCTCGTTGTCAAGTTTATACAGCATTATTAAAGGTATGAGTCTGAATTTAACCAAATCAAAGATATTGCTGGAGTGAATGGTTGTATAACCATTAATGATCAACATATATCAATTTACTTGTGTCGAAACCAAATTTTGCTGCTTTTTTTATAAGCATCTCCTTATTTTCCTGATTTAACTCTGGAGTCCGTGCCAGAATCCATAAATAAGAGTTGTCAGGGCCGCATACAAGTGCATATTGATAATTTTTGTGATCAAGCTCAAATATAATATAAGAACCATAGAAAGGTCCAAAAAATGACACTTTCAAATAACCTTCATCCGAACCTCTCACAAAATAAGCCTTCCCTTCGACTTCTTTCCATTTATCTTCTTTTGAGGAATATCCTCGGTTTACTACTTTGACTCCTCCGCCATCCCGCATACTATATTCGGCTGTTACTCTGGTCAAACCTCGCTCAAAAGAATGATCCAGTCTTGCAATTTCATACCACTTTCCAAGATATTTATCCAACTTGAAATTATCAACAGGCGTTACGTTTTCTGGTATTATGACACATCCGGACAAGAACAAAATAAAGATAATCGCTGATAGTCTTTTCATCTCTTTTTCTAATTTTAGAGTCTAATAAATTATTTACAGTGAGAATATTTTTTTTGTGTATAAAATTAAACGATCTTTTTCCTTATCTATTCTGTGACCGATTTTCAAAGGTTTAACCTTTATTAAGAATCTCAACGATACGATCGCGATATTTCCGGCTTTGTTCATTCGCTGGCAATAAATCAATCTCTGAGGGGTATAAAACACCCAGCCCGATTTCTACAGCCCTTGCAATCTGTTCCTGCTCAAAGATCTTCGGCCTCATGATCTGTTCATTACTTCCGAGATACTTAAGAACAGCCAGTCCTACAGCATCAATGGCAACCCGATCGGTTGAAGCGAGAAAAACATTACCCTTTGCCCTTTTACCGGTCATAGGCCCGCCGTCAACAAAGGCATCGATTCCGTCCAAAACAACAAGGTCCGGTTTAAACGGCGCATTGATCTCCGCAATCATCTTTCTCTGGTGGGGTGATGTATGGAGCTCCCGCATATATTCAAACCCATGCCGAAACGTAGGTACAACACCCACATGGAGTTTCAAGGACATGGTAAAGACCCCTCCGTACTGATGGGTCTTGAGGCAACAGGTGGAAACAAGACATTCTGATTCAAGAATCGGGCGTGCAATTCTAAACCCCTTCTGCCAGTGACTGTCCTTAGGGGTTATCTCTACCCAGTCCTTCTTTTCAAGATCATCAAAGTCAACAATTTTAACATCCTGCTTTTCCATGAGTGGGATAATACCCTTTGCATTCATTACATCTCGGGTAAGAGGGTAGCTCCTTTCTCCCATACTGATGGATCTGGCTCCCATTTTCCATATCTCTTCAACCAGTGATATCAGTGTGTCATTGTGTGTAGATCCGGGTGGTTCATCAGCTGTATTGAAATTGGGCTTGATAAACACATTTTTATTCTTTACCGGGTTGATACTCAGAGTCCTCAGTGATGAGATAACACCGGATTTTCTATCCTCGGTCTTTACAAAAGAAACTTGACTTCTGGGTTTGGCCATAGTCAGATCCCCCTTCAATCCCATTAATAAGGCGCAGCCGGTCATGCCGGAATACTTCAGAAATTGCCTTCTGGTGATCCCTTTAACTGTATAAAAGCAAGACTCTTCATATATAGGCATATCTATCCTCCCGACATTATGGACTGTAATTTCACAGGCAAAATATGTGTCGCATAACCCAGGTTTGGCTAATGGTTTCAGGTTATATCGAAATAAATAGTATCGGTATAGGAATGACAATTAGAACAATGTTAGAGTGTAGAATATTTCTAAAAATTAATGGCAAGCATTTTAAAGAGCTGTTAACCACTTAATTGCATCTCCAAGTTCCCAAAAAACTTTCAAGCGAGCCGCTCTATTATTGGCTAGTTTTCAAGATGTCCACTTGCGGTATCTTTCATGTGTTGTGGAGCAAGCACTGCAACCTTAGTAGTCTTAGAAGGGATAACACGCGCAATGTGTTCTCCCAATAAATGTTCAGCAATTATTCCTATTTTCCCTGATATGCTACTAAAATCGAGAAGTGAATTTTGGCAATTGCTTTCCTTTCGCTCTCTTTGAATACGTTTAGTGTATTCAATTAGATTGGGAAGTTTTCCAGAATGATCACCTTCAAAGTGACAATGCAAGTAATTCTCTCTGATTGATATCTCTTTTAATTCTATCGACATTTTTCCCCACACTGGACTTTTCTAAAATAATACTTTTTTAAACCAATTGCCCTTTCAATAAATATCATATTTGACAAATACTGTGACTGACACAGATATTTCACCAGGTTCGAAAGCACCTTGTTGTGCTATGGTTGAGCCACTTGCTTTTTCCTTAAATTTATAAGTGCCATACTCAATAGGAATGTCTCCCTCCTTAACATAGATAACTTTTCCAAGAGTGACACCAGTGCTTTTAGCCAGTATTTCCGCTTTTTTCTTAGCTTCTTCGATTGCAGAACCAAGAGCCTTTATTTCCAGTTTGCTTCTATCCTTTGTATCGAGCTCAATACTTCTAATCATTGTAATACCAGAAGTTATAGCTCCATTTACTAGGTCTGGATATTTAATAAGGTCATTTAAGGTTACTTTTATATTCCTATATACTTCATAGCCTATAAAAGTTTTAGTTTGATAATTATATTGTGGGGTTATTGAAACCTCCGAAGAGGATATATCCTTTGTTTTAATACCAAGTTTCTTACAAAGACTAACTAGGGCCACGGTTTTTTTGTCTACGTTTGCTTTCAATTCCACAAGTAATTTACCTCTGTCATTAATTGAAAATGAAAATTTGGCTATATCTGGAATAACACTTACTTTTGCTGTTCCACTGACCTCGATACCTCCTCCATTTGCATAAGAAAATGTAATCGGAAAAACTAAAATAGATATAACCAAAATCAGATAAGGTAATTTATTAAAGTTCATAATCTATATTCCTTCCATATTAAACATAGCGCCCTTCATCATAAGTACCACTTGACTCTACGAGAAACTGCGTCCATTAACTTCGTCCGTTGCATGCTGATATTATACCAAAAAGTTCTGTAAAAGTATAATCATAGGCCAATGAGTAAAAGATTCCAATCAGGATAATCAGAATAAACTGGAAACAAATAATAAATAAAATTATCTTCCAATATCCAGTGAACAGCTTTTCTATGAGTTTCTGTTCCTTTTCAGGATCTCTAACTTTTCTATTCCAAATGCTTATCGTTATACCCGCAATAAAGAGCATCAGAAATAAGAAATATCCCATATATTTGTATCCTGATATGTTCAGTTTTAGTACGTATTTTGCGAAAGCCCACCATGGTGTAATGGCAAAAATCGGAAGGATAACTGGATATAATACAGACCAAAGCATATTTGTAGTCTTTTTCATTGCTCTCCCCCTCTTTACCTATAATATAATTGGCACAACAAATACATTTTTTATTTTTATACAATTTGAGATTGTGTATGTCAATAGAATAGGGACTTGAGTAGAACAGAAGTTATTTTTTTGCAAAGGAGTTCAAACGTTATAAATGAACAAGAATTTATATAGTGTTTTATTTTCGATTTACCCTTGAAATTATAGAAGTTATCATCATACCTAGTCCTAATCCTATCAACATACTCCCAACAAAAGCCAGAACAGATTCTTTTAAGAAAAAAATCCAACCCCCAAACCTAAAATTAATCCACCACCGACAGCCCATGTACTCCTGTCATCTTTTTTACTTTTGGAATCCATTCATTTACCTCCCGTTTAGAGTAACTTAAAAATTATTTAAACTTAAACTTACTGGTCATTGAGCTAAATTTGATTGAGCATTTAATATATATCCGTAAGACTTATTATGTCTTTTATAAATTCTGTTCCCAGTTATATTTAAATAAAATTATCCTTCAATAGATTAAAGCATCTGAGGTCATTATATTACATGTATTAATTTAATCAATGATAACTGGCGAAGCGTTTTCGTCAAATGGGTTAGTTCTTATTGCGAGAGAGAAAAGGTATGGGTATTCACCTTTGAGATGTCTCAAATAAATAACCCATTGTAGTATCAATTTATTATAAACGCGGATTATGTCACCTGTTAGATGGTTTATGTCGGATTTTGGCAAAGTTCTCAGTTCATTTCGACTACTTAGTTCGTCCAGCAAATGGAATACACTGAGCAAAGCTTCACTAAAATTTTCGTGCTCAACAAGTACGGGGTTTTCAAGAAGACCAAGAAGAAAGTCTCTTTTGCTTTTAAGAAAAACACTTAATTCTTTTAAATCAAATTCTGCGGCGTCTAATTTTGCCTCATATCCCGAGAGCCCTTTTAAAGCAGCTGCAAAACGGCTATCCGTCCATTTCGACTTGACAAGAAGATTGTTTCTTGCCTCACTGATAAGATGATCATGGCTTGAGAAAAGATCTAAAAGCTTATAACCTACTTCACTGAAAAAAATACCGAGGACCATGTTAACTTTTCTTATTCTGTTTTGTGATTCGCGTTTTAGAATTAACATTTCAGTGACATTTGCTATTACGCCTAGAAAAGTTGCCACCCCCATTATTATTAATAAAACAGCGAATATGCGACTGGCTTGATTCGTTGGGTGGATATCACCATATCCAACTGTCGACATTGTAACTATGTTATAGTAAAGAGCGTCAACAAATGAGAGACGCTCTAACTTCATGAAGCCTAATGTGCCGATTGCAGTTACGAGAAAGAATAAGGCTATAAACATTTTTAGTCTTCTGCGCACTTCTTTCATAATTATATCCTTGATTTGTTAAATTTATGCATAACTTCAAGGGTTAGCGGTGTAATTTGATCACACCTTCTGGAGCGTCTTGTTGAGCGGTAGTATTGTCAGTTTGATAGAGGGTGTGCTTTGAAGAAATCCCAAATAACCTCAGTCGCGTTGAGATGGGCAATATTCTTTCCTGCCATTCTCTCTGGAAGAGCGCTATTTCCACCAGGCCAATGGTGCCCATGCCCATCGATGGTGTATAATAGAACCGTATCGGCTCCCTTCGTGCATGTATACGCAACACCCTTTGCGCCGTCTTTGTTATACACTATGTGCGGTTTTTCTTGACAATTATAAAATTTAATCCACTTAGTAATCATATCTTGAATCGATGGTTTTGTGCCGTAAGATCTTGCACCAATGAAAATCTCACCGCCGTTATAGGGGTTAAGTGGATCGGCCGTTCCGGTGATGTAAAGCAGAGGCACCGCGCGATCAGATCGCTTGGCATCCAGCCAGTCAGTGCCAGCGACCGGAGCTACTGCTGCAATGCTGTTCGATAACTCACGGGCAATTCGAAACGACATCGATGCCCCATTAGAAAAACCGGTAGCATAAATTCGGCGATCGTCCACGCTAAAACGTTTCTTCAGGTCTCTGATCATTGCGGAAACAAAAGTAACGTCATCGATCTTGCGTTCTACCGCGCCGATCCCCCTTTCAGAACCGTCGTTCCAGGTTTGGGGATTATTGAAAAAACTGCCCGGGCGAGATGAATCCGGGGGAGAGCCTTCGGGAAATACAGCTAGAAAACCTTCCCTGTCTGCTCTATCGGCAAACCCGGTTTCCCACATTGCTCCTCTGGCTGTTCCGCCTCCCCCATGAAAAATAATAACGACCGGCCAGTGCTTGTTGCGGCTATAAACCTGTGGGACATGCACTACAAAGTGCCGCTCCAGCCCACCAACCTCAATTGACAACGTATGATTGCCCGGGAGCCAGTTCTCGAGTGAAGATTGTACCCCTCCCGTTGAAGTCATCTTTGAGCATGCACATAACAGCAGGACTCCGATTGCTATCAGTATGGTAACCCGTTCTTTCTTGTTCAATTGACCTCCTTGGCACAAACCGCTCTACATTGGAGATGAGGCGTTGTAAATAATTACATCCCGGGATACCAGAATACAGATTTCCCTGTTGAGGAACGGCCTGAATAGATATGTCCGCCCTGACCATCTCCGGCAAGGGACCCACGTGCGCCATATCCGGATCCATATCCATGAGTTATTGCCCCACCTGTATGCTGACGTTGTGAGGCTTGAATTGCGGCCATAATATTCAGAATAGCGGGTCCGCCTTCCACTCCCAAATTGCCCTGAGCATCCAACCAGTATTTGCCAGTGTAAGTTATGCCAAACAGTTTTTGTAACCCTTGTTGATCCAGTGGATGAATCTCTCGACCATTTATAAAAATTCCTATGCCACCACCGGATATGTCAGATGGCATGGGGCCGGGCAGATCAAGTCCAGCCATAATAAACCCCGCTGTAGGTCCGTTTTCAACACCCCAGGCACCACATATCCTGTCATACCAGTAATGTCCTTTTTCGATGCGTGTTTGATATGTAGTTTCCAAAGCATTCAGTTTATCAACATCCAGTCTTATCCGATTAATATAAACGTCGCTTTTTCTCTTACTGCTCTTAGCTGATTTTGCCTCCGCTGCGGATGCTTGTTTAGTGTTAATTTTATTGTGTGATTCCGTAGTTTTGTGAGGTCGAAAGACTAGTGATTTACCTGTTTCATCAGAAAAATTCAGAGAACCGTCATTGCGAAGTGTAGTCATAAAAGCATAGACTTCACCATAGTCATTCATTTCTCCTACTATTTTGTTGCCACGCTTTATTGCAGAGAGAAAAATAATATCGCCTTCTATATTCAGTTCTCCCTTATAATGTCCATCTGAAGTCCTTTTGATGTTCAGATAATATTTACCATCATCTGTTTCAGCAATATATTTCCCAACAAATGGGTCAGTCGAAGAAACAGCAAATACTGCTGGAATAGTGAAGAAAAAGGCAGACAAAACAAAGATCAATAAACTTACGTGTTGGGTCGTTAGTTTCATAATTTTATCCTCCTTTTTAAGGATAGGGCAAATGTCTGTGGCTTGTCTACAGAAGATTTTTGTTGAGCTGTAAATAAATGTTTAAATTCATAAAATCCATTATATATAGTTGTTAAATAGCTTTTATCCGCATCATTTGATTTACACCCTTTTGGAACTCATAAGGAACTCTTTCAAGAGTGACCTCGAACCTAGTTTTATCCAACTCACTTATGACTGTCTCAAGGTGTCTCGATTTGATTGCCCCAAGTCCCAGAAGTGGAAATATTTGTACCTCCAATGAGATTCTACATAATTCTTCAATCGATTGGAGATGGAATTCAAGGGAAAGCTGTTCACTATAGAGAAACAGAAAATGAGAACATAATGCAAGCTGAAACTCGTCATCTTTGAAGGGTAGGGTGGGCAAACTGGCCTCAGTATAACGACCATTTTCCTTTCCCTGTATATAATTAGCGAGAAATTCATTCATTGCTTTCATGCGTATTTGGCCAAGTGCTTCGACTGAAGATATGTGATCCCAGACAAACTCATCAAGGTTTTTTCTTGTTTCAACAATGATCTTGTCGTATGTTTCATTTATTCGGTTTTCAATTTCGTCCGTACTGAAGTGGTATATGGGATCACAGGAGGTTACGTGTCCACCTTGCCTGGTTAGAATGCAATTGAAACTGGAAGGGCCACTACCGCAGTCAAGAATTCGTTTGTCTAAGTCTTTTTTCGACAAAGCGAACATAGAAGTGTATTCATCGAACGAGCGTCCCCAGGGAACTACCTGGTTTAAAACGAATGTCATTGTCTTGTTTATGGTTGCGACATAACTGTCAGCATCAGAGGCTACCTGATGTTTAATTTAAACCATTTTACATTATCGGACATTCCTTGGCAAGCCCTGAATCTTTAAAATTATGAGGTTGAACTCAGGCTCGCCCTCGACTCTGTCCTTCTGCTATAGCTCCTGCAATCAAATGAGCAACACGCAGAGGTTCGGGTATGTATCCATCAACGGTAAATTGCTTTATAGTTTCTGATGCCTGCTCCAGTGTCAGCCCAACCCGTTGAACGTATACATGCTCAGCAGGTTCCATTGGACCAAGCCGCTCAATCACAGCCCACTTTTCCTCACCACCACGTACATTTGTTTGAAGAGCATTTTTTATTGCTTTCATAGCAGGAATTTTTCGGGATACCACTAAAATGGGAAGGTTGAGCTGTTCATGCATGTAGAAAACGTCCACGACGTTGAAGCCAGCGAGCGTAATTCCTTGAAGCATAATCAGATGAATACTTGGACCAAACTTGGATTGTTTAATTAACTCTACTAACTTTTCCGCCGCATCGAAACCATCTTTTTCTACTTCACCAATCAAAACACCCTTCAGTTGCAATTTGGCATATACTGTGCCTACAATTCTCACATTTCCTGCATGATCTCTTGGAAATGGCGCATCATCAAAGCCAATAACACTGGCATATTTCTGCATTGTAGAAGCCCTTTCGCAAAAAGGGTAGGGGGTGTATATTGTTCGACGTATATTATCTATTTTGTTTTAAAATAAACAGTTGATCTTCTAACTTACCTTAATTATTTAATAAAGTGATTAGCTTGCCGTAAGGACATCCCGCACTGTTGTCCATCGTATACCTGGATATCGTTCATTATCTAGTGGCTCAAGTTTCACAAGTCCACTGAACATATTATGCATATACTGCATACCCTGCCAGACTGGATAAATTTCACCTTTTTGGGGGAAAACTGTTCGCGTAAATTTAATCAGTATCTCATACCTCCTCAAACCTCCTGCGCGAAACAGCTTGAACTTTTCTTTTGTTACCTCACTGGCAACGTCCACCAAGCCGCGGGCGCTGATTTGATCACCTGCAATGCGCAAAAATCTTGGAGTAGAAGAGTCAAGAGCTGCGGATGCTGTGAATTCGGCAGAATCATCAATGGCTGTAAAGTCCATTGGCTGATCGGCATCTGCCCAGTAGACAACCCGCTTCAATTTAAAGAGGATGACCGGCGCCTCTCCGGTCAGAAGATGCATGAACATACCGTTGAGGATCGAGGTAGCCGCAATCGGAGCCTTGTTGAGGCGCTCGTGAAATTCTCGACGCAGATCGAGATTGCGGTTCGTTCCGGTAGGCAACTTCGTGAAATCAATGGAGTAGTCGGACGGGATAAATCGTGGCACCCCGGCGTTGACTGCTGCATCCAGCAGTAATGTCTGCGCATCAACAATCACGTCCCTTAGTCCTGATAGCGCAGAGACTACGCAAGATCCACCCTGACATACCCTGGTTAATTCAGAAACGTTGTTGAAGTCCACCTCGGCTATAGTTGCCCCCAGTTTTCGCAACATCTCTACTTTTTCAGGGTTGCTGTTGTAACGAACAACAGCCCTCACGTTACCACCCCGATCAAGAATTGCTCTGGTAATACGCCAGCCAAGATTACCAGTAGCTCCTGCTATAACGATAATTGCGTTATCCATCGACAAACTCCCTTCTGGGGCGAGTTAATGCAGAGCCCCCGCTGGTAGTTGTTTGCAATGTCGCCCATATTCAAAGATCTTGTTATGAGACAGATCATTGCTTCTGCTTTATCCCAGCCTTTATCATACTCGAAACAACAAGATGGTGGAATGGACGAATAAGATTGAAATAAACAGGCCCCGTCCAATGTAAATACTTAACTGATGTAAAAACATGAAATCTTGTGAATCGGTTACTCAATTTTTCGGCAACTATACCAATGTAAGCCTTCAAATGTTTATCTTCCGGTGTTTCCGCAACCCAATAGATATTTTCTTTTGCAGTGCTCACAATAAAAAATGATGCATTTTCCCCCGGCTCGAATGCAATGTCCTCAGGTTTTATCGGAGACGAGAAGTCCGGTTTTTCATGTTTTACCAAGCCGAGTATTTTAACAAGAAATTCTCTAATCTTGAATAAAGCTAAAAGCCACCAAGGGTGATAAGAGAGCATTCCAGAAATAAAACTTCTTAAATTTGCTTCGCCCTCAATAGTCTTTACGTCAAGATGGTCAACGTTATTGAAGTAAATGTCCAGTTCTCTGTAATGCCGTATTTTGTTCATTGAAATTTCACAAAAACACTACTTTCCCACCATACTTGTTAAAACCTTCTTTCCCTCTGTACTCAACCCCAAACTTTCGATTTCACGTGACAACTGTTCTCTGGTGCCGTTCCAGCCTGTATAGCCATTGAGGCGCGCCACAGCGGTGGAGTTTACAAAGTCCTGATGAAGTGGGTAGATATGCAACATCTCATTTTTTCAAGTCGGAATAATTGTGCTTAAGAATGTACTTCTGGTGAGAATCTTCGGCCATTGTAAAAGATTGAAGCGGCAATATTTCGGTTTTAACGGTGATGCCTATTTTTTTCTTCACGGCAGTTTTGGAAGCCATTGCAAGCTGGTGCTGCTGTTCGTTGTGATAGAAGACGGCATTCATATATCGCCTCGACCAGGTAGCATCGGCTGGCCAGTGACTTTCCCAGAAAATATCCAAAAGCTGGTTATAAGTGATGCGCCTGGGGTCATAATCCACCTGTACCGTCTCTGTATGATCACCAATATTTGTGTAATTAGGCGCATTCATACGGCCGCCGGCATATCCCACACGAGTACGAATCACGCCCTCTATTATCCCGAACTGGGATTCTTTTCTCCAGAATCAGCCCAGGCCGAAGGACGCAGTTTCAAAATTGGTTGGCGCCGCTTTATCAATAGGTGGGATCGCAGGAGCTTCGGTTTTGTATGAAAGGCTCTTGGGAATTTCCTTTGCCTTGGAATTATGGTTTGCTTGTTTCGGTGTAGTTGCAGAGCAGCCCGTTAAATAAAGTATAACTCCAAATAATAATAAGCAGCGGATAAAATTGGTACAGCTTATTTTTTTCATCTTAATCAACCTCTATTCAGGATCGAGCCTATCCATAAGAGTAAAATTGTGCGGGTTTCATGCCACAGATTCAGAGTTTCGGGTCCATGTGTCCCGGTCCGCCGCATTCAGGTGTATAGCAGGTTACATTTCGAAACAAACACTTCTTTTTGCATGACGGACATTCTGCCGGGTAAACATCTGCCGATAGGGTATACCCGCATTCATCGCATTTCCAAAATGTTTTACCGCATTCAGGGCATATATCGTCCTCAAATGCTTCCGTTGATGTATATCCGCAATTGGCACATACTTTTTTCTCTTGTCCTGACATGGTATCCTCCTTCATGAACTTATTTAATAATACTTAACATCCAACATGTTACGTCTTTGTATTCAATCCACACTTTTCTTTCAAAGCAAGGGCAGAAAGGAATAGATTATATCCTTTGAAACCAGTACCATGCAGTGGGAAAATTATTTTCTTCACCCATAACGGATCGGATTTTCATGAAACTGGAATCCAGCAATGCGTCAACTTCTTCCGGAGAAATCCCCCAAGTGGATCCTTTCCAGGGACGCGGCAGCCATGCATAGAGCATGAACATCCCTTCCGGTCTTAAGAGCCGGACCAGATGGTTGACATATTTTTTCCGGTCATCCGTTTTCAGGGTAAACAGGCAGCCAATATCCAGAGCATAATCATAGGGGCCGGAGAGCATGAAAAGATCGGTGACGTCTCCGACATGAAAGTCAATTTCCAGACCTGTTTGAATGGCCTTTTTCCTTGCCGCCCGAATGGCATTGGGGGCAAAATCAACACCGGTGACTTTCCAGCTATGGCGGGCCAGGGTAATGGCATTGGTACCAGTACCGCACCCCAGGTCCAGGGCTTTGCCGGGAGATGTTTTCTGGATAAACTCCATAACCTCAGGCGGGGTGATATTGGTGTCCCAAGGGGTCTGACCGCGAAAGTATTGCCACATAAACATCAGGGAGGAGCGGTTAAAAATACCCTTCAATGAATTCATTCAGCGCCTCATTTGGTAATGAGCTATCCAGGGACATGGGTTAATCTTTATCTAATGCAAAGATAAAGAGTCAATAATATAATGAACAGCCTTAGCCAGTTTTAATTTGTTTTCGTTTTCTTTTTTTAAAATATCTGTAACTGACATGAACGCAATAGCGGAGATCTCTTCTCGATTATAATTGAATGGCCCGTTTGAAAAGGCTTTGAAAATAGCAGAATATTCTGTCTCGGTCGGATAATGATAAAGGAACTTGCCTAAAAACTCTAATGGTACATCTATGCCAAGTTCCTCTCTGGTTTCCCGAACGGCTGTTTTCATATAATCTTCACCAGCGTTAACGTGCCCGCTGACTGAAGTCACCCATTGCCCGGGATTTATATCCTTTGTGTGGCTTCTCTTCTGCCACAATACCTGGTTTTTATCATTAAATATCAATACAAAAACCGCTCGATGTATTAGATCAAGGTCTGAGTGACATTCTTTTCGAGTTGCTTTTCCTGTTATATTGTCAGCGATGTCAACAATATCAAATGTTTCCTGCAGATTATCGGTTGTAACCATATCCGTGCCAAATTGGATTTGAAGAGGTCTTACCATTTTCAAAATCTTGTATCGATATTAAGATAAAGTCAAGAATAAACGGGTTGTTGCCCAAAGCTCTTTTTTGAAAACTTAAATCGGCTTAATGTAACTCAATTTGTCTGAAATAGACATATAACACGATAAAGACAAAGTCGATTTAGTCTGGAAATCACGTAGTACATAGATTTTTTGTATCCTTGGGGATGATGCTTTTTGCCCCTTTGCGCATTGCTCTTTGACATTTTATCGTTTGTTTTCTTGATCAGCACAGAAATGTTTTGAATGGCTGCAATAAGAAAATCCTGAATCTCCATGCTCTGATCATGATATTTTATTAAAAAAAATATTTCCCCCTTTTTCAATAATTATTTCCTATGCAAGATGTGACACTGTCTCCCCTGACACTGTCTCCCCGGGTCTGCTGAAGTGACGGGTTATATGGTTATAATAAATGTAATTAATATGCAACTTGCTATAACTCAACTAAAAATATTCCGCAAATCCTGTGGCAGGGAGTTCCTTTGTTGCAACATTAAAAAGTTCTTCTGAATCCATAGCATTATCTGGTCGGCGACCTTCCATAATTTCCCAAAAACTTTCCCTGTCTTTTGGGTCAATTTGGATGGAGGTACTGTTGGTTTCTTTCACTACAAAAATGTGTTTCGACCCGGAAATTGCAATTTCGATCCCTTCGTCTAATGGCTTTTCATTGATTTTTGCTGTCTTGTAATCTACAAAAACAGGTTCCTCACCAAGTTGTATTTGAAGGAGTAAGCTTTTTGCAAGGAATATTTGTTCCTGATCTTGTGAAATCTGCCATCCATTCCCTTCAGGAGATAACCGGATCAGCTGCTTTTCCAATGCTTCAAGCGGCATAGAAATTCCTTGTAATCTGAGAATGCGAATAAAACCGTTTTGGTTGATTTCTTCCTGACCGTTAAAAGCAAAAGCTGCAGCTTTTTTGCGGAAGGCGGCTTTTTGGTAGTGGCTTTTGTAATGAAAGGAACAATAATTTACTGCTAATCTCAACTCATGTTGAAAAACAAAGTTGATGATTTCTAGTGCCGTTAATTCCGATTCCAGAACCGTGATTTTCTCGCCATGTAAAAAAGTATAATTCCGATTGAATAGATTTTTAAAATTATAGGGCGTAAGCCTCACTTGATGGAGGTTGAGATAGTTTACGGCAAGGCTGTCGAGTTCAATAACCATGTTTTTTAACTGTGCTATGTCTTCTGGAATTGCCGGTATTTCAACGGTTACATTTGGGATTTCCCCCAAGGCAAGTTTCAAGTATTTGGTGTTATACCCTGTGGCAGTGAGGTCGAAGCGGATTTCATCCAAGCCGGTTTCAGCTAATTTAATTGCTTTTTCTTTATCCAGAAGTGTTCCGTTGGTGTACATCCATACATAAACCGAATCCCCTAATTCTTTTTTTGTTTTAGACAGAAAATCAATCGTAGTACCGAAAGTAAGCAATGGCTCTCCACCACTCAGCCCAACTCCTTTAAATCCGAACTTTTTAATGTATCCAATATAATTATCAGGATTGTCGAAAGTAATACCCTGAGTCTCAGGTATTGATGTATCTACCTGGGGCGTCGGGCAATAAAAACACTTGCAATTGCAGCGGTTATTTACGAAAAGGCACGACCAATGACCTTCTCCACAAAGCTTGCACCCCGGAGAAACAGCGTGTGCAAATGGTTTTGTTTCATTACAAAGATAACCGGCCTTGCCTTCGATTTCGGAGAGGAGACGAGAACGTTCATCATCGGCCTCAATCAAACGGTAATACGATGGTTTTTTCAGTTGATCATAATAAATGCCGTATTCTTTTCGGTTTGCTGCAATTTGATTTGTTTGATAGTTTATGAGTGCTTTCATGCTTGTCTTTCAGATATTAATAGCAGAGTGAGTTGAATTTTCGAGACATGGAAGGCCAGAGAAGGGGTTAAAATTATATTAGTGAAAATAAGGGACAACATCTCCAAATATATTTCTCCCTTGTCAACAATTAGTCACTATTCAAGATGTGACACTATCTCTACTGCTATCTCTCCTAACGCCCTAATCACGGATGCATATCATGTATCACACCTTAAAGCAAAAGTACAATTTGCAATCCATAAAATATATCAATCAAAATTCATCACCGCTTGTGGGGATACCATTGGATGAGATGGTTAGCTGATATTTTCAAATGACTTTTTCTTGCAATAATATTCATCATGGTATTTGACAAATATATCTATAATATCATTAGTATTTTTGTGTTCTAGTTGTTCAAGGCAGTAATCCCAAAAATTCCGAGTGTTTACCATATCAAACATTTTCTTTTTGTTTATGCATAGAAACTTATCCTGAGCAGCCGTGAATTGATCTGGCTCATTACTCAAGATGTATTCACCTGTTGTCTCTAAGCAGTCCTTTGCTAGTCGTACTGCGTCAAAAGAAGCTTTAGGTCTAACGATTTGAGACGGAGTGGTAATTTCATTTTTTTCGTTTACGTCTACATACATCGATTTTTCACGACCGATTATTAAATGTGAGCTAATATCAATAAACTTCTCAGTCTTTTCTTTTGTAATTTTTTTTGTCATTATTAGGCATATCATTGCAGATATGATTTTGCTTCGATGGTCTTCAAAAGACTTTTTTACTGCTGTTTGCACACCCAGATTGTTTAGATTTCTGCCCATGGCAGAGAATGCGATATATCCTTTCCCCGTTTCTTCCATCGCTGCACAGGCAAGGAAATAAGCCCTTGCATATCGCTCTTGAGTAAGAAGGGTGGTTGCTTCAATTAATAAATCACTTGCATTAATAAGCGCGGCGTCAAGATACTTGTGCAGCAACTCAGGCGACAATGAATAGTTCCGTTCTTTTTTCATTTTTTGTCAACTAACCAAAAAGTTTCATTGGGTTGTTAGTATTAGCCTTGTTAAGTGGAATTAAGCGAATGATTACGATTGATTGATTGAATCACTTCATCGAGTTGTTGAAGAAAACGGGATCGGTCTCGCTTTTTCATTGGTGGAGGCCTGCTTATTATCTCTCCTGCATCACGAAGTCCTGACAACAAGTCCCGAATCGCTACCGCCTCACCTATGTTGTTTTCTGTGAATGGCTTCCCGGTTGGACCAATTACACTTGCGCCTTCCTTCAGGCAGCGGTTTGCAAGGAGAATGTCAGCAGTGACGACAATATCGTGAGTTTGCACGTGCTCTACAATCCAATCATCGGCCGCATCGAATCCATCCTCTACAACTTTGAGGACGATCCGTTGTTCATCCGGAATCCGCATACAGGAGTTAGCCACCAATGTGACGTCAAGGCTATATCGGCTTGCGACGCGATACACCTCATTTTTAACCGGGCACGCATCAGCATCTATAAATATATGCAGCAAATTAATATCCTCACAATCTCACCGGATTTGATACGGGTGCCACCTAACGGATAAGGATAGTCCGCAAGACCCTAAGACGTGAGTGGCCGTATGACGGCTAACGCCGAGGGGATGGTCAGCTTGATCCGATGGTTATATGTCAAGTTAATTAACTTTTTTAACCTCAATGGTTTTATTAAGATGCTCTTTTGTAAATGAATAGATAATTTGATATTTAACCGGCCTTGGCTTAATGATACCTTTGCTATTCATGTAGTGTTCTGTTCCTTCCACTATTAAAATATGATTCGGGACTGACCTAACTTTCTGAACATCAAACATATTAATTCCCGTTTCCCAAACGAAAGATTCACCGTCAGAACCCTCAGATATGGTAAGAAGCAGCACGTTCCCATTCATCGCAGGGTCACCGCCGCCTGATTCAATTAACCTAATGATCACATTATCCCTAGTATCGATACTAGTAACTTTATGGATTTGATTTAAAAACTGATACTTACATTCTTCCGTTGCCAGGTGTTGCTCTGCAAGAGCCAAACCTGTAATTAGGAAGGTCAAGATGAGTACTGCGACCTTAATCATGACTACCATCCTCATTTGACGCATTGCCGAAACGTTCAGCGTTTTGGCAATGCAGTACTTAAAGCGTACTCCAAGTATATCTTTTTTTATAACAAAATAAACTGTTGCTGTCTTTAATTATTTAATCAAAGCGTACATTAATTAGCGCATCCGGTTCAACTAGACAATCAACCTGTGATCTCGACCCTGTAACAGCACGAATCATCACCATTTGGTAAAAGTTCCTTGAAACGGAAGGATGCTTTAGGATTTAGTGCCTTGACCATTCCCTGTGCTCCGCTTTGTATTAGACGCTCACAAATCACAGGTGCCTGAGTGAACAACTCTGCCACAGGACAGGTTAAGACACATTTTTCGAATGCTTTTGGTGTTTTTTCAACGTACCCTTCCCAGAAATTGGCGAAAGAATCATCTATAGCGTCCAAGAAGAAGCCGATTTTAAGACAATCAAGAGGTTCCCAGGATTCTCCTAACTTTGCAGTCTGTTTCAGCCTCTGCGCGTGGGCTTTTCCTCCTTCAAAAAAGGTCTTCTCTAACTTTTGCATGAACTGTTCTCCACCCAGTTCCTGGCCAATTCTGACTGCGTTTACCAGGTGTCCACCCAAAGTTAATGCCCATGCCCTGTAACGTTGCTCCATGTTTTCTGTGTTTTTGAAACGTTCCTCCTGCTTTTTCTTGATTTCCTTATCCATTCTGGTCCCCTCTCTTTTTGTTTAATACTTAGAATAGTATACCCTTTTCAATGCTCCTAACGATTAAGCTCAGACGTACCTCATCTTTAGTGTTGGATAAAGCAACTGGTTGAGTGTATTCGCAGCTCACTTGTCGAGTTGACTGGTGAAGAACTCCAACACAGGAATGTTGTAGGCGTCTTGCCAAAGATGATTAGTCAGACTGCGCCGTCCGTCCCCGACCAGACAGAACGCCGGCACTTCCGGGTAGCCATGCGCACGGAGTTGCCGGATAAGCTTTTCGGCACACGAGCGGTCGTGAATGCCGTCATCTTTGTGGTAAAAAACACGAAACGCCGGCTTCACACGTGGATTCATAGTATCCCAGGGTTTCTCGTTAGGATAACTGTCTGCGCAACATGAACAAGGCTCGATGATTTGTTTACCCGTTTCATTATCGAAAGCGGTTCCATGAACGCTGGACCGAGCCGTTAGACTCGCATCACAGACTCGGTGCCAGCCATAGGGATCACCACAGGACACCGGCGCAAATGCGGTGATCAGCCCATCGAAATGTGTTGCAACACGGACGGTCATATAACCACCTGACGACAAGCCGGTCAGGAACACCTCCTGGCGGCTGCCACCGGAGAGGAGGCTCGGGATTAAGTTATGGAGAACCTGTTCGATGAAAGGTAGATCGATATTGGGTCGGTTTCGTACCTCGTCATCCCAAACCTTTCCGCAAAGTCGGCCCTCAGAGTCGGTAACCTGATCTGAAGACTCGAGTAGAAAGACGGCGAAGCCCCATGTCACGGCAAGTTCGGCAAACCGTACTTGTGGTGCGACGATCTCCGCGTTTGCAACACACCACTGGAAATGATGTCCTCCACCACCGTGCAGGACAAGGATCGCCCCTTTTGTCCAGGGGCCCTGAGGTGTTTTCCAGAGTATGAGTCGTGATAGACCGGCGACTTGAAGCTCGACCCGCTGCCAGCCGCGGGTCATGCACTGTTTTTCCTGAAACAAAGGATTTGAAGCATTGTAGATCATTCGGCGAGCATTCAGCGAATTACCGCACGCGACCATGAGCAGGACCACACTAGCAAGAAACAATGAACTCAAGGATTTGTGTAACATGTCCCATACTCCTAAAAGGAAAGCGTCAGCGGGAGGTACAATTATATGTACCTCGTAAAGGGCCGCTTTGAGGGTCTCTTAAAATAAGGTGAGGTACTTTGAATCCCACTTATCCCAAGACTGTTTGTATATCGTGTTACTAGTGATAGTTAACTATTAAGGCTAAAATACTATAACACTATATAAATTAAATAGTTACCATTCATCATATTCTCTTCTAAAATGGTTATTCAACGCTTTACTATAAATATGTCCACTTAGCCTACCTTTATTATAGTGGCGTCTGTCTGGCCCAGCCCGCCACAGATAGCGCCCATAGAATAGCCTCCACCCCTTCTTCTTAACTCGTACATCAGGTTCATGATTAAACGGGCGCCGCTGGCAGTATTCGGGTGTCCTGTGGCAATTGCGCTGCCGTTAATATTCATCCTTTCCTTCAATGAGTTAAGTATCTTTGCCTCTGTACCGGAAAATACTCTCATGGAAACCAGAGGCACACAGGCAAAGGCTTCGTTGATTTCCATGCATGCCATGTCTTCTATCTTCAGGTTTGCTTTTTTCAGAACTGCCTGCATGGCGAATCCGGGACCTTCCGGCATACGCAGTGGGCTTATGGCGATAGATACCTGGGCAACTACTTCCGCCAGAATGGGTATTTTAAGCTCCTGCGCTTTCTCTTTGCTCATGACCAGTATAGCAGTTGCACCGTCATTAAGTCCCGGGGCATTCCCCGCAGTAATGCAGCGGGTATTGAAAATCGTCTTCAGCCTGGAAAGCGACTCGGCTGTAGTGCCGGGGCGATACTGCTCGTCAATATCCAGTACCTTTGTTTGACCTGATTGCTGTGTTATATCGATGGGTATAATTTCTTCTTTGAATTTGCCGGCATTCCAGGCTTTGCCATATAAGTCATGGCTACGCGCAGCCCACTCATCCTGCTCCTGCCGGGATATACCATATTCAAAAGCGATATTGTCGCTGTCAACGCTGACCGGATTATAGTCCTTATACCCAAGGGCGAAGCAGGGATCTTCCATTGTAACGTTGCCATAACGGAACCCATTGAATCGCACATTACGCAGGATGAGAGGTTCCCTGCTGAACGTGGTACAACCTCCGGCAATAGCAGTGTCGATATCGCCAGCTCTAATTGCCGTGGCTGCAAGTTTAACGGCTGACATGGCGGAAACACAGGCTTTATCGAAAGAGATTGATGGTGTGGTAGCAGGGAGACCTGCTTTTAGAAGTGTCTGCCGGGCAGCAACCGGGGTATAAACCTCTTTGCACTGAGCGGTATCACCGGTGCCCCAGAATACCTCATCGACAATTCCTGATTCCGGTTTTAAGCCAACGCGGGTCATCACCTCTTTCATGGGGATTGCCCCAAGGTCATAATAGTCGAAGTCCTTCAGCGAACCTCCAAACCTGCCGAAGGGGGTTCTTGCCGCACTTACGATAACGATTTTCTTTTCCATAAATCCTCACAATTACTCTGTTTTATCCGGCTTGACGTAAACCCAATGCTAAAAGGTCTTCCGCATCTCTGACAAATCCTTCTTTACCATCAATTCGTACCTTCAGCCAGGGCATCTCGTCTATGGAAATATCACAACCAGTCCCGGTTGGTTTGATTGCAACTTTTGTATATGCTACTAAAAAATCTACTTTAGTATCTTTCTTTATAATCACATGCTGAGGAATGGAAGATTCATCAGGAATGTCAAAAAATCTTACAAAGGTGTCTTCTTCAGAAGGGCTTCTTTCTGCAATTACCTCGAATGCATAACAACCATAAGTCGAATGATAATGTAATGGCGACACTCTCAGATTATCGAAGACTTTAAGGGGCACTACAACCTCAAACCAACCTGTCCAAACGCCGAACCTCATAGTATCACCATCAAAAAGTTTCCGTGCATTAGTATTGCTTCCGGGCGGCAGTTCATAAATAGTCCCGTAAAGAGTCAAAGGTGGAAATAAAGAAACAAGATTTTCTCCTTTTAATGTAAACACCTGACATGATACCCCTGTAGAAGGTGCTCTGGGATCAAAACCGTAATATAAAAGTAACCCTGCACCCTCGTGATCCTTTGGTGGGATTTCTTTTAACTTTCCTGATTCAACTAGGAATCCCCTTATACCTCTGCTATCAAGGGTATATGCCGATATTCCAGCGCTTTCTGTAAACCCTTTATCCCCATATTCGACATCAAACGATTTCTTATAATGTACATTTCCTTCGTTATCCACGATTGAGAACGACTCAACTGTTTCATCAAATCCCATTGAAGCACCCTTGTATTTCAACACATTGAGAATTATCGAAAAGTCCTTTTCATCGATTTTAAATGGTCCCATTCGCTTTTCATTTCTCTGGATTATCCCCGCATTTAACTCTTCGTCCAAATCTTTTGCTGGAGCGTCTTGGGGGTTTAACAAAATTAGTAATATGCAGGAGCAGATTATAAATGTCCGTTTCAACATTAATCTCAATATAATGGTTTTATTAATTAAGTAACTCACAATTATATTTAAAGTTTTGTATTCAATGATATTAGACTATTCAGTTTCATAACAAGCCAGTATTTCACCAAAATAAAGGGTATGGTAATCCTTTTTGGGATAAAGGGATGAATCATAATCCTTGTCAAGATTGGCCGGGTTCATGGCAGACTTGTAGATGATTTTACACTCGTAATAGCGTCCATGGGTTTTAATTATAGGTGAATCAACCAGGCGGCTATCGTTCTTTTCCAGATTACACATCTTAAACTTATCAACATCCCGGCCGGATTTCGAGCCGCAATAAGAAGTCTCTTTATGCATGTCTCCTGCCGGGACAGTAACGGTGAAATCCTTGGCTACTTCGATGATCCCAAAGGTGTGTCTACTAGACCGCACTGCCACCATCATGATCGGTTTGCTCCAGACAACTCCAAAGGTGGCCCAACCGATGGTCATTGTGTTAAGATCATTTGCAGATTTAACGGTTAAGAAAGCACCCTTTTTTATCTTGCTGATGCTATCCTCGGCAACGCTCATGTAATCAACTTCTTTCATAGAAAGCTCCTTTTCTTATCTGATAAATATTATAAGGACTGGTTATCCGTAATAAATTGCGGAAAACAAGATTGTTTGTTTTAAAATTACTGTAAATTCACTTTGATTGTCAAATAAATAATATTTTATCGAAAAGTGAAATATAGGGGGGGCAGATTTATAAAAGAGGAATAAAGGTGGGCTTGGAGTAAAATGCAAATTATTTGTTCTGGGTGGGAAGCACAATCTCTCCGGTTACGATCTTTTGTAATGTCTCGGGAAAGAACGTGTGCTCTCGCCGGAGGACTCTTGCAGCGAGAGTTTCTGCCGTGTCCATCGGATAAACGGGAACACTGTCCTGCGCAATGATTGGCCCAGTGTCGTAATCTTCATTTACAACGTGGATAGAAACACCACTTTCAGTTGCTCCGGCGGCAATGACCGCCTTGTGAACATGGATACCGTACATACCCTTACCACCGAAATTTGGGAGTAAGGCGGGGTGGATATTTAATATTCGTCCCGAAAAATGAGACAATGTCTTTGTCCCGAGTTTCTTCATGTATCCGGCAAGAACGATAATATCCACTGAATGTTCCAGCATAACATTCAGTATGCTTTGATCTAACTCTTTTGGGTCATCATGATGATTCTTTTCGCTAAGGTGGTAATAAGGTATTCCTTCCCGCTTAGCACGTGCAAGGGCTCCTGAATTACTGTTGTTACTGATAACGACTGCTGGAAATGCCTGTAAAGCGCCAGATTTACAGGCATCGATTATTGCCTGCATATTACTGCCATTATGTGATGCTAAAAATCCAATTTTCATTTTTCCTCCACAATATTTTGAATCAGCAGACGTTTAAACGGTCGGATGAATCCTTTTGTTAACCTGTTACCGTTATTCATCCTCATAGTAATAACCGTTGATATTTTTCATATTTTATTGTAATTGAATTTTAAAAGAGCGTTGCCCATATATGTGCGTTATTTTTACTTACATATCTCAATAATACTTTCTGCGACCTGCTCTGGTGTTAGTTGGTCTGTATCAATCTCGTATTGAGCAGAGCTCTTGTATTTTGGAGTTCTTCGCTCCAGGACTTCCGCTACCTCTTCAGTAAAACTCTTTCCACCGGTCAGGGAGGGTCTTTCGGTGTCTCCTTGAATTCGAGAGACTATCGTGCCAACTGAAGCCTTGAGCCAGAAAATACGGGAGTTAACTTGCAGTACCTCAATATTTTCAGGCCTTTCAATAATACCACCACCTGTATCAATAATGATGTTGTCAAGTTCTGCTAAATCACGAGCGACTTCAGACTCTATATTGCGGAATTTCATCCAGCCATAATTCTCCACAATATCCGGAATCGACATGCCTGCCTTTTGAACTATTTTAGCATCCATAGCGATGCACTTCATTCGGAGACGCTCGGCGACAAGCTTTCCGACAACACTTTTCCCAGCACCACGATATCCGATCAGTACTATGTTCATGACTATAAGTGCTCCATTACTACCCGACGCATTACTTCGACAGGTGCTTCAACCCCGGTGAAATGTTCGAATTGAAGAGCTGCCTGATTGATAAACAACTCGACCCCGGGAATTACTCTAAGACCACGAGATTTCGCCTCGGTAAGCAGTTTTGTTTCGAAGGGTGTGTATACAATATCAAAGACAACCTGCCCAGGTCTGAACAGCTCAGGAGGAACAAGGGAGGCATTTACGTTTGGGTGCATGCCGACCGGCGTACAATGGATGATTACGTCAGCTCTTTCCACCTCTACCGCAAGAAGGGCTTCAGTTAATAACCCTGACTTAATGGCAGCATCAGTGCCGGCTTCCAAGTCAGTTTTTAACCCCTGGAGTATAGCTTCATTAATATCCAGGAGTGAAAGCTCCCTTAGTTTGGTGTTTTGTGCAAGGGTAAAGGAAATAGCCCTCGCTGCACCTCCAGCCCCAAGCATCAGTATGTTTTTGCCATCGAGTTCTACGCCGCTGTCAAATAAGGCTTTCAGTGCACCTGATCCATCCGTACCCAAACCGATCAACTTGTCTTGTTCATGAATGACCGTATTAATTGAACCGATGTTACGGTCGACTACCGCAATTTCGTCCACATATTTCATCACTTCAGTCTTGTGTGGAATAGTAACACTCATTCCCCGAAAATTTCCTAACGCACGCATGCCTTCCATTGCACCTTTCACGTTTTCGACTGGAAAAGCCACATAAACGAAGTCCAGACCCAGGAACTCAAAAGCGGCGTTGTGAATTGCCGGCGAAAGGCTATGCAAAACCGGACGACCAATAACTGCGCATAATTGGGTGCTGGTGTTAACTGATCTCATCCTTGATTAAACCTCCTTCAGATTGGCAATTGATTAGTCTAGTCTGTTTTGTGCGCGTAAAAATAAATTCTCTAATTCTACTCAATACTCTATCTTTATTATTTATGTACTTGACTGTCAAGGCTAAAATTAATAAAATGCTACAGAATTTAACTGGTTACAATTAATCATTTTCTATTCTAACTATTTTAAGTATTTTCCATATAATATTTAATAAATGAAGGTATTATATTTCGACGACAAATTGAAACTTGCTGACCATCCAAAACCCAAAAGAGAACGTGGAGAAGCCCTTATCAGGGTTTTGATGGCGGGAATATGCAACACGGACCTTGAGATTGTTAAGGGTTACAGAGGATTCCAGGGGATATTGGGGCATGAATTTGTTGGAGTTGTGGAAGAATCTGAAAATAGTGAGTTTTTGGGGAAGAGGATAGTAGGGGAGATAAACTGCGGATGTGGTAAATGCAGCTTTTGCGTTGATGGGTTAAAAACCCATTGCAAAAATAGGAGAGTTTTAGGTATACTGGATCACAATGGAGCTTTCGCTGAGTATCTGGTGCTTCCTGAAGAAAACCTGCACCTTATCCCGGACAAGATTACAGATAATGAAGCAGTCTTTATAGAACCACTGGCAGCGGCATATCAGGTAACCGAGCAGATACATATAATGCCTTCAGACAAAGTAATTGTGCTGGGAGACGGCAAACTGGGTCTCCTTGTTGCACAGGTTATTGCCCTTTCAGGCTGTTGTTTGATGTTAACCGGCAAGCACCCCACAAAGCTGTCTATAGCCAAACACTTGGGGATAGAAACCAGTCTGATAAATGATCTTGACGCAAAGAAAGCCGATGTGGTTATAGACTGTACGGGTACTCCGGATGGTTTAGAGATGGCGATAGAATTGACCAAACCACGAGGAACCGTCATTTTGAAGAGTACAGTGGCTGAAAACAGAGACCTCAATCTGACATCACTGGTCGTTGATGAAATAAGCATTATTGGTTCAAGATGCGGACCTTTCACTCCAGCTATAAGGGCGTTGGAAAGAGGTTTGATAGATGTAAAACCCCTTATTTCCGGAGTTTATAGTATTACGGACGGAATAAATGCCTTTAAAGAGGCATCTAAAAAAGAAGCTTTAAAGATACTATTGGTTATGAATTAAAAACCCTTTAAAAAGAGAGGTTTAGATGATAGATCTTCATACTCATTCTATATTCAGCGACGGGGAATTAGTGCCTTCGGAACTGGTAAGAAGGGCAGAATTTATCGGTTATCAGGCAATTGCTATCACAGACCATGCCGATCTGTCGAATATTGATTTTATTGTTCCCAGGATTGTAAGTGTCTGCGCTGAGCTCTCTTCAAAATGGAATATATTGGCAATCCCCGGGATAGAGATTACACATGTTCCTCCTTCTACGATCTCTAATTTGGAGAAGAGGGCGCGCAATATGGGTGCAAAGATAGTTGTTGTGCATGGAGAAACAACGGTTGAACCTGTGCCGGCCGGTACCAATCGAGAGGCTTTATTGTCTGGCATAGATATCCTGGCACATCCCGGTTTAATAACTGAAGAAGAAACAGAGTTAGCCAAGGAGAAGGGCATATACCTGGAAATTACTGCCAGGGCGGGTCATTCCTTAACCAATGGTCATGTGGCTAAGCTTGCAACCAGAGTAGGCGCCAAGCTGGTCTTAAACTCAGACTCTCATGCTCCCGGTGATCTGATCACTTTGGAAAAGGCAAAAACCATTGCTGCGGGGGCAGGTTTGTCGGAAGAGGAATTTAATAAACTACGCAAGAATTCAATGGAAATCATAGAAAAACTAAAGGTTTAAAAATCCAAAATTCCTTGACAAAACACTCACAGATTTGTATACTCCCTCTGTTTTTGTAATAGGAAAGAAGGAGACGTCTTGGCTAAAAAGATAAAAATACCAAAAAAGAAAATCTCCAAGGAAGCGGACGAGTTTATTTCAACAACAAGCAAGATAATAGCCTATGCCGTTGAAAATAAAAATAGGCTTCTGGTAGGAACTGCAGCTCTACTGGTTATTATACTCCTTTTTATAGGATGGAAGTTATATAGCAATAAGACTGAAAACGAAGCCTCTGATTTATACTATAAGGCGGTTAAATACTATCATAGCAGAGATAAAACAGATAAAACGGCTAAAGATGATAAAGAAAGATACAATCTGTCACTTAATAAACTCAAAAATGTAATTGATAAATATCCCCGCACCAATGCTGCCTCGATGGCGTTATTTTATTCCGGACATATCTATTATCAACTGGATCAATTTGATAAATCCATTAAATCCTACCAAGATTTTCTGAAAAAAACTTCATCTGATAACCCGTTAAATGCTTTTGCTAATAATGGAATAGGTTATGCTTATGAAGCCAAAGAAGATTATAAAAATGCCTTGATATACTATAGAAAACTTCTTGATGGAGATGATAACCCCATTGCTGAACTTGCCTATTACAATGTTGGCAGATGTTATGAGGAATTGGGGGAGAATGATAAAGCCATAGAAGCTTACCAAAAGTTAGCTACCACTTATCCAAATTCAGATTATGCTGCCTTGGCAAAAGAAAAAAGCAACATTTTAAAAAGATAATCAATTCTGCTGAAGATATTTATATTGTGTAATGTAGGGTAGGGGATATTGCTTCGTAACATTTGCCTTTTAAAGCAAGACTGCGAAGATATATGTTTACAAACCTTAAAAGTTCCTCTCAGAGGACTTATTCAAAGCCTCGGCAGGTTATAAACGGTTATGAAAGGTGAATTATGAAAGAATTATTATCCGGTAATGAGGCAATAGCCAGAGGTGCTTACGAATGCGGGGTTACTGTTGCTGCTGGTTATCCAGGAACTCCAAGTACTGAGATTCTGGAAAATATTGCAAAATATGAAGGCATTTATGCCGAATGGTCACCTAATGAAAAGGTAGCTTTGGAGGTTGGAGCCGGAGCCAGTTTTGGAGGTGCCAGGGTGCTCGTGACAATGAAGCACGTTGGCGTAAATGTAGCTGCCGACCCACTTTTTACCCTTTCGTACACTGGTGTTAAAGGTGGACTGGTGATTATCACTGCTGATGATCCAGAACTACATAGTTCGCAGAACGAACAGGACAACAGGAACTACGCTAAATTTGCAAAGATTCCTATGCTTGAGCCAAGTGACAGCCAGGAGACCAAAGAATTTGTAAAAATAGCATTTGAGATAAGTGAGAAGTATGACACCCCGGTATTTGTAAGAACGACAACCCGAATCTCTCACTCAAAATCGATTGTTGAGATTAATAAACCTCAAAAGTCGCCCATAACTCTAGAGATAGAAAAAAATCCTACAAAATTGGTAATGTTGCCTGCAAATGCACGAAGAAGACACCCTATAGTTGAAGAACGGTTATGTCAACTGAAGACCTTTGCAGATAATTTTTCAGGTAACAAAACTGAGATCAATAATACTGATTTCGGGATTATTACAAGTGGAGTAACCTATCAATATGCGAAGGAGGCATTCCCCGATTATTCTTATCTAAAGTTGGGGCTTACATATCCTCTGCCGGAGAAGCTAATCAGAGAGTTTGCCGGTAAGGTAAAGAAAATCTATGTAGTTGAGGAGTTAGACCCTTACATGGAAGAACAGATCAAGGCGATGGGAATAAATGTTATTGGTAAAGATATATTCCCCATATGTGGAGAGTTTAATCCCTCAATTATAGAAAAGGCAATATCTCCTTCTTCTAAAAAGCAGGTGCAGGAAGAAATTCCGCTAAAGCTTCCACCAAGACCCCCCAACATGTGTCCCGGTTGTGGTTACAGGGGTATCTTTTATGTATTTAATAAATTAAAACTTTTTGTTGCCGGCGATATTGGATGCTACACCCTTGGGTTCTTGCCGCCGTTATCTGCTATTGACACCTGTGTATCTATGGGTGGAAGCATCGGACATGCTATGGGATTAGGTAAGGCATTGGGAGAGGAAGCAATTGGGAAGGTTATTGCTGTTATCGGAGATTCTACATTTTTGCATTCAGGGATAACGAGTCTCTTAGACATAGTTTACAACAGAGGTACTTCTACAGTGGTTATCCTCGACAACCAGACTACTGCTATGACGGGAAGACAGGAGCACCCGGGTACCGGTTTTACTCTTAAAGGGGAGAAAACCAAAAAGACAGACCTGGTTAAACTTTGCAAAGGATTAGGGGTTGAACATGTTCGAACCGTTGACCCTTTTGATCTTAAGACCGTAGAAGAGACTGTAAAAGAGGAGATTTACCGAAAAGAACCATCAGTAATCATCTCGCAGGCTCCGTGTGTATTATTGAAAAGTAAGCACAAAAAAGCCCTCAAACCAGTAATGGCTTTTAAAGATAAATGTAATGGTTGTAAAGCCTGTCTCAAATTGGGTTGTCCTGCAATAGAATGGAAAGACATTAAAGATTTACCTAAAGAAGATAGGCTAACTAATGAAAATAAAAAGAGAAAAGGAATTGTAGTTATCGATAATATGCTTTGTAATGGTTGTGGACTTTGTCAGCAACTATGTAAATTTGAAGCGATTGGAGAGATAAATGCCTGATACTACCACAAATATTCTAGCTATAGGAGTAGGGGGGCAGGGGATTATTCTGGCCAGTGAAATCTTAACCTACGCCATTATGAATGCCGGATACGATGTTAAAAAGAGCGAAGTACATGGAATGTCTCAAAGGGGAGGAAGCGTTAATACTCATATAAGGTTTGGCAAAAAGGTTTATTCTCCTGTTATTAAAGAAGGAGAGGTAGATATACTCCTTGCCTTTGAACAGTTAGAAGCCCTCAGATATTTCGGATTTTTAAAACCGGATACAATGGTTATTCTAAACAACCATAGCGTTAATCCCCCATCAGTATCTTTAGGCATTGATGAATACCCCAAAGATGTGCCAAAGAGAATTAAAAAGAGGTTCCCTAACTTCCATCTGGTCAATGGATTGGATTTGGCATTGAGGACAGGCAATACCAAAACAGCAAACATTGTACTTCTGGGAGTATTGTCAAGGCACATTGAAGTGGAGGAGAAATTCTGGATAGATGCCATATCAAAGGTATTCACCAAAAAACTGGTTAATATTAATGTTGAAGCATTTCGATTGGGCAAAAAAGAAGGTTAGAGGTGCAAAGATCTTTTACCTGTTTTATACTTTTCTTTCTAATATCCACATTTTTTTTTAATTGTTCTATTTTAGCGGATGAATTAAAGCCGGAAACCCAGAGTAGAAGTTTAATTGTAGATGAAGCTTCTCAGTTTAGTCTTGCCGAAAAGTTTTTTAATGAAAGGGATTTTTATAGAGCGATTACAGAATATAAGAGATTTATCTATTTCTTCCCAGAAAGCAATCTGTTGGAAGTAGCTTATTTTAAGATAGGGGAAGCATATTTCAGAGGTAAAAGGTGGGAAGATGCTGTTTACGCTTTTAAAAAAGTGATAGAAAAATTTCCTGAGGGCAAGTTAACTGATAGGTCCTTTTATCTTAGTGGGATGGCTTACTTTTACCAAAAGGATTTCTTGTCTTCCAGAAAGCAATTTAAAAAGGTTATAGATTCTTTTCCTAGCAGCAAACTTACAGATGATACTATGTTACAGATAGCTATGAGCTATGTTGAGGAAGAGAAGTGGCCTGAGGCTCAAGGTAGTTTTAGGGAAATAACAAAGGAGAGTGATCTTTACCCTTTTGCTGAAAACTTTGCTTCTGGATTAGGAGAGATAGATAAGCTTCCTTTAAAATCACCGTCTTTAGCAGGAACTCTTGCTGCCATTCTTCCGGGTGCGGGTCATTTATATACCGGACGGAAAAAAGACGGCACAACAGCCTTTTTGTTAAACGGGGCTTTTATCTGGGGTGCTGTCGAATCCTACAATAGTGAAAATTACGTTGTGGCAGGGATTCTGACATTCTTCGAATTGGGCTGGTATTTTGGGAACATACATAGCGCTGTAGGTAGCGCTCATAAGTACAATAGACGCCTGAAAAATGATTATATCAGAAGTCTAAAGAGCAAAAGAGGCCTTTCCCTTGGGTTTAATCCGGCAAATAAATCATACTACATGGCATTCAACTATTATTTTTGAATTGTATTTGAAAAGTTAAATTCCAAAGTTATCAGGTATTATGAACAGATTAGTGATATTTATATTTCTCCTTTTTTTAATTACTTTGTATAGGAATACGCCTGCTTTTTCCTTAGAGGACACTTTTTTTGAACCATCTGGAGAAAACTTTTCAGAGGTGGATTCAAAGCAGAAAGTTTCTGAGGAAAGGAAGGATAATGAATCTATAATTAGCATGGTATTTATAAAAGGGATTAAATTTTTTCAAAATGTAATATCTCCTGTAGACGGTGACCGCTGTCCTATGTATCCTACCTGCTCGAAGTACAGCATTCAGGCTTTTAGAAAACATGGCCCTTTCCTGGGTTTTGTTATGACTGCAGACAGATTGATACATGAGAGGAACGAAATGCAATACGCTCCTACAGTGATTGTCAATGGAGTGCGGAGATACTACGATCCAGTGGAAAATAATGATTTCTGGCTGGGCGAAAAATAGAAATAGAAACAAAGGAGGCAGTTATGATCTGGGATAAAGAATTTGAGACATTGCCCAGGGAAGCGCTGGAAGCTTTGAAATTGAAGAGGCTGCAGGATGTTGTGAAAAGGGTTTACACTAATGTCCCTTTTTACAAAAAAGTTTTTGATGAAAAGGGCATAAAACCTGAAGATGTTAAATCGTTGGATGATTTAAAAAGGTTGCCTTTTACAAATAAACAAGACCTTCGGGACAATTATCCTTTTGGTTTATTTGCTGTTCCCCAGGAAAATGTAGTAAGAATTCATGCGTCTTCCGGGACAACAGGAAAACCCACAGTAGTTGGATATACCAAAAAAGATATAGAGACATGGGCGGAACTTATGGCCAGGGCCTTAACCGCAATAGGAACAGAAAAAGGCGATATAGTTCATAATTCTTATGGTTATGGGTTATTTACCGGGGGGCTTGGATTACATTATGGAGCTGAAAGAATAGGTGCATCTGTAATCCCCATGTCTGGTGGTAATTCAAAAAGACAGATTATGATAATGGAAGACTTTGGCTCAACGATACTCACTTGCACACCTTCGTACGCCCTATCTCTGGCTGAAACAGCAGAAGAAGTAGGAGTAAATTTCAAAAATCTTAAGCTTAAAGCAGGCCTGTTTGGTGCAGAACCATGGTCAGAAGGGATACGGGAAGAGATAGAGAGGAAACTGAACCTACATGCCGTTGATTTATACGGGTTGAGCGAGATAATAGGCCCCGGAGTAGCGGTAGAATGTATAGAAGCTAAAAAAGGTTTACATGTATTTGAAGATCACTTTATTGTTGAGATTATAAACCCGGAAACAGGCGAACCTCTGCCTTATGGTGAAAGGGGAGAGCTTGTTTTTACTACTTTGACAAAAGAGGCATTTCCCTTGATAAGATACCGCACAAGGGATATATCTGTGCTGAATCCAGAGCTATGTGTGTGTGGAAGAACGTTTGCCAGGATGGAAAGAGTGAGCGGCAGGACGGATGATATGCTGATCATCAGAGGGGTAAATGTTTTCCCGTCTCAGATAGAGAGTGTTTTGATGAATATTGAAGGGATTGAACCTCATTATTTGTTGATTGTGGATAGGAAAGGTACCATGGATACCCTTGAAGTACAGGTTGAAGTCAATGAAAAGCTCTTCTCTGATGAGATAAAAAACTTACTGACATTGGGTAAAAGAATCGAAAAGGATATTAAAGATTTATTAGGTGTTTCTACTGTAGTTAAACTCGTTGAACCGAAAACCATTCAAAGAAGTGAAGGCAAGGCACAGCGAGTAATAGATAAAAGGAAGTTATAGAAGGTATAAGTTAAAAAAGGAGTTGCAAAATGAAGATAGATCAAATATCGGTGTTTTTAGAAAACAAGTCAGGAAGGCTTGCAAAGGTTACTAAAGTGCTTGGTGAAGCAGGGATAAATATCAGAGCACTTTCTCTTGCCGACACAACCGATTTTGGGATTTTAAGATTGATTGTGAATAACTCGCAAAAAGCCAGAGAAGTCCTTAAGAAGAATGGATTTACAGTAGGTAAAACTGAGGTTATTGCAGTGGAGGTTGAAGATAAACCGGGAGGTCTGGCGAATATTCTGAATGTTTTATCAGATAATAATATTAATGTTGAATACATGTATGCTTTTGTTGAACGAAGCGGGCAAAACGCTATAATAATTTGCAGGTTCGATGAAACAGACAAGGCTATTGATATATTGCAGAAAAATAGTATAGTTATTTTAAAAGGAGAGAAATTGTATCAGCTCTAATTTCTATAAAGCTGAATTTAACACTTATTATTTTCTAGTAATAAAAGTGAGTAAAGGAGGTGAAAATCAGTTTAACTAAAGGCAATTTACTGTAAACAAATAACTATTAAAAGTGAGAGGGGGAAAATATGTTCAAAAGGAACTTTCTAATTTTAGGGTTGATACTATTTTTGGTTCTTGCAGTATCAATTAATAGTTTCGCAAAGAAAAAAGAGGTAAAGGAGCCATATAAAGTTGGCTGCCTTTTGGCATTTACAGGTCCTGCAAGCTGGCTGGGAGAACCTGAAAGAAGAACTGCTGTATGGCTTGAAAATAAGGTTAATAAGGCTGGTGGAATCAATGGTCATCCTTTGCAGCTACTAATCGAGGACACCAAAGGGGATCCAACTGTAGCTGTTTTAGCGGCAAAGAAACTTTTGAAAGAAGGAGTTTTGGCTATAGTGGGACCATCAACAAGCGGTGAGAGTATGGCAATTGTTCCAATAATGGAAGAAGCGCAACAAATACTAGTATCCTGTGCAGCAGCAGAGGCTATAGTTCATGATCCAAACACTGATAAAGAAAGAAAATGGATATTTAAAACTCCTCAGAAGGACAGTCATGTAGTTCAAAGGATCTTTGGGCATATGAAGGAAAATGGTATTACCAAGATTGCCATAATTACAGACACAACGGGTTTTGGCTCCCAGGGACGAGGACAGCTTAAGAAATATGCCCCTGAGTTTGGGATTACTATCGTTTCTGATGAGACATACGGCCCCAAAGACACAGATTTGACACCTCAATTGACCAAGATTAGGGGAACTGATGCCCAGGGAATAGTTAATTGGTCTATACTTCCTGCCCAGACAACTGTCATGAAGAATAGGGTACAACTTGGGATCACTATACCACTATATCAGAGTCATGGCTTTGGTAATACAAAATATGCCGCAGCTGCTGGTGATGCTGCCGAAGGTGTTATTTTCCCATGTGGAAGAGTGCTTGTAGCAGAAGCTTTGGATAATAAAAATCCTCAGAAGAAACTTCTCGTAGAATACAAGAAGGCCTATGAGTCTCAGTATAAAGAAGATGTTAGCACTTTTGGAGGGCATGCATTGGATGCTCTTAATCTAGTTGTTGTTGCTTTAAAGGATTCTGGACCTGACAAGGATAAAATGAGATCATACATTGAGAACAAGAAGGGTTTTGTTGGAACAGGGGGTATCTTTAACTTCTCTCCGACCGATCATACAGGACTTGGATTGGATTCTCTGGAAATGCTGACTGTAAAAAAAGGTAAATTTGATTTATATAAAAAGTAAAACAAGAAACATATTATGTTTAACCAAACCTGAAACTGAGACCATTTTTATCTTTTTAAAAGTGGTCTCAGTTTTTTCTTCTAGGAGGTGAGATTGTCCCTATACAGCCAGATTATACAATATATACTTAGCGGTATTACTATAGGAAGCATTTATGCCATAATAGCTCTTGGGTTTAATATTATCTATAATTCAACCTCCATCATAAATTTTGCCCAGGGTGAATTTGTAATGTTGGGTGGGCTCATTATGATATTCTTTACTGTGACGCTTAAACTTCCCCTTATTTTAGGTTTTATACTCACAGTTGTTATTCTAACTATAGTTGGTATTATTATGGAGAGATTTGCCATTTCTCCTATCAAAAATCCCGCAGTAGTAACTCTGATTATTGTAACCATAGCAGTCTCCATCCTGTTTAAGGGTATCGCTATGTTTATATGGGGCAAGGACACACACTTTCTACCTCCTTTTTCAGGAGAGAGAGGCATCGCTTTTATAGGGGCATATATTAATCCCCAGTATTTATGGGTTGTTGGGATAACAATTGTTGTTGTTATATCTCTATCTATTTTTTTCAAATATACGATTATAGGAAAGGCGATGAACGCCTGTGCTGTAAACCGAACGGCTGCAAGTCTGATGGGGATCAACGTCAAACGAATGGTTCTTTTATCCTTTGCTCTATCAGCGGCTATAGGAGGGATTGCAGGTATCATTATTGCACCTATTACTTTAATGGCTTACGACAATGGTGCTATCTTAGGTTTAAAGGGTTTTGGGGCGGCTGTTCTTGGTGGTTTGGGTAATTTCTATGGGGCAATATTTGCAGGACTTCTCTTGGGAGTAATGGAGTCATTAGGAGCAGGTCTTATTCACTCTGGGTACAAGGATGCTATTGCACTTTTAGCTCTTCTACTCGTTCTCTTCATTAAGCCAAGTGGAATCTTTGGGGTTACTGATGCAAGTGGACTTAAAAAGTTTTAGATTTTAGGTTATTATGGACAAGAAAAACTCTCTTATACTTATATTATTGACTGTCTGTCTTGTTGTTTTTCCTTTTATAGTCACAGATGCTTACTACATAAGCACTATGGTATTTGTAGGAATCAATGGAATAATTGCTATTGGACTAAGCCTTCTTATGGGATATGCCGGACAGATATCTATCGGTCACGCTGCCTTTTTTGGCCTTGGTGCTTATACATCTGCAGTTCTTACTGCTAAATTGGGTTTTAATCCTTGGTTGGCTTTTTTTCTGGGTATTCTATTGTCTTCCTTTGTAGCATTGATTATAGGTATTCCATCTTTGAAATTGAAGGGTCATTATCTCGCCATGGCCACTTTGGGTTTTGGAGAAATTACATACGTAGTATTTAATGAGTTAACAGATGTTACAGGTGGTCCATCAGGGATTGGAGACATACCAAAAATATCTTTTGCCGGATATATAATGAATACAGATACAAAATACTACTTTTTTGTTTGGGCTTTCTTATTGTTCTTTCTTATCCTTTCGCTTAATTTGATTAATTCTAGGATAGGCAGGGCACTAAGATCGATTCATGATAACGAGGTTGCTGCAAATGCCATGGGGATTAATACCAGCAAGCTCAAAATACAGGTTTTTCTTATTAGTGCTGTTTTTGGCTCTGTGGCAGGCAGTTTATACACCCATTATATAACTTTCGTTAGTCCAAGTTCTTTTGGCCTTTTTTTCTCGATCCTTTTAGTGATGATGGTAGTTATAGGAGGGATGCATAGCGTATGGGGTGCTTTAATCGGCGCAACCCTTTTAACCATACTGCCTGAATTTTTAAGGGCTTTAAAAGACTTTGAAATATTTGCTTACGGAGCTGTACTTCTATTGATAATGATTTTTATGCCCAAAGGATTAGTTGGTGGAATAGAATATCTATATGACAGATTGGTTAAAAAAGTATAGTCATTACTTATAGTTAACATTATGCTTGGAGATATTTGTATACTTAGAAGTAATAACAATGGATAGAGTTAAAGCTAAATAAGAGGCAAACGTTTGTTATGGACAATCTGATACTCCATGCTTCTAATATTAGAAAGACTTTCGGAGGATTAGTAGCTGTTTCTGGTCTGGATATTGAAATAAGGGAAGGGCAGATAAAAGCTATTATTGGCCCTAATGGAGCTGGGAAAACTACGGTTTTTAATATAATCACAGGGGTTTTGCCACCAACCAATGGTGAAATTAAATTTCAGGGGCAACCTATTACTCGACTCAAATCTCATAAAATATCTTCCCTGGGGATATCTCGTACTTTCCAGAATGTTCAGCTGTTTAACAATATGTCTGTTATAGAAAATGTTATGATAGGAAGACACCCGAGGAGTAATTCTGGCATAATGAGTTCAATCCTGTCATTATCTAAAAAAAGAAAAGAAGAAAAAGAGATTAGAAAAAAGGCTATGGAGTATCTCGAATTTATTGGTTTAGAAGACAGGTGTAATGATTTTCCGGATAATCTTCCCTTTGGAAAGCAAAGACTTTTAGAAATAGCAAGGGCTATGGCTACCGAGCCCAAACTGTTATTGCTTGATGAACCAGCATCGGGTCTGAATACTAAAGAGACACAAAACCTGTCCCATATGATTACAGAGATAAGAGACAGAGGTATAACCATCCTCTTGGTAGAGCATGATATGGAATTGGTAATGGGGATATCAGATGAAATTATAGTTCTTAACTCTGGCCAAAAGATTGCAGAAGGACTACCCAGAGAGATTCAGGAGAATGATGAAGTCATAAAGGCGTACCTTGGAGAAGATTAAGAAAAATCTAAGGAAAGTAACTTTAAAGGGCTTAAAATGCTCAGATTAAAAAATATAAATACATTCTATGGAAAAGTTCATGCGCTGAAAAACGTCTCAATACATGTCAATGTCGGAGAGATTGTAGCGTTAATAGGTGCCAACGGTGCGGGGAAAACGACCGTTCTAAACTCTATATCTGGGATTAATCCTCCAAGCGAAGGGGAGGCCATTTTCAAGGGTTTCAATATCATGGGCCTTCCTGCTTATAAAATAGTTAAGATGGGTATATCTCAGATACCAGAAGGGAGACAAATATTTGCCCCTTTAACGGTATTAACCAATTTGGAACTGGGAGCATACCATAGATATAACAGAAAAAACAAACCTTCCTTAAAAAGAGACATAGAAGAAGTTTTTTCTTTTTTTCCTATACTTAAAGAAAGGAAAAATCAAATTGCAGGTACCTTGAGCGGTGGAGAACAACAGATGTTGGCAATTGGCAGAGCATTGATGTCAAAGCCCTCTCTACTTCTTCTGGATGAGCCTTCTATGGGGCTCGCTCCAAAGATATGTAAAGATATCTTCAAGATGATATCCAAACTAAGAGATGAACTAAAAACAACTATTTTGATAGTTGAGCAAAATGCAAAAGCCGCTCTCCAACTTGCTGATCGAGGATATGTAATAGAGACAGGAAAGATTATAATGGAAGAGAATTGTAAGGACCTACTTAACAACAAGGAAGTTCAAAGGGCATATCTGGGTAAAGAAAAGAAAGAGATATGGGAGTAAACCCCTTATTGGAGATTTAAGATGAATATTTGGGATAAAGATTATGAATGTATGCCAAGAGAAGACTTAGAACAATTGCAATTAGAAAGGCTGCAATCTACTTTAAACAGGGTGTACAAAAATGTTCAGTTTTACAAGAAGGTATTTGATAAACTTAATATCTTACCTGAAGATATCCGATCAATTAAGGATTTATCTAATCTTCCATTTACTACAAAAGATGATCTAAGAAATAGTTATCCCTACGATATGTTTGCGGTCTCTCTGAGAGAGGTTGTGCGTTTACACTCTACATCTGGAATGACTGGAAAACCGATTGTTGTTGGTTATACTAAGAATGATTTAAAAAATTGGAGCAATCTTGCTGCCAGAATTTTAACTGCCGGTGGAGTTACAAAAGATGACATGGTGCAGATAGCTTTTGCTTACGGATTGCTTACAGGTGCATTTGGACTTCATTACGGTGCAGAAAAGATAGGTGCATCGGTTATCCCAGCTTCTTCAGGGCAAACCGAGAAACAGATTATAATAATGAAGGATTACAAAACTACTGTTCTGCTGTCAACTCCTTCATATGCTTTAAAGATAGCGGATACAATGGTAAATATGGAGATTGACCCGAAAACATTGAATTTAAGACTCGGTATATTTGGTGGAGAACCATGGTCGGAAAAGATGAGAAAAGAGATAGAAGAAAAATTATATATCAATGCTATAGACAACTATGGACTAAGCGAGGTAATAGGCCCAGGGGTTGCTACTGAATGCCAATATAAAGACGGGCTTCATCTCTTTGAAGACCATTTTATTCCAGAGATTATTGATCCCACAACCGGTGATATCTTGCCGCCTGGAGAAAAAGGGGAACTAGTCATTACTACCCTTACAAAAGAGGCATTCCCAATGATTCGTTTTCGAACTGGAGACATTACAAAACTGAATTGGCATCAATGTGAGTGTGGCAGAACTTGTGTCAGAGCAGAAAAGATCATGGAGAGAACAGATAATATGCTGATAATCAGAGGTGTCAGTGTATTTCCTTCACAGATAGAGCAAGTTTTATATGAATTTGAAGGATGTAAACCTCATTTTCAATTGGTTGTTGACCGAAAGGAAAGGATGGATGTATTGGAGGTTTTAGTAGGTGTGTCAGAAAGTATATTTTTTGATGAGATGAAAAAACAGAGAGAACTTTTAGAGAACATTAAGCAGAAACTATCCAGTGTATTAGGGATTAACGTTGATGTTAAACTTGTAGAATCTCAATCTATAGAGAGAGATTTAAAAAAACATAAAAGAATAATTGATAAGAGAGTTATTTAATAGGTAGGGGTGATATATGCAGAAATTAGAATTAGGGGAGGGCGTGCAATTAATATTCCAGCCTTAATAGTTACTATATATTAAAGTTTACATAATATATCTTATCAGACATTGTATGTAAAATAAAAAAGATAGGCTCTGGATTAATTAATGTAAGAATCTCGTATTAATTTATTAAGATAGCCTTCAGGATCATCCACTGCTTCTTCAGTTATCAAGCATTCCTTCAAACCTGTTTTTTCTTTAATTAATTTAACACCGTGTTCATAGTTCTTTAAGATTTCAAAACAAATATCAGAGACATCTCTTTTGCTTTCAATAGAAAATTTGGCTATCTTGTCTAGGGCTTCATCGGAAAAAATTATTTTAAAAGAATGCCTAGATAAAAATTCTTCTTCAAAATCTTTCACCTTTCTTATAGTTAAAAAGACTTTTTCAAGAATCGCATTAATATCAACCCTTTTTTCTATTGACCTGTCGGCAATTAAATTTATTCTGTTAGCTGAAAGATTAATCCCATATTTGTTAAGTATATCTTTTTCACGTTTCAATAAAGATTTTTTTATATATGATTTTTCAATTAATTGTAATTTATCGTATCGTTTCAACATATTTTTATTGTTTGGATCCCTTAACAATTTATCCAAATCTAATTCTGGGTTTTCTACGGTCTTTTTTGTTACCACAAACTTTTTTATATCAGTTGATGGCAATTTCTTTTCAAATTTTATAAGAATTTTTTCTACAGCGCTAACAAGACCACGTGCCCCAGTTCCTTCTTTATGAGCTTTTTCTGCTATCATATATAAAGCATCATCCTCAAATAGCACATCTATCCCATAGGCTTTAAAATCTTTTATTTTACTGATAATTACTGAACTATTTGGATTCTTTAGAATCTGATACAAATCATCAACACATAATTTTTCATAAACAGCTATTACCGGTAACCTTCCGATGAATTCAGATTCAAAACCGAAATTTACAAAATCCTCTGCGGAAACGTATTTAAGAAAAGCAGTTTTTTTACCTTCTGATTTTATAGTCGCATCAAAACCGATTCTTTGCTCGTTAAGTTTTTTCTTGATTATATTTTCTAACCCATCAAATGCCCCACTTACTATAAAAAGAATATTTTTGGTATTGATAGTTTTTTTCTTCCTTTTTCCTGTCTTTCTATATTCTTCTATTGCTTCAAGTTGAGAAATCGGATCATGTGGGACCTTTAATTCTACATCAGTTTCTTCCAATGGTTTTAAAAGGGTTCTCTGTACACCAGTCCTTGAAACATCAGGGCCTATTATATTTCCAGAAGATGCTATTTTATCTATTTCATCTATATAGATTATACCGTATTGAGCCAATTCAATATTACCATCTGCCTCATTTACCAGGTCTCTTACAAGATCCTCAACATCACCTCCTACATATCCTGTTTCACTGAACTTTGTTGCATCGCCTTTTACAAATGG
Source organism: Pseudomonadota bacterium (assembly GCA_043825855.1). Taxonomy (GTDB): domain Bacteria; phylum Desulfobacterota; class UBA8473; order UBA8473; family UBA8473; genus UBA8473. The sequence continues at coordinate 48,570 of JBDRRJ010000030.1, read as the reverse complement.
TACTCCAATCTTTTTGGCAATAAGCTTGATAATGTATGTCTTCCCTACTCCAGTAGGACCAATCATTATTATATTGTTTTTTATATTACTAATAATGCCATATGATTCTAAGTCGTTATTATCTTCTGATAACCTTATTCTATTAAAATGGGTACATATCTTAGTTGCAAGTATCTCTTTTGCCTCTTTTTGCTTAATAACATACTCATCTAAATACGATTCAAGTTCTTCGGGTTTCATGTCAAACTTGATCTTTACTGGATCCTTTTTAATATCTTCTTTTTCAGAGTCAAAATCGTAAGATTCAATCATTGGGAAGAAAGTCGGCAAGGCGAGTTTAATGTTACCTCCATATTTTCTTCGGAGATATTCATTTAGTTCCTTTTCGAGTTCTTTTGGATCTGGAAGTTTGTCTTTAATATTTTTAACCATATTAATTTTCTCTCACAGGTTTATTGTTATTTTTATTAATAATAATAACGGAACACAAAAAGTCAAATTATTTCTAAGAAAGAATCTTATTTCATTTAAAAAAGGAAGGGAAAGGATGGCCCAAAAACAGCAAATAGAAAGATAAGCGAAATCCATTTATGAAGAAACCCAAGGCGAGTTTTCCGTTCTTTGATTTGTTTTGTTATATAACTGTTCAATACTTTCATATCATCTTCGCTTAATTCTATAAACGCTACTCCAACGCAATAAAGGTAATCATCGTTCTCAGGCATAAGATCATACCAGGAAACCTCCCCTATAGCATTTATGCTACCAAAACTTGGTGGTAAATCAATTTCTATATTTAATTTATTCTTATCTAATCCTGAAACAGAAGAACAAATATGAAGTCCATCAACCTGCACAACATTAGTTTTCAAGCAAACCCCGCTGGTAGAAATAGTCTTTGTTGTAGCGTTTATAGTTCTCGAGATCATCTCTTTTTCGTTACTTTTACCAATTATTATAAATCGTGCGTTTAGTAAAGTATCTATCCTGGGGTATTTACGTCTATCATGTTTTGAATATTTCACTTTGTTCTTACTTTCTTTTTCATTGTTAAAAAATTCTTATATATATTTAAAAAGTGTTAAAGTAGAGAACGTTTTAAAAGAAAACTTTTCTAATCCTAAGTATTCTTTGTGCATATATGTTAAATTAACTTTAATTTGCTGTCAAGGTTAAATATTTGAATAGATTAGTATTTCAAGCTTTTTCTTTTAGATCATTTAATATATTTAAGGCTTCTAGTGGAGTAATTGTGGCAATGTCAAGTCTCTTCAATTCCTCACGTAGATTATTTTCACTTTGATTCAGCAGACTCAACTGATAATTTTCTTGCTTTTGCATATAGTGTTTTGAAAAAGCTATTTTAGGCATTCCAAGCTCATTTAACTCTCCTTTTTCAAGATTCATAAGAATTTCTTTGGCACGATCAATAACTTCCCTTGGAAGCCCTGCAAGCCTTGCAACCTGAATACCATAACTACGGCTGGTTCCGCCTTCAACAAGCTTTCTTAAAAAGATAATCCTGTCATTCCATTCCTTTACGGCAATATTAAAATTTTTCACCCTTTCCTTTGTTAAAGAAAGCTCCGTAAGTTCATGATAGTGGGTAGCAAACAAAGTCTTTGTTCGAAGATTAGGCTGGTCATGTATATACTCAGCTACTGCCCACGCAATACTCAGACCATCAAATGTACTTGTGCCCCTTCCGATTTCATCCAGGATTATTAAACTCTTATTGGAGGCATTGCGCAGTATACCGGCAGTTTCGTTCATCTCTACCATAAATGTACTTTCACCTTTAGCCAGATTGTCTAGGGCTCCTACACGAGTAAATATCCTGTCTACCAGACCAATAGTTGCTTCTTTTGCAGGAACAAAACTTCCTATATGAGCCATCAGAACAATAAGAGCCACCTGTCTCATTATTGTAGACTTACCGGCCATATTGGGGCCGGTAATTATTATTAATTGATTCTCTTTGCTGTCGAGATTTACATCATTTGGAACAAATCTGTCTCCCATGCTCATCTGTTCTATAACGGGGTGCCTGCCATCGATAATATTGATACGGTCTCCCTCATTAATTACAGGTTTAATATAATTGTATCTGTCAGCTACTTCAGCAAGTGCAAGCAATACATCAAGGTCAGCAACTAAAGAAGCAGTATGCTGTATTCGTTTGGTTTCAAGAGCGATTTGTTCCCTAATTTGGTTGAACAGCTGAAATTCAAGTTCAACTTGCCTTTGTTCAGCTTCTAAGACAGTTGATTCAAACTCTTTCAATTCCTGGGTAATATACCTCTCTGCATTGACCAGGGTTTGTTTTCTTATATAATCTTCAGGTACTGACTCTAAATTCGTTTTAGTAACTTCTATATAGTAACCAAAAACCTTGTTAAATCCAACCTTCAAGGAATTTATTCCTGTTTTTTTCCTTTCTTTAGCCTCTAGGTTAATAATCCAGCCCTTCCCGCTTTTACTGATTATTTTCAATTCATCCAGGTTACTGTTATATCCCTCTTTAATTATCCCCCCTTCCCTAATGGTAAATGGTGGCGCTTCAGCAATGGATTTATCTATTAGACTGTAAATATCTGCCAACTCATCGAGTTGTGAGAAGATTTCCTTAGCCAGATTGGAAGTTAAATTTTCAAGATATTCTTTAATCTTTGGAAGATATTCAATAGACGTTTTTAATTGAATTAGGTCTCTGCCATTGACATTAGACAAAGAAACCTTACTGTTGATCCTTTCAAGGTCACGGATTTCTTTCAGAAGGACTCTAAGATCTGTTCGAATTATAGTCATATCTTTTAACTCTGATACTACATCAAGTCTTTCCCTTATATTATAAATGGTTAAGAGAGGATAGTTTAACCAATTTCTAATTTTACGTGCGCCCATCGCGGTCATGGTTTCATCCAGTATGCTTATCAGTGAACCCTTCTTAGACCTGTCTTGTATTGTACAAAAGAGTTCAAGATTCCTCTTGGTAGGCTCATCTACAATCATATATTCATTAACCTTATAGAAGAAAAGTTGGTTAATGTGACCCAGTTCTGCTTTTTGTGTGGCTTTGATATAATGAATTATACCACCAGCGGCGTTTACAGCTTCTTTCATATAATTGGAATTCAGGTCTTTAAAGGATGCTTCGTCTATCTGGCTGGAGAGTTGTTTCAAAGATTTCTCATAGTCAAATATATCGTCATCCAGATATGTCAGAGTATATTTGTTAATTGATTTAAGAAGAGTCTGAAAGGGATCAGTCTCGCTTAGAGACTTTGATATGAGTACTTCTCTTGGGGTAATTCTTAATATTTCTTCCAGCAAATCACGATAATTTGTAATTACTGTAGCTCTGAATTCACCTGTAGAAAGGTCCAAAAAGGCTATACCCCAGTTTTCGTTATTAAATGATATACTCATTAAAAAATTGTTCTCAGTAGATTCCAGAGTATCCGTATCAACCACCAATCCGGGTGTAATAATTCTGCTTACTTCTCTCTTGACAATCCCAACAGCTTTCCTGGGATCTTCCACCTGTTCACAGATGGCAACTTTGAATCCATTATTAATCAATTTTGAGATATAGGGTGATGCTGAATGATATGGAATACCGCATAAAGGAATACTGTTCTCCTTGTTTTTGTCTCTTGAGGTTAGAGTAATATCTAAAATTTTCGAAGCAATCTCTGCGTCTTCAAAGAACATTTCGTAAAAATCACCCATTCGAAAAAAGAGTATAGCATCCTTATGTGCTTCCTTTATTTCTAAATACTGTTTAATCATCGGAGTAAGATTTGACATGAGTTCTAACTGGTATCTAATTCATATAAACTAGATAAGGTTTGTGTAGTCGTATTGTTTAATAAGACAGAATCTATAAGTGGGTTATATCTATATATTTATTATTCAACGGGCAACTCAACCCGAAATGTGGTCCCCTTCCCTGGTGTACTGAAGACAAAGATATCCCCTTTATGTTTTTTTACAATCTCGTAAGAGATATAAAGACCAAGTCCTGTACCTGACCCTACCTCTTTTGTAGTAAAGAAGGGTTTAAATATATCTTTTATTACTGCCTGGGAGATACCTTTCCCTGTATCAGTACATTCAAAAATGACCCTGTTGTTCTTTTCATTATAAACTGTTTTTAAGGTTATGGCCCCGGGGGGTTCTTTAACTTCCTGGATAGCGTTCTTTATAATATTCATACACACTTGTCCCAGATTAGCAAAGTTCCCTTTGATCTCAGGGATGTCTTCATGGTACTTTTCTAATATCTTTGCATCATGTTTTTTAAATTGATTATGAAGAACACGCAATGCATCCTTAACGACTGTGTTTATATTTACCGACTCTGTGTACACCTGGGTCTGACGTGATAAATCCAAGAGACTGGCAATAATTTCTTTGGCACGTTTTAACTCCTTTAAAGTAAAACGAAGATCATCTATAATTCCATCTTCATATTCTCCTTTAACTTCTTTCTCCTCCAAAGACTGCACTGTAGATTGAATAAGACTTGATACGCTTGAGAGCGGATTGTTCAGTTCATGGGCAACCCCGGCTACCAACTGTCCTACTGATGCCAAGCTCTCTGATTGAATAAGTTGTTCCTGCGTTTTCTCTTTTTCCAGTAATGCCCTTTCCAGTTCTTTAGTACGTGCCTGTACCTTCATTTCAAGATTTTTGTTCAAATCCTCTATCGTTTTGTATGATTTTGCATTTTCTATTGAAATACTGCTTTGATTTGCTAAGATTTGCAACAATTCAAGGTCTTCTGATGTATAGAGATCTCCAGACTTTTTGTAACCTAGGGCAATAAAACCATTTATAGAATCATTGAAGATCATTGGAACTATTAAACTTGCGTGAATATAACCCAGTTGCCTGAGGCATTCTCTTTTGTTAATCATCCAATCATTTTCTTCCTCAATATCGTGTTTAATTAGTTCTCTTTTTTTGCTCATTAGCAAGGAGATCAATGTGCTTTCCGGTGTTAGGGCTATCTCTTTTACATTTTTTTCATGCTCTCCCTGTATACTATGGACCCGAAAAGCTTTTTCTTTCTCGTTCCATAGAAAAACTGATACGCTAGTTATATTCATTGAATTTATGACTGCATCGATGATACGATTAACTATCTCATCTATATCAAGTATAGACCGCATAGCCTGACTAACATCTCGCAAGGTTTTTTGATAATCGTATTTATTCTTAAAGAAGATTCTGTCAACAACCATTTGAATCTTTTCTTTAAGAGGAATAAAAATAATTAGAATTATGAGAAATAGAAAAACAGGAAAGAGAAAGGAATCTGAAAATTCAAACCCTTTAAAAAGCATATCAAATGCTACTATTAAAAAAGCATAAAACGCTGTTAAGAAGGCGGTAATAGATGAGTAAACCATTCCTTTTCTTATAAGAAACCCCATATCCAGAAGGTCATGTTTTAGAACTCCAAAAGCGAGAATTATCATGGGCAGAAAACCAAAGTTGCCAAAGGGGTAAATCTCTATTCCGCTCATTGGAAAAATATTTAGCAATGCCAAGATGGTATATGTCCCGAAGCCCAAAAATATATAACTAATCTGGTTTCGTTTTACAGGGTTTCTCTCTGTTTGTATCTGTTTGTAGGAGAGATACAAACAGTAAAGAAGGACTAAAGAATTTACGGAAGAGAATAGATAGAAAAGTGGTCCCCCTTTGGCAAAAAAGCCAAAGTAGTATTCATAACTGCCAGTAAGATAGAGTTGAGACTGGGTGAAAAACATCAATGAAAAACTAAAAAGGTATGCTGCTGGAATTAGCCATCTATTCTTGCTTACAGAAAAAAAATTGTGAATAAAATGGAGGAATATAGGGACATTATAGACCAGTAATATATGATCATATCTGCTGATTTTTAAGGCTACATCCCCCTCTTTTACAATAGTCATAAGGGCAACATCAATATTAAAAAAGACTCCAATAGTACAGAGAAAAGCGAAGAGGAGATTAGATTTTCTGCCTTTCCCCTTTGTAAAAGCAAGCAAAGCCAATGCAAGTGTTGTCAGAAAACCTAAAAATGGTGGAATTATACAAGGGGAAAAACCTTGGTGAATGTTAAAAAGGCTATACAATATCAAACCCTTTCTTTAAAGTACTCCAACGTCATATATAAACCTTCATCAAGGGATATTTTGGGTTCCCAGTTAAGCAGCTTTTTTGCCTTGCTAATGTCGGGTTGTCTTACTTTAGGATCATCTTCGGGCAGAGCTTTAAAAGTTATTTTGCTTTTACTGTCCGTTAATTTCAATATTTTCTCTGCAAATTCCAGGATAGTTATTTCATTGGGATTGCCCAAATTTACAGGAAGGGTTTCATCAGACATCATCAGTCTGTAAATACCCTCTATCAGATCAGAAACATAGCAGAAACTTCGGGTCTGTAACCCATCTCCAAATACGGTAAGTTCCTCCTTTCGTAAGGCCTGGCATATAAATGCAGGCAAGGCTCTGCCATCGTTCAGCCTCATTTTAGGACCGTACGTGTTAAATATCCTGACAATCCTGGTTTTAATGCCATGGTATCTGTGATATGCCATAGTTATGGCCTCAGCAAATCTTTTAGCTTCATCATATACTCCACGGGGGCCAACCGGGTTAACATTACCCCAATAATTCTCCGACTGAGGATGGACAAGGGGATCTCCGTAGCATTCTGAAGTTGAGGCTAATAAAAAGGTTGCTTTTTTTGTTTTAGCCAGTCCTAAAGCCTTGTGAGTCCCAAGAGAACCTACCTTTAAGGTCTGGATAGGGAGCTTCAAATAATCTATAGGGCTTGCAGGAGAAGCAAAATGTAGAATAAAATCTAATTCTCCTTCTACATATACATATTCGGTTACATCATGTTTGATAAACCTAAAATTCTTATTACCAAAGAGATGAGCAATGTTGTCCATATTCCCCGTGATAAGGTTATCCATGCAGATAACAAAATGATCTTCTGCAATTAACCTGTCACACATATGAGAACCGAGAAATCCAGCCCCACCGGTAATTAATGTTCGCTTTGTCATTATATTTACCTCTTCGTTACCTTTTGTTATTTAATCTCACATTAATATTAACTATCTCTTTGTCCTTAATTTTTATATTCTCCTCATAATTAGTATACCCATTTGCCTCAAAAACAACTCTGTAATTCCCTGCCTCTAGTCCAATTACAGAGTATTTCCCTTGCTCAAATGGAAAGACAAAGCCTTTAGCGCCCTTCCATAATGTAACTTTACCTTCAGGAATTATCTTTTCATCAGCACCAATTATAGAACCATAAATAGTTCCAAATTGCTGTGCTGCTATTTGCCTGCCCAGTATCACCTTTTTAGGAGATGGAAGTTTATCTATTGGTACGGTAGTATTTTCTTCTCTAAATATTGTATAGGTTGTAGCATTTTCTACATCCATCTCTCCTCCCTTATAGAAACGAGGAGTGTATTCAACCCCATCAATATATCTCAGTACATGGAAGGGATCAACAAAGTTTTTAGAATGCTCAAGATCTGAAAATGTCCAGCCAATATCCGGATAATAAACCTCTATCCAGGCATGGAAGCCACCGCCGTTAATTTTAACTCCCCAGTATTTCTTTGATATTCCCCAATCGTAACCTGGAGGCAAATAACCATGCGCATACCTGGCTGGGATCCCGACACTCCTCAACATAGCGATAGAAAGACATGTAATACCAACACAAGACCCTCGTTTTGTTATCATTACTGATTTAGCATCCTGGCGTACATTAGGGCCTGCATCATATATAATATTATCGATTAACCAGTCAGCAATAGCGGTAAAGGCTTCATGTGCATATTTAGCTTCCTTAACTAAATCCTTAGCCTTTTCTGAAATCATTGAATCATTAGTTTGAATGTTTTCCTCGGCGATTAAAAATTTTTGCAGATTTCCAGGAAGTTCCCTTATCGGTATTGGAAACCTGGCCGATGAGTTCAGAGGGCTGATGTCAATTTCTATTAAAAGTCTTTTGCTGTATTCGTCTGAAGCCAATACTTCCTGTTTAAAGGATTTATTGGTATAGTTAGGCAGATATTCTACGCCCAGAGGATTTACAATGTCGTATATAATAATATGTTTACCTTTGAGTACCTTTGTTTCGGCTATTAATGTATGTTGAGGTATAAAAACTGAAATCAAGAGAAAAAGAAGAGAAAAAAAGTATAGCCGTTTCACTTGTAGTTACCTCCCCTATAGAAAGTGATTAATATAAAAAGTCTAAAATCAGAGATATCAAAGAATAAAACCCCTGTTGCAAGAAATGTATGTCTAAAGAAATAATGGCTGTTTATCAATCGTATACTATAAGTACCCTTCCATTCTTTAAATAGTTTGTGTATTCATCTGATCCTTGGATTATGTTCGCATCCCGATTATTGATTACCACATCGGTCTTTTTCTGGCCTGTAGCTTGTAACCCTTTAATTACAAAAGGATTTTCAGTAACACGCTGATTTTTTGTAGCTGCATTTACATCTTTTGCATATCCTACTACTCCCATCTTTATAGCATCTTTCTGAAGCAAATTTGCAGCACTGTAAACAACTTCCCCGTTTTGATCGAAGACCTTTGGTATTAGGGCGGGGCGTATTTGAAGCTTTCTACCATCGATTACAAGACCTGAATAATTGAGCTTGCTAAGATCAATATCTTCCGCAAGTATATCCTTATTGTCTCCCTTTTTAGTTTCCGTTACTTTAGTTTCTAACATTTGTTCGGAAGATGGTTTTGGCTCTAGCTTTGTTTGAGGAGTTTCAACAGATGGAGGTTTAGGTGGTTCCTGAATTTTTGCTTCTAAAAGTGGCTTAGGAGTAACTGGAGGAGTTGGAGACTTTACTTGAGGAACTTCGACAGATGGGGGTTTAATAGTTGGGGGAATCTCTTTTCTTTGTGCTACTTTAGGGACAAGATGCGTTTTTTGCTCTCCAGTCTCTTCCAACATCAACCTTAACAAATCACCTCTAAGTTCCATTTCCACAGTAACCTCTACTGCGCCATCATTCATATACCGGGTATCTATAACTCTTGATAACTTTACTATACCACTTACTTTAGTTACAACAATATCACTAGTTGTCATTAAATTCTGTACTGTTGTCTGAGCATCGACCGTAACCCCTTTAACTGTTTCCAGCAAATTACGGCGGGCATCCAGGATTGCTGCGCGTTTAGCCATTAATCTGGCCTGAGCTGGATTAGTTGCAGAAGAAGGAGGGGCTCCACTTCCTGTAGAAGTAATAGTGCCCATAGTCCAGTTAATATCCCCACTGGAAAGCCTTTCTATTACATCATTGCTGTTCGCAGCAAAAAGGATAGATGGGGAACATAACAGTATTATTATGGTAAATAAATAAAAAGATTTCCCATAAAACTTTAAAGTTATCATCTTTAACCTCCATTGGCTAATTTATGGTCAAGAAAAAAAGTTATCTTGTTGTTCTTCTTCACTTTTTATCTCTTTTAAGGACATATTTTCCTTCCAGAGATAAAAGAGCCCCAATGCTGTTATAGGGACATATTGGCCTGCATGATAAACCAATGAAAATCCCAGAGCGTCACTCTCTTTAATGCCCCAAAGGGCCAGCCCGGTTACACAGAAAAATTGGTATGTACCGACATAACCAGGTGAAGAAGGGATCATTACACCAAAGGTTAAAATCACAGTTAGAAGAAAAGGGGCATAAAGTGGCAGATTAAAATTAAAAGCTATAAAAACCAGCAGCGTTAAAACTCCATATGTTGTCCATACGAGAAATGAATATAGCAGGATTAGTGCTATCTGCTTTTTGTCTTTTAAAATATCGAAACCGGCTATGAAAGATGTTAAGAGTTCGTCAGTCTTCAGAGAAAGGTTTTTAGAAATCGGTGATAATATATAATTCATAAACTTCAGCATATTTTCTTTATATCTCTTTAACAGTATAAGGAAGACAATGATAAGGATATAGAATATAAATGCCGAAATCCCTGCCTTTTTTACCCAGGCAGGTAATGGTGAAAATATAAGTGTCCCCAGGAGAAAAGTTAAGAGCGTGAAACCATCAAATATCCTTTCAACAACAATGGTTGCCAAAGATAAACTTTTGCTCAGATTCTCTTTCCTGCCGATAGCATACGCCCTGACAAACTCCCCTATTCTTGCAGGCAATACATTATTGGCCATAAACCCAATCATTACAGCAGAGAATAGACTGTGGTTTTTAACCATTTTTATCGGCTGTAATAGATAACGCCACCTTATTGCCCGAAACCACATAGTCAAGATTACTAAAATAACAGCAGGAATTAAATAAAAGTAATTTGCGTTTTGCAGTGAAAGCATCAGCTTTCCATAGCTGACATTGCGAAGGGCAAGGAATAGAAAAAGAAGGCTTATAGCTATGCCTATGAAGAATTTTAGTTTCATAATTCGTATCTATATTTAAACAAACATGAAATTATGCATGAAATAGTTTACTAAAAATGATCATTATTATTGGATTGATTGATCTCCCATATCTTGATCTGTTTTAAAAACAAAGCATACGATGCTACGATTGCGGTAATTAACCCACTAATACCGTCCAGAAAGCCTGCTTTGATGATGTATGTTTCAAAAAATTTCCAGACCGGCTTTCCTATTACCTTTAACAATAAGATCGTAAGATTTTTATTCGATCCATGCTGTTGCTGAGCAGATATGCTTGAATATGAATCCTGTTTTGACACATATTGCGATATGGATTTATAGGTATAATGAATTAATGGTATTGAAACCGTACTAACTTTCCCTGATTCGATTATGACCTTATCATGTGGATTTATTCCCCCGAATGAACCCTTATCTTTCCTAAATAGTCTTAAAACATGATCAGGATACCATCCCCCATGTTTGAGCCACTTTCCAAGAAAATAGTTCTGTCTTGGAAAGCGGTATCCGTCAGAAGCAGGATTTTCCAGTTCCTTAAGTATAAAGTTTTTAAGCTCATCAGGAACTCTTTCATCAGCATCAATGCTGAATATCCAGAGGTTTGATGCTTTGCTGATAGCAAAATTCTTTTGCTCTTTGTGTCCTGGCCAGGGATTTATAAAAACATTTTCTGTAAATTCTTTGCAAATTTCAACAGTTCTGTCAGTGCTTTCTCCGTCAACTACGACAATTTCATCTGCCCATTCGACGCTTTGAAGGCACTCCCTTATATTTTCTTCTTCATTATATGCAATAATGGTAACTGTTAATTTTTCTCTATTCACGAGTTACTACCAAAAATAAATATCCACCGGACAATAATTTTTTATTGCTTTCACGAACAATAATTCTTTCAAAAAGTTTCTTTAAGATAAAACGGAGTAAATTATCCGATAACTTTATATTATGTTCTCTTACTATCCTGAATGGAAGAAAGAATATTTTGAATACAAATGATGTCATAAAGCTCCAAATCAGCATAACCTTATTGCTGAGGCAATATTCATGTGATAAAAGCTTGAAATCATGAGAAGTTAGAATTTTTTCCCATTCCTTTAATTCGTATAGATGAATATGGATACTCCTGCGATTTTTATCCTTTACATATTTGTCAGCTTGTTTATTTAACCCAAGCACTCTCAATAACCTTGTTTTTAAAAGCATATCTCCAAAGTTAACACTCGGTACAGAGAGGATGAACTTTCCACCAGGTTTAAGTACCTTATAAATTTCCGATAAAAGATCATTTAAATCAGGTATGTGTTCTACAGCACAGGAGCTTATAATCGTCTGAAAAGTCTTTTCCTTAAAAGGAAAACGAGTTGCATCGGCCTGAATAATCTTCTTGTATTTCCCTTTGGACCTCACGAGGCTTTCCATATCCAAGTCCAACCCCACATCTAACTTGTTGTCATAGGTTGATATCGCAAAAGTGCCGTCTCCACTGGCAAGGTCTAATACAGGGGTTAGGAGCCCGTATTTTAGAAAGGCATTTCCTTCCACAGCCTTCAGAAAAGGGAGCCATGGTCTGTAAAGCCATCTTCTGTCTTGAAGCATCCTGTCAAATATACTCATCTACCCTCATTTAAGTTTTCTACTATATATTCAGCAATTCGCTTTCCGGATATTTTTATTACTGTTTTCGTATCACCTTGTTTTTTTTAATAGGTTAAAGACATGAATTAGCAAGATGTTTCTGATAGCAGAGCCTTAGTCAAGAACTATAAAGATTGTCTTTATGATAGATGTGGACAATATGGTTTGATTTTTCTTTCAAAAATATCCAATTCCCTATCAGGTGAAGATTGCAGTTGTTTTGCTGTATTAAGGCATTCTGCTGCTATGTCGATATAGCCGGAGTAGAAATATACAACTGCTGCCATAAAATTAATCAGAAATTGCTCCTCATCAGTCTTGAAAAGGCTTAAGGTGCATTTGCCTACTGATATTCCAAACTCATTAAAGTCGTCAATTCTACTTTCTGATGTATGCGATGTGTCGGAACGCAGCAGATCACTGCATAATGCTGTTGCCCTTCCGAAATAATCATCAAATGAAAAGAAATTATCAATGGTGCCTTGTATTTCCTCCAGTTTTTGGAGGCGTTTTTCTTCGTTAGAGAGGAAAAAAGATATTTTTTGGTCTAATTCCTCTAAAGTAGAAAAATACTCAAAACTTTTAGTAGCAATGTTATCATAACAGATCGCCGGCTTGTGAAATATAGTAAATCCACCTTGGGACAATGATATATAATCATGGACAGTAGTATCAGACCAGCTTAAAAAACTATCAACTATAACACGAGATTTGGAATATATTTCAAGCATTTCCTTATAAGTAACCATTCCCTTGTAGTTCTTAGTGGGGATAAATCTTTTCCACTCGTTTTTCCCGAAAACAGCAACATTTTCATAACTATTACATAAAAATTGTGCGACATCTCTGCGAAAAAACGAATCAAATCCCATCTTAAAACATCTGATGGCATTTAATACGATATGCCTGTTTATATTGGGACGATGGATATCATCTATTCTGTTAGTAAGCTTCCAGAGAAGGATGTGCAATCGCGAGCTTACAGGGATGGTTGAGTCAACAGGAATTTGTAAGATTTTCTTATAGATAATTTCTTGTTCGGGGAAGATGTGCATGTTTTCTTCTCTGGGCCTGTTTGAAATGCAAATATCATACCGATAATTTTTTCTAGCCTTATTGTTAATGTAATAGGAGAAAAAAGAGTTGAGTACAAATGGTTTGTGTCCGAATGAATAGTTCTCCTGAAAAAATCTGTCATAGGTTACCAGTTTATACTTGGAGTAATTATCTAAAAATCTTGGTTCTGCTTCCCAATAAAAGTAATCCAGATGATCTAAAACAAATGACATGTACGGAATGCCGTTTTCTCTTAAGACTTCTTCCAGAGCAATGGAGCAGTGATAATGATCAAAGGCATATCTATTTATTGTAATGAGGAGGCACGGGTAATGCGCTTTAATTAACTTTAATACCCTTTCTACATATTTCCCTTTATTGTCTATCTCTACGAATTCAACATTAAAGCCATTTTCTGAAAAGCCTCTCTTAAACAATTCCATCCAATTCCATAATCGTGGGGTTTTTAAGACAAGGATAGCTGTCGGCTTTCTTTCATCTTGTTTTTCCAAATGGTCGTTTCGTCCTATAAAAGCTCGTGCAAATTTTAGCTGGGAAAAAAGATTGTGAAAAAGTGATATAGATACTCTCTCATAGTTCTTTTTATCCATAAGACCCTTATTTTTATATGTTTTATTAAACCCTGAATACCTGAAACGCTGGCGTGAAAATGTGAAAAAAGGGGAAATACTATTCAGGGATTCTTCGGTTACAACCTTTAAGGGCCAATCATAATTAAAAAAAGCTTTGCAGTAATTGTATGCTGTATATAATAAATCTTTTTCGTGCACACGAACAGGGTTTAATGTTTTGATCTTGGGAAAATAATTATTGCTTCCTACAATAAATAGTATATGCTCCTCCTGGAGATACTTTGATATGTCAATTGATTGGATGGCCGTTTGGAAAACATCTATGTTAGGCTCATATATTATTATTCTAAATAAATTGCCAGATGCAGAGTCTAAATGCCGTTTAAATCGGAGAAAACAGAGAACACCAATAAATATGATATTTCTGTAAGTGGCTGAAAATGGATTAGAACGCAACAAATTTTGCAAAAAACTTTTACGATTAGATGATATATTCTGCAAGGAAGGATTAGCTATCTTCAAAAGAGAAAAAGAAAAGGGAGTATTTTTAGATAGTCTGGATGCAATATGTTCATATTTAACCTGTAATGCATCTATATTTTTCTTATAAACATCATGGTTAATTTCCGATTTATTATTCATTTATATAAACCTACGAATCTTATTTTCTCAATATACACATGATTTCGTTTGTCGGAACACTTACAATTCGTGGCAAATTATTATAGATGCACTGCCGATATAGCTCTGGGGTGCGGCTTAGAAGCCTTTCGAAATAAACAGACCCTAATTGATACATTTCATATGGGCTATATTTGATAATCTTCATGTTGCAGTATTTGCTCATAATCTCAAAGGATGAACGGGTCCAGTAAGTTAAATGCTCCGGGGGCTTATAGTAATAGGGGATAATCCCTTCGGCATTAACAGTAGTAATAGCCATGATTCCTCCCTGTCTGAGTAACGAGGCAAGAGTTGTCATAATCTGTAATGGGGAGGACAAATGCTCAAGCACACCATAGAGTGTAATAAAATCCCATTGTTTACATTTAAATGTGTCAAGGGCATTATGGATGCGTGGATTTAATGATGGCTGTAAATCCATGCCAAAAGCGTTTTTCCCTGCAGTTTCTACAAAGATTCCTTTGCCTGCTCCGAAATCAAGAAGCTTTGATTGATGCGACCATCCATATGTAGCAAGAATTTTGAGATTTGCCTCTGCATTCAACCTTACTATTTCAGGGTTAGCTCGGACATCTAGGTAATTGGAGTAAAACGATTCCAGCGTTATATTGCTTGGCACTGGATGTGTATACTCAAGTCCGCATTGAGTGCACTTGATAATCGAATACACCGAATCAACATTGTAATGATAACGCCCTGCTGGCGTGTTGCAAATATAGCATTTACCAATCATGATAATGAAATCTTGTTAAATAAAATTAATATGCTGTGGCACCGAACCATTCTGGTGGTCAAATTCTATTGCATTATGCTTCAGATCCCATAGAAACTCGTTAACTTTATGTTGTAAACATAACGAGCCACACATTGTTCTTGCGTCAAATTTTTTAGAAGAAATCAGCCGCAGAACCTCCCAGTAGCGTTCGCTTTCCCAAATCTCTTTAAATGAGCTATCAACGATATTACCTATGTGATATTTTCTATATCTGTTATTAAAGAGCATACCACAAGGCGCAACTAATCCGGAACCCGAAAATTGCATAATAAAAGCAGGACCATAGCAACGGCTGTAGTTGCGTTTCCCCCCGCTCAGGATTTTAGACCACTTTGCCTTAACAGTATATCTATCATCAGAATACAATTCGGCCTCTTTTAGTATGTCGATCAGTTTCTTATATTCTGAGTAGTCAACGCCGAGACTTCCTAGCTCATCATCGCTGCAATGTTTGATAACAAGGTAATCAACACCGAGTTCTTTCCCAAGTTTTGCCAAAGGTATAACTTGGTCTGCCAATTCAGGCAATAAAACCATTTGTACCCCAATGGTTACATCAAGGCCTTTTGCCTTCTTTATTCTTACACTCTCTTTTACTGTATTGATAACCTTGAAAAAAGATTCTCTTTTACACCTATGTATTTCTAAATACCTGTTGTGGTCTGCGGCAGAGATATTGAATCTAAGGTATGTTAAAGCAGGTAAAATATCAGGTAGTCGATCATCTTTTAACAAAAAACCATTTGTTCCAAGCGCCATATCAAGGCCATTGCTTTTACCCCTTAAAATGGCATCGTATAGATATGGCGAACATGTACTTTCTCCATCGCTTACAAAACTAACCGCCTTTACACCAATCTCAGCGGCATCATCGAGAAACCTAAAGATTACATCCTTCGTCATTCTCTTTTCATCATTTTCTTGAAGCTGACCGTAACAATAGGTGCATCTATAAGTGCACTTTCGAGTTAATGCACAATCAATAGTTATTGGCGCAATCCTCTCACCTCTTAGCCATGCGTCAACTCTTTTTTTATGCCAAGTAAGTTTATGTCCGTCAAGAATTAATTTTTCCATTCAAATCTCTTTAAGTAACGATAGTGTCTCATTAGGAGGCAAACTATACTCTGATATAGCCTGCTTTTGTATCTGTAATCCATTCCGCAACCATTTTATTAAAATTAACATTTTTTGCATCATAAGGGTCAAACACCCTCATATTTATTAATTGCATAATATTTTTGTCGTCTTGACCACAACAATGTGTATGACCCAAAAACTTAAAGTAATTATTTACGCCGGTTGCAATAAATTTAACATTTAAATTTTGCATCACTATATCATTTCTTATTTGCTCTAATGCACGAAAGGCAAGAAAATTTACAATTGAGTATACAATTGGTATTAAGCCTGTCATTGCCATGCCGGCTGCAATACCAACAGTTCCTTGTTCCATGATGCCCATATTGAAGATCCTGTCTGGGAATTTTTTTTTGAACTTATCGGTTACACCAAAACCCATATCACAAACAAGCAGAATAATTCTACTATCTTCCTTTGCATATGGGATAATACCATTAATTATATCTTTTCTATAATCGGTACTATTCATAGCGGTTGCCATTAGATAATTCTTCTTCTGTTGGAAGTCTGAAATGAAATTTTGGTATATTTTCCATACATAACAAGCCATATCCTTTTATTGTATTTGCTATAAGTACTTTTGGCGCGCATTTCTCATCTTCTATGAATTCCTCAATTTTTAAAACTATATCTTTAATGTCATGTCCGTTGCAAGTTTTAGCCTCAAACCCAAATACTTCCATTTTTTTCTGCAAATCTGCTTCTTTCCCTTCAGGAGTTAATATATTAGACAGAAAATCCATGGCCTGTAACTTATTTGCATCAATAATAACAATTAAATTTGACAAGTTATGTTTAACAGCAAATTGAATTGCTTCCCAATTAGACCCTTCCTGCATTTCTCCGTCGCCAACAACGCAATAGACTCTATATGCTTTTTTTTGTAATTTAGCACCAAATGCAACACCAACCGCTATAGGTAATCCGTGCCCCAGCGAACCGCAGCCTGCCTCAATCCCTTTATCCACATAGCGTTCCGAACATCCCGATAAAAAACTTCCTTTATAGAAGTTATCCCAGTCGTCTATATTGATATATTCTATATCTGCAAGGATAGCATAAAGACCATAACAGCCATGTGCTTTAGAAAAAATAAGACGGTCTCTGTCTTCCCACATAGGATTATTGGAAATGTTCATTGTGTTGTAATATAGTGCTGTTAAAATATCCACACAAGAAAGTGACGGCGCAATATGCCCTGCCCCGTTTCTAACCGCGACATTTACTAAATCTTTCCGTATTTGATTTGCCTTTTGGTTTAGTTGGTTTATTGATAATTTATTAAGCAATTTAATCATTCTCTTGCTCTAACTGTTTATATTGGTGATTTTATACTTTATATTGTTTGGTGTTGTTATAGTTTATTAACAAGCGATAAATATTTTTATTTCATTCAATATAGTTTCAATATTTATATATTCCATACAATCTAAGCCTGTTAAACATTTAGGGTTATAACATGGCATCATACTGCACTTTTGTTCAGAATAGATTGCCTTGCCAAGTTCGTGTAGATATATTTCCTGTGGGTCTGTAGCTCCAAATAATCCTATTATTTTCTTTTTAAGAGCAAGAGCTATGTGTAGCCCGAGACTGTCTTGTGATATTAAAATCTTGCAGGAATTTATCCAGTCTATGTAATGGTATAAGTCTTCAAGCCCTTCTTGCCATGATACAGTATATCCATGCTCTAATAACTTGCTTTCAAGTTCCTTCCATTTTTTAATAGGCATGGCCTTTGTTTCCCATTTTTTGCCTACATTAAAGTTAAATCCTATATCATATTTTTCTTCTGATTTAGGCTTATAACCAAGGGTATAAGCCTGCCCTTTCCATTCAACACCAAGCATTTCAATCAACACCTGCTGCCAGCAATCCCTCGTTTTTTTGCCATCCTTCTTATTTTTAATATATTCAATAAAATTCAATCCTTTTTCATAAGCATGATATGTTCCGTCAACACTTTCAAACCGAAAACCATATTTAACCCATGCATCTATCATATCTGATAAGGCACAAATGCCGTGGATTTTCTCAAGATTTATAAGAACGTCATACTTTTCCCTCATAAGCTGAAAGGCAATAAATTCATCCCATACAAGTATCCTGTCAATGAGTTTATTCCCATGTAGTAATGGTTCAGCCTGCTCAGAAACAAGCCATGAAATATGAGAATCAGGAAATTTTTCTCTTAATGCCCACAGAACGGGAGTAGTCCTCAATACATCTCCAAGGCTTGGAACTTTTCCTATTTCAGAATCGAGTGTTTCTGAATAGCCAAGTTTTATTATGAGCACCTTTATAGCCATATTTGATTAAATTCCTTTGCACTTTTTAGATTTTTTCTGCTCTTTTATGATCACCTTAAAATTACAGGCTTTTTTATATAAAGTTTATATGTTCTGGTTTGTCTTTTAAAAACTCTAGGAACTCATTTATCCTTGCCATTCTGCAATTTAATCTGCATTCATCTTCTATCAGTAAATCTTTTTCTCCGTGTTTAATAGACATTTGTCTTCTTTCACCTAACAAAATTGAACCCATATCATTTTCATAAATATTTCCAGTCTTAAACCTCTCATCTCCAAGGAATACACTGCACGTGTAGAAATCACCTTTTGAAGATATATATCCCCAAAACGGCAACGCATGGCAATGTTTGAACATCTTATTCCTGTTCATGTACTTACCCATTGATTCTTTTCTGAATATTATACTCATTTTTGTGCTTTTTTTATGCCTACTTATAATCTCCTCAATATGATCCATCATCTCACTTGTATAAGTGACATCTGTTTTGTTTATCATTTGGGGATGTAAAGAATAGGGCTTGAGACTGAAATAGTCTATACCTATTTCAGAAAATAAACATAAGGCATCTTCAATTGTGCTATAGTTTTCAGGCATTATTAGAAATTGTACCCCTATTGCAATCGGAATATTAGATTCTTTTTTTACCTTAACTGCTTCACTGATATTTCTTATCGTTTTATGGAAAGATTCCTCTGACACATTATGGACTTTAGCATATATACCGGCTGTACCGGCATCAACACTAAACCTGATCCATGCCAATAAAGGTAATATCTCCTGCCACATCTCATAATTTCCGACACTGCCATTTGTTGTTATAGAAACATCTATTTCACTTTCTTTGGCTGTTTTAATAATAGTCGGCAAGCCGTTATGAAGCATAGGCTCTCCTTCTCCGGCAAGCATAATGCTCTTAACACCAATAGTCCCCATTTCCTTGAGCCTTCTACACAAAATGTCCGTCTCTAACAGATACTTCCCCTTTCGCGCAAAATCTATACCACAGAAGATACATCTGTGATTGCAAAATGAAACAGGGCTAACCTCTATATATACAGGAGGAATCATTCTGCCCATTTGCCATTGTAATACCCTGTCTAAGTGCCAGTAGAGCTTATGCCCGTCAATAAAATACTTATCCATTATTAATTACCCGCCAGTTTCATTTCAGTTTATATTCTTTATCTCAACACTTGTGTGCCCGAATATCTGAAACCTATTGGTTTTTACCTTCACATCACAGGGGTTGCAGTCACCAAAGAAATTGCATGGCCTGAATTTATCTATATCTTCTTCCGTAAAGTTTTCATCCAAAATATGAGCAACGGGATTTCGGCCATTGTATAAGTCGGCGTGACATTTATAAACATAGCCCGCAGGGTCCACCAGAAGTTCAGTTGTTCTGCATTCACAATATTTCATTTCATTGCCGCATACGGAACCATCGTACTTAAATGTTCCATAAAGTTTTTTATCCCATTTGCCAAGAAACTCCTTTGTTCTGAAATCTATACCTATTTTTTGGCATGCTTCTTTTGTTTCAAGAATATGTTTTCTGATATCTTTTTTAGGGTGAAGGATTCCAAACAGTCCAACCCTAAACCCCGCATCCTGCATTTTAATGGTTTTATTAATCAGGTCATTAATGTCATTCTGCCCAGGATGATAGCTTACTCTTATAGGAGCATATGGTGACTTTCTGTCAAATCTCCAAACAGGAACCTTCTCGATAAATTCGTCTACATCAAACATAAAATTAGTCAGTAAATCCATTTTAATATCTTCTTTTACCTCATTTACAAATCTATAAAAATTCTTATTTAAGGTAGGCTCTCCGCCCTGTAGCGTTAGAGGCAAATCGTTCCGTAAAGTTAGACGATTGGCCGCCTTTATTAATTCATCGGCGGTCAGATAATCTTTTGCCGTTTTTTTATATTGTGTGCCGCCGCTATGGTGATTTATACAGTAGGGGCAATGTAGATTACATGACAGAGTCAGAAAGAAGGCAACATAGTTATGCTGTTGTTTTAAGTTTATGTTGTATAATTCAGAGTCCTGCATTTGATAAATTATCCTTCTATCTGGATTTAGTCTATATTTCTTGTTTGTGCCACCTTACTTATATTTTTTTTGTACTCAGTGCCTTTCGTACCATTACGGGTGTCACAAATAACCTATGATAAGAAAGCTCATCTGCCCTCATTTAAGTATTCGATTATATATTCAGCAATCCGCTTTCCGGAATTTCCATCAAGCTTCCAGCATTGTTCCTCTCTTATTGCTTTCCTTCCTTCAGAGTCGATAGATGGATCTTTGAGATATAGATTTGTATAATCTATCAGTTCTCCAATAGAGTACGCAATTTTTACTCCACCTGTTTTTACAATATTTTTATAGTGGTCATAGTCGTAGTATCTTTTGCAGGAATCCTCATACGGTTTTGTCTTGTGGCCATCAAAAGCGACATTAATTACAGGAGTATCAAAAGCCACGGCATCGATAGTTATTGTAGATGCCACGTTTATTACTACATCAGAATAATTCATCAGCCCAGCAAGTCCATACATATCTTCCCGGGTTGGATTCCAGCTGTCATTAGTTTTTGCGGGTCTTCCAGGCCGTTGTATTGTAATGTAAGGTTTGCCTTCAAATTCTTTATAATAGCTGTATTTGTCCTTAGGGTGTAGACGTATCAATAGCTGAGACGGATTAATAAAAGAATCATTCTGAAAAGCCTCGTAGAACAAATCAATAATCTCATGGTCAAAAGGGGCAGTGCCCGGAGTGCCGGTTGTATATGTAATAAGTTTTCTTTCCGGATCAAGCCCCCATTTTTCAAAGAATTTATCTTTCGGGAGAAAATTTTCTTTGTCAGAATATATATCAAATTGTGGGGCACCTGATGTAAAGATTTTATATTCTTCAAAGTCATGATAATTAATTACTTCATCTTTTAGAATATTATTCCAGACCACCACTCTATCAGGTCTCACCGGAAAAGGCCCCTTTGATGTAGGGTTATCCCAGCTTTGAATAAGACAAATCGTTTTTATCCCTCTCTTTTGTCCCTGAACCTCAATGCAAAGGTAGTTAGAATAAATACTTGTATAGCATATTATATCAGGCTTATATTTTTTAAAGTAATTATCTGCAATCGATGGGGTAAAAAACAATTCCAACCTTTCGAGAAACTTTATGTAATAATCAAGCCTTCTATTGGTACTCTTACCAGTTAGTGTTTCCAGGGCAAATCTTCTGATAAATCTACTTTTTCTTTTTTCCCTCTTCTGTTTGAACGTAAAAAGGTTGGTGTTATGTGCCCAGAGGTCTTTTTTGATTGACTGTAACAATTTAACGACAGGGTTTGGTTTTTTTCTGGGTGTTGATTCAAAAAAAACATTCTCAGCGCCGAATTCTTCTTTAAATTCGTCGTTTATTATAGGGGAAAAGATAACTATTTTAAGATCACTTTCTGCCTTTAATCTTTGAAAGACATCGGTCCGCAAAATATTTCTAATAGCTGATCCTGAATCAAGAATTATAAAGATACACTTCATAGTTAGATAGTTCTGCCGAGTATTTTTTCGTTTTTTAGTATTTAGCGACCAAATTTTACGACTACCTAGTTTTCCAACCCGTATTTTAAAAAATGATAAAGACATGATATTTTAGCTTCTTTTAAAGACTTGGAGACTTTTTCATATATATCTGGAAAGGATAAATCTTCGTTAAAGGGGATCCTGTCGCTCTTTTTCCCAACTAATCGTATGTGATAAATTGGTAAACCCAGTTCTTTATTTTTTTTAATTTCCTTTTTATTTTTATCCTCATCTATATCCATAAATAGAATATTAAAACCAGCAACAGTAACAAAATTTATCAAGGTCTCAGGTACAAACATATATGTATGATCAATCTGTATAGCTCTTCTCATATGTCCGAAATGTCTATATACATGACGAAAATTTTGCACTTCTAAAATAATCCTTCCATCATCTTCAAGATGATTATATGCCCATTCCAGAAAAAATCTCGGGCTTAGAAGATGATTCAAGCTCTGAGTGCAAATAATATTTGATGCCTTTGGTATATCTTCTTTAAAATCTTCTATAAGACTATTATAAGTTTTTATCTCTTTTCCTGTGGCAAACGTCGCTTCGTCAAAAGAAGGCTCTATCCCTATTACATCAAGATCAAGAGAGTCTTTGAATCCATTTAATACCCCACCTACACTTGAACCTACCTCAAGTGTTAAGCCCGTTTTGACATATGTGTTCAATAACGAAAAAAGCCCCACACCATGTTTAATGGCAGATTTAAAATCAGCTTCGTAATCTGATTTTACAAAGGGTTTTTGTTTAAACCTTGCCATTTGCTCTCTGTATTCATCCTGATAATATTTAATGTACCATTCTCTGGTCATTCGTGGATTTATAAATATAAGTCCACAATTATTACATATACAGGTTCTTACATTCAATTCATTGCGATCCTTGATATTTAAAACTTTGAAATCTTGGCTCGAGCACAGATCGCACAGAATTTCTTCATATTCAGCGTTAGCATATGGAAAGGACAAACATTCCTCCATTTGTATGTCTGATATAATTGCAAAAACATATTTTTGCATGAGGGAGGCGGGTATAATTTCTCAATGTCGAAGAAGCATTTCTGCTATTTTTAAATCGTATGAACTGTCAATGTTAGCAGATTCCTCAAAACTCATAACATATGGAAGACATATATCTCCGTATAGGCTGTTTTTATTGTTCAAAGTCTCCAGCCTGAAAGCGTAGATAGCTCCATTTCTTGAATAAACCTTTGGCAAGTTTTGCCTCCTGGTATGTTTTATCCCACCCTCATTGTAGAATTTTAAAGTACCATCTTCTATTTTCATTATAAAATATGGATTATACTGGTGAGGTACTTCAGTGACACTAACTACTGAATCGGCATCAGGACTGTTTATCAACAAACCTAATGCCTCATCTATGTGATGAGACTTTCTTAAAGGAGCTGTAGGCTGAAGCAATATAACTATATCAGGCTTATAACCATTAACTTTTTCTAAATATTCAACCGCATGTTTGACAACAGGGAGTGTGGGGGTATCGTCTTCAGCCAATTCTTTTGGCCTCATAAAAGGCACATCTATTCCATTCCTTTTCCCGATTTCCGCGATTTCATAATCATCCGTACTTATAATTATTCTATTTAATAATTTACTGTCTTTTGCAGCTGTAAAAGTATATTCAATTAAGGGTTTCCCTGATAAAGAAAAGATGTTTTTCCTTGGTATTCCTTTAGAACCACCCCGTGCCGGAATAACAGCTAATATATTATGCATCACCCGTTATCTCCAAATCTTCCAATAAATCTCTGACGGGAGCTCTTTTCATCTTCGGTTAGATCGTCTGTGTCTTTGCCAAGAAGCATATTCGCCATTTCGGCATACTTAACTATCTCCTCCATCTCATAAGGGTCTGCATCCCACGGCATTACTCTCCCGGGGCCATATTTGCCAAGGCAGAAATGTTTTTCAATATATGAGGCACCTTGTGATATGGCAAATTTAACTACTTCTGTTCCGACAGTATGATCGCTGTAACCAACGCTATTAGTAAATTTTTTAAGCCATTGCATCTTTTCAAGGTTGGTTTTATCGGGTGGTGTCGGATAAAGAGATACACAGTGCATGAATGTAAAATTACTGTCTTTCAGAATGTCTGCAGCTTTTTGAACCTCCTCTTTGTAATGCATGCCTGTAGAGACAATGAGATGTTTAAAACTGTCCTTTAATGAACTTAACATTCTGTAACTGCTTAAATCCGGGCTTGCAACTTTTATCTCTTCAATGCCTAAACCCTTAAGGAATTCTATCCTGTCTGTATCAAAGACCGTTGTTAAAAAAGTTATGTTGTTATTTTTACATTCTTCGATAAGTTCATAATGATCATCATCTTTAAGTTCCGACTGTTTAAACCAATCATATTGAGAATCATCTTTTGAAAGCTTTGATATCTGCCATGATTGAAACTTAATGTAGTCGACCCCTATCTGAGCGGCAATCCTGATATATTCTTTGGCAAGATTGATATCACCGCCATGATTTGAAGCTACTTCAGCAATTATTTTTGTTTTCATATTTTATTAGTATGTAAGACGTGTTTTTTGAGTTAAAGGTATATTAGCCAGTAGGTCTGCTATATTCTCCCCTGCCCTGCCTTTGCCATATATATTTTCTCCGGGATATCTCCCATTTGAAAGCTGTTTATTAATAGCATCTTTTATCTGTTCTATGTCGGAACTTACATCCAGAACATTTCTGCCACGGTCTCTTCCATTCTGTCTGCTTCCAATATTAACTGCCGGTACCCCCATAAAAGAGCATTCCCTTATGGCAACGCTTGAGTTTCCAACAATACATGTGGAGTTTAGAAGAACCCTGAGAAAGTCTTCAGGTGGAATGTTTTTAAAAAAGTGCATTGTATTGTCTCTATATATTTCCCTGAAAATTCTTATGGCCTTTGATGTTCCGTCAGATCCGGCATCAAGGTTTGGCCAGAAAACCATACAGTGGATGTCAATGCTGTTGACAGCCATAAGTGTACGCCACATCTGCTCCCTTGCCATCTCGTATTCAGTTGTAACAGGATGTTGAAGGAGTACTATATAGGGCTTATTTACATCAAAAATAGCCCCAACACCGCCGTATTTCGGAAAAGGATTAAATCTCTCAGGGTTTTCCGATATTTTCTTCGCAAGGTCAATGGATGGACAACCTGTTATAAAAACCCTTTCAGGTTCTTCTCCCATTTTAATAACTCGTTCTAAAGACGACTTGTTAGAGACAAGATGATAATCAGATAATTTTGTTATTGAATGTCTTACCCGTTCGTCAATTGAACCAGTAATCTCACCACCCTGAATATGAACCAGCGGAATATTCAAATAGGAAGAAGAGATAGCAGTTGCAATAGTTTCAAAGCGGTCTGCTATTGTAATCACTAAATCGGGTTTCAATTTGTCCAGGGCCGTTGTTATTTCAATAATTCCGAGTCCGACACTTTTCGCCATTGTAACTGGGTTTTCACCCTCAACGATCATATAAACACGCTCTAATATATCAAGCCCATCAGCTTCTATAACATTAACGGCAGTACCATATTTTTCAAGCAACACAGAAGCAGCTGCAATAAGCTGCAGTTCTAAATCGGGATGGCTGTTTATTGCAAGCAGTGCCGTCTTAATCCTTGCATAGCTTGCCCTGCTTGTAATTACGCATGAAATTTTTCTCAATTTATATTCCTCATAAAGTTTTCTATTTTAGGTATTACCTCATCCGGCATAATGGAATTTATACAATCATAGGTTTGACAATTATTTTTGTTTTTACATGGAAGTCTGCAAGGCATATTCTTTGAAATTATAAGTTTCTTTTCACACCAGGGTTCCCATAAAGTTTCACTTGAAGGACCAAATATGGCAACAACGGGGGTCCCGACCGCTGAAGCAATATGCATGGGAGCAGAGTCGATGCCGAAAAATAGATCAGAAGCCTCAGAGATTGCGGCAAGCTGTTTGATAGTAGTTTTGCCACACAGGTCTATTACTTGTGAGGCATCATGGGTAAGTTGAGAGAAGACGAGAGACAGAATTCTTTCCGCTTTGTCTAACTCTTTTTTGTCTGAAGATGATGTTATCACTGCCTTTTTCCCCTGTTTAACAAGCCAGACTATTACATCAGCCATGTATTCATCCTTCCAGCATTTATGCAAAAGGGTTGCGGTGGGATGCACATGGACTACATTATGGTTTGCCCCGATGATACCTCGGGTAAAGTCTCTATCGTGATAAGATATATCCAAAAAGATTGATGTATCCTTACAGAATAAACCATATTGCTCCAATATGTCAAGGTTATGTTTAACCATGTGTATACCCCATAGGGGATTCTGAGCAAGATGATTATAGAGATATCTTTTGAAAGCAAAACCTTTATGAGTAACATATGCAAGTCTGTATCTTGCCCCTGACAGAAATGATATAATTGCAGCGCGGTCTCCGTTTGTAAGGTCGACTGTCATATCAAAATATTTCTGACGGATGCTTCTCAAGAAGGTTAGCTCTTTGATATAATTTTGTACAGGACTCATCTTTTTGACAGCCCTGTTAAGTACTATTATCTCATCAATTAAGGGATTCCCCGCTAATATTTCTTCTGTTCCCGAATTTACAAGAACAGCAACATGTGAATTAGGGAAGTTTTCTTTTAATGTTCTGAATACAGGAACAGTAAGAAGAACATCACCTATGTGACGCAGTTTTATAACAAGGATTTTTTTTACATCTTTAAAGGCATGAGTCATCGTCATTTTTCTAATTTTATGGCTTTATCTATCAACATAATCGGGATATCATCCTTAATCTCATACATAAGTTTACATATGTCACAAATAAGACCGTCTCCTTTTTCATTTAGATATATATTACATTTGCATTTAGGACAGGCCAAAATATCCAATAGTTCTTTACTTATTGTCACCTGAGTCCCCTTCTTTGTTTGTCAAATTATCGTTCAATTAAAAATATGTCCTTTATTAATAAACAGAAAATCTATGTTATGTGAATATTTAATTTACAAATATAATACAAATAGAAATCTTAAACAACAGATTTATATCTGATACTGTTAGTTTGATAATAGAATCTAAACCTTGAAAAAGCCGAGAGGAAAGTTTTCCCCTTGACAAATAGACTAATTTGGGTAATGACATATCTTATGTTTTAGTTATTGGCCAATATTAGAGAGGTAATTTGTATTTATTTAGAAAATATCGACATAATTTATTAGATTTATCCCTTATTAATTAATAAATTAGGGATAAATATCTAAAGAATACAAAGAGAAAGGGGATAAAATATGCAACCTGTTAGACTCTTCACACTAAGTACCTGCAGTCACTGTAAGGCTACAAAGAAACTGTTAAGTGAATACGCCGTAGATTTTCAATATACGGATGTGGACTTGCTCTCAGGTAATGAAAGAACTGCCGTTCTCGAGGAGGTTAAGAAATATAACCCGGAACGTACGTTTCCCACTATTATTCTTGGCGATAAAGTAATCGTAGGCTATAGAGAAAATGAAATAAAAGAGGCCTTGGGTTTACAATGAAAGCAGAACAGCTTTACGAAATCCTGAGGAAGACACAGGAACCTAAAGGCTATTTTTTTAATACAGATAAGGAAAGAGTATTTGATCTTCTCAATGGGCTTCTAATCAATAAAGATCGTTATGGCTATATGTCTTGCCCTTGTCGACTTGCCTCTGTTGACAAAGAGAAGGATAAAGATATTATCTGCCCCTGCATATATCGCACACCTGACATAAGTGAATACGGAAGCTGCTATTGCAATCTCTATGTTTCAAATGATTGGAATGAAGATAAAATTCCTCATATATATGTCCCTGAGAGGAGACCACAAGAAAGTCAGTAGTTATAAATAGAAATGAATAAAACCAGTAACTTTCAACTTTTGGTTTCTTATAATTCATGTTCAAGAGGAAACCTTTCTTTTTTTAATGAATCAATTCTAAAAAAATAATTTTATAAGGAGAGTGAATATTATTGTTAAAGAAGATTGAAGAAACCAAACATTATATATTTACCAGGACAAAAACTACACCCAAGATTGGCATATTACTCGGAACTGGACTTGGGGGACTGGTTGACAGGATAAATATAAAAATGTCTATTCCTTACGAGGAGATACCTAATTTCCCACGATCAACAGTGGAAAGTCATATGGGAAATCTGGTTGTTGGTTCTTTAGCTGAAAGGGAAATAGTTGTGATGCAGGGGAGATTTCATTATTATGAAGGATATTCCATGCAAGAAGTAACCTTCACTATCCGCGTAATGAAAGCTCTTGGTGTTAGAGTACTTATAATATCGAATGCAGCCGGAGGATTGAATCCCCAATTTAACCCTGGGGATATAATGATAATAACCGATCATATAAATCTTACAGGGGGTAACCCACTGATTGGCCCCAATCTGGATATTTTGGGTCCTCGATTTCCCGATATGTCACAGCCATATACTAAAGAGATGTTTGACCTTGCAGAAAAAGTGGCATCGGAGGAAAATATTAAACTTAATAGAGGTATTTATGTCGGCATTGCCGGACCAAGTTTGGAAACTGCAGCTGAAACACGTTTTTTAAGGATGATCGGAGCCGACGCTGTTGGTATGTCCACTGTCCCTGAGGTAATAGTTGCCGTGCATTCCGGGATGAAAGTGCTGGGTCTTTCGGTAATCTCCAACCTTAATTTGCCGGACAACTTGAAACCTCATTCTATGAAGGAAATAATTGCTGTAGCCAATAATGCAGCCCCTAGGCTGATAAAGCTGATAGAAAGGTTAGTCCAAGAGATAGAAGTAAGCCTATAACAACCTTCAATTTAGAGTTAAAAGCCATTATTATCTTTAAAGTAAATAAATAAGGAAGATAAAATATCATATGAATAATAAAAAACAAATTACTAATGTAGATATTTTAATATATGGCGATACTATTCTTACAATGGTTCCCGGTAGAGAGATCATAAATAACGGGGTTATAGCGATAAAAGATGATTCAATAGAATTTGTTGGCAGAGAAGATTCTTTAGAAAATTCTTTTAGTGCCGAAGAGATTATAATTACCAATAAAAGCCTTGTTATGCCAGGTCTGATAAATTCACATACCCATGCTGCAATGACTTGCTTCAGAGGTATTGCCGATGATCTTCCTTTGATGGAGTGGCTAAACGAATATATATTCCCGGCAGAAAGTAAGGCAGACGGAGAACTGGTCTATTATGGATCCTTATTGGCATGTGCTGAGATGATACTCTCTGGTACTACTACATTTTGCGATATGTATCTTTTCGAAGATAAGGTCGCTGAAGCTGCAAAGACAGCCGGAATGAGAGCTGTAATTGGCGAGGTCCTTTTTGATTTTCCGTCTCCAAACGCGAAGACTCATAAAGAAGGGTTGGAATACACTGAATGGTTAATCAATAAATGGATTGAAGATCCTCTGATAACTCCTGCAGTTGAGCCCCATGCAGTTTATACCTGTTCTCCAGAGTTTTTGATGGATACAAAGAGGCTTTCAGACAAGTATGCAGTCCCCCTTATAATTCATCTTTCAGAAACTGAAAGTGAGGTTAAGGAGGTCAAAGAGAAATACGGGAAAAGCCCGGTTTACCACCTTGACAGTATTGGGTTTCTGGGCAAAAACCTTATAGCCGACCATTGCGTCTTTTTAACAGAAGATGAGATGGATATTCTAAAAAAACATGGGGTAAAGGTTGCTCACAACCCCGAGAGCAATATGAAACTGGCATCCGGGGTAGCCCCTATTCCTGAACTCATTTCCAGAGGTATTGCCGTTGGTCTTGGTACCGATGGATGTGCAAGTAATAACAATCTTGATATGTTTCAGGAGATGGACACTGCCGCAAAGATACATAAGGTTCATAGACTTGACCCGACAGTTATGAACGCCAGGGAAGTGATAAATATGGCTACTATTGGCAGTGCAAGGGTTTTGGGGCTCGATGATAAGGTGGGAACTCTTGAGAAGGGGAAAAAGGCGGATCTGATAATAATTGATATGGATAAACCCCATCTTACACCACTTTACAACATATATTCACACTTGGTATATACAGTCAACGGAGCAGATGTTACAACTGCCATAATCAATGGCAAACTGGTTATGAAAGACCGGAATCTTCTGACTATTGACAAAGATGAAGTGATGGAAAAGGTCAGGCAGATTGCTTTAAAAATAAAAGGGAGTTTGGCTATTGCTGATTAATGATTAAGTAATTATAACCTATTGTGAAGACGGGGGTATTATGAATGGCGCCTTTCTTTAATTCCCAAAAGTATAACAGGGAAAAGAAAGGAGCTTTTTATTTTGACATAAGCTGTGGAACAGGCTATAAAGAAAGCATTAGGGCGATTAGCTCAGAGGATAGAGCGTTGGTCTCCGGAACCAAAGGCCGTGGGTTCAAATCCCACATCGCCCTCCAATAAGAGAGTTTCTTAAATATCTCTTTAACTATTTACATATATTTTTTATCAAATCCATCAATTTTCATTGAAGGTCTTGCTTTGTAGCTTTTGCCCTTTGAATATGCACTGTGATAATTTAAATTATAAATTCTATCAATTTCTTTCTATAGATATTTTTAAAAAGCTCCAGATAAGTCATTACCGAGACTCATAACTCAGATATCAGGGGTAAGACATGACTTCTCAGATGACAAATCTAAATCACAGGAGTAAAAGTGATGAGCTATCTGAAATAACTGAAGGTAATTTTGAACAAACAGTTATCAATCAGGCTCGGAAAAAAGTTGGGTTGTCAGAGTTAATTTGCAAGGAAAGGGAATGTATAGTTTGTGAAAAGAATTTCAAATCCTACGATGCTTCTCACCGGGTATGTGATAAATGTCGCCCAAAATGGTCAAAGAAAAGGAGCGAGCTTGAAAAGGCCTTTATAAATATTGAGTATACAGAAACATTCGAACTGCTGGATATTGAAGAACTGAGGATCTTTGAAGTATTTGAGTGAATATTTGCAAACATCCATTCTAAATGTTATCTTTGTGATATGAAGTTGCCACCTGAAGAGTCTGTTATTATAGAACCAAGAAGAGGAAGAACAGAATCAAATATAGAAGAAACGGTATTCTTGTTTTTCACACCTACAGATTTTAAAATTGCCTCTAATCTATTAAATCTAGATAAATCAAAAGTAAAAAAAATAAATTTTGCCAAATGTTACAACCTGAATATCGATGGTAATCAGTTCTCAATTGCCGGGCCGGCAATGGGGGCTCCAATAGCTGTAATACTTATGGAAAGATTGATTGTCATGGGAGCCAGGAATATAATTGCCATAGGCTCATGTGGCTCACTCAATGAAGATATCCATATAGGTGACTATATAATCCCTTCCGAAGCAATAGTAGAGGAAGGGACGTCTCAGCATTATCCTGTTGATGAATCAATCCCAAAAGCGAGTAAAAAGATTTTAAATTATTTGGAGGAGTGTTGTCTGTCAGATAATCTAAACTTCAATATCGGCAAAGTATGGACAACTGATGCCCTATATCGGGAAACAATTAATAAAATTACCACTTACCAGAAAGAGAATGTATTAGGGGTTGAAATGGAGATGTCAGCCCTCTTCACAGTTGGGACATTCAGGGGTATTGAGGTAGGAGGATTATTGGTAGTTTCTGATGAGCTCTTTGCTCTGAAATGGAAATCCGAATTTGGGGGGGGAAAATATCTTTCGGCAATGAAGAGAGCCTGTAAAACCCTACTCCTTAATCATAGAACTATAGGCTAGTATAAATTATAATAAAAACATACATAGTAATGTCATTTCGAGCAGAACGAGAAATCTTAATCATTTATAAATTCAAGTAGTTAAGATTCCTTACATTCGTTCGGAATGACGTTTTCCACCATTTCAGTATAGTCTCGTGATCGAAAGTAATGTGCTCCATAAACAGGATTGCCGTTACAAGTATATTGAGACAATTATGTTTATCAGATATAGAGAGATATAGGATATGTCCAATAATAGGATTCTTGCTGTTGACGTTGGAGGAGGAACACAGGACATTCTTCTGTATGAAGAGAATAGCCTCGTGGAGAATTCCGTCAAGCTGATTTTACCTTCTCAGACCAGAATTATAGCAAATCGTATTGCCAAGATAACTCAGGAGGGAAAGCCAATATTTCTGAAGGGCAACCTTATGGGAGGAGGTCCCTGTGTAGGGGCAATAAGAAACCATATAAGTACGGGCCTTGAGGTATTTGCCACAGAGTTGGCAGCAAAGACTATACACGATAATTTAACCAGAGTAGAAAAAATGGGGGTAAAGATCGTTGCTGAGCCTCCTAAAGAGGCAGTACCGGTTGTCATGGGAGATATTGATTTGAATGCTCTTGAGAAGACGCTATTTTATTTTGACATAGAACTTCCAAAGAAATTTGCGATAGCAGTTCAGGACCATGGTGAATGCATAGATGGTAGCAATCGGATGTTTCGCTTTCAACATTGGAAAGAATTTCTACAGAATGATGGAGAAATATACCATTTAGCTTATAATAACCCGCCCTCTTATCTTACCAGGATGAAAGCCATAAAGAATGACATCCCTGATGCGGTAGTCATGGATACAGGTACGGCTGCTATCATGGGAGCCCTCTGCGACCCCTTGATAGAGAATGAAAACAGGAACGGTGTGGTCATTGTTAATATTGGAAATCAGCATACTATTGGTGTTCTTCTTAAAGAGAGCAGAATGAAAGGATTGTTTGAGCATCATAGTGGGTCTATGACCACAGGTAAACTTAAGGATTATATTCATCGTCTTCTAAACGGAACACTAACTAATGAGGAAGTATTTGAAGATGGCGGACATGGGTGCTTTATCCAACCTGGTTTTTCTCTTGGGAACGGGTTTGAGTTGATATCTGTAACTGGTCCTAAAAGAGGTTTGGCAGATGGGTTAGGTTATTACTTTGCTGTTCCCTACGGTGATATGATGTTAACCGGGTGTTTCGGGTTGGTAAAGGCTGCTATGGACTATTTACAAAAGGAATTGTAATTTAAAATTTAATTGGTTCACCCAGAAAAGTCCCCTTTCATTTTTAGGATGAACTACTTAAACAGGAGAGGTCAAGATGACAAGAATCAGAGCTCATATCATAGTAAAAGGAAATGTCCAGGGAGTCTACTTCCGGGCTGAAACTCAACTTGAAGCAAGACGATTAGGTGTAAAAGGATGGGTAAGGAACCTGCAGGACAGAAGTGTCGAAGCTGTTTTTGAAGGAGAAGAAGACAGTGTTAAGAGCATGGTTAAATGGTGTAGCCACGGGCCTTCATTTGCAACGGTGACAGATATTTCTGTAGATTGGCAGGACTATAAAGAGGAATTTGACAGTTTTTCCGTCACTTATTGAAAATGTTGGGAACTTTTACAACCATCTTATCGATATCTCTGCCTACTGCTTAACCCTTTTTATCATTTTATCCCAATGCTTGTTTGCGCCTCTAATATATTGGTAATCTGATATGATAGGTTTTTCTAACTTCAATAGAGTTTTTTCAGAAATCTTCAAATTCTCGACAATCTCTCTTCCCGCTTTTCTCAGTAGCCTTTTATAATTCCAAATTGAAGGTCTTAGGAGAAAGCTTGTCTCCTTAAAAATCTCTCCTCCACCTTTGTATATCTCAGCAATAATTTCAGAATGCATATCTTTGGCAAAAGTATCAAACAATAGATGTAATACTTTGAAATGACTTAGCTCCGGAAAGCCACAATTTGAGATTACAACTAATTTGGGATACTTTTCAAACCTCTTTTCATGCTTACATACCCCTGTTTTATCTTTTCCAAAATGAGGGCCACTAAGTGGTAAAAGTCTATCCATAAAATTTTTCATGAGCCCTGTTACATTAAAGACATAGAGCGGGGTAGCAAATACAACAATGTCTGAAGACATGAACTCCCTCAGCAAGCCCTCCATATCATCTTTTTGAATACATTTGCCGGGTGTTTTCGTCCAACAATCAAAACATCCTAAACAATAGTTTATTTCTTTTTCTGTAAGGAAAATATTTTCGATTTCAGATCCAGCCTCTTTAACTCCTTGAATGAATTCTTTTACCATGAAATGTGTATTTCCATTTTTGCCACGTGGACTTCCATTAAAGACTGTAAGTTTCATTTTCCTTTTCTCCTTTTGACAAGATGATTAGCTCATACTGTTTGCTGCTGACTTTAATTTTATACTTTGCCTGTAGCTAAGAATTTACGAAAAAATATAAAGTATGAACCTGTGACGGATAGAAAATGATTTATATTTGGTGTTGTGAAGTGAACACTTTTTTTGTTTTTATTATTCCATATATAATAAATCCAACTCCTAAAATAATATAAGGGATGCTTAAAATCTGTCCCATATCCAAAGGCATATTTTCTTCAAAAGAAACTTGTCTTTCTTTAAAGTATTCGATAAAAAAACGTGCTGTAAAGATCAGTGTCAGGGTGAAACCAAAGAAAAATCCATTTTTCAATTTATCCCGTTTTGTTTTGTATAATGTCAACATTACAATAAAAATCAATAAATATGATGTTGCTTCATAAAGTTGTGCCGGATGTCTAGGAATGTTGTCATATCTGGTAAAAATAAATCCCCATGGTTTTGATGTAGGCATTCCAATTATCTCAGAATTCATTAAATTGGCCAGTCTTATGAAACAGCTGCCTAAAGGCGCAACTACAGCAATGAGATCAATTGTAGTTATTAAAGGTTGTTTTGTCTTTCGTGAGTAAAAAATCAAGGCTATAATCAATCCTAATGCACCACCATGACTTGCCAACCCCTGATATCCGATAAATTTAATTCCTCCTTCCGCTATAAATTGAAACGGTAAAATTATTTCGAGAGGATGTGCTAAACAATAAGACGGTTCATAAAAAAGACAATGCCCTAATCTTGCTCCAACAAGAATTCCTATAATTCCATAAACAGAAAGTCTTTCCAAGTTGTCCTGTGGAATATCCTCTTTTCTGAAAATCCACGCTAGGATATAAATACATAAGATTAATCCTCCTGCAAATAACAATCCATAGTATCGAATTGAAAGCCCAAAAATATTAACAATCTCAGGATCAACATCCCAATGAATATAATTTAAAATCATAATCTAATTGTTTCAATTCTACAATATTGATTTACTTTGCACGAAACTATTTAATAGACGAACTTATTAAGCATAGATGAAATGATAATATACGGCCGGAGAACCAATAGAATCGGGTTAAAAAGCCCATAAAATATGTGTTTTGTAAATTTGGGTAGAGTATTGATAAGTAATACACTGGAATAGAGTTAAATATTACCTGTCTTCCAGTTCTTTAGGTATTATTGTATCCCATTTAAGGCATTGGGGACATTTCCATTCAATGTTTTCTAATTCAAAACCACACTTTTGGCATCTAAATCTTTTCTCAGGTATATCAAGGATATTCAAAAGCTCTTGATATTCAGAGATAAGTTCATCTTTATTTCCAGATGCTATTAGAATTTTTCCCAGCTCTTTTCTTGCATCTATCGAAGATGGATTTATCCTGATTACTGAGCGAAGCTCTTCTATTGCTTCCTTTATATTCCCTCTTTTGTAAAGATACTCTGCCAGAATAAAGTGAAGTTGGTAGTTGTCATTATCTTCTTTTGAGCTCTTCTTTAAAAACTCCTCAAAATCATCAGTTTTGTCTTGGATGGAGTATGTCGTTTCAAGTCTATCATATATCAAATGGGTCAGAGGTGGGCTTATTTTAGTTACCCTTTTCCATGTAGAGATAGCTTCGCTATAATCATTTTGAAAAATACAGATATCTCCCAAATGAATAAGTGCATCTACGCAATTAGGATCCAAAGATACAGCTTTTTTAAAAGCTTCCTTTGCTGATTTTATTTCATTATCGGAAAAATAAGATTTTCCAAGCTCTGTTTGTATATGTGCCAGGACATTATTGTCATTTGTCTTTCTTAGTGCTGATATTTTCTGCTGAATCTTATAGGCTTTCTCCCATTCATTAATCTCTTCGTAAAGCTCCTCAAGCTGTATATAGGCATCCAGCCTTAATGAGTCATTGTCGATAACCTCTTCAAAGGATAAAATAGCCCTCTTAATAAATCCGGCTTTTTTGAAGTCTAAACCCAAATTGTACAAAGCCTGTATCTTAGTCTCCCTGTCGATTGAGGGACGAAGCATTATACTATTATGTATACGAATAGCCCGACTAACCTCTCCTTTGCTTCTGAAGAGGTTCCCTAATGCTATGTAGGTTTCAACTGTGTTGGAATTTATTTGAACGGCTTTGGTAAATTCTTCTATAGCATGGTCGTGGTCATTTGAAAGCAAATAGTTTATGCCCATTAGAAAAGCAGTATTCTCTTTGCTTTCTTTTCTGACATTAGATCCTGTACGTGTAAATCTTGATGAGAACCAACCCCCAATAATTAACCCAAGAAAGAGACCTAACAAGATCAGTATTACTGAAAAATAATAAGGATTTGAAAAATGTAGTTGCATTAAATCTTCTCTGGTATAATTATTTATTCGTAAGGGTGCTTTGACTCCATTATTGGCATGTTTCTCAAGGAATATAACTCTTTTTCCTGTTCAGAAATAATTTTTTGCTGCCTTTTTATGTCCTGTTTAAGTTTGAAGCTGGTAAAAAAACATCCGACCCCTGTAATCAGAACACCTACAAGGATTGAAAAGAAGACTAATAAAAAAAGAGGCATAGGACCCACTACATTGTCAAAAAAATAATATTGAAGAGAAACTGATTCTTGATTCTTAATAGCAAAGGTGATGGCAATTATAAAAAATAGTGTTATTAAAACCGTCTTTAAGAGTCTCATCAAATTTCCTCCTTTTATTTAGGTAATGTTTTACTATATATCTAATTGCTTAAAAAATGGAGCCAGTCTGTCATAGGTTTCGTTAAGGTGTTCAGGTATTACCCTGGTCTCAGACAGAAGCGGCATAAAGTTGATGTCGCCAGACCACCTTGGTACTATGTGAAAATGTAAGTGTTCCTCTATACCTGCCCCGGCATCCTTTCCCTGGTTCAATCCAATATTGAAACCATGTGGTTGAAATGCTTCCTTAAGTATAATAATAGATTTCTGTAAAATACTAGAGAGATTATTTAGTTCGGCGGTCTCTAAATCATCTAATCCGCTAACATGTCTGCCTGGAGCTACCAAGAGGTGACTATAAGTATATGGGTACTTATTCATCATTACCATTGAAAGCTTTCCTCGATATAATACCAAATTTTCCTTACTGTCTTTTTCGTCAGGGTTAGAACAGAAAATACAGTTTCCTGATTTATCACCCAAGATATAATTCATTCGCCAGGGAGCCCAAAGATTTTCCATCGTGCCTCCACTATACTTTAATAATAGTTCCTTTTATTGTATCACTGAGTTCTAAAAACCCTAGAGAACCATTACCTTTGTGCCATCTGTTTGCTAATGCTCCAGGATTAAAGAATAAAACATCATCTATTATATGGTTTACGGGGGAATGGGTATGACCAAAAACAATACAATCTACATCTTTAAACTCCGTAATAATCTTTTTCTCTAAGCCAGAGTGCCCTCCCCAACCATGAATCAATCCAATCTTGAATTTGTCTGTTTTGATTATCTGTTTGGGGGGCAGTATGCTTTTTATTTCAGTTGAATCCATATTACCACTCACAGCCCTTAGGTCATAGTCTAAAAATGCTTCTAAGACTCTTTTTTCAACTACATCTCCTGCATGGAGGATGATATCTGCTTCTTTGAAATGTAGACTAATAATTTCTCTGAATTCATCTGAAGGTTCGCTCAAATGAGTATCAGATATCACTCCTATTTTCATTGGCTTTCCTTAAATGGTTTATGGTTTTATTGGACATCCTCATTATAACTGAATTAACTCTACTTTCCCAGAAACAATCATTTCTTTCCCCAGAACAATCAAAAAACCTAATATCCCATCAATATCGGAAGCAAATTTTAAGGCTTTATCAAAATCCCCTCTTCCTTTTACTAAATTACCAATAGATGTCGCAGCAGCATCTGCAAGAGGGGCCGATTTTGATACAACAGTAACTGCATCTGCCTTGCCAAAACTAATGGAATGGCCGACTGTACCTGAGGAAGTAGAAACACCGAGAGGGGTATCATCAGGATTGATTTTGATCCCTATCCTATTACTTAGAGGAGAAGTTCCTGCATAAATACCAATGTTTATGTTTGAAGAGGTTTTTAGAAATATGTCTCCTCCGTTTTCTACAATTATTTCCTCTGATTGGTTTAATAATTCTCCGCCAACAAACTCGGAAATGGCCCCTGCAACAGCTGCCATAGGGCCAGTGCCTGATAATGTTGAAGCACTTATCATTGCTTTTATAATTTTGGGGGCAAAAGTATCTTGTGGGAGCGGGATCAGACTCTCTTGGAATTCTGGAAATCTACTGATATACTCCTCAATCTGGTACCTATATTTTAATACAGTGTCTCTGGCTTCCCTGCTTAAATCTTTATTAGCTCCAATATATAAATCTGTCTCTTTTACAGATACTTGGAAGTAGTTGAGCTTGTTGTCTTGAATAAGATTTCTATAATTTCTTTTTTGATACATAAGTTGTTTTAAAATGTAATAACTTGGCGCCCAAACAGCTTCTCTACCTTTTTAAGTAGTAAATCCGATGCTGTCAATCTAAACTCTTCACCCAGAGATATAACAGTTTCACTACAATTGGGGACAAGCAAATGGAAAAATGCTTGGCTGTTCCCCTTATGATTTAATAAGATATCTCTCAGTTTTTCCAGGTGTTCTTTTGTCAGAGAAGAGGTCTCAAGTGTAAAATGAATATCGAGGTTAAGTTTTTCTTCAGCCTCTGAAAGGGGTATAACTTTTTTAGCTATAATCTTCGGGCTTTCTTCTTCCCTTGCCAAAGTTCCTATGATTAAAACAGGTTCATCTCCTTTTAAAAAGAAAGAGGCTTCGGTATATATATCAGGGAAAACCACTATTTCAACAAAACCCTTTAAATCCTCCAGAGTAACACGGGCCATTCGATCTCCCTTGCGTGTAACAATTTCCTTTATAGAATTGATAATACCCCCGATTTTTATCTCTGCTCCATCATTAAATTCGACAATACTAAGAGTGTCTGAATTGGCATACCTTTTAATGTTTTCTTCATAACGGGTTAAAGGGTGGCCTGTAATATAAAATCCCAAAATTTCCTTCTCATAGGTCAAAAGTTGATTTTCAGACCATTCTTCAATATCTGGGAACTTTCCGTTTAGATCAATCCCACTAGGACTTTTAAGAACATCAAACATATTTATTTGACCATTAATCCTGTCTCTCTGGATAGCACCTGCCGCCTCTATTGCTTCATCCAGAACAGCCATTAGTTTAGAACGAAAGACACCAGTATAATCGAAGGCTCCGCACTTAATTAGACTTTCTATAACCCTTCTGTTTACTTTTCTCGTGTCGATCCTTTCACAAAAATTAAATATAGAATCGAACCTTCCATCTCTTTCTCTGCTGATAATAATAGACTCTATAGCTTGATTCCCTACATTTTTAACTCCTGCTAGTCCAAAACGAATTCTACCATCTATTACAGTAAAATCACTAAAACTTTCGTTTACGTTGGGTGGTAAAACTTCAATTCCCTTATCATTACATTCAGTTATGTACCTGATCAGTTTATCTGTGTTTTCCTTTTCATTGGTAAGCAGGGCAGCCATAAACTCAATGGGATAGCGAGCTTTGAGATAAGCTGTTTGGTATGCTATCATAGAGTATGCAGCACTATGTGATTTATTAAACCCATATTCTGCAAACATAGCCATTAAGTCAAAAATCTTTTCTGCTTTTTCAGTTTTTATTCTATTCTTCTTGGCACCAATCAGGAATTTTTCTTTTTGTTTAGCCATTTCTTCAGGCTTCTTTTTTCCCATTGCCCGACGAAGAAGATCAGCATCACTAAGGGTAAAATTAGCCAAAGTGCTTGCTATTTTCATTACCTGTTCCTGGTAGACTATTACTCCGTATGTTTCCTTTAAAATCTCTTCTAACTGGGGAACCTCATATTTTACAGGAACAACACCATGCTTCCTCTTTATAAAGTCTTCAACCATACCACTTCCAAGAGGGCCAGGGCGATATAGGGCAAGTAGAGCAATAACGTCTTCTATATTACCTGGCTTGAGTTTAACCAACAGTTCCTTCATGCCGGAGCTTTCCAGTTGGAAGACACCAGAGGTATCACCGGACTCAAGCAATTTATAGGTCAATTCATCATTCAGGGATACCTGATTCAAATCAAACTTTTCATTTGTTCCTTCATTTATAAGTTTCAATGTTTTGTCAATTAGTGTCAGAGTCTTTAATCCTAGAAAATCGAATTTAATCAACCCAATTTTTCCTACATCGTTCATAGCAAATTGAGTAACAACCTCTCCGTTCTGTCCTTTATAAAGAGGTAAATATTCGACAAGAGGTTTATTGGCAATTACAACTCCGGCTGCATGTGTAGATGCGTGCCTAGGTAAGCCTTCTAAGGATTTTGCAAGTGAGATTAAACTCCTTATATTTTCATCATTTTGCTCAAGTTCTTTTAGTTTAGGTTCTTGCTTAAGGGCATCTTCTAAAGAGATATTTGGTATATTGGGGATTAACTTGGCTATACTGTCTACTTCCTTATAAGGCATATTTAGGACCCTGCCCACATCTCTTATCACACCTTTAGCCTGCATTTTACCGAATGTAATAATCTGAGCTACGTTGTTTTTACCATATTTATTGGAGACGTATTCTATTGTATCATCCCTGCCATCGACACAAAAATCTATATCAATATCCGGCATGCTTATACGTCCTGGATTGAGGAATCTTTCGAATAAAAGATCATAAAGAAGGGGATCAATATCAGTAATTTTCAGCGAATATGCTACCAGACTACCTGCAGCTGAGCCACGACCAGGACCCACAGGAATGCCTCTGTTTTTTGCATAATTTACAAAATCTGAAACAATTAAAAAGTAGCCGGAAAACCCCATAGCTTTGATGGTTTTTAATTCTTCCTCAAGCCTTTTGTAGTAATTTTCAGAAATTGCAGATATGTTCCCTGCTCTTTTTTCTATAAGTTGCAACCTTTCTTTGAGCCCATCTCTGGCTGTTTTTTCGAGATAGCTGTCCAGGGAATATCCTTGCGGAACTTTAAAATCAGGCAGATGAAGTTCGTCAAATTTAAGTTCGAGGTTACATTTTTCAGCAATCTCAATGGTATTCTTTATGGCATCGGGATAGGATGAAAAAAGAAGCTCCATCTCTTTTGGAGACTTAAAATAAAACTCGTCAGTTGCAAACCTCATCCTGTCTTGATCGGTGAGAACCTTCCCTGTCTGAATGCAAAGAAGTACCTCATGAGCTTTTGAATCCTCACGTCTTAAATAATGGCAGTCGTTGGTAGCAACTAAGGGCAGTTCGAGTTTTTTGCTTATTTCCAGAAGTCCTTCATTTACAGACTTTTGGAGTTCAATTCTATTGTCCTGTATTTCCAGATAGAATCTGCCATCGTTGAATATCTCTTTATATTCATCGGCAACCCTGATGGCATTTTTTTTATCCCCTATTTCTATTAAACGTGAAAGCTCACCATGTAGACACCCACTGAGGGAAATTAAGCCTTCATTGTATTCCTTTAACAAGTCTTTATCAACTCTGGGACGATAATAAAAACCTTCGAAAAATGCGGCTGTTACCAATTTAAGTAGATTTTTATAACCTTTTGTGTTCTTCACAAGTAGCGTTAAATGATGTGAAGCGTCAGATATATTTCGGGAATCCTTTTTAAACCTGCTCCCGGGAGCAACATAGACTTCACAACCGATGATCGGTTTAATCCCGTACTGGTATGCCTTTATATAAAATTCTATGGCACCAAACATGTTGCCATGATCAGTAATGGCCAAGGATGGCATTTTATACTCTCTAGCCAACGTGAAAAGGTCATTCATCCTTATTGCCCCATCAAGCAGGCTGTACTTTGTATGCAAGTGAAGATGTACGAAATTTGAGTATTGCATATTATATGAACTCGCTAAAAAGTTAAAATTGGGATGGCAAAGTAAAAAGATCCATAAGCAAGGCGCGCAAATCCGAAGAAATGAGGCTTACTTCAGGGGTAAGCCTTAATGATAAAGAATTTAGCGTGAAGCGGCAGATGGACTTTTTGCGAAGCCATCATATTTATTCCCATTCGATAGTGCTAGGAGGTTTAGAAGAAATATCATAAACGACCCTGTTTACCCCCTTAACTTCATTGATAATCCTATTCGCTATCCTTGCAAGAACTTCATAGGGGAGCC
Organism: Pseudomonadota bacterium; assembly: GCA_043825855.1. Taxonomy (GTDB): domain Bacteria; phylum Desulfobacterota; class UBA8473; order UBA8473; family UBA8473; genus UBA8473. The sequence continues at coordinate 5,857 of JBDRRJ010000030.1, read as the reverse complement.
TTACCCAGTCAGCAGTCATTCCATCTGAGCTTCGCACAACTCTCAGAGCAACAGCATTTTCATATGTCCTTTCATCTCCCATCACACCAACTGTCTTTACAGGAAGAAGCACAGCAAAATATTGCCAGATCTGGTCTTTAAAGTCGGTTTTTTCAATCTCATCTGCAACTATGCTATCAGCTTCTCGAAGAATGGCAAGATTCTCTTTGGTTATATCTCCCAGAATTCGAACGGCAAGCCCCGGTCCCGGAAATGGCTGTCTGCTTATTATCTTATTGGGTAAACCTAACTCTTTTCCCAGCAGCCTAACCTCATCTTTAAATAGCTCTCTTAAGGGTTCTATCAATTTCAAGTTCATTTTTTCTGGGAGTCCACCAACGTTATGGTGGCTCTTTATCTTAGCAGATGGACCTTTAAACGAAACACTTTCAATCACATCTGGGTAGAGTGTTCCCTGGGCAAGATATTCTACATTCCCAATATTTTTTGCTTCCTTTTCAAAAAGGTATATGAATTCGTTGCCTATGATTCTCCTTTTTATCTCAGGGTCAGTTACTCCTCTTAATTTCTTTAAAAATAGTTCTTCTGCATCTATATAATGAAGATTTATATTGTAGTGTTCACCGAACACTGTTCTAACCTCTTGGCCTTCGTCTTTTCTGAGCAATCCATTATCAACAAAGATACATACCAGTTGGTCACCAATAGCTTGATGGAGTAGAGATGCTACCACAGATGAATCAACCCCTCCGCTCAATGCACAGATAACTATTTTATCTCCCACTGTTTTCTTAATTTGCAAGACAGAGTCCTTTATAAAAGACTCCATCGTCCAACTTGGAAGGCATCCACAGATTTTGTAAAGGAAATTCTTTAGAATATCTATTCCTCTGGGGGTATGGACTACTTCTGGATGAAATTGGACACCAAATATTCTTGACTTGTTGTCTTTTATAGCAGCTATAGGGGAATTTTTACTATGGGCAATAGAGATAAAACCAGGTGGAATAGCCTTAATTTTATCACCGTGGCTCATCCAGACATCGATAAATGAAGTGTTTTCAAAGCCTTGAAAAAGATCAGTAAAATCATCAATGTAAAGTCTTGTATGTCCATATTCACGCCTGGTTGAACCTTTAACTTCTCCGCCCACAACATGGGCCATATACTGCATCCCATAACATATGCCTAAAATTGGAATATCGAGTTTAAAGATTTCAGGGGAACGGTAAGGAGCTGATTCGTCGTAGACACTTGAAGGGCCTCCGGAAAGGATAATTCCTTTGGGGGCAAAGTTCTTGATCTTCTTTAAGTTGATATTGAAGGGCTGAATTTCACAATATACTCTGCATTCTCTTACCCTTCTTGCAATTAATTGAGTATATTGAGAGCCGAAATCAAGGATAAGTATCTTTTCTTGATGGATGTCAACTGACACACTTATGTCTCTTCCTGGTTTAGGGGTTTAATGGTTGAAGGGTTAATTTTTAGAATCTTTGAAATTCCGTCTACTCAAGCCGATAATTTGGGGCTTCTTTGGTTATAATAACATCATGAACATGGCTTTCTCTTAAACCGGCAGCGGTAACCTTAATGAACTTGCCTTTTTCTCTTAATTCTTGAAGATTTTTGCATCCAACATAGCCCATACCAGCTTTTAGTCCACCCAATAATTGGTAAATATTTGAGGACAAGGAACCTCTGTAAGGGATTCTCCCTTCGATCCCTTCTGGAACAAGTTTGGCATCACTAGTCGTGTCATTTTGATAGTATCGATCTTTACTTCCCTTCTTCATTGCTTCAATAGAACCCATTCCTCTATATACTTTGTAGCTTCTTCCCTGAAAGATTATAGTTTCTCCAGGACTTTCATCTGTTCCGGCAATCAGATTGCCTATCATAACACTGTGGGCTCCGGCAACCAATGCTTTAACTATATCTCCTGAGTACTTTATGCCCCCGTCAGCAATAAGAGGAATATCATGTTTTTTTCCAATTTTTGCACAATCCATTATAGCTGTTATTTGGGGAACACCAACGCCTGCAATTACCCTGGTTGTACAGATAGACCCTGGTCCTACACCAACCTTTATTCCATCGCAACCTGCCTTTATGAGATAAAGAGTAGCATCTGCAGTAGCTACATTTCCGGCAATCAACTCGCAACCAGGAAAATTTTTCTTAGTATCATTAACAGCTTCTAGAGTGCTTTTTGTATGAGCATGAGCTGTATCTATTACAATAATATCTGCTCCGGCTTTTAAAAGTTTTTCAACTCTCTCCTCTCTATTAGAAATTATACCAATTGCTGCCCCTACACGAAGTCTTCCCAAGTGATCTTTGCTGGCATTAGGGTACTTCCGTATCTTTTCAATATCCTTTATCGTTATTAATCCTTTTAAGTTATTCTTATTGTCTACAACAAGTAGTTTCTCTATTCTGTTCTTATGGAGAAGCTTTTTTGATTCTTCCATGGTAATCCCTACAGGGGCAGTAATAAGATTTTCTTTAGTCATCACAGAATCTATTTTTTGATTAAGGTCAGTTTCAAACCTAAGGTCTCTGTTGGTAAGTATCCCTGCCAGTTTCCCCTCTTTAACTATTGGAACACCAGAAATCCTATATTTTTCCATTACTTCTAAAGCTTCATATATTTTCTGCTCTGGATGCATTGTTATCGGATCTACAATCATTCCACTCTCAGATTTCTTTACCTTGTCAACTTCAGATGCTTGCGATTCTATACTCATATTCCTATGAATAATCCCTATTCCTCCTTCACGAGCCATACTGATTGCTGTTCTGTGCTCAGTAACAGTATCCATAGCAGCACTGATGATAGGTATATTCAATTCTATAGATTTTGTAAGAAACGTACGTACATTTGCGTCTTTAGGCAAGACTTCAGATTCCCCCGGCAGCAAAAAGACATCATCAAATGTCAGGGCAGTAGTAAAGTCATCTTCAATCATTTCTATCTCCATGCAAAAAGGATTTAAGTTTAGTACCCATTTTTATAATAATTCTCTTGCATTGTCAAGGCAAAACCTGATGTTGGAAAGAGAGTGTAAGAGCTTTTGCAAAGATCACAATAACTATCTTTAAAAGGTTCAGCTATCAACTGTAACATCATCAATCCATTTGAGATAATCTTCTGAACCTGAACAAATAGGAAGGGTTATAACTTCTGGCACCTCATAGCTGTGAAGCATTATGACTCTCTTTTTAATCTGTTGGAATAACGATTCTTTACTTTTTAGAATCATCATGACTTCATTTTCATCACAGATCACACCCTCCCAGCTAAATATCGATCTTATTTTAGGAATGATATTAGCACATGCAACCAGCCTCTCTTCTACCAAGGTTTTTCCAATTATTACTGCTTCTTCAGAAGAAGAAGCAGTAATAAAGATCGTAATATAATTAGTCTCTGCCATTGCTTTTACCTATCTTTTTTATCGGACATAAAAATCAGTAGAGTTTATCGTTATATTTATAAAACTGTGTACAAGATATCCAGTTGCCTGTCAAGATTTTTCATCTTGATTTAGATGTATATAAGTGCTAATTATTAAGGGAATTTGAAATTTAAGATACGAAAGGTAGCCAGAAGGATTGTCAAGCATCTTAAAGATTAATAGCAATCTGTACTTGATAGATTTGGAGCAAAAGCTCAGAGGGTTCAGGAATATGATAAGTTCGTGGGTTTATATAGGTAATTATACCTTTATTGTCGATGTAGGCCCCACTGCGACAATTGAAGAACTTATAAAATCTTTAAAAACTGTTGGAATTAATAATTTAGACTATATCTTTTTAACCCATATCCATCTAGATCACGTTGGTGGAATCAGAGAAATAACAGATAGCTTTCCTGAAGCAAGAGTTGTCTGCCACGAAAGGGCTGTGGAGCATCTAGTAAACCCTCAAAGTCTCTGGGAGGCGACAAAAAAGACTCTGGGTGATATAGCCATGGTATATGGGGAGATTAAACCGATATCAGAAGAAAAAATAATCTCTTCTTCCAGTTTTGCGATAAATGGCATAGGGGTTATAAAGACACCAGGTCATGCTGTTCATCATGTAAGTTATGTTTGTGATGATTACCTATTCGCCGGAGAGGCAGCAGGCGTATTTCATTCTTTGAATAATGCTATATACCAACGACCTGCAACCCCACCTAAATTGTACCTTGAAAAAGCGATAGAAAGCCTAGATAAGCTTTTAAATCTGGGTAGTAAACAAATATGCTTTGGACACTTTGGAATCCATAAAGATTCCGAAGAGATGCTTGAAAGGCACAGACAGCAATTGTTATTATGGAAAGAAGTAATAAGCGATCAGGTTATAAATTCAACGAAAAAGGAAAATCTAATCGAAGATTGCATATCAAAACTTTTAAAAGCAGATAAATCATTTGCATTATTCAACCGTCTCGATGATGACATTAAAGAAAGGGAGAGGTATTTTGTTAAGAACACCATAAATGGATATGTTGGCTACATTAACTCCACTAACAATTCGTAAAATTGAGAAGGGCTAATCCCAAAATCAATACTAAAACTTCATTTATTTCATTTATAGCACCAAAAGTATCTCCTGTAATGCCTCCAATCCTGGCCTTTAGAAAATTAGCTGAACCAAATGTAAACAGGCCAATAAGGATCATTATAATTACCCCCTTTATTCCCAAAAGTGTAAAGGAAACCAAAATAGCAGTAGCCGAAGCAAACATAAATTCCCTTTTCCTTAAATGAGTAGTAAAGGGATAATAGGCAAATGCCTTTGTCAATGTTTTTTAGGCACAATAATAAAAATAACGACAAAAGATATTGGATTTATGCGGAGAAATATAGAGTTATTACAGGAAATCGATAACTCTCTTTTGGAAGAAACGTTAGCGGAATTATTTGGGGTATCTACTTAAAAATCTTTTTCTTAATATTGGATATTTCTTGGTCAAAGGCTGTAATACTGCAAGCACAGGTCTCTTCCCATATTTGATATATAAGGTCTGCATAATTGTTAGCATCATCATCATTTAGCCCATGTTCGTCTATTATCTCTTCAGCCATGGACTCTATGAATTCTTCCCTGTCCTGTAATATAATTTCCTTTTTTGCCTTTCTCAATATCTTGGAAAAGATATCTTTAGCGTTATCAAACTTATTAAAAAAATCCAGTTTTTTATCTTTTTCTTCCATAACAAATCTCCTTAAAGTTTAATTATTAAAAACTTTAGCCCTAAGGCCCTACCATGAATGTGAAATAACATCATGTTTGCATACGCTTCGGCAATTCACCTCATTCCTACTACACCCGGGATTAAAACCTAAACATACATAACTAACCTTGCTCTTAACGTCATCTTTTACCTTTACAACTATATCCCCGTAGTCATCCTCAGCAAGTTCCAGGACATTTTTAGGACAAGCTGGGACACAGTCCCCACAACCATCACATTTGTCAGTATCTATTACAATATAATATTCTCCACTGCCATCTGTATAACCATAGTTAACTATCATGGCATCCTCCTCTAAATATTAAGTCTTTGATAGCCCTGTAAATAAACAACACTAAAAATGAATTCAAGCTTTCTAAATCCTGCTTTTATAAACGAAAGTTATGAAGATAATTTTCAGTGAAGTGAGTTTAGATGGATTAAAAAATAAATACTGAAATAAAAAGACTATTAGATATTTATTAGATCACATTCTGCTTCTTTCTTCCATAAGTGCGGAGGTTATATCACCGGCTTCGCCTATCATGTATATTCTGCCTTTACCTATTCTGGATATCTTCTTCATGAGTTCCGGGTTGGCTGATTCTTCATTAATACATATACAGGATA
>JBDRRJ010000029.1:0-5697 GCA_043825855.1 Pseudomonadota bacterium | reverse complement strand
TGCACGGCAAATGAACTAAGTACAGGTGCCCGAATTATGATGGTTGCAGATATATTTACAGCCCTGGCTGAAGACCGACCATATAGGAAAAGTATGTCCAAAGATGGCCTTTTTCAAATTATTAAACAATTTTCCGATCGTTGCCTTTTGGATGCCAGAATTGTTAATCTTCTTTTCGAAAATTATGAAGAAATGTCATCATACGTAACCGAAAAACAGACTGCTGCAAGAGAGTTCTACGAAAAGCAATTTTCTTTTCTTAAGTAATGAATCATGTCCTGGAACATTTGGTAATTGACCAACTAAAAAAAACAAAGCATCAAGTCTCAGTTTGACTCTTTTAATATTTGCATCGAATACAGTAAAGGAGGACCAAAATGACCAAAGGAAGGGACAGGATGGTTTATCGACGACCGGATGGCACCTGGGTAAACAAAAGAAATGATTCCGACAAAGCATCAAGCTTGCACGAAACTCAAAAAGAGGCCGAACAGGCTGCCAGAGATATGCTCAAAAAGCAAGGCGGTGGAGAGTTAATAACCAAAGGCCTTGACGGAAAGATTCGAAGTAAAGATACCATTGCCCCAGGGAATGATCCTTATCCACCAAAAGACACGGAGTATTAATTCACTAAAATAAATATGGAAAGAAAAATATTGACCATGAAGCAGACCGCCGAGCATCTTCGAGTGAGCGGATTCTCTATATTGATAAGTTTAGAATTTCTACAAAATATTTCAGTACGAACTAATTATATATTGTTCAATAATGTAAAAAGTAGTACAAAAATGTTCATTAGTAACCTGTCCGTATCAATTCTTCCCATCCCCAAGCAGTAGATTTCACAAAAAAAATTGATTTATTTTTGATGGCTTCGCAAGAAATCTATCTGCAGCTTTGTACCGAATCCTTCGTAGTCGCGGCTTGCCCTTAAGTACACCTCATTCCTCAGGATTTGTGCGCCTTTCATCTGGGGCTTTTTTACTTATTATAAGGAGAATTTGGCATGTTTTATGCGGTCTTATTTACTTTGTTAGTCCGCTCGTCTCACTCAATGGTCCCGGAGAATTCGGGGCACGGAAGTTAAAGGACAGGAAACTCTCATGTAATAGCCAGATAAATCAGCCGTCGCATTAGGGGGGAACGCCGCATGACCAATTCGCATCTGTCTCAACTTTACCCAGCTGCAGACAACGGGATAGCCTTGCTGGCGCTGGCCGGCTGGCAGATGAATGCGCTGTTCTTGTCCGGACAGTGGGCCACATATATTTTAAGCCAAACAAGCATTATATTATCATAGGAAAAGTTGTAGGGGCTTGGCGGAATATAAAAGTGTATGAAAAAAAGTAATATAATTTATTTCTCAGTTTAAAGCGAAAAGGGAAATAATGTGGCAGAAAAGACTAAAAAAATTTGGCTATATGTGCTCGCTTTAGTTGTAATATTAATTATTACAGGGGGGCGCAAATGGGTAATGCAGATAGAAGGGGAAAATACATATGAAAAATATTTTATTTACTAGCTTGCGTACACGCCTGATGCTTTCCGTCTTTTTGATAATGGTCCCAATACTGGGTCTGTTAGTCTATCAATGCATCGAAGGTAGAAACGAGGACCGTCTTAATGCCTTAGATAATGCAAGAGGTGCGGCACAGAACATATCCTATATATTTGGACAAAATATTGTAAAAACACGCAATATCCTTTTCGCCCTTTCTCAAATGCCTCAATTCCGTTGGCAAGATTCAGATGCATGTTCAATGATCCTTGCCAATTTATTAAAAGAAACTGAAATCTACACTGGTTTAGCTGCCGTCAAACCGAATGGAAAGGTATATGCCTCAGCTCCCCTCAAAGCATTGCCGGCAACTTTTGCCGACCGTCCGTATTTCCAACGTCTTGTGCAAAAACGCCGTTTTGTAATCGGAGAATATTTAATTGGCCGTCTCAGTGGCAAACCCACCCTTATTTTGGGTTATCCTGTCCTTGATAATACAGGACAAATAATTACTGCCTTTGTTGTCGGACTTGAATTGGAGAAACTGCAAAAAATGATTCGTGAGGTTGATCTGCCTGAGGGAGCGAACCTTACTGTTATCGATAGTAACGGCACGATCTTAATCCGATTTCCCGATCCGGAGAGATTCGTCGGGAAAAAAATGCTCGAAAAAGCCGTAGTTAAAACCATGTTAACCAAAAAAAAAGGAGTGATGGAGAAAGTTGGCCTGGATGAAGTGCCCCGTCTTTTTGGGTACGAAACGATCGGCAGAGGTCTTGAGGCTATCCATATTGGAGTCGGCATTCCAGAGCAAGTCGCATATGCAAATCTTAATCGGATTACGATTCGCAACTTTACCTTGTTGGGCTTGATCTCAGTGCTTGCGTTTTTGGGAGCCTGGTTATTTGGGGGAAGATTGATTATATCTCCGGTGAATCGTCTGATAGACGTGACGAATCAATTGGCCGATGGAGACCTAACCACCCGAACAGGACTAGCCGATATACCAGGTGAGCTGGGTTTATTGGCTTCAAATTTTGACCAAATGGCCGGCTCGCTTCAGCGTCACGAGGAGGAGCTGCGAAAAAGTGAGGCGCGTTTGCATGTGGAGAACAAACGAGCCAAAATCCTTTTGGAATTATACTTCAAGGCCCCAAGCTTATCCGACAAAGAACTCTACGATTATGCTCTGGATAAAGCAGTCTATCTCACAGGAAGCACAATCGGATTTTTCCATCTGGTGGATGAAGATCAGAAGACGATTGTCCTCACCACATGGAACTCTGAAGCCCTCAAGGGCTGTACCGCTGCTTATGACACTCACTATTCCATTGAAGAGGCAGGAAACTGGGTAGATTGTGTTCGCCAGGGAAAACCGATTATATACAACGATTTTTCTGTTTCCCCAAATCAGAAGGGGCTTCCGGAAGGGCATACACCCTTAAAACGGTTCATGAGCATTCCCGTAATCGAAGGCGGTAAGATACACTATATCTTTGGTGTGGGTAATAAATCAGGGGTTTATGAGGAACATGATGTCGTTCATATTCAATTAATCGCCAATGAACTAACCAAGATCTTGAAGCAACGCAAGGCAGATAAAACGATTAAGATATTCTCTCAAGCTATTGAGGGAGCTATTGATGGAGTGACGATAACTGATATGGAAGGTATTATTACTTCTGCAAATCCAGCTATAGAAGATGGATATGGCTATGAAAAAGGGGAACTACTAGGTAAATCAGTTGCCTGCCTCGACGCTAATCCAGAATCGGCAAGCGAGATAATGTCCAGCTTGATTAAGGAAGCTAGCTGGGGAGGCGAGATTGAAGCCATAAAAAAAAGCGGAGAGACATTTCCTGCATTGTTGTCACTTTCAATTGTAAAGGATGATAGAGAAAAACCAATAGCCATGATGGGCATCTGCAAAGACATCACCGAACGCAGGCAGGCAGAGGAGGCACTTCGGATGAACGAAGAAAAATATCGCAGCCACTTTGAAAACGTATCCGATGTTATCTTCTCATTCGATAGGGAATTCAAGGTTCTCAGCGTATCACCCTCCCTGGAACAAACTTTGGGATACAAGCCAGAAGAGTTCATTGGTAAACCTTTTCCAGAGCTGAATATTATATCACCCGAATACCTTGAGAAGGCCTTATCCGATGGAATGCAAACACTTGCCGGCGAGAATGTAGTTTTATCAACCTTTGAGTTTATTGCTAGGGATGGAACGAAAAAAGATATGGAAATCAGCAGTTCTCCTTTAATCCGCGAAGGTCAGGTTGTGGCTGTGATTTCCGTCGCAAGGGACATCACTGAGCGCAAGCAGATGGAAGAACAACTCAAAAGGCGATTCGACCGCTTGGAAGCCCTGCGAGCCATAGACATGGCTATTACCGCCAGCCTCGACATGCGCGTTACCTTTAGCGTCTTCTTGGAACAGGTAATTAATACTTTAGGTGTAGATGCGGCAGACGTCCTCCTTCTTAATACACAAATCTATAATAGGCTGAAATATATTGCCGGGCGTGGCTTTCGAACAAGTGCTCTTAAATACACAGATTTACCTTTAGGCACGGGTTATGCGGGCAGAGCTGCCCAGGAAAGGAAGACCATCTCCATTCTTGACCTGCAAAAAGAATCGCAGGATTTTTTTAAGCAATCCCCTCAACTCAGTGGTGAAGACTTCGTAACCTACTATGGCACACCTCTTATTGCGAAAGGAGAAGTTAGGGGCGTCCTGGAAGTATTCAACCGCACACCCCTCGAACCTGAACAGGAATGGCTTGATTTTTTGGAAGCTCTGGCTACGCAAGCAGCCATTGCTGTAGATAACGCCCAGCTTTTCGATAACCTACAGAAGTCCAACATTGACCTGCTTCATGCCTATGATGACACTCTGGAAGGGTGGTCTAAGGCTCTGGATCTGCGCGATAAGGAAACCGAGGGGCATAGTCAACGTGTTACGGAGATGACTTTGCGATTGGCTGGCCAAATGGGCATAAGAGACAGCGAACTGATGCATGTGCGAAGAGGTGCGCTGCTCCACGACATCGGCAAGATGGGCATTCCTGACCCCATTCTTCTCAAACCGGGTGCCCTGAATAACGAAGAATGGGAACTCATGCGCAAACATCCGGTCTATGCTTACGAACTCCTCACCCCTATTTCTTATCTAAGGCTGGCACTAGACATTCCTTACTGTCACCACGAAAAATGGGACGGCACGGGCTACCCGCGCGAACTAAAGGGAGAACACATTCCACTGGCAGCGAGGATCTTTGCAGTTGTCGACGTTTGGGATGCGCTATGCTCAGAGCGCCCTTACCGTCCTGCATGGCCGGAAGAGAAAGTCCGTGAACATATCAAGGAGCAGACCGGTAAGCACTTTGATCCGAAGGTGGTGGAGGCGTTCTTTGAACTCCTGAATGAATCCAAACCGGAGTAATCTGTCACTGTGAGAATATCACATATTGAATGGTGGATTTATGGAACACTTCTTTACATTATTGCCCTTCCTCATGCGTGGGTCATCGGAACAAATATGAAAAAATGTCCTTATTGTGCAGAATTTGTTAAAGCAAATCCTGTAGAATGTAAATACTGTGGCCGAGATTTTAAGTAGAAATTGTCTCAAAATGTCTCAAATCATAGTTTAACGCTGCGGGAAAAAGTCGCAGAATAAGTTTCATTTTAGGGGGGATCCAATGAAACAGCGTTGCGACAAAAAATCGCTCAAAAAATCCATCAAACCCTTATCAATCCCGATGATTCCCGCTTTTTCCCAGCCATTCCCTTAGTCGCATAATATATTTCATCCCACAACAATAGGCGGATTAATCTGTCAGGGGAGGATATGGTGGTAAAAATACACAAGCATTTAATCGAGTGGTTAATATGCAAAAGTTGGTGTTAGTTGGCACTATATAATTGTTTGTTCGACTCGAAGAAGAGGAATATATTATGACTATCAGCACGAAGTTTTTGAGGAGGATAATATGCAACGCCAAATTACAGTCAATTTAGGCAATCTTGTTCTTTCACTCTCCGATGCCATGGATTTGGCAAGTCCTTTATTAATTCAACATCAACAAAGGACTGCATTTGTTGCGTGGGAAATAGGAAAAGCCGCAGGTCTTCCAACTGAGAGATTGGAAAATATTTTCATAACTGCATTGCTTCATGATATTGGTGCT
>JBDRRJ010000028.1:0-194366 GCA_043825855.1 Pseudomonadota bacterium | reverse complement strand
TTGCAGAAAACAAGATACAACAAGCTCTTACGGTTAAAAAAGTACGAATATGGTTACAATATTAACCACCGTAAACTCTTAAATGACGGGGGGTAGAGCATGGCAATTTAAAAAGCAGACAATATTATTTGATATTGTTATGGCTATTAAAAAAGAGATCCGCTGGTTTTGTCTTCGTCTTGATTTTAATTTGGCAAATGAAGCCGAATCGCCTTAGTAACTGAGCTAAAAGATTAAAGAAGTTCTGTCGAGCTATTTTAAAACATCTCTGAATTCTAATAAGGAAGAGTCGACACTCCACCTACTTTCTCACACTGTTTGAAAAATCTAATACCTTCAAATTCCAACCTGCCAAATCTCTACCAAGCACTTTTCAAAACCCTTTAATAAGGAGGTTATCATGAAAAAACCAATTATGAACTACGAAACCCTTTTAAAGATTACTAATAACATCGTTTCATACAAAGACCCTGCTGAAGTAGCCTCCCTTATTGTGGAAAGTGTAAAGAATGCCCTGGATGCTAAGGGATGCGCTCTTCTGCTTTTTAATCGCAAAACGCATGAACTAGAGGTGGCTAAATCAAAGGGTCTCAGTGAGGAGTATCTGAATAAGGGCCCTCTCAGTTCAATGCGCTCCATAGCAAACTCTTTAAAAGATGGGCCTGTAGCGATTTATGATGTAATGGATGATCCCCGAATCCAGTACCCTGAAGAAGCCAAGAAAGAGGGAATTGCATCAATCTTGTCTGTGCCTATCATTGTGCGGAAGAATCCTATAGGAGCACTAAGGGTTTATACTGCCGAACCTTGGGAAGCAACGCTTGATGATGTAAACTTTGTACAGGCTTTGGCCACCATTGCTGGAATGGCATTAGAAATCTCCCGTCTTTGTAAAGGATTTAAAGAAAACATCGACTTACTAAAGGCAGAACGAGATGCGACTTAGAAGAATTACTGACAATATATATATTATATCCATATTTGGGTTTAGGTTTTAAACCTTTTGTTAGTAATATTTTTTATGGTGTTAATGTAACTAAAGTTAAGGGTTAAATGAAAGGAGGATTTAAGATGATAGGTATGGATTTTATTAGTTTTATTATTTTATTGCTTATAAGTGTTGTTGTCTCTGGGGTTTTACATTTCGTCTTTAAGTTCTACGTTTTACCAGGATGGTGGTCTTTTGCATCCAAAGTCCTCATTGGGTGGGTCGGTGCATGGTTAGGTTCCCCGGTCTTTGGTTATTGGTGGCAAGGCTTAAATTACAATAATGTATATATTATCCCTGCGATTCTGGGTTCTGTGGCAATTTTGGTATTCGCAGTGGACTTTATTAATTCTTGTGCCACTGTTTATAAAGGTGAAAAATAATAAAATACAAATATTTTGTAAGGATCTAAACCTAATTTTACATTTTCTTTCTGCTGAAAGGTTTGAATTTAAATTAATTTCTACATTAACACCATAAATAACCTTACTTCATAGCTTAGTTTTACCAATAATACTTATAAACAGTTTATCTGTTTTATCAGAAGCTTTGTCTTACGGATTTCAGATTTTTTTTCGTTAAGGGGGGGATAACTTATGAAAATGAAAGGGAAAGTTATATTGACAGTAATCTTTACTTTTCTCTGTATGATTTCTATAACATCTAAAGGATATACATCACCAAAAGGTATTAAAAGAGGCATTACAGACGATACAATTAAAATAGGTTTTGTTAATGGCATTACAGGCCCGGCTGCAGATACTATAGTACCGGTGGTACAAGCTCTCAGAACCTACACCAGCCATATAAATGATAACAATGGGATCCATGGAAGAAAGATAAAACTCCTCGCAGAGGATGACCGCCTTACTATACCTGGCGCTGTATCAGCATTTAAGAAGCTGGTGTACAGAGACGAGGTATTTGCCCTTATTGGATTTGCTTCGGGCCAAGCCAGAGCCTTGAAGGATAATTTCATAAAGGAGAAAATCCCTACGTTTGCATTTGCTGGAACTGAAGAGATGACTAGACCGTATATAAGGTACATTTTCATACCCCTTGACCCATACGAAAATCAGGTAGGGATCATGCTTGATTATATCCTTGAAACCTCAAAAAAGAAAAATCCAAAGATAGTTAATGCAGTTATTGAACAGGCTCAGAACCAATTAGATAGGGGTTTTGATAGATGGACAAAACATTTTGGAATTAATTATAAAACTATGCCTCTCACTCTGAATATTATAGATGCCACAGCTGAGGTTTTGACCATGAAGAGAGATGGTGTAGATTATATTGTAATGACCCATGTTATCCCTGCTGTATCTCTTATGATTAGGGATGCTGCGCGGTTTGGACTGAACGCCAAGGTCTTTGCGACAAATACCGCTACCTCAGAAGACGTTATAAAGTTAACAGGACCGGCAGCAAAAAATTTCTATGGAATTCATTCCGTTAGTTCCTGGTATGATGATGCCCCTGGAATAGAAGAGATGAGGAAGATAACCTTTAAGTACCACCCGGGAACTGAAAAATTGATGCGGCCAAAAACCTACTCAATAGGATGGGTTGTAATGAAGGTCTATTGCGAGGCAATTAAAAGGGCTGGCAAAGACATTGATAATGAAAAATTCATAGATGCTATGGAGACCATAAATAATTATGATACTCAGGGTCTGTCTGGTCCACTTAACTATACCTCAACTGATCACGAAGGGGTAAAGTACGATAAGATATACCATGCTGATCCAGAAACAGTAAAGTTTATCCCGGTTACGGATTGGAGAAAGGCACCTGCGTTAAAATAAAGGAAGCGCTATCCCTAACAATATGGCGCAACTTTTATAACCTACTTACTGTTCAAAAAATAAAAAGGGGAACAGGATCCACAAACTAAAAAAATAGATTTTAGCTGATAATTAAAGTATAGGTAAACGCATAACTAAGTGATAGTAATAATTTTACAAACACTAATATCAAAAAAGTAACCATGTTATAGTCTTTCATTAGTTCCTGAGATAATAGATAGAAAAAAGGAAGGGGGCTTTTTGATTAAGACTCATCTATTAGGTTAAAGAATACAATTTAGGAACTACAATGAAATATAAACAACAGGTTAATTGTTCTTAGAATAAAAAGAAGATAAATGAATAGACTCATTATTATTGCTTTATGTATGCTCTTTACGTTTTCAAGCTGTGCATTCCAGAAAGAAATAATAATCCCAAGAGCTAAAATTCAGGAGGTGGTATCCCAAAAATTCCCCTTTGACAGAAATATTCTGATAGCTAACCTTACAGTAAAAGCTCCCGAAGTATACTTCAAAGGGAAAAGTATCGGGTTAAAGCTATCTTATAATGGAAATTTCTTAGAAGAAGAATTAGAAGGATCCGCTGATTTCAATGGAAATATTATTTACAAATCTCAAACAGGGGCTTTTTATCTAGGTGATCTTATCATTTCAGACATCACAGTTAATGAACATAACTTTTCAGAGAAAAATAAATTGCAGAAACTGATAGATGACATTATATCAAACTACTTGGATGACTTTCCCGTGTATCGGCTAAACCCTGATGATTTTAAAGAAAACTTAGCTCGATTATTAGTAAAAGATGTCTTTATTAGAAACGACGACGTTATAATTGTATTAGGAAAATTAAAATCAAATTAGAATAACAAACCAATACCAACAATCATATTTAGAGGTGATTCATTAGATAATAGTAGAAAAATAGTAGCATGCATAAAAAAGGTTTAACCGCAGTCGGTTAAACCTTTGAAAACATAATATGCTGTCAGTTCAAAATTTTCTTGTTTACTAAATGACTTTCATCTATGTCGTTGGTTAAATTTTAATATACCTCTTTATAATTTTCAGTAAACTATTTATCTTTTGCTCCTTTAACATCTGTCTTTTCTCTAAGCATAGGAACGAATCTTACCGGAATTATATCTTTCGTAACTATCTTTCCTTTTTCCTTTTCTACCAATTTTAGATCTTGCCAAAATCCCCCTACAGGGATTACCAATCTTCCGCCCTCTGCCAACTGCTCAATTAAAGGTGCAGGAATTTTTTTAGGCGCACAGGTTACTATTATGGCATCAAAGGGAGCATATTCCGGCCAGCCTAAAAAACCATCACCGTGCCTAACATAAACATTGGAGTAACCCAATTCTTTAAGAATTTTCTTGGCTCTAATAGCCAACGGCTCTAATATCTCTATAGTATATACATTTTTAGCCAATTCTGCTAGAATAGCTGCCTGATAACCTGAACCCGTACCTATTTCTAAAACCTTTTCGTTACCTTTTAATGCCAGCAGCTCTGTCATTAAAGCCACAATATAAGGTTGTGATATGGTTTGGCTTTCACCTATGGGAAGGGGAGTATCAGTATAAGCTAAATTCCTATACGCCGAAGGAACAAACAGATGCCTTTTTACTTTCCGCATTGCCCTAAGAACAGATTTACCTTTAATACCCCTGGCTTCGATCTGCTCTCTAACCATCAGCTCTCTCTGTGGGGTAAACTCTCCTTCTTTCGCCTGCATCCCTACGCTTATTCTTGCTTTTAAAGGAAATGCGGTAACCAACATTACTAGGATAATAATAAAAGATAGCCGTCTCATACTTGAATTATACATAAACCCCTTCGATAAAACAACAAAAATGGCTGGCTTTCACCCAATAATTGGGGTATAGTTCAGTGCATGGTTGAAGTTTTAATATAGAAAG
The DNA here is from genome assembly GCA_043825855.1 of Pseudomonadota bacterium. Classification (GTDB taxonomy): domain Bacteria; phylum Desulfobacterota; class UBA8473; order UBA8473; family UBA8473; genus UBA8473. Next base: position 189,640 of record JBDRRJ010000028.1, on the reverse strand, counting down.
GAAGTTAAATATGGAGGAAAGAAAATTCTGGAATGAAGAGATTGAAACTATGCCTTTAGAAAAGCTTCGCAAGCTGCAAAAGCAAAGACTTCAACATATAGTAGAATGGGCTTATACAAGGACAAATTTTTACCGGCGTTTATTTGACAAGGCAGGGATAAAACCTCAGGATATATCGACTTTAGAGGATATTCGCAAGATTCCTTTCACCATAGATATAGAAGTCGATACTGATGTCCCATGGAAGGATAGACTGGCTATTCCTGAAGATGAGATTAAGATGTTTCACTCCACATCGGGAACCGTTGGTGCAGTCGTTCCTATCCCTAATAGCAAAAAAGACACAGGGTTACACTTCACCGAAGGTGAAGCACGTGGACGTTGGACAATGGGTGTACGCCCTTCAGATATGGTACAGATACTCCACTTAGCTGATCCTTGCATTCAAGCATATAGAGAATTAGGGGCATCTTTCATCCTGATGTGCGCTGGCAGATACAATCCCGATCACCAGATACAATTGACTCGGGATGGAAGGGTTACGGTCATTGAGCATGCGCCTTCAATGCTACTAGGCTATTTTGAAAGGATGGAACAACTGGGGATAAAGGTAAAAGACACAAACCTGAGGCTGGCCAGCGGGACCGGTGAAGGGTGGGCTGAATCATATAAGAAAAAGGTTGAGGAGAAATATGGGATCCCCTTCATGACCCTTTACGGTGCGGCAGAAACCTCCCCTTGTTTCGCTTCTGAGTGCGAAGCAAGGATCGGAATGCACATTCACTCTGACGCAGGCATTATAGAGGTGGTAGACCCAAAAACCGGAGAACCACTTCCAGAAGGTGAAGAGGGAGAATTGGTCTTCACTCTTTTAACCAAAGAGGCTATGCCCCTTCTTCGATACAAAGTGGGAGATGTAGGCTGTATTCTCCCTTATGAGCCCTGCTCTTGTGGTCGCACTTTACCTAAAATGTCATATGTTAAAGGGCGTGTTTCGCAACTCATAAAGATCGGTGAAAAGGAGATACTTCCAATAGACGTGGAGGAGGTTATTGCCAAGATTGAAGGGCTTGGAGGTGAGTTTAGGATAAAACTTGAAAAACCTGATATGGATGTTTTGAAGCTCAAATTAGAATACACACCTGAAATGAAGGATTTTAAAACTTTAGAGGATGTGGTAGAAGAAGCAATATTCAATGAAATAGGTGTTAAATCAGAGTTGGAGCTGTTACCACCGGGGAGTTTGCAGCGTGTGTCATTCAAGGCACAAAGGGTGGAGAAACCATCATAACCCTTTCATAGCACAAGATAAACTTGTGGCTTCCTAAAAAGTAAATTTACAGGCACAAATGGGAACAATTTCTGGCACAATCCACGAATTCAACGAAAAAAAGAGGTTAACCAATGTTAGCTAACCTCCCGTTTTCACTTAATATTTCGTGGTGCCGAGACCCAGAATCGAACTGGGGACACGAGGATTTTCAGTCCTCTGCTCTACCGACTGAGCTATCTCGGCGCAACAGTAAATTTTATAGTCTTAAACTTTTTTGTATATATTAAAAAACAGAAAAGTTGTCAAGTCTTTTCATCTGATAATTTTATTACATATGTACTTGCAATCTTATCATGCCATCCCTGTTTATCCTTATCAAAAGCTACCCAGAGAAAACCTATATTGAGCACAATAGCAGAGACAAAGTACCCAACAAATCTTAAAAAAGATTTACCGTAACTTAATGGTTCGCCATTCTTAAGGACAACTTTTAGCTGGCACATCATTTTACCTATAGTCTGACCGGTAGAACCGTGTAGGTATGTAAAATATCCTACTGTAATTGCAAGCATCAATATATTATAAGGTATGGCAAGAGTTACTGCACGGTCAAAAATTGCCAGCCAGTCACGAGTATCTGAAGCTAAATAGACTGCCAGCCCACCTGTAATAAAAAATAGCGTATATATTATTTGAAGAACAATATTGTCTATAGAGAAGGCTAAGAACCTTATCCAAAACCCTGCTTTATTATTCAGGCTAGTTTCACTAATAAGACCTGGGCTTTGGTCCACTTTTTGGCTTATCTGCTGGTCGTTTTCAAAAGGATGCGGCTCTGGGGATCTGAATTCCATATCTATCATTTTAGTTCTTCATCTGATGAAGGTTCTTCTTCCTCAAATTCTATAATCTCTAAACTTTCAGGGTCTAGTTGGACAGTTTCTGTATCTTCTTCATGCTTTTCCGGGAAAGCCGAAATTTCTTCTTTAGAATCGATCTCTAAAGGAGAAAGCTCAAAACCTTCTTCTGATTGATATGTATCTAAGGACTCGATATCTTCCATACCTATCGATATCTCGCTGTATTTGCTAAATTCAGGCAGTTCTAGTTCTATATCGTCATCTGTATCTTTCTCTTCAACAAATTCTTCCATCCCCTCCTCTAAAGAAAGTTCTGATGCATCACTGGACTCTTCTGTTTCAAGTTTAAAGGGTATTTCTGAGACTTCATCATCAATACTAATCTCAGTTTTCAGAATATCTGCATCTTCTTCTCCCTCCTCATCTAACGCAAGTTCTGATGCATCACTGGACTCTTCTGTTTCAAGTTTAAAGGGTACTTCTGAGACTTCATCATCATTACTAATCTCAGTTTTCAGAATATCTGCATATTCTTCTCCCTTCTCCGCAGTCTCCTCTTCCAATTCCTCCTCTATAAGGGAAGGGTTTTCCTCTATCGTGTCCTCAAAGTTCAAATCTACAGGGGATCCTAAAATATTTTTGTCTTCAGTATCTATCTCATGTGAATCCTCTAGAACAACCCCTTCTTGACCTTCTATTTCATGGTCTAAAGTCTGTTCATTTCCAAGAGTATCCTGAACCGATTGAATAGAAGTATCCATGGTATCAATCATACCCTGTTCTTCAGGAATATCGGTATCCAATATAGTTTGAACTCTATCTGTAGTTATAACTCTTGGAACAACAGATAAGATATTAAGATTGTTCTTAAGCTCTGATAGTTCTGCACCACATTTTTTACAGTTATCGAGATAGTCAAAACTGGTAAATTGGCATTTAGGACATTTCATTTTTATATCTCCCCTATGTATATCACCGTTAATAAATTAAATATAAATGGGTAAGACACAAAGTTGATAACTATCTAATGTTTAGGTTATAATGAATTTAAACGGTAACCCCTTTAATAAAAGAACTTTAGCATACCATAAATTGCCGGTCAAGTATATTCAATTCAAATCCCCAAATCTATGCTGAACTATGCTCAATATACTTATACTCGCCGTCTCACTTCTCAATACTCTGATACCCATCTTCGCCACATTAAAACCTGCTTTACGGGCCTTTTCTATTTCACTGCTGCTAAACCCTCCCTCTGGGCCAACTAATATAAAGAACTTAGCTGCATCTTGATTTATATCCAGCACTTCCTTCAAACCAACTGACCTTTCTTCCTCCCATAAAATAAGTTTAAAAGCATCTTTTAAATCCTTTTTTAAAATCTCTGAAAAATCAATGGGATGAGCAATCTTAGGGGGAAAGTTTCTGCCGCATTGTTTGGTAGCCTCCAGCGCTATCTTACGCCAGCGTTCCACCTTTTTAAACGACTTATCATTTGTTAATTTTGGGATAGACCGATCTGAGCTAAAAGGGAGGATTTCAGAGACTCCCAGTTCTGTTCCCTTTTGAACAATAAAATCCATCTTGGTTTGCTTAGGTAACGCTTGCCCCAGGACAATCTCTATCGGAGATTCTCTATGGGGAAGAAACTTTTGAAATATGTCAACCTTAAGTTCTTTTGTGCCAGTTTCTTTAATCTTAGCATGATATTCCCAACCAGCATCATCAAATAGAAATAGTTTATCTCCCACACCAAGTCGTAGAACCTTGCTAATATGCTTGACGTCTTCACCTACCAGTATTCCTATATTTTCATCTATGCTTCTCTTATCTATGAAGAACCTTGGCATATTTCTTATCCATCAAAATTGATGAAATCATGAAAGTTAATTTATTGATTAGTCAATTAAAATATTAACTTTTAAAAATAAGGATTCACTTTTCATGAGGTTATAGCATATCTTTTACCTTGTTTACTATTTTTTCCATGATCTCCCCGGCTTTTCCATAAATAACCAGATCAGCGTTAGCATCATAGGGAGTGTTCTCCATATTAATTATAACCAGTTTAGACCCCCCCCTTATGGCATACAATGGCATCATAGCGGCGGGCTGAACCACCAGAGACGAACCAATTACAATAAAAAGGCCGGCTAACCGTGATCTTCTTTCAGCCTCTCTAGTCTCTTCGAGTGGCATTGGTTGACCGAACGATATGGTAGCCGGTTTTAATATGCCCCCACAATAGTCACAGTAAGGCACCTTTAATCCCTTTTCTAATCTGATTTGTATATCTTCTCTTGTATATTTTTTCCCACAATTTAAACAGTTAACCCACATTGTAGTTCCATGTAGTTCTATTACTTTGTCATCAGGAAGGCCTGCTTTCTGGTGCAGATTATCTATGTTTTGGGTAATTACACAATCAAGTTTTCCCATCCTTTCCAACTCTACAATCGCGTAATGGGCTTTATTAATCTTGGCATCAGCGACTGTATAATAGAGCTCTGAGTTCATGTTCCAATACTTTTCCCTTGACTCTTCACTTGCCAGAAATTTTTGGTAGAGAAAATCTTCTGGATCATACTTATCCCATAGCCCCCCTGGACTTCTAAAGTCCGGGATACCTGATTCAGTGCTCACACCTGCTCCGGTAAAAACAACAACATTATTAGCTTCGATTATAAAATCTGCAACCTTATTGATTCTTTCATTAAGGATTTTATCATCCACAGTTTTACCTCTTATAAAATAAGTATCTTTTAATCTACTTTAATTTATCCCTTTAATATTGTTTTTTGGACTTAACCCCGTTTTATTAACTTTTAAGTATTCCAAAGAAAGGTTCTAATGTCAATGGTTTGTTGTTTAAATCTTTCTTCCCATTCAATAACTAATGATTATATCAACAACAGAATAATAATAATTCTGCCCAATATCCTGGTGATTAAAAAATACCTCATCATGGTATCCTTTCCAAGACAAGCAGAAAATGTGAATAAAATGCATATAAAAAATTACTTGAATATTTAGCAATACAAAGGATTGAAACAGGGTTGGGAGATGGAGTTAAAAAATAATTGAATGGATTCCTTATATCTCAATTTTACCTTTTACCGATACATGGACTCTATTATATCCTTGTATATTTCATTTATATATTTCCTTTTGACCTTCATAGTGGGAGTCAGTTCACCACTTTCCATATCCAGCCTTATATCAAATATGGTAAACTTCTTTATAGTTTCAACATTTGACACAGTCTTGTTTACCTTTTCTACCTCCCCTTTTATCAACCTTTTAATATCCGGATTTTTAGATAAATCAGAATATGTTGTAAAGGGTATACGGTTATCCTGGGCGTATTTCACTACATTATCCTCATCTATCATAATTAAGGCCGTCAGGTATCTTCTTCCGTCCCCTATAACTACTGCATCGTTTATATAGGGGCTAAATTTAAGCTGATTTTCAATATTCTGTGGAGCAATATTCTTACCACCTGCTGTAATTATTAAATCCTTTTTTCTATCGGTAATACGCAGGTATCCATCTTCATCCAACTCCCCTACGTCACCAGTATGCAGCCATCCATCTTTTAGCGTCTCATGAGTAGCTTCAGGATCTTTAAAATAACCCTGAAAAACATTTGGCCCCCTGACCAGTATTTCACCATCTTCAGCAATCTTAACATAAACCCCGGGTATAGCCTGTCCTACAGTACCTATATTAATCTCGTCACCTAGATGGGTACTCGTTGGACCGCAATCCTCTGTTTGACCATAGAGTTCCCTTAAGGGAATACCAATACTATGGAAGTATCGCAATACATCGGGAGAGATAGGGGCCGCTGCGGATATAGCCAATCTTACCCTATCGAAGCCTAATCTTTCTTTTAATTTACGGAATACAACAAATTGGACCAGGGAATAGACAGCCCGCCATAAAAAAGGGACCTTTTCTTTTTTTAGCCTCAATCCTGTAATCTTTCCACCTACCTTAAGGCTTAAATAATAAACCATTTTTTTAAACCAGGTAGACTCGCTCATTTGAATGGTAATGGTGGAGAAATATTTCTCCCAGATTCGAGGAACAGCAAAGAAAACAGAAGGGGATACCTCAATCATATTCTGGGTAACAGTATCGGTATTTTCGATAAAGTTCACAATATACCCATACTGTATTGGCAAAAAAAGTGAGAACATCCTTTCTGCTATGTGTGAAAGTGGCAAGAAAGACAATACCTCATCCGTATCATACAGGGGAAAAGCATTTTTTATTGCAGTTGTTGTCCATAAGATATTGGAATGAGATAACATTGCCCCTTTAGGAGGACCTGTAGTTCCCGATGTATAAATTAACAATGCCGTGTCTTCTGATTTTGCTTCATTCAACCGAGTCTCAAAGAGGTTAGGGTTTTTCTTATCTAAATCCTGACCCATTTTTATAAGCTCTTCGAAACTCATAACCATAGGGTCTTTAAAGTGTTTTAGTCCCTCCATATCAATAACAATTATCTTCACCAAATTGGGTAACCTATTTCGGACTTTCAGTACTTTATCTAATTGTTCCTCATCCTCCACAATATGGAATCTTGCCTCTGAGTGTCCTATGATATACTCACATTGTTCCGGTGAACTAGTTGTATAGATAGCCGACGTAATTCCTCCGGCAGACATTATTCCAAGATCCGCATACAACCATTCGGGACAATTTTCTCCGACCATTGTAACACGTTCGCCTTTTTTCAACTCTAGGGCAGCAAGACCCAGACTAACGTACTTTACATTCTTCCCATATTCTTTCCATGATATGTCTTTCCAGATTCCATACTCCTTCTTTCTGAGGGCAACCCTACCGTCGTATTTTTTAACTCGGCTCAGAAATAAGGTGGGGATAGTATCCTGATCCATAAACCCTTCTTTTATTAAATAGTTTCGGTAAAATTTCGGGGGTTCTCCCCGGTGCACAACTTGAGGTAATAGTGAACTTTACAAGAGAAAGAACGGAGAAAAGAAATAATTAAAGAGTAGTAAAAACAGAAAAACTCAGGCTTAATATATTAAACCTGAGTTTTTCTTATAAAAAATCATCGGTTTATTTATTTAGCAAGAGCTTTCAAGGCTTCACCATCCGCATCCATCATTTTCTTTGCTTCAACCTTATCCCTTTCTTGCTCTGGTTCCTGGCCTACCTTTTTTGGTGAGTCAATAGCAAACTGCAGGTGAACAATTGCCTTTTTGGCCATATCCTTAATGTCAGCCAAAAGAATCGTTGCCTTGATCCTGTGGATATTAATATCATCAGGGCTGGCTTCCAGGGCCTGATCAATTAACTTATAGGCTTCTACCTTATCCCCGCCCATAAATGGAGGAAGCATACCTTTCAGGTAGCCCATTAATGTCATGGGCATCCCGCCAAAATAATTAGGATCGATTTTTATAGCTTTACTCATGTACAAATTGAATGAGTTAACATCCTTAGATGCTGCAGCGGCATATCCTCTCCAGAAATTTGGTGCAACGGCATCTGGTTGCACCTTCAACCAATTGTCGGTTACCTCGCTGGCCAGTGACAAGTACTCTACCGCCTCCATCATACCATCTGGTTGCATTCCAAGGGCCATAGCAAGCCATATGATAAGTCTGGCTTGTAATTCACGTGCCTCAAAATTTTTAGGATCTTTGTCAATGATCTTCTGGAATAAGTCAACACCTTGCTTTGCCTTATCAAGATCAGCCCTTTCTTCAAAAAGCTTCTTTGCGGTGTCCATATCACTTGCACTGGATATTTTCGGCATAGAAAACAGCATCACAACACCGACTAATAATAATGAAATTAAAAAAAACTGACTGAATCTTTTCATACTGCCCTCCTATTAAGTAAGATAAAAAATTAGAAAATGAATTTTTCTCCTACAAAACCAATACAATCATTACCATTTTAATTGTTTCAGCCTATCCTCAGTAATTCACCTCCTCTCAAGCGTATCTATCATTGAAATCGCTTTCTTTATTTAATAGTTCTTTTTCTTCAAACTATTGTTAGTATTTATATAGATATTTTATATAATCTCAAGTAGCATCTGTCAAGCATTTTTATAACCCTTAAAACTTTTTTTGGGACTAAAAATATTTGATTTTTCAATTTACTTAATATATATGAAGAGTTATTGCTATATGCTTACCCGTCTTTTTAATGATTTTTAAAAATATAAAAGTGGCAAATTGGAAGTAATCTTTTTTAATAAAAGTGTTTATTGTCATATTTGTTAAACCCATCAACACATTTAACAAGACATTAAACAGGATAAGAAAAAGGACCAGAAGAGAGGAACTAACTATAAGTTACGTTTTTTGGTTCTTAACTTAGATCAGTATGTTACAGGAGATTTCTATTGGAGAGAAGGGTAGTAATAACCGGCATGGGAGCTATAACTCCCTTGGGTATAAGTTTAGATAGTAATTGGAGAAAGATATGCAACGGCGAATCTGGAATAGGCAGAATTACTAAATTTGATCCATCACCCTTTCCATCTCAGATAGCGGGGGAAGTTCATGATTTCGATCCCCTTGACTTTATTGATGCCAAATTTGCAAAAAGGATGGATACCTTTATTCAGTATGCCGTGGCCGCCGCTAGAATGGCTGTAGAGGATTCAGGTCTGAAGATCGGAGATTCCAACACCAATAGTATGGGAGTATTCATCGGTACTACATGGGGTGGCATTCCAGCATATGACAGAGAGATAAAAGTTTTGGCAGAGAAAGGATACAAGAGGGTTTCTCCTTTTCTTATCCCCTCCGCCATACCCAATCTTGCAGCAAGCCAGGTAGCAATTTACCTTAAAGCAACAGGTCCTAATGCCTGTTCAGCGGATGCATGCGCTGCTGGAGCACACTCCATAGGTGGTTCATTCAGGATAATACAGCGAGGTGGTGCCGATATGATGGTAGCCGGAGGGGCTGAATGTGTTACTACCCCTCTTATCTTAGGAAGCCTGTGTAATATAAAAGCCCTTTCCTGTCGAAATGAGCAACCAGAGAAGGCAAGCAGACCTTTTGACAGAGATCGAGACGGATTTATCCTTAGCGAGGGAGCCGGACTTCTGGTTTTGGAGGAATTAAACCACGCTCTGTCACGTAATGCCAGGATTTATGCAGAAATTGGGGGTTATGGAATGACTTCCGATGCCTACCATATAGTGAGCCCTCACCCAGAAGGCAAAGAAGCCGCCAGATGCATGCAAATAGCCCTTGACGATGCAAAGGCACGTCCTGAAGAGATAGATTACATAAATGCCCATGGAACATCAACAGTCTACAATGACAGAACAGAGACGTTAGCTATTAAGAAGGTTTTTGGAAAGCATGCTTATAAACTTGCGATTAGTTCCAATAAATCTATGATAGGTCATTTGATGGGAGCAGCAGGAGGGATTGAAGCAATCTTTACCATATTAACAATTTGTAATGGGAAAGTTCCACCTACCATAAACTATGATAATCCAGACCCAGATTGTGACCTTAACTACACCCCTAATATAGCTGATAAGAAAGAAGTAAAAACAGCTCTTTCTAATTCTTTTGGATTTGGCGGGGTCAATGGATGTATTGTCCTTAAAGAATATAGATATTGAAAATTATTATTGCACCAATTTTAAACTTTCAATCAATATTTTAAGTCCACTATTGATATCCCTACCTAGATGAATACGGATTACGCGACGTTTTTTATTGTTGAGTGAGAGGAAGTCACCAAGAGCCTGTCCTAACTGCAACGTAGCAAAGCCGTATTGCTTGCCCGGAATGATAACATCTTTTTCTGCATCAGCAGTAAAAATTATAAATAGCCCAGTGTTTGGTCCGCCTTTGTGAAGTTGCCCTGTTGAATGAAGATAACGGGGGCCATATCCCACTGTCGTAGCAACATTTAAGTTATCACGAAGGTACATTCGTATATATTGCAGTAAGTTATCACGTTCAGGAGTTCTTAAAAAATAAGGGAGCAAAGCTATGTAGTCAGGAGACTTAGCCAATCCAACAAAGAAACTGAGAAAATCTTCTACCGATTTACCTTTGATTTTATTAAACCATTCATTAGTCTGATCACAGTAAATAGAAATTCTATTCTCTTCAAAGGAAGGGGACCCTTCATTAAATTTTCCTTTTTGAATAAATTCGTCTAAAAGTTTACGGGTATTTTGTTTGCTCTCAGTAACGTTGGGCTCATCAAATGGGTTGACCCCTATGATAGAACCAGCAGTAGCGGTAGCCAGTTCCCAACGGAAAAATTCCCCACCTAAATTCAGTTTGTCCTTGACTTCTATACGAATAACAGGATGTCCTGCTTCCTCCAGGGCAATTAATTTTTCTTCAGTATCCCCTTTGTTATCTTCTTCTATATATATATGTATAAATATCCGATCGTTGCTATAAACATCAGGAGAACCTAGGAACTCACCGACAACTGGCACAAGTCCAAAACCATATTTCCCAGTACTCTCAGCAAGCAACTGTTCTACCCAGTAACCAAGTGTACTAATAGACTGAGAAATTACAAAGGTCACTTTATTGCGTCCTAAAAGATGCTGAATCCCCAATATTGTCCCAAGTTGTATAGCCGGGTTAACCGTAGCAGGAACATATGGACCGCAGCTATGCTGCATTTGATTAGCCCTTTCAAGAAACAAATCTATGTCAATACCCATGAGGCTCATTGGTATGAACCCAAAATATGACAGTGCTGAAAAACGCCCTCCAATATCTCCCGGGTTTTCAAAACACTTGCGAAAACCCCTTTTTTCAGATTCAGCCACGAGAGGTGTTTCAGGGTCTGTAATTGTTATGAAATGCCTGCCTGGTTTTTCTGTAACCTGCTTCTTCATAAGTTCGTAAAAATAGTTGTAAAAAGCAAGTGTCTCACCTGTAGTCCCAGACTTGCTGGCAACAATAAATAAGGTTCTTTCCAAATTAATCTGGGAATTTATTCCTTTTACTGCAGCAGGATCGGTATTATCTAATACAAACATTTGGGGCCAGCCGTCTCCTGAACCGAAGGTCTCCTGGCAGACTTCGGTACAAAGGCTGCTTCCACCCATGCCAAGAAGCACTACATGGAGAAACCCTGCCTGCTTTAACTCTAAGGCAAACTCTTTGATCTTGGATTTTCTTTTTAGAAAAGTACCAACGCTGTTCAACCAGCCAAGCCGATTTTTAATTTTTTTTCCATCTCCAGGTTCTGAAGGCCAGAGAGATGGATCTTTCTCAAATATCCTCTGAGGAAACTGGCGGCTTTTGAGAGAGGCAAGAGCCGATTGCACAACTGATTTGGATTTACCCAATGTAATGCTTTGACTGTCATGATCTTCGGCAAGAAATTGCAAGCGCTTTTCTGCAAGGGTTGTCATAAGTTTATCAAAAGGATCAATAAACTTTTGGATACCTTCATCAAGCAGCTGCTGAGTAATAACATCAGGATTTAATCCTACTTTTCTGAGGTTTTTTAAGACTCTCTTTGACTCATTCACATCCATTTCAACAGAATTTTTTTCTATTATGCCATGATCTACAAAGGCCTCAATAGTCTCGTCAGGCATTGTATTCACCGTGTGGGGACCAATAAGAGGCTCAACGTAGCATACATCCCTGTAAAGGGGGTTCTTGGTGCTGGTACTCGCCCACAGTAACCGTTGAACTCTGGCACCTTTTTCCTCCAATTTCTTCCATCGATTGCTGTTCAATATCTTTTTAAAGCTCTGGTATGCAAGCTTTGCATTGGCAATTGCAAACTTGCCCAGCAAGTCGTTAGGTTTGATTCCTCTACCTTTGCTGATTCCAGACCTAATTCTATGGCCCAGCAGTTGATCAGTAAGAACGTCAATACGGCTAAGAAAAAAACTGGCAACCGATGCTATATTCTTTACCGGTTTACCCTCTGCTACACGTCTCTCCAGCGCTTTGAAATACGCTTCTGCAACAGCCTCATAACTCTGGATCGAAAAAAGCAGAGTAACATTGATGTTGATCCCCTCATATAACATCTCCTCAATGGCAGGCAATCCAGCTGGCGTTCCTGGTACTTTGATCAGTAGATTTGGCCTGTCTACGATTTTAAAGAGATTTATAGCCTCAGATTTTGTTCCTTCAGTATCATGTGCCAGATAAGGTGATACTTCAAGGCTTATAAAACCGTCGATGCCTTCCGATTCATCATAAACAGGCCGAAGCACATCACACGCTTCACGAATATCGGTCACTACAAGCTGTTCATAAATTTCATGGACTTGCAGACCATCACTTACCAGTTTTTCGATCTGATCGTCATAATCGTTACTGCCGGAAATTGAATTATTAAAGATTGCTGGGTTAGATGTAACGCCACGTAAACCGCATTCATCAACCTGACGTTTTAATTCACCGCTCCTGATCATTCTACGGGTGAGATTGTCAAGCCAGTAGCTCTGGCCAAATTCAATGAGTTTCAGCAAAGGGTTCATTTTTGCTCCTTTTGTTTAAAGAATTCGTTCTCAGAGGACTTATTAAAAGCTTTTGGCAGGTTTATTTAAAGGGCTCGAATTTCATTTTCCAATTAGCTTCTTTGCCCGGTCAACAATATTTTCAATGCTGAATCCATAATTTTTCAGATTTTCCTTATAAGGCGCACTAGCGCCGAACCTCGTGATTCCTACTATGTCACCGTTATCCCCAACCCAGCGATGCCAGCCCTGAGGTGATCCTGCTTCAACAGCAAGCCGTGTTTTTACTTTGGGTGGTAAAACTTCATCACGGTAACTCTGAGGCTGTTCTAAGAATAACTCCCAGCTGGGCATACTAACAACTCTGGCATCAATTTTGTCCGAAGCCAGCCTTTCCTGTGTATCAATGATTAACTGTACTTCAGATCCTGTAGCTATAAGAATAATATCCGGTATCGTCCCTTTTTCCCTGGATAGAACATAGGCGCCTTTATACAATTCTTCGGCACCAGTCATTTTTTGGCGGTCAAAAATCGGCAGAGACTGCCGGCTGAGAACCAGCATGGTAGGACCATGCCTCCGCAACATGGCAACCCTCCAGGCATAGGCAACCTCATTTGCATCCGCAGGACGAATTATAAAGATGCCAGGCATAGCTCTGAGAGAGGCTAATTGTTCAACAGGTTGATGGGTAGGACCATCTTCTCCCACAGCAATAGAATCGTGAGTCATAACATAAATTACAGGTAGCCCCATCATCGCAGCCAGCCTAATGGAAGGTCGTGCATAGTCAGTGAAGATAAAAAATGTGGCTGCATAAGGACGTACGCCACCATGAAGTGCCATTCCCGAACATGCTGCGCACATATTGTGTTCCCTTATTCCCCATGCTATGTTGCGCAAAGTATATTGACGCTTGGCAAAGTATTGGGAGTCATCAATGAGCGTCTTTGTAGAAGGAGCCAGGTCAGCGCTGCCTCCCATTAGCCAGGGTATTTTATCTGCAAAAGCTTTGAGAACCTTTCCTGATGCAGCACGGGTCGCTATTGGTCCGTCGTCAGGTTTAAAATGAGGGATAACATTGTCCCATCCTGAGGGCATTTCACCGCTAAGCGCTTCTTCAAACTTTTTTGCAATATCAGGAAAAGCTTTCTTGTATTTCTCATACTTTTCATCCCACTTATCTTCAAACTTTTTGCCTCGTTCTAAAGACTGCCTCATATGGGCCAGTACCTTTTCCGGAACAACAAACTTCTCATTTTCGGGCCATCCGTAGAATCTCTTTGTTAACCTTATTTCTTCTTCACCCAGGGGTTCGCCATGTGCCTCTTTGGTATCCTGACGGTTGGGCGACCCATAAGCGATATGGGACCGAACCATTATCAAAGATGGGCGTTCCTTTTCCTCCTTTGCCTTACTCAATGCCATTTCAAGTGTAACAAGGTCATTAGCCTTATCACCCAGGTTTTGTACGTGCCAGTGGTATGCATCAAATCGCTTTGCTACATCATCCGAATATGTCAACTCGGTATCTCCTTCGATACAGATATGGTTATCATCGTAAATCCAGATAAGTTTACCAAGCCCCAAATGGCCTGCAAGAGAAGCTGCTTCATGGGAAGCCCCCTCCATAATATCTCCATCACTGCAAAACACATACGTGTAATGATCTACGATTTCGTGTCCTTCCCGGTTAAATACTGCCGCAAGATTTGCTTCTGCCATTGCCATACCCACGGCATTCATTAATCCCTGACCTAGTGGTCCTGTAGTAGTTTCCACACCTGGCGTTACATCGTATTCTGGATGCCCTGGTGTTTTACTGCCCAACTGACGAAAATTCTTAATCTCATCAAGGGATAGGTCATATCCTGTTAAATACAACATCGCATATTGAAGCATTGAGGCATGACCACATGAAAGCACAAAGCGATCTCGGTCAAACCACCTTGGATTTCTAGGATTATAATTCAAAAACTTAGTCCACAGAATATAAGCTATCGGTGCAAGAGCCATTGGTGTGCCCGGATGACCCGAATTAGCTTTCTGTATAGCATCCATTGCCAGCGTACGGATGGTATTGATACAAAGCTGGTCCAGTGTGTTTTTTTCATTACTCATGAAGAATCCTCCAAGTTTTTTTACAATACTTTTACAGTTCATAATTATTTTTTAAAAAATATTCTATCATTAATATACGATATGAGCCTATCAATTTTCAAGGACGTTGTCCAAACAAAAATAGCTACATTCAGCTCTGAAGTGCTTCAAAAGCAGAAACAACTTTTATTGTTTTTCAAAACCTGGTCATTCTCTTTTTATTTATATTAATTAAAAATTGGAGATTAATATACCTTGATCGACCTTATGTGTAAAGATTTTTATAACACATTAAACTCGTTAACAAATTCCCCTCACATCTTTTATTAATAATTATAAAAAAGTTGCTTTTTTTGTGACAATGAGTAAAATTAATCTTTTAAATAAAACTTAAGGTAGATTAACAACACGAAAGGTAAATAATATGCTTGATCTAATGAGGAAAAATGCTAGATCTTGGTTTATACAGGTAGCCCTATTCGCTGTAATATTAGTTTTCGTATTTTGGGGGATTGGTAGTTTTAGTGGGAACAGAGGCAACAGGGTAGCAACTGTTAACGGTACCCCCATAACAATTAATGAATATAGAGAAACCTATGAAAATCTGTTAAAAAGATATCAGGATATTTACAAGAATGCCCTCTCCGAAAAATTGATCACTCAGTTAAATTTAAAAGAAGTGGCTCTGGAAAGTTTGATAGAAAGGGATCTTTTAGTACAGGAAGCAGATAGGCTGAATTTACGAGTGACCAAGAATGAACTTAAAGAATCAATTATGGATTATCCTGCCTTTCAGCAAAACAGTAAGTTCGATCATAACCGGTATATAAACTTATTGAGATACAACAGGATGACACCAGAGGAATTTGAAGCATCTCAAAAAAGAGACCTTATAATAAAAAAGGTTGAAAAGGTGATAAAGGATAGTGCCAAAATCTCTGACAAGGAAGCATTAGATATATATACCCTGGAGAACGAAAGCATTAACATCGAATTTATAAGGTTAACGTCGTCATCTTTTATCGACAAGGTAAAGGTTTCAGATGAGGAGATAAAAGACTACTATTCAAAACATAACAAAGATTACCAGATACCGGCAAAGATAAATGTGCAGTATTTGAGCTTCAACCCTAATCAATATGAGGCAAGGGTCGAGATTTCTGAAGAGAATATAAATGATTACTACCAGACTAATATGGAAGAATTTACTTTGCCGGAAAAGGTACAGGCAAGACATATATTAATCAAAAGTTTACCTGATGACAATCCTGAATCGGTTAAAAAGGCAAGGAAGAAAGCGGAACAGGTCCTTTCTGAGATTCAAAGGGGAGTAGATTTTGCCAAATTGGCAAGAGCATACTCTGATGATCCTTCGGCAAATAAAGGTGGAGATTTAGGATATATAGAGCGAAATAATTTGATGGAACCTATTAGAGAAGCCATATCTTCCCTTAAAGAAGGAGAAGTTAGTCCAATAATTATGAGTTCTTTTGGCTATCACATTCTAAAGGTTGAAAGGGTTCTAAATTCAAGAAAAATGCCTTTAAAAGAGGTAAGATCGCAGATTATTTCTATATTGAGACAGGTAAAAGCACGGGAATTGGCAGATGAGAAAGCAGAAAATGTTAATGCAATGATTACTGAAGGCACAAACCTTAAGAAACTTGCCTCTGATATAAAGATGGATATACATGAAACAGGATTCTTTGCTGCAGGCGAGAGGATAAAGGAACTGGGTATAAATAAACCTTTTTCTGAAACCGCTTTTTCTCTCAAAAAGGGGGAGATAAGTCAGTTGATAAAATCCTCAGACATAAATTATATACTGCAGGTAATTGACAGGATGGAATCCCGTATCCCCGATCTCAATGAGGTCAAGGATAGTGTCAAGAAAGATCTACAAGGTGAAAAAGCAAACGCTATGGCTAAATCGAAAGCAGAGAAATTATTAGAGAATTTACGAAAAAGCAGAAAATGGGAGCAACTAACTTCTGAAAACAATTTAAAGGTTGAAGAAACAGGTTTTTTTAGGAGAAGTGACAGAATCATACCAAATATTGGATACTCTGAAGAGATCAAAGAAAATATATTCTCTTTAACCCCAAATGAGCCCTTTGCTGACAGGGTTTTTCATATTAACAACACTTACTTTATAGCTAAATTTAAAAATAAAAAGGATTCGGACGAAGAAAAATTTAATTTGGTAAAGGACAGACTCAAAAAATTGCTTATTGAACATAAGCAGGAAGAGATCTTTAAAACATGGATTAACAGTCTAAAAGCTAGTGCAAAGATTACTAAAAACTTAAGCCATATTAGGTAATGAAATGTAGTGTCAGATGCTATTTTTTGCTTGACACAGAATTTTCATTTCGTTATAAAGAAAACCATATTAAATGATCCGTATGATTAATTTATCTGGTTCGCGGGTCGGTTACACTAACAAAGATTATCCCTTTGTCGGAGTTACGACCTGAGTTATGGGATCATAGAAGTTTTATAAAGGAGGTCATTGCTTTGGTAGAGGGAACTGTAAAGTGGTTTAGTGACAAAAAGGGATATGGTTTTATTAGCCAGGACGAAGGTGGGGATATTTTTGTCCACTATTCATCCATTAACTCAAGTGGATTCAAGAGTCTTGCCGAAGGTGACCGGGTAAGTTTCGATGTTGAAGAAAGCAACCGCGGACCCGTGGCTAAAAACGTCAATAAAGTCTAGCTCAATTTGAGCTTTTTAATAGCTTTATATACATTATAAAAGACCTTTCTTTTATCTGGCAAAAATTTGCATTAAAGCGACTAATATTTATAGACGTTATCGCATCTCTTTCAATAAATACTTGAAGGTAAGGTAAATCAAAAAGTATATATTGGATAATGCCAAATACAGGTAGTCATTATAATTAGTTAAATATAACTCCTTTCTTTGAGTAATGCGGGGGTAAGCTCCTCCGCTCCACCAATATTGTAAATTCTTCCTTTTCCAATTCTGGAAATCTCTTTCATAAGCTGTGGATTTGCAGAATTTTCGTTAATACAAACAGCCGATATAGTTATTCCTTTTCTAATAGTCCTGGATGCTTCTTCCAAACAGTATTTTTCAGGAAAAGGTTTGGGAGCATTTGCATCTCCGTCAGAAACTAGAACTATATGTTGTTTTACGTCTCCCCTTTTGTGCTGAGATAAAAGAGAACGAGCCTTTGAAAGCCCATAGCCGATGTTAGTAAAAGCATTTCTATGAAGTTGCAGGTCGAAAACCTTCTTTGCAACCAAATACGGATTTCCAGTAATTTCCACAAGTATATCAGCCATATTTGAGAAAGTTACTACGCCCATTCTGTCTTTATAATGTGCACAGGCCAAGGCAAGTGCAACAGCGCTCTCTTTTGCATACCATAGTTTATCCGTTTGAGACATTGTTCCTGAAAGATCTATTGTTATTGCAATTTCCATTTTCTTTCTAATGTCTCTTTTTTTAACCATTATATCTTCTCTGGTTACCTGATCCCGCTGATTTCTAATAGCTTCCCTGATAGTATCCTTTATTGATACATCCTTGTATCTATCACCAAATCTGTACCTTCTGAGACCGATTACTCTTCCGTCACCAAAGTTCAACCTCTTTCCAGTTTTGTGTCGACCATCCCCTGATGAAATGTAGTAATCCCAGTATTTTGGAAACAGTTTTTCAAGGAGCGCTGTAACTGCCCTCCTAGTCATATCCCATCCTTCCTCATTTTTCTCAATAATGTTTCTATCCTCAAGCATATTCAGGGTTTCTTTAAGGGCAAGTTCTTTCAACTTTTTCCTATACTCTTCGAATGCCTTGTCCTTATTTTTACGTATATCTTCCATATCCCAGAGGAGGTCTTCTGTTAAATCTTTTCTGTCCCCTGATTGAATATCTTCATCTAGTCGCTCCTCCATTTTTTTGTGTACTTTAGCAAGTTTAGATTCCGGGAACCTTTGGATTCTCTTTAGTAATAAATCAAAATACCCAAGCTTTAGAGGTTCGCTTAATTTGTCGAACCTTATTAGTTCTTCTATAAGAGCCTTTAGCTCTTCCTCAGTCAAAACTACACCGTATTTCTTTTTATAGCCTCCATATAGGACTTCATCCACTATTTCCTCGATAATATCATCAGGTTTTCTCACAGCTTCTGCGTGAGGAGCAACAGTTATCCTGTGGGGCAAAGAGACTTTTGATGCTGCTTTGATGATTTCATCATCCTTTTTTGAACTTATCCGTTTGTATATCGGGAGTAGTTCAGCAAACTTGACTCCCCCTCTTGTGCTAACTCCTCTTTTTATATCAGAGTGACTTCTGGTTTTATAGATTACGTTAACAACGCTATTCTTTAAACTATCGTCCAGATCTTTTTCATCAAATAAGATCTGTGCCTCTGTTTCCTTGTCTTGAAGGTAATTTAGTTCTACAATATCAAAATGATCAATCATATCCAAAGGAAGGGTTCCCAACGTCCTTTTTCCACCGGTTGCAATAATTAAGGTATCCAGGGGGACTTTTTCATCATAGCCACCTATAGTTATGGAGTCCTCTAGAGAGTTGAGAACAACATTTAATACTCTCTCAGGTATTCTGTCTACAAAGTCTAAAAGTAAAATTCCTCTATTGGCTCTCAGAAGCTTACCCGGGATAAAAGATCTAATATCATGAACTCCATAGATAATGGCAGCCTCGGGATCCAGCCCTCCTATCAAATCTTCCGGAAGCAACTCAGGACTTCCCTGGACTCTCTTCACTCTCTGAGAACCCGGTATAATTTCCGACTCTATTTCCGACTCAACCTTATTATTTATGCACCATGGACAACTTGGTCTTTGAGCAGAACAATTTACCGGGCAGTCTTTAACAACCTCCACATCACCAAGAATACCGCTAAGCTTCTCCACCAGTACCGTCTTTCCACTTCCGGTAGGCCCAATAATAAGCAAGTGGTGACCTGAATAAAGACTTGTTATTATTTCCTCTTTCTTATTATCGCTCAGTTGAAAATTATTAAACAACCACGCTTTAGTTTCTTCTAAAGGAGTAGATTTCAGACGGTTTCTAATCTCGCTTCGTAACAAATCAGGATCCTTCCTTACTGTGATAAATTATTGTGGTCTTGGTAAATTAGGAGGGCTAAATACAGAGAGGACCTTTAAACTAAGAGGTTCTTTTTGACAATACTCTATTTTACGGTTACATACCCTGCTCTTCGAATGCCTCTTTATAAATCTTTAACTTCTGTCCAGGGTAGATAAAATTCTTCTCTTTCAGGTTATTCCACATTTCAAGAGAATTAACCTCTACATTAAATCTCTTAGATATTGATGTCAAATTATCTCCCTCTTTAACCGTGTATAAATAATATTTTTCCTTTGCCAACTTTTCTAAACTTACTTGGAGATTCTCTTTAAATAGCCCTGGATTCCCTTTGGGTATCAATATCAAATATTTACCAGGGGGCAGATAATACCCCTGTATCTCCGGATTCAATTCTTTTATTTCTTTAAAAAATGAGTTTGCCGCTTCAGCAATTACCCTTAAATGAATATTAAATGGTATATCAACCAATACTTCATCGAATTCTATAGGGTTGTAATATTCATCTTCATCCAGGTAATATCCATAATTCTCAGGATTGGAAAGAATAATCTTTGCAGCAAGAATCCTGAAGATAAACCGTTCTGTCTCTAAAGGCAGATTTAGCTTGTAATAGCTATTTACCCCCTGTCTTTCGATCTCCCTTTCAACCCTTTCTTCACCACAATTATAGGCAGCAAAGGCTAATGACCAACTATTAAAGGTCTTATAGAGAAAGTCCAGATAGTTTAAAGCTGCATCCGTCGATTTAAAAAAGTTCCGTCTTTCGTCAAACCATTCATCGACCCTCAAATTGTACTTTTCCGCTGTCCCCTCTATAAACTGCCATACCCCTACTGCACTTTTTGAAGAATAAGAGTATTTTAATAAATTGCTTTCAATTACCGGCAGGTATTTCAAATCTTCCGGAAGGCCTTTTTCCCTCAGCTTGGCTTCAATGTATGGGAAATACCTCTTTGATCTTTTCAGCCACATCACAACTTGAGGAATGTTCCCAACGGATACAACAAATTCCCTGTCTAACATTTCCCAAACACTTTGATTGTCAAGGGGGATTATCTCATTACACAGGGTGAGCTTCTTAGAAGACCTGAAATCTTTCAAGGAATGGACAGGATGTTTTGGTGAATCTTCTGCATTTAGACGAGAAACAACAAAAATAAGAAAAATTATACTCAAACAAAATATTCTTAGATTAACCTTCATCGCCTGTGCAATCAGAAAATTATATTTTTAAAAACATAGTCCCACGAGAGAGGATACTAAAGGAAAGAGACTGTTTAGATGATACCTTTTTCTGCCATCTCTTTTATGTCCTGATCTTTATACCCCAAACCCTTTATAATTCCCTCTGTATGTTGGCCCAAGGCCGGGGTTGGTGTCTTCATACTTCCAGGTGTTTCAGAGAATTTAAACGGGAATCCAATTGTTGTTACTTTGCCTTCTACAGGATGTTCCATTTCAAGTATCATCTCTCGATGTTTAACATGTGGATCAGCCATCATATCTTCTACATCATTTACAGGGGAATAGCATATATCCTTACCTTCAAAGAGTCCTATCCATTCCTCCCTGGTTTTAGAGATAAAGATTTTCTGTAATTCATTCATAACTCTTTTCTGCTCTTCTCCTGCAGCATATTGGTATTTTTTTAGATCTTCCCGATCGATCAGTTGCAAAAAATTAAGCCAGAATTTGTCCTCTATGTTGCCTAGAGACACGAACTTGCTATCCTTTGTCTTAAATACATTGTAGCACGGAGCATCTCCTTCAATGTCCATTGCTTCAGAATGATGAGACATTTGCTTTGCAATAAGATTGGCAATATTTACCATGTTGTAAGATACCATACAGTCAGTCATCGATACATCAATGTACTGCCCTTTACCTGTTCTATCTCTGGCTATGATACCTGCCAGAATTGAAAAGGCAGAGAATATGCCTATGCTCATGTCGGCAACTGGTATCCCCGGTATTACCGGGGCTCCCGTATGTCGTCCTGTGGCTGAAAGAATACCAGCTACACTGATATAGTTTATATCATGCCCTGGTCTATTCTGATAAGGCCCATCCTGACCATAACCTGAAGATGAACAAAAAACGAGTCTGGGGTTTATCTTTTTCAGGTCGTCATAACCTAACCCCAATCGTTTCATTACACCGGGTCTAAAACTCTCAAAGAGAACATCGTATTCTTTTACTAATTGGCGAAGTATCTCTTTCCCCTTTTCTTCTCTGAGATTCAATGTCATACTTTTTTTATTACGATTGGCCATTAAAAACATAGCACTTTCTTTTTTCAATTTAGGGGGCATCCATCTCATATAATCCCCTATTTTCGGTTCTTCTATTTTAAGAACCTCCGCTCCCAAATCAGCCAACATTAAAGTACAGTAATTAAAAGGCAGTAGCCTAGACAGGTCAAGTATCCTTATCCCTTCTAAAGCGGAAGCCATTTTTGTTCCCCTTCTATTTTTATTTCATCAACCGGTAACTACCTAAATAGAGTATTGTCTCTTTTTTTATCTAAAGACCTGCGATAGAGACACTGACGAGGTTATTCACCGGGAATCCACCCATATTGTGAGTAAGTCCTATTTTGGGGTCTTTTACCTGTCGTTCTCCTGCCTTTCCCTGAAGCTGTTTGTATACCTCATACATCATCCTCAACCCGGATGCACCAATGGGATGGCCAAAACACTTTAAGCCACCATCAGGCTGGCAGGGGATTTTCCCGTCTAACTCAAAGAACCCGTCTCTCACATCGTTTCCAGCTTTGCCCACAGGTGATATCTGCAGGTCTTCATAGGTTACGAGTTCAGTAATAGAAAAACAGTCATGAAGCTCCATCAGGCTTATCTCTTCCCTGGGATTCTTTATACCTGCCTCTTTATATGCCCTTTCCCCAACTCGTCTGGCAGTCTCGATATAGGTCCCATCCCAATCGGTGTACATTAGTTCCTCTCCCGAACTAATTCCAACTTGGAGTGCCTTAAGGTAGACAGGATCAGTCCTGAAATTTTTCGCCATATCAGCACGGCAAACAATCGCCACAGCAGAGCCATCGCTAACCCCGCAACAGTCAAACAAACCAAGAGGCCAGGCAACCATGGGGGCTTTCAATACCTGCTCTTCTGTTATCTCCCTTCTTAAGTGGGCTTTGGGATTCTTTGCTCCATTCTTATGACTTTTGACAGATATCTTTGCCATTATACTTTTGCCTTCCTCAGGAGTGAGGCCGTATTTGGAAAAGTAACTAGTAGCCATCTGAGCAAACATTCCGGGTGCAGTTACAGCAGGTAAAATCATTCTGTTTTTTACTCCCAGAACTACAGCCATCTCTGGAAGGCCACCATAACCCACATCCTTCAGCTTCTCCACACCTACTGCCAGAGCAATATCACATGACCCTGAAGCAACAGCATAAGCAGCCCCACGTAATGACTCTGTACCTGATGCACAGAAGTTCTCTACTCTTGTGACAGGGATGAAAGGCAACTTGAGTGTTATAGCCAAAGGTTGGCCAGATTTTCCCACATTTACTTCATCGAAACATGTCCCAACCCAGGCCGCCTGAATATCCTTCTTTTCAATTCCTGCGTCTTCAAGAGCCTCTTGAAACGCTTCGATTACCAATTCGTCTGCCCCCACGTCCCAACGTTCACCAAACTTGGTACAACCCATACCTATAATAGCAACCTTATTTTTTATTCCGTCTGCCATCTTTTCCTCCTTATATTTTTGCCTTCTTTATTAATTATATATCACGGAATTTATCTCTAAATCCTAAGTTATCATTGGTCAATTGCTAAAAATTATTGTTAATCTCGTTAAGCAAACCTTGATTGATACGAAATAAGGCAAATGACTAATAACCTAATGCATATCTAAATGGGCTTTAACCTTAGTCAATAGCAGGGACCATTTTCCAGAAATACCCATATATGCCATTTTTTTCATCAACGTACTTCCTACGGAAGCTCATCTCTATCTGCATACCTACCTTCAAAGATTCTAATTCACTATCGGTTATATCAAAGGCATATCTCCCCCCCCCTTCAAAATCTACTAAACCGTAAATTGACGGTGGGTCCATGTGGAAGGCCAGCATATCTCCTGTATATGAAATGAGTTTCCCCTTCTTGTCCGAAAATAGATACTCTTCCATCTGGTTTACAGCACCACAATCTGGCTTCACGCACATTCTCTGGGGTGGATACTGGGGTGTACCACAAACCTTGCATTTCGACCCGCAAAGACCCGTTACCTCTTTGCGATCCCTATACAACATTGAAAGGGGTGTATATGAAACCAGTTCTCCACGAATTCCCTTTTCTATAGGGAGAATGTTTCTAAAACTTATCATTTTTTCATAGTTATTCAGAGGTCTTTTCGTGGCAAGGTGTTTTTTAATCCCTCTCCTGTTGCCTTTTACCTTTTCTATCTTATCCGTAACTTTAAAAAGTAATGCGTCACAGCCATTACCAAAGCTTGCAACTATTATACTGTCACCAGCCTTAGCATCTTCAAGTGCCCCTACAAGCAACATGAGTGGATTAGCCGTCCCGGTATAGCCCATATTGTTCACCATAGGATCCTGAATTTGTGCCGGGTCTAAACCTAATATTTTAGCTATCTTCTTGTGATCAGCTGGATAAAGACAAGGGTAAGCCACCTTGGCTATACCTTTAGGATCCAGTTTGCATTGCTTGGCCAGACCAGAGATTGCTTCAATAATAAAGTTACTATAGCCTACATCTCGTATAAATCTATCTTCCCACTGATGGGCAAACACATCTGTATTTGATCTCCATATATCAGGGAAATCATAAGAAACTGAAAAAGAACCTTCGATGGTGGCAATAACTTCACTGTCACCGATCATCAGGGATGCAGCACCATCTCCAAACAATTCCTCACCGGAACTTCCTGCTTTAGGAACGCGACAATCAGCCGCACATACCATAACATTTTTAGCTGACCCGGCTTTTACCGCATCACATGCCGAAATTAGAGCCGTAGTACCTGCTTTCAGTGAATCCGTAAAATCTGCTGTTCGCATATTTGAGGAAAGATTAAGGGCAGTTGCAGTTATTCCAGCAGAGTGTCTCTCCATGTATGGGGAAGTGGTTGTTGCAAAATAGAGGCCATCTATTATTTTTCGATCCATACCTTTTAAACAGTCTATACCAGCAGCCACTCCCATGGAAATGCTGTCCTCATCATAGTTAGCAACAGCCCTTTCACCTGGCATATAGGTTGCAGGATTCAGCCATCCCATGGCTTTATAAATGATTCCACGATCCAGGCGATATTTTGGTATATATGCGCCGTAAGAGGTTATACCTACCATATTTAAATCCTCCTTTTTAAATTAAATTCATAATAACCCTTCATTTAGTCCCAGCTTTCTTATGCTCTCATCAGTCTATGAAACTTAAAACAAAACACTACCCTCTTTACAGGAAAACTTATCACTAAATTTAGCTTTACATAGGGGAATGATCTTAAATTTGCGCTATCCGCCTCTGATAAACTAAGTATTTGCACTCTAATTTAAATTGCAGTTAGTCTCCCGAGAGTGAATCCTTACCAGAACTCAATTTGAGTAATCGTCTCATTTTTTTTAAGAATTCCGGTAATCTCCCTCCTGGAAGCTTCGTCTACTATAGTTTCTATCTCTGATACCGGTCTACCAGCTTCATTCGTCTCGTTTTTCCATGTAACCACGTATCCAGGTACTAAAGCATATCTGCATCCACCAATCCCACAGCATGAATTGTCTACTTCAGAATGGCCTATTACATATAAAACTTCTCTTCCATTATAATCGAATCTTTTTTCATCTTCTGCAATATAATATCCAGCTATAGATCTAATTTCCTTATTCAATTCCTCGTGGGAGTATTTTCGTAACATTATCAGTCCATTTAATTTAAAAACTCTATTTTTTATCTTGAAAAAGTGATTCTTAGAATAGATTGTTAAACTAAGCACTTTTAAAAGTGTTGGATAATTTTTGCAATATATTGAAACTGGGATACCCCGCTCCAAGAACGGGGTATCCCACCAATTTAAGATACGTATGAATTACCACCCACCGCTACACATAATAAGTTCACCTGTTACATAGTCAGCAAGTGGTGAGGCCAGAAATAGTACAGGTCCTGCAGCTTCTTCCGGGGTACATGCCCGTCCCAGTGACGTCATCATTGGAACAGAATCTATCATTGCCTTCGGAACACCCAATGCTACATCCTTATCTCCAACTTTTATCGATGCACCTTCCGTCTTATCTCCCGTTAATCTTGTCTGCACAAAACCGTAGGCAACAGCATTTACATTTACGTTAAACTTACCCCACTCTTTAGACATTGTCTTAGTAAGTCCAATAACACCTGCTTTGGCTGATGAATAGTTTGCCTGCCCAGCGTTTCCTAAAACACCGGCGATGGATGATATATTTATTATCTTTCGTTGTACTCTTTTGCCTTCCTTGATTTCTGCCTTTGCAACTTCTCTCATATATGGAGTGGCAGCTCTGATAATACGGAAAGGAGCCGTAAGGTGAACATCAATTATAGCATACCACTGCTCGTCCGTCATATTTTGTATTACCCCATCCCATGTATAGCCTGCATTATTAACTATTATATCCAGTTTTCCCAATCCCTTAATGGTTGTATCCATTAATTTTGCAGGGAATTCCGGATCGGTTACACTACCTACACAAGTTATCGCCTTAACACCCAGAGCTTTAATCTCTTCAGCTGTTTCCTCTGCAGGTTTAGGATCCAAGTCGTTTATTACAACAGATGCACCCTCTTTTGCAAAGCGGGTGGCAATTGCCTTACCTATACCACGTCCAGATCCGGTGATGATTGCTACTTTACCTTCTAAAAGTCCCATTTTAATCCTCCTTCAGAATTTGATTTTAGTACTATTACTTTGATGAGAGAGCAGCCGTTGCATTTCCAGTTACGACCGTTTCCCCTCTTTGATTTTCGGCAACAACATCTATATCTATACAGTTATCATTTCCTTCTGTATATTTTTTTGTTACCACCCCCTTTACCGTTATAACATCCTTTGCTTTCACAGGAGACCTGAAACTAACACTGAATTTCTTTAATGCCTTGTTTCCCAGCCATTCTGTAAGGCCCTGGCCAGCAATACCCATGCTTAGCATACCATGGCCAATAACTCCTCCATAACCAGCCTTTTCACCGAAGGCATGAACTGTATGGAGCGGGTTGAAATCGCCAGAGGCTCCAGCATACATAACAAATTGTACCTCTGACAGGGGCGCAGACACAAACTCTGGCATTTTACTCCCCTCTTTTACATCTTCAAAGAAAACTTCTTTTATTGCCATAGTTTCACCTCTTTTCCATACATTTTTTAACTTCTGTGTATTATGGTAGCTGTATCTACAAAAACCTTTTCCCCACTTTGGTTAGTATAGGTTGTCTCCATTACATAAAATTCCATTTTCCCAGCTTTACCTTCTTTTTCAAAGACATTGGCTATCTTAACTTTACCCGTAAGAGTCTCACCTGTCTTAATAGGTTTTAGATATTCGTACTGTTGTCCACCATGAAGTATCTTTACAAGGTTAAGTCCAAGTTTATCTATCATGAGTTGCATCAACCCACTGGCATTAGTTAGGACGGTCGGGAATGTTGGAGGCATTGCAAGTCCCTCGAACCCGGCTTCCCTGGCAGCCTTTACATCATAGTACAGGAGATTTTTATCTCCAATTGCCCTTGCAAACTCCCTTATTTTGACCTTCTCCACTTCATAAGTAAACTCAGTAAAATCCTTTCCAATTAAGCTTTTATCTACCATTCCAGTCACCTCCTTCTATGAACATCTCTTCACTCCTCAGTAAATCCATCAGCAGATTCTCCTAAAGCTTTTTGAGTGGTTCATTTAATTATTTTTCAGGTTGTTTTAAAATGTTCTTATCTAAGCAACTCGTCCGAGTCATATTTACCCTTGGTGGGATTGACTTTCTCCTGATTAATTGACTAATCTGGAAGTAAATGGGAAGTTTTACTTTCAAACCTTGAACATATTTCTCCAATATATAGAGGAACTTAAATTGGTAGCACAGATACCTACTCAAATCAAGAAAAAAATTTATGTTTAGACAAGTTCTTAGGGATTCTAATTAAATATATCTATTTGACCTTGGGATTCATCCGCTTGCCTGCGCTTGCGCAAGCAGGGTCAAACTATTAATTCACCCTTTAAATCCTTTCTCTGAGTTTATGTTTGGAATTTACACGGATGTGTTTAAGAAATTTTCAGGCTTGTTTGAAAGTTATTTAATTTTGTAAATTAATGTTGGTAGAATTATCGAAAATCTTGAATGGTAGGGACGGGGGGCAGTAGCGTTAAAACTAAACCGCGCCCCTTTTTGGCGTCGGTTTGAGTAACTTGTTATAAATCATTTTTTTCAATTCTTCTACTGTCAGTGTATGGTTCTTGTTTCTGTGGGTCATGGAATGGCAATTTGGGCATAAAACACTCATGTCGGTCCTTGGGTTAATACGTGTTGGTCCGGATTCGCTAACCGGTTTATTATGATGCACATGAATAAACCCACGGCCAATAGGTCCGTACACTTCTTCAAAGTTGAACCTACATCCCATGCAAGTAAGGCCGTGAATTTCTATTGCCTTATTTCTATAAAAGGGGTTTCTCTCATAGTACGAAGTATATCTTTGTTTTTTGTTTCCCTCGACTATTCCGTAACTCTCCAATTCGCCGTGCTCTTTTGGTAAAGATATTGAATAGTTTTTTAAAGATGTATTACTAAGAATTAAATCATATGTTTTTTTACTTATTTCTCTTACGCCAAAACGCCAATAGTTCGATTTCTTTGATTCAGGAATTTCTTCTAAGTATTCGTCGTTTATTTTTATTGGAACCGCTTCATCAAATTCGCGATATTCTAGGATTTCGCAATATAAATCTTTCTTATTTGACTCTGGGTCCCAAATGGCTTCCCCAACTACGCCAATTCCGAAATAGTGGGATTCAGGGCTAAGTCTGAAAGGTAGATAGGCTTTGTCTTTTATTTTCCCTTTGTAATAAATAACCTTGCAACCTTTAGTAAGAATGCTTTTGTATGTATTGGGATAGTTGTAAAGATCGCCCTTCACATCATCCCATTTGGACTCATCATTTTGTACGATAATTGCGTATTCACTCATAATTATTCATAACATTAATTTTTATACTTATTCTATGTTTAGTGAGCACATAGAATGATAATATTAAAAGGGTTGCGTCCCCTTTTCCCCCATTCGGTCTATCTTATTACCAGCCGCCTTCGCTTGTATCGATATCGAATTCAACTGAATATTCACGAGCAAATGTATTGTTGTGCATTCGAATATTTGAGCCACTCTGCTGAATACGAATATCTGTGCCGGCGCCGCCTAAGAGGCTACGATAGTAATTCTCAGCAGCGTCACGAAATGCCTCGTAATTGAACGGTCCAATATAGTCTTGTGGCATTCCTATTTCAAGTGGTGCTGATTCGTAGTTGCTGCCCACTGTTTGTTTTATATCACTATAAAGATTCTCAAATTTTATATTTTTTACAGATAGATCAAAGAACACTCTGGAAACCATATGTTCGTCGTCGCTACCATATTCCTGAGAGTCTTGGATACATTTCTTAAAAACTACCTTTGCTGTAGACATTCGTCGCCTCCCTATTTACTGACTTCATGATGTGAGATGTTTTGGCTCAATCAATGGCCAGGGATTAAGCTAAATACATCAGTCTTGAAATGAAGCAATACAATATTCTTTTTATACTTATTCTATGTTTAATGAACACATAGAATGATAATATTAAAAATTATAAAATAGGTTATTCTAAAAAACTTTTAACACCAAATAGTCCAGTATTAAACAAAAAAGCGCCTTTCCTCTTTGCTCTCTGCAATCTCAGGAGCTAAAGAAAGACGCCTTCATAATTACCTCCCTGTTTATAGAGTTTACGAAAATATTAATGTTAGTTAAGTATTCATTTTATAGTTAGATATAGGTATCAGGTATCTTGTTGATTTTCAGGAAGTATCATCACCTAAAACAGGTGTTATCAGGGGCTTAATCAAAAATATTTATAAATAGATTGTAAGGCCATGTTTACCTTAACTGTAGTCTTTTACCTTTATACGACCTAAGATTGCGTATGTCAATAAAAATATGGTTTTAAAAGAAGGAGGGGTATTTTCTATGAAAGGAGATGATACGATATTAATTACTGAGACATTTGATCACATGGTTAACTTACTCAATGCTTCTATTATTTTACTATCTCTCGGGTCTTCCATAAATTCTCTTTCCAACTCCCGTACTGCCATTTTTTTGTCCCAGGAACCACGATATGGCCTAACAGAAGTAAGGGCTGTATAGTAATCTGCTATGCTAACAATCCTTGCTCCAAGTGAAATCTCATCACCCTTTTTTCCTTCGGGATAACCCTTTCCATCAGGCTGTTCATGATGATCTCTGATATAATCCAGCATCTTTTCGTCATTATAGCCCAAATTTTTGACAGTTCCCAATGATTCTAAGGAATGTTTCATGATTTCTTTGAATTCTGCCTCGGTTAATTTACCATCTCGATTCAGCAAATAAGCAGGAATCTTTTCTTTGCCAATATCTCTTAGGAAAGCGGCATTCATAATTCTTTCTTTTTCTGCTTCCGGTAAATCCAGTTCGTCGGCAATGCCATATGATATAATGGCCCCTACCTTTGATGACCCTATACTTCCATCAAGAACTTCAATCGGCAAGATTAAATCATAGGGGATCTTAATTATGTCCATGGCATCTTTGTATTTGTTATAAAAGGACTCTGTAATTATATTACGATCCATAAAAGGGTCTTTCAGTCCTAAAATCTTGAAGACAGCTACTCTTTCTTTTTTGCCTTTAATTTCTATTTTCTCATAAATATCTCTATTTAGAGTAGCATCAGCATAAGCAATCTTAATTTCAATATTGTTAGGTTCCAACTCTAGTGCTCTTCTAAAATAATCTATGGCATTCGTGATCTCATAAATATCAAAATAGAGCTTTCCTATTTCATAAAGAAGCTTCACATCTTTTGGGTTATCTTTCAATTGATGCAAATAGGAATTAATCTTAATCTCCTTTTCCATCCTGGAATATTCCTCTTCCACACCGCCATCAACATCTATAATCTTTATTCTCTCAAAATCAACATATCGCTCAACACGTTTAAGGGTCTCTTCATCAACAACTATACTGCCGGGTGGACATAGTTCTTCCAACCTTTTTGCTAAATTGACCACATCTCCTATCGCGGTGTAACTCCTTTTTTGATGACCTATTAATCCGGTAATAGCATACCCGGTAGATATGCCAATCCTCATTTTCAAGGGTAAATCAATTTCCTCTAAACGTCTCTGCATATAAATGCTGGCTACTACTGCATGGAGCGAATGTAATCTATAATCAGTAACAGGAGCGCCAAACTCACACATAATTCCGTCACCAAGGTATTTGTCGATATGCCCCTTATATTTCGATATAACCGTCTCCATCTCCCCAAAGTACCCATTTAACTCATCAACAACCAGTTCAGGAAGCATCTTACCTGAAAATGTAGAAAACCCGACAAGGTCGCTAAAAAGAACACTTAAGGTGTTGTTTGCACTAAGTACTCGATTCTCAATAAATAGATTGGCAACAGCCTTGTCCATAGTAGAATACAATGCATCTTCAATTCTTTCTTTAAGATGAGTTATAACTTCATTTTTTTCTTCCAACTCTAAGGCTTTCTTGTCTAAGTCCTCTGTATAAGACTTTAACTCTTCATTGGCCGATTTCAGTTCCTCATTGGTTTCTTTTAGAGCTTGATTTAAAGTTGAAGTCTTTTTATTTTGCTCGTTTAATGAACCGATAAGATAAGCTGTCATTAAAAGAAAACCACCCCAGGAAATTATTTTAAATCTAACATCAAATTGACTATCAGCTATAATGAAAGATTCCGGGAAAAAAAAGAAAAAAACTGAAACTAACAGTACGGCAAGGAAGGCACCCAGGGTAGAAAACAGTCTCCCCAAAAAAAATCCTCCGAGTAAGATAGGCAAATAGAAGAAATTTAGAAATGCGAGCTTATATGGCACAAAATAATATAAGCCTAAAACTACTAATAAAATTATCAAGACAGAGAAACGTTTAAGGTTTTCTAAAGTATAATCTTTTAACTTTTTGATCTCTTGTTCCTTTTCCATCATATTTAATCTGGAAGTAGTAATAGATTAACCAGAAAAAAACTGTTAGAACCCTTATCTATCTTGAATCTACTATATATGTAATACTAGTTGTTAGTCAAGACAAAAAAGCACAGGGTGATATTAAATTACCAGCCAGCGCTTTTCCGTCTTTTTAATTCCCCTTTACTGAACAACAGCAATACCTATCAATTATATGAAGTTATTAATCCTAGGATATAATCTTTTTCGCTAATATTTTACCTCCACTTTATTACGGGACTGTTTTAGGACTATATTTTCACCTGTATTGGAACGCTAACTTTTTAATTTATAAATTTATTTATGGTCGGGACAGGGGGATTTGAACCCCCGACCCCTGCGTCCCGAACGCAGTGCTCTACCGGGCTGAGCCATGTCCCGTCCTTACTATTTTCAATGCTGGAGAAATTGCAGCAATATACATCTTTACATAATCCTGAAGAGTTTTGTCAAGATTTTATCACCCTTTTTTAATTAATCTTGCAGCAAAAAAACCATCCATATCATGGAGGTGAGGATAAGATTTAAAAAAACCTCGGTTGTCAACTAATGGGGAACAGATGTCTGGAAGGAACTTTGCAATACTTTCTAAAGCAAATTCTGGGTTACTTGTCAGAAAATCATCAACAACATCTTCGTTTTCTTCAGGATTAAGTGTGCAGGTACTGTATACCATTATACCATCTTCCTTCAGATAATACGCCAGATTATTTAAAATACTTAATTGAAGCCTTTTAAGAGAAATAATATTTTCTTCTTTTTTCTTCCACTTGCTGTCCGGGTTTTTTCTGAGAACTCCCATACCGGAACACGGAGCATCGACAAGGATTCTGTGGAATTGTTCTGAGAATTCCAATGGTTTCGAAGCATCTTTGTTGAAGGTTTTTACATTGGTAATCCCTAACCTCTTACAGTTTTCCTCAAGAAGAGCGAGCCTGGAAGAGTTGTTATCCATCGCAAATATTTCACCTCTGTTTTCCATCAGCTGAGACATGTGGGTGGTCTTACCCCCTGGCGCAGAGCAGGCATCTAAAACCCTTTCCCCTGGTCGGGGGTCTATTATATGTGCAACCAACTGGGAAGCTTCATCCTGCACCTGAAACAGCCCTTTCCTAAAGGAGGATAATGTTGTAATGTCATGAGAACCTCTAACCTGTATACCTTCAGGGGAGTAAAAGGTTAGGGATATCTCTTTGACATCCTCCATTAAATTATTGATCAGTTCCTCCCTTGATACCTTTATCGTGTTTGTTCTGATCGTTAGAGGCGGAATCTCATTATTGCTCTGACATAGATCGATAGTAGCTTCCAGTCCAAAGGTCTTCAGCCATCTTTTCACCATCCAAAAGGGATGAGAGTACACCACAGATATGTGAAGTTCGGGATCTATTTCTATATCAGGATATACTATCTTATCTCGTAACCTATCGATTGTTCTGAGATTGGCATTTACAAAACCCACTTTACCCTTATTTCTATACAATGCTGCCAGTTTAGCGGATTCATTTACAACTGCAAAAGTGGGTATTTTGGTTAAAAAAAGGAGTTGATAGACACCCATCCGCATTATATTTAATATCTGGGTATCCAGTTTGTTGGTAGGAATATTAGAAAACTGGTTTATTATCCAATCAATTCTTCCTCGCCATCGAAGTATACCATACACCAGTTCTGTTATAAATGCTTTATCCAGAGAGGTAAGAAAACTATTCTTTTTAAGGGCACTATTTAAAGAGATATCCGCAAATGCTCCCTGTGTGTCCACCCTCTCCAATACATATAACGCTACTTGACGGTCTGTTTTTATCTTTTTTCCCTCCCTATAGACAATCTATCTTAAAAAAAATGATGGATTCGTCAAAAGTCAAAATTAGAATGGCACAGTAAAAAGCTCCAGATGCAAGGCGCGCAAATCTGGAGGAGTGAGGCGTACTTAGGGGTACGTTGCAACAACAAAGGATGCAGCGCAACGCCGCAGATGGAATTTTTACAAAGCCATTAAAAATAACTTCATTGCCTCTTTAACTTCGCTCATGTCTACTTGAGTATTGAAACAGGGTCCATGAGGTCGTTTGTTCAGTATGCCATAAACTGGTATAGGGTAACTGTCCTGTATACCACTGGTAAGATCTCTTTCACAGGCAGTTGCAATAATTAATTCCGGTTTATTTTCTACTACAATCCTTCTGGCTATGGTTCCTCCTGTAGCTATTGAAAGATTCACATTATTTTCTTCGGCCAACTCCACCAACTCTTTAATTTCACATCTTCCACATCTTTCACAGTTCCTTACACTTCCTGTAATTCTCACTTTACATTCATTATCCTGAAGGCAATGGGGCATTAATAACAGCAACCTTTCAGGTTTTACTCTAAAAGACTGAGATAGAACAAGTTGATTGTTTATCTCAACAAAGGACCGTTGAACCCTTTCTTTTGGTATTCCTAAAAGTTTGCCCAGAAATACCATTAATGGAAATACTATGTGTACCAAAGCCCCTCTTAATTTATAAGAAAGAAATATTTCTCTCTCCAAAACCACTGTTAAAATTAAGAGCAATATAGAGGCTATTATCACCAGGACAATAACTGCCAGGATGCCTCCATAAATTAAAGGTAACCCGTGATAGATATTGGTCAGCCCTTTATACGGCACCCACCAGATAAAAAAGGCTACAGAAACTAAAATAAGAGAGGAAAATGCCAAGAGACCAATAAACATTGATTTTTGAGATTTACTTGGCTTCTTTTTAATATCTCGAAACAAATTTGGATTCATTTTTACCTTAATGTAGTTCCGACAGTGATTTTGTGTTTGTGACCTCTGAGAAATTCAGCCACTCCCATTTTTTTGTGACCCTGCAACTGTATCTCCGTTATTAAAAGAGCCCCATTACCTGTAGATACTTTTATCCACTTTTTGTCTATATCAGTAACTACTCCTGGAGTATTCTCCTTTGAATCTTCTTCAATAGCAATACCATTAAGAATTTTTAGTGTCTTATCCCGAAGGTGAGTAAAAGCTCCTGGCCAGGGCGTAAGGGCTCTTATTATGTTTGAAATTTCCTTAGCCCTTTTCCCCCAATCTATCAATCCGTCTCTTTTTTTTAGCATGGGGGCTATGGTTGCCTTGGAATTATCCTGTGGAACAGGTTTTATATTACCTTCTATTAACCTATCTAGGGTTTCCAGCAACAAGTTGGCACCCGTCTTTGCCAATTTGTCATGTAAGCTCTCGGCAGTATCATCCTCTTCAATCTCTACTTCCTTTTGAAGCAAGATGTCTCCTGTATCCAGCCCTTCATCCATAAGTATGGTTGTTACGCCTGTAAGTTTTTCCCCATTAATAATAACCCAATTAATTGGGGCTGCTCCTCTATATTTGGGAAGAAGAGATGCATGCAAATTAATGCAACCAAATTGAGGAAATTTAAGTATTTCTTTTGATAGAATCTGACCAAAGGCTACTACAACAATTACATCTGGGTTTAATTCCTTCAATTTAGAGATAAAGAGATCATCTCTTACTTTTTCTGGTTGATATACATTTACTTTATGACGCTCTGCCGTTTCTTTAACCGGGGGGGCTTTTAGTTTTCTTCCCCTCCCTTTAGGACGGTCAGGCATTGTTACTACACCAACTATATTTTCCCCTTCTTTAATAAGGAGGTCTAGAGCAGGAACAGCAAAGTCTGGTGTCCCCATAAATACAATCTTCATATTTGGGGTCCCTAAAAAACTATTTCTTCTTTTTTGATAACTTTTTTTTGAAAATATCCCTTTTCAGTTTGCTGACTCTGTCAATTATAAGAATCCCATTTAAATGATCTATCTCGTGTTGAATAACGATTGCGAGTAAACCTTCTGCAGGTATCTGTATTTCTCTTCCTTCAATATCCAGCCCTTTAACTACCACCATCTTTTTTCTCAAGACAACCTCATTAAAGTCCGGCACACTTAAGCAACCCTCTTCCTCTGCACACTCACCCTCTGCAGATATTATCTCCGGGTTTATCAATACTATAAGACTCTCATCTTTTCTGGCCACATCAACGGTTATTAACCTACAAGATTCTCCAACCTGAGGTGCCGCTAGTCCTATCCCTGGGGCATCATACATAGTTTCAATCATATCCTTTGCCAGCTTTTTTATCTTTTCATCTATGATTTCAACTGGTTTTGCCTTCTTTTTCAGAACAGGATCAGGATATGTCAGGATTTTTAAGATAGACATTTTATTAATCCCCTTTTATCCAGTTTTCAGGTTACTTTTTTGAGGAAACAAAATTGAAAAACTATTTACTAAAATTAATCATAGCATATTAATAGGGTCAACATCTACAGACAATGTAACCCCTTTCCCCTTTATCCTTAAAGGTGCTTCTTGTATTAACTGTTTTGCAAAAGAATGAAGCAGGTCTGATTTTTTGCCCTTAACCAACATCTGCCATCTATACTTCCCCCTTAACTTTTCAATGGGGGCAGTGACCGGTCCAAGGATCTCAATATATTCATGGTAACTACTGTTTTTCTCCAACAGATATTTACTGAATTCTCCTAAATCCTCGGCGTATTCTGCCGTATCTTTTTTACTGTTACCCAAAACCCTGAAGCTAATAAGACGGCAAAAAGGAGGATAGTTTAATTCTTTCCTAAAAACTATCTCCTCTTTATAGAAAGAAGTAAAATTATGGAGTTTAGCCTTTTTTATACTATAATGCTCAGGATTGAAAGTTTGAACAATAACCTTACCAGGAAGATTTCCCCTGCCAGCCCGGCCAGCTACCTGAGTCAATAGTTGAAAGGTTCTTTCACTTGCTCTGAAATCGGGTAACCCAAGGGAGGTATCTGCAGATATAACCCCTACAAGAGTTATTTTTGGCATATCATGTCCTTTAGCGATCATCTGCGTACCAATAAGGATATCTATCTCCCCTGCTTCGAACTTCTCTAATATTCTATGATGAGCTTTTTTTCCTGAAGTTGTATCCCTGTCCATCCTTGCAACCCTGGCATAAGGAAAAAGCTTTTTCACTTCTTCCTCTACCCCCTGGGTCCCTAACCCAAACGACCGGACCCCTGGCATTCTACAATCCGGACAAAGGTTTGGCATTCGTATAGAATAATCACAGTAATGGCAATTCAGGGTATCACCTTTAAGGTGATGGACAAGTGAAATACTACAGTTAGGGCATTTGATAATCAATCCACACTCTTCACAAATAGCAAAAGTTGCAAGTCCTCGCCTGTTTAGAAATAATAGAATCTGCTCTCCTTTTTTAAGAGTCTCTTCGATAGCGTCTTCTAATCTATTTGAAAATATCAAACCTTTTCGGGAGCCTTCTTCAGCTTCATTTCTCATATTAACCACCTCCACCAATGGAAGTGGCCTATTTTCAATTCTCTCAGGCAGATTCAAGAGGGTTAACTTTCCAGTTTTTGAATTATAATAGGATTCTAGAGAGGGTGTAGCTGAACCCAAAATTACAACTCCCTTTGCCAACTTTCCCCTTACCATTGCCAGATCCTTTGCACTATAACATAGCTTATCTTCCTGTTTATATGAGGTTTCATGTTCTTCATCTACGATAATTATCCCCAGATTTTCGAAGGGTGCAAAGATAGCGGAACGAACTCCTACAGCTATCTTAATTTTTCCATTTTTTATTCGTCTCCATTCATCGTATCTCTCCCCTTCGGACAGTCCACTATGCAAAATGGCTATATTATTGGAGAATCGAGATTTAAATCGGCTAATCAACTGGGGCGTCAGGGATATCTCCGGGACAAGTACGATTGCCTCTCTTCCTGATTTTATAACCTCTTCAATAGACCTAAGATAGATCTCGGTCTTCCCACTCCCTGTAACACCATGAAGGAGAAACGGAGAAAACTTTCCGGAACTGATACCTGTAATAATACTGTTTAGGATTTCCTGTTGACTCTTTGTCAATCTTGGTGGGTTATCCTTGCTATAAGTATATTCTGCATAGGGATCACGATATACTTCTTCCTGAGATATGGAGATTAATCCTTTTTCCTTAAGTCTTCTAACACTGCCTGATGAATTGCCAAACTCTTTATTAAGTATTTGAAAAGGCACCTTCCCTCTTTCCCATACAAAATTCAATATAGCAGCCTGTTTAGGTGCCTTTTTTTCCAAAGCATCCATAAAAGAGCTAAAATCTTCTAAGGATAGAGTATCTCCTTCATACTTTATAAATCTCAGGGTTTTAGGATTGATCCTTCTTCCTTTCTCCCTAAATTCTATATTAATAAGCTCCTCATCCCTTAATTTAAAAATAAGAGAAAGGGGGTTATTTACAAGAGGTTTCTTTATAAAATGCCTTAAAGTAACAACTTTTTTTTCTGATATTTCCTTTAATATTCGATAAGTCCCGTCAGAAAAAGTATCTCTAACAGGATAAACAGGAGAGCCACTATTGTAAGAGGCGAGAATGTTATTACCCTTTTCAGTAAGGGAAAGTGTTTGCAATGTTTCAATATTAATGCCCTTGGGTAAAGCAGTCTTTATAACCTCACCTAGAGGATAAAAATAGTAGTTTGAAACCCAACGATAAAAGTATAATTCATCTCTACCAAATGAAGGAATATCATCAAGAACATCCAGGACATCCTTTGTATCTTTGATGTCGATACTAGAGGGAAATTCTAATATGTAACCGGTTACCCTCCTTTTACCCAAAGGGACCAGCACTCTTTTCCCTATCTCCAGGTTATCCCTTAAATTTTCCGGTACATGATAATAAAAGGTTTTTGAAAGAGGCAGACTTGGGGCTACTTCAACAAATCCTTTGTCTTCCATCAGTAGTTTGCTTTCACCACCAAAGCTTCCAACATCATTAAGGTGTTTCAAAACTCATAAAATATCTTTCTGGTTTTTTCCTGGTTGTCCACTATATACAGAAGGTTGAATTTTTTTATTTCATCTATTAACTTTTCGAGCTTCTCCCTGTCAATATTCTTCATACGGATATAAACCTGCCTATAACCTTCCTCAGCATGTTCATAAGAGGTCATAATGCTGAGCATACTTCCCCCATAAGACCGGAATACATCGGCTACCTCCTTAATAGAACCCGATTTATCAGGAAGATTAAAGGCAAACTGAATACCACCCTGCTTAATCCCAGTCATACTTATTAGGACTTTAAATACATCAGATTCAGTAATAATGCCTATCAGCTTTCCATTAGAATCAATAACTGGAAGACCACCGATCTTCTGTTCTAACATAACCACTGCCGCTTCTTCCACTGTATCGTGAGGGGAGATAGTCTTCGGGTTGGTACTCATGATGTCCTTTACTTTTATCTTTTCAATAAGGTAGTTCAGTTCACTAACTGCCAGGGTGGTTGCCTTGGAAGCAGATTCCCGGTTAATGTCAAGATAAGATACTATCCCTTTCAGCCTATCCTTCTTCAAAACAGGTATACGGCGAATGTTGTAATCTTCCATTAACTTTATGGCAGTCCTCATTGTATCGTCGACGTCAACTGTAATGACATCTTTGGACATCCAATTTTTTACCAGCATATAGGGGTTCCTTTTGTTTTTAATATATAATAATCGACAAGCCTTCTTACCATCTTCGCTGAAAAGTTTTTTAGTGGTCATCTATCTACATCTATCTTTTGACCTCTCCATAAAGCACTCCTCGCAAATTACAGCATCTCCCTGCTTTATAGCATCCTCCTCTTCTATCTCTGCACCACAGATTTCACATTTTACCTTCATGATTTCACCCCCTCTCCTTTAATGAACTAATGATAGATCAAAAGAGTAGTCGAAAACAGACTTTACCACCCTTCCATTTTTCCGATCGGGGCGAAGCCTCTGAGCTATTTTTATATTTATATCAACCTCTAAGGGTTGTGTCAAGACAAGAATCTCATCCTAAATACACCTGAAAGTAGTCGCTTAAAAAAATAGGCAACTTTTATACAGTTTATAAAAATAGTATTTAATTCTTTAAGCCAGCACGACAAATCAAATTAGCATATTCAAATAGAAAGCCCTATAAATTAAATCCTTTATCCTTTTTTGATTCTAATTAATACAGACTAAATAATCCATACCAGACTATCAGAGATTACAGGTTTAAATTTAAAATTGCAGGCTGTTTAAATAATGATTCTATTTTCTTGACATGGGAAATAAGGATTTGTAGAATTACGATTTACTAAAGAATAGTTTGGATAAAACCAAGGGATTACTGGTGGAGCAATTATAGGGTATATTATAAAAAACTTGTTGGTTTATTATGTGGAGAGATAGAACTATTACGAGGAATCCACCTAAAACGAAGTGACAAAAGGCTTTAGCATAAAAGATAAATAAATATAGTAATATGTTTAAACTAAAAAGGAGTATATTATGAATAAAACAGAAAGAAAATTTATTTTAGCCCACAACCTGCTTGCCGCAGCCTGTATTTTTGTTTTGTTTGCATCCTGTACCACAAAGCCTGAGGATGCAATTATAGGGAAGTGGAGAGAGAAAGGCCATACAGAAATAATAGAGTTCCTTAAGGATGGTACGGTTAATGTAGATTATAAGGGGACTACAATGTACGGTGGTAGCTATAAGTTTGTTGAAAAGGATCAAATAAAACTGGAGTTAGGAGGACTATATGCCTTGGTTGGACCAATCGTAGCAAAAGTTTCAATTTCAGAAGAAGAGCTCACACTTACTGTACCTAACGGAAACGTTTTGAAATACGAAAAAGTTGAATAGCGCAGTAAATGGACAGCTTATTCATATAATTAAGTTGGTATTTTTTCATATTGATAATACTACCTTTATTACCATCAATTATTTGTCTTAGTTGGAGTAATTTGATAGAAGTATGATGTAATGCAAAGGACATAATTCAGAGAAACGGAGGATTTTTAAATGGACAATTTATTACCAAATATTTTGGGGAATATATCCAGTTACCTAATGAAACATAAGGCAGTAGCTTCTGAAGAACTGATGTGGAAGATAGATCAAGAAATAGACAGCCTATCAGAGGATGATAAAAAGAATCTAGAAAGACTTCTGGAAGGTGATGTAAAACAGATGATTTTTGATGGGATAACTGGAAATGTTCGCCTCTCTGTTTTTTCCCCTGACATGCATGTACAGCTCAACTATCTTGGCGAGGTATTTTATACTCCACCCACTCATAAATACCAGCCCGATGAACTTGAAAAGGGATTCAAACGACTTGCCAATTTGCGGTTTTCAATGAATTCCCAAGAAATAGAAAATGCAACAAAGGATTTAATGTACCGGGCAGGCTATGAGGTATCGGAGGTTCAACCTGAGATACCAGGTGTTAAAAAAACCTTTAAGACAATTAAGAACAATAATGAACTCCAGCTATTTATATTACCATCGATTATATTTGTACCTGAAATTCTGGAAGCATTAAATGGACTGGCTGTTGAACACATAGTGGTAGTACCCACAGAAAACAGCCCTGCTCCATTTGTAAACTTCATCAGAGAAAACATGGATAAAGTAAAAGAAAATGATAAGATGATGATCTTTGTAGCAAATCCATCGAATTGTACAGTGACCCCATTTCTGGGGGTACCAAAAGACAAGGAAATCTGGGAAAGTCTTAAAGACCCTGCAAGATGCCTTCAGGCAACTCAGAATTGGATGAAAGGGGCAGTAAGATCGAGGGTACTAGACGAGGATTTCTAA
This sequence comes from Pseudomonadota bacterium, assembly GCA_043825855.1. Classification (GTDB taxonomy): domain Bacteria; phylum Desulfobacterota; class UBA8473; order UBA8473; family UBA8473; genus UBA8473. The sequence continues at coordinate 147,796 of JBDRRJ010000028.1, read as the reverse complement.
TTTTTGTAGTATTTGTCCCATAGCTAAAACAGCAGGAGAGTCATCAGGCAAATCAATAAGTGGTTTCCCTGCAAGATCATATTCTGTAATATTCTCATCATACGGCACTATTCCGCCTAGTTCTATTCCGAATTTTGCTGCCTTCTCGCCGAATACCCTTGCCTGTTCTTCCGAAGCCCTGTTTAAAATAACAGATATTTTGTCAAATTTTATCTCCAGACTTTCCGCCAACTCTTTTATCAATTTTGCTGTATTGATACCTCTCTGGGTGGCATCGGTCACTATGATCATAGTGTCGACACTTCTTGTTGTCCTTCTGCTCAGATGTTCCAGACCCGCTTCACAGTCAATTATTGTAACATCATAATTACTTGAGAACTTTTCTATAGCATGTCTTAGTATATCATTGACAAGACAGTAACATCCGGGTCCTTCAGGACGGCCTATAGCCAAAATGGAGATCTTTGGTATCTCTGCCAGTATTCCACGTATCTGATACTCGAGCATAAGATCCACTGGCAAATCAGAAGTAGGTGCTCTCCCTGGTCCTTTAACGAGTGTCTCTCTTATATCTCCTATAGTTTTTTTAATATCTACACCCAATGCAGGGGGAAGACTCGTTGCCGGATCAGCATCAATGGCAAGAATTTTCATGTCTCTCTTCTTAAGGTGTTTTATAATAATTGTGGATATAACTGTTTTTCCTGTGCCACCTTTCCCCGAAACAGCTATAACAGACTTTTTATTCGATTTTGCAAGGTCATTCTGAAGGCTTGTCATATTAATCTCCTTGGGTTAAAAAATTAAAATAAACTACTAATAATAAAAGAAGGTGTCAAGAGAAAACTATATATCTTGACATAAGGCATATTAATTTGTTATTACATCCACATAACCTCAGTTATAAAGAAAAACCCCTCATTACTCTTTGGAAATTGCCATGAGAGTGGAGACCTTAATTTCCTTATAATAATGAAGTGTATAAGAGAGGAAATATTTGAACAAAGAAAAGATCGTTATTATCGGTTCTGGCCCAGGAGGTTATGTTGCGGCAATAAGAGCATCGCAGTTGGGTGCTGAAGTAACTGTTATAGAAAAAGATTCTATCGGCGGTACCTGTCTCAATCACGGGTGTATCCCTACCAAGGCTATTTTAGCATCCGCAGAGCTCTTTTCTTCCATAAAGGAAGCGGAAGAGTTTGGGATCTATATTGGTGAAATTCATGTTGATCTCAGAAAGATTATGGACCGAAAGAGTCGGGTCGTGGAAGGCCTTAGAAATGGCATAGAAAAAATATTCAACAAAAGAGATATTCGGTTTGTCAAAGGTACTGCAACTTTAATCTCATCAACAAAGATTAGAGTGGAATCTTCATCTGGGGTTGAAGATATAAATGCTACAAAGGTTGTAATTGCAACCGGCTCTAAACCAGCAATGCTACCTTTCCTGAATTCTGATCAATCCTCTGTATTAACGAGCAAACAGGCACTTAAACTGGATAAATTGCCTGAGACTGTTCTTATCATCGGAGGAGGAGCAATTGGATTGGAATTTGCCTCTTTCTTTAATACCTTAGGCGTAAAGGTTACCCTAATCGAAATGATGGATCAGATACTCCCCAGAGAAGATAAGAGAATTTCGAGGCAGATGACACAAATTCTTAAAAAAAGAGGAATCAAAATACTCTTAAGTTCTAAAATTAAAGATGTAACTTATCACAAAGATGAAGGCATAACTTGCTTTTTGGATAACGGTAATGAAATTACAGGTGAGAAACTCCTTGTATCTATTGGAAGACTACCAAACTCCGGAGATATTGGTTTAAAAAATCTGGGTGTTAGCCTCGATGAAAGAGGAAATGTCTTGGTTGATAATAAGATGGAGACAAATATAAAGGGTATTTATGCCGTTGGGGATGTTACCGGAGGGAGACTCCTTGCACACGTGGCTTCTGCCGAAGGTATTACAGCAGTTGAGAATGCTTTGGGAATAGGTTCTGAAATTGATTATTCTGTTATTCCATATTGCGCTTATACTTCTCCTGAAATAGCCAGTGTCGGTCTTACAGCAGATGAGGCACGGGCGTCAGGATTAGAGGTTAAAACAGGATGGTTTCCATTTTCAGCTTCAGGTAAGGCAATAACCATGGGGCGCACTATTGGTTCAGTTCAGTTAGTGACGGAAAAGGAGACAGGGAAAATTGTTGGGGGTCAGATCATAGGACACCTTGCAACGGAATTAATTCATGAAATTGCTTTAGCGATTAAACTGGGAATAACTGCGGAAGAACTGGGTGAAACCATTCACGCTCACCCTACCCTGTCTGAGAGTATAATGGAAGCCTCTAATAGTGTATATGGAAAAGCAATACATATTTTATAAATAACAAAGAAGGCACCTTTAAGCATTTAGTACAATTCGGGAGGAGATATGTTCTTTAGAATGAATAAAAATAAAAAAATAGTGTTGATCATATCAATGATTTTGGTATTAGGATTCGTAATAAGTCTTGGGTGGATGCGTAGGGTATCAGCTGTAAATAAGGAAACTTATGAAAAGTTAAAGATGTTTACAGATGTTTTGTCTATTGTTCAAAAAAATTATGTAGAAGAGGTTGATACTGATAAATTACTTTACGGTGCTGTAAATGGAATGTTAGAGACTCTAGATCCCCATTCTTCCTTTATGTCTCCTGATGTATTTAAAGAAATGAAAGTGGAAACAAGGGGAGTGTTCGGGGGGTTAGGAATCGAAATCACCAAAAAAGAAGGCGTTCTAATGGTTATATCCCCTATAGAGGATACCCCTGCCTTTCGGGCTGGGATAAAAGCTGGAGATTATATAGTCAAAATTAACGGAAAACCGACCAAGGATATTGGCTTAATGGATGCTGTAAAGTTGATGCGTGGACCTGCCGGTACTCAAATAACCATTTCGATATTGAGGGAGGGATTGTCTGAGCCGAAGGACTATACAATAACTCGAGCTGTCATTAAAATCGAGAGTGTAAAACATAAAATTCTTGAAGAAGGTTATGGTTATATAAGAATTAAAAATTTTCAAGACAAAACATCAAATGATTTAAAAGAAGCTCTTAATAAATTAGAAGCAGAAAAAAGTGGCATTAAAGGTTTAGTTTTGGATTTGAGGAATAATCCTGGAGGACCATTTGACGAAGCACTTTTGGTTTCTGATGAATTCTTGGATTCTGGAATTATCACTTATACCGAGGAAAGAGCAAAAGAGAGCCGGAAAGAATATAGAGCTCATGGGAATGATAAGGCCCATGATTACCCAATAATAGTCCTTGTTAATGCCGGTAGCGCCAGCGCTTCAGAGATTGTCGCAGGAGCATTACAGGATAACGGAAGAGCTCTTATTTTAGGGGTCCAAACTTTTGGAAAAGCGACAGTCCAATCAATATATCCTTTAGAGGACGGTTCTGGTCTTAAATTGACTATTGGTAGGTACTATACACCCAAAGGAACATCTATCCAAGCAAAGGGTATTACACCTGACATAATTGTTCCCGACAAGATACCTTTAGGAACCGAAGAGAGTAGAAAGATACGATTCCTGAGAGAGAAAGACCTGGAACGACACTTTGAAGACACCGCAAAGGAGGAAGAAAAAGAAAAGGCTTCGGAGGATGTAAAAGAAGGGAAAATATCTGAAGACATACAATTAGATAGGGCATTAGAACTATTAAAAAGCTGGAATGTTTTTAAAAAGAAAATGAATGATACCCGTTAGTCCAAACACCTGATAATCGCTAACTGAAAGCAGAATATGCCTGACAAGAAGCTAACAAGAGAGGGTATTTTTTCTTACAATGGTTGACAAAAGAAAAAAAGGCAAAAAAAGCATATCGAAAAAAAAGCACCTTCAAAAGGATAATTTTTCTCGAATTGTTTTATTTGTTTTGATTTCTTTATTATTAATCTTGATGGTTGCTGTTATTCTGCTGTATACGAAGCAGAAGATAGAAGAGAAGAGATATCCCCCTGTAAAAACCTCGAAAGTTCCAATTAAAACTAAAAAAGAGCTTCCTAAAACAAAAAAGAAACTAGGGCGTTATAGAGTAGCAATTATCATTGATGATTTAGGTAATAACAATGGTAAAGCTGATGAATTGCTGAAGATTGATGCCCCCCTGACATTTTCTATCTTTCCCCATGGACAATACTCTAAATCCATAGCTCAGAAGGTCCACGCTACGGGAAAAGATATAATACTTCATCTGCCCATGGAACCACATGGATATCCTGAGAAAAACCCTGGAGACGGAGCCCTATTTTTGAGCATGGAAGATGAAGAGTTATTAGAAAAACTTATAGAAGATATTGAATCTGTTCCCTTTATAAAGGGTGTAAATAATCATATGGGATCAAAGTTTACGGAAGATACAGAAAAAATGAGAATAGTCCTCAATGAACTCAAAAATAGAGGCCTGTTCTTCCTTGACAGTAGGACTTCGGATAGTACTGTTGGTTACACTTTAGCAAAAGAAATAGGTTTAAAGGTCGCGGGGCGTAATATTTTCCTGGATAACAATCAAGATATCAATTTAATCAATGCACAGATTAACAAACTTGTTAAACTATCTATAAAAAATGGTTCTGCTATAGGCATATGCCATCCATACCCAGCTACCATTAAAGCATTGGAACAGATGTTGCCAGATATGAAGGCAAAAGGCGTAGAAATTGTGCCATTATCAAAACTAGTAAAGTAGAGGAATGGGTTTTCTCCAAAGGGTAAACGATGACGTCAATAATATCTAATGAATCATACACAAAACAGATAGAAGCTCTTTTGAAAATCAGCGAGGCAATTACTTCTGATCTCTACCTGGAAGATATACTGCGATTGATAGTAGTAGTCACAGCGGAGGTTATGAATTCAAAAGTATGTTCTTTATGGCTGATTGATGAGAAAGAGAAGGTGTTGAAGATCAGGGCAACTCAAAGTATGAGCCAGGAATATTTAAAGGAAAGAAGTTTAAAACTGGGGGAAGGGGTTGTCGGTTATGTTGCTAAAAAGAATAAACCAGCTGTCATTATAGATGTGCAAAAGGAACCCAGGTATAAAGAGAAAGAACTGGCTAAAAAAGAGGGGTTGGTCTCCATGTTAAGTGTACCAATGTGTGTAAAGGATCGGGTAATAGGTGTAATAAACTGTTATAAATCCACTCCATATAGGTTCACTGAAACAGATATAAACGTTTTGACTACTGTGGCTAATCAGTCAGCTATAGCAATTGAGAATACAGAGTTAATGGTTAAAACAAAAGTTATCCAGGAGGAATTAGAAAACCGTAAATTGGTGGAACGAGCTAAAGATATACTTATGCGTGATCGGGGTCTTTCAGGTGAAGAGGCATTTCGCAGAATACAAAAACAGAGCATGAATACTCGTAGATCTATGAGGGAAATAGCAGAGGCAATTATTCTGGCAAAGGAAATTTGATGGCAATGTTGACTTTTTATCAGCCTATCTAATTTAATGCTTGACAAAATTTAGAACTTTTTATATAAACCTTGCAGCTATAGATTAGCATAATATAATACAATGAAGTATTATATTATATATGCAGAGTGGTAGTGAATTAAAAAGTGACAAAGGTGTCCAATGGAAAGGGCACCTTTTTTATTTTAGCAACAATAAGTTAACCAGAAAAGCACCTTTTTAAATTGGTGCGTAAAGAAAGGAGATTTTTATGAATTTACAGAAACCAAACGCAAATGATGCAACCAGAACTACCAATCGTTCCCGGAGCGTTGTTCCGATGAGCGGCCTTTGTACCCGTTGTGTAGACGGATGCAGGGGAAATTGTGAAGTCTTTAAGGCTACTTTCCGGGGTCGGGAACTGATCTATCCCGGGCCATTCGGAGAAGTTACTGCTGGTGGAGACAAAGACTATCCAATTGACTATTCCCACCTTAATATTCAGGGATATGCCTTAGGGGCCGAAGGACTGCCTCCTGGCGTAACTGGTGACCCTGATACCGCAACTTTCCCTTCAGTAAGCACTGAAACCGAATATGGCTGGGATCTCAAGGTAAAGATGAGGGTTCCTATCTTTACCGGTGCTTTAGGTTCTACCGAAATAGCCAGAAAGAACTGGGAACACTTTGCCATAGGTGCAGCCATAAGCGGGGTAACTTTGGTGTGCGGCGAAAATGTCTGCGGTATCGATCCTCAACTTGAGCTCGACTCTGACGGCAAAACTATCAAAGCTCCGGATATGGACAGACGAATCGAAACCTATCGGAGATACCATCAGGGCTATGGTGAAATTCTTGTTCAAATGAATGTGGAAGATACCAGACTTGGCGTTGCAGAATATGTTAGCAAAAAGCATGGGCTCGACACAATTGAATTAAAATGGGGACAAGGCGCTAAGTGTATAGGTGGTGAAATTAAAGTTAACAGCTTAGAACGGGCTTTGGAACTCCAAAAACGCGGCTATATTGTTACTCCCGATCCTTCCAACCCTACAAGTCAGGCTGCCTTCAAGAGCGGAGCTATCAAAGAGTTTGAACGTCACAGCCGGCTTGGTTTTATAGACGAAGAGGGGTTTTACGCTGAGGTTCAACGTTTGAAGGAACTTGGGTTCAAACGAATCACCTTGAAAACCGGTGCTTATGGTTTGCGGGAACTGGCTATGGCTATCAAATGGTCTTCAAAGGCTAAAATTGATTTACTTACTATTGATGGTGCTCCAGGAGGAACCGGTATGAGCCCCTGGAGGATGATGGAAGAGTGGGGTATGCCAAGTCTTTATCTCCATGCTGCAGCTTACGAATTCTGCAAGAAACTGTCTGACAAAGGCGAAAGAGTTCCAGATATTGCCTTCGCCGGTGGGTTTAGCAGTGAAGATGGTGTATTTAAAGCACTTGCTATGGGTGCACCTTTTTCTAAAGCAGTTTGCATGGGAAGGGCATTAATGATTCCTGGTATGGTTGGTAAAAATATTGCCAAGTGGATCGATGAAAAAGATCTTCCTAAGACCGTCAGTGAATTTGGTTCAACTCCGGAAGAAATCTTTGTTTGTTATGAAGAAGTTGCAGATCTGGTTGGTAAAAAAGAGATGAAGAATATTCCTTTGGGTGCTTTAGGAATATACAGTTATGGTCAGAAGATTAAGGTAGGATTGCAACAGTTGATGGCTGGTGCCAGATGTTTCAGTATACCTGCAATTACCCGAAAAGAACTTATGTCCTTAACTGAAGAATGTGCTAAAGTTACCAGAATTCCCTACCTAATGGATGCCTACAGGGAAGAAGCCATGGCAATTCTGAACGCATAACACTCATAAGTATACTTTAAAAAATGGAGGGGGCTGCATCTTTTACTATAAGGTGCATAGCCCCCTTAATTTTTCTTACAATTGAAAAAAGTACAATAAAAAGCCCGGCAAAATGCCGGGTTTTTTAGTTGTTATAACAGTTAATATAAAATAATAGAAGATGGATTGAGCCTTTATAAATTAATCTGTTGAGTCCTTGGAAGGGCTACTGACAGAATCATCACACTTCGTCATCTCCGGTTTTGTATCTGTGTGGTCAGAAAATCCACTTTTTTTCGCATAATCAGTTGCATACCAACCGGTTCCTTTTAAATGAAAAGAACACTGCGATATTAATTTTGTTACTTCACCTGAACACGATGGACATTTTAAAATCGGTGGATCAGAGAATTTTTGCAAAACTTCAAATCCCTTCCCACAATTTTTACAATTATACTCATAGATTGGCAACTCAACTACCCCCTTCAATTCATTTTATTTCAAAATCTATGTTTCTAATATAATAATTTTTTCCGTTTTGTCAACATTATACATAAATAGAAAAAGGAATGCAGAACCCCTTTTCTTCATGTCTAACTTATGAAACTACCCAAGTTCCCATCGATAATTACGGTAGTAATCTAAGACACGGTTTAATCTCTTATCTTTCATTGACCCCAACATTTCATAAGTAATAGAATGGACATTCGCTTCTTCCAATTCTTTTTCTTCAGGTGACGCTGAAAAGTTCTTAAAGTACTTACTGAACCTTACAACGTGAGAGAGCTCATGAGTAACTATATATAAAATTAATGGTTTTAGCTCTATTCTATTGCATGACCTTTTTACAGCATTTAGTATCTTGTTATCCTGTAGACAAATCCTGTAAAGATCAAAGAACAGGGGGGGTTTCGAACCTTTTTCTTTAACGCATTCATACTTACAAACCTGAGCAAAAGCTTTATCCGTTATTTCAACCTGGCTAAGATCTGCAAGCGTTTTAAGATCATAATGACAATTTTTCCACTCTTCAGAGGATAAGTTAAAATAAGAAGTCACTAGATCTTCAGCCAGATCTGTTGACTCTTCAACCATATATATCTCTTTGTCGCCAAAATGTAAACATTTTCCCATAACTTTAATCCTTAAGCAAATCCATATACAAAAAAAGCAATTTTAATATAATAGCCCTCGATGAATTAAGTCAAAAATGTAATGCTGAGGGGGGAAAGTATTTTTAATATATTTTAAAAATCATCTAGTTATATAAATAATAATCCACGTAACTGAAAATGGCAAGAGATATTTGGATTTTTTATTTGCAAATTATAATCAATAAAATTATAAATAAAGAAAATTATAGGAAGACAGAAAATAATTATAAAAGAATGAATCAATCAAGAGAAGCAAATTTGCATTATATCTTCGGTCCCGTACCTTCCAGAAGGTTAGGTTTTTCATTGGGAGTTGATATAGTTCCTTTTAAGACATGTACCCTTGACTGTGTTTACTGTCAGTTGGGTAGAACAACCAGGAAAACTGTAAAAAAGGAGGGGTTTGTAACACCAAAAGATATCGTTCATGAGCTTAGCTATGTTTTGAAACAAAAAAAGAGTATAGATTACATTACTCTTTCCGGCTCTGGTGAGCCCACTTTAAATTCCAATATTGGAGAGATTATTAACGCCATCAAGGGTATAACAAATATTCCTGTCGCCGTAATAACAAATGGAACTTTACTTTATCAAAAGAAAGTAAGAAATGCTTTGCGAAACGCTGATCTTGTCATACCCTCTTTAGATGCTGTTACAAAAGAGGTATTTAGTAGGATAAACCGTCCCCACAGTTCATTGGAAGTAAATCGTATAATAGACGGTTTAAAATCCTTCAGTGGAGAATTTAATGGGGAAATATGGCTTGAGATAATGTTTGTCAAAGGCCAAAATGATCATCCTAACGAAGTAAACAAGCTCAAAACCATAGCTTCAGAGATAAATCCTAAAAAAATTCATCTCAATACCGTTATTCGTCCCCCTGCTGAAAGTTCTGCAAAAGGGTTATCAGTGAAAGAATTGAAGAAAGTAAAGACAATACTGGGCAAGGAATATAACATAATAGGAGAATTTCAAAAGAAGGAACAAGATACAAAAGAAGCAGACATAAAATCAGCGATAACCAACCTTGTAAAACGACGCTCAGTTACCCTGCCTGATATTTCAAACTCTCTAGGCATCCATATAAACGAAACGCTCAAGTATTTAAAAGACCTTCAGGAAGAGAATATTATACGTGTTGTTGTTCATGATGGACAGAACTACTATAGTCAGATGGACGATTTTTAGGGAGGCAGCAACTGAATATCTTTGGGAAACAAAAAGAAGAAGCTAACAGACAACCTTTAAGGAAACGGATATATAATTATTCTAAAACCTGAAAAATGAGATTCAATAAAAGTCAGTTTTTCTTATATTTACTCGATTAAAAGTGATATTTTATCATAATATAGTACATTGGAGAGGAGGTTTCCACGATGAAACCAATCCAAACTTTTATGATTTCACCCAAGCTTCCCGACAAATTAAAACCATTAGAGGAAATGGCTTATAACCTCCGCTGGTCATTCACCCATTCTTTAATTGAACTGTTTCGTAGACTTGACAGTGAACTATGGGAAAAATGCAATCATAATCCGGTGCTCATGTTAGGGGAAATAGACCAGCATATTCTTGAATCAGCATTAAACGACGATGGCTTTATGAGCCACCTGATGGGCTGCTATAACTATCATAAGAGCCGCATAGAAACTAAGTCATCCTGGTTTGCCTGCACTTATACCAATGAACCAGATACCCTTATTGCCTATTTTTCAGCTGAGTTTGGATTAACCGAATGTCTGTCAATATTTGCAGGAGGGCTTGGTGTCCTGGCCGGAGATCATCTCAAGTCAGCAAGCAATCTCGGCATTCCTGTAGTTGGAGTTGGGCTTCTTTACCAACAGGGTTACTTTCAACAGCGCATAAACGAAACAGGCTGGCAACAGGAAGTATACGAGGAGAATGATTTCTACAACTTGCCTTTAAAAGTGGTGCGATCAAAAGACGGAACACCTCTTACTGTTGAAATCCCCTTTTCAGACAGATCAGTTTTCGCCCAGGTCTGGGAAGCTCAGGTAGCACGGATACCGCTTTATTTGTTAGACACTAATATTTCAATCAATCGTCCTGAAGATAGAAGCATTACATATAAGCTTTACGTTGGAGATTCAGAAATGCGGATAAAGCAGGAAATTCTTCTGGGTATTGGTGGTATCCAGACATTAGAAACCTTAGGCCGACAACCTACCGTGTTTCATATGAATGAAGGTTATCCTGCATTTTTATCCCTCGAATTGATACGCACTTTAATGAAAAAACACAATCTTAATTTTGCCGAAGCTCGCGAAATAGCCTCCGTTGGTCTCATTTTGACGTCACACACACCTGTACCAGCAGGGCACGATCATTTTTCCAATGACCTTATGTATAAATATTTCTCATCCTATGTAAATGAATTAGGAATATCCTGGTCTGAATTCATGGCAATGGGGAGAGTGGATCCTGCTAATCAGGCTGAGCCGTTCTGTATGACGATACTTGCCTTAAAATTATCTAACATCTGTAATGGGGTAAGTAAACTGCACGGGAAGGTTACCCGCCAGATGTTTAACCACCTTTGGCCCAACGTCCCTGAAGATGAGGTTCCTATTGGACATGTAACCAATGGTATTCATTTCAGATCATGGATTTCAATGGAAATGAACCTTCTATACGACAGATATTTAGGCCCCCGCTGGCAGGAAGACCCGGGAGATGAAGCCATATGGAAAAAAGTAAAAAACATTGCCCGCGAAGAACTGTGGCGGACTCATGAGCGAAGGAGAGAACGCTTAGTAGCTTTTGTGAGACAACGTCTACGCTGGCGTTTAGAAAGGTTAGGCGCATCAAAAACTGAGATTGAAGTAGCAGATGAGGTGCTGGATCCAGAAGCATTAACAATCGGTTTTGCCCGCCGCTTTGCCACATATAAGAGAGGAACATTAATCTTGCATGATCCAGAAAGGCTATCACGTATTCTCAACAATCCAAAATACCCGGTTCAAATTATCTTTGCTGGCAAGGCTCATCCCGACGATGATGAAGGGAAAAAACTAATCCAGCAGATTATAAATCTATCTAAACAAGAAGAGTTTAGAAGAAAAATGGTATTTATCGAAGAATATGATATGAACGTAGCTCGATATCTGGTCCAAGGATCAGATTTATGGCTTAATACTCCCCGTCGTCTTATGGAAGCAAGCGGCACCAGTGGTATGAAAGCAGCTGCAAATGGAGTATTAAATTTGAGCATTATGGATGGTTGGTGGGATGAAGCATACGATCCATCCTTAGGCTGGGCAGTAATACCACAAGAACCATCCAATGACTCAGCATATCAAGATAAGGTAGAAGCTGAGGATATATATGACCTACTTGAAAAAGAGATTATTCCGATGTTTTATGACCGGGGGGTTGACCGACTCCCCCGAAGATGGATCGATCGAATGAAAGATTCGATTGCTAATTTATGTTACTTTTTTAATGCAAACAGAATGGTCAGGGAGTACACCGACAGGTTCTATATACCAACTTCAAAAAGATACAAGAAATTTCTTTCCAATGATTTTTCTGTTACCAGGGAGTTGGCAACTTGGAAGGCAAAAGTCCAGAAATTCTGGCCCAATGTAAGTATAGAATCTGTAACTCCTGAAAAACTTACAAACTTGATAGTTTTTGATGAAATTCAGATTCAAGCAATCGTCCGTCTCGGAAAATTAAAACCTGAGGATGTAAACGTGGAGATATTTATCGGGCAAATTGATGCCAGGGATAAAATTAAATCTCCTGCCTTAACTAAGATGTCTCTAGTTAAACCCCTTGGAGACGGTAAGTACCTGTTCGAAGGGAAATCAGCTCCTTGTAATAAAAGCGGGCAACACGGATTTACTATTAGGGTTCTTCCCTATCATGACAACTTACCCACAAAATTAATTCCCGGATTAATTACCTGGGCTAGTAATATATGATTCATTCTGGATATTATACTTCATTTCTAAGCAGAACCGATTCCGAACTTGTTAATAAGTCCAAGACTAGAGAAAGCCTGTTTTCAATATTGCATTGACATCCAAATCCGTTCTGCTTATACTTCTCTAGTAAATAACTATACTTTATAAAAAGGATATATGATTATTCTAAAGACCAAAGAAGAGATTGAATTACTGAGGAAGAGCAATCAGATAGTTGCCCACATATTAAAGGCATTAAAGAAAATTATCAGACCAGGGATCACTACTTTAGATTTAGATTCTTTTGCTGAAGAACAAATAAAAAAAAATGCGGCTATCTCTGCATTTAAAGGATACCGAGGTTTTCCTGCAAGCTTATGCGTTTCTGTAAATGAACAATTAGTACATGGGATTCCAGATTCAAGAAAGTTAAAAGAAGGGGATATAGTAACCCTGGACCTGGGTGTAGTTAGGGATGGATTCTACGGCGATGCAGCTATTACTGTCCCTGTAGGAGAAATAAGTCAAGAAGCTACAAAACTGTTGGAAGTCACACAGAATGCCCTTTATAAGGGAATTGATAAGGCCAAGGCAGGAGGGAGACTCCATGATATATCCCATGCTATTCAATCTTGGGTTGAAGGGAATGGTTTTTCTGTAGTAAGGGATTTTGTAGGACATGGGGTAGGCAGAAGTCTCCACGAAGAGCCACAAATCCCCAATTTCGGTCTCCCCAATAGAGGCATACAGTTAAAGGCTGGCATGGTTTTAGCGTTGGAACCTATGGTTAATGTTGGAAGTTGGAAGGTTAAGATTAAACCCGACGGATGGACTGTAGTAACGATTGACGGGAGTCTATGCGCTCATTTCGAACATACAATTGCAATTACAGAGGATGGTCCCGATATTTTAACTATGATGTAATTATTATAAATCATTTGTTGGCACTAGACGTCCTTCAATTGTCAGTTCGACATCTTTAACCTTACTGAATCTGCATAATATTTTATTGCATACGTCAACAAAATATACACTTTGAAATCTACCGAAACCCACCTTTTTAATTGCTTTTACAGAGGAATTGTTTGAAGACAAAACAAATGTAAGAATAGTTTGGCACCCTTTTTCTCTTCCATAACTGAGTATGGCTTCTAGAATTTTTGGGAAGAGATTATTTCCCCGTAATCCAGGCTTTGTAAAGGCATCGTAAAGATATAACTCATTATTTTTTAATCTTATTTTCTTTCCAATTTCCCCTATATATGCTTCTCTTAATGCCACCCAGCAATAGGAGACAATTTCATTTCTAAAGAAAGCAGCACAACAGATGTCTCCCTTTCTTAATCTATCTTCAAATATATTACTATGCTTGTTGTATGTATTAATCAGTATTCCTTTTGTATCAAAAGATTTATCAGTAATAAACTTTATCTCCGCAGAGGTATTATCCTTCACATATGGTATTTCTTTCCTTAAATTGAAAGAGAACAGCAACAATGTTCCATAGTTGATCCAATTCCACTCTTTTTCTTTGGCGTAGAGTTTGGCTAAGTCATTATTAGTTGGCATAATTCAATCTTTGGATCAATTTTGAGAACTGTAGAACTTTATCAAAAACTCTGCGTCTTTTGGAGACAGGTTGAAACGCATGATAGCTTTATTTACAAGCTTTTGTACAACTTGATCAGGGTTTTCCTGCAATTGTTCAGAAATCCATTTTATTGCTCTTCTTACATCTTCCCCTTTTGGCAAAATGGAACTCATAGCATACTCCTTTAATATAGATTCTTTTATTAGCACACAGTAAAAACCGACATTTTTCTTAAGTAAGTTCGTTTGCACAGGGTATACAATAAACCTTCCCCTCCTTCTTTACTGTCCTGGTCTCCATTGTAGGCTCACCACAGAGATCACAAAGGATAGATGAATGTATCTGTGCTTCTCTGGGAAGATGTATTTTTACATCCTCAACCTTGAAAAGTTCTTTTACCGGGCCATAGAGTATTTTTTCCACCATTTTTTCCCTTAGCTTTTCACCTTCTTCTTCAATCAAATCTTTAGAAGTTTCCAAAGCACATGGAAGTAAGCTGACTCTTATGGCCTTTCCAGTGGTTCTATCCCCAAAGGTAAAAACCTGTTTCCCATAATCCTTAAATATAAAATTTCCTTTTCCAAAAGTACAACCAAGGAGAACTTGTACAGCATCTACACTGCAGGAATCGTTTTCTACAATAGCAACCAGTTCCTCATCTTCTGCCCTTTTTAAACCAGTTCTCTCAATAGCTGCATTCACAGCCCTATAACCAATAGCAACTCCAGGACAGGAATGACCATGAAACTCTATTACCTTTTTGTAGTCTTCTGGATACATGACTCCCTCCTTTACAGGTTTGTCATAATGCTCCGATTATTTCTGCAAAATTCTCTGTTTTATAATTATGTTTTTTAACCCTTTTTTACCTCCGGCAGAAATTCATCCAATGTCATTATTCTGAACAATGGGTATATGGGTGATCTTCGATAGAGTTTTACAGCATTATCGTGAATCTCCTTTCTACCTGCAGCACAGCAATCTTCCAGGATAACAACATTAAAATCATTTGCTACACCATCCATTCCCGTAAGAATAACACATACATGTGTACTCATCCCACAAACCACAATAGTATCTACCCCAATAGTTCGCAAGGTCATATCTAAATCCGTCCTGAAGAATGCACTGAAGCGCCTCTTCTCCAAAACCATATCCCCTTTTTCGGGTTTCAATTCGTCTATGACCTCAACTCCGTTTGTTCCTCGGATCGAATGAGGCTTCATCTTCCCTCTAAACAAGAAATCATCATGAAGAAAACTGTCACAGGCAAATATTATCGGGATATTCAAACCCCTTCCTTCTTTTAAGAGTCTCTGAATACTTGGTACTATCCTGTCAACTTCCGGTTTGAGAATGGGATTGTTTCCAACTCCCCCCTTTAGCATATCTACTATAATAATGGCAGGCTTAATTTGTTCTCCTCTCTTCAAGTCTTTACCCGTATACTCATAATTTTGGTTGCCATCTGGATACATGCTCTTCTCCTTTTATTCATTAAAAACTACATCTCTACTATTATAGCAGCTCCCTGCCCCCCACCAATACAAAGGGTTGCCAAACCCAGTTTAGAACCCCTTTTCTTCATTTCATGCAAAAGAGTCACCAATATCCTTGCACCGCTTGCACCTATTGGATGTCCTAGCGCTATAGCCCCTCCGTTAACGTTTACTTTATCTAAATCCCAGCCCATTTCTCTGTTTACAAATATTGCCTGAGATGCAAATGCCTCATTTGCCTCTATCAGGTCTAAATCTGAAACATTTAAACCAGCCTTTGCAAGGGCTTTTTTACTGGCCGGAACAGGAGCAGTACCCATAATAGCCGGATCCACCCCGGCAGCAGCGTAAGATTTAATCGCAGCCATAGGTTTTAAACCAAGTTCATCTGCCTTATCTTTTGACATTATTAATAATCCCGCCGCACCATCATTTATACCCGATGCATTACCGGCAGTTACCGTCCCATCCTTTTTGAAGGCCGGCCTTAGTTTTGCCAATGCTTCCTTTGTAGTATCTGGTCTAGGATGTTCATCCGTATTAACAACTTTTGTCTCACCCTTTCTTTGGGGAATCTCGATGGGTACAATTTCCTCCTTAAACTTCCCTTCCTCCATGGCCTTTGCTGTTTTTATCTGGCTCCTAAGCGCAAAGTCATCCTGGTCTTCTCTGGAAATCCCAAAGCTCTCTGCCACATTTTCTGCTGTAATACCCATATGGTACCCATTAAATATATCCCACAAACCGTCGTGTACCATTAAATCGACCAATTTATCGTCATTCATTCTAACTCCCCAACGGGCTTTATTTAAAGCATAGGGTGCCATGCTCATATTCTCCAGACCGCCGGCAATAATTATATCCGCATCCCCTACCATTATAGCCTGGGCTGCCAGCATTACAGACTTTATACCTGATGCACAAACCTTGTTTATAGTATATGAGGGTACTTCCTGAGGTATCCCCGCAGCTATTGCAGCCTGTCTTGCAGGATTCTGTCCCAATCCTGCTTGTAAGACATTCCCCATTATTATCTCATCTACTTGATTTCCATTTAGACCTGTTCTTTTAACTACTTCTTCGATAACTTTAGCCCCTAACTTCAGAGCAGGCACGTCTTTAAAGTAACCTCCAAATGTTCCCACTGCTGTCCTAACACCATCTATAATTACAACCTCTCTCATTTTTTAACCTCCCAAACTATAGGTAACTTTTCTCAGTTTTCTCACTATATTCTCTTGTACAGAAACTCAAACCAGTCTAAACTACTATCAAATTGATGAAGATTTTACAAGGGCTTTTTTAGTTGCAAATTGTATATATATGAGTTAATTTTAGAACAGTACCAACCCCCAAAGGGTTATTGCCCATCTAAAAATTGCTACTTCTTCAAGCTATCAAATAATAAGTTTATAAGGAGACTGTTTATGAATATATCCAACTCCCTCAAGACTCTCTTAATATTTATTCTTCTATCAGGATTTTTGGGATGCTCAAACAAACCTGAGGAGGTTTCCCAAGGCACTTCTAAAACTGCTTCCCCTGCTTATGGTGATATTCTGATAGACAGCTCTATTGGTGATGCAAGTAACCTTATACCAATGCTTTCCTCAGACAGTGCCTCACACGGTATTGCAGGGTTAATATTCAACGGACTGGTAAAATACGACAAAGACCTTAACTTTGTGGGTGATTTGGCTGAATCCTGGGATATATCGGAAGACGGTCTGACTATAACCTTCCATCTGAGAAAAGATGTGAGATGGCATGATGGTGCCCCGTTTACTGCTAATGACGTTATGTTCGGTTATAAAACCATAATTAACCCCAATACCCGTACTGCATACGCCGGAGATTTTTTAGAGGTAAAGAATGCCTCTGTTCTAGATAAATATACATTCAGAGTGAGTTATAGTAAACCTTTTGCACCTGCTTTGGGAAGCTGGGGAAATCTTGTGGTTCTTCCTGAACACCTTCTCAAAGGGAAAGATATAAATACCTCTGATTTGAGTCGTCACCCTGTCGGCACAGGGTCTTATAGGTTTAAAAGCTGGAAAACGGGAGAGAAGATTGAGTTGGTATCAAACTATGATTATTTTGAGGGTAGACCCTATATAGACGGATACGTTTACCGTATTATACCGGACACAGCTACCACCTTTTTAGAGCTGAATGCCGGCGGAATAGACAGAATGGAATTAACACCTCTCCAGTATAAAAGACAGACTGATACATATAAGATTAATAATAGTTTTAACAAGTTCAAATATCTGGCATTTGCTTATACCTATCTAGGTTATAACCTGACAGACCCAAAGTTTATGGATAAAAGAGTTCGCCAGGCAATCAGCTATGCTATAGATAAGAAAGAGATAATCGATGGGATATTACTGGGGTTGGGGGAGACAGCCACAGGACCTTATAAATCCGGTACTTGGCAGTACAATCCCGATGTAAAGAAATACTCTTATGATCCTGAAAAAGCGAAGAGCTTATTGGCAGATGCTGGGTGGAAGGATAGTGACAATGATGGAATCCTGGATAAAAAAGGGAGACCCTTTGAGTTTACCATAATAACCAACCAGGGGAATACCCAGAGGGCGCAATGCGCAGAGATCATTCAGCACAGACTTATGAAGGTAGGCATAAAAGTAAAGATCAGGATTATCGAATGGGCAGCTTTTATAAATGATTTTATAGACAAGAAAAACTTTGAGGCGGTTATCCTGGGATGGACAATGGGACCTGAACCCGACATATATGATATATGGCACTCTAGCAAAAACGGGCTCAAGGAATTAAACTTCATCTCATATAAAAACAAAGAAGTAGATGAGCTCCTTCTAAAGGGAAGGCATACCTTTAATCAAGAAGAAAGGAAGAGATGCTATTTCAGGATACAAGAGATTCTGGCAGAAGACCAACCTTACACATTTCTTTACGTACCTTATGCTTTACCTATAATCAACAAGAGATTTAAAGGGATTAAGCCTGCCCCTATCGGAATAGACTATAACTTTATTAAATGGTATGTTCCAAAGGCAGAACAGAAATATAGAATGCAGTGATGATAACCGATAGAGTATCTCCCTACCCTCTATATTAATCCTTCTAATTTGAATGATTTAATTGATTCTTAAATTCAGGATGGTCTAACTGATTGACGGAGGATTAAAGAGCGAAGCCCAAAATATCTCTTAATACGCTCTTTATTTTTCTTGGCAATTTTCAGGTTTGGATAAAGTCCTACCTTAACTCGATGGTGGGTAACTCCATTTTTTAAAGATGCATGTTCAATAAATGAGGGGAACCCTTTATTTATAAGATTCTGCTTTAAATCTGCAGCTCTTTTCTGCTTAGAAAAAGTTGCAACTTGAAGAACGTACCCCTTCTTTCGACTCTTAAAATTATAAGGTATCTCTTTTTCTTTTTTATAAACACTTACGTTACTGATCTCATCTTTTGTTACATCTCCGTTAAATCCATAGTCAAGTAACCTTGCAGCATCTCTAAAGTGATTTTGGGAACCAAACACGCATACCAGGAGATTTTTTCCATCACGCGAAGCCTCTCCTACAAAACAACGCCTAGCCTTCGATGTATAACCTGTCTTACCACCAATCATACCTTCGTAATTGCCCAGCAACCTATTATGATTTCTAAGGCGAATCAATCTAGAACCGGGACCTCTAATAGATATAGACTCTGTTTTTATTACCTCCCTCAAGATAGGATTGCTTATTGCGTACTTAAAAATTAAGGTCATATCTCTCACAGTAGCATAATGATCTCGCTGGTCAAGACCGTGAGGATTAACAAAGTGTGTATTGTATGCACCTGCTTCCTTTGCCTTAAGGTTCATAAGACGTGTGAATTCTTGCACAGACCCTGCGGTTCCTTTTGCTAATACTACACTTGCATCGTTAGCTGAGTTCAGGAGGATACTGAATATAAGATCTTCTATCTGCCATCTCTCACCAGAACGTAACCCTATTTTACAGGGAGGTACCAGTGTTGCATCTTTACTAACTTTGATAAAAGCATCAGGGGAGGTTTCTTCAAGTGCAACAATTGCTGTCATCACTTTTGTAGTGCTGGCAGGAGGTAAAGGAAGGTCTGGATTCTTTTCATAAAGAATAGCCCCGGTATCAGCATCCATTAAAAAAGCAGCTTTGGCTGTGACAATATTATCGGGTGATGTCTGGGGATTTGATTCACTCTGGAAAAAGAGTAAAAGGAAGAGTGCCCAAATACCAATAATTACATATTTTTTAAACAGGGTATTTACCATATAGTTTTATCTAACAAAAAATTTATAAGGTAATAAGACAGCAATCAGGCAATAAAATATCGGTTTTGATCAAAAAGAAACTAAAAATGTCTGTGTTGCCCCCTAAGTTAAAAAATAAGTATGGGCTTTTTTCAACAAAATCGGTATAGGGTACATTACTGAAAAACCGCTTTTTGCTTATCTCTCATATATAATTATAACTGTCAAGTAAATTTTTGCTTTTCCTGTAGCTTTTGCTATGCTTACTGTGGGCAAATTCATAAACTACGCTACTTTACGCAGCTCTATCTTTTTTTTAGATTAAAAGTACACAGCCATACAACCAAGTTTTATTATTGGCAAATTTCCAAAAGAAATATAGTTCTTTCAAAGACTCCTAAAAAGGTCAGGGGGATGTTTTTTGGTTTGACAAATCACACACAGGAGATGCATAATTCAAGATATCACATGCAGACCTTTGTACTACACAGATAGTCATAAAACAGGAGTTGGTTTCTTATTTGGGGGGAGGATATCTGTAGTACTATAATCTTTGGATATTAAATATTGAAAGAGAAATGTGTATACCCTAATTATACTTATTATTCGATTTTTGACGTCAGGTTTTCTTTATTTATACCAGTAGGGGGTAATTATGCAAAATCAGATAGAGGTTGACTTCGGTGCATTTGTATTAGATGTTAAGCTTTTTAACACAGCAATAGCAAAAAACTTTGCAAAGTATCTGCCATATAATGTAAACTTGATGCAATGGGGTAATGAACTTTATGGCTCAATAGGAAGAGACCTGGGAGAAGAAAATCCCGTTGAAAAGATTCCCCCTGGTGGAATTGCTTATACAAACAAAGGTAACTATGTATGTATCTTTTTTGGTCAGACACCTGCATGGGCAGTGGAAAATATCGGTTATATTCTTGATGATCAATGGAAGAAACTTGTCGAAAATCCGGCACAGTCTTCGGTTATTATCCGGTTAAGGTAACCTAAAAAGAATTAATAACTCATACTGAAAACCAAAGGCAAAGGAACTCTGAGACTTTTCACGAAACAGAGAACTATTTTTTAACCTTTAATAAGGCTAGAGACTAAAACAAACATTGCCACACAGGTTTAGCAGGAGGACAAAATGAAAATTGCCCAAGGTATATATCAACTAAAAGTACCAATCCCGGACAATCCATTAGGAAATCTTAACTGTTACCTGATTGAAGGCAAAGAGGGGTGGCTCATGGTAGACACGGGGTGGTTCACACCCGAAACCTTTGATTCTTTGAAAAACGGACTTAATGAACTGGGGATCACCTTAACTGACATCACTACCATTGTCGTTACCCATATTCACCCGGATCACTACGGTCTTGCCGGAAGGATCAAACATGAATCTCCAGAGACAAAACTCCTAACTCATCAGTTTGAAGCGGTCATGATTGACTCACGATATATCAAATTTTCCGATCTTCGCCATAAGGGAGTAGCTATCTTGAAACGTCATGGGGTGCCTTCTTCTGAACTTCCATCTTTGAGCTCTTCCTCTATGCCTGCACTTGAATTTGTCAGGATCACTCTTCCCGACAACACGCTGTATGGAGGAGAGATTATTTCCACTGGTGTATATAATCTTGAGGTTATCTGGACACCGGGGCATTCTATAGGACATATATGCCTTTATGAGCCGGAAAATCAATTCCTCTTTTCGGGAGATCACATCCTCTCCACTATAACTACCAATATAAGTTACCATGCGCAGTCGGGGGACAACCCACTTGGAGATTACTTGTATTCCCTGCATAAGCTTGAAAACTTACCGGTTAAGAAAGTCCTTCCAGCCCACGAAGATATAATCACAGACCTCAGGGGAAGGATAAAAGAATTGGATGAACATCATAATAATCGCGAAGCTGAAATCCAGCAAGCTATTCTGAAAGGACTACGCAGCGCTTATGATATTTCTTCCCAGATAACCTGGAATGTTCCGGATTTTGAATGGAGTAATTTGCCTCCCTTACATAAGCGTATTGCAGTTATGGAAACTGTTGCCCATCTTGAATATATGCGTTGGGAAGGTAAGGTCCAAAGGATCATTGAAGACGAGTTTGTTCTTTACCGTCTCCGTTAAATAAAAAGAATAAAGTAAGTCTGGTAACTTAAGACATCATTATTGTATTGCAATTCTACTGGAGATCCCTTGTTTTACTATCTTATTAAACGACTTATTTCAATGATCCCTCTGCTTTTGGGAATTACCATAATATCTTTTACGGTAATCCATTTAGCCCCTGGAGCACCCACAGGTCTTCAGAACGATCTGAACCCTAAGATAACGGCAGAAGCCAGAGCCAGGCTGGAGGCAATTTACGGGTTGGACAAACCTCTTCACATCCAGTATCTTTCCTGGCTTAAACGTTTGATTGTTCTGGATCTTGGCAATTCTTTTTCAATGGACGGAAGACCTGTCATAGATAAGATTGTCGAAAGGATCCCCATCACTCTTATCATAAATATACTCTCTATGCTATTGATAGTTATAATAGCTATTCCGATCGGGGTTATCTCGGCGAGTTATCAGGATTCTTTTTTTGATAAGTTCACAACAGTTTTTGTTTTTATAGGATTTGCAGCTCCAACTTTCTGGCTTGCATTGCTCTTGATGATCTTATTCGGAGTAAACCTTGGTTGGGTACCCATATCCGGCTTAAAATCATTGAATTACGAATATTTATCAACCATTGGAATGATTATGGACAGGGCAAAACACCTTATACTCCCTATATTTGTTTCTGCTTTTGGAGGGCTAGCAAGTCTTTCCAGATACACAAGATCCAATATGCTGGAAGTAATCAGACAGGATTATATAATAACGGCCCGATCAAAGGGTTTGACAGAAAGAGTGGTAATATTTAAACACGCATTAAAAAACGCTCTGTTGCCTGTTATAACAATCCTGGGGTTATCAATCCCTGGACTAATTGGTGGAAGTGTAATCTTTGAGACCATCTTTGCCATACCTGGGATGGGACAGTTATTTTTTATGAGTGTTATGTCCAGGGATTACCCTGTGATAATGGGGATCCTGGTTATTGGAGCTATACTTACTCTGTTGGGTAACCTTATCGCTGATATATCCTATGCATTTGTTGACCCAAGGATAAAGATAGCTAAATAGTTTATCTTTAAAAATAGGAAATTCCCTTTGATGTGAAACATAAGAAGGATTGTTGGGACATCCATCTTGACAAAGCCTAAGATAAACATTTTCAGATGTTTGAGCCCAAAGGGCGAGTTTCTGAAAATGCCTGAAGCGATTTATATCTGGGGCAATAAACTGCACTATAGAGCAGAAAAGGGAATTTTCCATTATGAAGTAACTAACTAATAATAAAAATGAATTAAAATAAGAATCTACGGAAAGAGAAAAAATGCAAAGAGAAGCTCCGGGACATCTTTTTTGGCGCAGATTCAGGAGTAACAAGCTTGCTGTAAGCGGAGCTGTTATTGTCCTACTCCTCTTCATTTTTGCTGCCTTAGCTCCATATATATCTCCTTATGATCCGGATTATATAGACACCAAAAATGCTTTGCAAGCCCCGAGTGAGGATCATTTACTGGGAACTGACCAACTGGGAAGGGATGTACTGAGCCGGATTATTTGGGGAGCGTGGATATCTCTATTAGTCGGATTTGTGGCTGTTGGAATTTCCATTGTTATTGGAACCTTCCTTGGTGCC
Organism: Pseudomonadota bacterium; assembly: GCA_043825855.1. GTDB lineage: Bacteria > Desulfobacterota > UBA8473 > UBA8473 > UBA8473 > UBA8473. Next base: position 124,315 of record JBDRRJ010000028.1, on the reverse strand, counting down.
CTGGCAGGTTTTTATGGTAAATGGGTTGATACTTTAATAATGCGGTTTGTAGATATAATGCTTTGTTTCCCCACTTTTTTCCTGATTCTAGCAGTAATTGCTATCCTTGAACCAAGCATATGGAATATTATGATCGTAATTGGAGCTACTTCCTGGATGGGAGTGACACGTCTTGTGAGGGCTGAATTTTTGAGCCTTAAAGAGAGGGATTTTGTAAAGGCTGCAAGAGCTACGGGAGCAAAAAATCCCAGGATAATCTTTCTTCATATTTTACCCAATGCCTTATCTCCCATATGGGTAGCTGCCACATTGGGAGTTGCTGCAGCAATTCTTACAGAATCTGCGCTGAGTTTTCTGGGCATAGGGGTTCAACCACCAACACCCAGTTGGGGGAATATGCTGACCGCAGGGAAAGATAATATACAAATTGCCTGGTGGCTATCTCTCTACCCTGGTTTCGCTATTCTCATTACGGTGTTGGGGTATAATCTCCTAGGCGAGGGAATTAGAGACGCCATAGACCCAAGACTTAAAACCTAGAATTATGCTCGGGTATACCAATATATTCTGGTGTTATAATGGATATTAAACTTCCTAAATCAGTAATAATTGTAGAAGTAGGGCCAAGGGATGGCCTGCAAAACGAAGCTGTAGAAGTCTCTACCGATCAAAAAGTAGACCTTGTAAACTGCCTGTCCCAAACCGGGCTAACACGGATAGAGGTTACCTCCTTTACCCATCCATCATGGATTCCACAATTAAAGGATGCTGAATCATTGATGAATGGGATTCAAAGGAAAGAGGGGGTTGTTTACAGTGCATTAGTTCCGAACAAGAAGGGCTTTGAGCGAGCCATGGGATGTCGGGTGGATGAGCTGGTGCTTCTGGTATCTGCCAGCGAGAAACACAATATGAAAAATGTCAATCGTAATGTTCATGAATCCTTGAAAGAACTAAAAGAAACCTCTTTGAAAATTCCAAAAGATATGGTAAGAATACGCGGTGTTATTGCTATGGCGTTTGAATGTCCTTTTGAGGGCAAAATCTCCATTGACCGAGTTATAGATATTGGCAAAGAGCTTATAAGTATGGGAGTATACGAAATAGCCTTAGCCGATACCGCCGGGTTAGCCAACCCTGCACAGGTTTTTGAGGTTTTCTCAAGGGTTTCTCATGAACTGTTGGGAATCTCTTTGGCTGCCCATTTTCATAATACTTACGGTTTCGGCCTGGCCAATGTTTTTGCTTCCTTACAGTGCGGTGTAAATGTTTTTGATGGTTCTATTGGTGGTTTGGGAGGTTGCCCTTACATACCTGACGCATCTGGAAACATAGCTACCGAAGATCTTGTATACATGATGGAAAAAATGGGGATTGAAACAGGTATAGAGTTGAGCAGGCTTATGAAATGCAGTAAATTGACTGAGAGATTTGTACAAAAACCGCTAACCAGTTATTTATCAAAACAGAAGAGAATGAATTGAAAAATGGAGGGGGCTATTATAATGTCAGATAAGTCAAAGATGGATAAAACAGCAATGGAAAATAGAGATCATTGGCTTAAGGAAGAGGAGAGCATATATGCCCGCAGGCAGGAGGCATACAATGTTGGTGGACAAAAGCAACTTGAAAGATTGGCCAAACAGGGGAAAAAGCCTGTCAGGCAGCTCATTGAGAAGTTGATTGATCCAGGCACAGAATTATTTGAAGTGGGTATAGATGCCGGATTCGAAATAGGATACCCGGAACAGCCACATATCCCAGGGGGTGGCCTTGTTACAGGAGTTGGGAAAATTCACGGTAAGGACTGCATGATATTCGGAAACGAGAGCCGGATGACAGCAGGCACATATTATCCTATAACCTTGAAGAAACATATGCGCGCTCAGAGGATCGCTGAAGAATGCGGTCTGACATGTGTTTATATCGCTGATTCAGGCGGTATCTTTCTGCCTATGCAAGCGGGGTGCTTTGCAGATGAGGGAATGTTTGGTTCAATGTTTTATAATATGTGCAATATGTCTGCCAATGGGATCAAACAATATACCCTTAGTACCGGCGGCAATACGGCAGGAGGGGCTTATATAGTCTATCTCGCATGTGAATCAATAATGATTGATAAGCTGTCATTTGCCTTTCTGGCAGGGCCACCCATGGTAAAATCAGCTATTGGTGAAGATGTAAGCATGGAAGATCTTGGCGGGGCATATGTTCACACAAAACATTCGGGGGGCTGTGACCACTTTGTGAGAAGCCAGGAGGAAGGTATTGAGAAGCTAAGAGAATTGATCAAATTTGATCCGCCTCAGAAAACACATATCGACCGAAGGGAAACTATAGAGCCTAAAGTTCCCATAGAAAAACTCTATGAGATATTACCACAAGATACTTATAGGGCTATTAATGTTAGAGAAGTCATCAAGTGCATCGCTGATGACAGTTATTTCTCCGAGTATAAGAAGGAATATAAAACAGGCCGTGGTGATACAATAGTCTGTGGTAAGATGTGGCTGATGGGTATGCCTGTAGGAGTTGTAGCCTCCAACAGCATAGGAGTGATCTTTATTGAAGCAGCCAGGAAAGCATCAGAATGGATGATCCGCTGCGGAAATGACAAAACCCCTTTACTCTTCATTCAGAATGCCCCTGGATATATGGTGGGCAAACAGGAAGAATGGGATGGTATAGGTAAGTATGGAGCGGATATGGTAAGGACTTGCAGTACTGTTGAGGTTCCCAAAATCCAATGGGTTATAGGGCCTGACCACGGAGCTGCCAATTATGGTATGTGTGGAAGAGCTTACAAACCGAGATTTTGTTTCCAGACAATGCGTGCTAGGACTTCTGTTATGTCCGGAAGGACAGCAGCCTTTATCCTAACCAGTCTTGAAAGAAAGAAGGCAAAAGCAGCAGGTAAGGAAATGGATGAAGATGAAGTTGCAAGATTTGATACTATGATGAGGGAAAAGTACGATCTGGAAGCTCATCCCTTCTTCACAGGAGCACGTCTGTTTCATGATGGTGTAATTACCTTTAAAGAGTCCAGAGATGTTCTTGCCAGGGCTTTAGAACTTTCTTTACACATGCCGATTCAAAACTCTGTTTTTGGAAATGTAAAGTTTTAGTTCCGAATTTGCATATAATTAATTCTTTTTAGGCTGCTACCCCCATGATATCTTACATCTTGGGGGTTAAGTATAAAAGATAATTTTATCCTGAAGTCTTTCAACCTGAAACAACTCCCACAAAAATATAGCGTTGGATTTACCTAGTTATTTTTAAACCTGATAATTGGACATGCTTTTTATACGATCTGGACTAGCCCAAAAACATGCTTTCAATTATATGGAAATTGCCGGTCATAATAAATGCACCAACTGCAACCAGAAGCAGACCGCTTAAAATAGATATTACCTTTGAGTACTTAATCAATTTTTGAAAAAAACTGAAAAATACCCCTATAAAAAGACCTGCAATAATAAATGGGATACCTAATCCAAAAGAGTAGGCACTCAATAGTAATATTCCTTTATAAACACTGTCCTGAACAGCTGCACATGCAAGAATTCCCCCCAAAATGGGACCGACACATGGTGTCCATCCAATAGCAAATGTTATCCCAATAATAAACGAACCGAAAAGGTTGGAAGGTTTATATTTAAGCTGAACCCTCTTATCATGATCCAGGTACTTTATTCTGAAAATACCGGTTATATGTATACCGAAGAGAATTACAATTAATCCACCAACTATTTCGATTATCCTTTTATGTTCAAAAAGAAATCCGCCGATATAACTCGCCGAAGCACCTAAGGATATAAAGACAAACGAAAATCCAAGAACAAAAAGAAGAGTTTCAATAAATATATTCCTGATGTGTTTCCTTTTTACTATTTGTGTTTCTTTATTCAACAGCTCATCTATAGAACATCCCGTTATAAAAGCGATATAAGAAGGGATAAGAGGTAATATACAAGGGGTAAAAAATGTAAATACCCCTGCACTAAATGCAATTAAAATAGAAATTTCGTGTGTCATTTTGAATACTCAAAAAGGGTTGGATGGATAGTTTGCGAGAATTTTCTTTCTCTCTGATAAACCTTTTCCCCTTATCGCTTTTCTTTTTTTATATCACCTTCTATAAACTTCTCTAAAATTTCCTGTTCAGCATATCCCACAATACGGTCTATCTCTTTGTCGCTTTTATCAAGGATTAAAAAAGTTGGGATAAAGGCTATTCCATACTTTTCGATTTTTTCCTTACCTTCGTCAGTACGAATGTCTATTATTTCAAACCCTCTAAGCACTGGTTTATATTTTTCTTTAACCCTATCGACGATAGGGATCATCTTCTGGCAGACCCTTCAATATTGACCATAAAATTCCACAAATTTTAAATTACTCTCAGTTTGGTCCGCTGAAGCGTGGTTAAAGGATAAAGTTAAGCTAAAGAATAATAAAGATGAAAAAAGTACTACTCCTAAAAATCTTAAACCTCTTTTTCTATTCATCATCCATCTCCTTTACTTTTTCCAGCATTTCTCCAAAATTTCCAGGATTATTCAAGGTAGAGCTCTGCTTAAAATTGATGATACCTCTTTTGTCTATAAGAAAACTTATTCTATTAGCCGTTTTCTCGTAGAAATTGAACGCACCATAACTTTTTGAAACTTCACGATCCCAACCAGACAATAAATCAAAAAACATTACGATTTTATAAATTCAACCGCTTTTTTAAGCCTGTCTATAACCTTCTCCTTTCCAAGTATTTCAACTACCTCATATATTCCAGGACTTACAGTTGATCCTGTTAGAGAAACCCTTACAGGCTGCGCAATTTTTCCAAGCTTCATATCTTTTTGAGAGGATACCTCTTTGAATACTTCTTCAATTGCTTGCTGGTTGAAGGTCTTTAATTGTGCAAACCTCTCAATCAGAAAATTAAATATCTTTACTGTATCTGGTGTTAAGAATTTCTCTGCCGCTTTTTTATCATACTCAATCCCTTTATTATAGAAGAACTCCGAAGCCTCTGCCATTTCAACTAATGTTTTGCTTCTTTCTTTAAAAGCAAGAGTTATCTTTTTTAACACTTCGTTATTTTCGACTGCATAACCTCTTTCCTTTATAAAAGGAATCAATAAGTCTGCAAGATTTTCAGGATTCTCTTCTTTTATATAATGAGCATTTAGCCATAATAGTTTTTCGGGGTTAAATATACCTGCAGATTTTCCTACGTTATCCAGAGAGAATTTTTCTATCAATTCATTCTTGGAGAGTATCTCCTGGTCACCATGTGACCAGCCCAACCTGACCAGGTAGTTCACCAAAGCCTGCGGGAGATATCCAAGTTCTTTGTAAGCCATAACAGATGTGGCTCCGTGTCGTTTACTCAAACGCGTCTTATCAGTTCCCAATATCATAGGGACATGGGCAAATTGTGGCAGAGAAGAACCAAGCGCTTGATACAGCAAGATTTGTTTAGGGGTGTTATTGAGATGGTCGTCTCCCCTTATTACATGAGTAATCTCCATAGTTATATCATCTACAACTACAGTGAAATTGTAGGTTGGGTATCCATCAGATCTTTGGATTATAAGATCATCCAGTTCTGAATTTTCAAAACGCACTTCACCTTTTATCGCATCATTGACTACGGTTGTTCCTTCTATTGGAGATTTGAATCTTACAACATGCGGTTCTCCCGATTCAGGTTTATCCAATTCCCTACATTTTCCGTCATATTTAGGTTTTCTACCTTCTGCCAGAGCCAGTTTCCTCTTTTCATTAAGCTTCTGGGGTGTGCAATAGCAGTAATATGCCTTACCTTTTTTAATTAGTTTTTCGATATATTCCCTGTAGATACTGAATCGCTCAGTCTGAAGGTAGGGGCCTTCGTCCCAATCCAATCCCAGCCATTCCATTCCATCGTAGATAGCCTGGATTGATTCTTCAGTTGAGCGAGCCCGATCAGTATCTTCTATTCTCAGGATGAATTTACCCTGGAAATGCCGAGCAAAAAGCCAGTTAAAAAGAGCCGTCCTTGCACCACCTATATGCAAATATCCAGTAGGACTGGGGGCAAACCTTGTTCGAATATCAGACATAAATACCTCTGGGAATTTTTAATGTTTCCTTACAAATAATATATTTATTGGATAAAACATAGCTTAAAAATGTTAAGTTGCCTAAATAAAATTAAAGTTTAATTCTTGAAGTAGTTGGTATTCGTATTAACCACACAAATCCAGTATCAACCTTTCCAATATCAGTCTCTTGCTAATTCTGCTGGATTTAAGCGCCAAATCAGTATTGAGGAACTTATCGAATGCCCCTTTCAATTCATCAAAGGAAAATTGATCTACCTGTTTTAAAAATCCTTCAAGAAAATATCTATTGATCTTGAGCTTATTACCTATTTCAGTAGGCTTCAAACCCTTCTGCAACAGCTCTTTAGTAATAAATATTAGACGGAATTGTCGTATTATCATTCCAAGAATCCTCAGGTGATCTTCCCCCGAAGCTAGTATCTTTATGAGTATGTTTAATGCTTTCTCTCGGTCTTTATTCCCTACAGCATCTACAAGCGTAAAAATACTTTCCACCTTAAGTTCTGTAACTACTGCCTCAAAATCTTCAACCTCTATGGTGCGTTTTTCTCCAATAAATATGGAGACTTTTTCTATTTCATTATATAATTGCTGAAGGTTATTGCCAACTACCTCAATCAATAAAGCTACCGCATCTTTACTGATTTTATTATTGAATCTACCTGCTACTTTTTGGATCCAATAGGGTAATTCTCTCTCTTTTGGATGGTTTAACTGTGCAATAACACCACATTCGAGGAGGTGAACAAAAAACTTAGCTCTGAGATTTACCTTTTCGCCGATGAAAACCAGACATGCGAATGGAGAAGGATCAGAAATATAGGAAGTAAGCTGTTCTATATCTTTTGCTGATAATTGACCTGCATCCTTAACAACAATAAGCCTTTTTTGCGACAGTGCCGGTATAGTCTGTGCAGCATTAATGATTTCTGGTGCCACATTTTCACTGCCATAAAATATATCATAATTGAAATCTTTAAAACCGGAAGAGATCACTCTCTCTTCGATGTTTCTTAGAGCTTCATCAATCAAGTATGTTTCATCACCGTAAAGATAATAAACTGGAAGGACTTCTTCTTTCTCTAAATGTCTGGTGAGTTCTTGGGGGGTCATAGTCGGAGGCATGGCATAGCTTTCGGATACTTTAAAAATCTTCTAATATCATATTGTGAATATTCTCTGACATATCTTCTGCTATCTTTTTGATTGCCTCTATCTTATTACTGTAAGTAGTGGCTGTGTTTGGTGAAACTAAATATTCATGATAACCTGAAATATCTGAGGATTTCCATATAATTAGCCCATTATCATTTCTCTTCATGGAGATATTCAATGTAACCGTCACCCTGTATTCCAATACCCTATCGTTACTGTCAAAAGATACGGGAACTTCATTAAATGATTTTATTGCTCCAATTATAGTTGCATCAGAGCCATCTACTTTTGAAACATCCAAATTTCCTCTCTTTAAAAACTCCTCGATAAGAGCATCTGTAAAATGGTTTTCAAGCCTTGGTTCAAAAGTCTTATTGGCAAAAAATGGAATAGATACTGTCCTAATATTCTCGTTTAGTGTTCTTCTTTTGCCGGTAAAATTGTATCCGCATGCAGAAATTGATATTATTAATACTGTTATTAATATAAATCTGCAGATCACTAACCTTTGCTCAACCCGCCTAGAATCTTGAAAAAATTCCCTTGGAAAGAATTCATAGATTTTTTGCGGAACTCTTCTTAACAAGCAGAATATACGCTGAAGAGAAAAGGTATACTTTTTCAAAGCTTTAATATCCTTCCTTTTCTGGAATGATGAATAAGATAGTCCTTTTTTGGTCTTATAGTTTAATCAATTACAATCATTACCCTGCATTCTTTCAAAAAGTCCTTCTGTTTGATTATGGCCTTCAGTATTTCTGTATCTTTATCACTGATCACTATATCAGATGGGCTTTTATCGCCTACACATGCTGCTTTCAAAGTAATGGGATTATTTGTAACCCTTGGATTAGTCTGTGCAGCAGTTAAATCCCTTGAGTACAAAGCCACTCCATTTTCAGCAGCCTTTTCAGGGGACGCAACACCAGTATGATATATCTCTTTCCCTGATGATTCTAGAATTCTTGGTATCAGCGCAGGCTTCAGTTTTAATTCTCTAGCATCTATGACGAGCCCGGTATAATCGGGTAATTTTAAAGGAGCAGGTTTTTCTGCTTTTGGTTCCTCTACCTTAGTCACCTCAGACTTAGGTGTCTCTTTAACGTCAGAGGCAGGTTCAGCAACCGGTTTTTCGGACATTGCTTCTGGTTTAGTAACCTCTACTTCTATAATTTTTACAGATGTGTCTTTAGTCATCTCTGTTGGTTTTAAAAAGAGGTTTAACAAATCACCTTTAACACTCATGCAGACTGTAACCTCAACTGATCCATCAGACATATACTTTGTCTCTGTTACATTTGATCCCTTTACAATTCCGAATACCCTTGTTTTTATAACATCATCCTTTGCCATATATTCCTTTATAACAGAAGTTGATTTTACTCTAACTCCCTCCAGTGTTTCCAGAAGATTTCTTCTGGCATCGGATATAGCAGCCCTCTTTGCCAATATTCTCCCTTGAGCAGGATTAAGAGCCTCTGAAGACGGAGCGCCACTACCCTTTGCAGTGATAATACCAGATGTCCAGTTTATATTGCCATTAGTTCCGACAGGTTCTATGAGTTCAACTTCACTTCCATAGCTATTACCGTAAATTAAAATTATAAAAAACAAAACAAGGAAAGCAGTTACTCTTTTCATTTCTACCTCCCGGCGAATGCCTCTTTTTCAGCCTCATTCAACCATGGTTTATAATTGATATTGCCCAAAAACAACGATTCATTCGGCGGAGATGAACCCCACCAGTTTTTTCTCGCATCTATAAAGATGGTAGAAGAACTCTGAATCGCAAATGGATTGTCAATGATGTTGTTATTGTTTATTTTCGGTTTTGACATCCCCATTGACACAATCCCGCCGGTACCCATATTGTTGGATATGGTGTTGAAAAAAATCTTGGGAGCAGAATCGTTTATTATCTTTATCCCACTTTGGGAATTATTGTTGATAAGACTGTATGTAATATCTGGTGTCCCATAATCAATCAGAAGGGCTGTGGCAGCATATTCAAAGACACAGTACCTGAAAAAACTGGAAAGTGATGTTTTTTCTTCAAATCTTATCGCACTGCTGTAATCACCTGCGGAGGGTGAAGAACTGTTGGAGGTAAAGATAATAATACCTTCTTTCTCGCCTTTGGCATTTATAGCCCCGTTCTTAACTATTATGCTTATATCACCACTGTTGTATTTAAGGGTAACACCTGGCTCAATAGTTAAGGTGGCACCATTATCTATAATAAGTTTATCTTCAATTACATATGGACTGTTAGCAACTGTAAGATAGGAATCTTTGCTTATAACACCACCCAAAGGACCTTTCAGTATTGATAACTCAAAGGGCTTGCCATTTGGGTATGGTGCATCCAGAGACGTCCTGTAGTCTACCTTTCCTGAAATGCCGGATACTATCTCTGAGATGTCAATGCTTCCCCACCAGTTATTATTGGCATTTACTACCTCCCCCTTGGGGTCTGAATTGTAGAGTTCAAACTTCCCATTGTCATGAATATTATTCTCTACAACCTTTGGAGATGATAAAAAAGACTTTATCCCATAGTTACCGTTATTTGAAATGGTGTTATGTGAGATAACAGGTGAGGAGCTTTCAGATGCAATGCCTTCATAACCGTTGTATTTTATTTCATTCCCTTCTAATAAAGGACTTCCACCTGCCAGGACCAGAACGCCTGTCGATTTGTTCTCTGAAATGACGTTGTTACTGATTTCAGGTACAGAAAATGGATCGCTAATAATCAAACCGTTATCGTTCTTAGAGATGTCATTACTGGATATTTTTGGTGAGGATGAATAGAGCGTTATACCTGTAATTGCACCCCTAATTTGTGCATATTCGATAATACTATATTTCTCTTTGGTCTTTTGAAAAATAATACCACCCCAACGGTTATTATCCATACCTTCAAAAGTAATAATACTGTTTGTTTTACCTTTAGCAATAAGCTTTCCATAAATTTGCAAGCTTGCTCCCTTAGACTTTATAATAGTTCCGGGCTCAATGGTTAAGGTTATCTTATCCATAACCATAACTTCGTTTTCAATCACATAAGGACTTGCGCCTGCATACCATATTGTATCCTGTGCAATACTCCCCATAACTGGTGTAGGACCTGGGATTACCGGTACACCTGTTATATAGTCCGACATTTTACTTTCATTACCAGCCTTATCCAAGGCACTAATTTTATAGTAGTAAGTTGTGAGGTTTTGAAGACCTTTGTCCTGAAATTCTGTCAATTCAGTAGATGCAACTTCCACGTAACCACTTAACGGAGATGTGCTCCTATACAATTTATACTTTGCAAGGTCGTTTTCGGTGTTTTTATCCCATTTCAGGTTAACCAACCCATCCCTTCCAAAGGATGAAACTTCTTTTGGTATTGCAGGGGGTTCCGTGTCAATGGTAACTGTACCTAATACGTCTATCCATTTAGCCGTATTTCCTGCATCATCAGATAGATAACCAATTATTATAGCATCAGTGACATTATCCTTAGGCATTATCTTATAATTTCCAACATAGCTTCCGGGTTCTACCTCTCTCATGGGTATCCCTTTTTTGAAATCTCCTATGTCAAAAGACGCCTGTTTCTTAGTGTCTCCTTCCATTGCAACTTTAATAGTATCTCCAACTTTTTTGGGAAGACCTGCGGTATCCTGAACCAATATAGTTATTATCGGAGGTCTTAATGACTCTGCTATGGTAGGTACTGGGAGAGTTTTTATCATATCCCTGAAAAGGTCATCTCCTGCACGAAGCAGTTCGATTTTTCGAACGTTCATAGCTGTAGAAATAGCCGTCAATATCATCCCTACAGGTGTAACGGATAAACCTCCCTGATGTTTTCTGGTAATATTCTCAGCTTCCCACAGTAAATTACCAGTTTTAACATCGACCATCCGTACATGAGCCCCTACAGCAACCTGAGAATAAACTCCAACATATATCCTGTCATAGTTGGTTATCTCTCCATATATGACAGCATCAGCGTTTAATATATCTCCAAGTTTTTTGCTGTCACCTTGAGTCAGCTTCTCAGGTGTATCAAAGCCTGCCTTCTTTAAGAGCTCATCAACTTTATACAACTCTCTATCAACATATGGCAAAGAACTGAAGTGGTTGTAAAAACTCTTTCTTACTATTTCAAAAGCCTCATCACTACTTGTTTTGTTTACGAATGGCAGGATAGCAACTGTCTTTGGCTGATGTCCTTCCAGGTAATCTCCTACTTTATATTTTCCCTTAAAAAGCTCGCTGATCTGAGGGGTAATCTGGGTCTTTTGTGTAGATACACAGCCAGCTATAGTAAATATCAACAGAAGAACAAAGGTGTTTAAGAATTTCACCTTCATAGTCTTAACCTCCATCTAATTTTGATAGCTTCGCAAAAAGTCCATATGTGGCGTTGCACTGCATCCTTCGTCATTGCCGCGTACTCTTAAGTACTTAACACTTCTCAGGATTTGTGAGCCTTACATTTGGAAGTTTTCGCTTTGCCATCCCTTTAACTTTTTACGAGCTTATCAAATTTAGGGTTACTTTATTACTACATTTACCAATTTTCCTGGGATATAGATAATCTTTTTAATCTCCTTATCCCTCAATAGTTCCTCCATCCTGGGGGCATTAAGGGCCGCTTTCTTGATCTCCTCTTCAGAAGAAGAGGCGCTTACACTGATTCTGCTCCTTAACTTTCCGTTTATTTGGATGACTATCAGCAGTTCATCTTCCTTTATAACCTCTTCACTGTATGATGGCAGTGGAACCTTTATGATGCTTTCTCTGCCTCCCATCTTCTCCCACAATTCTTCACAAATGTGAGGTGATACAGGAGAAAGGAGTATAACAACAGTATCTATCGCCTCTCTAAGTACAGAGAGGGAAAGGGGATCTTCTTTATTCTCTGCGTCGAACTGGTAGATGACGTTAACCAGTTCCATAATTGCGCTGATTGCAGTGTTGAAATGAAACCTGTCTTCAATATCTTCTGCTACTTTCTTTATTGTCTGATGGGTTTTACGCCGCAGGTTTTTCAAATTATCCGGGAGATATACTTCCCCGGAATAAGGAGGGATATTCTTGATCTTTTCAAGATTACTCATTACCATTCGCCAGACCCTGCTGACAAATCTAAATGCTCCCTCTACCCCCTGGTCGCTCCAATCAAGGTCCCTCTCCGGTGGAGATGTAAAAAGAATGAACAAGCGGGTTGTATCCGCTCCATACTTATCTATTATCTCATTGGGATCAACCACATTGCCCTTGGATTTAGCCATTTTTGTTCCATCCTTAATAACCATCCCCTGAGTTAGAAGGCTTTTATACGGCTCTCCCGTATTTATAAGACCTATGTCTCTAAGTACCATTGTAAAGAAACGGGAGTACAAGAGATGGAGGATGGCATGTTCAATCCCACCAATGTACTGGTCAACAGGCATCCAATAATTTACTGCCTCTTTATCTAAAGGCGCTTCCTCGTATCTCGGGCAGGTATATCTGTTGAAATACCATGAAGAACAGACAAAGGTATCAAGCGTATCCGTTTCCCTCCTGGCTCTGCTGTTGCACTTGGGACAATCGGTATAAAGGAAAGATTCTGTTTCAGGCAGAGGAGATCTGCCGTCTCCCTTGAATTCAATATCAACAGGCAATATGACTGGAAGCTTTTCATAAGGAACTGGGACGATACCACAGTTATCACAGTAAATTATGGGAATCGGTGTACCCCAATATCGTTGCCGGGATACACCCCAGTCTCTGAGCCGGTAATTAATTGTTCTCTTGCCAATTCCCTTTTCTTCCAGGAATTCTGCTATCTTGACCAATGCCTCAGTACTGTTCGTTCCGTTGAACTGACCCGAGTTTACCAGATATCCCTCTTCAACATAGGCTTCGGTCATAGTGTCTTCGTCGAGGGTACTGTCGTAAGGATTGATCACCACTTTTACAGGTATATTGTATTTTCTTGCAAAATCAAGATCTCTCTGATCATGGGCAGGTACTGCCATAACAGCACCGGTTCCATATTCCATCAAAACAAAGTTGGCTACCCATATTGGAATCTTATTATTGGTTAAAGGATTCAAAGCATATTTACCAGTGAAGACTCCCCTCTTTTCTGCCCCCTCTGCCGAACGCTCTATCTTGTCTTCCCTGGACACCTCAGAGATAAAGTCTAAAACATCTTTTTCCTGACTGGTACCGGCTGATAATTCTTTAGAAAAGGGATGTTCTGGTGCAAGGCTCATAAATGTTGCACCATAAAGGGTGTCCTGCCTTGTGGTAAATATCCTGATCACTTTATCAGAATCTACCACCTGAAAATCTACCTCAGCCCCATAGCTTTTACCAATCCAGTTTCTCTGCATTGTTAAAACCTTTTCAGGCCATCCATCAGAGAGTTTATCACACCCTTTTAAAAGTTCCTCTGCATAGTCAGTAATTTTTAGAAACCACTGCTCAAGTTCTTTCTGCATGACTTCTGTATTACAACGCCAGCAAAGGCCAGCTTCAACCTGTTCATTAGCCAAAACAGTTTGGCACGATTCACACCAATTCACAAAAGACTTTTTCCTGTACGCCAACCCCTTCTCGTACATCTTGAGAAAAAACCACTGATTCCACTTATAATAACCAGGATGGCATGAAGCAATTTCCCTTTCCCAATCATAGCTGAAACCCATCCTTTTTAGCTGTTTTCTCATATAGCTGATATTATCATATGTCCATTTTGCCGGATGCAATTTGTTTTGAATAGCCGCATTTTCAGCAGGTAACCCAAATGCGTCCCAACCCATTGGATGAAGTACATTATAACCCTGCATCATTTTGTATCTGGCAACTACATCGCCAATAGAATAGTTTCTAACATGACCCATATGTATCTTACCCGAGGGGTAAGGAAACATCTCAAGTATATAGTATTTTTCCTTTACAGGGTCTTCATCTACTTTAAATAACTTTTTTTCGTCCCATAATTTCTGCCATTTCCCCTCTATCTGATGGGGGTTGTACCTATCTTCCATCAATAATCCTCCGGAAACTAAAGAAGTCAACAAAATTCCAGATACCACAAATATAGAAGCTTTTCAAGGATAATTTGTTTTCAGACACCTATCTAAGAAAGTATTATTACTTTTATTGATAAATATAGTAGAGGTTACAATAGGTGTTTATCAAGAATTGCATATATCAGCTAAAGGAGTGATTAAGTATAATAATTAATGTTCGGATCAAAATATAAAAAAAGGGTTAAAGCCCTTACCTAAAAAGGAAGAAAGGACTTTAACCCTTTATAACAAAATTGAGGATTTTATACATAAAGAAATTACATCTTCTTTGAATAAGAACCTATCCAATCACCGCCAGGATTTGGCCCTTATTTACAGAATCTCCAGCTTTGAAGTTTATGGACTTGACCGTTCCATTCACCGGTGCTGTAAGAGCATTCTCCATCTTCATTGCCTCAAAGATAACCACCAGGTCTCCACTGTTCACATTATCCCCTACGTTAACTTTATACTCTATTACCATTCCCGGCATAGGAGCAACAAGGGCAGTTTCACCATCTGCAACAGCTGCAGGCGCCTTTGGTACATCATCCTTCTTTTCTGGCTTTGGTGAAGCAACAGGTTGTGAAGGAATCTTTTTTGAAGGAGACGGTGAATAAGCAGTAATAACGGTGGCGCAACCAACCTCCTCTACCTGTACCTCATAATATTCGTCCTCTACAAAAACATTGTAAGTCCTTAAACCAGCTCCTTTTTCAGGAACTACCTTTTCTACCTTTTCAACCAGTATACCTGCCCTTGCCTTTGCAATAAGTTCCTCTTCCCTTTTAATCTCTTCCAGCGTTATGGGTTTTACCTCATCCGGTGGTTCTTCCAAACCATACTTCCACCTCAAAAACCTCATGCCTGTAGTTGGGTAGAGTGCATAAACCAATACATCTCCAATGTCTTTCGCAATATCCTTGGTTGCTTCTTTAGCCTTTTCAAGCTCCGGCTCAAGTATATCTGCTGCTCTGCAGGTGATGGGGTTTTCTCCCCTTTCATAACCCTTTAGAATCTGTTTTTGTACCTTTTTATCCATAGGCACAGGAGTTTTGCCATAGAGACCGTAGGCATAATCTTTCACCTCTCTGGTAACCATCTTATAACGTCCAAAGAGTACATTCTGAACAGCCTGAATACCGACAATCTGGCTGGTTGGAGTAACCAGAGGCGGGTATCCCATGTCTTTTCTTGTCCTTGGCAGCTCCTCATAAACCTCATCTAACCTATCCAGGGCTTCAGCCTGTTTCAGTTGGGATACTAAATTTGAAGTCATACCGCCTGGTATCTGATGCAAGAGTACACCCGTGTCTATGACTGACATCTTGGTGAGGTTAATAAATCCTCTGTACTTAGGTGCGATGGATTCAATATGCTGACCCATTTTGAAGAGATGGGGTAGATCCAAACCAGTATCTCTGGGAGTACCCTGGAGGGCTACCACTATAGGTTCAACCGCAGGCTGAGAAGATCTTAAGGCAAATGGTGCTAAAGCACAATCTATAATATCAACTCCAGCTTCGACAGCTTTTAGATATGCCATAGATGCCATACCGCTTGTATAATGAGTGTGGAGTTGGATAGGGATGTCAATATTCTCCTTAAGTGCCTTTATCAAATCATAGGCATCCTGTGGAGAGATTAACCCTGCCATATCTTTTATACAAAGAGTATCAGCTCCCATATCCTGGAGGATCTTTGCTTTGTTAACAAAATAGTCGATATTAAAGACCGGCCCACCCAGCCTCCTTTCCGTAAGAGAGTAGCATATAGTTGCTTGAATATGTTTCTTACACTCTTTAATTGCTGCAAATGATGTTTCAAAATTTCGTTCATCGTTTAATGCATCAAAGACCCTAAATATATCGATTCCAACTTCAGCAGATTTATGAACAAAGGCAGTAACCACATCATCTGCGTAATGACGGTATCCCACAAGGTTCTGTCCTCTTAAGAGCATTTGCAGTGGAGTATTAGGCATATGTTTTTTCAATATTCGTACCCTTTCCCATGGATCTTCATTCAGAAACCGTGTACATACATCAAAGGTTGCGCCCCCCCAGATCTCCATAGCAAAAAAGCCTGCTTTATCCATCTCTTCTGCTATAGGCAGCATGTCTTCTGTTCTCATTCGAGTGGCTAAGCTTGATTGATGACCATCTCTAAAGGTAGTATCTGCAATTTTAACCGGATTCTTTTTCTCTTTCTTTATTTTTGTTGGCATATTTTATCTCCTTCTTAGATTTGCAAGAACTGGAAGGGATACCCTCCTTTTATCAAGATCCCGCAGATATTAATAAGTGAAAGAACAATCTTTATTTATGGAATATTCTACCCTGGAGTAAGTTCCTCATCTGCATTATCGCCTGTCGGCCAGATAACCCCCACATGTTTGGTGAAACTTGAAAAGAGGTGGTCGTGGACTTTATAGCAGAGGCATCTTCTTTCTCCTTCCGATAAGCTGATAAGGCTGCTGTAATAGCTGCCATCTTTATTTTTTCAATTTCCATCAGAGTTATCTCCTTACCCTGAACTATAATTTAATTATTAGAGGTTTAATAGTCAACAATTTAAACAGGGATGTTACCGTGCTTCTTCGGAGGACGGGTCTCTCTCTTGGTTGACAATGCCTCCAATGCACTGATTATCTTTGGGCGCGATTCGCTGGGGACAATTACTGCATCTATATAACCTCGTGCAGCTGCAACATAGGGGTTGGCAAAGAGGTCTCTGTATTCTTGGATCTTCTCCTCCAGCTTTGCCTTTGGATCTGTTGCCTCTTTTATTTCCCTTCTGTGAATTATATTTGCTGCTCCTTCAGCACCCATCACGGCTATCTCCGCAGTAGGCCATGCTAATACATAGTCTCCTCCCAGATGTCTGCTGCACATAGCTATATATGATCCACCATAAGCCTTTCGTGTAATAAGAGTAATTTTGGGCACAGTGGCCTCTGAATAGCACCAGAGAAGTTTGGCGCCATGTCGTATTATACCACTCCATTCCTGGGCGGTACCAGGCAAATACCCAGGCACATCCATTATTGTTAGTAGAGGTATGTTAAATGAATCGCAGAAGCGGATAAAACGGGTGGCTTTGTCTGAAGCATTTACGTCCAGACACCCGGCCAAATAATTTGGCTGGTCAGCTATAATACCCACTACTCTTCCGTTCAGACGTGCGAAACATATAATGATATTCATTGCATAATGTTCATGAAGCTCATAGTAGTTGCCGTCATCCACTATTGCGCTGATTACATCTTTTATATCATACACCTGCCTTGGACTGTCAGGTATTATTGTATCCAATTCCGGTGAAATACGTCCGGGATCATCCTTGGGTTCTATGAATGGCGGATCTTCCATATTGTTTGAGGGAAGATAGCTCAAAAGTTCTTTAATCATTTCTATAGCCTCTGTATCATCCTCGCAGGCAAAATGGGCAACACCGCTTTTAGCGTTATGAGCCATTGCTCCGCCTAAATCTTCTTGTGTTACTTCTTCACCAGTAACTGTTTTGATGACATCCGGTCCGGTTATAAACATATAACTGCTTTTTTTTGTCATAAATATCCAATCGGTCATAGCAGGAGAATAGACAGCGCCTCCAGCAGTGGGTCCCATGATTGCAGATATCTGAGGAATAACCCCTGAAGCACAGGAATTTCGATAAAATATCTCTCCATAACTGCTAAGGGCATCAACACCTTCCTGGATTCGGGCTCCACCCGAGTCATTAAAACCGACAATTGGGGATCCTGCTTTGAGTGCCATATCCATCACCTTGGCAATCTTCTTTCCGTGGTATTCACCCAGGGTTCCACCCGTAGATGTAAAATCCTGGGAAAATGCGAAAACCCCTCTTCCATTTACCGTTCCAAAACCAGTAATAACACCTTCACCTGGGATAATATTATCTCCCATTCCGAAATCTTTACATCGATGTCGAACAAACATATCTGTTTCATTGAAGCTGCCGGGATCAAAGAGGAGTGCCAATCTTTCTCTGGCTGTCAATTTGCCGGACTTATGCTGTTTTTTAACCTTTTCCTCCCCGCCCATTTCCTTTTCTTTAGCTATCTTATCCTTTAATTCATTAATCTTATCTTCTACATAACCCATATGCTTTCTCCTCTATACGAGTTTATCCATTATGAGTAATTGAATATACTACCGATATTATACCACGTTACCTCAATAGCTTTAGACTAAATTTATTACCTATTATTAAAGAGTTCAATCGCTTTCTATTTGTATCATACATATCGGATATTTCCTAACCTTCTTATAAAATATAAGACGGGTATATTTGGCGGGCAGCGTGGTATTATTCAGACATTTTTTTGAAGAAATTTGATGCTATTTACTATAAATATAAAGCTCGTCTTGTATATGCAAACCAAAATGGTTTTTTATTACTGAATAGCTACCCTTAGACTATTATTTATAATTATTATAGTTTTATTTGAATTTTATCAAATAGCATACAGTCTCTTTACTGTCAAGAGTTTTTGTTTTTTAGAGTATCGAGCATGGAATCAGTTTTATTTTACATTCATAAGCTCTCACAACCAATTTGAAACAGCTAGAGATTGAAATGAGAATTAGCCATTATTATATTTAATTAGTCTTTCGCAATCCGTTTTTAACAGTTAAAGATCATCTGACTTTTTTATTGCTTTTGCAGGACTTTGAAGGTAATCCTAACTTGGGGCTGCTTGTCATTTGTAAATTGGATATTTGGAGGGAACATCAGCTTTGGAGTCAATGTCACGGAGCCGCTGATGTTATTCAAATCAATGGGTTCTGTAAGGATTTCAACATCTTTTTTACTTTGCGGTAATGCCATGACCTTAACTGATCTGGGGACAACCGCGATTTGTTGAAGGGTTAAACCTTGAGGTAGTTTACCAATTGTCTGTACCTTGACAGGAACATTTACAGCAACTAACCTGTGAGCAGTGATTTGAATCCTGCCTGGTTCAATCCTCATTACTGAGAGATTTGGAGGATACCGCAAATTATTCCTATCAAGAACAATATCTTGATCTCCCTCGTGGACCTTTGACATATCCAGTGACATCTTTAGCGTTTGCGGATTTAAAAGGCTGAATGCCTGTTCTGAGCCTGTCAACGTTACCGTAACCTCTTTTGGTTTTGGCTCCTCTATAATTAAATCAGCAGCAAGATCACGATATTCAATTGGTATAACAAAATCGCGACGCACACTTCCTGTTTGAAAACCGATGGCCAACCACAAACCACAGGCTAAAATAATTGCTATTACTTTTTCTCGAGAATTCTCCCGCAGCCAACTAAAGCGCGTTTTTGCTCTTTCCCTTGGGAATCTTTCCTTATAGAACAGTTCAAGGGTTTTTATCAACTGGTCAGAGTTTTCCAGCCTCTCAAGTTGTCCCTCTTTGGCTATGCTTATGGTTCCCCGTTCTTCTGATACAACAATGCAAAGAGCATCTGAACGCTCCGATAAACCTAAGGCTGCAGTGTGTCGCAATCCCAGATCTCCAATTTTAAGTGTATTAAAAGAAAGAGGAAGGTGACAACCAAATTTAGTTATCTGTTTATTATCAATAACTACAGCGCCATCATGACCAACAGAATGGGGATCAAAGATGCTCTCTAATATCGGTTCACTCAGTCTGCCTTCAAGAAGGAACCCCCCTTTCAAGTGCCTATCCAGATGATCATTACCCTTAATTACTATCAGTGCTCCAAAACGTCGGCGAGCAAGTTTATTTATGACTTTACTTAGGATATCAATCTCCTCGTAAGTCGATACTAAAGATTGTTTTTTTTGTAATATTCGCCACATTACCATTCTTTCAAACATTCTGCGCAAGTCTTCCTGAAATATTACTACTATAGCAATAATAATAATGGCGAAAAATCCTTGCAAGACAAATACGGTAACATATAGTTGGAAAAACCTTGCTAAAATGTATACCAAACCCAGAACACTGATCCCAATGAAAACAAAAAGATATACCGTTCTTTTTAACCAGAGCATTATAATATAGAAAAAGACTACCATGATAGCGATATCAAAGAAGTCTGCAATTCGAAAATATTGGCCAATACTTATTAAAAAGTCCAACATAATCAGAGAATCTTTCTTTTAAGATCAATAAATCATATTGAAAAAATTAATTGATAACATTGTTACGCAATCTCATGAAAAGCTTATTTTTAAAAAGCCTGATAAACGAAATAATCAGATATTACTATAAGAAGTTATCAAAGAGGATTAAAACAAACAAAGCTCTTTGCTCTAGACTAAGGATAACCCCGCTTGTTTGCGAAGAACCTTTAAAAAAACAATATACAATAATATAAAGGGTTAAAGGAGATTTAGCCTGAACGGATATTAACCTGATACCAATCCTCATTATTTAAGTAATTTAATGAAGGCGGATAATACAGCCTGATAATCTTGGGGGATTTTTATTGGTGGCGGTGCAGGGATTTGAACCCCGGACACTGCGGATATGAGCCGCATGCTCTAACCAACTGAGCTACACCGCCTTTGATAGTTTAATAATTGTAGATAATATCAAAAAAACTTTTTTAAATCCATTTTAAAATCTTTTATGACTTCAGACAAATAAAAAGAGGGGTCTAATTAGTTAATTCATAAGCTAAAACATAACTCTTGTTAGTCTTGAAGATTGAACTTACAGAGAATTGTATTATCCCAACCACCAATTCATCTTTTCCATCATTGTCTATATCTTTAATTTGAAAGTCAGCAATATACCCGGAAATCTTTCTTGTCCTCCAATCCTCCGTCAAACCAAGACCATCCCAGGACAGACCATAAATTTCGCTGTTCCTATACAATCTGGTTCTTTCAAATAACGTTCCAGCGCTTGGAATATTTCTTACAACAATTACTCTGTTGTCTCCTTTCTGATTCTGGATCAATATTCGATTTTGAATGTACTGTCTTGTTTCAAGCCCTTCCAGTAATTTAGCAGATTTTTCCCCACCCGGATACTCTGTTAAAAAGTTCCTCGTCCCTCCATATATATCCTCACTCTTCCACATCTCTTCCCTACTGTTAGAAAAAACCCTCAAATAATCGTAATTATCGATTAATACGACCTCCTCTTTTCCATCTTTATCAATATCGATCAAGTTGAATCCATACTCTATTGAACCCTTGGGAAGGGGAATATTTTCACCTTCTATGTACTTGTTTCCATTCCATGTCAGCTTGGTTACATTACCGATAAAAATACCTTCCAGCCCTGCACTTTGGCCGATAAGCGTGGGGCCATTTTGGGACGGCTCAATCACCCTTAAAAAATAGTTGATATTTGATACAATCTTTATAAAATCGCTTTTTTGAAACTCAATAACAAAGGAGTACAGTCTGTTATTGACAAGGTTGGTTACAAAGATCTCTGGAATTCTATTTTTATTAATATCAGCAACATCAAGGGATAGATAGTTGTCAAAACTCTCCCCATTAATCCTTTTTATCAATACAAGCCTGTTTTCAGCGTATTTATATATGCTTATACTGTTTTTGTCAATAATAACCGTCTCATTCTCACCATCCCCATTTACATCTCCAACAGCAATACCTCTCACCTCCATGTCGAGTCTTTGACTCTTCCAAAATCCCTTTCTAACCCGGAGAGGATCACCAGACATTATATACTCTGTAGCATTGGAAGATCCTTTTTCCTTTTTAGTGACAAGAAATTGTGACATGAAAGCAGACGCTTCTTCACTAGCAGTTGGAGTTTGAGGTTGAGGCGGAGCGGAATAGACAGGATAAGGCTTGCCCGTAATCCTGGAATTAGCTTTCAAAGCAAACTCACTGATTTCAGGAATTACATTATCCAGTCCTTTGCTTGTAGCAAATAAGGACGTAACAGACTTGATCTCCTTCAGGTCAAACATTTTAGCATCAATGCTAACACTCTCGCCTATCTTAGTCAGGCTGCCTGAAATAATAAAATCAGCGCCTAGCTGAGTGCCGATCTTCTTTATTGCTTCCTCAGTTGTCGGGCTCTCATTAATTTGGGACAGGGCTTCTCTTACTTGTTCACTCTCAAGTACAACAATCTTACCCTCTTCAGAAATCCTGGATGTAAGCATATCCAGAATACCTTTCTTTAGATAATCCAGGTTTTCTGAGCTATTCATCTGAAATGGGAGTACCGCTACCTTTGTTATTTCACCGGCATAGGTTAATGGGTAAAATATAAAAAGAAATAAAATCACCAGGAAAAATAGTTTAAGATTCTTCTTCATAATTATATAATTCTCCTTACCTCTCACTTAACTCTATTAGTACTCCATAGGTTGATTTAGGGTGTAAAAAGGCTATCTTTGCCCCTCCTGCTCCCTTCCGGGGAGCTTCATCGATCAGCTTTATACCCTTCTCTTTCAGTTCTTTCAAAGCCTCTTCAATGTTTTCTACCCGAAAAGCGATATGTTGTATACCCTCTCCTCTCTTTTCAATAAACCTAGCTATAGCTCCCTCTGGAGATGTGGATTCTAACAACTCTAGTTCACTGTCGCCAATAGGCAAAAATACAGTAGTAACTTTCTGTTCTTCCACTGTTTCTGATCCAACAGACTTTATGCCCATTACATCTTCATAGAATTTTAAAGTCATATCACTGCTTTTTACCGCTATACCGATATGATCAATCTTCTTTATCTTCATCTGCTTCCCCTTTTCACCTCTCTAGCGTTCAGCTATCAGCCGTCAGTTTTCAGCAAAAAAACAAATTCTTTAACCCTGTTTATTATAACATATCTTGCTGATAGCCGAGTGCTGATCGCTGGATGCTTATTTTGCTTCTATCCACCGGTGTTACTTGATATCCTTTTGGCTATACTCTCGACCGTCTTTCTTGCTAATAGATATGGATTTTCCTTTTTATTTACTATATCTTCCAAGTGCTGTTCAAAAATATCGTTATTTTCTGCCAGCAAGCTATCGAGATACCGGTATATTTCATTTTCTATCATCTTAATTATTTCATATCGAATCCTTTCTTTCCGTCGGCATGTCAACATACTGCTTTCAACCAAAAATTCTCTATGTTCATTAATCTTTTCAACAAGGGTATCTATACCCTTACCTTCAGTTGCTATAGTCTTAATAACGGGAGGGGGCCATACTTTTTCGACTGAATCAAGCCCTAACATCATCTTAATCTCCGCAACCAATCTGTCAGCCCCATCTCTATCGGCTTTATTTACAACAAATATATCTCCAATCTCCATAATGCCAGCCTTTATTGCCTGGATATCATCACCCCCGCCTGGCATTACAACGAGAATCGATACATCAGCAGTTCTAACAATGTCTACTTCGTCCTGCCCAACACCAACGGTCTCAATTATAATATAATCCTTACCATAGGCATCAAGGATCTTTACCGTGTCCGACGTTGCTCTAGATAGACCACCCAGACTTCCTCTGGTAGCCATACTGCGAATAAATACATTCTTGTCGCCACTTACCCCCTGCATTCTTACCCTGTCGCCTAATAATGCTCCACCGGTAAACGGACTTGTTGGGTCAATAGCTATAATCCCAACAGTATGATTCTGACTCCGAAGTTCTTTTGTTATCCTATCGGTTAGTGTGCTTTTACCTGCCCCAGGAGGTCCGGTGATACCAATTATATATGCATTGCCGGTAAGAGGATAGATTTTTTCCATTGCCTCAATCCCACCCGGCATCTCATTTTCAACTAAGGTAATAAGCTTAGCTAAGGCTCTAACCGACCCCTTACGTACCCCGTCAACCAATTCCATAGCATTTCCATAATTTTTACAATCAGTTGGGCAGGTTTTCCCGGATATACTCTATTAGTGTTTGAGAAGACATGCCAGGCCCAAATATCTCAGAAATTCCCAGTTTTTTTAATTCCGGTATGTCATCTTCAGGGATAATACCCCCACCTAAAACCAATATATCATCTAGACCCTTTTCTTTTAAGAGCTCCATTATCTTTGGAAATAAAAAACCATGCGCTCCTGATAGAATACTCAACAAAAGTGCATCCACATCCTCCTGAAGAGCTGCTTCAACAATCTGTTCCGGAGTTTGGCGAATCCCTGTGTAAATTACTTCCATCCCTGAATCTCTTAAAGCCCGAGCAATAACCTTAGCACCTCTATCATGGCCGTCCAAACCTGGTTTAGCCACAAGAACTCTAATTCTTTTATCCTGATTCATCTAGGTCCTCCTTCTTAAATCGCCCTTTTTATTTTATATAGAGCCAAGAACCTTCATATTGTTGAGGTTTTCCTTTGTATTAGTTTTAGTTTGTTTATTCTATTACAGCAAGAATCGTATCTGATTGTACCGTTTGACCCACTGATACATTTAATTCTTTTACTGTTCCAGATACAGGAGTAACCATTGGGATCTCCATCTTCATTGCCTCTAATAGAGCCAACTGGTCATTCTCTTCTACTTTATCTCCCACTTTTACGTTTAATGCTATTACCTTCCCAACCATTGGAACCATTACTTTTGTTCCTTTAGATTCATCAGCCACTTGAGTTTTACCTCCTCATACTCTAAATTCTTCTATTAAATTCTTACCTTTTCACAAAACTAGACAACTTTTATAAAGCAACTATAAGTTAAACATCAGAGTTAATTAATACCGTTCTACTAGTAACTATTTTGCTCGTATATTCCTAGCAGTTCAGTCCCTTTATGTCAAGAAGTATTATGCCATCGCAGCTATTTCTTTATCCTTTTTATCCAAGAAAAAAAATTGTAATTTCTTACTTAACCTTCAACATCCTCATCCTGTTTTTAGCCGCTGCTATATCAAATATTATGGGAAGGATTTAATTTGCCCTAAAAAATAAAAAATTTCCTTTGGATCATAAATCTCTAACCTGAGAGTGGTAAAGAAAATTTTTCAAGATGGACTATTTAACTCTCATGAACCATATGAAAAGAACAGTAGCTACAAATCCGGCAACCCCTCCGAAAAGGAATATATAATTTATCCCCATAAAATCCATAAGCAGCCCCCCAATCAGCGGGCCACTTGCCAGTCCCAAACTCATAGACATGTCGTATACTCCCATTACTGCTCCCATACCCAGATTTCTTCCCTCTTCTACAGCTAAAGCAGTTGCTGCCGGCAAAGAGAGGGCTCCGGCAATTCCCATTACCATGTTTAAAACCAATAGATATGTGAAATCATAGGCATAGGGTATCATAGCTATTGCAAGGGAAACCATAAGCCCCCCAATAATAACCAGCTTACTTCTGCTGACCTTGTCTGCCAACTTCCCGAAGGGTGCCTGCAGAAAAGAGGTCAGCAATAGATTTGCAGAGATCAAAAACCCTATTTTGGAACCGCTCAAACCAAGGTATTGGTGGGCAAATACTGGAAGAAAGGTAGCAACCATCCCCCTTCCTACAGCATTGGTCAGTCTGAAGGTTGTTATCCCCTTTACTACGTTATTCTCTAATATCTTTTTATAAGATGCTCTTGGGGTTCCCCAGCCTTTCTTATACAAATGAAGCTCAGGAAGAAACAGCAAAACCATTGTAAAGGCTATAAAGCTCAGACCTCCCATAGCATAAAAGGGAGCGTTCATTCCGAAATAATCTTTCAGGGCACCACCCAAAAGAGGGCCTGTGCCAAACCCTGCAAAAAGAGAGACACTGAAAGTGCCGATAAATGTCCCTTCCTTTTGCTCAGGGGATATCTCTCCTATATAAGCCATTGCTATTGGTATGATCATGGCTGCAAAAAAACCATGCAAAAAACGAATGCCAGCAAGCGCATACGTACTGTTTGAGATGATATAACCCATTGAGATTAAAGTGTACCCAAACAGCCCGATGCATATGAATATCTTTCTGCCTTTCTTATCAGAAAGTCTGCCGATTACGGGCATGAATATATAACGGGAAAGAGAGAAACCGGAGAAGATTATACCCAGCCAGACCCCGGATGCCCCAAGTGTCTGGGCGTAAAGGGGCAAAAGTGGAACAATAATCCCAATCCCAACCATTGCAGTAAAACCAGCTAAAAACAGCGTTATGAATACTCTTTTTACCAATCAGATACCTCTACAGACTTCATTCTATCTCAATAATTCTATGGTCGTTATCCCAATTAAAAAGTTTAACAGAGTAACCCATGGATTCCTTTATTTCCTTGCCCCACTTCAGATATTCCGGATGACAGCTAAAGAATATTACCTGTCTGTCTTCAGCCAACTTTTCCAGTATCGTTAAAGATTTTGCCCGACAAACGGGGTCGTAGTTGGCAAAGGAGTCATCTATAATCAACGGGAGGGTTACACCCTTGCCCAATAGTTCCAGAGAGGCAACCCTCAGGCTGAGATATAGCTGATCAATGGTCCCAAGACTTAGACTGTCTACCGGGATACTGTCATTAACCTTTGAGGAAATTGTTATCTTTGGCCAGGTTTTGATCAGATGGACACTTTCAAACTCCTCTGGCACAATCTCTTTAAAGTATTGGTTTGCTATCTTCTCCATCTCCGGCAGATATTCCTCCTGCAGTTCTTTTACCGCTTCTTCGAAGGTTTCTATAGCCTTTTCATAGGCTTCGTAAATCATATCAAGCTCCTTCAATCTTCCTTCGATATAATTCCTTCTTTCCTCCAGTCCTACAGGGTCTTGTATCGTTTCTTTGAGAGCATCCAATCTCTCCTTTGCCCTTATTAATTCGTGTTCATCTTTCTTGAGTTTTTCATATAACTCTTTTTCTGTCCTACGCCACCTTTCTGTCTCTTCTGTAGACGGGCAGAAAGAGATCAACTCAGACTCGGCCAATTCCAGATTGTACTGACGAATTCTGTTATCCAATATTCTCTGTTTGTCCTCCAGCTCTTTAAGTCCATCTTTACCCAGAATCCCCTGCCTTTCAGACTCTCTGTTCCTCTTTTCATCTGCCAGACTTTCATAATCATCCAATTTATCTCTCAGTTCACTGATAGAACCTGTATTGGTGTCATCAAGGACTTTCTTGATCATCCCTTCATACTTTTTGTATTGTCCATCAGCCTCCAAGAATTCTTCTTCGGTTTCGGCAACATTCAATTCAAGGACTGACTTTAATCTGCTTAATTCCTTATATTTCTTCCACCCCTCCTTCAAGGTTTCAATATCTTTCTGTTGAGCATCTTCAAGAAGTGCGGCAACCCTCTCTTCCACCTCTCTCAGCTGAATATACTTCCTTTCGATATCATCCTTCAATATCAGGAGTCTGGTTGACAGCAGTCTCTTATTTTTTAATACAGGGTACAATGCCCAGAAAAATATTGAAATACCTAATAAGGTAAGTACCCCCCCAATCCATTTCATCTGTCCATATAGGCTGAATAAAGCAACTATCCCTGCTAAAGAGAATATTATGCCGCCAATCTTTCCCCATGAAGGCATTGTGGAAGACTCACACTCTGACTCGATCTTGGTTACTTCGTTATTGGCAGACTCAATCTCCTCTTTAATCTCCGATCTACGATACCCCCACCCCGGAAGATCCTGATCTATGGATTTTCCATAACTCTCAAGTGGGGTCAACCTTTTGAGTTCTCCCTGAACCCTGAGCCTCTCTTCTTCGGTTTCTCTTTTCTTCTTCTCCAGCCTTATAAGCTTACCTTTTATGGTATCTTTTGAGGCTATCCAGTCAGGCACTTCATTCTTTATAGTATCTTTATGAATAGCAATAGGTTGTATTGCCTCGATCTCTTTATTAATTTTGGAAATGCTCTCATCTATTGTCTTAACCCTTTGTATCTGTTCTGAAACCCTGTCTAAATCTTCAATAGATTTTTTAAGTTCTTTATCAATATTCCTCTTCTTTTCTTCTTTCCCCAGAAAATACCTGACCTCTTCCAGTCGTTTCCTTTCCCCTGGAATATACTCATCCAGTTTAGCTACAGTATCTGTCAGTTTTGATAGCTCTTTAAATCCGTCTTTTGCCTGTTTGAGGGCAGAGATAACTGTCTCTCTATCTTTCTGGAGCATATCGTATTCCCGCTTTCTTGCATGTCTTATCTCGGTTGTTTTTGAAGCCTTTATGTCCAGCCTTTTTGTCTTCAGGATATCAATTATATCCTTTGCATTGCTCTTAATTGAGCCCGTAAATACCCTCTGAATTAAATCTCCTACCCCGGACAGGTTATCGCTTACCTTGGCCAGCTCCTGTTGTCTTATGCAGCATGTAGAGGTAAACAGACTCAGATTTTCCATGCCTGTGTGCTCGGATATATACTGTTTTACCTTTTCCGGGTTATTTGTTAACTCTCTATATCTTTTATTATCAACAATTTCCCCTAAGGAAACTCTGTTCTTTATAAAATCTCTCGCAATCTGATAGAGTCCGCCTTTCGCCTGATATTGAATTGATGTTCTGCATTCACCGGGGTCGGTCCAGGATGACATAAAATGCCTATTTAACCGCTCACTCTGTTTACCCAGGCCAAAGAGACCAACAACAAGGGCATCCTGAAGGCTTGATTTACCGGCCCTGTTTCTTCCCACAAAGATATTAATATTGTCCCCAAATTCCACCCTTTGTTCATCAGAGTAAACCCTTATTCCTCTAAATTCGATGGATATGATCCTCATCTCTTTTCGGCCTCTCTGACGGCATTTATCCCAAGGTTAAGGGCTACCCTAAGGAGCTGCTTTTCCTCTTCGTTCTCTGCGCTGTTTATCTGTTCTTCCATTTTGTGGCAGAACCTTCCGATAATAAACCTTTGATCAACCGGGATATCTACCGGGGTGTCCAACCGGTTCTTATTTATCTTCAGCATATAGAATGATCTGCCAAACCTCTCCTGCAACTCATCGATGGTCTCCAATATATCCATGGTAGGTTTGCCTATCAGGTTCAATTTAAGAATCTTATTATCCCCGGCACGTTCTCTGATCTTCATTTCCAGAGCGCTTTTTTCATGTAAATGGGTGCAGTCAATATCCAATATATCTATGATCTTTCTTTGCACTTCTTCAATGGTTATTCTAACCTCACCGTTGTCAGATATCTCCCCTAATATTACGTGCCGCTTCCCGGCATTCCGCTCATCAAGGTTTAAACCCTCCGGAGTACCGGGATAAAAAGATGCCTTTTTATCCTCTGAAAAAATATCCATATGCCTGTGATAGTGTCCCAGGGCAATATAATTGAATGGCAATCTTTTCAGCTCTTCCAATGAGAAAGGCTGATCCTGATACTCCTGATTAGGATATTCGTATGAACCGTGAAAAAGGAGGATAGAGTTTTGTTGATTGATATTGAAGGCAGGTTTCTCAAGCAACCTGGAATTGGATTGGTGTCTGTTGTAAGCACATCCGGCTACTGAGACTTTGAAACGCTCAAGGTCTATTGTTTCAAACTCGGGAGATGTAAAAATATGCAGGTTTTCGCTTAAAAAATTGAATTCCTTATCCCATATTCCATTTGGGATATAATAATCGTGATTTCCAGGGGTTATGAATATAACCACATTGTTATCGACCAATGACCTGAAGGTTTCAACGACAAATTCAAGATCCTTTTTGGATGGGTTGGGTGAATTAAACAGGTCACCGGATATAAGGAAAAGGTCGACACCCTTTTCTACAGCCAGATTTGCTGTCCTGCGAAAGGCGAGACGGATGTCTTCTCTCCTCTCCTCACCTCTCTCATCGAATTGATCAAACTCTCTTCCCAAATGTATATCGGCGGTATGTATGAATTTTACCATAGTACAAACCTATCATAAAGAATTTCTCTTTGTCAAAGCTATTTTAGGCCATTATCTACAATGCAGACAGTGAACTCCAAACCTTAAACATCAAACTTATCTAGGTAGCAAGTTCGTATTGAAAAATGAAAAATTTCCTTTTCCGCTCTCTGGAACAGGGAATTTCACAGGACAAACTGCCAGTCTTTGAATTGTTCTACGGCACTGCAGCTAAAGGGGATAAGAATGTATTGCCGGTATCTAGAGGGTTCTCTGAATTTGGCGAAATTGAGGCAAAATGCAGATAGGGGCTAAAATTTCTATATTTCGGGGATATGGGGACTGTGCGTTTCAGCATCTATCGCTTCTTATAGATAGTAATCCTCTTTCCTATCTGGTCTACCGAAAGCAGTTTATTAAATGCCCGGTGTTCGATATAGCCAACGAGTATAGCCCCAGGTTTCAATTCTTTAGCCAATTTCTCTTCAAGACGTTTCTCTTCGAAACTGCCGCTCATAAAATAGTAGATAACATCGTATCCGGAAAAGTCAGTATCGAAGAAATCACCCCTTATAAGTTCTGTTTTAGACATATCAAGCCTGTTGGATAGTTTGTCCCGAGCCTTTATGCTTGATTTAAATATATCTTCGTCGAATTCAATTCCAGTTGAGACAGCACCAAAAAGAGATGCTAAAAAAACAACCCTTCCATCACCGCTTCCAAGATCGAGGAAACTAACTCCTGGTCTCAATACTTTGTTGAAGGCTATTAATATATTTGGGTCCTTTATTTTGCTTGGGACAAAGACGCCTTTCTCGACATAATAGCCACCTATTTTATAGTTGAACGGTTGTCCCTCAACCTTCTTCGGCAGAGATTTATCACACGCTTCTACTATAAGGTCTACCATTTCCTCTGTAATTATCTTAGAAGACTGAGTATGGATAGGAAACAGATTTCCTTTAACTGGGGAATTATCCTCTGCAATGCAATAACTTGCTACAGAAAAGGAAATGAATAAGAAAAAAACAGACAGAACAAATCTTAGAAGCAAAATACAATTGTTTTTGTTGGAATGAACAGGTTTTATGTTTGACATTGTATCCTCCTAAATTAACTAGTTCGTTCTGAAAAATAATATTTCTTTGGAGCGAACATGAGCAGGATTTTTGGGGTACCCATCCTGATGAAGCGGGAGATAGGCATTTTCAGATGTTTGAGCCCAAAGTGTGAGTTTCTGAAAATGTCTGAAGCGAGTTACAGATGGGTCAAAAAACCTGTACCAGAGAGCGAAAAAGGGAAATTTTCAGTGTGAATTAATTAGTTCGTCATTTTCTTCAAATTTAACAGAGAAAATTATCATATCTTTATAAATATCTTCCTTTGATACAAAACTAATAATACAATCCAAAATATGAAAACATGTGTGACAGCAAATAAAAGTGATCCATTCAAGTTGCCGGCAACAGGGACAAACAATTGATTGTAAAGCCATTCAGCTCCGTTGATAACAGAACCATCAGATTTACTGGTCTTTATTAAGTAAATATAGGTTTTCAACCAGACAATTGAAAGTATATAAACAAATAGAGAATTCGTGCCAAAGACAACAAACGGAAATGTCCACTTTCGATATCCCTTAATATCTATTAACCATAAGAGAACTGAAAGAAATACCAACGCCCAACCTAATGTATAAAGCACATAGGAACTTGTCCATAGAGATTTATTAATCGGGAAAATTATTCCCCATATCTTCCCAAATAATATAGTAGCAAAACCTATTAAAAACATACGATAAAAAACTGTTTTAAGGATGGAATTTGTCTGCAATG
The DNA here is from genome assembly GCA_043825855.1 of Pseudomonadota bacterium. Taxonomy (GTDB): domain Bacteria; phylum Desulfobacterota; class UBA8473; order UBA8473; family UBA8473; genus UBA8473. Next base: position 92,414 of record JBDRRJ010000028.1, on the reverse strand, counting down.
ATTTGCCGGCCAGATATCCATAAATAGTTGTTACAACAGCAGGAAGGGTGCTCAACAAGCCTTCTGGATCAAAAGGAATTCCGGCTCCCTTCCACAGATGATCCTCACCAAATAATTTAAGGTCAATGAAGCGAACTAAATTGTTTTCCAAACCATAAGGATCGCCTTTTCCAAATCCTAATAACAACAGCCAATAAGCGATTAAAATAATTCCTGAAGTTATCAGTAATTTTTTGGGTTTGAAATAAAGGCATAAAAACGCTGCTATTCCATATGCTATGGCTATTCTTTGCAACACTCCCAATATGCGTAGGTTCAAGATCCCGAAATTAAAGGGAAATGCATTTAATGCTAATCCAATCAAAAAGATTATTGAAACTCTTTTTGCTATTTTTTTTATAACTGGCAAAGAGATCTTGTTATCGAACTTCACAGAAGAATACGACATTGCAACACCTACTATGAAAAGGAAAAACGGGAAGATTAGATCGGTAGGTGTGCATCCATGCCACTTTTGATGTCTCAGGGGCGCATAGATATAAGACCAGCTTCCGGGGAAATTTACAATAATCATTGATGCAATTGTAATCCCTCGAAAAGTATCCAGGGCTAATAGACGGTTCATTTCTTTTCATTTTATTGTTTTCAAAACTATTGCATGACGTACATAAAGATAAGCTCATCGGCGGTAACGGAGTAAATCGGATTTGCCGTCCAGTGCAACTTGTTAGCCGTGTATCTTTTGAAACTCCATACGTTCTTCACAGGCCTGTAAAATCATCTTCAACATATCACTATAGGTTATTCCCTGTAAATTAGCCATTTTTGCCAGATGACCATCCCAACACCAGCCAGGGTTAGGATTAACCTCCAACAGTCGTGGAGTGCCATTTACATCAAGACGCCAGTCAAACCGAGCATAATCACGACACTCTAGTCGTTCAAACAATCTAATACAACTGGCAACCAGAAACCCTTGGACATCTTCCGGCAGGTTTGCAGGCACAGATTTAATGCCCCAATAGGGTGAATCAGGGTCCCATTTAGCCTCATAACCGCATATTCTTGGCAGATTATCCGGTAAAGATGAATAATCTTCCTCAATAATAGGCAGCACCGTATATGTTATTGTTGGATTCCCAATGATACCTACACTGATATCTTTCCCCGTTAAGAATTCTTCGACAAGAATCGGATTATTGTAACCAAACTCATCCCTAACACGTATAATCGCACTTTCCAGTGCTTGCACATCGTAGCACACATTCTGTGCAGTAATTCCGAAACTGGAATCTCCAAAATTAGGTTTTACTATAACAGGGAAGTCTAACGGAAACTCAATAAAATTGACATCTTCCGGCTTTATCATAAAGGCGGTTGGGACGGGTATGTCCATTTCATTAGCAATACCACGCACCAGGGATTTATCATAACAGTAAGAAAGGCATTGTGGAGTACCCCCGGAATACGGAACCTTAAACATTTCCAGAACTGCACTGATATGCAACTCCTTTGACGCTTCGTTGTTGAAACCCTCATCACATAAATTAAACACCAGACTGCATTTGCTTCTTGCTTTTTGCAAATCCTGGATCAAAGTGTCGTGATTATTCAAATAAATGAAATTGTACTGGTTCAAACGTGACAGAGATTTTTTTAACTCGCTTACGGTGTGATAATCGTCATCATCGAACCTGGCGTTAGGTTTAACTAAATCTATTTTATTAGGATCACCTAAAAGAACAACTACAGTTTCCGACTTTTTGGCTGCTTTCTTGACGGGCGTCCATTCTTTTTTAGCTACAGCAGTAATAATGATTCTTCTTGCCATCATTCCCAAATCTTGATTGCGTTTAGATTCGGTTGATATACTTGAATGTTCACAAATGTTTGTAAACCCAACTTCAGTTAGAAGAGTATGGAGATCATCAAATGTATAAAGTCTTTCAGCGTAAAATTGATCGGCAACCACACCCTTGGTAACATGTGTAATAACTTCCCTGGAAACCATTTTCCCACTACTTTTCGATAGCGACCGTTCGCGGCAAACGAAATAATTCTTGTCAATCCACTCCCAACTTCTTGGCTCAAAATGCTCTTGCGCATATTTTCCGTCTGTAACATCAATCAATAATTTTCCATAAGGTTTTAACAGGCGTCTAACCTCTTCAAGAACCTTATTATCATCCTTGATCGATTCAAAGTAGCCGAAACTATTACCGGCAATTATAATTGTGTCAAAACTGTCATTATGAAACCTTAATTTTCTTGCGTCACCTTCTCTGAACTGCACATTTAACCCAGTTTGTTTGCTCAACTTTCTGGCTCTGTTAATGAGATAATGAGAGCGGTCAAGTCCGATGACGCTCGTATATCCTCTCCTTGCCAGTTCAAGGGCATGTCGCCCTTGTCCACAGCAAAGATCAAGTATCTGCGCATCTTTAGGAAGATCAAGTGCGGCTAAAAATACTTCAATTTCATCTTTAGTGATTTCTCCATCTTCAACAACATCACCATCAGTTCGTAGATAGTTTGCATTAAAAATATGTCGCCACCAGTCTGCTTTTACATAGCTTTCCAAATCTTCAACGGGACCTAATACTTCGACCAATGTCGAAACCTTACTCTTTGATTTATTGTTCATGGTTATTCCTGCCTTATATCTTTATCATTTTGTGATATCTGTCATCAACAGGAGAACATCCGTGTATTATAACATGATAAACATCAAAAGCCCCTGATAAAAGGGTTCCAACAATACTCTTTTCATTTAGTTTATTACAATATCGAATTACAACTCTCATAACATAACTTCCCATTTATACAAACATATTTTTCTATCATACAAATTAAGGTAATCGAAATGGCTTTTATATCTAACCTTATATGCAAAATCGCTGTGGATGTACATCCAAAGCGACTTTTAATGTTGCACAAATTTCTCAACAACAAGTTATTACATAGTTTCCTATACTTTATCACATAAACACAATAATTTACAAGTTTAAACAATGTTTTTAAGGTATTGACTTTGAAATATTTTATTACTCAAATTTAAACCTGTCTTCCTGAAAGAGTTTTATACAAGCATCTGCCACATCCAAATCGTGAAGGAGAACGAATTATAAGATAGGTCGATCTGAGTTGTTTTTAAAAGGCTATTCGATACAGCATTAAGATGAGATGGTTTCACATTAATACATACCATAAGAGGAGTAGGGAAAAACCAATAGAGGCAAATAATTTATTTAGAATCAGAAATAGTTTAAAATTAATATAAAATATAACATATTGTAATCACAGGGGATTTTCAACATAAAACTCAGAAGATGAAATGGGACAATGTGTACAGGTTGGTCTTCTTTTGCAGAAGTTTTTTCCTAAGTGAACTATTAACGCATGGTATTCATTGTATAATTCCACGTCCTTCGGTAGGTTCTTCATGAATAGGTTCTGGATTTCATAATAAGTGCAGTTGTCTGAAATAAAATTATGGCGCGAAAAAACCCTTTTGGTATAGGCATCTACCACAAAGACAGGCTTGTATCCTGCATAGAGAAGTATGCTGTCGGCTGTCTCTGGGCCTATACCGTTAATACCCAGGAGCTTATCCCTTAATAGGTCTATGTTCTCAGAGAACATTAGAGAAAGATCCCCTTCATATTCCCCAAATAAAAACCCAATGAATTGCTTTAATCTTCGGGCTTTTATATTGTAGTAACCTGCTGACCTTATAGTTTCTGCCAGCAAGGGTTCTTCGATAGAATACAATTTCTCGGGGTGAAGCAGGTTATCTTTTTTAAGTCTGGCAATTGCTTTTTCTACATTTCCCCATAAGGTGTTCTGTGTTAGTATTGCCCCCACTATCACCTCGAAAGGGCTATCTCCAGGCCACCATCCTCTCGGTCCAAAAGAATCATATAGCCTTTGGTAAATCAACATTAGCACTTGAGACAAAAAAGATTCCTCTGCAGGGGTCTTAAGTTAGACAATTTCTTCCAAAATTATCTTGTGGTGAATTAATGAAATCTCCTTAATTCTGCTGCTAAGTAATTTCTGCTCCCCAAATATATTTCTTATAAATACTTTACCATCTTCAGGCTTTATAATGTCTACACTCTCCAGAATCAGTTCTTCCTTGCCATTTCGTTCTAAATATGCATTAGCTTCACACATTGTTCACCAGCTCCTTAAGTTTTTCGGTTACCAGACATTCTATTAAATGTGGTAAGGGTTCGGGAGAAACTCCTATAACCTCTACCTTTTCTTGCGACAAAGGCAAAAGCATCTTTTTTGCTGGGCTGGAAGAAATAGCCTCAGCCATCTTTGGTGTAAGCTCTCCCATCATTGAATTTGCCATAACTATTCCCAGGGACCCTATGATTATATCAGCAGAAGGGACTGTTATAACTATTGAATTTTCACCTGTTGCTCCTCTGTTAGCCTTAGCTCTCATCATAGCAGAGGTTGCAATCGAATTGGTCCCCAGGGCTATTATTTCAATATTCTCCTGAAATTCCTCCTTTAACCTCTTTATAAGGGCACTACCAATACCACCACCCTGTCCATCAACAACACATATACGTATCATATATGTCCTTTAATTCAGCAGCTAATTTAGAGAATTTTAAAATCATAAATCCTATTCTTTAGCTCTGGCACGCCTTCTTAAAAGCGCTTGCAGGTTGCGCAAAATTGTATTTTAATATAACTCTACAACTTATAGATGTCAAACAATTAGTTGTTGCTTATAAAAATTCTTTACAATAAGTCAAGTCTGAAAAGAATTTTTTCATAATAAACTAATCAAGTCGATTCTGTAAAAAGGTAACTGTTTCTTTAAGACCATCCTTCAACGAAACCTCCGGTTTCCATCCAAACTCTCTTTTAGCCTTTGACCAGTCTAAGACACTACGGAATTGCTCCCCTTTTTTCGCCTCCTTATAGACAGGTTCGATTTTAGACCCGGCAAGGGTCTTTAATTCTTTAAATAAACTGTTAACAGTAGTTTCTATGCCTGTCCCAATATTGAACTCCCCAAGAACATCCTTTTCTAAAATTAAAACGTTTGCCCTAGCCACATCCTCCACAAAGACATAATCACGGGTCTGTTCCCCACTTCCATTTATATAAGGTTGATCTCCAAACAGCATTTTTTGAGAAAATATGGCTACAACCCCTGCTTCCCCACGTGGGTCCTGTCTCGGACCGTATACATTGCTGTACCTCAAAGAGACATAATTTAGACCATATGTCTTATAATAGTAATACAGGTATTTTTCACAAGTCAATTTGGTAATGCCATAGGGACATAGAGGGTTAGTAGGATGGGTTTCATCTGCGGGAAAACGTTTCTGTTCACCATAGACTGCCCCTCCTGTTGAAGCGAAGATAATTTTTTTAACTCCATATTTTACAGAATATTTCAGCAAATTTAAGGTTCCGACAATATTAACGTCCATATCATAAAAAGGGTCTTCAACAGATTTTCTTACATTTGCCTGGGCTGCATGATGGATTACTGCCTCCGGTTTCTCCTTCTCAATGATTTTTCCTATATCGGAATCCCTTATATCTTCTTTGAATAATAAAACTTCTGGATTAACATTTTCCTCTTTACCCGACGAGAGGTTATCAATTACGATTACTTCATGGCCGTTATTAATCAACATATCAGATACATATGAACCGATAAAACCGGCACCACCTGTTACCAAAACTCTCATTTTGATTGCTCCAATACTGACGACTTTATTAATACTTACTTTGGCATTTTTCCCCTATAATCCAAGAATATCTTTAAGCTCCAAATGGTTCTCTATTTTCAAAGGGGTTCCCAGACTATTCTTATACGCAACAAAGTTTATCCCCCCATTTACAGCCGTTTTTACATCTACTTCAGAATCCCCTATATATAAAGCTGCCTTATTGGGTAACTTAAAATGATCCATAATTTTCAAAAGACACTCGGGATGGGGTTTGGGTTTCTTAACATCAAGGGATGTAACCGAATAATGGAAATATTTCTCCAAATTAAAATGATTAAGGATAGTCGGTAAAGTTACCCCCCTGTTGGTAGCAATAGCAATATAATAGTCGTCTTTCAACAATTTCAGCATCTCAATAAACCCTGGTTCTATTACCATGTAATTTAAAAAAGGGGTATAGTCAAGATGACACGCAAATTCATGCGCCTCATCCAGTCTTTTATCATCTTTAAAAAGAAGATCTATTACCTGCCAACCTGTACGGGTATGAGCGATATGGACCAAAGAGAGATCTTGTTCATCTATAGGAGGTTTTCCAAATTCATCAAGTATAAAATTGTAATAAGCGAGGTTAGACTTTTTACTATCAAACATAACCCCGTCACAATCATAAATAACAAGCTTTACTTCTCTGTAAATCTTCAATGCGACCTCCCTAACAATTTGTAATTGTTAAAAGATTACGGCAAATTACATAATTTGTCAAGTAGCTTATCAATTGACAGATATAACCTTTTCAAACAGACCATTTTTCTTAGAATATACCCTTAACTTATTGAAGAAATTAAATTTTTCTTGACAAAACAATAAATAGACATTTAAAATACCTTAAAATACATTGTCTCTATGGCTTATAGAGGTATTATTTACTAGTATGGTTGATATTATAGATGAAAAGTTTAGAAGTCTAAAAGAGATAATCAGGGATATTGGTTCTGTATTGGTGGCTTTTTCCGGAGGTGTTGACAGTACCTTCCTGTTAAAGGTTGCCCATGACGAATTGAGAGACAAAGTACTGGCATTAACCGGAGTATCTGCTACCTATCCTGAGCATGAATTTGATGATGCAAAGAGATTGACCTCAGAGATCGGGGTTAGACACTTGATTGTTCCAACCAAGGAAATGGATATGCCGGATTTTTATAATAATACCAGGAGGAGATGTTATTACTGTAAAAAAGAATTGTTTGGGATATGTAAAGAAAAAGCAAAGGATTTCCAATTAGCATGGGTTGCGGATGGAACAAATTATGCTGATAGGGAAGATTTCCGACCTGGTATGGAAGCGGCAAGAGAGGCAGGAATCCGTAGCCCTCTTTTAGAAGCTATGCTTACAAAGGATGAAATTAGACAATTAAGCAAAAACTTAAACCTTTCTATTTGGGACAAACCTTCTTTTGCCTGTTTATCATCTCGTTTCCCCTATGGAACAATGATTACCCATAAACTGCTGAATAGAATTGACGGGTGTGAAAGATTTTTAAGAGATATGGGTTTTAAACAGTTTCGAGTAAGATACCATAAAGAGATCGCCAGAATTGAGGTAGATCTTAAGGATATACCCAGGTTCTGTGATGCAAACACCACTCTTAAAATAGTAAACAAATTTAAGGAATTCGGATTTGCGTATGTTACTTTAGACTTAGAGGGATACAAAACAGGTAAAATGAATGAGGCGTAAAAAAAAAGCAGATAAAAAATACATATTCATTCTACTAATATTAATTCTACTTGTAATATTCTTTACTGTCTTCAGGCAAGAGGGAATTTTACATGTATACCGTTTAACAAAGGAAAAAGATCAAATAAAAGCTTTTAACAAAAAGATCGAGGAAGATAACCGTAATTTAAAAGCAAAGATATACTCTTTAAATAAAGATAGAAATTATATCGAAGGTGTAGCACGTCAGGGGCTTGGGCTAGCCAGGGAAGATGAGATCATTTACCAGTTTAAAAGTCCAGGGGATGAGACCCTTAACAACTAAAAAAATAAAAAGAAAACAGAAATGAACCTTGACAATATTGCTGGGTTTTGATAGTTTTACAGAACTTTTAATTAAACTCTGTTTCCGGTTAAGGAGATTGAAAAAGAACTGCAACTAAAAAAAGTCATTCAAGGATACTCATATTAAAGCTATTTCAATAAATATTAAGTTCAAGTCATTTATCGTCGTTTGTATTGGGAGTCTTTAAATATGAATTTATTCCCAAAGAAGGACATTATTGGCATAGATATAGGTTCTAGTTCCGTCAAAATATTAGAACTTCAGAAAGCAAGAAATAGCTATAAATTAAAGAATATGGGTATTAGCTTCCTGCCTCCGGGCGCCATTGTTGATGGAGCCGTAAGGGAAAAAGATCCTGTCATTAATACCATCAAGAACTTAGTGTCAAATCTCGGTATAAAAACTAAAAATGCCGCCATTTCACTTTCCGGACATTCTGTAATCGTTAAAAATATATCCCTGCCCGTTATGACTGAGCAAGAGCTTGAGGATACAATTATATGGGAAGCAGAACAGCATATCCCATTTGAAGTTGATGATGTGAATATCGATTTTCAGATACTTGGAAAACCTACTGAAGACAAAAACCAAATGGATGTCCTCTTGGTGGCTGCCAAAAAGGACATTATTAACGGTTACATCGCTGTGATAAAAGAAGCTGGGTTGAATCCTGTTGTAATGGACATTGATCCCTTTGCTTTAGGGAATATGTTCGAAATAAACTACCCATATAATGAAGATGAGGTAATAGCCCTTATTGATATTGGCGCCAGTATTTTGAATATGAATATCATTAAAAATGGTATCCCTGTTTTTACACGAGCTATATCTATTGGAGGCAACAAGATTACTGCGGAAATTCAAAAAAGAAAGGATATTAGCTACGAGGAAGCTGAAACTCTGAAATTAGGTGGAAAAGTCAAAGATATCGAATTTCACGATTTAGAAGATATAATCACAGAGATATCCCTATCACTGGTTACAGAAATTCAAAGGTCTATGGACTTCTTCTGGGCAACCTTCACAGATGAAGCCATTAGTAAAATATACCTGAGTGGAGGATGTTCAAAGAGTATTGAATTAAAAAGACTTTTAGAGGACAGAATAACAGATATTCCTATTGAAATTGCAAACCCCTTTGCGGGCATAAATTATAATGAAAAGGCTTTAGACTCAGAATACCTCGAATACATTGCTCCTATGATGGCTGTAGGAGTAGGTTTGGCATTAAGACAGGTTGGGGACAAATGATAAGGATAAATCTACTACAGATAAGAGAAGAAAGAAAAAAAGAAAGTGCAAGACAATTTATATCTATCGGTATACTTTCTTTAATCCTGTTGGCTTTTATACTTGTGTTCCTACATATTAATGCTTCCATGAAAATCAATACACTAAACGCTGAAATTAAAAGCACAGAAGAGGAAATCAATCGTTTAAATAAAATAGTGAAAGATATTGATGTCTACAAAAAGAAAATGAAGGAACTTCAGGATAAGATTGAGGTTATTGACATACTGAATCGCAAAAAGACCGGCCCGGTAAAAATGCTATACGAACTCAGCAAAAGAACACCAACTAAATTATGGGTCACATCATTGGAAGAAAAGGATTTAAAATTAAACCTGAGTGGTATGGCACTTGACAATCAAACTATTGCCAGTTTTATGAGAAATATGGAAAATTCAAACTGTTTTTCAAATATTGAACTTATTCAACTGCAACAAGAAAAATGGGAAGGATTAAAACTTAAAAAGTTCGAAATCACATGTCAGGTATTGTTACCTGAGAATTAGTGAGAAATTAACGTGACCGAATCTTTAAATAAACTAGCAGTACTTCCTACTTCAAAAAAAGCAATGATACTCTTAGGTATCCTGCTTTTAATATTTGCTCTTTACTTCTACTTTTTTTATATGCCCAAGCATAACGAAATAAAAGAGCTCCAGTCTAAACGTGACCAATTGCAATCAGTCCTTTTAAAGAATCAGGTAATTGCTAAAAAACTAACAAAATATAGGGAAGAAGTGAAAAGGTTGGATGAGAAACTTACAATAGCATTGATACAATTACCCAATAAAAAAGAAATACCAAGTCTATTAACCAACGTATCCAATTTGGGAAGGGAAACAGAACTTGAGTTTTTGTTCTTTAAGCCATTGCCAGAGGTTGAACAAGAATTTTATGCCGAAGTCCCTGTTGATATCAAAGTTTTAGGAAAATTTCATCAGGTTTTTAATTTCTTCGATAAAGTTAGTAAACTGACCCGCATAATAAATATTACAAACCTGAGCATGAGTAACGCCAAAACTCCTGATGAGGGAGATACCTTGACTGTCTCTTGTCTGGCAACAACCTTTAAATTTCTTGAGAAAGAAGAAAAAAGTGAAACTAAGAAGAACACTGGAAAGTAATTACTCTAAAATTCACATATTACTTCTTTTCATGGTCCTGTTTTTTTCGTTTACTTTTACAAGCTCATTGGCTAAATCCCAGTCATCAGACACTCTTATAAAATCTCAAAAAACAATCTTTGAGAAAAAGGATATTGCTAATAATAAAAAGGTTAAAAACCAAAACAATTCTGTAAGTTTACGGGATCCTTTTAAACCCTTCATCTTCAAAAAGACAGAAGATAAAAATAAGAGGGCAGGTGAACGGCTCACCCCACTTCAAAGATATAACCTTAATCAGTTAAAGCTCACCGGAATCATATGGGGGGATGAAGGAAATACATCCGTTGCAATGATTGAGGATCCTGAAGGCAAAGGATACGTGTTAAAGAAGGGTACCCTTATAGGTGAAAATAACGGAAGAATTATAAATATTTTGAAGGATAGGGTAATAATAAGAGAAGAGTACCGTAATTATCGAGGAGGAACTAATACCAAAACTACTTCTCTAAAACTCCATAAAGCTGAAGAAGGAGAAACACCATGAAGTATACAGGGGATTTTGTTTGCAATGATCCCGATATCCAACGAAAAAAATGGACAAGGGGGTTGATGATTTTCTTCTGGGTAATATCCACCTTCTTGATATTTGCATGCTCTTCCGCAGACCCTCAGGTTAAATCAGAGCCTATTAAACCAGAAGATAATTTGGCATCTAAAGTCCAAAACCCAAAAATTTCACAAGAAGGGGACAACTTTAAAGGTAAAAAAGGTGAAACCGTTGAAGGCATAGAGTTCAAACTTACATCAGGAAAAACTCAAATCATAGTATCCACATCCAGTAAGGCCGTATATAACCTTTCCAAGAAATCTAAAGATACATTAGTTCTGGAATTGGTTGAAATGGATATCCCGGAACATCTCCAGGAAGCTAAGGAAATTAGTGATATCAGCAGCGCTGTTAAATTAATTAAACCTTATCAAACCGTAAGTTCAGGCAAAAAGATTGTTAATATTGATATAGAATTAAGAACTATGATTCCGTATCACATCATTCAAGAAGGAAACAAAATATATCTAAACTTCAATCAGCCCAATAAGTTGGCTGAAAAAGCTATGAAGGAGGGAGAACCCCAGAATTCTGATGATGGTGCGCAGGTAGAAAAAGCTAAAAGCACAAAGGGTAAATATACCGGCAAAAAAGTCTCAATGGATTTTAAGGATGCCGATATAAGTAACGTTTTCCGTCTAATAGCTGAGGTTAGTAACCTGAATATAGTTTTCGGAAATGATGTTAAAGGTACAGTAACAATCAAGATGCTTGATGTCCCGTGGGATCAAGCTTTGGATGCCATTTTAGACACCAATAATTTGGGGATGATCAGGGAAGGGAATATTGTTAGAATTGCCCCTCATGAAAAAATTGCCAAGGAAGAACAAATTCTGGTTGAAAAAAAGATAACATCAGAAAATGTTGAAGATATGGTTACAGAAATAATTCCTATAAATTATGCCTCGGCTAAAGACACTTTACCAAAAGTACAGGACAAACTGTCTAAAAGAGGAAAAGCCTCTGTCGATGAAAGGACTAATTCTATACTAATAACCGATATTCAATCGATTGTAATGGACGCAAAAAACATGATAAGTGAGTTGGACACTCAGACCCCTCAAGTGTTGATCGAAGCAAGGATAGTACAGAGTAACCCGACATTTACAAGAGAGCTTGGCATTCAATGGGGTGGATCATATTCAAGGGGTGTTTCAGATGGTACGTATACTATAAAAGGAGAAGGAGGAGGAGGCGCCAATTATGCCATAAACCTCCCCTCTAGTTTAGTCTATGGGGGATTAGGTTTAGGCTTTGTAAATTCTTCAACAATTCTGGATTTAAAGCTTACAGCCATGGAAAAGGACGAAAAGGTAAAGATTATATCAAGACCAAGAATCGTTACCATGGATAATGAAAAGGCAAAAATAGAACAAGGTGTCGCCCTTCCTTATCCCAAATTGAGCTCAGAAGGTACAATATCAACTGAATTTAGAATGGCTACCCTGTTACTTGAGGTTACACCTCATATTACCCAGGATGGAAGCATTAAAATGAAGGTTACTGTAAAGAAAGATCAGAAGTCTTCACAAACAGGATATGGCGGAGAACCAGGCATAGATACAAGAAGTGCAGAAACACAGGTTTTAGTAAAAGATGGAGATACTACAGTAATTGGTGGAATCTATGAAATAACTCAGACTGATACGATAAGTGGTGTGCCTTTATTATCGAAGATCCCTATCCTAGGGTGGCTATTTAAAAGTAAATATAAAAAAGATGAGGTAACTGAACTCCTTATATTTATCACTCCAACTATTGTCAAACAGAGACCTGTCACTTAAAAAGACCTAAAGTATAATTGTTATTATATCCCTTCCTACTAATGTTAAACAATTGCATTTCGTATAAACTATCTAAAAGGTGGTCGACAAGACCACCGACACAGTCTTTTATTATAAAAGACTCCTACCCAGCACTTTTTGCTGATCTTTTAGAAGTCGTCAGCAATTCATAGATAAACTTTAAATTTATATATTCAGGAGAAAGATAAATGAAAGAAAAACCAGTCAGAAGGATTTATCTCAAAGAATTTAAGACAATCAGTCGTGCCATTTCAACATATGAAGACTTTAATTTACTGATTAGTCATTTTGCCGAACTTATAAGCCGCTCATTTGAGGTCAAAGGTTGCAGTATTATGCTCTTTGATGAGAGAGAAAAAGAGCTGTTTCGTGTAAGCAGTTATGGTGTAAGCGAAGAATATCTGAATAAAGGACCTCTTCTTGTAGATAAAAAGTACTCTTCCTTTTTTACTGGAGAGCCAGTTTTTATTGAGAATATGCAAAATGATCCTCGCGTTAAGTACCCAGAAGGGGCAACTAAAGAAGGTATCGTTTCCATGCTTACTGTACCAATAAAGTGTCGAAAAGCAGTAATGGGGCTTATAAGAATCTATCATAGTGAGCCCTGGGTACTCCATGAAGACGACATCGATTCCTTCTGTGTGCTGGCAGATCATCTGGGATTGCTTATAGAAAACAACGGCCTGAGGAACTTTCTTGATAAAGTAAAAAATGCCATGGAAAGTCTCCCCACATGGACGTTGGAGGGTCTTTACTATAATGAAAGGTAGGCTCATCACTGATACCACGGAATTCTTCAAGATAGATAAAGGTGATGAGATCCTAGTTGATAATAAAAGATACATTGTAACAGGCCATGAGCGGGAATATCGATTCGGCATGGAGGAGCCTAAATTCTGGGTAAAAAGAGCTATAGATGCAGATACAGGAGAAAAAAAGATCATAAAGTTGTCGTTTTCTGAAAGATTTGAAAAGACTTTAGGTGGTGTAAGGATTGAATGTTTCAGGAACCCTGACAAAGAGGGAGAGGTTTTAAAACTTGCTAAGGATCACCCCAATTTTATGCAGGGAAGGGTTTACAGGGATATAAAGGACAACAATGTTCGCGTATTAGATATAGTAAACGGTACAAATTTTTATTTGTACCTTAATTCCGTCGATATGGACCATGAGACTTATTTTCATAAAATATTACCAGGAATTTTAAGGCAGTTAATAAGGGCGTTTGATGCTATTCGTTTTCTCCATAACCACGGGTTAAATCATGGAGATATAAGAAATGACCACATTATTATAGAACGGGAAACCGGTAACTATGTGTGGATAGACTTCGATTACGACTACGAAACGGACGAAAATCCATATAGCATGGACATTTTTGGCATAGGGAACATCTTGCTTTATGCAATTGGGAAGGGGTTTCACAACGCTGATATGATACAGGACGATACCCTTACATATAAAGATTTGACAGGACGGGTAGAACCAGAAGATTTTTCCATATTGTATAGATCCAGATTTATGAACTTACGGAAACTTTATCCATACCTTCCCATTATGCTTAACAATATCCTGTTGCATTTCTCAAAAGGTACAGACGTATATTACGAGTCCACGGATGAAATAATCGAAGATTTGAACAGAAGCCTTTACTCTATCTATGAATAAGAGGAGAAAATACTTGAATAATAATATACTAGTTGCGATAAACGATTCCATGAGTTCCATAGCAGTTTTGGATTATCTTGCCGGCTTGGAACTATGCCACGATAACCTTGAAGTAACTTTACTTCATATCTACAGAAAACCATCATCCGGTGAGGAACTAATGGGCAAGGAGTTTATGGATGAAATGCCTTCAAGGTTATTAGCTGTTTTACAAAAGGCAAAGGATAAACTTGTGGATAATGGGTTCAATCCCAATAAGGTAACTACAAAATTAATCACTGAACCTTATCCTACTGTAACTGATGGTATTATTGACCAATTTAAGAAAGGTAATTTCCAAATGGTTGTAATTGGTCGCAAAAGGTTGTCTAAAGCTGAAGAGTTTGTATTGGGAGATGTAAGTATTAAATTGGTCAGGGCACTTGAAGGGGCTGCTGTTTTGGTTGTTAAGTCTCCTTAGAACTTAGGATTCAACATAAAACTTAACAAAAAAAACGCCCTGAGATTGACTATCATCAAGTCTCAGGGCGTTATACTTTTTAGGTAATCTTTTTAAGCTTGTCCAGCTTCGCTCTTATAATAAGCCATCAGTATTCTGGCTACTTCCGGACGTGAAAACTCACGTGGCAAATCTTCACCAGAGGACAGCATGGCGCGAACCTTTGTGCCGGAAAGCATTATGTAATCGTCCTTACCGTGTGGGCAGTCACGCATCATGACTACCTTATCACACTTCTTGCACCATACAGTATGATCGCCTCTGAAAATCTTGATCTCCAAAGCTCCCTTAGGAATATCATCAAAGATAGTCTGTGCATCAAAACCACCATAATAGTCGCCTACCCCAGCATGGTCACGGCCAACAATCAAGACAGTAGCACCCATATTCTGACGGAATACAGCATGCAATACTGCTTCACGAGGACCAGCATATAACATATCAAAACCATAACCCGCTATCTCAACTGAATTGGGCTCAAAGTAGAGCTCTACCATCTTACGTATAGCTGCATCGCGAACATCGGCTGGGATGTCACCTGCTTTCAATTTGCCTAACAACATATGAATAATAGCACCATCTGCCTTGTACTCTTTCATAGCCATCTTAACCAGCTCTTCATGGGCCAGATGCATTGGATTACGGGTTTGGAAGGCAACTACCTCTTTCCATCCCCTTTTCCCAATTACGTCCCTAAGTTGGGTAGCGGTACGAAAGGTTTCGGGGAATTCTTTTTCAAAATAGGAATAGCTTAATACCTGAATAGGACCAGAAACCGCGATGTTACCCACTGAGTTGAAAGCTGCAACTCCAGGATGTTCCATATCCGTAGTGCGGAAAACTTTCTCTGTCATTAATTTCATCTTATCTGCGCTTATCTCTTCGATTGCTTCAACTTCCTGGATCGCCAAAACCGGGTTCCCTTCAACATTGGGGTCGCGAAGTGCAATGCGTTTGGCCCCTTTAATGGCAGAAGCATCCTTGAGTACGTTCAATACAGGCGTTGGCCAAAATAAACCAGAAGTTGTTTGCATTTTCTCAGCCACGCTTACAACATCGGCTACGTTCATGTATCCTGTAAGTGGGTTGAAATAACCGGAACCTAACATTACAGCGTTTCCGGCTGCTGCAGAAGATACCACCACGGATGGCAAACCTTCGGCCTCTTTAATTAGTGCATTTCGTTTTGCATCATCAGCTACATACAATGGGTTAAGTTTGTCAGATCCAAACGGTTTAATCATTCTAATTCTCCTTCTCCTTCTTTTTTTGCACTCATTACTGACCCAAGTAACAAGTGTATTCTATGGGTTAATTATTCCATCAGCGCTTTTTTATAACATTAGTTTTTTGGGGTGTCAAGACATTATTACCAATAAAGCATACTTATCATTATAGCATTATCCTTTTAATTCTAAATATGTATAAGTTCTTAATCTCTCCTTGTTACAAAAGCAGTATAATCATCTCTTTTAAGTATCAGAGCCTCACTTTCCGCGGATTTCTCTGAATTAAAATATCCTAACCTAACCCTATGATATTTTTTATCGAAAATTTTAGTTTCAACAATATAAACATCCTTATATTTTTTACACAATTCTTCTTTCAAATCTAACGCATTTTCCCTTTCTATAAAAGAACCTACCTGGATAGTATAAGGGACATCGTAATATTTTACCCTTTTTGTTACTTCAACCCTAACCATAGCAATTCCGCAATCTACCATCTCCAAGGCTCTAGCTGCAGCAAAAGAAAGATCAATTATTCTTCCTTCTATAAAAGGTCCTCTATCATTTATCTTTACCTCTACCGACTTCCCATTTTCCAGGTTTGTAACTATTACGCAGGTGCCGAGAGGCAGGGTTTTATGGGCAGCTGTTAGGTCATGCATATTGTATATCTCACCACTGGAAGTTGGTTTACCATGAAAATCAGCCCCATACCAGGAGCCAACACCTGTCTCCACTCCTCCATACAACGATTTGGAATAGTAACTGTATTTAGGTGCTGCACAGGAACACAGAGCTATTAGAATAACTAATACAGGCGAGTAAAGATGAGACCTAAATATTACACACATCCCTTGATCCCTCTATGCAATCTGCTACAAGCCTTTAAAAATGCCCATTTCAGTAAATTTGTAGCGTTAATGAACAAATGTAATTTTCTTGAGGTCTATTATCCCTATTTGAAAAGTACCAAAACTAGTCATCCCGTAAAACGTCTGGTTCTTATCCATTTTAATCTTTATAGTTTGGTTGTCTGTTAGTTGAACCACAACATTCATTGCATTATTTTCGCTTTCAAATTCTGCCGTATTAATCTTTTCGAAGGGTATAGTGACCGTTCCACTGCCCTTTTTACCCAAAAAGAAAACATCCCCTTCCCTGCTAACCTGTTTACATTTAGTAACTGTATCCTGTTTGTCGATAATAGTGGCAGAAAAATCTTTTTCCGGGGTTGGAATCTTGTTAGCTGGTGTTCCTCCCAAACCTCCCATGCCTGTAATAAAAATAAATACTACTAAAAACGCAATAAAGTATAATCCTTTTTTCACTGCTCCCTCCTTTTCTTTTCTATAGAAATATTTTATTCCACGCTTCATATACCTGTTGTTCAATCTTTTCTATAGTACCATTATTTTCAATAATTACATCTGCATATTTTTCCCTCTCTTTATCTGAGAGTTGAGATGATATCCTTGACAGGGCATGTTCCTTAGATAAACCCTTCTTTGAGCACAGGCGGTCTAATACAGTATTCTGATCTGCAACCACTACCCATACCTGATCTACTAAAGGCAGCCAGTTTGCCTCAATCAGGATTGCCGCATCCAACACAACTACACCTTTGTTTTCATTTTTTTTTCTTTTTATTTCTATCTCTTTTTCAAATTTCTTATACATCCTAGGGTGTACAATCTTATTTAATTTTTCTAGGTCTGCTTTATCACTAAATACAATTTTACCCAGTTTGGGTCTATTTACAGTCTTATCAGGGAGTAAAATCCCTTCTCCAAAAGTAGCAACAATATCCTTCCATGCCTCGGTGTTGGGAAGATATATTTGATGACCAACTCTATCGGCGTCTATAATTTCAGCCCCTAGTTTTGAAAGTATACCCGAAACAGTACTCTTGCCAGTAGCAATCCCACCTGTAAGTCCAATTACCTTTATCATCTTATTCTTTTCTACAAAGCTTTCTAAACTAATGTTTTATAATTTAATGTATACATTTAACTCATGGGTTGTCAAAAAACCAGCCTCATTGCTGTTCATCAATAATTCTTAATACAACTTTTTATCTTATAGGTCAAATTCTTGTCAAGAAACTTTTTATAGCAGAAATAAAAATAAAAAACGCTTCAAGAAAGGACATAGTGCAAAGGGTTAACCTTTTCTATCAAGGCATCATAAGACCCCACTGTTATCAGGCCTCTTTCTCCCGTAAAAGGATTATACCTATGGCATATACTGATATATGCTGAAAACATTGCTAAAATTAAATATAACGCTTAATTTCATTGATCCTGTTACGGTATGCTCAGGCTGTTAATAAATAATACAGAAAAAGGGAGAATCTTCTAAAAACTGCATAGCAAAAAAATATAGACAATACCAGTACTTAATGTTAAATTGTGAAAGTTCAGTCTAGTTGGAGACATTCTCTAAAATTATCATTTAACAAAGCACCTAATTAAGCTTTTTGGAAATGAATAATTAACAATACAGAAACTGGCGAAGACTAAAGTTCAGGAGGGTTGCCCGTCGGGGGCACCCCTCCTGAAAATTGCAGAGTGCTTCCAGGTTGGCCAAATCACTAAAACATCTCCTTTAATACCTCGTTGTGATTTAAACTGAACAAAAGGAAGATTCCCATGAGGATCTCTACATTCGGTTTAATATTTTCTCCTGGCCCTTTCAACTTCAAGATCCGAACCTTCCTAATGCCTGAGAAGATAATAAAATAATCAAGTCAAAAAAACCTGCGCCAATTGTTTTTAGAGGCATGTAATATCTGGTTGCTATGACAGTCGCTCCTCGGTCAGTAAGAGTCAACTACTGGAAAACCAAGACTTTTAGAATCTTAAGTAAAACACTTAATTAACGTTCTATTTTAAAGGTACTTTCTGCTGGATAATTTTATTAAGTAAGTTGTCAGGTATTCAGGAGAGAGTTGATTCAAGGTAATAAAATATTTAAGGAAGAAATTTGAATTTTAACTATATCTTATTTGGAGGGTAAATATTATGAGTATAATAAAAGAATTTAAGGACTTTGCGGTAAAAGGGAATGTCGTCGATATGGCCGTTGGCATCATTATTGGTGCCGCATTTGGGAAAATAGTTTCTTCCTTTGTAGGCGATGTGATTATGCCTCCAATCGGAGTGCTGTTGGGAGGTGTTGATTTCTCTAATTTAGCGTTTACACTTAAAGAGGCTTCAGGGGCAATGCCAGCTGTTATAATTGGTTATGGAAAGTTCATTCAGACACTTGTAGATTTTATAATAATCGCATTCTCTATTTTTATCGCTATCAAGGGTATTAACTCACTTAAGCGAAAAGAGGAAGAAGCACCGCCTAAAGCTCCACCAGTGCCTTCGTCTGAAGAAGTATTGCTTTCAGAAATTCGTGATTTACTGAAGGAACGAAAGTAACCCATCTTCAAAATAACTTCGTATAGTAGCACATCAACTTGGACGGGTAACATAACCATGTGATGGACAGCGGTGTTGAGAGAGACACTAACGCCCTCTTTCCGCATATTTTACCATTTTCAACTCCCCGTCATTTAAATATATTATGGGCTAAATCCAGGAGTTTATGGATAAAGAGCAACTTAAGATTTCACTTATTATCTTCTTGAAGTATCTTTCTTGTTTCTTCTATCTCTTCAGGGGTTACCTCAACTCGTAATTCTTCCATTTTTTTCATTATATTAGAAAAAAGGACCCCTTCCGCTGCACTGATCCATTTCAGTTGCAGCCGTTCTGGACGAATGCCCAATTTCTTCATCTTTTTCCAAACCTTCTCTACCCTTTTCTTTGTCCAGTGGTTGGCATCAATGTAGTGACAGTCCCCAAAGTGACAACCAGAGACCAGAACTACCGGAGCACCTTTTTCAAAGGCACGCCAGATAAATTTTTTATCTACCCTACCGCTGCACATAGTACGAATAAGCCGGATATTGGAAGGATAATGCAAACGGGAAACACCGGCAAAATCGGCACCTGCATAGGAACACCAATTACAGGCAAAAACCAGAATCTTTTCTGCTGGTTTTTCCTCCAGCAAAGAATCAATCTGCTCTTCTATCTGTCTGTCAGTAAAATGCCTCATGTAGATGGCATCTGTTGGACACTCCGCAGCACATGTACCACATCCTGAGCAGGCAGCCTGAGTGACTTGAGCCGGTATCTTATTGTCCTTATCCATTGTAATGGCATTGTATGGACATACCTTGACGCATATACCACAGATTTTACATTTATCTTTAATCACCTCAGCGGTTATTGCTTCTACCGTTATTTCTCCGCTACTCATCAGCCGCATAGCACGGGAAGCCGAAGCCGAAGCTTGAGTTACTGAATCTTTAATATCTTTAGGGCTTTCTGTGCATCCAGCAAAGAATATTCCCTTAGTAGCGGAATCAACTGGCTGGAGTTTTGGGTGTGCCTCCAGATAAAAACCATCAGAGGTCCTCTGCAGGGCTAACATCTCCTGGTTCTTCTTAACATCCTCACCGGGCTTTACTCCTAACGACAGCACCACCATCTCAACCTCGTGTTCTTCCAGCTTATTGGTGGCGGTATTTTCCACTGACAGGATAAGATTTTTGGTATTGGGATCTTCCTTTATCTGACCAGGAAGCCCTCGAATATATCGGACCCCTTCCCCTTTACTCCTTTTGAAAAGGTCTTCAAAACCTTTACCGAACGCTCTTATATCAACATAGAACACCTTTAAATCTATTTCGGGGTAGTGTTCCTTCAGCATAAGGGTATCTTTAATGGTGTTCATGCAACAGATATTACTGCAATAAGTTCCACCTTTATCAACAGAGCGGGAACCAACACATTGAATAAACGCAATCGATTTAGGCATCTTCCGGTCAGTTAACCGGATGATCTCCCCTTTTGTGGGGCCTCCGGCATTGATAAGCCTTTCAAATTCCATACTTGTAACAACGTTTTCATACCGTGTATATCCATATTCATCCATTTCAGAAGGATCATATACATCCATCCCTGTAGCAACTATAATTGTGCCTACTTTGAATTCGATCTCTTCGTCCTTCATATCGAAATCAATGCAACCCTTTTCACAGAGTTTTATGCACTTACCGCAGATAATAGGATCACTGCCCAGGCATTCTTCCCGGTTGATAACATAGGCAGAAGGAACTGCCTGAGGGAATGGCATATATATGGCTTTTCGGGAACTGAGCCCCATTTCAAATTCATCAGGATTAACAACCGGGCACTCTTTAGTACAATCACCGCATGCTGTGCATTCCTTTTCATCAACCAGCCGGGCTTTTTTAAGGACTTTTATGTTAAAATTTCCAACATAACCACTGACGGATGTTACTTCACTTAGAGTGAGCATCTTAATTCTGGGATGTCGACCGACATCCATCATCTTAGGCCCCAGAATTCAGATGGAGCAATCCATAGTAGGGAATGTTTTATCCAATTGTGCCATGATCCCCCCTATGCTTGGTTTTTTTTCCACCAGATATACCTGATAACCACTGTCTGCCAGGTCTAAAGCTGCCTGTATACCAGCTACTCCTCCTCCTATAACCAGTGTCGATTTAAGAACCAGAACTTTCAACTCCTCTTGGCGCTGGAGTTCACGTGCCCTGGAAATAGCCATCTTTATAAGGTCCTTAGCCTTCTCCGTAGCCTCTACCGGCTGGTTGGCATGAACCCAACTGCACTGTTCTCTGAGATTGGCCATTTCCATCAGATAGGGGTTTAACCCAGCTTCTGAACATGCCCTCCTAAAGGTAGGTTCATGCAGCCGGGGAGAACAGGATGCTACTACTACCCTGTTTAGATTATACTCTCGGATATCATCCTGAATCAACTGCTGACCTGGTTCTGAACATAGATACCGGTTGTCTCTGGAGACTATAACATTTTCTAACCCCTCTGCAAAGTGTGCCACCTCCTTACAATCAACAGTACCCGCAATGTTTAAACCACAGTGACAGACGTAAACACCCACCCTCAGTTCACTACTTAAAATAGAAATTTCAGACATTGAACATACTCCTATATACTATAGCGGATTCGGGCTCAGACCCGGAATTATCAAATTTTACTGAAGCTAAAACGAGAGCTTCTTCGAAGTCTTAATAAATTATTTTTATTCAAGCGCTTCCGCAAAAAGCGATACCATATCCTTTATCTCTAATTTCTCATTATAACCAAAATCGTTCATTGTACATTGCAGGTGTATCATACATTTAGGACAAGAAGTGGCCAATAACTGACTCCCTGTATCTATGGTCTCTTTCAAACGTTTTATTTGTATCTTCTTGGAATGTTCACCACAGCCCACCCATGCAGATGTTCCACAGCAGATATTCCCGATTTCCGAATCAGGCGTTTCCCTGATGTTTAATTCAGGAATTTGACCTGCCAGTTCCCTGAATGTCTTAGAGATATCTTTATAGTGGTTTAGACGACATGAATCCTTTAGAGTGACCTGCAAAGGCAGAGGTTTAAAGACGAGTTTACTGTCCTCACTTTTCAACCTCTTGTCAATTAACTCAAAAACATGACTTGCTTTTAGATCAAAGTCCGGCAGTACTTTAGGGAACATTTCTTTGAATGTATAAAGGCACTCAGGACAAGAGGTGATAATCTCTTCTATTCCGTGGTCTTTAATCTCCTCATAACTCTGTTTTGCGAGTCTGGCAAAACCTTTTTGATCCCCCGCCCAAAATAGATCGTGACCACAGCACCTTTCATTGCCCAGCACAACCGGCTCAATATTGCAACGGTTTAGAATCCTTATAGAATCCACAGCCGTCTGAACTGTATTTAAACCAAGATTTTTTAAGAATACATCAAAATAGGGTAAACAGCCCACAAAGTATAGAATCTTGCCACTCGACTGAATCTTTAAATCTGATTGAAGAAAGCCCAGGCGGTTCTGCTTTATCCCGGGAGAAGACATCATCCTCATTAAGGAAAACATCGCACCACCGTGGCTATAAATGCCGGATTTTCCTGAATCAATCCAGCGCTCCCTCAGCATTTGCACAAAATTCGAAAATTTAACTCCTGAGGGGCATCTATCATCACACCTGCCACAGGTCAAACAAGCCCAAATAAATTCCTGCACATAAGGGTCGTTATCGCCACTTTCTATTACCTTGCTCGCAGCAAGTCTTGGGGAAAAGTTCTTCCCGGTTTCAGCTATTGGACAGGCACCGGTACATTTACCACAATCAAGACATTGGTAAACGCCCGATTCTTTAATGATTGAAGCCAACATAAATAAACTCTCATTTTCCAGAGATAGGGGTCTGCCCCAATCCCTCTATTCGCTCTACAAATTCCCGTAAGTCAGAAGAGAATTTTCCAGATTCATGAGCCAAATAATAACTGAACTGAAGTCTATCTCTCTTCAATCCCAGTAAGTTCAATACCTCATCGGTATGTTTGATATTATTCTCAGCAATTTCCGGGCCACTACCGTTCTGACAGTTATCTGCCCTGCACCCAGCGATTAAAACCCCATCTGCTCCCTTTTCAAATGCCTTCAGCAGGAGAGCTGTATTGACTCGACCGGCACACATAACCCTTATCACATTGATCTCTTCAGGTATAGGTGTCCCATGATTCCCCATACCTGTGTAACAGGACCATGGTGCCCAGTTGCATAAAAAAGCTAGAACCTTGATTTTTCTTTTCATCTTAGCATCACTTCAATTAATTCTTCTATCTGTTTTTCGGTCTTATAAATAGTATCCACTGCCCCTGTTGGGCACACCGAAAGACAAGTGCCACAGCCCTGACAATGCATTTCGATAATGCTTGACTTTCTATCCTCTAGGGTGTCTCCTACCATCTCTATCGCAGCAAAAGGGCATGCTTCAAAACAGTGGCCACACCCCCTGCACCTATTCTCATCCACTCGGGCGATCATATTTTTTGCCCTGATCTCTGACTTTCTTAACAGGGCTGCTACCTCAGCAGCGGCTGCAACCCCAGGCATTCCTTCTTTGTTAAATGAACTTTCCGTGGGAATCATCATTTCAAAGATACCCGGAATACCCGTACTCCAGGGAGAAAAACTGTGAAACCCAGGAAGAGTTCTACGGGCAAACCCTTTTCTTAATAAATTACCGGTTAAGGGAACTCTTTCTAATTCAAAACCTGAAAATAGTATAGCCGATACCCTCAGATGTGAGTTATTATTACCAAGAAATTCAATCCTGAAATCTCCCAGGTGACCCTTTAAAGCCTTCATTTGGAGTCCCGGTAAATAAACAATACTCCCTGAAGTAATTCTCTCCTGGATATCCTCAATTATAAAGGTGTAAAATTCATCTTCTTCAGAAATATCTTTGTCATTCAGGAAATCTCTCTCAGCTATCATATAAACCCTGTATCCCATCTCTTCCAGATAAAGACTTGCAGTCAACCCTTCCAGCGTAACTCCTATTACAGCTACAGTCTTTTCCAGGTCTTCGTATTGACCGGGTAATTTTCCCTGAAATTTTACCCTGGACAGAGCGCATTCTATCATGTTTTTTCCACCTTCAAGGACGCCCTGCAAATCCATATTTTGCCTGGTTGCCATGAAATTCTTTAGGTTAATCATTTCGAACATAGATGGATCAAGCCCCTGTTTGTTAAAAAGATTCCCCTTACAACGTAAACGCTGGTCGTTGCATGCAGTACATATCAAATCCAGCGTACAGCAAGAACAGGCAGCTAAAACTACCCTGGTAATTCCTTTTTCCTTTATGGTTTCAGCAAGGGTTCTAGATCCAACCGGATGGCAGGCTGAATGCAATACCTCGCTGTGTATAACCTCATCGAAGTTGGCCCCAAATTTTGCCAACTCCTTCATCACATCTGGATTTCCCAAACTTTCATTACAAGAACATATGAAAAGCCCGCTTTTTACCTCTTCTTTATATAAAAAAGATGGTTTTTTTAAGTCCTTTGGCATTACCTCCATTTGAGAACTCAGGAATGCAGCAGCCCTGCCGGCCAGCGCTGCCCCCATTAGAAGGGATTCTTCAAGCCTTCTTCCTTCACCGAATTCAGTTTCGCAAAATATCCTTTCTTCAGGCAAGACCGACACAAAATTTTCAGCCAAAGGTCTGGGAGAAACTACTACCTGAAAACCGTATTCAGTGTCTTTTTTTATCCCTGAATGATTTACAGCTCCTACGTTCTGACATACTATTTCACATTGTTTACATTCACTGCATATCCCGCATTGTAAACAACGCTTTGCTTCTCTAATGGCCTGTTCTTCAGTGTAACCCAGTTCTACTTCTCCGAAATTATCTATTCTGTCTTTTATGTCTCTGACAGGCATAATAGACCTTGAAGATCGCGGAATATTAGGGTCTATAGGTTCGTAGTCTCCCCTTGTTTCATCTTGATCTTCTATTTCCCGCCAGGGTTTGCCCCTTAGATAACGATGAATGGATAAGGCTGCTTTTTTAGCAGCACCCATAGCTTCTACTACAGTAGCAGAACCTGTAACAACGTCACCTGCGGCAAATACACCTTCCTGTTCTGTTTGATAGTCCCTGTTTGTCTTAATGGTACTATGTCGTGATATCCTTATGGGGCTCTCTTCGGGGATAAAAGAAAGTTCAGGTTCCTGGCCAATTGCTACAATTGCAGTGTCGGCATCTAATGTAAACTCAGAGCCTTTCTTGGGAACTGGTCGTCGTCTTCCATCCGGTTCTATTTCCCCCAGGTCCATTTCTATGCATTTGACCCCTGTCAACCGTCCATCTTCTCCAATAAATCTTATGGGTGTTACAAGATAATTGATCTTTATCCCCTCTTCCATGGTAAGTAAGAGTTCGTTTTCATCTCCTGGCATCTCTTCGCTGGTCCGCCTATAAAGTATATTAACCTTCTCGGCTCCCAGACGTAGCACAGTTCTGGCAGATTCCAGAGCAGCATTACCTCCACCTATTATAACCGCCTTTTTTCCAATGGAAGGCCTTTCGCCAAGGTTTATCCTTTTTAAAAAAGGTATGGAATTATAAACACCTGCCAGGTCTTCACCGCCAAGGGCTAGTTTCTTGTTTACGTCTGCACCGGTAGCAATTAGAATTGACTTAAACCCTTTATCAAAGAGGCTGCCAATACTTTTATCTTTACCAAAAGGGCTGTTAGTAATTATCTCTATCCCCATCTCTTTTAATCTATTAATCTCATTATCCAGAATGGATTGAGGTAAACGATAACTGGCAATAACCGTTCGCAGCATTCCGCCTGCTGTAGGAAGTGCCTCAAATATTTTAACCTCATATCCCTTTCTGGTTAACGCCCAGGCAGCCATTAATCCGGCAGGACCTGATCCTACAATGGCTATTTTTTCCTCATATTTTTTTAGGAGTTCAGGACCATTTGAATCGTGGGAAGGATTCTCCAATTCATAATCCGCCACAAACCTTTTTAATGAACATATGGCAAGAGGTTCATCTATCTCACTCCTCCGGCACTGACTCTCACAGGGATGATGACATATCCTGCCCAGGATTCCAACCAGGGGAGCGCTTTCCCTTATCAGGTTTAGGGCTTCCCTGAATTTACCACTTGTAATAAGGGCCAGATACCCTTGAATATTAATTCCAAGTGGACATGCGTTATGACATGGTGGTCTTTTGCGTTTATCTATAAAAAAGGTTCGAGGTATCGCCTTACCAGAGACGCAATCAACAGCCTTTTTTAAGTTACCCGGTAATTCTACAGGGCATATCTCTCTGCAACGTCCGCAAAAACAGCATAACTCTGGATCTATATAGTAGAGTTTATTACGGATAAACGCAGAAAACCCCTCTTTTGAGTGTCGAATTTCATCAACAACCGATAGTGTGACTATATCAACTAGTGGGTGGTTGTATACCGCCATCAGCAAGGGGTGTATAGCATACCATGACCTGACCCCTGAAGGCAGTATCTCTGTGTCCTCAAGTGATGCCAGAAGTTTTTCTTCTTCTTCTATTAAAAGTACCCTGTACCCAATAGTTGCCAGGTCGTAAGCAGCCTTAAGGGATTCAATTTTACTACCTATTATCAGGGCACCATAGCTTTCTGTGGTCATGAAAATCTACCCCTGTTTCTCTTTCTTTTCATACTCATACCCAGCTTCGAATGCTTCTAAATTCTTTTCTTCGGTTCCCTTTGGGACAGAATCGGTAATCGCTTTCTTAAGAGACTCGGTACTGACAACATCAGAGAGTGAAGCAAGAAACCCCAGCATTACTATATTGGCCATCATCTTATTCCCCATCTTTTCAGCAATACGGTTGGCGGGAATAGAGTATGAGAGATATCTCTTTTCTCCGTCCCTTTGTTTCACTAAATCTAAGTCTGTTAAAAGCATACCACCATCCCTGAGGGAATCAATGTTGTTTTCATAACCTTCCTGCGACATGGCAATTAATAATGTGGGCTTATGCACATATGGATAAGATATAGTGCTATCGGAGATAACTACCTGTGCTGAGCAGGCTCCTCCTCTGGCTTCAGGCCCATATGACTGTATCAAAGTGGCATTTATTTTGTCATGTATAGCCGCTGCTTTACCCAGTATACGGCCATTCAGGATAATGCCCTGTCCCCCATATCCACTGATGATAATCTCGTGGGAAATCTTTGTGGTCACAATTATGCCCCTTTCTCTTTTCCAGGAGGATATATTTTTTCCAGCAAGTCAAAGAATGTAGGTGCTTCTATATCTACAAATTTGCCGACTACAATCTCCCTGTTTATATCCAGGTTAGCATCCTTGGGGTGGATACCGTTCTTTATTACACTGATTTTATGAAAATGTTGTATTATCTCAAGAGGTGATCCCAGTTTATTTTTTTTGCCAAATGAAGTAGGACACGATGATACTACCTCAACAAAAGAGAAACCTTCTTTGTTAAAAGCCTCCATTATAGAATTGGTAAGACGCCTTATGTGAAGAGTAGTCCACCTGGAGATATAAACAGCGCCAGCTGCCGCTGCCATATAAGGCAGGTTAAACGGATTTTCAAAGTTTCCCTGCGGGGTTGTGCTTGTTTTGGAATTGAAAGGTGTGGTAGAAGCTGCCTGCCCGCCTGTCATTCCATACGTAAAATTATTTACACATATAACTGTCAGATCAATGTTTCTCCGAGCAGCATGTATAAAATGATTGCCCCCTATAGTAAACAGGTCACCATCACCGCTGAAAACAATTATTTTCATTTTGGGCTTTGCTATTTTAAGACCTGTAGCAAAGGGTATTGCCCGTCCATGAGTGGTATGAAAAGAATCAAGTTTAATATAACCCGCAACCCTTCCGGTACACCCTATACCAGACACTACAGCAAAATTGTTATAGTCTATCTTTGATTCATGAATAGCCGTAAGACAGCTTGAAAAGACCGTCCCTATATCACAGCCAGGACACCAGATATGAGGCATCCTGTCCTCTCGCAGCAAAGAACTCAAAGGGTGTCTTCCCGGCATTCCATGTAAATCTTCAATTCCCTGTTTTTTCATAGTTTTTCAACCGCCTCAAGAATTTCGTTGGGATTAAAAATGGCTCCACCTGCGTGGCCTACCAGAATAGTTTTTGCTTTGCCTGCTGAACATCGTTCCACTTCCAGAGATATCTGGCCATAATTTATTTCAGGCACCACAAAACCTTTAACCTGAGAGGCAAGATCCATGATCTTCTTCTCAGCAAATGGCCATATAGTAGTCAGTTTCAACATCCCGCACTTGATGCCCTTCTCCCTTGCCATTTCCAAAGCCTTCTGTGCAGGTCGCACCGATATTCCATAGGTGACAATCACTACTTCAGCATCCGATATTTCAATCTCTTCATATTCAACTATATCATCTATATTATTTCGGATCTTATAGATCAGCCTGTCCATCATCTCTTTCTGAACAGAAGCGTTTATAACAGGATATCCCTTTTTGTCATGTGTTAACCCTGTAGTGTGTATTTTGTACCCCTCACCGATTTCAACCATAGGAGCTACCATATCTTCATCAGGAAGGTATGGCAGATATTCTTCAGGGGGTAGCTTCGTCATCCTGCGGGGATAGATTTCAACCTGGTCAGACGGTGGTATGACAACCTTTTCCGTCATATGTCCTACTACCTCATCGGTCATTATTAAAACCGGAAGACGGTATTTCTCAGAGAGATTGAACGCCTTTATTGTTGCATCAAATAGTTCCTGCGGCGAACTGGCGCTAAGAGCTATTATCTCATAGTGCCCATGAGAACCCCATCTGGCCTGCATCATGTCTCCTTGAGCACAGAGCGTAGGAAGCCCCGTTGACGGTCCCGCTCTTTGTACATTCACCACAACACAGGGTACCTCCATCACAATACCAAGACCTATATTTTCCATCATGAGACTAAATCCCGGCCCGGAGGTGGCTGTCATGGACTTAAGCCCTCCCCAGGATGCTCCCAGTATAGCAGCCATAGAAGCCAGTTCATCTTCCATCTGGATATAAACGCCTCCAACCTGGGGTAATCTTCTGGCCATTCTTTCAGCAACCTCTGTAGCCGGTGTGATAGGATAACCGGCAAAAAATTTGCATCCGCTGATAATAGCGGCTTCTGCACAGGCAGTATCGCCCATAATGAAATGTTC
This sequence comes from Pseudomonadota bacterium, assembly GCA_043825855.1. Lineage (GTDB taxonomy): Bacteria > Desulfobacterota > UBA8473 > UBA8473 > UBA8473 > UBA8473. The sequence continues at coordinate 62,800 of JBDRRJ010000028.1, read as the reverse complement.
AGTTCCTTTCAAAACCTTTTTCTCCTTTTTAGATCAGGAATTATTCCGTTGTAATCTATATTTAATCCTTAAGTAAATGCTGAGTTACTATTCTTCTTCTATTTTTTCAGCAAATATGGCAAATTCCGGGCATATAACTTCACAAAAGTTACAATTAAGGCAATCATCCGGATTTTTAACATAAGGTGGATGATAGCCCTTTTTATTATAGTGTTCAGACATCTTTAACACATTTCGCGGACAGTACTCCACACAGAAAGAACAGCCCTTACAGCGTTCTTCGATAATAGACACCTTACCCCTGGGAATCTTAATATCATCTGAATCCAGTGGTTTTCGCCAGTACTTCATTATTTATATCCTTATTTAATTAATTTCCCATAATATTTTTATTTGAAAGTATGACTATAGGTAACACAAACCTCGTTTTTATAAAACAAATAATATAAAAATGCAAGAGGGAATCTTTTTTAGATTTTATGACCTTTTATTCCTAGAGGATATTTTTACCTTTTCCAACAGAAAATTATCTCTACACACGTTTACCTTTATTGGTAAAAAAAATGAAGATGAAAATAGATTGTAAAAGAAAAAAAAGCATGATACTAAAAGATAAGACAGATAATCCTAATTGCAAGCCAACCAAAAGATTCTTAAAAAGCAGGCACTTTAAAACGCATAATAACGAGTTATAAAAAAACATAAACTATTGGTTTCCAAAACGGTTGTCTGAAAAGTACATTTATACTGATGACCAAAGGGATAGCAAAATGAGAGAGACAAAACTTCACTATGGCTGGATTGTTATTTTAATGGGACTTATAACTACTATTTCTGCCCACGGGTTTGGACGAATGGCCTATACTATTATCCTCCCCGCGATGAAAGACGGCCTCAAATTTGACTATACGCAATTGGGCCTCCTGGGTACAGGCAATTTCATCGGTTATTTGACAATGGCTATTATCGGTGGGTTTTTAGCTGCCAGGTTTGGGACACGAATTGTCATTACCATTGCCCTGATACTGATGGGTTGCACTATGATATTGACCGGCTTAGCCCAATCATTTGGTTTCGCTTTTACTATGCGTCTTCTGACCGGGTTAGGGAATGGTGCTGCTTATGTCCCGGCTATGGCTCTCGGATCAGCTTGGTTTGCAATTAAGAAAAGGGGCTTTGCCACAGGAGTTATATCAGGGGGGATCGGAATAGGCACTCTGATATCCGGTTTGGTAGTTCCACCTATTTTAACTGCATATGGCCCGGATGGTTGGCGCTTTTCCTGGTATATTCTGGGTGGTGTCGTTTTATTACTCTCCGGTGTAGTCTTTCTGTTTGTACGCAGCCACCCCGAAGAAAAAGGACTGCTACCAATTGGAACAGATGAAAAAGGAAGTACCCCTCCGGTTTCTTCCAATAATCCCCCGACTCCATCTTTTGAGTGGGCAAAGATTTACAAAGTGGGGTCTATCTGGCATTTGGGTGCAGTATACTTCTTTTATGGTTTATCATATATCATATACATGATTTTCTTTGCTGCCTACCTTGTCAAGGAAATGGGGTTCACACAGGCATGGGCAGGTGCACTATGGGCAATGGTTGGGGGCTTGAGTGTCTTTTGCGGAGTGATATGGGGGAGCATATCAGACCGTCTTGGCCGCAATCGCGGAGCCGCCCTTGCCTATCTGATCCTTGCCCTTTCCTATATTATCTATGGATTGCTAAAAATCAAATTCGGTTTTTATCTATCTGCTGTCATGTTCGGGCTTACAGCATGGAGTATTCCAACCATTATGGCTGCGGCTGCAGGCGATTATGTGGGGCCTCGTTTGGCTCCCGCCGGACTGGGCTTCATTACTCTCTTTTTCGGTATCGGACAGGCTCTGGGCCCGGCACTGGGGGGCTATCTTGCAGATAAAAGTCATTCTTTTACCATACCCTTCCTGGTTGCCGGATTTATCTCTCTAGTAGGTATGGTTTTATCTTTTTATCTAAAGAAACCAGCCACCACACAATAAGAGACATACACCCTTAGTAGGTAGATTTCATAAGAACCAGCCAATTTTGATGAGGTCGTAAAAAGTCATAAATCAGACGGCACAGTAAAAAGCTCCAGATGCAAGGCACTCAAATCCGAAGGAATGAGGCGTACTTACCTGTATGTTGCAATGGCTGAGGATGCAGCGGAACGCTGCAGATAGACTTTTTACGAAGCCGTCAACTTTCTTGCAATGCATTTCGATATATGATAAATTAAATGTACTGTTAATCATGGATAATTTATGGATACTCCTTATTGTTACTTTAGGAGATAGAAGGGAGGATTCAAATGACTCTTTGGGATAAGAGGAAAACACCTCCAAGATTCAAAATGGAAGACGTAACAGAACCCAATCTATTCAGAGAAATCTTTCCTTATGATGAAGTATCAAGGATAGAGTTTGACCATAAGATAATACCTATTTGTCCTGTGGAAGATATCTTTATTACCGATACAACCTTCCGGGATGGACAGCAGGCAAGACCTCCCTATTCTACAAAACAGATTACAGACCTCTTTGAAATGCTACACAGACTGGGTGGACCCAAAGGGGTCATACGACAAACCGAGTTTTTTCTATACAGTAATAAAGATAGAGAAACCCTAGAGAAGTGTTTAGAGATGGGTTTCGAATATCCGGAAATAACAGGGTGGATCAGGGCATCAAAAAACGATTTGAAACTGGTAAAAGAGATGCATCTGAAAGAAACAGGTATATTGACCTCTGTTTCTGATTATCATATATTCCTGAAGTTAAATAAAAACAGAAGAGAGGCAATGGATGATTATTTAAAAGTCGTTTCAGATGCCTTAAATATGGGGATAATACCCAGGTGTCATTTTGAGGATATAACCCGGGCAGATATCTACGGATTCTGTGTTCCGTTTGCAATAGAGCTTGTGAAACTCAGTGAGGAGAGTAAAACAGACATCAAGATAAGACTCTGTGATACCCTTGGATATGGTGTTACCTATCCTGGAGCCGCTTTGCCTAGAAGTGTAGACAAACTCGTCCGTGCAATGATTGATGATGCAGGTGTTCCCGGAAGGTTATTGGAGTGGCATGGTCATAATGATTTCCATAAGGTACATATTAACGCAGCAACTGCATGGCTATATGGATGTTCTGGAGCTAATGGAGCCCTGCTGGGGTTTGGAGAAAGAACGGGAAACCCTCCTCTTGAAGGTCTAATAATCGAATATATCGCTTTAAAGGGGCAAAATGATGGAATAGACACGACTGTTATTACAGAGATTGCCAGGTACCTGGAAAAGGAAACCGGCGTATATATCCCCTCCAACTATCCCTTTGTTGGATCTGAATTCAATACTACACAGGCTGGAATTCACGCTGATGGAGCCCTTAAAAATGAAGAGATTTATAATATATTCGATACTGTAAAGATCCTCAACAGGCCCCCGGGGATAACGATATCGGATAAATCCGGTACAGCAGGTATTGCTCATTGGATAAATACACATATGAGCTTTAAAGAAGATAACAGAGTTGATAAGCGACATCCAGGTATTGCAAAGATACATAAATGGGTAGCTGCCCAATACGATAGTGGAAGGATTACCAGCATTTCCCATGAAGAGATGGATAAACAGGCCAGAAAATATCTGCCTGAGTTCTTCATCTCTAAATTTGACAGATTGAAGATTAGAGCGCATGAACTCGCTGCTCATCTGATTGAGGATATTGTAGAATCACCTGAGATGAGGTCCATGAATCCTAAGCTACAAGAGCCCCTGATGAAAAAGTTGGTAGAGGAAAACCCCTTCATCCAGTTTGTCTATGTTACTGATTTGGAGGGGAGAAAAATCACAAGGAATATAACCCAGGTAGTTGACAGAGCAAAATATGGATCTTTCGGGCTTGACGAGGACTTCTCAAACAGGGAATGGTTTATCGGACCTTTAAAAGATGGAAAAATATATATAACAGATCTATATAAATCATTCATTACCAGGGCACTCTGCCTTACTGTTTCAGCCCCTATAAGAGATGAAAATGACGACATAGCGGGAGTACTTGGAGTAGACATAAGGTTTGAAGAACTTACCAAAGTAGAAGATGAGAAATGAAAGGAAACAGGATATCGGTAAACCCTGACGGGTCTCTCAAGGTACCGGATGACCCTATAATTCCCTTCATTGAGGGAGATGGGGTTGGACCTGATATATGGGCTGTTTCTTCAAAGGTACTTGAGGCTGCTGTTGCCAGAGCATATGGGGGAAAGAGAATAATCCACTGGCATGAGATCTATGCCGGAGAGAAAGCAAAAGAAGAGTATGGGGAATGGTTGCCGGCAGATACTATTAAGGCAATCAAAACCCATGTGTTAGCAATAAAAGGACCTCTTACAACCCCTGTTGGTGGCGGTATAAGAAGTATTAATGTTACCCTCAGACAAAAACTGGACCTCTTTGCCTGTATCAGACCTGTAAGGTATTTTTCCGGTATCCCAAGTCCAGTTAAACACCCTGAAAAAGTAGATATGGTTGTATTCAGGGAAAACACGGAAGATATCTATTCCGGCATTGAATGGAAGGTAAACACCCCCGAGTGCAGAAAAGTCATAGATTTCCTGAAGAAAGAAATGAATGCGGAGATCAAAGACGATTCCGGTATCGGCATAAAACCGATTAGTATATCAGGGACAAAACGCCTTGTGAGAATGGCGATAAAATATGCCATAGATAATAAGAAAAAAAGCGTTACTCTGGTTCACAAAGGCAACATAATGAAATTTACGGAGGGAGGTTTTAAAGACTGGGGTTATGAAGTTGCCATAGAAGAGTTTGGTGACAAGACCATTACCGAAGACCAGTTTATGGAGAATTATCATGGGAAGTACCCTCAGGATAAAGTAGTCATTAAGGACAGAATAACAGACTCAATGTTTCAACAGGTTCTGATCCGGCCTGAGGAATATGAAGTTTTAGCCTTGCCGAACTTAAACGGTGACTATATGTCTGACCTCCTGGCTGCTCAGGTAGGAGGATTGGGGCTTGCACCTGGCGCAAATGTAGGGACGTCTATTGCTCTCTTTGAGGCCACCCACGGAACAGCCCCCAAATATGCCGGACAGGACATGGTTAATCCCACCTCTCTTATTTTATCTGGGGTAATGATGCTTGAGTATATGGGCTGGCAGGAGGCGGCTGACATTATAGTAAAGGCATTTGAAAAGACTATTTTAAACAAAACGGTAACCTATGACCTGGAAAGGCTAATGGAAGGAGCAACAAGGCTTAAGTGCTCTGAATTTGGAGCAGCAATAATAGAAAATATGGATTATTTACAATAAAGTTGTTAAAGAGAGCCTTGAAAAAGTACCTCTTTTTGCTTCAGCATACAAGATAACCAAGATTAATAAACTTGTAAAAAGTCAAAATTGGGGTGGCAAAGTAAAAAGCTCCAGATGCAGCGTAACGCCGCAGATGAAATTTTTAAGAAGCCATCAAGATTAAAATTGATGAAGGAGGGTTAGCTAAATGGGAAGGAAGAAAATAACTATTGTAGGAGCTGGTAATGTAGGCGCTACGGCTGCTCATTGGGCAGCCATCAAGGAGTTGGGCGACATCGTTCTTGTGGACATTGTTGAAGGGATGCCCCAGGGAAAGGCTTTGGACCTCATGGAAGCCGCCCCGATGGAAGGATTTGACGCGAATATCATCGGAACGAACAGTTATGAAGAAACCAAAAATTCTGATGTGGTTATCATCACATCGGGTATTGCCCGGAAGCCCGGCATGAGCAGGGAGGATTTGCTGAAAATCAACGCTGATATCGTTGGCTCGGTAACAGAGAACATTGCCAAATACTCACCGAATTGTATCATTATCGTCGTGAGCAATCCCCTTGATACGATGACCTACCTTGCTCTGAAAACCAGCAAGTTTCCGAAGAATAGGGTCATAGGACAGGCAGGCGCTCTCGACTGCACCCGTTTTCAGACTTTCATCGGCATGGAGTTGAACATTTCTGTGGAAGATATTAAGGTAATGCTGTTGGGCGGTCATGGCGATGATATGGTTCCCCTTCCAAGATATTCTACAATCAACGGCATTTCGATAACCGAATTCCTTTCCAAAGAAAAGATCGACCAGCTTGTGGACAGGACTAAGAAAGGGGGCGGGGAAATCGTAGCGCTTCTTAAGACCGGAAGCGCTTTCTATGCACCGTCTCTGGGAGCCATCAGCATGGCAGAAGCCATCCTGAAAGACAAAAGAAGGCTTATTCCAAGCTGTGCGTACCTGGAAGGTGAATATGGGCTGAAGGACATCTGTTTCGGCGTTCCCACCATCCTTGGTGCCAACGGCATCGAAAAGATTATCGAGCTTTCATTAACTGATGAAGAAAAGGCAGCAGTTAAGAAGTCTGCGGAAAGTGTTGCAAAATCGGTTGCTGAAATGAAGGCTATGAAGGGTATCTCTTGATGCTTAAATGAATTGAAGTTGACGTCTTCGTAAAAAGTCCATCTGCGGAGTTGCACCTGAAGCTTTTTACTGTGTTGTTTAATGATTAACTCTGATACAGGCTGTTGTCCAAAGAAACTCTTGTTTGGGCAACAGCCTGTTTTATTTTTCCAATTCCCTTTTCCATTCCTCCAGATCAGCCAGAGCCCTCTCAGCCATCTTCCCTCTTCTCAGCTTCTTTTTTATCTTTTCTTCCAGAGGTGGCAAAAGTCCAAAGTTGATATTCATCGGTTGAAAATCCCTGTCACTTATTTCGGTTATATAACCAACAAGCGCGCCCATAGCTGTGGTCAGGGGGGGCGGGATTAAAGGGAGTTCACAAATCAACCTGCTTGCATTGATCCCGGCCAGCAGTCCCATAGCAGAGGACTCGACATAGCCTTCTACACCTGTTATCTGGCCTGCAAATAATATTGATGGTTTCTTGATTAATTGGAGAGAAGTGTTAAGCAACTTTCTCGAATTGATAAAGGTATTACGATGAAGACTCCCTAATCGGGCAAATTCTGCCTGTTCCAACCCTGGGATCATTTGGAATATCCTCTTTTGTTCATCCCACTTCAGCTTTGTCTGAAATCCCACCATATTATAAAGTGTCCCATAACTGTTATCCTGCCTTAGCTGTACCACAGCATAGGGAATCTCACCGGTTCTGGGGTTTGTCAAACCCACCGGTTTCATTGGTCCGAAGAGCAGAGTGTCTTTCCCTCTCTCCACCAATTCCTCTATCGGCATGCACCCTTCAAACGGAACCATCTTTTCAAAATCTCTGGTGGGGACTTTCTCTGCTTCCATAAGTGCATCGATGAATTTATAGTATTCCTCTTTTGTCATTGGACAGTTAATGTAATCATCTCCACCTTTTCCATATCTGGAACTTTTATAAGCGATATCAAAATTTATAGAATCTGTCTCAACGATTGGGGCTATAGCATCATAGAAATAGAGGCTACCCTCTCCTGTCAGCTCTTTGATCTCGTCACCGAGGGCTTCAGATGTCAGAGGACCTGTTGCAATAATTATAAGAGCATCTTCCGGGATTTTAGAAACCTCTTCACGAATAATCTTAACATTATCCATACCCTCCAAAGCCCGGGTGATATATTTTGAAAAACCTTCTCTGTCAACAGCCAGAGCACTCCCCGCAGGGACACTGGTTTCATCGGCAGCCCTGATAATTAGAGAATCCATCCTCCGCATCTCTTCTTTAAGAAGCCCGCAGGCATTCTCAAGGGAGGTTGATCGAAGGGAGTTGCTGCAAACAAGCTCGGCTAAATCTTCAGAGACATGGGCAGGAGAAAACATTTTGGGTTTCATCTCGTAGAGGGTTACATCAACACCCCTCTTTGCTGCCTGCCATGCAGCTTCACAACCTGCCAAACCGCCGCCGATTATAATTAATTTGTTTTCACTCATAATATATTTCCCCTAAGCCCACATTCAATATTATAGTTTGATGGACTTATAAAAAGTCAGAATTGGGATGGCAAAGTAAAAAGCTCCAGATGCAAGGCGCACAAATCATGAGGAGTGAGGCGTACATATGGGTACGTTGCAACGATGAAGGATGAAGTGCAACACCGTAGATGGACTTTTTACAAAGCCAACAATTTGAAGTCTAGCAGAATCATATAGATGGGTCAAATCTTTTCAGATTGAACCTCTAAACATCATTATTGATGTTGTTTAAACATTAATAGTTGCATTTTATTGCAAATCACAGTAAAATTGTACTCAATTTACCGACTTAGTTTATTACACGAAGTAAATTAGGTAATACTTATATAAATTTTTGGAGAGAAGGAAATGATTAAAGGAATAAGTACAATCGCTATTGGAGTATTCATGTTCGCCGTAGTTGCCATGCGGATAACAAGAAATTTTGGACTTGAAAAATGGCAAGTCTCCCTTGGAATTATCGGATTCGCAGTGCTGTTATATTTGCTCAATATTGTGTTGATACAATATTTCATTAAAGGACGAACACCCGATTTTGCATCATCTGAGGAAGTTATTCAAGGTGTTCAGAAATGGGAAATGACAGCGGGGTTAGGAATTGTACCAAAGTGGGTATCTATTATCGGTCTTTTTTCAATTTCAGCATTAATCACCGCTGTTGGGCCTTGGGTTATCGGACTGTTTAAATAATATAAAGAAGCCTCCAATAAATCAATACAGCCGATCACTAAGCTCCGGCTGATTTTTTCGTTATGTCCCAGAACTTAACGCCATGGTATCGACTCTTCGAGAAGACGAAAAATTTGTAATTGAAGCATTATGCTTGTCATATGGTGGCACTTGGCGAATCGGCGAAGATCCACCGGATGTTTATATGTCTTTGGCTGAAAATGAAGTAGCTGTTGAAATTTTAATTTTAACACAGCACGTGGTCAGTAAATATGGCAAACCTGTTCCTCGTCTTTCTCAAGATACTGGTGTGCTTCGTCTATGCGATGAAATAGGTGAGGAACTTAAAAATGACATTCCATCCGGGGTATATGTTATTCTTACTATTTCATCGCCCTTAAATAAAATACGACAAACCAAAACCGATTTGATTAATGGGATCAAAGAAATTGCTCAAAGGAAAGCGCCAAATAAGCAAGTTCTAGAAATTAATCAAAACAAAGTAGAAATCCGGTTAATTTTAGGCGATAGGCAATCTGGCAAAAAAGTTGTTGGCATAGTACCTAACCAAAATTCAAATCCGGATATTCTTGCAAATGTTCTGTATATACTAAATGAAAGGATCAATGATAAAGTAACAAAATGCCGCAACATATTGCATAGGCCACTGTGGCTTGCTCTTTTCAACGATTATTGGCTTGCGGAATCAGACACCTATGAACTTGCAATGAAAAAACTATCTGTTACACACCCATTCGATAAAATTTGTCTGGTTCTAGGGAGCAAAGAAGTACAAACTTTATATGAAGCATAACATCAACTTTGAGCAGGATGCTCATTTCGCTGCACTCCATTCGCACCTCTCAAGCTTGTCGTTGTGCTGACGACACAGGAGGGAAATGAGATGACAAACGAAGAAAAGAATCAGGTTGATTCTCTTGAGCTTTTAAGAACCGCCGCCTATAAAAGCTTTAACGATCGACGCAGCTATGAGTGGAAGATGTGCATTAGTATTTGGACGCCTTTTGCTGTATACATCGGTGCTCTCGTTACACAACCTCTCGAATCAGGAAAGACTTTGACTTTACCCATTGAAGACACTCTGCTGGCTATAGTTACCGCTGTTGTGTCTGCTCTCATTCTGGCCATCCAGGTGTTCTGGACACGCGGGCTTGCACGCGCTAGCAAGATTGACAGCGAGTATGACTGGGACATACGCAATGAGATTTATAATTTACTTAAACATCCGAAACCGGCATGTATTCAGGCTGAAGTTGCTAAGGTTATGCAAGCAAAGGCTAAGCTTTGGCACTGGTCACATGGAACGCAGCTCCTTATTACCCTGATATTAGGTATCGTAGCAACAGTCGCGGCAGCAGCGAGATAAGTGGACGAAAATAAGATATACATAACAATTTTTTCCAGCCGACCATCAAAGCTCGGCAACTGAAAAACGGGTTCCCGAGTCGCTGTGCACCTCGGTCCGTTGGGCCATTACATAGAAGATAGGTGATGACGATGCGTTCTTTAGAGGAATTCGATTCTCTCTCTGCAGATGTGCTTAATCTAATAGACCAGACGTTGTTTGATCAGAGTATTGTGGAATCTATCTTGGAGATATACACCGGGTTTTGTTCCAGCGATGAAGCACGAAGACTGGACATAGCGCAGGCACATATCTCTGATGAAATGCGGTTGAGGTTGCGTTTCGAATGCATGGGTTTTTGTGTGTTTCTCTTAACACTCCAGTCCTCTAAATATTTCACAGAAAAGAAATGGTTTCTTAAACGCCAAAATCAAAAATTGAACCAGATGTTTCACGGAGCATTGGCAACGGCATTTATTGAGCATTGCAACAGTCTCGGCATGAACATGCTACGTGAAATACAGCTTGTGACGGTCCATCCAAAACCGGAATTTGGATTTGGCGATTGTCTTAATCCTATAGATCGTTTAGAGGAGTATAGGGCGGCATTTCTGAAGGAAAATGGGGAGAGCTTGTAAAATTCGGTAAACGGATAAGCTTGGTTCTCGATGCAACGCATTATCCTTTGCTGGAAACCATTGGCGGCAATTTTGGAAAACAGATGCTTTTAGTGGCGAGTTATGCGCTGGCCAAGGTATTTAGTCCTTCAGGAACATAGAGGTGGACAGAAACATTGCCCAACGAGACAATGCAGCCGACTCGTTAAACACGGGGGTGATTTCGTGGTTAGGCTTTTAATCAGGGAGAGTTTATGTCCAATTCCGATATTACTAGAGTTTCCTTAGAGCTTATTTCTAAGGGCGGTGGGATAACATCGCCAGAGTTGGTTAATTATCTCAATCGAGATTTTGACCCAAACAATCGAGACGCCGCTTTAGATACAGAGATATTTAATTCTGCTCTTAAAGGTTTCTTTTATCTTGGTGCTGATGGCTACGCTTTTTCTGATATAAAGAGTGTTTTCAATTTCTTCAATATGACATTTGATGAAATGTACCCAGAAGCAACTTCACCATTTATTAAATTTGCAACATCATACTGGACGCTCCAGTTTCTCGTTAGACCCCATCCTACCAAATTGGAACAACGGCCCAGAAGAACCGTATCTTGGGAGTTGTTATGCTCTCTTGAAATAAATATAGCTGGTTTATTTTTCCCAACGCCTGGTCGTCATAAAATAAATCCCAATTTGCGAGAAATGGATCAAAGAAAGGTCATAGAGGCAACAGGAGCATCTATAGAAATTGAAGAATTTATTGAGAACAATCCTATACTAATACGAGATAGGATTATGCTCAAGAGATCTCGGATTAAGAAAATATTATGGTTACTTATAATTGGTAGCATTGCTATATTTATTATAATAAAGATGGTTAAATAATCATAATATTCGGGCAAATAGGGGCAAATAGTGTCACATCTTGATTAGTGAATAACTAGGACAATTCAGAGAACAATATACTTTATTGTCAACAATTCAGGGGGCAGTATACTTATTTATTAACAAGTGAGATTTAATGCACTTGAGGTTGTCCTCCCATAATTTCACTAATAAAGAATCCCCCTTCCTCACCCTACTATATCCTCAAAATTCAATCCACCTCTTAATCCTTTTATCAACCTCTTCGATAAGTCTTTTCAGTATGTTACCCAACTTGCAGATGCAAATGGTATTTATGGTATTGTTTCAACATTGATAGTTGAATTTCATTATGAATAAGTATAAAATTTTCAAAAGTGATATTTATCAGCAGAATAATTAAGTATTACGCATATTAATTGTTCGGCGATAAAACAACAAAAGAAGGAAAGACATATGAAGAAGAAAGTTATTCAAGCCTACGTAGCGGGTTTCATCCTGTTAACTACAACAATTGTCATCGGATGCATGGCGCAACACCCCATGCCAGGCGGATATTCTGCGACAGAGGTAACCAACACCGATGTGGTCGCAGCGGCAACCTTCGCGATAAATGCGGAAGAGAAAGCGATGCGGGAAGAAAAAAACACACAAACAGTAAAACTGGAACTTATCAAGATTCTGAGTGCCCAAAAACAGGTCGTGGCAGGAATGAATTACCGGCTCAAGCTGAAGGTGAAGTTAAATGGTGAAGAAAAAAAAGCGGAAGCTGTCGTTTGGTGGCAGGCGTGGAGAGCACCAGACCCGTATCAACTGACTTCATGGAATTGGAAGTAGGTCGGCAAGCCTAACAATTAGATTCAGCAAACGGGACATCGCTCCATCGCTGATCTGCGGCGTTGGGCAGTTACAAAGAGAGGAGGGCAATAGGAATGGTAAGAGATCCAGGTATTGGCAAAAAAATTATAGCCACAATCAAAGACGTTAAAGGTGATTGCACTGTTGGCCATCAGAAGGGGGATACATTTGAAATCAGTTGTCATAATTCTGGTGGGTTATGTGGATTTTTCTACCATGATATTTTCCCCAGCCTTTCTACCTTCCAATTTGGCGGGAACCTCCCTTGGTTGAAAGGCGATAAGATCGAATTAGAATGCCCGGACAGACGTAAACTCGTAACCCTAACATTAGAAAGACTTGAGCGGGATTGATATCTCAAAGTATAGGCACCCAAGAAATTCTGGGGACACATCACTTAATTATTGACAAAAGAGATTTAATGCACTTGAGATTGTCTTCCCTTAATTTCACTAACAAAGATTCACCTCTTTCTTGACCCTCTCTATCCTCTTAATTCAATCCACCTCTTAATCCTTTTATTAACTTCTTCGATAAGCCTTTTCAGCTTATTACCCTAATAGCGCTTGCAAATAGAATTCCCACTATTACCTCAACAATAATTGTTGAATTTAATGATAAATCACAGTACAATTATTAAAAACCTTGCGTGTTACTTTTAAGGGAGCTTTGGAAGTAAATAAGAATTAAACCATTTCTATGCCAAATCAAATTATTCTAACGTCTCATTGATACTATGAAAATTTGAAGAAAGGAGAAGGCCATGAACTTAGAAGTATCGCAAGAAGAAGTCGATTTTCTAAAGATGACTCTCAACAAACAAGAAGGGGTAACGCGCGTGGAGATCCATCATGCGACCAAGTCCTTTGAATACAGAGATTATCTCAAACAAAGGGAAAAGATGATTCACAATCTTCTGGAGAAGGTCAAGCAGTTATCGCCTGATTAAGCATCGGAGGCGGCTCCGGCCTTTTGCCTGCCTCGTTGTCCGGCAAAAGGCCGGTCTGATTAGCTCGGTGGCTCACCATTATGAAGAAGAATAATGTCGAAATTGAAACTCCTATAAGTAGACATTTAGAAAGAATTCTAGGAACAGTATACAAAATTGAAGGTAAGGAAAGTTTGAATTAAGTATATTGTTCCCGGAATTACCCAATTACTAAAATTCATAAAGGAAGAATATATAAAATGAAAAAAGAATATCAGGCAATTATTGTTGGTTCCGGTCCAGCCGGCGCTGCTAGCGCAAAAGCTTTAAAAAATGAAGGGATAGAAGTTCTGGTTATTGAAAAGGATGCATTGCCCCGCAACAAGGTATGTTCCGGACTTCTTTTTGATGAGACTCAGGTCTTACTTGATAAGTATTTCGGAGTTCTTCCTCCGGAAGATGATTACTGCAATCCCAAGATTTTGAAGAGAGAGAATATTCTCGAATGGAACAAAGAGAAGGGATTTTTCTCTTATCCCTTTGATCTGCCCAAGGATGGTCAGCCTTTTTCTTCGGATGAGGTTTACAATATCTGGCGGAGCAAGTTTGATTATTGGCTTTTGAAAGAAAGCGGGGTTGAATATATAGATAACTGTAAATTAAATAATTATTCTATGGAAAATGGAAAAATTAAGGTTGAAGTTTCTATAAATGACGAAAAAAACGATTTATACTGTTCTTATCTCATTGGCGCTGATGGGGCTGGTTCTCGAGTACGGGCATTGGTTGATCCCTCTTTTTTGAAGATAGAGATGGCAAGCGCTGTTTATCAGGCTTATTACCGATTTTCGGATATGGGAACTTTAGAGGATGATCACTTTTATGTCTTCTTCGAAAAGCAGATCGCAGAAGCAATTACTTGTGTTCACCGCAAAGATGACTTTCTTGCATTATGCGTTTGCGGCTTTAAGGGACGCAGCCTCAAAGAAAGTATGGAGGTTTTTAAAGACTTACTGGCTGAAAATTTTCAGGTAGTTTTAAAAGATATGTACAGGGACGAAGGATGCTTAATTAGGCTGGTGCCACTGTATCTAGGAAAAGACAATATTATTCTAACAGGAGAAGCAGCCAGGATAGTGTATCTTAACGGTGAGGGAATAAGTGCTGCCATTGATTCGGGTTACAGAGCAGGAATATCCGTGGCTCAGGGAATAAAAAAAGGCAGTAATGTTCTGGAGATATATGAGAAGGACCTCGAAGGAGTCATCAGGCATATGAAATTGTGCAAAAAAAATATGCATTTTCTCGCATAAAAAAATCATACCCTTATAAAAAAACTAAGCCTGCCCGGTTTTTAACAAATAGAGCCAGCAACCATTTAACCATTGTTCTTCTTTTGCTCCCCTTTTTACTGGGACGGTGTAATGAAGGGGAGCAGGAGTTTATATGGACGAAGGATTGCTTTTGGTAGCAGTAGGCTGCGGACGCTTGCCGGGGATACTCGATATTTCTGCGAGGCACCCCTTTGTTGTTTTTGGAACGATGGAGAAGAAAGTTTTTGCCGATCTTACCGCATGCGTTGTGCGTAATACTATGTCTGACTTGCCGGTATATTTTTATGAAACGGGGTGAACTATCCCGCGCCGTCTGATTGCCGTTGGCAACCTCGATAAAGTCTGGCTTACAGTTCCCGAGGATGTTTCAGCGGAGGAACTGCAAGATGCTTTCCGAAGCTATTTTGGCGCAAAATGGGACGAAGTCCTGGATGTTGCCGAGAAATCTTTTACATACAACGCTGCCAACAATGCCTACTTCGCCGTGCGCAACCTGCACCCTGTAGAAAAACTGACCTTGGAGCAACTTCTGGAAAAGAAAGAGATTGGCAAGCCGCCGAATATTATCGTAAGCTAACTCTTCTCAGTTACTAAAAGTAGCAATAGACTTTAGATATATACAGGGAAGTATCAGTAATAATAAAGGGAGTAAAGATTTAACCAATAACAAAATAATTGATTTTTAAGTCTAATTAAAATATAATTAGTTTCCTTAAATTGTAAGTTTAGTTCTCTAAAGTTTTGCCCAAGTCTTAAATGGGGGAGAAATACAATGGCGCCTTTCTTTAGTTCCTAAGATAATAGGGAAAAAGAAGAAAAGCGCTTTTTTATTTTGTTTTACAGCAACCTTTAAGCCACATGGAAGTGTTAAATGAAAAGATTGACCTTACTTGTGTTAGTAATTTTTGCTCTAATCTTTGCTTTTACCCCACAAATATTTGCAGGTGAAAGAGATGTAAAAGTGCCTGATTTAACTGGTAGTTGGGAAGGTAGTGGCATATTAATTATTGCCTTTCTCTCTGACCCCTCTGCGACAAAAATTGTGCCATTCGATATAATCTTTACTATAACCGACCAGAACGGACCCCTTTTTGAGGCTGATATGATACAGACATTTCCCCAGCCAATGCCAACAAAATATATACACATTGTTGGTGAAGTAAATGGATATAAAGTCATCATGCAAAGCGTTACTTTTTTTGTAGGGGACAGTATATTTGGTAATTCTGTCGGAACATTAGACTCTAAAGGTAAAGTAATGAATGTTTTGATTAGCGGTGCTGAAGGACCTGACCCCTCATATAGATATTTTGCTGGGACATTTACAATTGAAAAAGTGGACTAGGAATTTGCAAAATTTATTGAATCGATTAAAATGCAACATATAATTCACCGGATCGCTGATTTGCCGGTAAATTAGTCGTGCGGTCAATTCAATTGAGGGGGAATTTATGAAGAGAGTAATTTGGGTCGCCACCTTTTGCATGCTTCTACCTGCTTGGTTTGTTTGGGCAGAGGAGAAGGGGAAAGAGGATTTTTACTCACAACTAAATAGCGCCATCATTCGACTGGAACATTTTGTTTCTGTTCAACAGGAGGGCTTACCAAATGCCATTAAGCAGAACAAACCAGATGGTACTGCCTTTTTTGTAAAGAGTGGAAAGGGTCTATTTGTGGTTTCGGCTCGGCATGTTGTTGAGCAACCATATGACCTTCATGCAAGGGTGGAGTGTCTTAATATGAAATCTGGGCAAAAAGAAGTTATTTTTCTGAAACTCCCTAGAAACAGATGGGTCTTCCATAGCGAAAGTGGTGACAAAGATACCCATCCCGTCGATGTCGCGGCAATGCAAATAAAATGGATTAAGAACAGGGCGATCAGGTGCTTCAGCTATGAACCTCCTGAGTCTGAGGCTAAAGACAAGAATCAGCTTCCATCGGCTGATCCGCTCCCGCCAAGAAGAATCTTGGTTTTTGGCTTTCCTCTCGACATAGGCTTCAAACTTTTAGAACAACGACCGTTAGGGAGAAGCGGAATAATCGCAATGAAAACTGGGAAAAAGTTCTTAAGAATGAATTACAAAGGTGTTGATAAGTTTGCAGAAGAAAGATGTTATGTTATCGATGTTAAAGCGTTCCCCGGTAATAGCGGCAGCCCCATAATGAACGAGCCCTCTCAGACTAATCCAAGAATCCAATTACTTGGTCTCTTGAGTGCGACAAGTCAGAAAATGGACTTTGCAGTAGTTGAACCAGTTTCAAGGATTCGTGAGGTGCTTGATTTAGCAAGAGACCAAAAAAACGAAGATATCAACTTTTGGTTAGTAATAAAAATTAAGACCGAACAACCGTATCAACCTGACGCGGATTAGCCACGTCATATTTCTAGCATTACTGATTGCATACACTAGTTATGTAAATAGTACTAAATTAATTATCTTAAAGTTAAATAAGGAACTCTCGTGTGTAATTCAAGCAATACTCATCTTAAGTCTGTCGGGTATATCCTTTGGATCTTCGGTTTTACAGGCTCCAAGCAATTTTACTACGGAAAACCAATTTCAGGTACCATTTGGTTCTTTACTTTTGGGCTTCTCTTTGTTGGCTAATTTAATATTGGCTTAAAAATAAGTACAAATATAAACATAAATTTAATACTGAATACCCTCTATTGTTTTACTATGGTGGGGGAGATGATTAGCGAACACCCAGATTTTTCTTTACTTATATTCTAAGGAGAGAAAAAATGAACAGTAATTGTTCAAAATGGATTTCCAGAGCGTCAGATTCGCAAAAAAAGGATATCCCTAAGAGATACCATTTTAACAATTTTACCAGGGCTTACAGAAGCTGGTTACTACCCTATATCAAGTCTCGTCTCAATGCCAAATCTTTCAGACCGGTCCTATCTTTTTTTTATACAGATCTTAATTGCAATCTCGATTGTCATTACTGTTACAGCAGAGGTCTTAAGATTCCAGGCATGACTATGGAGATTGCAAAAGATGCGGTAGACTGGCTCCAATCGGTAGGCTGCAAGGTCCTGGCCTATATGGGAGGAGAACCTCTGATAAGAAAACAATTTATAATCGACCTCACCCGGTACGCTGTACAAAAGGATTTTTTTGTATATTTACCTACAAACGGAATTCTTTTAGATGAAACGTTCATTGATGCAATAGGCGAAGCAGGGGTATCAGCTATTAATCTAGCTGTTGATGCTGTTGACAGCTATGATGGAATTCCTAAATGTTTTTCCCGCATCAAGCCTCAGTTTGAATATCTGGTTCAACAAGAAAAGAAATATGGATATGTCACTTTTTTTAACATTAACATCACCCAAAAGAATCTAAAAGATGTGGTACTTCTGACCCAAATTGCCCATGATTATGGGATTGCTACAGACTATCATATTAACGAACCTCCTTTAATCAAATATGATAGCTATAAGTATGAAGATGACGGTGACTGGATTACAGAAGCAGAACTCCAGGAAGTAGATAGTGTCATTGATTGGTTAATCGAAAAAAACTCAAAGGGATACGTCATGGTCAATTCTTTGGAACACCTCAAAGCCATGAAGCATTTCATCCGACATCAGTTACCACTCTGGCACTGTCATGCAGGTGAATTAACGATGGTTATAAGGCTGGATGGCAGCTTTGCTCCGTGTTTTGAATTGTACGGGAGTGAGGAAGACTGGGGTAATATATATGACGGCCCTAAATTTGATCCGGTCATGTTAGCTGAACAAAAGGAAAAATGTACATCGCACTGTCTTTCCACATGTAATTTTCAAGCTCATCATTATACTAAATCCATTCTCTATTCGTTACAGTGGGTAGCCAAACATGCCTATGGGCATTTCTTTGGGAACTCCTGAGAATCTTCATTACCTATTGACAAGAGATGATTGACTTATTGGAAGAGGGGAAACATGAGATATAAAATAATTCCTTTTTTAATAATCATTGGAATTTTTTTTCTTATAAATGTTTATGGAAAGGGGGGTCAAATGAAAATTTCAAGTTCTGCTTTTGAACAAAATGGGCAAATACCAAAGAAATATACCTGTGATGGTTCTGATGTAAATCCGCCTCTTAAATTTGAGGATGTTCCATCTGAGACAAAATCCCTAGTTCTCATAGTTGATGATCCAGATGCACCTCTAGGCACATGGGTTCACTGGGTTCTCTGGAACATTGATCCGAAGACTTCGGAGATAAAAGAAAACTACGTTCCCAAAAACGCGAAACAGGGTATGAATGATTTCAGGAAACATGATTATGGGGGACCTTGCCCTCCCTCCGGAACGCACAGATATTTTTTTAAGCTCTATGCACTTGATATAACTCTGAACCTCGGGCCGAATATAACAAAAGGCGATATTGAGTCTTCAATCAAAGGGCATATTCTTTCAAAAGCTGAATTAATAGGACTCTATAAAAGAAGCAGATGAAACATTATGTTGGGTAAATTCGAAGATACAATACTTAATTATTGACAAGAGAGATTTGATATACCTACGGATATACTTAGTGATGTTTGCCAGGCAATGTAATTAAGAATTACATATATTAATTGTTAGAAAGAAAAATTGCATGTTAATGGAGAAATAGGAAAGAATTATTTAGAAATTAATTTCCAAACATTAAATAGCGAGGGCTTAGCTATGGAAGAGGAAAAAATCGGCTTTGTTTCCAATTACTTTAGCAAAATATCAGTCGCTGCTGTTGAAATAACAGACGGAACAGTGACAGTGGGAGATAATCTCCACTTTTCAGGGCACACAACTGATTTTGAGTCCAGAGTACACTCCATGCAGATTGAGCACAAATCCGTAACAGAGGCAAAAAAAGGTGATAGCATTGGCATAAAGGTGACTGAAAAAGCAAGAAGAGGGGACAAGGTATATAAAATAGTCACGGATTAATTCGTAACTTATACCAGACGGATTTGAGTAAGAAGAGTTAGTTATTCTGCTTTCTAACAAGTCAATGAAGCTAACGGGGAAAAACTCCGGGGTTTTACGTTTAAGTCCATGCTGACTCAAAAGGTCTGCCGCCCGCAGTTTACCTCCATGCTAGCCTTTTAAACTTTGCCAAATTCTGAAATTCTGAAGATATAATACTTAAATAAAAATGATTAATGACTCTGATAATTTTATCATTTGTTCTCCTTTCTTTCCACCCATGCAGAGTAAGGGTATGATGCCCGAGAGATGAAGTTAGAAAAGGCATATTTTCCATTTGCCGTATTGACTCTTATATTTGTTTTACTTATAACAATTTTAATTAGTTGATGTGTGTTTACGGTAATCTGACTTTAGTGGTTTCAGCAGCTTTTTTGCTTTATATAAATATATTACAAATAACCAGGAGGTTAAAAAATGCGTACATTTATAGCAATAATTGTTGTGGCAGTTTTTTTCAGCATCTCTTTTGCAGCAGAATCGCAACTACCATCAATGAAAAAACCCTTACGATTGCCTGACAGAACGATACAAAAAAAGTCGGAATCTACTGAAGATTTAAAAGATAAATCTTTACAGGAAGCACAAGCATGGCTTGCCTCTATAAACTACAAAAAAACGATCGAGCAGATACCTGAAATGAAACGGCTTCAGCTTCAGATGTACGGCTCTTTTAACGGGGTGAGTACTCAGCAGCTTATCAGCAACGAAAATATGCGTCACATCAAGGTGTTAACAAAACTTGAAGAACTCACTCTTCCCAGATGGACAAATGATTCAGGTCTGTCAAATGTTGCAGGACTCACCAATCTAAAAATTCTTAGCATTGGAATAACAAATGTAACTGATGCCGGTATGGTTTATTTAAAAGATCTTAATTCTCTCGAGTCAATTGGCCTTCACGGCACAAAAATTACAGGCGAAGGACTAAAGTACCTGAAGGGCAAAAACTTATCTATCCTTGGCTTGAACCAGACTAACATAGGCGATGCCGACATGGAAATTATAGGAACTTTTACCAATTTAAAGAGTCTTTATCTGGTCGGCACAAAGATTACAGATGCGAGTATACCTCATTTGAAAAAACTCAAAAACCTCCAGAGAGTTGATATCGTAGGCACAAAAATATCACCTCAGGGAAAGCAGGATCTGCAGACAGCTATGCCAGGGTTGAAAATCTATTAAAAATATGTTTCCTTATATTTATCAATATAGAAACTCGCAAGCACTTCACCTTCTTCTAAACTTGTTTAAGGCCAAATGGGTAGAAATTATATTTGTTAAACATGGAACATTGTTGACAATATAAATAAACCATTTATCCAGAAGTTTTTTAAGGAGGGACAGCATATGAAATATTCGTACGAGGGAATAAATTCATTAACCTATATTATAGGTTTGACGTTTTCTACTCTAGCTCTACTGTTCATCTTGCCGGTGGCTTGGGCCGAAGATTTCACCACCTTGAAAGGTTGTTGGGAATGTCAGGAAGATGGTGGCAAGTCCACCCTGGAGTTCAAATCGCGGCAACAGCTTCTATACAATGGTAAAGCTTACAACTACCGTATTGCCCCTGGAACTATCAAGGTTCAAGAGGGATCCGACCTTGTAGACTATTTTTTCGCGATGGAAGGAAACGTCCTTGTGATATTACCGCCGGACGGTTCTGTCATGCGATGCTATAAAACGAAGATATCAAAACAAGCTGCAACTAAACAAAAGTCCGGAAAATCTACAGCACAATATCCTAAAACAGGGGCAGCAGATCAGCATTGGCCGCCTCCTTACGCGCGTCCACAGGGACGAATCGATGAACAGAATCCAGGTTCCCAAGCATTATTATACAAATTTGCCGGGCGCTGGGACCATGTTACAAGAAACACTCTTACCAATCTGTTTCTTAAGCCCGACGGCACATATGAAGAAGCATACGAGGCCGGCTATAGTGGAGTATTCCAAGACCAAGGTGGTTATCAGACCGGCAATTGGGGTGCAACAGGGTCACAGCAGGCACGTGGCAATTGGAAGGCTGTGGGTAGCTTAAGGCAAGGCAAACTCTACTTGGTGAATCAAGCCGGCAGAAAGAGCGTAATCTCTTACCAAGTACATATAAGAAGAGGAGAGGTCTTTTGGGGTGAATATTTCTTTAATGGCAAGCTATATAGCGTTAATTACATCTATCGATAGCGAATTCTAAATTCCTAATCCTGAATCTTGGGAAAATAATCAACGACTACCAGTAGAAGTATAATTCTGGGAAAATAATACTTAATTATTGACAATGAGACTTAATATCCTTGGGAATTCTATCCTTTATTTTAACTAATAAATTTTTTACTCCTTCCCCAACTTCTTCTGTTCTCGTAATTCAATCTACTTATTAATCTTTTTATAAACTTCTTCGATAAGTCTTTTCAGTTTGTTACCCAAATAGCACTTGCAAACGATATATAATAGAGTTAAAATCGTCCTTATTCAGTCATGATAAGTGCCGGCCATTAAAACCTTATATAGAACAGGAGGAAGATTGCAATGCGAAGCGACTTAATGAAGAAAGGATTAGAAAAAGCTCCCCATCGTTCTCTTTTTAAAGCTATGGGTTACACTGACGAGGAGCTAAGTCATCCTATTATTGGGGTCGCAAATTCTCAAAACGAGATCATCCCCGGGCATATACACCTGAAGGATATTGCCGAATCGGTCAAGGCAGGTATCAGACTGGCAGGAGGAACCCCGGTAGAGTTTTCTACTATAGGCGTATGTGATGGTATAGCCATGAACCATGAGGGCATGAAATATTCCCTTGCCAGCAGAGAACTTATTGCAGACTCCATAGAAGTTATGGCACGTGCTCATCCTTTTGATGCACTGGTTCTGATACCCAATTGTGACAAGATTGTGCCCGGTATGATAATGGCTGCATTAAGGTTGAACATTCCGGCTATAGTGGTCAGTGGTGGCCCAATGCTTACAGGAAAGAGACTGGGACAGAATATTGACCTTATCACCGTTTTTGAGGGGGTTGGAGCTGTTAAATCGGGCAAAATGAGTGAAGATGAGCTAAGAGAACTTGAAGATATGGCTTGTCCGGGCTGCGGTTCATGTGCAGGAATGTTTACTGCCAACTCCATGAACTGCTTAACGGAAGCTTTAGGGCTTGGGCTTCCGGGAAATGGTACTATTCCGGCTGTTTATGCAGCGAGGCGAAGGCTCGCAAAGCTTGCCGGCAAAAAGATAATGGAGCTTCTTGAAAAAAATATAAAACCAAGAGACATAGCGAATATGTCTGCCTTCAGAAATGCAATTGCGGTAGATATGGCTTTGGGTTGTTCTACCAATACTGTTTTGCATGTTCCTGCACTCGCTCACGAGGCCAAGCTGAACTTAGAACTAAATATTTTCAATGAGATGAGCAAAAAAACTCCTCATCTGTGCAGTTTGAGTCCCGCAGGTCCTCACCGTCTGCAGGATTTGAATGAGGCTGGTGGTGTGCCGGCAGTTATGGCAGAACTTGCCAAAATGGGCTTGATAGAACAAGATGTTATGACCGTTACCGGTAAAAACCTGAGAGAAAATTTAAAAGGTGCAGGAGTACTTGATAAAAACGTTATCAGGCCTTTAGATAATCCATATCATAAAGAGGGGGGTATCGCCATCCTGAGAGGTAACCTAGCACCAGATGGCGCAGTAGTGAAACAGTCCGCTGTTGCTCCCGAAATGCTGAAAAGTCAGGGTAAAGCCATTGTCTTTAATTCAGAAGAAGAGGCGTCTGAATCTATCTTAGCCAATAAAATAAAACCAGGCGATGTGGTAGTGGTAAGGTACGAAGGGCCTAAAGGTGGACCGGGTATGAGAGAGATGCTTACACCCACATCTGTTATCGCAGGGATGGGGTTGGATAAAGACGTAGCTCTTATAACAGACGGCAGATTTAGCGGAGGGACAAGGGGTGCTGCTATTGGTCATATATCTCCCGAGGCTGCAGAAGGAGGGCTTATAGCATTTGTCGAAAACGGGGATGTAATCGAGATAGACATACCGAATAAAAGAATCACTCTGAAAGTAAGTGATGAAGAGATTGAAAGACGTAAAAAAGGCTGGAAATCACCAGAGCCTAAAATAAAAGAAGGCTATGCCTACAGATATTCCAAATTGGTAACATCTGCCAGCACAGGGGCGGTCTTTAAATAAGGAGCATTATTAATATTAGTTGTTAAAACGGCAGTTTCGGAATTATATCAGATATGTTGTCACTGCTGACGACAACATCGGCAAGGCTATTTAACTCTTGAGAAGACGGGTTAAAGGCTACCGAGAACCCTGCTATCTCGAATAATTCCTTATCTCCCATACTGTCACCGATAGCGATGACATTCTCACTTCTTGTCTTGTATTTGTTCATTATCGTTTCAGCCCATAGAGCCTTTTTGTCGAAATTAACATTTATGCAGACTTCTCCGTTCAGGGTGCCATTATTGCAGAGTAATTCATTAGCTATTGCATAATCAAAGTTATATCTTTCTTTGATCATATCAGAGAGAACAGAAAGCCCCGATGATATCAGGGACAGCTTGATGCCATGATCCTTAAAATATGATGTAAGACGCCCAACACCTTTGTATAAGGGTACAGAACCAACAATAGCTTTAAGTTCTTCAACGCTCATCCCTTTCCAGACTTGAGCATCCAGCCTGCAGAATTCCTCATAGGATATATCATTATTAAGAAATTGGGCCTGATAATCCTCTGCAAAGCCGTACCACTTATCCAAACTCTTGTGGATAAACTCCCATACGCTTCTTTCCCTGGTTAAAGTTCCATCCAGGTCAAATATCGCAAGTTTAAAGTTGCGCTTCACAGATCGTCCTCTTTATGTTTCAGAGCCCTGAAGTCCTCCCCTTCCATTTCTATCATCTTGCATATCTCTGCCAATCTCGAAAATATTCTCTCCCCGATTCTATTCTGCAAAGTTTCGTGCAGTACTTCCTCTTCAAAAATCTTTTCCTTTGTGGAAATTAAAGGGTTCTTCTTAACCTTAGTTCGGGTATGGCTTAAAGTGGACTCGCTCCTAGTAGTATAATTAGTAGTGACTATTGTGATTAGGTCACTGGAGTTATTGTATCTTTTTGATATAATCTGATCCAGGATATTGGATTCCCATTCGTTATTTCTGCCCTTTCCCAATTCATCTATTACTAGAACAGGCGCTTTTACAAATGGCTCTATTATTTCCTTATCAGATCTGCCTTCGGAATATCCCTGTTTAATGTCTGCCAATAGATGGAAAACGTCGACAAATTTACAGCTAAAGCCCTTTTCCAAGGTTAACTTCTTTATAATACCCACAGCCAGATGAGTCTTTCCCACCCCTGCCGGTCCCATAAAGAGTAATCCTCTTTCCTGGGCAGGATAGGAATCCACAAGCTTTCGGGAATTTGTTCGGGCCTCTTCCTGAGAGTGATGTCTGGGGATAAAGGTATCGTCATCGAGGGTAACCGAGGCAAATTGTGAAGGAATCATTGCTTTGTTAAAAAGCATAATCCTGTTTTCCAACATAGTACAGTCACACTTAGAGGCATACGTGTAGTTATTCTCTCCTCTTTCAAATATAACCCCATCTCCGCCACATTTATCACAAAAAGGATTACATATTTCGCATATTCTGGCCTTGGCAAACTCTCCCTCTCGAAAAATCACATACTTTTTGTCCTTGCATTTATTGCAAACCCGCTTTCCCACAGTTAATCTCCAATCTCGATTTTCAACAATCCATACTGTTCTCTGACAAGAAGATTTCTTAGACTTATAAAGGTTTTCTCATATGCCTCTTTACTCATCTTAATTCTATGCGAAGATAATCTGTCTTCTGCCTCCCTTATAAGAGTGGTTAAGTCATCAGGTGATATTAATTTAAGGAATTCGTTAATGAAATATTTGTCTATCTTTTCTAACTCTGCATATATAGACAGATAGGTTTCATCTATAGTGGAACTTAATTTTAGAACTCTATTATAAGTCTTAGAATATAATTTTTTGAGTTTCTTATCTTCTTCTTCATCAATAATGTTAGCTATTTTAGTAATTAAAGAATCCAATTTTTTTAATAGGATTGTTTTTTCGTCTAATTCTTTTACCTGCTTATAATGGGCACCGACTTTGCGCCTCTTGTAATTCAGAAACTCTTCTTCTACTAAATTTTCGCAGTACTTTATGGATTTAGGCAGGGGTTTATTGAAACTGTAGGTCTTCCTGAAAGATTCTATTCCTCTTTTTATCGCATTACAGGCGATGTTTAAGGGGATACCTCTCTCCTCCCATGATTTAATTATCTGATAATCTAAAGGTGAAAGTGCTGTTCCAATTTTGGTAAGGGATAAAAAATACTGTTCTACGGAGGAAAGATAGTTTAAGTTGTTCCTGTTTATTAAACTCAACCTTAGTCCCCATAAGATTTTTTCATTCTGGACTATTTGATGGGACAATACTGTATATCATGGAATACAGTCTGTCTTTAATGCAAATATTATAATAATTTTTAGCCTGTCTGAATGCCCTTTCGATAAAATCGGCTTTGGGTAAAGAATATTTGATAATAGCTATCACTATCCAGCAAAGTCGATTTCATCGCAGGTACAGTCAATAAAAAATTTCAAGACTTTTATATGTATCTTTCTTTTTTATTATGTTATGTAGAAATACCCCCATATAGAAAGTGTTTTTACACATCTAAACCCATTAATAAACAATCTATAATTATCTATTACTAACTATTAAATTAAAATATGGGGAAGATTTGAAAAATCACATAATCTTTTGAAGGTATTAATTATCTTTTTCTTTTGTGTCTTGTACGGGATCTCAATTTCTTGTATTTATGCTTGCGTATCTTTTTCCTTCTTTTCTTTACGACACTGCCCATATCCTATTCTCAACTAAGCAATTCAAACTCTCTAGCCTGAGATCTGCTTACCCGATCCTCCTTTATCATTTATTTTAGTAGTCCTGCAATTTGGATTTAACTATTAGTTCTGTGACTTGGTTTTATAATTTGTATTTTTTTATGTCAAGGAAAAACAGAAATAGAAATAAGATGAATCATAATATCAAAATTTTATCTTTATAATCAATGAATATTTTCTATCTTGGTTGCTTCCCACCATTATCTATCAGTCCACGTATGGGTTCCATACCGTATGGGCTTCCTTCCTGTATAGCCTTAAGTACACTTCCTCCCCCTGTAAAAAAGTAATACTGAGCATCATCCAAAACGGCTAAATACAAACCGGGACAAAGGTTTTTAAATTCCTGTAAAGTATCTCCACCTCCATATAGCTTCCTTGCTTTACTGTTCTGATCAATAGTTCTGTCCAGTACTTCTGAACCGGCTGTAAAATGAGGAGTAAATCCCATAACTGCGTTTACAAAAATAGTCATGGCATCTCCTATAAGATTTGACACCCTTTCATCTTCAAAGGACTTAGGATCAACATCCAATATATAACCAACCTTATCTCCTTCCTTAAAATCCCTAATTGATATTGTTCTGTATTTCCCGGGGATCTTTCCTTCCATAGTGTCTGATTCAACCACATAGGGCAGTTCTAAGATTTTGTGACTCTTCTTGTCGATCTCAACTAACTCCTCAGCTGCCATAACATCTGATTCAGGAATGCCCTCTATCTGCACCTTATACTTAGCACTGAGAAAGGTACTGTATATTACACCGCCAAGTATGAGGTGGTCTACTTTCTTGTAGATTTCTTTTAACGGCCCTATTTTGGTATCATATTTAGCGCCGGCAACAACGGCTACGAAAGGTCTGGTGGGTTCTAATACATAGCTCAGGTTTTTTATCTCCTGCTGCATTAAAAAGCCAGCAAATGAAGGCAAATGTTTAGTAATATCGTATGTTGATGCGTGGGACTGCCAGCTTCCAAAGGCATCATTGACAAAGACATCTGCTAATCCTGCTAGTTGTACTGCAAAGTTTTCCCGAATATCTCCATTTCCCTCTTCTCCCTGGAACCATCTGGTATTTGGGAGATAAATGCCCCCTATATTTCTATTTTTTAACTCTTTTATCGCCAGATTTATAGATGTATCTATTCCTGGTATTCCGTTTGAAGAATTTATATTGAACTTTGGTATGTGAAAATTTATGTGCAGTTTGCGTTCAAGGTATTCTACTATAGGCTCAACAGAATTACCAGGGTTGCAGCTTATCTCTCCTGTTTTTTTGTTACGTGGCCTTCCTACATGAGTCATAAGTATAGGGCGACCTCCTCTTTCTACAATGTTATAGATTGTACCCAATGTGCTGTCTATCCTGTACGGGTCTCTTATAGTTCCTCCTTTTA
The DNA here is from genome assembly GCA_043825855.1 of Pseudomonadota bacterium. GTDB lineage: Bacteria > Desulfobacterota > UBA8473 > UBA8473 > UBA8473 > UBA8473. The sequence continues at coordinate 34,852 of JBDRRJ010000028.1, read as the reverse complement.
CCACATTATGGTCAACCCTTAGCAAGACTACTTTACCATTAAGGTCTGCATCTTGTATTAAAGGAATTTTCGTATCTATACTGTTTTCCATTTTTCTAGCCCCTCCATAAAAGGCAATTATCAGTTGACGCTAAACATTTATTCTTTGCATATTATCTGCAGTTACACCCAAAATCAAGAATATTTTATTAAAGATTAACATACATATAAACCATATTGCGCCTACCAGCAAAGCTTTCTGCCTCAGTATTATAATTTATCCCAAATCCAAAATCAAATTTGTTTTGCAATTTTAAAATCGATAGACTAAAATAAAAAATTCCCCTCTCTTCATTATGAGATATTAAATCTTAAAATTAGGATTAGAATATCATGGTAATCAACAAAATAATAATCAAAGGAGCTAGAGAGCATAACCTTAAAAATATTGACGTTGATATCCCAAGGGATAAGTTGGTAGTAATTACCGGATTGAGTGGTTCCGGAAAATCAACCCTTGCATTCGATACTATTTATGCTGAAGGACAGCGAAGATATGTGGAGTCTCTTTCTGCTTATGCACGGCAGTTCTTGGAACAGATGCAAAAGCCCGATGTAGAATCCATCGAAGGTCTTTCACCGGCTATATCTATTGAACAAAAAGCCATTAGTAAAAATCCTCGTTCCACTGTCGCAACGGTAACCGAAATATACGACTATCTGCGAATACTGTTTGCCAGAGTAGGGAAACCTTTCTGTTATAAATGCGGTAAGGAGATCCTTTCTCAGACTGTTCAGCAAATCGTTGACCAAATAATCGAGTTGCCGGATGAAACCAGGATCGTCATTCTGTCACCTATAGTTAAAGGGAGAAAAGGGGAATACAAAAAAGAACTGAATCAGTTACGAAAGGGAGGTTATGTAAGGGTTAAGGTTGATGGGGAGGTAAGAGACCTGAGCGAAGAGATCCTTCTGGATAAAAACAAGAAGCACCATATAGATGTCATAATAGACCGGCTTATCATTAAGGAAAATATAAAGAAGCGGCTTGCAGATTCTCTGGAGACTGCTTTGAACCTCTCCGAAGGGGTAGTCAAGGTAGAGGTAATTGATGGTGGTGAACTAACATTCAGTGAAAAATTTGCCTGTATAGACTGTGGTATCAGTTACCCGGAAGTAACCCCGAGGATGTTTTCCTTTAATAACCCCTACGGAGCCTGTCCTGTTTGTGGAGGGTTAGGGACTACCATGCACTTCGACCCTGATCTTGTTGTACCCAATCCCAATTTATCATTGAGAGAAGGTGCAATTTTGCCCTGGGCCAGGAGAAACTCCAGCTATTTCCATCAGATGTTAGAAGCCTTGAGTGAACATTATGAGATAGACATATACACCCCCTTTAAGAATTTACCAGTTGAAGTTCAACATTCCCTACTTCACGGTTCAGGAGAGGAAAAGATAAAATTCCACTTTGAATTAAATGGACGGAGGTCTTTTCATTATAAAGAGTTCGAAGGGGTTATAAATAACCTTGAACGCCGATATAGAGAAACCGATTCCGACTTCATCAGGGAAGAACTGGAGGTGTATATGAACAATCACCCTTGTTCTACCTGTAATGGAAACAGATTGCGTCAGGAGAGCCTTTTCGTTAAGGTAGACAACAAATCAATATGCGATATAACGAAACTCTCAATAAAAGAAGCCTTTAAATTATTCTCTGACATTCGGCTGAGTGATCGGGATATGGAGATAGCGGAGCGGATATTAAAAGAGATTCGAGAAAGGTTGGGGTTCTTAATAAATGTTGGCGTTGACTATTTAACCCTGGACCGGTCATCGGCTACTCTATCAGGTGGAGAAGGACAACGAATCAGGCTTGCCACTCAGATTGGTTCCAGTCTGGTAGGTGTTCTATATATATTGGATGAACCAAGCATAGGATTGCATCAAAGGGATAATATCAAACTCCTTGAAACACTGAAGAGGTTACGAGATACAGGCAGCACTGTACTTGTTGTAGAGCACGACGAGGAAACCATTCTTTCATCTGACTATATTGTTGATATGGGTCCAGGCGCAGGAGCCGATGGCGGAATGGTAGTCTTTTATGGAACACCACAAGAGATAGTTAAAGACAAGAATTCTTTAACAGGGAAGTACCTGTCAAGGGAGTTATCAATTCCGGTCCCTGTTAAACGACGTAAGCCTGACAAAAGATACCTGGTTGTAAAAGGGGCTACTGAAAATAACCTAAAAAATATATCAATTAAGATACCCCTGGGGTTGTTTAATTGCGTGACCGGGGTTTCCGGTTCAGGAAAAAGCACTCTGGTAATCGACACAATATGCAAAGTTTTAGCCCAAAGGCTCTACCATACCAAAGAGAGGGCCGGAAAGGTTATAGAGATTGAAGGACTTGAATATATAGATAAAGTTATAAATATAGACCAAAGTCCCATAGGAAGAACCCCTCGTTCTAATCCAGCTACTTATACTGGGGTCTTCACCCATATTCGAGACATATTCTCCAAACTACAAGAATCAAAAGCCCGTGGATATAAACCAGGAAGATACAGTTTTAATGTTAAGGGGGGGAGGTGTGAAGCATGTAGAGGCGATGGGACCATAAAGATCGAGATGCATTTTCTTCCGGATGTTTATGTTACCTGTGAGGTATGTAAGGGTAAAAGGTATAATAGAGAAACACTGGAAATAGAGTACAAGGGGAAAAATATTGCTGATATCTTAGATATGTCGGTAGATCAGGCTCTTACTTTTTTTAACAGAATTCCAAGTATAAAGACAAAACTAAGGACCCTTTCTGACGTGGGTTTAAATTATATAAAATTGGGACAGTCGGCTACTACTCTGTCAGGTGGAGAGGCCCAAAGAGTAAAGCTGGCAAAAGAATTAAGCAAAAGGAGCACAGGGAAAACCCTTTATATCCTGGATGAACCAACTACAGGCCTTCATTTCGCTGATATTCAGAAGTTACTCCATGTTTTAAATAAACTGGTTGACGCAGGGAATACTGTTATTGTAATTGAGCATAACCTTGAGGTCATAAAAACCGCTGACTTTATAATTGATTTGGGACCGGAAGGTGGAGAAAAAGGTGGGGAAGTAGTAGCTTGTGGGACTCCGGAAGAACTGACGGGCATAAATGAATCTTACACCGGTCAATTTCTGAAAAGGGTAATAAATAAAATTAGAATTGGCTTTTAAGGCAAACAAAGTCAGCCTTAAAAGCCAATATCTAGGTTAACTTATCAATTGTAATCTTTATTTCTTCAATACAGTTCAATCAAAAACAAAGAATATTGATTGGACGAAACATAACATATATTACAGCTTCATATACAGCATAAAGGATATTACAAAAGCATAGATAACCAGGGACTCAATCAAAGCAAGACCAATAATCATTGGAGTCATAATTTGACCTGAAGCACCTGGATTTCTAGCAATACCTTCAAGCCCAGCTGCGATGGCTCTGCCTTGCCCTAATCCACCACCAAAGGCAGCAATTCCAATTGCAAATCCACTTGCTATAGCTATAGCGCTCTTTGTCGTAGCATCTAAAGCTCCGCCTGCTTCTGCTGCTGCAAAAGCCATAGACACAGTGGAAAACAAGGTAACAACTAGAAAAAACAAAATAATTCTTGCCCTTCGCCTCATCCGCAAACCTCCTTTCTTATTTATAGATTAAATATCCTAGACAACATTTAGACCTTACTCTTTTACCACCTCTTAATGTTCTTCAGCAAGCGCGCCTGATATGTACATCATAGAAAGAAGAATAAACACTAATGATTGAATAACGGAAACAAAAATTCCAAGACCCAATGCAAAGATTGGAACAAGAAGAGGAATCAGGCCAGAAAAGATTACCAGAACTAAATGGTCACCCGTAATGTTTCCGAACAATCTAAGGGACAATGATAATGGACGGGCTAAATGACTTATAACCTCAATAGGAAACATAATTGGAGCAATAGGCCAAAAAGGGCCTATAAATTGTTTGATATACTTCCATCCATGTTTACGAATCCCTACATATTGATAGTAGAAAAAGACTGTTAGGCCACATGCTGCTGTTGTATTGATATTGTCTGTTGGAGGTAAAAACCCCGGAACAAGTCCTAAAAGATTACAGAATAATATAAATATGGCAAGTGTACCAATCAAAGGTAAAAATCTTTTTCCCTCATGCCCTAATGTGTTCTCGAGCAATCCGAGAATTCCTTCAACAAGCACCTCTAAAACATTCCTGATACTCGCTCTACCTTCAGGGATAAGATTATCAGCTTTTCCTTTATAGGCTATCAGTACAAGAACAGTTATAACCAGGAATACTATTATTCCATGATAAACAGCCAAGGCATCATGCTCATGACCTAAAAAAGATGTAACAAAATGAAAGAACGGCAATGTTGTAACCCATATAAAATCATGTCCCATGATCTGTCTTCTCCCCTATTATTTCTTTAGTACTTGAATAAATCCATCCAGGGCAATACTGATAAATACAGTTGAGAGTCCTACTACCAGAGCAAGCGTATTTACAATACCAGAGTAAATAATAAAAAAAATAACCGCAACCAGGGCAGCAAATTTAAAAAAATAACTCACTGCGAAAGCCGCAGCATTATCTCTCTTTTTAAAACCACCTTCAATAATCTTGCGGAGAAACCAAAAGTTCAGGATGATTATGCATCCCCCTAATAACACCCCCATAGTAACAGCAAACGATCTATAGAATATGCTTCCCAGGGTAAGGACCAGAAGTATTATAACATTATTTCTTTGAATAGAAGTAAGTCTTGATTCTTCTTTAACTTCACTCTCACCGTTACTCTTGGTTGTTTCCTCCACTATTTTCTATATCCTTCAGTAATCCAAATAAGCTTTTAAAGCCTGCTGCAATACCAAACAGCATGAAGATAACTGTTAACCATGGCTTAGTATCAAAAAACCTGTCTAACCACCATCCAATGAGAATCCCAATAACAACTGAGATAACCATTTCCAGTCCAATTGTACTGTATCTACCGATCTGACTGAAAAGCTTTCTCTTATTTTTCATCGATCAGCTACTATAATTACAGTTAATTGGACTATTTAAAAATACAACAAAAACATTAATGAATGAATGTTCATTCGCTCTCCCATTTAACATACCACCATATTTTTGTCAACAATTTTAACCAGAAAACTACCATCTAATTTTAAAGGGTGGGGTTTCTTTTTCAGCTATCGCTCTTACTTTTTCAAAAGTATTTTACCTACGATCCAAATCCATTTTAATTGCAGATAAAGAGGTGCAGGGCATAAGTATTACAGACTTTTTTGCTTGTTAAAATCTTCATAAACCTTATTGCCAAAATTATAGTACGGAATGATTAAGAATATCATAGAGATGTTCAAAGAGCTGATGGGCTCTGGAGACTGCTAATAGTTGCAGATCAGAAGCAAAACCGGAGATAAACTCTTTTGCTGGTATGCTTTTCTGCTGCATCAACTGATTGTGAAACACAATCACCTGGCAGTTTATGGATGTTTATTAACAGTTACCGTCTAGGACGCTATGCATCCCCGACAGTTAATTGTCATAGAAATAGCAAAATCAATTTAACTTGGGGCATAAAGATAGTCATTGAGCCCATTGAAGGTTTTACCCTTTTGAAAAATGTGTTTTTTTTGATTTACACTACCCTAACATTATCAATCGTTATTTAGGGCTTCTCCATTCAGTCATTGGTACAAACTTTTTAAGGGATGGATTGGCCGCCTTGAATATCTTCCAGGTACTGCCTCCTTTGTGGTTCGTAGGACTAAAACTTATAGGACCTGATATCCCTCCTGTGTCATTGTTCTTCATACCCTCTAAACTATTTACTATAGCATCTCCATCAAGCTCCCTTCTCTCTCCTCTCCTCTACTCTATACTTCCTGACTAATAAAATTAAAAGGAGACTAAAAACAGCCATAGCAACACTAATCATAAAGGCATAATTATAGTTACCTGTACTGTCCCGAAGTATACCTGTAACCCAGTGAACCAGGATAGCCCCAAGTCCATAAAAGGGCGTCCATGCACCTATAACCGAACCCATTATTTCCTTTGGAAAATAGTCACCGGCACAAGCTCCATAGATTGGAAATGTCGCTCCATAAAAAATTGCCACTCCACCCACAAGGGCATAAAGCATTACCCACGAATCTCCGATAAAGAGAATACCCGCCATAAATACAGCGATAAAGAAGTTGGAAATAATTATAGTCCTCTTCCTCCCTATATAGTCGGACAAGGGCAGGATAGTTAAAACTCCTGCTACCTGGCAAATCCCGTGTACCGTTGCAAGAAAGCTTGCCTTTTCGAGGGAAAGCCCAATCTGATATTTTGCATAATCCACCATAAAAGTAGTAATGCCATAGAGGCTATATGATATACAAAAATAGGAGAACCCTATAAGCCAAAATCTACTATTCTTAAAGATGATGGCAAGTGAGTTAGGACTTGATTGCGCCGAAGCCTCCATATTATCTACTGCGGCTTCTTCTTTCTTTCCCCATGGTAAGTATCCGTAGTTTTCGGGGCTGCTTCTAAGTAACAAACCATTAAATATAACCATAACCAGTGCACCGGCTCCTAAAAAATACCAGCCATATCGCCAGTCAAAGTTTAGTACTATCCATGGAAAAGCTGCTCCCATGGTTGCAAACCCAAGCCCGTAACCCGTTGAGAGTATGCCCAGAGCCAGCCCCCTGCGATTTGGCGAGAACCATCTTTGAACAACAGTAATTACCGGTGTCCACATCCCCGTAGCACCAAGACCGGCTATGGCATAAAAGAGGCAGGCTTCCCATAAGGTTTCTGCCGTACCCATAAGTAAGACACCGATACTCAGGATGAAACAGCATGTTGTAATTACACGACGAGCCCCAAGTCTGTCAGTAAGATAACCTGTAAGGGGTGTCAAGGCGATATAGGAGAAGAGATATGAATTATAGATAGACCCAGCGGCAGTTCGATCAAAACCAAGAGTGCGAATCATCTCCGGGAGAACAACTCCGTACCCGAGGCGGACGGAATAGTTGATAAAAAGATTGACAAAACAGGTTGCAAGGATGATCCATGCCCAGTGAAAGGTTTCCTCTTTTTCTAAATCTTTGTTCGACATACTAGATTAACCTGATTGGATAAATAAATTACATTATAAAATTCCCTTTTCCTCTCTCTTGCACATTATTTTTGACTCATCTAGAACTTGCTACAGGCATTTTCAGGAACTCGTCATTTAGACTCAAACACCTGAAAATGCCTGTCTTGCGCTTCGTCAAGATGAGTACTCCAAAAATCCTGCACATGTTTGTTCCAAAGGGAATTTTATGCTTTCTATAGTCTAACTAGTATATTTTCCTATTGTTTCAATGGCTTCCTTTGCAGCTTCTTTTATTTGAGTATCGTAATTACCGCTTAAAACCATTTCAAGTCTTGGGACTATACTGCGATTGCCTGATATTCCTATAATATAAAGAATGTCACCCTTGATCGTATCATTTACATCATTAAAACGTTTCCATAGCGGATCGATTACCTGGGCAGCAAGTTCACGGTTACTTTCTGCCATTTCTTCCATTGCCGTCATGGCACCCAGACGGATCCCCCACTTCTCGTGCATCAGAAGGTCAATAAAAACAGGGAAAACCTGTTGCCTGTCAAGCATCATTGCTGCAATGTGGAGAGCGCTTCCCTCTTCCAGCATCTTTTCGAGAGATGATACACTAAGGGAGGCAGGGTCACGGTCAATAATTACCCTGACAAGTTCTTCCAGGCGTAATTGCCCTGTCCACCTGAAATACTCATCGAGAACAACAGTTGGCACAGATTGAATCCCGTTTGATTGCGCAATCTCAGGGAAAAGAGAGCCATCTATAACGGTAAGTTGAATAAACTCGTTCAGGGCAAGTGGTATAATTTGTTTGACTGTTACAGGGCAGACAGGACACTGTTGAGAAATATACAGTTTAAGTTTTGCAGGTATATGAAGTCTTTCAAGACTATCATGAACATAGGCAGGCAAAGGAGAAATCCCATAATGGAAAAGAGAAAGTGCTTCAAGAAAAGGCTCCAATTCCTTACCAAGAGGAATAGCCTGATAGTTAAGGTTGCCCATCTGTATTGCCGGCAGGTCTTGCGGTTTCCCGTTCTCTTTGACAATATGAATCCTGGGTGCAAGATGCCTAAAATTATCGCAAAATACTTCGAATTCTATGCTCCTTTTATCTTCCGTTATAAGGAGACTTATCTTAATATCACCGGGCAGTTTATTGTTCCATTCCTGAATCTGCTTTTCTTCTTCTGATATCATCGTCACTCGTTTCTATGTAGGTTGAACTATTCACAGAGAGCCATGCAAAGGCAAATTTTTTCACTTCAGCATAACTCAATTCTGTATCCGCTACTTTAAATTCGATAAACATAAATTAGATAATATTACTGGGGAATTGATTTTATCGCAAGAAAAAATGGGAGCTGACAGGTAATGTCGTTAAAAATATAACCTGACATGAAAAAGGACTGGATTTAATATGACATTTGAGATATAGATAATCTAGTAAGTTAATGATAGTACTGAGTCTGCTGACTAAAATTAAGTGGGAGGGGTAATTTGATCGATCTGGTAAAAAAATTTTTCGGGAAAAGCACACAAAATGATACTAGGAATCAAAAAAGAGAAAACTACCATGATATCAGAGTGGCAACCTGTGCTATTCTCCTGGAGATAGCTAACATAGATGGCGAGTTCAGTGATGCAGAGAAAAAAGAAATCATATCTATTTTAAAAACTAACTACCAATTGTCTGATGAGCATGTTGCCGAACTTATTGAAGCCTCAAAAGAGGAATTGAAACAGAGTATAGACCTGTGGCAGTTTACAAACCTTATCAATCAGAATTATTCAACAGAAGAAAAAATCCATATTATTGAGATGATATGGAAGATAATTTATACTGATGGAAAACTTGATAAACATGAGGATTACCTGATTCACAAACTTGCTAACCTTCTGCGCCTTAAACACAATCAACTCATTGATGCCAAACTGAAAATAACCTGCAGTGATTGTTAGGGAAACGAAAGCATCCCCCTGAAGTTGCAGCAGAGAATATTGACTAAATATGCTTGTGGAATGGAATTTTACATATGATCAACTTCATTAGCAATATCATAGAAGAAGACTTGAAGGCAAACAAGAATGACGGTCGGGTTTATACCAGATTTCCACCTGAACCAAACGGTTATCTGCATATAGGGCATGCCAAGTCTATCTGGATTAATTTCAGTCTAGCCGCCAAAAATCATGGCCTTTGCAATTTACGATTCGATGATACCAACCCCAACAAGGAAAGCTCTGAATACATAAAATCAATCCAATTCGATATTAAATGGCTTGGTTTTGACTGGGAGGACAGGCTCTATTACGCATCTGACTACTTTGACAAATTATACCAATATGCTATTCAGTTAATTAAAAAAGATAAGGCATACGTTTGCGACTTAAGTCCGGATGAGATTAGAGATTACCGTGGCACATTGACTGAGCCAGGCAAAGGCAGTCCATATCGTTCGCGTTCCGTAGAGGAAAACCTTGACCTGTTTAAGCGCATGAGGGCTGGAGAGTTTGAGGAAGGATCCCGTGTGCTTCGGGCAAAAATCGATATGTCATCTCCAAATTTAAATATGCGGGATCCAGTTCTTTACCGCATTATTAAAACAGAGCATCACCGGACAGGTAACAAGTGGTGCATATATCCAATGTATGACTATGCCCATTGTATTTCTGACTCTATTGAAGGGATTACTCATTCTATTTGTACACTGGAATTCGAAGATCACCGCCCATTATATGACTGGGTGCTTGACCAATTGGAAGTAGATTGTCATCCTCAGCAAATAGAGTTTGCCCGACTCAACCTGAGCTACGCATTGATGAGTAAACGTAAGCTTCTGGCATTTGTGGAAAGTGGAGTTGTCAGAGGGTGGGATGATCCACGGATGCCTACAATATCGGGGCTGCGAAGACGCGGCTATACCCCGGAGTCAATCCGAAACTTCTGTGAACGTATAGGAGTAGCCAAAAAAGAAAGCATTGTCGATATGGCACTGCTAGAGCACTCCATCCGGGAAGATCTGAATGAAAAAGCTCCACGGGTTATGGGGGTATTGCGTCCGCTTCGTGTAATAATTGATAATTATCCTGAAGACAAAACAGAGGAACTGGATGCACCTTATCATCCGGAAGACCCGGACATGGGATCGCGTAAGATAACCTTCTCTCGCGTTTTGTATATAGAAAAAGACGATTTTCTTGAAGACCCGCCAAAAAAATTCTTCCGCTTATCCCCTGGTCGTGAGGTACGTCTACGTTACGGCTATTACATTAAATGTTTAAGTGTGGTGAAGGATGAAAAAACCGGTGAACCGGTTGAACTCCATTGCACCTATGACCCAGGGACACGGGGTGGTTGGTCAGAGGATGGACGCAAGGTTAAATCAACACTTCACTGGGTTTCAGAAAGCAACTCTTTACCAGCTGAGGTACGTCTTTATGATAATCTGCTTACCGAAGAAAACCCTGACAGATTAAAGGATGATTTTGACCTGAAGACTCATATAAACCCCAACTCACTCGTGGTTTTGACCTCATGCCGTGTTGAACCGGCTCTGGCAAATGCTGCACCGGGAAGCCATTACCAGTTCGAAAGGCTTGGCTATTTCTGTGTCGATTCAGTTGATTCATCCGATGAAAAACTGGTATTTAACCGGACAGTGACACTGCGTGATTCGTGGGCTAAAATTAAAACGTCTTCATTAGAAGATTAAGAAAAAAAATCAATTACTTCCTCTCCCCGTATGTTCTGAATTTGGCAGATAAAACCATTTTCAGGAGCTTTTTTAGTTCATTTTTCCTCTTTCATGAAGATTCGCCTAAATGAATGCCGACTAGCCTTTTAAGAGTATCTGTTAGGGTTTCATCAAACTCTTTCTCTGTATCGACTGCAAAATATTTTAAAGAATCAATTTCAAGTGGTGGCTCATACGATTGCTTAAGAGTTTCAAAATCTTCAAATCGAGCATCTGATACTTCGTATGCTTTTTCTTCTCTTTTCAGCAGTCTCTTCTTTATAATCACATTAGAAGCTTTCGTTTCGATGAAACAGTACGAGACCCCCAAACGATCAAGCCGTTTTCTCAGTTGATTTCGGTAATAATAACTGTTAAATGTAGCATCGAGAATCAAACTTCCACCCCCTTTTACTACCTTTTCTGCTTTGTCAAAAAGCATTTCATACGTTTTTTCTTTCATAGCCTTGGAATAGAGCTGATAACGAGTGCTTTCTTTGCCCCGTTCATATAAAGGGATACCTGCGAGTTCTTTTCGGACGCGGTCGGAGGAGAAAACCTCCAAGCCAAGCTCTTGGGCCAGCCTCTTCGCTAGCGTGCTTTTACCCGAGCCGATATGACCCATCACAACCAGAACGGTTGGCTGTGATCCAATTACCGCATATTGGAGCGCCGAGCAAAAGTAGCGCCGAGCCTTCTCATGACTTATTTTCCTCTCCTGTTCGGAAACCTCTGGTTCACTACTTCGAAGGCTCTCGACTTTACCAACGACAGTGCTCCTATAGCATTTATAGAAATCCATAATTTGGGACATGGTTGAGTCTCTGAGAGCATTAGCCATTTGAGTAACAAAATAGCGGGATAGATCATGCCGCCCATTGTTATCTAGATCCATTGCCAGAAAGGCAATATCATTAGCAACGTCGATATAGCGGAGGCGGTCATTAAACTCGACACAGTCATAGATACAGACAGATCGAGGGCTTAGGTGGATATGTTCCAGGTGAAGGTCACCATGGCAGTCTTTTATCCGCCCTTCACGGATACGAGAATCAAAAAGGGAAGCATTGTAGATATAAAAGCTATCAGTGTAAAAACGAAGAGCCTTGAAGATCGGCAGCGAAAGGGTCAAGCCAATATAGTCCTCTATTTGGCGAAAGTTTTCGTTGGTACTGATTTTAAGTTTCTCAATTCGACCCCATCTGCTGATTTCCTCCTTAGGGGTTTGACTTTCATAAAAAGACTTCAGTTTTAAGATGACGCGGTCCAAATCTTCGGTCCTAATATTTCCTTGTTTAATAAGCTGCTTCAGAAAATGCTGGTCGGTTAATTTATGCATCTTGAGGGCAAACTCAACCACCTCTTCTCCCTCACCAAAGATTAACTTCTTTTTACTTAATGAAATGGGGACTACATCCACATAGATCTCGGGACACAGCCTCTGGTTAAGCTCTATCTCTCTTTTCAAAAAGTAGTGTCTTTTCTCCAGTGTGGTAAAATCCAGGAATCCAAAGTTAACAGGCTTTTTTACTTTGTAGACATAAGGAGGCAAAATAATAACGTACGCTGCATGTGTCTGGACCAAATGGGTAGTATTAGGTCGGTGAGGATAAGAGCGGGGATTGAGAAGAAACGAGAGAAGTTCGTCCTGGGATATCAAAGGCTTAAAGTGAAGATCGTTTTGAACTGGCATACTCTCCGCTCTTGCAATTAGGAATTAGAGAAAAACTCCCTTCCTAATTATCCCTTTGTTATTAGGGTTCACAGAATTGTCACCGTTACCTAACTATCCACTTAACTATACTTTAATTATAGAACAATATCCATGTTTTTCCCACCTTTCTAGAACCCTTTTTGCAAATGCTGCGCCTGGATGCCAGTACCAGTTTGAAAGGCTTGGCTATTTTTCTGTTGATTCGATTAATTCATCCAATGAAAAACTGGTATTTAACCGCACGGTAACACTGCGTGTTACGTGGGTTAAGATTGCTCAAAAGGAGAAAGGTTAACTCGTTTGAGTTAAGAAAATAACAAGATTACCTATGAGTAAACTTTTGCTTAATCATTAAAAGGGCTTCAGGGAGTTAAAAGGGGAAAGCCTATTATCATTTATGCTTTATTTTTAAAAGGCAGTATTTATTATAGCTTTATAAAGAAAAATGACAAAGAATAGACAGAGCTACTTATACCGGTGGATATTTTACAAAACAATAGGTAAGGCATTTATTCTTGCAACTATCATCACAGGGTTCAATATGAACCATGACCTTTGAATCATTAAAGAGGCTTTTTATTTCTCTCTCAATTTTATCGCTGACTGCGTGAGAACTTTGCACGGATATCGTTGCTTTCAACATCAAGTGAAATTCCACAAAGCGCGTAGCGCCAGATTTACGGGAACAAAAGTTATGAAACCCCATAACCTGTGGATACATTTCTTTAATTTTGTTTATTACCAATATTTCTTCCTCCGGGGGCAAGCTTACATCCAATAAATCGCTTATCGATTTAACAGTAAGCTGGTACGCTGCTTTAATAATCAATAAAGCAACCCCAAGCGCGGCAACCGGATCTATCCAATGCCAATACAGCTGAGGCATAAACCATTCCCCAAAAAATAAAATCAAGAGACCGACCATAACTCCGGCAGAAGTATAGACATCGGTGAGCAAGTGCCAACCATCTGCCTGCAGGGCAATGGAATCAGTTTTTTTACCAACCTTGAAAAGCAGGCGTGAAACAAAAATGTTGACTACAGAAGAAAAAAACATGACCCCCACACCCCATCCAACTGCTTCGATGGGTTTTGGGTTGATTAACTTATGGATAGCTTCATAAATGATCCATGCAGCAGCAACAAAAATAAGCAGAGCCTCAGTTGCTCCGGAAAGGTTTTCGTATTTCCCGTGTCCATACGAATGATCCTGATCGGCGGGTTGGTTTGACTTTTTTACTGCCAGAAGTGCAATGATAGAAGCTAAAAGATCAACCCCGGAATGAATAGCTTCTGAAATTACTGATACGGAACCAATGATTAATCCGACAATAAGTTTCAGAATTATAAGAGTAGTATTCGATAATACTGAAAGCACCGCAACAAAGACTTTTTGTCTTTGCGTTTCCATAGAAATTCCCTAAAATAAAAAACCCCGCAAAACTTTTGTCCCACGGGTTAAAAATCTCCGTTGCCATTGCTGGCCCGGCTGCACCCGCATCTTTAGGGGTCGCCTGGTCAATTCAATACAATCTAATTTTTTTTAAAGTTTAAAAGTTTGGGCAAAATGGGTTACGCTGTCTATGGTCTAACCCTTTAATTCTCAATGGCTGGGAGACCAGGATTCGAACCTGGGTTGACGGAGTCAGAGTCCGTAGTCCTGCCGCTGGACGATCTCCCATTAAGATTTGTTTATTGCCTATTTGCATCCTAATTTATATACAAAGGCTTAAAAATGTCAACAAAAAACCCGCCTCTTTGTTTCATTTATCAATAAGATTTGTATCTGAATATCCTTGATATACAGAAAAACAAATTCAACAGTTGCAAAAGGGTTGTTAAAAGGCTATTATTTACACTGATTTTAGCGTGATATTTTGTATTGTGATTTATTAACTTAAGTAACCCAAATAATTCATTACAGCGCGGAGACCTGAATTTTTTTAGGACTACACCATCCTCGACAATCGCTATTGGGTTAACAGGGTATTATAATGTCGTTTGAATCACTGATATCGACATATGGATACACTGCCATAGCAATAGGCACTTTCTTCGAAGGCGAAACCATCCTTGTTCTGGCAGGTTTTGCTTCACACCAGGGCTATCTTAAACTGCCATTGGTTGTTATCTATGGATTTTTGGGAACTCTGTTTGGAGATCAACTTTATTTCCATATTGGCCGTGTCAAGGGTATTAATTTTTTGGAGAAGCGTCCGAGGTGGAAATCCAAGTCCAAACGGGTATTCGATCTACTGCAAAGAAATCAGTTATTGCTCATCCTTGGGTTTCGATTCGTCTACGGTATGCGTACCGTAACTCCTTTCCTGATTGGCGCAAGCGGTATCTCACCCTTACGTTTCCTTGTCTTGAACAGTATCGGAGGATTCCTTTGGGCTGTTTCAATTGGAATTTTAGGATATATATTTGGTCGTGTTTTAGTTTTGTTAATCGGCAACATCGAACGTTATGAGTTGTTCCTCTTCCTTGCACTGGCGCTACTGGGCGCAGTTGTCTGGGGCATACACTGGCTAAGAAAACAAAAGGTGGCGGAATAAACCGACGAGCTAAAGAAATAATGTATACCGCTTAAGGTTAACCTTCAAAATCAGGAGAGGAAATCTATCATGACAAAGATTACACCTTCATCAAATCTATTCTGTCAGGTCTGCGGCAAACGGCCGCCTACGGTAGAACTTGTGGTATCAAGCCTCGTGAGGCCGGTTGTTGTTGATCTAATCAAACAGACCCATCCTGAATGGCTGGACGATGGTTTCATTTGTATAGACGACCTTAATCACTTTCGATACGAGTACGTCCGTTCACTAGTGGAGGCAGAAAAGGGCGAATTGTCTGATCTGGAAAAAGAAGTCATTGACAGCATCTCGCAACAGGAGGTTCTATCCACATATGTTGATCAAGAGTTCGAATCACAACTTACCGTCGGTCAACGCTTGTCGGACCGGATCGCTCAGTTCGGTGGAAGCTGGACATTCATCGTCTTTTTCTGGTGTGTCTTGATGGTATGGATCGTTATTAATTCAGTGGTGCTACTTTCTAAACCTTTCGACCCCTACCCTTTCATTCTTCTGAATCTTATCCTCTCCTGCCTGGCTGCGATACAGGCCCCCATTATAATGATGAGTCAGAATCGACAGGAAGCAAAGGATCGCGTCAGGGCAACCCATGACTATCAGGTTAACTTGAAGGCGGAGCTTGAGATCCGGCAATTGCATCAGAAACTCGATCACCTTCTGTCTAATCAATGGGAACGCCTGGTGGAAATCCAGGAAGTACAGCTCGAGCTACTTAGTGAAATGCGTGGTCTTTCTACGAATCCTAAGACTGCCGAATGAGTCGTTTCACCGGAGAGCTAACCTCCCCTGTGCAATCTCTGTAGCCTCCGGTTTTCACAAATAGGCAATAAATCCAACATGATATAAGGGACAAATTATGAGTTTCTCAAATAAAAGCCAGACTGGTTCGTCCAATAAATCTGATGTGGCTAAAAAAGAAGCAAGCGGAAGTAACCTCGCAAAGTTATCGCTAGCGGCTTTAGGTGTTGTCTTCGGAGATATTGGAACAAGCCCCCTTTATGCTATTCGCGAATGTTTCCATGGCAAGTACGGTATCGCCGTAACCAATGAAAACATTCTTGGAGTTCTTTCTCTCATGTTTTGGGCTCTTTTCATGATTGTTACATTCAAGTACCTGATATTTATACTTAGAGCCGACAATAATGGGGAAGGTGGAGTTTTGGCATTAACGGCACTTTTAAAACAAACTAATATCAAAAATAAAAGCCGAAGGCTTGGCCTCGTTGGGGTGGGTCTTTTTGCCGCATGTCTCTTATATGGTGACGGCATGATAACTCCTGCTATTTCTGTACTCAGCGCCGTTGAGGGCATTCGAATAATCACTCCAGTGTTCAAACCGTATATCATTCCTTTGACTATCGTAATTCTCGCAGGATTCTTCTTTTTACAAAGTCGCGGCACTGCAAGGGTGGGAAGCCTTTTCGGCCCAGTCATATTTACATGGTTCCTTATTCTTGCCGTTCTGGGAACCATCCAGATTTTTAATAATCCTAAAGTACTATTTGCTGTTTTTCCATGGCATGGAATAACGTTTCTCGTCCAGAACAAGCTGCACGGTTTTGTCGTCCTCGGTGCTGTTTTTCTTGTCGTAACAGGGGCAGAAGCTATGTATGCCGACATGGGGCATTTTGGAAAACGTCCAATTCGCATTACATGGCTTGTCCTGGTATTTCCTGCGCTGGTCCTTAACTATTTTGGACAGGGCGCTCTCCTGATGCTCAAACCCGAGCAATCACACCATCCATTTTATGCTCTGGTACCTACTTGGGCGTTAATCCCCATGGTATTGTTAGCCACGGTAGCCACAATAATAGCCTCCCAAGCCGTCATCACCGGCTCGTTTTCACTTACCCGGCAGGCAATCCAACTTGGTTACCTTCCCCGCCTCAGAGTCTCGCATACCTCAGCTGCCCATATAGGTCAGATATATATTGCTCCGGTTAACTGGCTGCTCATGATATGCACTATCGGTCTGGTTATTGGCTTTCAATCATCCAGCAAATTAGCTGCCGCTTATGGGGTGGCCGTTACTTCGACAATGTTGATCACTACGATGCTATTCTTCGTGGTTGCACGACGCAAATGGGGATGGGGTTGGCTGGGGGCCGGAGCGCTTATGGGTCTCTTTTTTCTTATTGATATCCCTTTCTTTTTCGCAAACATCAGTAAAATTTTTCACGGTGCCTGGTTTCCGTTAGCGATAGGAGCTGCTTTTTTCACTTTGATGTTAACCTGGAAGAAGGGTCGAAGTCTCCTTGCGGAGCAGTTATCGACCTTCTCGCCATCTGTTGAAGAATTCACAAAAAGCATGAAGCTGAATCCCCCGCAAAAGGTAAAAGGACAAGCAATTTATCTTACCGGGAATCCTGACAGGATTCCACAAGCCATAGTACAGAACTTGCATCACAACAAAATTATGCATTCCAATGTAGCAATACTCCACTTAAAGACAGAGGATATTCCGAGGGTTCCGAACCTGGAAAAGATTGAAGTTGAAAAGCTGTCAGGTGGTTTTTACAGAATAATTGCTCATCATGGGTTCATGGAAACACCTAAGATAGAAACCATCCTTGCCCTTGCCAGGGACCAGGGCGTGGAAATAAAATTTGATACCGCAAGTTTCTTTCTCGGACAGGAGAAACTGGTTATTGGTAAAAAACCTAAAATGGGCAAATGGCGTTCAAACTTGTTTCGATTCCTTTCAAAAAATGCAATGGATGCAAGTTCATATTTCGGAATACCTTCAAACCAGGTTATTGAGGTAGGCGTACAATTTGAGCTTTGAGAAAAGTTATATAAAAAGCCAATAAAAAAACTACCTTGGCATATAAAACACAAATTAATGGTTGCAAATAAATTATTAATTATTTACACTGATTCTAGCAAGATACGTTATATTTAGAATTAAGGGTTGTATCCATAAAATAACTCGTTATGTTTCTCAATAAAGAGGATAGAGATGTCCACACCTTTAACACTTGAAATATTCTCCGATTATACCTGACCTTGGTGCTACTTCAGTACCGGGCGTATCGAACAGCTTAAAAAAGAATATGAAATTGCCACCCATTGGCGGGCTTTTCCGCTTCATCCTGAAATACCGCAAGAGGGGATTTTGCTTGAACAGCTTTTTGCCAACTACCCTGTAGATGTAAAAGCAATAATGCAAAATATGAAACAAACCGCGGCTGATCTGGGGTTGCCTTTCAGAGAGCGGGAAAAAACTTACAATAGCCGTCTGGCTCAGGAATTGAGTCTTTGGTGTGAAACAAAAAATAAAGGTGATGCGTTCCACATGGCAGCCTTCAAGGCTTACTTTGTGGACGGAAAAAACATCGCAAATATTCCAGTGCTTGTAGAATTAGCCGCATCCATTGGGCTATCTCGTGAAGAAGCGGAATCGGTTCTTGTAACAAGGGAATTTAAGGCGGCGGTGTATGCGGATTGGTCTCTTTCGCGAGAGAAAGCTATTACAGCCGTTCCAACATTTGTTATGAATAATGACAAGTTGGTTGGTGCACATCCTTACGAGAGGTTGGTAAGATTTGTGGAAGTTCATGGGGTTAGGAAAAGGAATTAATTCATAGGATTGGACAAAGGTGATAACGTTTCCCAGATTCAATTTTGGAGATTCGAATGAACCAGAAAAATACACGAACGATAAGATGTACAAAATGCGGCACTAAAAACAGGATTCCTGTAGATAAGGCCGGAACTTCTGCAAAATGCGGTAAATGCTCTACCCCTCTTGATACAAGTGATTTGATGAACAAAAGCCCTATAGTTGTTACTGATAGTAATTTCGAGGCTAAAGTCCTTAAATCCCCTATTCCAGTTCTGCTTGACTGCTGGGCTCCCTGGTGCGGGCCATGCAAAAGTATAGGCCCGACTATGGAAGAGATTGCTGAAGAATATTCCGGCAGAATAAGAGTATGCAAACTAAATGTCGATGAAAACCCTGCAACTGCCTCAAAATTTCAAACAAGGAGCATTCCGACAATGCTGATATTTGATAAAGGAGAGCTGAAGGATACAATCATTGGGGCAGTTCCGAAACAGCAGATTACAGCCAAGATATCTTCTTTTGTCTTATAGAAGAAAGAAGACCGAGGGGAGCGATGATACTCCAATCTTTTTTCATGACAATTGGCCATAGTTATTTTTTTACAAACTATTAAAAGGATTAGCGTGTGCAACGTCTTAATGTAAGACAATCTCAGATTAGAGAATGTATTGAAAAATCTCTCTTTGCAGTAAATCAAATGCCACGTTTTCATAAAGGGGAAATCCTTTTATTACAGCTTGTTAAAGGCGAAGCTAGGATGCTTGGCAAGATGAATACACGAATTGAATTTGCCCTTGTATACGACCACTACGAAATTGATTATACAGGGGAGATAAGTAGAAAACATTGGCCGCATGCTGGAAAAACATGGAAATATATCCTCGTTTGCTCATACACTATACCTACAATCCCGTTTAGCTTGGAATATTTACCACTTTCAAATAACTATGCAGGCCAAACTAATCCACTGTCAATTAGCCAACAAGACGAAGCCATAATATCATCATACGTTTGGGGTAAATTGACTGGCTATGAACTGCGAGATACATTTGGACCGAGTTTAGTCAGAGAGGCAATTGTCAATTATGACGTTATTACCCCACCTGAGAAGCCAATAAAGATTATAATCCCTGAACATGAAGAATTCTATCGCGACCCCTTGTTATCCGAATCATTAAAAGCACTTTATGATCACAGATGCCAGATATGTCGCAAGGATTTCAAGATTAACTATGAAAAACCATTTTCAGAAACTCATCATATCAATTCTTTGAGTCAAGGCGGTTTGGACATCAGTAAAAACATTATTGTCATTTGCCCGAATCATCACCGAATAATACATAAAACTAATGCTGTGTTTGATAGTGCCAAACTTTTATACAAATATCCAAACGGTTACGAAGAGAGGTTATTATTAGCTGATCACTTTGAACAAAAATCATTTTGGACATAATCATTAAAGAATATAGAGAGCTGAAAATAAAATCAGTAAGATATGTTGATTGGGTATTATAGATTGCATAGTCAATAAAATCATTTTGGTGTAGAAACCTAAATATAACCCTTTGGTTTCTGGGGTTATGTAGATATTTTAGAATAATTATGTTAGTACTCAGGAAAATATCAATCAAACAGGCAGAATTATGCCACATGATATAGCTCTAAAACATATGATTCCACAAATAGGATTCCAGTGTATTCCTCTGTATCCTCCTGCTGATTACGTCTATACTGAACTCAGAGAACAAAATGAGGAACGACGTCTGACCAAGCTGCGACATTTAGGCTCTCCTTCTACAAGTGGTGCTCTACCAGGTACACGGCAAGCGAGATGGGACTACACTATCGCTTTGCTCCACTATCCAACCAAACTGAACTTGCCAAGTATGAACAATAAAATCAGAATAGGTTCTATCAATTTCAGCTCTACTAATGCAGCCCTGCAATGTGCGGCACTCGTGTGGAATACAGGGCACTTACCCGGAACATTTTCCGTTGAAAAAGGAATTTGGCGGTTTCTCTACGACCGCAACAAGGATAATCCGGTGGCAGGCCTTCATTGGCATCATGATACGCTTGAAGTTGTAAGGCGCATGCAGGATGAGGCAAATCGCTTACTCAATTCTGAGGACTATCTCAGTGTAGCACGTGTCCTTGCAGTAATTAAACTTCTTTCATATTGCAGCAAACCTGAAGGTACTTTCTTTCAATTTGTTTGCTCGTTTGCAGCTCCTTTCTTGCTTGGCTACAATGAAGGCCATTCGGCTCAATGGGCTAAGATAAATAGTGCATTCGGCGTTGTTCGACACCTAGCGTACTTGACTCTTGATGCACCGTTCAGTGGCTTGCCATGGTTTCCTAGCATTCCTGCAATTGTTGAACATCAGATCAACAACAATCTCCGGGGGTTAGAGGAGTTCATTTCTAATGTCAGTGAGATACTGTCGCCAATAGAGAGACTTACGTTTGACTCTGTCTATCACTCTAATGCATCTAGAAAAGAAGCCTCGGCCGTTGCAGACCATATATTCAAATTACTCCATACAAAGGCTGATCCAGCCACAGTAATAGATAAGTGGTTGACTTGCGGCCTTTTTAGAGAACTCAAGTTGGGTCGTAGAACGCCAACCGAATCATTAGAGTTCGTAGCCTCAATCAAGTTACGAAGTCATTTCACCAATCTTAACGATTCTCCTGTGGATATGGAAAAAAGTCTGCAAAACAAAAAGTTCTCTCATCCCGCTGTTTTCCGATACAAAGCCTGGAATTCAGAGACTATGTTAGAGCCAGATCAGTTGATAGTTGATGCAATTACCAATAACGATCTTACTGTGAATGATGTGGGTAGACTGACCGCTTGGTTTGTTAGCCATTTTGAAAACTTGGATGCACAAGCCAATGATACCTACAATATCCTCAAAAAGGGTGAGTTAGAGACTGCTTACTTGTCCTTGGTGAGGCGAGCCATTGAAATTGCATACCCAAGTATTGAAGTGCGTCTCGAGCCATGGAATTTGACCCGCTTTGGTCTATTCAAGCAATCCACACCGATGGAGTCAAAAGGAGGTATTTGGGCCACCACTGCAAAATTGGATGATCCAATCATAAAACACATTTTGAGGAATAGGTACAAAAGTATTCCTACGCAACTTCGAGATCAATATGCGGAACTATTGGGAATTCGTGAACTTCGAAAATGGCTTCGCAAGCGATGGAAGCAGAAAGATCTTCATCAACGGTGGATTGTATTAACCGGTTCCATACGGTTTTATCGGGGGACAAGGGCCCTGATCGAATTTGACGGTGGCCTTATGAAAATTTCTACTAGGAGTGGGAAAATGACATGGTATGGCTTGGAATCTAAGCGAGGCCGAACTGACCCGCTCCATTCGCTCAACAGAAGATTGAAAGTAATAGGGTTAAATGCCCCGGCTTATCAGCTCAGTCCACGGTATGCATTTGTTGAACTTCCTCTCACAGTCCCGGCAAAATAATAATTATGGCTTTCAAGACTCTTTCTGAAAGAAATAGTAGTCGAATCGAGGGGGTCAGGTCTTTTATTTTGGTATTCCAGGGACAGTATAATAATTGGGAAGAATACCGGCAATAACAGGGGGTATATGGGGTCAATGACTCTTTAATTTAATAGGGGACGGGCATAACTAAATTTTAAAATGGCCTGCACGGTAGAATGCCGGTGATCTTATCGAGATCTTTCTTTGTTTTTTCTTTTATGCTAATCTGTAGCCGAAAATAAACAGGCGTGGTTCCCGGTAAAAAGTAAGGTAGCTTGTATTTAAGTCATGTGTATTAGCATAACAGAAAGAAGGAGGAAAAATGGAAGGAAAACGAGTTGCGGATAGCCGTACCGTCATGGCACAGATAATGAACCCGCAGGATGCGAATCCTGCAGGGAACGTTCATGGCGGGATTATAATGAAGCTCATTGATACCGTTGCGGGAGCCGTTGCGGTCCGACATGCAAGGGCTAACGCAGTGACTGCTTCATTAGACCGATTGGACTTTCATTATCCCTTATTCGTTGGAGATATGGTAACCCTGCGAGCCAGCCTCAATCTTGTGGGAAAAACCTCCATGGAAGTGGGTATCCGCGTGGAGTCTGAAAATCTTATGACCGGTGAGAAGCGTCATATAGCTTCTGCCTATATGACGTTTGTGGCACTCGATAGAAATAACCGTCCTACACCATTGCCTCCGCTAATATTGGAAACAGATGAAGAAAAAAGAAGAAACGAGCAAGCAAAAGGTAGGAGGGAGAGGCGTCTTGCGGAAAAAACAAAGGAAAAAAAGTAATGCCAACTATCCAAACAAGTGCGATTTATCCTGACCCAACAGCTATATGGCCTTCGGTTGTCAAGAAAAAAAATATCCCATAAAGTGCAAGGGGTCTGGTCTTTTATTTTGGCATTCCGCGGACAGTATAATAATTGGGAGGAATACCGGCAATAACATGACTAAATTGAGTATTGTGCCCTCAGAACTGCCTGGTTAAACTTTAATTTTTGTTAGATAACATTACAAAAATAATGATATCCAGATCTGGATAATCACTTGTTAGCTGTGAATTGATAAAAACCTGAAATATTCAGGAGCAAACTGATGAATTCTGGATCAAATCTAAATTTGATACGTCCTTTAGGAACATCAGAACGTTTCTATTGGATTTATGATCAGATTATATGCAGAAATTTTTCGATCATAGTTGAAATCGACATGCATATTCCAATGAAATTAATAAGATCTGCTATTTCTAAGGTTATTTCAAATCATCCGTTACTAAGGGCAAAAATCGTGACAGGCCCAGGAAATCATTTGGATTTTGCCATGGTAACAGTTGAAGAAGCTATTAACAGTATTATTATAAATCAATCTTCTTCATCAGTTAATGATCAAGTTTTAAAAGAGATCAATACTCAGTTTCAACCTGAGAGCTTTCCTCTTATGAGAACTTGCATTGTTAAGACATCTGAAGAAAAAGCCTCTATTGTATTTACTTTTCACCATAGTGTAACAGACGCTATCGGGGGCATATTCTTTGTAAGAAAGATTTTAGAATATGTTCTTCGCGGGTCAGCAGCCAATCCGGATACACTTATCGATTCTAATACTACCATATCCGCTGCTCAGGAATCTCTTTTCCCGTCCAAATATCAAGGCTGGCGGTTACTGTTCCGTTTGGCAAATGGTCTTGCATATAGAGTTATAGAAACGTCGCGAAAAAAGGAAACAAATGAACTTTCTCCAATTGGAAAGTTAAATCTACAGCGTAAACTTGGCATTATTCGATTAGTGTTTGACGAATCAAAAACTGAATCGATCGTAAAACGGTGTCATGATAAGGAAGTCACTGTTAACGCCGCATTGTGTTCTTCCTTTTTACTTTCAATAATTGAAGAATTCGACACAGTTGACAAAAATGGTCTAAACGATGTTGGAGTTCCTTTGGTATCGGCCATTAATATGCGGAGATTCTTAAAGAATCCCACCAATCCAAAAAACATCCCTGGTATGTTTGCTTCGATATTAGAATCGACTCATATTTATGATAGTTCCACAAACCTTTGGGAATTGGCTCGTGACATCAATAAAGGTATTACTGATAACCTAGCGCTGGGAAGAGCGCATACGTTTTTAAAAATATTGTCACTACTAAAAAGAGCGCTTACACCAGATGAGAATGGAAAAAAACGAGTTCTTCGTCTTATGTCATCAGGAACATATGGGCCATTTGTAACCAACCTTGGAGTTGTCGATCCCCCGCGAACAACCTTTGAAAAACCAGTCATGTCATTATCCTTCGCTACAGCCCCTGTGGCGAATTTCCCGTTGCTTTTAGCCGAGAATTCATGGGCAGGTAGACTTTTTATAAATATGACAATCGATATCAACGTGATAGATCAAAAACGGGCACAGAGAATTGCTGACAATATGATGCAAAAATTGATGAAGATGACACAAAATTAGACTTCTAAAATATGAATAATTTATCAAAGTTATATTAGATAACAAGCACATGCACCTGACCTTACCTGTCGTTCCTTCGTCACTCTGGATAAGGCAGGTGATGCCTGTGTTATGCATTAGGAGGACTGCTCCAGTGGCAATCCTGAAATTGGGTGATACAAAACAAATCTACTACGAGTTAATAGACGGAGAGCAAGAGAGACCCTATCTGGTCTTTCTTCATGATGGTCTGGGTTGCACTGAGATGTGGAAGGATTTCCCGCACATATTGTGCAAAGAAACCGGTTGTCCCGGAATTGTTTATGACCGCCTTGGCCATGGCAGGTCGTCGCCACTCACTGATTTAAGGACAATACATTTCCTTCACGAATATGCACTTACTGAGTTGCCAGAAGTTATTTCACAGTTAATCCCCGCCAGAAATTACTTTCTTATCGGCCACTCAGATGGCGGAAGTATTGCCCTAATTCACGCGTCAGAAAAACCTGCTCACCTTCAGGGAATCATCACCGAGGCGGCCCACGTTTTTGTTGAGAAAGAGTCATTGGATGGCGTCCGTGTCGCTGCAAATACTTTTCATGCTGGAGAGTTGCTCGGACTATCCAGGTATCATGGAGAAAAAACAGAAGGAATCTTTAAAGCATGGTCTGACACGTGGCTCAGCGACTTCTTCAAATATTGGAATATTGAATATTTACTGCCATCAATAGAGTGTCCAGTTCTGGTTTTGCAGGGCACCAAAGATCAATACGGCACTGTTGCGCAGGTGGAGTCAATCGCGTCAAAGACATTGAATGCCCAAAAGGTGATGGTGGAGGCGTGTGGTCATGCTCCGCATCACGAAAGGACGGATGTCGTCTTGCAGCTAATGAGAGAGTTCTTAACGCGCCAGATGCATAACAAATCGTTCAAGCAGACCCCGAAAATCGGGGCAGCTTAACACAAAGGTTAAGTTTCATTAATACATTTGAGGTGAAAGCATGTTAAAGTTATATCTAAAGTCGTTTTTTTGCAATTACACTTTTACTTTTATTCCTCGGTTGCGGTGGGATTGCACGTAATTTATTATTGAAATATTACCGTAGAAGGAGTTCCGATGTTTAGCTGGTTTGCCAATCGCCGCCGGAAAAAACTCATAAAGGAGTCGTTTCCTCCCCCATGGGAAGATATCCTGCTGCTTAATGTCGCCCATTACTCCATGCTGGACGATGCTGAACGCACTCACCTGCGGGAGCTTATCCTTGTCTTTATCGCCGAAAAATATTGGGAAGGATGCGGCGGACTGGAACTTACCGATGAAATCCGCGTTACCATCTCCGCTCTGGCGTGCCTCCTTCTTCTCGGCCTGCCGCACAATTACTATCAGAATGTCGAAACAATTATCGTCTATCCATCCACCGTGGTTCCGCCCCAGCGTAAACTCGGTTTTTTTGAAACTGCTCTTGCGCCCATAGAAGCTTCGCATCCCATTATCGGGCAGGCCTTTCAGCAGGGGCCTGTCATTATCATCTGGGATGCGGCCCTGCATGGCGGCCGCCACCCCGAATCTGGTTATAATGTTGTCTATCATGAATTTGCCCACAAGCTCGATATGCTAGACGGCACGGCTGACGGCACGCCCCCGCTACGGGACAGGGCTGAATACCGCGACTGGGTGCAGACATGTTCCCGTGAATATCTGCGCCTCAAGCATGACGCCGAACAAGGCAGGAAATCTTTTCTAGATGCTTACGGCTCAACCAGTGAAGCTGAATTCTTTGCCGTGGCCACAGAGCAGTTCTTCGATCAGCCTTTTTTAATGATAAAAAATGCCCCTGATCTTTATCGTGTTCTTAAAGAATACTACCAGCAGGATCCTGCTCTGCGTGGGAAATAGTTATCTTTACACCCCCACTTTACACTCTTTACACTTTTCACTTTTCACTTTCTTTTTCAATTCAAAATATGATATTATTTTCTTCATTTTGTTGGAATTAGCAACATATTGAACAACCTATCCTATATTTTTTGAGCCTCCTTTCATCAGACTTGTTTTCTGAAAAAAGATATTGTATTATTACTCATTTTTATGTCGATAGATTCTCGATAACGAAAGAGGAGAGGTAGAGTGGCGACTCTCTATTGCGGGGGAAAGCTGTTTAAACAAGCTATCCTGGCCGGAGCGGACTGGGTAGACAAAAACCGCGACCAATTGAACAAGATTAACGTCTTCCCTGTACCGGACGGGGATACGGGAAGTAATATGTCCATTACGCTCATGGCCGCTGTCAGGGAAATGGAGGCTTTGGAGGAAATCTCCCTGGAAACGACTGTCAAGGCGGCTGCCTGGGGAGCCCTGATGGGGGCGAGGGGCAATTCCGGGATCATTCTGTCTCAAGTCTTGTCTGGTTTGGCGGAGGTGGTCGAGGGACGTAAACGTCTATTTGCAGAAGATATTGTTTTTGCTTTTTCCCTAGCTGTTAAGAAAGCCTACAAAGCGGTCCTGTGCCCTACAGAGGGCACCATCCTGACCGTCATCCGGGAGACTGCAGAGACCACTGAGCAAATCGTCAAGGCCGAAAAGGATCTTGCCCTTCTCCTGGATGGAATGATCAGTTCAGCCCGGTCTTCGGTTGAGCGAACTCCCCTTCTCTTGACCAAGCTCAAAGAAGCCGGTGTCGTGGACGCCGGGGGGCTGGGGTTCTTCTATTTTCTGGAAGGCATGGTACAGCTGACCCAGGGTGCAATAAAGAAGGGCGGAGCCATAGAGGTAGAAGGCATACTCAACGGAACCGTAAACAACCTGGTAGAGCATCACTGGAATTTCAGATACTGCACCGAGTTTATTCTGAAAGGAAGTTTGATCTCCGAGGATACGATCAAGGACGCTCTCACTTCTATGGGGGATTCCATCTTGGTTGTGGGAGACAGCCGTTTAACAAGGGTTCATATTCATACAGGCCAACCCGAAGAAGTGATGCGCTATGCCTCCACATTGGGCCAGGTTTCATCGATTAAGGTGGATGACATGCTGGTTCAGCACACGACCCGCTTTGAGGACTTAAAAGGCTCGAAGGCCACTTCGGTCATTGCCATTGTTCTGGGAGACGGTTTAAAGGAGCTATTCTACAACACCAGAGCAGAACTGGTGTTGGATGGCGGTCCCACCCAGAACCCTAGCACTTCGGACATCATAGCCGCCATAGAAACTGTAGCTTCCGATAATGTGATCATCCTGCCCAATGATAAGAATGTTTACCCTGCAGCGCTTCAGGCAGCGGAAAGGACTTCTAAAGAGATCACGGTCTTGAAAACATCCTCGGTTCCTGAAGGCCTTTTGGCTTTGCTGACTTACATGGATGATACTTCACCCGAGGAGAACATCACCCGGATGGAACAGGCCTTCAAAAAAGTGAAGAGTGGGGAGGCCGCTCCGGCATCCCGCAGTGTCGTCGTAGGGGGGGTTGAAGTGAAATCCGGCGATTCGATTGGCATTTACCAGGGGGAAATTCGATGCTCCTGCTCTTGTCCGGAAAAGGCCGTTCTCCGTCTTGTTGAGTTTATGGTTGATCCCTCCGATGAAATCATCACCCTTTATTATGGTGATTCCATTGAGAAAGAGAACTCGGAAACCTTGCAATCCACCTTGCAGTCCCATTTTCAGGACAAGGCAGTCGAGCTTTATTATGGCGGGCAGGCATATGCCCACTATCTTATTTCGGTAGAGTAGGGAGAAAAAAGAAACATGAAGATCATAACGGACAGCACTGCGGACCTATCAAAGGACCTTTATCAGAAACACGACATTGGCATGGTTCCCCTTACTATTAATCTGGGAGAGAAAACGTGGCTTGATTTCCATGATATCGCTCCGGATGAATATTATGCCTTGTTGAGAAAGTCAAAAGCCTTTCCAACTACATCCCAACCCTCACCCCAAGATTTTATCAACGCATTCACCCCTTTTGCGAAAAAAGGTGAACCTGTGCTCTCTATCCATGTTTCTTCCAAGTTAAGTGGGACGTATCAGTCCGCGACTCTGGCCAAAAGTCATTTTCCGGAAGCACGGATAGAAGTAGTCGATTCCCTTCAAGCCTCCTTGGGACTGGGCATGATCATTCTCCTCTGCGCAGAGAAGGCAAGCCTGGGGGCTTCTTTTGAAAGCCTGGTCGATTTTGCCCGAGAACTCTCCCGCAAGGTGGAAACTTATTTTTCGGTCGATTCCCTTGAGCATTTGCGCCGGGGAGGCCGTATCGGAAATGCTCAGACTTTTTTGGGAACCCTCATGAAAATCAAGCCCCTTTTAAAGTTGCTGGAAGGTGAGGTTCAACCCGTCGAAAAGATCCGCACCTCGGAGAGGCTGGTGAACCGGTTCGTGGAATTGGTGGAAAATGAAGCACGTGAAGGTTCACCCCTCCGGCTTTCGGTTGCCGAATCAGACAACAGTGAAGTCATGACAGGCCTTCTTGAGAGGCTGATGAAGATTCCAGGTCTTTCCCTTATTCACCGGGGCAAGCTCGGCGGAGTCATCACATCCCATACCGGTCCCGGAGCTTTCGGCATTACTTTTGTGAAGGACTGAGGGGGGCGAGGGGACTAATTAACAAGGTCACCGTTTTGCTGGATTGCCCCGGTACCCAAGGGTAATAAAGTAACTAAAGGGGACGGTTCTCTTTAATTGGTAATTGAATAACTAAAGCAAATATTCAGCGAATCACAAAACTTATTATCCGAAAAATGTTTCCACTAGAGGCATGCAGTATGGAGATGGAGAAAGTAGACTCGAGTGGAGAGATACTTCTTCTCCAACCATGGGTTGAAGATTTCTACGCGACTGATTGCCGCATTCTTCCAATTACTTAAATAGGGTCAGCTACTATTTAAATCTAATACGCAAAAAGATTTGCATAACAAGCAGTCGGAGAAACGACTGGAAGAAGCTTGTGCATTCCCCCCTCTCAGTTCCACATTAGGCTTAGGAAAGAGTATGAATAAAAAAATAGCGTTCCAGGATCATATACCGAATAACAACTGTTTCGGTTGTGGTCCGAATAATTCACAGGGACTATTACTTAAAAGTTACTGGGTTAAAGAAAATGAATCTATATGCCATTTCAGACCTTCATCACATCACTCCGCAGGTCCAACAAATATACTGAATGGGGGGATTATCGCCACGATCATAGATTGTCATTGTGTTTGTACAGCAATAGCAAAGGGGTATCAATTAGCAGGTCGTGATATCGGTAGCGGTGAACCTATTTGGTTTGTTACTGGTAAGTTAGAAGTTTATTTCAAGAAACCAGTCGCAATCGATAAAGAAGTGACACTTATCGCAAGTATAGTAATGGCCAAAGAAAAGAGAATATCACTTACTTGTAAGTTGTATTCGGAAGGTGAAGTGTGCTCTGAAGGTAATGTCCTTGCTGTCAGAGTTTCAAATACATGGTTTGAGTGAAAAGTCTAACACCAGGGATTAATTAATTGAATAAACCCCACCAAAGAATAGGTCACAAATCAAATACATTTGTTGCAAAAGAGTCCACTATCGACAGGGTGATTCATCACTGGATGCATAAACAGCCGGCATGTTGTCTATGGGGCATTATAGGTCTGGATGAACCACTGTCTGATGAAATTATAGAAAAAACTTTAGAGATATTAATAGACAGAGTGCCTATTATTAGCGCTAGACTTAAAAAAGGGTTATGGAGCGGATACTGGGAGTTTGTGGAACCGGGTGATATAAAAACACTTATGACAAAGAAGAGGGCATCTGATGCAAAAGAAGCCGACAGATTATTAAATGAGGTAATAAGAAATTCTATAGATGCTGATAATCCACCAGTGATAAGAGTTACATCTATTGACTTGCCGGATGATCATTTTTTTGTTTTACAGGTTCATCACACTGTAATGGACGGTGAAGGCGCTAAACAGCTTTTTAACCTGTTTGCCAAAATATACAGGGAACTTGAAAATGATCCTGAATGGCTACCCGATAATTTCCCCGTAATGGATCGTAGCTGGTTTCAGATAGCGAAATACCTAAAATGGCACAGGTTCCTGATAGCACCGTTTATTGCTTTCAAAGAATTTGTTATCATTATCTATATTTTGCTTAATCTTAGAAAAATAGCTTCTGTAATTATCGGAGATTTCCCTGAAAAGAACAAAGGTTTTGTCCCTGAAAATCCGCAAATGGAAACCTTTGTAATAAATAAGAATGAGATGGAAACCATAAACTTTCGTCTCAATAGAGAAGGTGCAAAGGTTAATGATCTCATTATGGCTGCCCTGATGACCACCGTTAATGCCTGGAATTCTGCCTGCGGAAAAAGATTCTCACGTGTGCTCTCCGGCTATACCGTTGACCTTCGTAGATGGTGGGGTCAACCGGAAGGTAAATATGCAAACATGAGTGCCGTCTGTATTGCTTTAGCCAATACGGAAGATTTGGCTGATGTTCACAAAGCGATAAAGACTCTTAAGCCTAAATTTGATAAAGCCAAGAAAGAATTTGGTCTAAAGGAACTTTGGGATGTCTTATCTCTTAAAATCCAGCCTGAGGTCATTTCAAGAATCGCCGCCTTTTTTGTTAATAGACTGGTCAAAATAACTCATGCCCTGACCAATATCGGAATTATACCGGAATCTGCAGGCAATTTTGGCAGGATAAAGGCAAGATCCTATTCAATGGTTGCACCCTTTTTCCCAAGACCCAATCTCTTTTTTACCGCAACGAGCTACAAAGATGACCTGACGGTTCATTGTAACTTTAATGGAACGCATATGAGAGCCGAAACTGCAAGAAATCTCATGGGACAATTTAAAGATAATATGTTGGAGTTCTCCCGTGTTTCTTGATAACTCTTGTGAGATAAAATGAGGTTACTATACTAGTTTTTGTTGAATTTATATAAACAAAGGAGTATACACCATGGCAGAACCACATGAAATGTACCAATGTCAAACAGTCAACTGCGGCTACATTTATAATCCCGACAAGGGTGACAGAAAAGGAAAAATTCCTAAGGGAACTAAGTTTGAAGATTTACCGGATGATTGGAAATGCCCGATATGCGGTGCAACGAAGAAGATGTGCAAACCCCTTGGATAAATAAAACCTCTCAAGAACAGAAGCCTTCTATTTGGGTTGACCGCAAAAAACCCGGCAGTTCAGACGAACTTTACATGGCTTAAAATTGAACAAAGGATAAGCACATGAATAAGTCAAGAGCAAAAGAAATTGTGAAGGAAATACTTGATCCTTCGGATGTTGAGATTAATGGGGACAGACCCTGGGATATCCAGATACATAATCCCAATTTCTATGAAAGGGTCTTGTCAGGATGTTCTCTTGCTTTAGGGGAAAGCTACATGGATGGCTGGTGGGATTGTGAAGCCCTTGATCAATTCTTTGAAAAAATATTAGAAGAGGGTTTGGACAGTAAGGTAAAAGGAAGTTTTATACGATTCCTGTATGTTTTCCTTAAGGGAAAGATAATAAATGTTCAGAACAGATCGAAAGCTTATGTAGTTGGCAAACGTCATTATGATATCGGCAATAATCTTTTCTCAATTATGTTGGACAAATGGTTAAACTATTCTTGTGGTTATTGGGAAAAAGCGAAAACTCTCGATGACGCACAGGAAGCCAAATTAGACTTAATATGCCGAAAGATAGGGTTAAAACCGGGCATGAATATTTTAGATATTGGTTGTGGCTGGGGTGGTTTTGTAAAATATTCAGCTACAAAATATGGTGTAAATGTACATGGTATAACAGTATCCCAGGAGCAGGTAAAATTTGCAAATAATTTTTGTAAAGGGCTTGATGTTAAAATCGAACTGAAGGATTATCGAGATTTAAAAGAAAAATACGATCGCATTGTTTCGATAGGAATGTTTGAACATGTAGGATTCCATAACTACAGAACTTTTATGGAAGTTATCCACCGTTGTCTTAAAACAGATGGCATCTTCTTGCTGCATACAATAGGTGGAAACACTTCTGTGAATTCAACGGATCCGTGGATTAATAAATATATTTTCCCGAATTCGATGCTACCGTCTGCAAAGCAGATAACCTCGGCTGCACAAGGATTGTTTGTACTCGAGGATTGGCATAGCTTTGGGCAATATTATGATAATACTTTGATGGCTTGGTACAACAATTTCACAAAAAATTGGACAAATCTAAAAGACACATATGATGAGAGATTTTATCGCATGTGGAACTATTATCTTCTTTCTTGTGCAGGTAGTTTCAGATCAAGAAAAAATCAGTTGTGGCAGATTGTGTTTTCGAAAAAAG
This sequence comes from Pseudomonadota bacterium, assembly GCA_043825855.1. GTDB lineage: Bacteria > Desulfobacterota > UBA8473 > UBA8473 > UBA8473 > UBA8473. The sequence goes on along the minus strand of JBDRRJ010000028.1, from coordinate 1,801 downwards.
GGATAAAAGGCGGTTATCAAAAAACATAAAGTGATCAGGGGTCAACCCTTGAAAATTAAATAAACTGATTTGTGCAAGTTAAAACCTGAGTCAGATCTTTTTCGCAGAAAGGAATATGCGTCATGAGCATTGTAGCTGACTGGAGATCCAGAACCTTTTCTCCGGATGATGCCGTTGCCCCAATTAAAAGCGGCATGAAGATTTTTATCCATGGTGCAGCAGCCACGCCCACCACTCTGATTGCCGCATTGTGTAAACGGTTGGAATTGGAAAATGTGATTCTCTATCACCTGCATGTCTCAGGCGACATTCCCTATGCCGAACCCATACATCAGGGGCGCTTTTTCTCTATCTCATTTTTTACTGGAGAAGCATTGCGAAAGCCCATCAATGAGGGACGGGCCGACTTTATGCCCATATTTTTAGCTGACATCCCTAGACTGTTCACTTCCGATATAATCCGATTGGACGCGGCGATATTGCAATTATCCCCTCCAGATCGTCACGGTTTCTGTACCTTGGGTACCTCTGTGGATGTGGCCAAAGCCGCGGCCGATTCCGCAAAAATCGTTATTGCAGAGATAAACGAGCAGATGCCGCGAACACACGGAAATACAGCTGTCCACATCGACAAAATAAACGCGTTTATTCATACGAATCGCCCCTTGATCGAGCATCATGGGTCTGATGAAAATGCCGTTGAAGCCAGAATTGGTGAGATTATCGCTAACTTCATTGAAGACGGCTCCACATTACAGATGGGAATTGGAAATATCCCCGATGCCGTGCTCACCCGTCTTTATAATAAGCAGGATCTGGGTATCCATACGGAAATGTTTTCCGATCACATAGTAGATTTGGTGGAAGCAGGAGTAATAACAAACCGGCTTAAGAAGGTCCACCCCAACCGGATAACCACGAGCTTTGTCAGCGGCTCGAAACGCCTGTTCGACTTTGTCCATGATAATCCCATGGTGGAGTTTCATCCCTGCGATCGTACCAATGATACAGCTCTTATCCGTCAGAACGACAAGGTAGTCGCAATCAACTCAGCCTTGGAGATTGATCTTAGCGGACAAGTGTGCGCTGATTCATTCGGACACAAGATATACTCAGGCATCGGCGGACAGATGGATTTTATCCATGGGGCTGCTCTGTCCAAGAATGGAAAACCGATTATTGCCATTCCATCAACTGCAGCCAAGGGAAAGATGTCAAGGATTGTGCCGGAGCTCAAAGCCGGCGCAGGTGTTGTCACCACACGCGGACACGTCCATTGGGTCGTCACCGAATTTGGTGCAGTAAATCTTCATGGAAAAAGCCTGAGGGAACGAGGAGAGGCGCTCATCTCTATTGCTCATCCAGATTTCCGTTCTGATCTGAAAAAAACTCTATATGAAACGCGGCATTTTATTGTTCGTTGAAATAGTGAACGAGGGCAGGTCTTAAAATAATGCGAGGGAACGAGGGTCGCAATTTAATGGGAGACCCCCGACAAAAAGCGTAATTGAAGATAGAGGTTTGCATCACAACGCTTTAATAAAACAGATCTATAACAGATAACCACCAGTTCAAGCAGGCAAGCTGCTTAACTACACGTTAGGCAACGTAAAAAAGAACAAGAGACATTGATTCCTTCACATCATTTCGAGGGCTACCAATATGAATCAAATACTCAATATATTCCCACTACTGCTGTACTTTATGCTTGGCATAGTCTGTTTGATTATGGCAGTCGAGACTATCTTGGCAAAAAAGTATTTGCCATTTCATGAAGAAGCCGTTGGCAAATCCTGGGACG
>JBDRRJ010000027.1:0-9846 GCA_043825855.1 Pseudomonadota bacterium | reverse complement strand
TAAATTGATTAAAATGGCTATATTCTGAGAGGGAATATCTAAAGAAAAAAGCTTTACAAGTTCCCTAAATTTCGCCTCAGAAATTCTTGAACGTTTTACATACTTGTTTTTCATTGTCATGACTAGACTTATACCACTTTTTAACTCTCTGTTCTAGTCAAGACCCAAAATAAATTTAAGAATGAGGAACTTATTTATGTTATATATATTTATGATAGCGGATTAAAATTAAGCAATACAGTTTTATATGTGATTAATAGGATAAACAAATAAAATTAGATTGGAGGAAATATGGCGACAAAAGATAATTTAAAAGAAGCGTTCGCGGGAGAAAGTCAGGCAAATCGTAGATACCTTGCTTTTGCAAAAAAAGCAGATGCAGATGGGTTCCCTCATATAGCAAAGCTTTTTCGTGCTGCGGCAGCAGCGGAAACTGTTCATGCACATGCACATCTACGTGCAATGAGGGGTATTGACACTACGGAAAAGAATCTAATAAAAGCAGTAGAAGGCGAAAGCCATGAATTCAAAAGCATGTATCCACAATTCTTGGAGGAAGCTCAGAAGGAAAACGACAAATCAGCCGAGATCTCGTTCAGGTTTGCTCTTGCGGTTGAGGAGATTCACCATCAATTATACAAGGAAGCATTGAAATCAGTACAGGCAGGCAAAGACCTGCCGAAGAAAAAGATATATGTTTGCGGGGTATGCGGAAATACAGTCTATGATGAAGCTCCGGAAAAATGCCCGGTTTGCAATGCACCGAAATCAAAATTCAAAGAAATCGATTAAATTCATAAACACGCCTAAAATTAATATGGTAAATAAAACAAAAAAGAGGTTATCCGCTTGCAGATAACCTCTTAAATTTACTTTATTGGTACGCCCAGCAGGATTCGAACCTGCGACCTACGGATTCGTAGTCTAATATTAATAATATCAATAACTTAGCGTACTTAGAGTTGCAGAATAATGCAAAATGCGACATTTCGAATACAACATCCGCACCCTATACGCACCCTAAAAGAGGGGTGGGGGGAGGAGCGGACTTAGGAGTCCCATGATGGCTTTTTAATAATTCTTACCTCACAACACACAAGGGGCACCTTCAAAGTTGCATAAGAAGGCATAAAATTGCATGAAATGAATGCTATAGTGGGGAAGAACTAAGACGCCTCTTCTATGACCGAAACTAGGTAAATGACACAAAATGAAATATATATAGGACTCACCAAAAGGTGAAAACTATAGGTATCCAGACCACACACATCGAATATTTTATAGGGACAATATGGGACGGAGGGGGAGGAACCCTTTTGGGTGTGGAGAGAGTATCAATTCCCCCTCACCAGACTTTTTTAAACAACGAACAACTACATGCTTGGCAATACTTTTTTCAAAATTTCTGTCTGTTAAATCAATAAGAGGTTTAATTTTAATGTCTATGTCACCTATAACTTCTTGGGACGATATTTTCAACAGATAATTCCAAATCTTTTTTTACATCTTGAGTAGTTCTTTCGTGCAGTATCCTTTGTAGGTCTCTGGTACACAAACCCCTGCGATAAAACAACAAAAAGACTGGCTTTTGCCTTAATAATTGTAGTATATTTATATTAATGGATAAGAGATAGCTATAATTTTTTATACCCGAAACACAGAGGGGTAATTATGAAGGTGTCTTTCTTTAGTTCCTGAGATTACAGAGAGCAAAGAGGAGGGGCGCTTTTTTGTTTAAACAATATTGTGCTTTGTCAGAAAAAATCCCCAACTATCCTGTTCCTCGGTCTGTAGTTTTCGTTGAGAGATTACCTAAGACTGGCTCAGATAAGGTGCCAAAGGTATAAGTCGAAGGGAAACTATGTACGTAAGTTTCGAGGTAAAGAGTGAAGTAATCTAGGCTTTTAGGTCCTGCCTTAACCGGAGGGTGTTTAGATGAAGACGAAACCAACATTTAAAGAATTGGAAGACAGAATAAAAGTATTAGAAAATGAGGTATCCAAATCCAGGCAGGAAGAAGAGGCGTTACACAACCAAATAAGTGAACTGAACACACATGTGAGACAGCAAGACTGTATCATTAGTCTCTCGAGACTTCTAGAGAGGCATAATATTACGATTGCGGAGATACTTAAAAACACAGTACATATAATTCCCTTAGCCTTTGAGTATCCAGAGAGTATTTGTGTACGTATTCTCTACAAAGGTCAGGAATTTAGAACTGATGACTTCAAAGAAACCCGATTGAAGCAGACAACTGACATTTATATGTATGGTAACCCGGCCTGCTCTCTTGAGTTATATTACTTGGCAGAAAGAACTGAGGAGGAGAAAGGCCTTCTCAAATTCATTGCGGAGCAACTGGGAAACATTATGGAATGCGTTCACGAGCTGGAGGCATTGAAGAAAACTGCGAGTACCTACTATAGAATTTTTAAAAATATACAGGATGTGTACTATGAAGTTACCATTGATGGAATAATTCTGGAACTCAGCCCCTCGATAAGGAACGTTTCAGGTTACACCAGAGAAGAATTATTAGGGGAACCCTTACACGATATATATGTTGATCCGGAAGAAAGAGATCATTTTGTAAAGAAGATTTTGGAGGATGGAAAGGTCACTGATTATGAAGTAAGGCTGAGGGATAAAAACGGTTCCCATGCATATTGTTCAATAAATGCAAAAATTGAGAGAGATAACAAGGATACCCCTATTAGAATTGTTGGTTCGCTACGTAACATTACCAAGCGAAAACAAATCGAGAAAGCACTCAGAGAAAGTGAAACTCAGAAGAAAGCAATCCTTGACGCCTCTCTGGATAGGATTCGTTACACCGATGAAGATATGAGGATCCTCTGGTCCAACCAGACATCGGCCAAAGGCATTGGTATGTTGCCCGAAAACCTGGTAGGTAAATTATGTTATGAGGTTTTCTGTGGCCGAGACACTCCATGTGTTGGCTGTTCATGCATAGCGTCATTGAAAAGCAACCAGATAGAAAGGAATATTGTTTGCAAATCGAACGTAAAAGGGACAGAAGAAGACACGTACTGGGATATGTATTGTGTTCCTCTGAAAATTGAAGGAGAGACGGATAGAAGGTTTATACAAATCGCCAGAGATATTACAGCCCAAAAGAAAGCAACTGATCTGCTTCAAAAGAGCGAAGAAACCCTAATGGCAATCCTTACAGCATCCCCGATAGGAATTGGTTTTGTCAAGGACAGGAGGGTGATCTGGACAAACAAGGCACTAACAGATATGCTAGGCTACGAAAATGGGTCTCTCTCAGGGATTGACATTAAAAAATTCTACAGAAATGGTGAAGAGTACGAGCACGTTGGTAGGATGTTGTATTCTGAAGCTGATGAGAAAGGCATAGGAAAGGTTGAAACTAGTTGGCTTAGAAAAGAGGGGGGAGTCATCGACTGTTATCTTCAGTCAACCCCGATCGACCCCTTTAATCCCTCTAAAGGACATATAGTGGCTGCAATAGATATAACTGAGAGGAAAATGGCTGAAAAACGGATCCGCTCTCTCACCCGTCAAGTGATGAATATCCAGGAAAATGAGAGAGAGAGGATCGCGCGCGAGTTGCATGACCACGTGGCACAAGACCTCTCAACGCTAAACATGGCATGCAAGTCATTATTTCACAAACAGGCAGATATAAACCAAGAGGTGATGGGGAAGGTTTCAGAATTTTCCCAAATGATCGAGAATATTATTGTATCCCTCCGTGAGTTAGCATACAATTTACGTCCTGCTACACTAAAAGAGCTCGGTTTTCTTCAAACTATCTATCGATACTGTAAAGATTTTTGCAAACAGAATGGAATAACCCTAAACTTCAAATCGGCAGGCATGAAAAGATTGAAACTCGATTTTGATACTGAAATCAATCTCTATCGCATTGTTCAAGAAGCCCTTAATAATGTTTTGAAACATGCTGATGCCAGTGTTGTCTCTATTAGGTTGATAGTCTCTTTCCCAAACATCATTCTCCGGATCACGGATGATGGGAAAGGTTTTAACATAAAAGAGCAGCTATCCTTAGCTAAAAATCAGAAGCGGATGGGACTTCTGATAATGGAAGGAAGGGTGAACCTCCTTGGAGGGGAGATGACGATTAAATCCTTTCCAACGGAAGGTACAAAAATCTCGATAAAAATCCCGCTACCGGAAAGGACAGATGGATAAGCAGAAGAAAATACTTATCGTAGATGATCATGTTCTTTTCAGAGATGGAATCAAAGCTATTATAGGGCAAGATCGTTCATTTGAAGTTGTGTGTGAGGCGGGAAGCGGGCACGAAGCTCTTCAATATGCCTCAAAATACAAGCCTGATATTGCTCTTGTAGACATATCTTTGCCGGATCGAAGTGGTATCCAGTTAACTAGTCAACTAAAAGAAATATTGCCCGATGTTCTAGTCCTTATTGTCACTATGCATTCTAAAATTGACTACATAATTAAGGCCTTTCAGGCCGGGGCCGTTGGTTTTGTTGTCAAGGACTCCGCATCAGACACCCTCCTTAATGGACTCAGGGCTATCTCACAGGGTGAGTACTTCATGGATCGCCGTGTTTCTCATAGAGTTGTTGAAAAGCTTGTGGATTTTTCTCCAGAGGAATTAAAAATTAGTGATCCCGCCTACGAGACCCTCACACCTCGAGAGCAAGAGGTCATGTTTCTCTTGGCCGAAGGCTTTTCCGGCAAGGAAGTTGCTAAGAAACTTTTTATCAGTCCCAAGACGATAGAGAATCACCGTAACAAAATCTTCAAAAAACTCGGCATACATAGTTCTGTTGAATTAGTTCGGTATGCTGTAAGGCTCGGTTTAATAGACCTAGACACATAGAACGATCACTTTACCTTTCAAAACTGAACCAACCAGTTTCTTTCGTTATCCCTCTAAACAATACCCCTACCCATAGGTGTTTCCACCTATAAAAATAAGTGCTAGCCCTTATTTACAAATACGTAAAAGCAAGGGACAATAGCTGTGAACTCTGACTTGTCACAGTAAGAGCTCTACGATGTGCATCGCGCGTCCTCAAATGTGAAGCCACATTATAGAAAACAGCGCTCAAACTCTACTAATAAAGGCTAGCTTTATATATGAACAAAAAGATGCTGGACATAACCGAGAAAAAGAACGTCATTCGGATTGTTTTGTCAGGGAAGATCAATCGGGACGATATCCATCCCGTTAAAAATAGCATCCTGGATAGAATCCGCCGCGGGACAAAGCTAGTGGAATTCCACTTTGAAGATCTTTCCAAGATGGATGTTCCCGCAATGGCGATGATCGTTTTTGTGGTCAAATACTTAGCCGGCAACGGAATCACGTCTAAAGTAACAGGGTTGTCTGGAGAATGCATTGAATTGGTAACTAGTTTGGGTTTAGACACACAAACCCCGATAGAGGCTGAGAATCGGATTTCAGAACCTCAGAGAAAAATTTAAGCGTAAACAAATCAGTATATAAAGAACAAGGAATCATGCCTGTTATAGAAACTAATATCGGAAGAACACTTTTTTACCCGAAAGTTTTTCAGATGAGGACACTTACTTAATAAGAATACTTGGGTTTTATAAGGGCAGGAAGGCAACTTCAAGAATCTGGGAATGGCCAATGTGCCTGAATATACATTGTCCTATGGTCTTGAAGAGGCAACCTCTTTGATGAAAGAATGAAATTAAACCTAAAACTTCAATATTTGGGAGGGGCAAAATGAACTTTAACGAGGTTAGAAGAATGGCTAAAGATTTGGGTATAAATACAGCCAAAATGAAAAAGACAGATGTAATAAGGGCAATTCAACGAGCAGAAAATAACATCGATTGCTACGCCACAGGCAGAGTGAACGACTGCTATGAGCTCTTATGCCTGTGGAAAAGTGAGTGTCTTTCCAAAAACAATAAAGAGAAAATAGTTCTGAAATAATTTTATACAGAATAGAAGTATTCACTATTACATTGAGCGCTTGTTATTCCAAGCATATCCAGTCTGTTCAGTGGAAACTCTGCGGGGAATCTTAAGATTTTTCAGTTAAACTGCCCCATCGAAATGACAGCTTTCTTTTTTTTCGCTGACTATAATTCCAACTTTAAACTTGATGGGAGGGAGAATAGATACTGTTTATAACCGAAGACAATGGGGTTGCGCAGATAAACTTATCCGGAAACCTTAACCGAAACAACATCCTTTCCATCAAAGAGAGTATTATGAAAAGGATTCACCCCGAGATAAAAACCGCTGAATTTCACTTTGTAAAGGTGGGGGCGGTGGATACTGCGGCAATGGCCATGATAGTTATTCTTATGAGATACCTGTGCACTAAGGGCATTATCTCAAGAGTAAAGGGGTTAAGAAAAGAATGCATAGATTTGGGCACTACGTTGGGTTTGGATATAATAGCCGAAATAGAGGCCGATGCCCAAGATTTAAGTACTTAAAGATTAGCAAAGTTTACACAATAAATTCAAAAAGGGAGTTGTAGCAATGAGGGATGTGTTGGCCATGATTATGGCAGGGGGTGTGGGTGAACGCCTATACCCATTAACATGTGATAGGGCTAAACCGGCAGTACCCTTTGGAGGCATATATCGTCTAATCGACTTCACATTGAGTAACTGTATCAATTCCGGTATCCGTAAGATTGCGGTTCTCACCCAATACAAGTCACTGTCTTTGGAAAGACATCTCAGGCTGGGCTGGAGCATATTCGATTCGGAACTTGACGAATATATATTTTCAATCCCTCCTCAGATGAGGATCAATGGAGATTGGTACAAGGGGACAGCTGACAGCATCTATCAGAATTTATACTTTGCTGATACAGTAAATCCCCGCTATTTCCTCATCCTCTCAGCCGACCATGTATACAAAATGGACTATTCCAAAATGCTTGATTTCCATAAAAGCAAAGACGCTGACCTCACTCTGGCTATCACAGAGGTTGATCCGAGTATGGGATCCCAGTTCGGTATACTGAAGGTAGATGAAGAAAACAGGGTAACAGGGTTTGAGGAAAAACCTGAGAGAATCGAGGATTCAGACAACAGCAAGCAGTCCCTTTTTGCCAACATGGGAGTTTACATCTTTAACAGCGACATCTTAAGAGAATCACTTGAGGAGGATGCTCATAAAAAAAGGACCAGTCACGATTTTGGCAAAGATATTATACCAGAGATGATTCGCAAAGTAAGGGTCTTTGCCTATAATTTCAGAGATGAAAATAAAAAGAAAGCCAAATACTGGCGGGATGTTGGTACCATCGATTCTTACTTTGAAGCCAATATGGATCTGGTATTACCTGACCCGGCACTGAACCTTTATGATGCTGACTGGCCCATACGTACCTATCAAGGTCATTACCCACCTGCCAAGACTGTATTTGCACAGGAATACCCCGGTGGAAGGCTGGGAATCTGTCTCGATTCTATGGTTTCTGGAGGATGTATAATTAGTGGTGGCAGAGTGCAGAACTCTGTCCTCTCTCCCCATGTTAGGGTCAATAGTTATGCCGATGTCCGGGAATCCGTTTTGATGGAAGATGTGGAGATTGGCAGGTATTGCAAGATCAGGAGAGTAATCATTGACAAAAGTGTAAAGGTGCCTTCAGGGAAAGAAATAGGCTATGACACTGAAGATGATAAGAAACGCTTTTTTGTAAGTGACGGAGGGATCGTCGTTATTGCTAAAAGGACAGAAGTACCAGATTTAAAAGGAAGGCCGCTCATGATGAACGGGTTTGGTAATTATGAGGAGCCGAGAAGCAGTCTGAATTGAAGGGTAAGCTTACGGAGAGAGACGAAAGTAAGGACTGTTGCTACAGCTCAATTTTTCTCTGCCCTGTATGGGCTAGAGTTTTAAAATCAAATAAAAGGATCGCGTTATGGACGGAAGCACGTACAAAATTATTGAATTGGCAGGAGCAAGCGAAACTTCTTGGGAAGAGGCAGCGAAAAGCGCAATCGCAACGGCAGGAGAAACACTGCGAGGCCAAAGAATTGCAGAGGTTATACAACAAGATGTAACGATTGAAGGAGGGAAAATAACGAGTTTCCGCGTTCGATTGAATATCTCTTTCAGATACGAAGAGGGGTAACCATTCTCGAAATCAGAATCTAGAGGAGAGAATCTTGAAAAGATGTCTCCAAAAAGTGCCATTATAAGGCCTCCTGGAGAATTTATATCTCCTTGGAGGCGTTGGCACTTTATTATTTCATCACTATAAACCATCGTTAGTTTTAGGTGAAAAGCAATGATCAAAGCTCACTATTGATGGTTATTTCTCTTTTTCATATTCTTAAATGCTGGAAGAAAAGTGTCTTATACCTTCACCTGTTCATATTTAATCTCTCACCTTGTACAAGGAATAGAAGACCTTCACATCAGAACCTGTCAGTTTTCTGCCAAGTGCTTTTCAAAACCTTTTAATAAGGAGGTTATCATGAAAAAATCAATTATGAACTACGAAACCCTTTTAAAGATTACTAATAACGTTGTTTCATACAAAGACCCCGCAGAAGTAGCCTCCCTTATTGTAGAAAGCGTGAAGAATGCCCTGGATGCCAAGGGATGCGCTCTCTTGCTTTTTAATCGCAAAACACATGAATTAGAGGTGGCTGAATCGAAGGGGCTTAGTGAGGAATATCTGAATAAGGGCCCTCTCAGCTCAATGCGTTCCATAGCAAACTCTTTAAAAGATGGGCCTGTAGCGATTTACGATGTAATGGATGACCCCCGAATCCAGTACCCTGAAGAAGCCAGAAAAGAGGGAATTGCATCAATCCTGTCTGTGCCTATCATTGTGCGGAAGAATCCTGTTGGAGCTCTGAGGGTTTATACTGCCGAACCTTGGGAAGCAACGCTTGATGATGTAAACTTTGTACAGGCTTTGGCCACGATTGCCGGAATGGCATTAGAAATATCGCGTCTTTGTAAAGGATTTAAAGAAAATATCGACTTGTTAAAGGCGGAACGAGATGCGACTTAGAAGAATTCCGGATAATATAAATAAATATGGTGTTTCCATATTTGGGTTTTGGGTTTCAAACCTTTTGGTGATAATATTTTTATGGTGTTAATGTAGCAAAAGCCAGGTGTTAAATGAAAGGAGGATTTTAAAATGATCGGGATGGATTTTATTAGTTTTATTATTTTATTGCTTATAAGTGTTGTTGTCTCTGGGGTTTTACATTTTGTCTTTAAGTTCTACGTTTTACCAGGATGGTGGTCTTTCGCATCCAAAGTCCTCATTGGGTGGGTCGGTGCATGGTTAGGTTCTCCGGTCTTTGGTTATTGGTGGTCAGGCTTGAATTACAATAATGTATATTTTATCCCTGCGATTCTGGGTTCTGTAGCAATTTTGGTATTCGCAGTGGACCTTATTAATTCTTGTGCCACTGTTCTTAAGGGTGAAAAGTGATTAAACATAAATGGGTTGTGCGTTCTAAGCTTAATTATATTTCCTTGCTGCTGAAAGGTTTGGATTTAAATTAATTTTTACATTAACATCATAAATAATCTTACTTTGTAGCTTAGCTTTTCCAAGAATACTCATCGAGAGCTTATTTTCGTTCTCAGAAGCTTTGGGCTCACAGGTTTTAGATTTTAAAGATTTGCTTCCTTCTTGGCAGACCTCTTAAAAGGTCAAATAACGAAAGCTCATTTTGGCAGTTGATTTAGAGAAAGACAGGAGGTTCTAAATGGCTGATCTTTACCAGCATAGCATGATCACAACACTGCAAAAATTGAAAGAAAGATCAATCGATAGTCTAGAAGATGAATTAAGAATAATCGGTAAAAAAATAAAGATAGTCCTTTTGCTT
>JBDRRJ010000026.1:0-12005 GCA_043825855.1 Pseudomonadota bacterium | reverse complement strand
CCGTGTTTTTTGTCTTCAGCCGATATATCAGCGCCAATTATAGAGGTAAGGGCTTCGATACCATGCTGCTTGTCTTCACCCGACACATCAGCGCCAATTATCGTATTAAGGGCTTCGATACCATGCTGCTTGTCATCACCTGATATGTCAGCGCCTATTATAGAGGTAAGGGCTTCGATACCATGCTGTTTGTCTTCACCCGACACATCAGCGCCTACTATAGAGGTGAGGGTTTCAGTAAACTGCTTTAAGTCTTCACCAGATACACCTGACCCGATTATCGTGGTAAGGGCTTCAGAAAACTGCTTCAGATCTGTTACTGTAACTCCTGCCCCGATATCCAGAACAAGGTCTTCAATGCTATCCTGTTTGTCAACAACAGATATGTCAGCGCCGATTGTCGAGGTAAGGTCTTCAATGTTATCCTGTTTATCGTCAGCAGAGATATCAGCGCCAATTTCTTCAGTTATATCTTCATCATAAACCGGGATTAAAGATATCGTAAAACTTCTTATTTCAGACCAGTCTCCATATGTATTGCTTCCTGGAGTTGGGTCAATTCCTCTTACACGCCAGTAGTAAGTTCCATCGCCAAGTGCATCTCCTGCCTGTACGGTAAACGAGCATTTATCTCCGGAATCAAACGGGTCTGTGTCTCCACCATCTGTAGTGTTGACGAAGCCCAAGTGAATAGCAACAGAAGATTGCTTATGTATTAAAGGAACATAACTACCTGCTGTACAGGACAGAGAAAAGATAACAGATTGGATTATAGAGCTGTTCCATTCTGAATCTTTAAAGAAACAATAATTCCCTTCGTGGGCTCCACCCCCACTATCAGCTAAACCTACACTCAGATAATTACTGGTGTCACCTCCCGTGTATTCAATAGCAATAACATAAGGGACGTCCAATAATGGGGTATAAGGTGAACCAAAAGTAAATGTCTTCATTTGAGGTGAAGTTGTAAGGGTAGATATATCAAGAGTATTTGAAGTTGCAAGTGGGGTGCCAGTTGCAATTCCACTTGTTCCAAACACGCCAGTATGGGCATACAACTTTGCAACTACATTGCCTGTTGGTAAACCATATTTATTAATATAAAACTCACAACTATCAAGTGCTACACCTTTACCTAAAAATGTTTCCCCACCTGCCTGGCTTCTCACTGGTGACCCACAAAGTGTGAGAAATACAGCCCCATAATCCAAACAGGAATCTATAGTAGTACCTATGGCAACAGAATTAAAAGTATCAACAGTATCTATCTCAATTTGGTAGGTTACATCTGCATCACTTGGATCAGTGCCGGTAAACTCTAATGTCGGAGTAGTGTCTTCTCCAAAGTCATATTCATCGGCCGTATCAAGAACAACAGATGGCTGGTCTGTGTCAGCATCAAGCGTAGTAATAGTAGCACCGCAAGTACCGACTACTGCGGATTGAACTGTGCTATATAATCTGAAAGAATAGGTATGGTCTGTGTCTGCCCCTGCTGGATCAACCCCAAATTGAGTTTCTGAACATTGGTCGCCTACTGTTTTTCCAAGAAGCACACCATAGGTAGTAGCTCCATCTTCACACTCAAGTCCAGCAGATTCGTTGTAAGCATAAGGCTCGGTGCAAATGTTGTTAGATGAACCAACAGCATTACCATTGGTTAATACTGTGCTGGTTGTGTATATAAGTTCTCCACTAGATGTTAAGTCTGTGTATCCGCTGACATCTGTATCATCCTGCCATTGAAGTTTGTAGTTTTCGGCAGTGGTGTCCTTGCCTGATGTATCCTGCATCATTACAGCAACAATAAAGGCATCGTCCTTTGACCAGTCTATTACGTCCCCTTCATCGCTTCCGCTTTGGTCAACTCTTGAGGTATTCGCAATTCTTGAACCACTATAAGTTGGATAATAATTTAACAGCTTTACAGTTCTAACTTCCTGTTTGTCTTCTTCTTTTACTTTGTCAAAGAGCACTGCTGTAAAGTCAACAACATGAGCAAAACCACAATCAGGGCATTCTATAACAATAGCTTCTTTTACCTGAAAGGGTTCAAAGGCATATTCATGTTGACATTTACAGCATTCTATTTTCAATTTAAAGCAACCTTCTTGTATGTTATGGAACATTTTTCTTCATTAATAGGGTCATAAGCACAGACAAGGGGTTTATTGCTAAACGATAAACAACTAGACTTTTCATCTTTAGTGTCTAGTTCAATACATACAGAATCTATAGAAGACATGGTAGGGACATTAGTTAAATTCACTCCTTTACAACAAGTCCCACACTGGTTACACCTGCTAACCTTTACATTTGCGTAATCTAAGTGTATAAGCGGATGTCTTTCTGCCAGCATTTCGTAGGTATCTCCAACAAAAACACCAATCCTTGATTTTTCGAGTTCTGCAGGAACTTCGACGGTTATCTCATCTATAGAGAGTAGTTTTTCTTCTTTATAAACCACTGTACAATTAGGGTATAAGGCTGGTTTGTCTCTATCGTAAACGCAAGAGGTGGGTCTATAACTGGCAATCATGCAATCCCATTTCTTTCCATTGGGAGCAAGGTGGATGCATTTGCCAGCCAGAGCGGTTAGTTTAGAAAATGCTGCAAGTCTCTGCCCCATACAGCATTCACCACACCAATCGCAGGGGGCAGTCTTTTTATAGACTACCCCCTTAACTAAATCCCACTCGGCAAACATCACTACGCCGCCAGTGGCTATAATTTTCTGTCCCTTTGCCCATTCCGGTAATTGAACAACAAACTTCATTTAAGGAGCCTCACTCAATTTGATGTACATGGTAACCTGCAATTTCTCGCCGTCGGCCATCGTTCTTGATGTTGAGAGGGCTACAGCCGCAACCAGTATTCCGCTGGAATCGGTTGACGTAGCAAGTACACCATAGGTTACCGGCCCGATAGAACCACCCGATGCGATGAACTCCACCGTTTTAGAGGTGGCCATATAATCGCCTGAGTCAAGTGCAAGGGTAGGCCAACCAGCAGCCGTAGCATCTCTGGCAACCGCCTGAGCAGTATATCCATTACCCGACGGCTCACCGGTTAAATCAGAGAGCGTATCGGTTTCTGTCGGCGTATCATTGAACAGCCGGATATAAAATCCTGAAGGGGCTGATCCTGAGCGCAGGAACACATCCAGGAACGCCTCTTCGCCCTCATCGGCAAGGAAGTTCTCCTTCGTCTCTTTCCAGAGAACCTTTCCGTCCTTATCAATGTGCCGGAATTCCCAGACACCGACCCATTTCTGTGACAGGGTTTGTTTTGCTGTATTGCCGTTCCGGGACACATTCTGTACCCAGGGTACCTGCGATGCAGCAACAGCGACTAATGCTAAAAGGGCTAAACCAAGTGACAATCTTTTAAACAGTTTCATTTTTTATCCTCCTTTTATTTAAATAATTTACGCAAACCATTCATGGTTGCCGGCTTTCATCACAATCTCCATGCCGGCAGCCAACCATTTCTTTTTTGTCTTTTCGGCTAATAGCGGGTTGAGATACTGCAGCGCCGTTGTGTTACGTGGAATTGATCCTTCTATCATTCCTTTTGCGATATCGACACACTCACGTAATGATTTTGCCTTAAGGCATGCATTGCCAAAATCGCGCGCAATAAAAAGCAGGGGCTCTCTGTTTTTATCTCCCGGAAGGTAGCAGGAAAACTGTTTAGGCCACAGGCACACACTTTTAATAGTTGTACCGTCCCAGTCTCTGTGGTCGACACGCTCAAGGATGGTTGATCCGACTCCGATTCTGCCCTCTCTAGGCTCGCCCCTGGCCTCTGCATAGATGGTAAGGCCCATGATCTGTTCGTCGCTCAGGTGCCCAAAGTCTTTGATATTCTGGTTATACAGTTTTTGATATTTTGTTTTCATGCTTCGCCCACTATTTGGAAACAATTCCCCAGCAAATCGGCAGCTTCAATGGTGCCGTCAATCTCCGGTATCAGAGCATTATTAGACTTTTCTACAACTATAAACGGGGTGGTTTGTATCTGGTAGTATGATGCCTCGGCAAGCCCATCTATCGTGGTGATGTCAAATGTCTCTACTTTATGTTTTTGTTGTTTGAGATCTTCAGCGAGTTTTTTTGCGGATACGCATTTGGTGCAGTTGGGTGAGATGAATACTTTGATATTCATAAAAAAACCGCCCCCATAAATTGGGCGCGGTTTTTGTTAAGTCAAGTTCTATTTTACGGTTAATTTACTATTTGTCAAGCATTTTTTCTATATCTTGTGATATAATATATTAAGAATACAATATATAGTGGTAACGTGTTGTTTAAATTCCTTTTGTGTCATACCCGAATTTCTCCACTAATTTCTTTTTCCCGCCGATCAAAAACAGCCTCTCCTCCGGCCACTTCTCAACCATTGCCCTGTCAACGCTCTTAGCAATCTTGACTGCCTCGACAAATCCATACTCCTCTATCTTTGCAATCACATCCCTGGGGAGAGTAACCTTTCTTTCCTTCGCATATAGTAATATTCCATTCGCCAGGGCAATTTTATCTCGTCCGTCAAAAAGAAGGCCTTTATTTTCCTTCATCAGGAAGATGATCTTTTTGTCGAGTTCGACAAGTTGTTCTTTCAATAATCCTAGCTCAGGCTCGTATCTCTCCCTAATTACAGCCATCTCCGCCTCGGCCTGTTTTTCCAGGGCGCCGATCCTATCCACAGTATATTTAATATTACGCAGCATAATGTCTGCACACTCTTCCAGATACCTATTCATCACCCATCACCTCTATTATCCATTTAGACGCCTAAATGGTAAGTACACTTTCCGAATTACGACTAACGACTCCCCAGATTCATCTGCATTTGTCCCAGCAGCTCTGCCAGTCCTATCTTTCTGATCTTCGATTCCATCCAGAGGGCCCGCAGTGCCCGCCTTCTGATCCTTCTCAGGTAATCCTCCAGCTCAGATCCTGCGCCGGCAAGGTAATATCCGCCCGCATTTTTCGAGGAGGTTGAACAGATCGGAACTCCGTCTTTTCTAAGGAGTGTGATTACGCTCCTCAGGTCTCTGGTATCGGAGATTTTGTTCGCATATTCCTTCCCGAATACCTGAGAATAGAGATCACCCATATCTATAGCTTTCTCCTTGCCGATATGGCTGGATAGTACTGACAATATCGCCACCTTATGGGTATTTATGATGTTTGTTTCTTCTATTTTTTTTGACATCATGTTCTCCCTCCCTTGTTCACACTTTATACAGTCCGGATACAGATACCCGTATGTTCCTGGTGTTTTATTTTTTTTCTGCCTTTTGATGCACACCTCTCTTGAAATCCGGGCATGATTTCGCTCACAATCAAAATACTCCGGGCCGTTCAATATCTGATTAATATTGTCCATATAATTATCAAAATGCCCTAAATACCCAGTAGCCAATGCCTACCCCGATCATTATCAATACAAAACCGAAGATCAATTCGAGACATATCCCTTTGAGCTTGCCTTTCCGTTTATCCTTTTTACTGAGCGGAGGAATTAAATACTCACGACGCTTCATACTTTCGCCTCCTCCATCTTTCTATTGATCTGTTCCCAGGGCACACCGGTCATGGCATGGATTCTAGTCGTCTCTCGGACTGACATAGCCTTGCTTTCGGGTCTCTTTACTGCTGTCAGATCAACTGCCTGAAATTCCTGCCCCTTTATCCTCTTTCTTGTCATCATTAATCTTTTCATGCGATTTTTCCCTCCTCTTCTGCTCTTATCTTTTCCATGATTACGAGCATCCTTTTTAGCCTTCCGATATCCCTGCACCATTCAAGCCTGTCTGTTCTGCATATAGTTTTGCAGAGACCCTGTGCTCGTTTTGCTCCGTTATCCATCTGGGCGGCAACCTCCATAATCCTTTCACGCAATGCCTCAATCTGGCTTTCTTTCTCTCCTGTCACTGGTGATTCCTTCCAGCCCATTGATTTGAAATAATTTACAAGCGCCTCGAGTTTCCCTAACCGGAGATCAGCCGCCGAATCTACACACCAGGGCCGCGACCTGAGTATGTCTCTGTAAGTTTTGTCATCGAGTCCAAGCTCTTTTTTCGCTATGTGAACTTTTGCCAGCAATCCATTTCTCTGTCGCTGTAACTTATTTTGCGACTTTTCCCCGCCACCGTTGATTACCTGCATTACTTCTCCTACATCAATTCGATCTTAAACTTTTCCCTGTCTGGTATATTGTATAGATGCAGCACTCCTCTGCCGTGTATACAAGGGCGTCTTCCAACCCTGGACAGATATCCATCCTTTTTGAGATTCCTTATGATTCTACCTACATAACCCTTATCTTTATCTGCCACTCCTGCAATCCGCTGTATATCCGCCGAGGTAAAGGCTGATGCAGATACATATATTGCCTTGATAATCCTGGCTAGCTTATCGCCTCTCTGTTTCCTGCGCCAGTTGCGGTTATATTGATATTTGCCATTTTCAAGCCGTTTGATCTCTCCCCGGTCGGAAAAATCTGTAATGGCAGCTCTGATCTGCGCTCTCTCTCTGCCTGTAGCTCCAAGGCCATTGCAGACATGCGATACCGTGAACGGATTTTTCCTGACTGACATCCATTCCCGTATCCTTTTTGCCAGACCGGTTTTACGTGTTTTTACAGATGTCGTTTGCGAGTTCAACCGTTATCTCCTTTAATCCGCTTGCTTTCATTGCTCTCTCAATGCCTATTGCCACAGTCAATACCGGTCTCCAGTCGCCATGAGAGCGGCGGTGAATAACCGACGCAACCTCTGCCGATATCTCAACCTCCAGTGCCTTCTGAAAAAACAGGGCTATGTCGGGTTGAATCACTGGGGCAAACTCCATTTTTTGCCTTATTCTGCTGGCTATACGGCGGTGCCTCGCCACCTTTGTTTTAAGTTCATCTTCTCCAATCAACAGAATAGGGCAGGAGTATCTCTCATTCAGCCCTCGCAACATCTCTAGCACGGGAGTTGCTAACAGATCTGCCTCATCGACAATTACCAGCCGTCTCTCTCTACCAAGTTCATCACCTATCAGGCTGAGGCTCTTCTCTGAATTTCTTGGTTTAACCTTGCATAATTCGAAAGTGATTTCCCGAAGCAGCATTGATGCTGATCTTATATTCAGAGGTGGCAGGTAGATGGCAGACGACCCGGCTGCATAGTGTTTTGCTGCCTCTGACTTCCCTCTGCCGGCAGGAGCCGTTACCATAGCAAGAGACGGCCCGATCATGCTCTCAGGGTCTTCCAGCTCCCTGCAGATGCTGTCAAAAGTGTTTATATTTTTCGTATTAATAAGAACATTCTTCATGTTGCGCTCCTTTTTACGGTTTACGAATAAGTTCCGTATTTCCTCACCATCTCCCAATACTCTTTCTGGCCTTCGGTCATTCTATTTTCATAATCGAGCTTAAAAGCCTGGTCATCCTTATTTAATTCACCGCCTAAGATTTCGTGTTCAACGCAGAATGTGTATCGGGTCAAATCATCCAGGAAGTATGTCGGTCTAACAGGCAGAGGTTTTCTTCTAACATCGTTTTTGCTTTTTTCTGCTTGAGCTTCAAGCTCTGCTACCTCTGCCGCCAGCTCTTCATCGGTTCGGGGTCTGTTTAATTCGTATTGCTCGTCTGCTCTTTTCTTTTTATCCCTGCCTATCAGTGCGGCGGCTCTTTCAACTGATGATGTTTGGGAGTGCTGTATAAAATCCGGAATATGTGACGTGAGCTGTCTGTACTCTACGATGCATTCCTTACGACGGCGGGCTTTCTCTTCTATCTTTTTCCCTGCCAGTCCGCTGTTTTTCATACTGGAGTATTCAACCAGCTCTGCCCGGCATAAATATTCCCCATTTCGGAATACCAGTAGCCATTCGGGATCCATCGGGTCATACCTGATCTCAACCTTTTCTCCTTTTTCAAGTTGTATGGGAATGAGGGCATCGTGTTCATAAAGCTCGTTTCTGAAGGTTATCCTGCCTCTGTCCACACTTCTCTCGTCCCGGGCAAGGAATATGAGGTCGGTAGTGTCATTATTGAGATATGTAGGTTGCCATCCGTCCTGACAACACATTTTCAGACAGTCCATAGGGGTTGTCTCTCTGGGTTTTGGCTTCCATATCCATTCTTTTCTCACTCCCCTGTGGGCTTTTTTGTTATTGCAGTAGTCCATTGCCTTATATAAAATTATCCTGAACTCACTGAATGTCGGTAACTTGCCTGCCTTTGCCAGTTTTTCAATCTCATTCTGGTCAACTTCCTGTTCTTCCTGGGATGCTGTCAGGCGTTTTACATATCCTGGTACCATGAAGGTATTTCTTAATACCTGTTCAAATATGCTGAACGTCCCTTCGATCATCTTTGCCTTTGCATTCCTGACAATTGCCTTTCGATGCGACCCCGGTATGATTACACATGGGTTGACCTCTTCCGAATCGATATCAAGAGAAGAACAGGCGGGGATATCTACGATATTTTCGGTACTCATGTTGAGCGAGCGAATGTCTTTCATTATGCTTTGTATATATTTCGATTCCTCCGGTTTGCCGTGGTCTGTATAGATGGACCCGAATGCCCCGAATATCTTCACCCCTATTCGCAGTGCCAGCCCCATGAGCTGGCTGTCATACTTTCTGTCAACTGCACCGCCGTAAAAACATCGTGTCCTGAGATCCTGCCAGAAATATCCCTCTGGTCTGAATACCTCTCCAGTGTCGTCATCCACCACCCAGAAATCAAATCTGTGCTGATCCCCGACGAGGATCTCAAAAGGAGCAAGGTCGGAATAATTTCTAAGAACCGGGGGTAGGGTATTATCCAATGCCCGGGCTCCACCTCTTTGCAGGGCAAGAAGCTGAGGGGTGACCCTCTTTTTCAGCCACCAGAGGGCGCTCTCGTATCCGCCTATATCCCAGCCCCTCTTAGTTGCCTCTTCCTGCAGGATGGCATACAGTTTCTTTTTGCCGTCTTTGGCGAGTTTTCTGTGTTCCTTCTTTAAACATAGTCCAACCCACCAGTCTATAGCCTCCGGAGTCCAGGTCTTTGCCTGCTTGGGCTTGCTGTGTTTTAACCCGGCAAGTCCGCCTTTTTCGTATTTCTGTATTTTTCTATATATAGTAGATATAGTGGTGTCGTGTTTTATAGCTACCGCCTCGATCCACTCTCTTTTTTTCCATCCTCTGGGTACGTTGAGTGCTTCCTGAACTATCCGGCTCGATTTCTGCACGCCTTCGTCGTGTAATATATTTATGTTTATGGCAGTGTTGCCTGCCCATGCATCTGATCCGGCTGTGGTAGCCTCTGATATTGACATGTCAGGGAGATATTTATTCGCAACCTCAATGGCAGCCTCCGGGGTAAGGGTTGATATGAGAAGAGGGGAGACGTCGTTTTGAATGACGTATCTTTTTTGTGCATCAGGGGAAAGACAGGAGAGGGCAATTTTTGTGATTAAACCATTTTTACCCCCTCCATTCGGTGCAGGTACCTGTGAGACTTTTTTGTACCATTTGGACAGAAGTCTCTTGCGAATTGTTCTTTCTGTTAATTTTTCGAGTTCCGCCACCTGTTTTTGAGTTAAATAGATGTCATCCATCCACAACCCCTTATTATTATTAAAGATAATTAGAAATAATTTTATTAAAAATGGCTGTTTTTTGAGTTCCTCCACCGTTCCTCCACCTAGGGGAGGTGGAGGAACTTCCTACAATCCATCGAGAAGGGATCTTCTTTTTTTGATTCCCCTATTGATCTCATCCCGCTGTTCCAAGAGCTTCTGAATATCTGCCCTCAAGACCTCTTTGCCAGGCAACACAAATACGCCAGCTTTCTTTCCTATAAAATTAATGAGCCCAGAGTTTCCTACTGCGATACAAAACGCCGGTAAAAAAATAGCTGGAAAGCGGTGGAGCTCTTTGCTCTCCGCAGTCCAGCTATCAAGCATACTCTTGGTAATCTCAGTGCCTGTGAGTTCACTCATCCGGCCTGCTACATGATACCGAGAGTATGGACATTTTTTTAGTTCCTCTGAGATGAATTCCCTAAACTCGATGTCTACATTAAGGCTTCCTGGATTTAGAGAATCATTTTCCTCCTGGGCTTTGACCAGCATGTCAAAGAGACTGAGTTGCTTGTCGTTGTTTTTGTCTATTCTTTTTCGTAACTTAGACATTGACATTGCTCAAAAAAAATTATAGAGTGCCCCTAACAGCCAGGACAATGATCAACCGCGCCCAGTATGATCGTATTGCCCCTTTTTGGCTGTTAGGGGGTTTTTATGCCGCTTTCTGGCTCAATGGGAAAACCTTCTCAATCGGCTTGTTTATCCGTTCTGCAATGGCTTTTTGGATTCGCCTGGATGTCGATTGCTGGTCCCGAACCCTGTATACAGCGACAGGTGTTACTTCAAGATCACGGGCTATATCTACAGGCCTGACATCGTTTTTGATCATCTCGATTCTTATTTGCTTTGGAGTCACTTTGAATACCTTGTTTAGTGATTGGTAGTTTAATTATTAACCACCAAAACCAATATAATCGCATTTACGGATGATGTCAAGAAAAAAATTTACATTTGCGGATAAAATTTTAAAAATAATGGGAACGCTTTCTCAGAGGGAGTTTGCGAGAAGGCTTGAAATAAGCCCCTCCACGCTTTGGGAATATTTACAGGGCAGAACACCGCCGGCTGATTTTATTGCCCGTGTATGCGAACAATTTAATATTAATGAAAGTTGGCTCCTCACTGGCGAAGGAGAGATGGAAAAAGTTTCTGGCCCTCCATCTATAGCTGAACCCAGGGCACCTTATATCCCTCCTGTACCTGGTGCGACCCCCTTAAGAATAATCCCTGTTCTCGGCAGGGTTCCTGCAGGCTTCCCGGATCAGATACCGGAACAGGAAATCATAGAATATATAAAATGCCCCGATACTCAGTTCGGTGATTATGCGCTGATCGTAAAGGGCGAAAGCATGTCGCCGACAATAAAGGATGGTGACTATATATTGTTTATAAATGACGGTGATATTAAAAACGGGGATGTGATAGTTGTAAATGATGAGTGGGGTGATTCGATGATAAAACGCTATAGAGAGAAAGATGGGGATATCCTACTAACCAGCGACAACCCGGAATACCCAAGTTATAAACCAAATGAGCAATACATTATCATAGGGAAAGTTGTAGGAGCTTGGCGGAATATAAAAGTGTAAGAAGGTTCAATAAGGGGTATTAACCTTAAAGATTAAAGGAAGGGTAAGAAATGGGGTTACTAGTTTTTCAGTGGCTCGTTGGACTTACAATCTCCCTGGGTATTGGTCACATAGTCACTCATTTTTCCTTGAAATGGTTGCGATCGTACATCGGAATACAGAAGGATGACTATTTAAGCTCAAAATTTAAGGGCGTTCCTGGTTGGCTCATTGGATTAATTGAACGGCTATTTTTTACATTTATCATTGCTTTTGATGTTTCTGGATCTGCAACAGCAATGATAGTATGGGTTGCGACCAAAATGCTTTCGGGTTGGCATCGGACAGGTATTGGAGATAAACTGAAAATCGAAGACATTGTACCGATTTCTTTTTCTGCTCTTCTTGGAAGTTTGGTTTCAATGTTTTTTGCATTGATAGGCGGATTAATCTGTCAGGGGAGGATATGGTGGTAAAAATATACAAGCATTTAATTGAGTGATTAATATGCAAAAATTGGTGTTAGTTGGTACTATATAATTGTTTGTTCGACTCGAAGAAGAGGAATATATTATGACTATCAGCACGAAGTTTTTGAGGAAGATAATATGCAGCGTCAAATTACAGTCAATTTAGGCAATCTTGTTCTTTCACTCTCCGATGCTATGGATTTGGCAAGTCCTTTATTAATTCAACATCAACAAAGGACTGCATTTGTTGCGTGGGAAATAGGAAAAGCCGCAGGTCTTCCAACTGAGAGATTGGAAAATATTTTCATAACTGCATTGCTTCATGATATTGGTGCT
>JBDRRJ010000025.1:0-46496 GCA_043825855.1 Pseudomonadota bacterium | reverse complement strand
AAGTTCCATGGAATACCCAAATCTACCTTTTACCTACACCTTAAAGAATGTGAATTTCGTTTCAACTATAGAAATCAAAATATATATGTTATACTACTAAATATGTTTAGAAAAAATTCTCTGTTCTAGTCAAGAGCCATAAAAATTTAAAAGTATTCCCTTGCAAAACTACGAATTTGATTTCAGGGAACTTACTCAAAGCACTTGACAGAAATTCAAAGGATTAAAGGTCAAGCAAAATAATTAAGCAAATGAGAGGGTTACTGCCAGTGAAAGTATTTACCAAAAAACAGATTTTAATACCATTTTTTATCTTTTTCTTCATCCTTTGTTACTCAACCCTTAAGGCAATCGCTGAAACTGTCGACAAAGTGGTAGCTGTGGTTAATGGTGAAATTATTACCCTTACAGAATTGAACGAAGCAGTAAGTCTTATATTAAAAAGTACCGGGACCACAATAAACTTTAATAGCATAGATAAAGGCCCAGCTGAAATTAAAAGAGAAATACTTGATAGGCTTATTGACAACAAGCTACTAGAACAGGAAGCAAAGAAAACAGGAATAATTGTATCTGAAAAGGATTTAGATAAAGCTTTGGAAAATATACAAAACGAGAATTCCATCTCAAGGGAGGGATTGCTCAAGAGTTTGGAAGCCAGAGGAATGTCTCTAGAACAGTATAAAGAACAGCTTAAGCTAGAAATTGAGAAAGCAAGACTGATTAATCGCGAAGTTAAAGCTAAAGTACTCGTAAAAGAAGATGAACTTAAAAAATATTATACTGATAACAAAGATTCTTTTAAAGAAATAACAGAGACAAGAGTACAGCATATATTTCTCCCTATTCCACCAAACGCAGATGAAACAAAAAGCAAAGATGTTTATGAAAAAGCAAGAGAAATATTGGTAAAAATAAACAATAATGAGGACTTCGGTAAACTTGCTGAAATGTATTCCAAGGATCCTTCAGCAGCCTCAGGGGGTGATATGGGATGGTTTAAGTCTGGAGAGATAACACCATTTTTAGAAAATGTTGTCTTCAGTCTTAAAGTTGGAGAGGTTAGCAATATAATCGTTAGCAGTTTAGGTCTTCATATAGTTAAGCTTACTGACAGAAAAGAAAAGGGGCTTAAACCCTTTGAAGATGTTAAGGGTGATATAAGAGATACCATTTATGCTGAAAAGATGGAGGATGAATTTAAAGGATGGCTTGAAGGGTTAAGAAAGAAATCCTTTATCAAGGTGAAGCTGTAAGCTTGGTTTAACTTGCCCCGGAAATAAATGAAATCTTTCTACAACTTGATAATCTCAGTGTTTATGTGGTATTATTTAACATTATTATATTATCATATACTAATAATTTCAGCTAATCTTAATACAACACAGTTATCAACAGGTTGCTGTATAATAGGAAGTCTCCCAGTGATAAGTTTTACAATAAGGGAGACACAAGGAAATTATAATGAATATTTTAATGGTCTATCCGCAGTATCCGGTTACATTCTGGAGTTTTAAATACATCTTAAAGTATATCTCCAAGAAAGCTGCCTTTCCCCCTTTAGGGTTGATTACTGTAGCATCTATGCTCCCTGATGACTGGAATGTTTGTCTTGTTGATTTGAACGTAAAAAAGCTCAAGGACAAAGATCTCGAATGGGCTGAATATGTGATGATCAGTGCCATGCTAGTCCAGAAAGAATCTGTAAATGAAATCCTGCATCGCTGCCAGAATATGGGGAAAAAGGTAATTGCAGGAGGACCCCTCTTCAATGTTACACCAGAGGAATATATGAATCTCGTGGATCATCTGATCTTGAATGAGGCGGAACACTCCCTGCCTCCATTTTTGGCTGACCTTAAAAACGGCAACCCAAGGAAAGTTTATCGCTCCTCCGACTTTCCTGAACTAATACTAACACCTACTCCCAATTGGGAACTGATTAATGTAAAAAATTATGCCTCTCTGATGATTCAGTATTCGCGGGGTTGTCCCTTCAATTGCGATTTTTGTGGCGTTACAGCAATGTTCGGCCACAACCCGCGTTTGAAAAGCATTGATCAGTTTTTGGGTGAGCTGCAGGCGATTTACGATACAGGGTGGCGTGGAAGTGTCTTTATCGTTGACGACAACTTTATAGGCAACAAAAGGGTAATCAAAAATATGTTGCCTGAGTTAATTAATTGGATGAAGGCTCACAATTATCCTTTTAGTTTTTTTACGGAAGCTTCGATTAACATTGCCGATGACGAGGAATTAATCAATCTTATGGTTAAAGCTGGCTTTGACAGTGTCTTTATAGGAATTGAGACACCTGATGAGGATAGCTTGAAAGAATGCGCAAAGCATCAAAACTGCAAACTTGACATGAGCGCTGCGATAAAAAAGTTGCAGGTAAAAGGTCTACAGGTTCTAGGTGGTTATATTGTTGGATTTGATAACGATAATGAAAGCATCTTTGCAAGACAGATAAAATTTATCCAGGAGACCGGAGTGGTAACCGCTATGGTGGGTCTGTTAAACGCTCTTCCTAACACCAAACTATGGCAGCGGCTTAAAGATGAAGATCGTCTTGACTTATGCTCGTCTGGCAACAACACTGATGGTAGTATCAACTTTATCCCCAGGATGGACAAGACAAAGCTTATCGAGGGCTACAGAAATATAATCAAAACCATTTACAGCCCCAGACATTATTATCAAAGGGTTTGCAACTTTCTTGAACATTATAAGCCTTACAGAAAAAAAAGAATAAAATATGTACAGATTAAGGCTTTTTTTAAATCCATCTTTTATCTCGGTATTTTAGGAAATGGCGTATCACAATGGTATTATTGGAAAATGATGTTCAACACAATAATATTTTATAGAGAATCCTTTTCAGAGGCCATGACAATGATGGTTTACGGACACCACTTCCGTAAGATAGCGAAAAAAATCTGAGCCAACTGCAAAAGAAATTGAAATAATGGATAAAAGGGAGAAATACCTGGAAGTTCAACATCTTATTTCTGACGGTCAATTATAAAAATAATAAAAAAAGATTACTATCCATAACTGGCGAATTATTTTTAGTGACAGAGAAGCAAGCAAGGAGGATTGTATGAAAATACAAAAAATGTTTTTTATAGTCTTGATGTCTGTTATACTTGTTCCATCAGCAGCAGTAGCAGGTGATTTTGATTGGATCAAAGATTTTAACATCAGGGCCGAAGCAGACCCGTCAGGATTCAGGGCACAACTTGCGACCCGTTTTAAAATTGGCGATGCGCAAATCGACACTGTGCTTAGCAATGTTAAAAACCCTTCAGACGCTTATATGGTTCTCCGTCTTGGAGAAATGTCAAAACAACCACCAGATTATGTTATCCAGAGATACAAATCAAACAAAGGCAAAGGCTGGGGTGAGCTTGCGAAGAGCATGGGCATTAAACCTGGATCGGAGGAATTCCATGCCCTGAAGCGCGGTCATAACTTTTACGATGACAATGATATAGGCAGGGATAGAGACAGAGATAGAGATAGAGGCAAGGACAAAGGTAAAGGTAAGGGTAAAAGCAAAGGAAATAAATGAAGACAGGGATAAAATCCCCTGTAATAAATTTTTTACGAAGTCATCAAAGCTAAAAACAACATCATGCCATACAAAGGAGTACGATAAATGGAATTAGCATTTAGGGACAAATTTATAGGTTTATGGGAAAAATACTTTGATGGCGCTGAGCTCCCAATCGTATTCTATTACACCAACGAGGAAGGACGTGGTGAGTTGGTAAAATCTCCATCATCAGACCATCAGTGCTTCATTGGTGTTTTGGGCAAGGTCTGGAAAGGTAAGCCACTGTGTTTTGGGGCAGATTCCTTAGGCTGCACTGGTGGAAAAAGGTATCTGGGATATGCTGAGGAGCTGAGACCGAACTTCGAATACTTTCTTTCCTGCGGGATAGAAGGAGAGATGGAAGGGGAACGCTATAAAAAGACTCCTGAAATAGTAAAACAGCTTATGAAAGAAAGCCCACATCTTGAGGCGCCGGGAAAGTATATTGTATTCAAGCGTTGGGATAAAATTGAACAGTTAGATGAACCTGAAGTCGTAATATTTTTTGCAAAGCCGGATGTGTTGTCCGGTCTCTTTACCTTAACTGGTTTTGAAGAAACCAATAGGGAAGCAGTAATTGCTCCGTTCGCCGCAGGTTGTGGGTCAATTGTTCTATACCCATATCTGGAAATAGACAGAGACCGCCCCAGAGGTGTCCTTGGGATGTTCGACGTTTCTGTACGGCCATATGTGCTAAAAGATACACTAAGCTTTTCTGTACCAATGAATAAGTTCCGGAGTATGGTTGATAATATGGAGGAGAGCTTCTTAACTACTGAGAGTTGGACAAAAGTTAAGAAAAGAATCAAAAAGAAAATATAGATAGTATAACATTAATGGACAAAATCAAGACTGGGATGGCAAAGTAAGGAGTCCAGATAAAGTGCGCAAATCCCTGGTAATAAGGCGTAGTTAAATGCGCATCATAACAATGAAGGATGCAGTGCCTGTCTGCGTAAAAGGTACAGGCAGGTAACACCGCAGATGGATTTTTTACGAAGCCATAAATTTTGCTTATGGAGAAACAAGGCTTCAAAACATTCCTGACTATTTCTATAATCGTTCATCTGTGTATCGTCTTTTTAGTAGGAAACATTCCCTTCAAACAGCTTAAAGGACCTCCCTTTACAATAGATTTACCCACTCCCCCTTCTAAACAGGAGAAAAAGTCCTCAAATTCCAACTCGATTAAGCATTCAGCAGTAAAATCCCTTAAATTAACTTCTATAAATAACAGGATAAAAAATAGTATTACTTATAATTATGAAGACAATACCCCTACATACTTTAAAAGAGAAGATACGATCACATTAGATACCAGGGACCCCAAATATTTTCCTTATTCTGCTAAGATCAAAAGAAAGATCGAGCTGGTATGGGAATATCCTTCTGAAGCAAGAGAAGAAGAGATAAAGGGAAAGTTAACTTTGAAGTTTTCAATTTTAAGGAATGGCGAACTCGAAGGACTTCAGCTTATACAATCCTCCGGATTTCCGGTTCTTGACAATGGGGCTTTTAACGCAGTCAAGCTTGCAGCTCCCTATTATCCCATTCCACAAACAATGGAGATTAACAAATTAAACGTTATAGCAACATTTGAATATCGGTTAGACTATTGATATACTTAATCCACCCCAAAAAAAGATATAATTCCCTTCCTCTTCTATGATTTACGTTCCTATATCCCTGGATGCTAGATATCCTTTTTGTTCTTCCGTTAAGGGGTACTTTATCCATTCCTATAAAAAGGAACTTGAGTTTTGCTATTGTCTGGTCTATTTCTTTAGTGAATTATACCTTGTTCTCAAAAGTCTATGCAGTCTTAACAGCAGCCTCAACAATTATCTTTACACCTAAACCTGTAAAAACCAGGGCAAGACCTATGACAATGTTCAGAATGCCGACCATTCTCGTCAGTCGAAGAACTCCAAGGCTTAACTTCGCCATTCCCATTCCACTGGCAGTATTCGAAGCTGCCCAGAAGCCTTCCCAATAAGCATTGGTAGGATCCGTTGCACATTTTCCTTCAGTAGCTTCAAACATCTGTACTACTTTTGTCTTAGAAGCAACTAATATCTTATCTATATCTTCCACCTTTGTCCCCGCAGGACTTGCCAATGCAGTTTCCAGCTGATTTCTGGCTCCGGGAACCGCCGTAACCAACATAATGCCAATAACGAGGGGAACCAAACCCAAAACCAATATGATTAACCATAGCCATTTAGTCATTGTTAACATTATTTTTAACCTCCCTTTCTTTTTGTTTCGTCAAGCCAAACATCTTTAATAAAGGGGGATACAAGCATAAACCCACCTTCGCTGTACCCCCCCAGATTCTTTAGTTATTTATACCACTCTTCTCTAACCCCACAGATCTTGCACAACACTTTCCAAGCCTAACTTGCGAAGAGTCTCCGGCAGTGGTTTGCTCGTTTTTTCGTCCCAGCCCATTGACCGATAATAATTCTCCCGTGCCTGTTTATGGACCGGGCCTAATTCAACCCCTTCAGCCTCACCATCTACAGGAGCCGATGCAAGGCGAGGCGATATCGTGTCGTCTTTATCCGGATCCAATCCGTGACGGAGATTAAAAGCCCTTTGGAGATTGGCAACACGGTGGCTGGCCTCAAAAAGCTCCTCCATTGTAACATCCCATCCGGTTGCCAGTTTAATCGCCTCTACGACGACCTCGTATTCTCCGGCAATCCAGAACCAGCACATACCCAGCATATCCTTTAATTCGTCTTTACCAATATATCTAGCCCCGGACGTTGGAATACCCTCCACATCCCACGCATCTATCGGATCCACATTGCCGACCTCTTCGTCCGCTAATGGACCGCCCATAGTAGAGCCCGTATCACCCCACATCTGCCCGAGGATCAGGGGCCAAAAACCACGGGGATCCATAACGTGAGGAGCAACCCCTTTAACCCAAACAGCCAGGTTAGGCGCCTCCCCTCCAATCCGTTCAGCTGCCCGCTTCACTCCGTCTGCCAATACCTCGCCAAAACCACGTCGATGAGCGATATCTTCAAGCAATTGTGCAATAGCTTCAGCATTGCCCCACTTCAACTCCAGACCTCCTGTCTCCTTTGGCCCGATTACACCCTTCTCGTAACACTCAATAACCATAGAAACAAGAAAACCGCATTCCTTGGTATCCATACCCAATGAGTCATTTAAGGCACTCAATTTTATCCCTGTTGCTACATCCTCTATGCCCTGTAAACATGTCCAGGCACTTAGAGCCTCAAACTCAGGTTCATGTCCCACATAACCTGCCAGAGGTCCCTCGAGAACTTCTATATCTGCAGTGTGATCCCATGTACAACGCCAGCATGAGTAGGGCCTGCGCTTGAATTTGGTACGTATGTTATCGGGATAGCACTCTTCGATCGCAGGCCAGATGGTCGTGGTTAAATTCTTAACCCCTACACAGCTCGTGTCGTACATACCGGAAAAATATCCATGGGTACCCATCATGCTGACCATGGCTCCCATGAAGGAGTTCTCAGCAATTTCTGTGAAATCTCCCCGTGCCAGTTCCCCAAGCTTTTGCTTATCCGCCCCTTCCATGCTTGTTTTCTTGCCGAATACAGTTACTGCCTTGAGCTTTTTGGAACCCATCACAGCACCCGGCCCATTGCTGGACGCAACGTGGCCACGATCGCAAAAAATACTGGAAAATCGAACAAGATTCTCGCCTGATGGACCGATGCAGGCTACGCTGGCTTTCTTTTGGCCCAGTTCTTTCTTAAGTCGTTTCTCCGTCTCAAATGTACCCAGACCCAACAGATGATCAGCAGACCGCAGCTCTGCCTCGCCGTCATGTATCCAGAGATACTTCCATTCAGGCGATTTGCCCTGGATAATTATTATCTCGTAGCCGGCAAGCCTCATACGGGCACCGAAGAACCCGTTGGCCTGAGAGCATGCCAGCATATCGTTCACCGCACCTTTGGTTACACTCGACACGGTACCGGAACCGGGGATACTGGTGCCGCTAAGAGGCCCGGCGGACAATACCAAACGGTTCTCTGCATCAAAAGGATCGGTACCGGGCGGCACCTCGTCGTAAAGTATCTTGGTCCCAACTCCGCTGCCCCCAATGTATTTACGGAGCAACTCCGGGGCAAACTCTTCCCTACTTATCTTGCCTGTGCTTAAGTCGACACGCAAGATTCTTCCAGCGTAAGGACTTTCCTTCGTCATTACAAACCTCCTCTCATTTAAAGCCGGTTCTTACATGTTCCCAAGTTGTATTACTACTTCTAAATCAAGCTAAGTTTATTTCCATCTCGGCTATTACCCCGAAATCAACGACCAGATTTACACCGCTGATATAGCTGGCCATATTGCTGTTTAGAAAGACGAGCGGGGCTGCCTGTTCTTCCGGTGTTGCATATCTCCCGATGGGTCCCAATGAGAGATCCACAAACTCCTTACTGACAGCATGGAAATCTACCATCATAGGGGTATCTGTAGCCCCTGGACTAATGGCATTAATCCGGATTTTTCTCTCTGATAATCCCCATGCTTTTGACTTGATGTATGCGATCATGCACATCTTCGCAATATTATAGCCTTCGGCCACACCTTCCCACGAATCAGGATTGGCTTCCAACCATGCAACCGCTTCATCGAATCCCTGGGTCTCAAGAAGAGGTCTTATATCATCTATCCTTTGTTGCCATCCGGAGGCGACAGCCGACGAGATCATAACGATGGCACCTCCTTCGACTACCCGTGGAAGAAGAGAATCAACCATATATCGGTTTCCGACAAAGTTTATAATTGGAACATCAATTATAGGATCAGGGGGGCCTGCTATACCAGCACAGGTAAAGACCCTGTCAATATTACCAGGAATCTTTTCCAGTGCAGCATCTATTGATTCCTTTCTCATCAGGTCAGTGGCGATGTACTTCTTTACCGGCTGGGTTACTTCCTTGATGTCGAGGGCATATACTTCAGCTCCCAACTCGAGTAACATCCGAGTCGCTGCCGCCCCCATACCGGTTGCGGCACCATTGATAACCACTCGCTTGCCTTTGTATCCCCACATATCTATTAAGTCTGCCATAAATAGCCTCCTTATACCTGCTTCTAATAAGCAGCAATTGTTAATTAAAAAAGGAACACCCCCCAGATTTAGATAAGGGAGGATGTATAAAGGTGTTCCATCTTCACACTTCACAGGGGACTGTAGACACCAAATCAGCCCAAAGGGTCATCTCTGTCATCAAGCCTATTATCTTCTTTACGCTACCTTGCATCTTGTATCTTCCTGACATTATGGCCATTGTTGCGTTTATCTCTTTATTATAGAGCTTGACACTGACTTCGTACCCCGCGGTAGCTCGTAAATCTATCTTATTCTTATCGATTTTTTCTTTCCTCCAATCGCTGGGAGCCGGTTTCTCCTCTGCTTTACCACTTATTATCTTTCCGTTCTCTAACTCCCAACTGATCAATCTGTCTATCCCTCCAGGGACATCTAACATCAGGTTCTGTGTTTTTACCGTTAATTTTTTAGCTTGCTTCAGAAACTCTTCATCTGAATTCACCTTGGCTATAATTTCATCGATATGCTTCTGATCGTTCAATCCTCCAACCAATTGTTTTTTCTCTGCCATTCTTTTCCCCTCCTTATCAATTAAAGTTTTTATCAATCAGTTTTATTGTGTTCCTTTCACCCACTTTGATATGATTTTTAATCCTTTAGGTAGATTATAAGAAGATTACTTTTCGATGGAAGAAATACACGTAGAACAACTAGACAGATGGGTTGAACAGAGAAGTATAATAAGTAGAATTCGAGTAGTGGGTCAACAAGAGAAGTACATTTAGAATAACTTTACCATTGTATCAAGGTGAGAAGTACAAGCAGAAGATGTTAACTAATGTATCAAGTAGAGCAGTACATGTAAAAGTCTGTATCACAGAAATGTTGAAAACAAAATGTGGGGTGCTGCACCGATAGTAGCAAAAGAAATATCTCATGGCACCCGTTATCGGAAAAGCGATCCGTCTTTCGACGTATTTAACGAATCACGATGTAAGCTTTTATCTAGTCTTTTTGTAATAATTTGTCAAGCTTTTTTTGGAAAGGTATAGCTCCAACTTGCAAGGATTACACTACAGAGGGTTTCTCCTTTTTTTGGTTCCAGCCCTTTAAACGACAAAACTATAAAAGCAATATTTAATATTCACAGGGAACTGTAGACGCAACCTCATTCCAGGCGTTCATCTCCGGAGTCATCTTCATTATTTTCACCATACTGCCTTGCATCTTGTATTGTCCTTTCATTAAAGCCATCATAGATGTTTGCTCTCCTTTATGAATCCCTACACTGACGTCATATTTCGCAGTAGCTCGGAAATCCACCTTTTTCTTATCAATTTTCGTTTTCCTCCAATCGCTTGGAGCCGGCTTCTCCTCTACTGTGGCGTTTACTATTTTCCCCCTTTCTATCTGCCATGTTACCATTCTGTCTATCCCGCCAGGTACATCGAGCATCAGATTCTCTAAAACCATGTTCAACTTCTTGACTTTTTCCATAAGCTCCTTGTCAGAATTTGACCTGGCTGTTACCGCTTCAACATGCTTTTTATCGTTCAATCCCCCAACCAATTTATTCTCCTCTGCCATTTTTTCCTCCTCCTTGTTAGTTAAAGTTTTTATCGATCAGTTTTTTAAAGAAGAAACTCATCCGGGTAGCCCTAATTCGATAGTAGCATTGGGTGAGACGCAAAGCATCTCACCCAACATTCCATCCAACTTTATAAATATCTAAAACAAATTAAACGATTACACCTAGGCTGGACTGAAGCGTATTGTTACATCTTCTGCTACAAGGCGACCGCTTGTCATTGCGGCTATGCCCCCTATATAACCCAGGGGTCCTGAACTGTCATTTGCCAGGTACAGTCCAATAACGGCCGTGCGGATAGGCATCTTGCGGCCCGGCCATGCTCCAATTACGGGCCAATCTCCGTGACAACAGTTTATCCTTAGAACTTCAAAATCGGCAAGGTTTTCCTTCAGGTCTTGAAGGGCAAGCGCTACCTCCTTTTTGAAATCATAGGGTGGCCGTCCAGAAGTAAGGGTGCTGCCGGCCATTAGAAGGTGTTTCCCTTTTGGCGCCATCTCCGGGCATGAATTGGTTAGCTGCATCAGACCGTAAACACGACGGGACTCAGTGAAAGCTAATGGACAGGAGCAATCTATGAGTGGCTTATTGCTGACAAGATGATAAATGATCTGCGCTGTAGACGGGACATTTTCTACATCTTTCAGATAACCGGGGTTTAGGTTTTCCTCTCCCACAAGTTTAACTGTCAGCCGTGGCAGAGCATTGCTTATTACTGCCTGAGCAGCAATCTCAATATCCTCTCCATCCTTTCTAACCACTACTCCGGTGGCTGCATTATCTTCAACGTTTATCTTTATCGCCGGGCAACGAGTCCAAACCTCTCCTCCCCTTTTTTTAATAGTCTGAATCAGGGTATCGGTAAGCTGTCCTCCTCCACCTGGGAGAGCTCCTAACAGTTCCTGGGGAGCTTGACTTACCCAACGGAATAGCTCTCCGGCGGGCATTTCATCCATGTTTAAACCCGGTTCACGTGCAAAAAACTGGAATAACCCCAACATCTTAGGATTGTCCGAATATTGTTTTACCCAATCGCCAATGGACGTAAAGTCAGATGGCTCCTGCCAGCTAAGGGCTGACATCAAAGCCTGCAACACCCTCTCTGCCTCATCCTCGTCTCGAGCAACCTGGGTTATCATAGCCATTAAACCCATAGGTTCAAAATAATCCTTTCCATCAACACGGAAGCCAATAGGAGGATCGACGTAACGAAGCTCTAATTCAGAGCCCACCTCCTTGCACAACGCCCCAGCGGTACTCTCGTGAACCCAACATATTCCTGTGTTTATTTTATAGCCATTGTAGTCCAGCGTGGCACATCGACCCCCTGCAAATGGCAGTTTCTCAACTATTATTGTCTTAAAACCTTCCTTAGCCAACAACGCGGCTGCAGTAGTGCCACCTATTCCACTCCCAATAACAACTATGTCACACTCAACCTTTTTCATTCTTTCACCTCCAACGCATCTACAGGACATGTCCCAATACAATCCAAACAGTCTGTACACTTCTCCCGGTTGATCTCAATTATTCTCCAGCCTTCAAAGGCGTCTTCCGGACAAAAAGGAACACAGAGACCACACCCAAGACACTTTTCTACACTGACAACAACCATTTTTTATCCTCCTATTAGTTAAAGTTTTCATTGATTAGTTTTATTGTGTTGTCATCACCACCTTTGGTAAGATTTTTGACACTTTTGGTGTTTTATAAGACTTTGCTTTTTGACGGAAGAAATATAAGTAGAAAAATTTGGTTAGTGCATAAAAGAGAGAAGTAGAAGTGGAAGAACTTAATTAACTGATGTATTAATGGAAGAAGTAGAAGAATTTATATGTCACAGAGATATTGAATGTGGAATATGAAGTTTACATTAACAATAGAGGTAGGTATGTAACCGGGCACTTGTCATATCGAAAAAGCGATCCGTCTTTCGAATATTTAACTCGTCACAGTTGTTGTTCATAAACTCGCCACAGTTGTCGTTTATGTTTGGCTATTTTGGTGTAACTTGTCAAATCTAGTATAGACTAGCACAGAGCATTAATTACAAATAAACGTTTACATTCATCCAAAAGCAATTAAATTTGCCTATTTATGTAGATTTATGATTACTTTTAGCTACGACTTATCCTACTCAAAAAAAACATGCCATACTTTGTTAACCCATTTTACTGTGCTGAGCAAAGGCTATTAATATGCCGCAAGCTTCCTTTGTGTTCCCTCAACTGATTCAGTTAACAGGATCAGTATATCCAATTGAAGTATTCATGCATGGTTAAAGCCATCTCTCTGTCAAGCTGGGCTCTAAGCTGTTTACGGATAGACTGCCTAAGTTTCTCAAATGATTCCGGATCAATGTCATCATGTTCGTAAAGGGTTATAATGGCGTCCTCCAGCAACTCTTTGAGCGCGTCATTTTCAATAGTCAGTTCATCGACTGACACATAGTGTTCCGCCTGCGGTGCATTTTTCATACCTTCACTGAGCTTTGAAGCAAGTTCGGCAAGGTCGTTATTCTGCGCCATGCCACTATTGCCGATCTTCTCGATGATGCTGTCCAACAGCTGACGTTTCTCCTTATTGTCATCAAATAACTGCTGCCCCTCTTTCTCCAGTCTAAGGGCCACTTGCTCCAACAAGCCGCGAGCAGACACTGCCGCACTTTTAGCGTGAGAATCAGTCAGTTTCGGGAGAATGACATCCTCTATATTTAAGCCAATTACTCGCAGAATTTGTGCGCAGTTCGGTTTCATTATCTCTCCTTTTCTTAATTAAATTTAAAAACCGGCGAACTTCGCCATATCTTTTCTTCGTGTACTGTTGTAACCGGCAAGGCTTGCCAGCTGAACACGTTTATCGGCTCCAGTACTGAAACTGAACAGACCACCATTTAACGCCGTGTATCCCCTCATTGTCCTGATATTTGTATAATATGCCAAGTTTTCGGGATCTATCCGATTCCCACTGACTTCCTCGTAATATTTAAGAGCCTTGTCCCTATCCCATAGGTTACCTGTGGTCATCATGGCCCAGAATATATCGAGGGCAGGATCACCAAGACTTGCCGTTTCCCAATCCATCAAGCCGACGATTTTATAACCGCGCCATACTTCCTCTCCAATACCGTGATTCTCCTTACGCAGGCAGATACGAGACGGCTTAGGTGGTGGGTTTTTTCTCAACCACATAAGGGCCTCCATAACCTCGGGCAAGGGCTCTGTACGAATTCTTTTCAGATGATCGATTGCCCAGTCAATATATTCAATAGCAGCGTGTTCCGGGTTGCTGGGTACATCCATGATCTCCCCTAAGCCAAGCGCTTTCCAATCAAGATTATGCATCATCGCTAGCTTGTCCATAAGCTCTTTAACCACTCGTTCTCGCACCTCATCATACTTTGGATCCTGATCAAGCACGTGTTCCGGCATCATAACGCCTTCAATCCACTCGCGTACAAAAAACTCGCGCCCTATCCACTTGGTATCCGTCTCATGCCAGAGAAGACGGGGAACAGGGAGTGATGTCCCTTGAAGGCGCTTCAAGACTTCGGCCTCGTGAGACAAAGGCATCCAGTGCAAACCACCCGAAGTAGGTTTGGCGCAAAATACAAATTTTTCAGTGTAAGTACGCCCATCCCGTGTGATCTCAACAGTCACAAACGAAGTTTCCCGTGAAAATCCAGGGAAGGACCGTTCATAATTAACTATTCTAACACTGCTCGCCTCCTGCATTTTGTGCGCAAAATACTCTTCCAGTTGTTCGACAGGTGGCGATTCATAAACAATACCCTTACTCTTAAATACCGTGTTGTAAGATACTCTAGTACTCATATTAAAGTCCCTCCTTTAAATAAAGGACCATCTTTCTCTATGGTTATCCCCAGACTCCCGTGTTGTTGAAGATTAAAGATTACTCTGAAATTAAGTGTTCCGCTTAACCAGTTTTGCGGTTATGGATGCAGGATATACCACAACCTCAGCATAACCAGTTTTACCATTAATATTTAACTTTGCGACATCGTCAGCTAAATAAATGCCGGGTTTGAACTTACATTTTCCACTCTCGTCAATAGTTTGCTCGGGATTGGTGAGGTCGTAATTCTCACCTTCAATATGGTCATCACCACGGAAGATACCCTGCCCCTGCTTATCCTGGTACCCATCAAGGTAGCCAAACCCTTCGTAGCGGAAGGGTTCTACCAATGGTTCGCCCTCGATCCGATATTTTTCTCCCGACTCACTCCTGAACGAAACCGAGAACTTTTCAAGTCTCATTATCCCCGGAGAAAGAGTAATTTTATGATCTTCCATCGTCAGCTGCTTCTGTTCTGGCCGGTCATCACCTAACGGGTAATTAAGACGACCGTCGAAATACGCACACGTACCATCCTCCTTTTGACCAAGCCTGAAATAGCCAGATACATCCTCGGAAGAAAATCCACAAAAGAGGGAGATAGCTATAGCAGAAGCAGAGGATTGGTTTGCCTTTTTTTTCTCCGGAGCAGGGCTTGGCATGTTTTGTCCACCTATAAAGGGACGTATTCCAAAGCTTCGGTCACGGAATGCAAACCACTTTTTATCGCCTGTTTCAAATGTTTTACCATCAACAGTTATCTTACCTGTTATGGCTCCATGCTGAAAGAAACGTACCAGATTCTGAGTTAACACGCCGCCAGACCGCATGAATATGTTTCCTTTTCCCTCCTCGATTGGTGGGAATTTGGCGTTCCAGGTCAAATCGTAAGACAAGTCGTACTCATTCTCGTTCAAAAGTAATCTGAAGGATCGTAAGCCTTCCATAACTTCAAAGCGCAGAGGACCTGCTCCAATTAGCTCGTATTTGGGACGGAGTGCTCGTGACATGCGTACATTGCGCTGTTTTTTGCCAATGACCGCTGATGCGAAACAATCCAGCACATTCATGTTTTTATAGAGGCATAACCCTGTGGCAAGAGCCAATTGACCTTCCGGCGAACAAGTTACAAACCAATATCGGTCAGTCCAACGGCGATCCCCATCACTGGCATGATCGAACGTGCTGGGGATCTGATGATACGGATAATCATCAAATGGAATAAGCATATTTTCCTCCCCTTTTAAAGAATATTTTGTTTATTATAAATAACAGGCAGGCATTCGGGCTATATGAGAAAGTATTTTTAACATATAGCTACCTGGCATTGATGAAGATAAGTTTAATTTGATTATTTGATAAGATAATTACTCTTTAACAGCAGAAGGAGAAAGAATCGCATCTATAAGAATTATTGGACACAAATGTGGCGTGCGGTACCAGTGATCGCGGTAAATATATCCCCGGGTTCTCCTGTCATCTAGGAAGAGCTATCCGTATTTCAACTATTTCAGACGTAACAATAAGTTTCTGTATAGTTCCTTTTAAATAATTTGTCAAAACTAGTATAGCATGGCACAAAGTAGTAATCTAGAAAAAAAACGATTACATTAATGCAGAATCATTTAAGTTAGGCTATTTTTTGGATTTTTGATGGGATATTGCGTCTTGACGGGGAATGCATAAGCAGAAAGGATTTTATTTATATACCCTTCCAATTTTACCAAATGGCTCTTACAATAGTTAGTTAATTTGTAGGTAAACTAAAATTACTTTTGAGCTTATCATAAAAGGGCATGCCCCCACGGCCTCGAACTTTTCGGACGTGGGGGCTAACCCTTTTTATAACTCACTCAATTTTATTTGTCTCCCAGTAAAAAGGCTCATCCGGGTGTATAACCTCTACTGCAAACATTCTACCACATCCAGGGCAGTAAAACTCCCTGTGTTCCATATCATCTCTATTCTCCCAAGGGTTACACCATGGGCCGGACCTCTTCATCGGAAACTTCTTCATTTTGGCCAGTTTCTTGGGATTCTCGCTTGCCGGACCAAAAATATGACCACACTTTATACACCCGGTTAACTTCTGCCCGTCCTGAACCTTTATCTCCAGATATTCATTTAATCTCATTGGTATTCCTCCTTTTTTATTTCAACCTTTCCGCCCGAATTCTGTCCCGATTAGACTGTGTCCCAGCTTCATCTACTTCAAATGAATCCGATTTAAATACAACACCATAGATGTCTCTGGCACATTCCGGACTTACCAAATCATCCATTACATCCTGTTTAACACGCCAGGTGTCCCGGTCTAGCGGGTCACCGTAACCACCGCCTCCTGACCCTACA
Source organism: Pseudomonadota bacterium (assembly GCA_043825855.1). GTDB lineage: Bacteria > Desulfobacterota > UBA8473 > UBA8473 > UBA8473 > UBA8473. Next base: position 30,035 of record JBDRRJ010000025.1, on the reverse strand, counting down.
TGTATTCCTACATCAGTTGGATTCCACATTGGTACCAGGTTATGAGTTACCTGCAGGACTTCAAGTGTTCCTCCGACACGTTCCGCTTCTTCTTTGAGCTCTTTAAAGCTTCTGAACGCCTTGCCTTTAGCCATAAGCTCAGCAACGTTCATGTCCTTCATGATGAACTGTCTCATAGTGCTTCCCGCATAACCCCCGCCGATACCAGTGGCTTGAGGATTGTGGAGACCCCAGCCAGAACCTTGATGTAATAACGGTGATTGTGCATCATGCTGAATATATGCTGTTTCAGGTCCTGCGCCACCTCTGAACTTTCCAGGTCCACCAGAATCCGCCGTCTCCTTCCAGAATAGATATAAGAGGGGCTGCATTGCCTCGTACCTTTCTATGTTACCACAACAAGGAGCTGCGGCCATGACGTAACCAGCGGTGTTTACCCCATCCTTGCTGGCATAGGCACCACCACCGCCGTTCTCCGCATTGACACTATGTACCCCCACAAAAGGCATTCCGAATTGGTTTACACCCATCCACATAGCTCCGCCACCCAATCCACACCATCCGGCGTTAGCCCGATGTTTGAACTTCTCGCTATTGGCTAACATGCCCCCGATACAACCCGTAATAATGTTAGCCAGTTGCCATGTGGTACATATAGCTTCAGTAGTAGGTGAAGGCGGTAAAGCATTGACTAAAGTACCTGGCTCGGCAATAACCTCTATACTCTTCCATATTCCACCAACGGTCCATGGGATGTCAAAACACAGCGCAGGTAATAGCGCCATAGCTATGCCCGCATTGGTCCCATGTATACTCATATTTCGACCCCCGACTATTGTCTTTGATGTACCTGTAAAGTCGAATGTCAGCTTATCGGCTTTTTTGGTCATCTTCACCTTTATAGGATATATATCAGGGGTATGCTCTATATAGCCGATATTCTCCCAGGTCCCGTCCGGGAGTTCCAGGAGTCTATCTTTAAACATTTTCTCAGCGCTGTCTTTCATCTTTACCATAGTCGCCTTTACTGCCTCGACACCGTACTTCTCTATAGTCTCGGTCATCCTCCTCCTGCCTGCATGTATAGCCGCCATGCGTGACCGGGCATTATGATCCAGAACTTGAGGTGTTCTTGAATTATTCATCCAGACCGCCAGCATATCTTTCTTAAGCTCTCCCTTTTCGGCGATTTTAAATGGCGGAAAATAGGGGGGGTCCTCAAAGAAATCGACTGCGTTAAAACACCAGCTTCCCATCATGGGACCGCCAACATCATCCTCATGAATCATGTTGGCAAACCAGCAAATAAGCTCGCCCTCCCAGAAGAAAGGGGAAACCATCACTGCATCCTGCGGGTGAACTACACCTATATAGGTATCATTACACAGGAATACGTCCCCATCGTTTATCCCTGGATTTTCACTGAAATTTGTCAAAACGTGTTTGATAATAGGCTCAGGCATCATACAGTGCGCAATGATATACTCTGCTACCGCGAGGCCCTCGCCTTCAGCGTTCTGTATCATAACCTGAAGGTCCTTTGATTCATAGATCTGTTCGGAGCCAGCGGTATTAATCAATGCAGACCCCATTTCGTCGTTTATCTGCCACATTCTATGCCTTAGGACTTCGTAAGTTATTGGATCCAAATTATTTTCCATTTTAATACCTCCTAAGTTATCAATCTAAAGATCATTATTAAAGTTCGATGTGAGCGTTTAAGTACTCATCGAATCTTGCCTTTGAACCAGGCAAAATAACATATGTCGTAAACGGGTCTTCAATTATTGCTGGACCCTCAATGATCATTCCGGCTTTGAGTTTCAAGAAATCATATATATTGGTTTTAATAAATTTACCGTCAAAGAAGGCATCTCTTGTCTCTTTTAAAGCCGCGGAGACATCCGCTGAACCCGGTTCAACCTTCTCTAAAAAAGCTTTTGGGGCTTTGACAACCATTTCAAGTTTATAGGTTATAATGTCAATGGTTGACATGGCAGGCGCTGTCCCTTTTCCATAACGTTCGTCGTATATCTTAGTAAACTTTTGTTGGAGGTTTCCTAACTCCTCATCGCTGAGATCGTCTAAATGTACATCCAGCTCCTTGAACTGGACACCGAACTTCATCGTGACCCCACGGCGCTTTACTTCTGTATCCTCCTTCTTTATCCCAACAGAGGCAAACTCCGCTAAAGCTTCTTTTTCCAACTGTGCAAAGTTAGCCCTGATGATCTCCGGATCAACCGGCATAGGGCGGTGATCAGACAGCTCATGAATGCCAAGAATATCCGATGACATACAGCCAAAAGCTGAATGCACCGCTGCGGTACGAGGTATTATAAGCTCCTTTATACCCAGTTCCTTGGCATATGCGTTAGCCAAAGTTGGTCCACCACCACCATAAGCGAATAGAACGAAATCCCTGGGGTCATATGACCTTTCTACTACAAAGCTTCTTATTAGATCCGAACATTGTGCGCATACGATATCATAAATTCCCTTGGCTACCGCTGTAGTATCTTTGTTCAGTTTAGTAGCAAGATCGCTGATAGCTCTAACTGCCTTTTCCTTATTAAGGGGTATATCCCCGGCGGCAAAATAATCCGGATCCAGATACCCTAAGACAAGCATCGCATCGGTTAGAGTCGGCAGGATCCCGCCCTGATCATAACATACGGGACCGGGTACGGCACCGGCACTTTGAGGACCCACCTTCATTATGCCTTGATCATCAATCCAGGCTATACCACCCCCCCCGGCACCGATGGAATCGACAGTTACAGCCGGAGATTGGACGGCGTACTTACCGATAAAAAACTCCTCCCTGGTCAAAGGATCGCCGCTTTCTATAAGCCCTATATCAAAGGTTGTTCCGCCAACATCTGTGGCAATAATATTCTCGTGGCCAAGATCACGTGCAAGAATCTGGCATCCTATTACACCTCCTGTAGGACCTGAGCCAAGTAAAACTACAGGTTTACGCTTAATAATACTTGGCAGGTTTGCCCCTCCGCAGGCATGCATAATCAAAGGCTCATATTTAAAACCATTTGACTTCAATGATTTATCAATTGCATTAATATAGTCATTGACAACAGGTGTAACAAAAGCATTTACAACTGTTGTGGCGGTTCGCTGATACTCCCTGATCTTGGGACAAATCTCACTAGAAATACTTACATAAACTTCGGGATACATTTCATTAATAATCCTCCTGATCTCCTCTTCGTGTTTTGGATTCTTAAAAGAGAACAGGAGGGAAACAGCGATGGTCACCGCACCCTGATCTACCAGATTTTTTACGGCGCGTCTAACATCCGCCTCATCTATGGGACATACCACTGCCCCCTTATAATCAATTCGCTCATAAACTTCCTCAACCATAGTTCTTGGAACCAGCGGAACTGCCTTTTCATGAAGATAGTAATCCCTCAGTTCAGTCGGACTAAGCCCGGCCACCTTCTGGTGAGTCACACCTATGAAGATGATGTCTCGAAATCCGGCAGTTGTAATCAAACCAGTACTTCCGGTCTTCCTTTCAACCGCTGCGTTTGAGGCTACAGTAGTACCGTTGACTACCAAGTCGGTGTTCATTAACAGTTGTTCCGTTGATTTGCCAAGGGCTTTTGCAATTGCATCTACTCCCTGTACAAAAGTGCCCTCCAGGTTATCTTTGTTTGTTGGGACCTTTGCCGTGTTCATTTTACCGTTTTCGTCGAGAAGGCAGATATCAGTAAAGGTCCCCCCCATGTCTATACCAATCTTATACATACGACCTCCTTTCCCATGCACCAAAAACTTAAAATTCCTGATGCGTTGTATTATGTTAAGGTTGCCTAAAAGAAATTTCTCCACTAACTGTCCATCAACGATAGTCTATCTTCTACGCTTTAAACGTTATCCTTTGAAAACTATCACTTCTAATAAGACACTTTACTTTGATAAGAGATTACTTTTAAATGGAGATATGTAAGCAGAATCACTTAACTAGTAAATTAATGAGATAAATACAAATAGAACAACTTAACTAGTGTACTTAAGAGAGAAGTATAAGAAGAATAATTTGACTGGTGTATTAAGAGGACGAGTACAAACAACGAGAATTGTACATCACATAAATATTAGAATAGAATATGTGGAATACGGTACCAATAGTTGCAGAAGGGATGTATCCTGGTATCCGTAGTATCGAAAAAGCAACACGTCTTTCGACTATTTTTTGCTTCACAATAAGTTTATGTGTAATCTATTAAAATTAATTTGTCAAACTTGGCATAGCCCGTCATAAAGGATTAATTACGAAAAAATACGATTGCATCCATTCAAAATTAATCAATTTTGACAATTTTTGAGGAATTCTGATTATAATTTTTTGTTTAATGGAAGAAGTATACTTAGTCTGCCCTTTTTTATAAGCTTATGTTCCCATCTCCCATGATGCTAGATATTGTTCCTGTTCTTCTGTCAAGGTATCTATCTTTATCCCCATAGACAGCAGCTTGAACTTTGCTATCATCTGGTCTATCTCTAAAGGAACCCTGTATACCTTGTTTTCAAGCGTCTTGCTATTGATAGTTAGATACTCTGCCGACAATGCTTGATTTGCAAAGCTCATATCCATAACACTTGATGGATGTCCCTCTGCCGAAGCAAGGTTAATAAGTCTTCCTTCTCCCAGCACATTTATCCTATGATTATTAGACAAGGTGTACTCATCAATAAATTCCCTGATCCTTCTTTTATTCTTACTTGCTTTTTCAAGCCCCTGCAGTTCCAGTTCGACATTAAAATGGCCGGAGTTAGATACGATAGCGCCATCTTTCATTGTCAGGAAGTGTTCTGTTCTTATAACATTTATGTCGCCTGTAAGAGTACAGAAAATATCCCCTATTTTGGCTGCATCTGCAATAGGCATCACCCTGTATCCATCCATTACAGCCTCCAGTGCTCTTAAAGGGTCAACTTCGGTAATTATAACATTGGAACCCATCCCCCTTGCTCTCATAGCAACACCTCTTCCACACCATCCATATCCACAAACAACAAATACTGCCCCTGCAAGAAGTCGGTTTGTAGCACGAATAATGCCATCGATGGTGCTCTGTCCAGTTCCGTAGCGGTTATCAAAGAAGTGCTTTGTATCTGCATCATTGACTGCTATGATAGGAAACCTCAATACTCCTTTGTCTGCCATACTTCGAAGCCTTATTATCCCTGTGGTAGTTTCTTCAGTCCCTCCTATTATTCCATCGATCAGATCTGTTCTTTTAGAGTGTATGGTAGAAACTAAATCAGCTCCATCATCCATGGTAATCATTGGTTTCATATCAAGAACCGCATTGAGGTGTCTGTAATAGGTATCGTTGTCTTCTCCCTTCCTGGCATATACAGGAATCTCATAATCCCTTACTAAAGATGCGGCCACATCATCCTGGGTACTGAGAGGGTTAGATGCGCAAAGAGAAACCTCTGCTCCTCCGGCTTTCAAAGTTCTCATCAAACTTGCGGTTTCTGTTGTTACATGAAGGCAGGCTCCCAATTTTATCCCTTTTAAAGGTTTTTCCTTCTCAAACCTCTCTTCTATTAAGTTCAAAACAGGCATGCTCTGGTTTGCCCACTCTATCCTGAGTTTTCCCTTCTCTGCAAGGTCTATATCCTTTATATCAAAATCCACTACAACCTCCTTTTATTTAAAGCAGTCAGCTATTAGCTTTCAGCAAAAAATCAAATTCTTTCACCCTTTGCTTTCCGCCTCGTTTATTATAACATATCTTGCTGGTGGCTGAATGCTGATCGCTGAATGCTTCCCTTATATACCTGCAGCTTTTTTCAGTGTATCAACTTTGTCAGTCTTTTCCCATGAAAAATCAGGATCCATCCTTCCAAAGTGGCCGTAACACGAGGTTTTTTTGTAAATTGGCCTTAACAAATCCAGACTTTTTATTATCCCAGCTGGCTTCAAAGAAAAATTCTCCTTCACTATCTCAGCAATTTTGTCAGGTGATATAACGGATGTACCATTGGTATTTATCATTACTGAAACGGGCTCTGCTACACCGATTGCATAAGCCAATTGAACTTCGCATCTTCTTGCCAGCCCTGCCGCTACCAAATTCTTAGCTACATAACGTGCCATATATGAGGCGCTTCTATCAACCTTGGAAGGATCCTTCCCAGAAAAGCATCCACCTCCATGGCTCCCCTGCCCACCATAGGTGTCGACTATTATTTTCCTGCCAGTCAAACCGCAGTCACCTTGAGGACCACCAACAACAAATCGTCCAGTCGGATTAATATAATATTTGGTTTTCTCATCTAATAGATCTTTCGGGAAAACCTTTTTTATAACCTCTTCTATTATCCCTTCTATCAATATCTGGTATTTCACATCCGGAGTATGCTGAGAAGAAATGACTACCGTATCGACCCTTACTGGTTTATCATCTACGTATTCGATAGTGACCTGAGATTTTCCATCTGGTCTTAGAAAGTCCAATATGCCTTCCTTTCTAACCCGAGCCATCCTCTTGGTCAGTTTATGAGCATAGGCTATTGGCATAGGCATAAACTCAGGTGTTTCATCGCAGGCATAACCAAACATCAAACCCTGATCACCTGCCCCCTGTTCTTTCCCATCGAATGAATTTACACCAAGGGCTATATCAGGCGACTGCTGATCGATTGAGGTAATTACCGCACATGTCTCCCAGTCAAAACCCATGGATGAATCATTATACCCAATCTCTCTTATAGTCTCCCTTACTATCTGAGGAATATCCACATAACATGAGGTGGTAATCTCACCTGCTATTATTGCTATTCCCGTTGTAACCATGGTTTCACATGCAACCCGCCCCTTAGGATCCTGCTCAATAATTGCATCCAAAACAGAATCAGAGATTTGATCGGCTATCTTATCAGGATGTCCCTCCGTTACTGATTCTGAAGTAAACAAAAACCTACTCATAGACATAAAAAACCTCCTTAAACCTTTCGACTTAGCAAAAAGTCCATATATGGAATTGCAATGTATCCTTCTTCTTTTGCCTCACTATTTTAGGATTTACAAGAGTTGAATCTGGTTAGCTTCGATTGGATTGCTTTGCCATTCCAATTTTTACTTATCACAAACCTATAAACCTATTAACATCAAAAAAGGTGAAGAATTTAATTCGAATTTCTTAAAAGCTTAAACTCTTTGGGAAAGCGTTTTATCATCTCTTCTTTAACAAAGGACTTGATCTTAGGAGCAGTTGAAAACTCCATAATGGTTTTCAAAAGTTTCTGCGATTCCGTGAGTGTTAAAGAACGTATTATCTTTTTAACTCCTAAAACCGATAGAGCATTCATGCTCAATTCATCTAAACCCATTCCCAGAAGGATAGGGATATATAATGGTTCTCCAGCCATTTCTCCACACATCCCTACCTTAATTCCTGCTGCATGTCCACAATCAACAATACGCTTTATAATTCTTAAAACCGCAGGATGCAGAGGTTCGTAAAGGTAAGCTACGTGTTCGTTCACCCGATCGATTGCCAGCGAATATTGGATGAGATCATTCGTCCCAATGCTAAAAAAGTTTACTTCTTTAGCTAACATATCAGCCATGGCAACAGCTGATGGGATTTCTATCATTATCCCTATCTCAATATCATGGTCGAAGGGGATACCCTCGATTTTCAGCTCCGATTTTACCTCTTCTAATATCTCTTTTGTTTGAAGGATTTCACTAACGCCAGAAATCATAGGAAACATAATCTTGGTCTTTCCGTAGTTACTAGCCCTTAAAATCGCTCTCAACTGGGTCTTAAATATACCAATTTCTTTCAAACAGAACCTAATGGCCCTGAGACCCATAGCAGGGTTCATCTCTTTAGCCAAATCAAGATGAGAGACAAACTTGTCTCCACCAATGTCCAGTGTTCTTATAGTCGTATAGGAGTCTACTCGCTCAACAACACTTTTGTATGCCTGAAACTGCTCTTCCTCTGATGGGAGTTCCTTTCTCCCAAGGAATAAAAATTCTGTTCTATATAAACCTACCCCTTCTGCCCCATGTTCTATAATCGATGGAATTTCTTCAATCAATTCTATATTCGCTACGACCTTAACTCTATAACCATCCAAAGTCTGTGCAGGCAGGTCTCTATAGATAAATAGTTCTTTTTCTAAACTTTCATAAACCCGCTTTTTCTCTAAATACTCATTCAGTACCGTCTTTGTTGGATTGATTAATACTATACCTGTATTACCATCAATTATAAGGGAATCCCCTATCTTTACCTCTTGGGTAATCCTTTCTAAACCAACCACAGCAGGAATTTCCAGTGCCCTTGCCATGATTGCTGTATGAGATGTCTTCCCGCCTATATTAGTTGCAAACCCAATAACTTTATCCTTTGTCATCTGTGCTGTATCAGCCGGTGATAAATCATGGGCGACAATAATAACCTTCTCTTTTAAATCAAAAATACTGTCATGTTGTTTTCCCAGGAGATTTCTAATAATTCTTTGTCCCACATAATCAATATCGCTCTTTCTTTCACTCAAATACTCATCATCTATTTTTTTAAAAGCACCCCTGAGTTTTTGTAAGGTAATCTCTAATGCCCATTCGGCATTGATTTTCTCTTCCCTTATCCTTCTCATGGTTTCGTCAATAAGCATTCTGTCTTTAAGTATCATAAGCTGGGCATCAATAATATAAACAACCTCTTTGGCATCTTGGTTAAGGATATTATCCTTTACCTTTTGACATTGCTTTTTTGACTCCTCTACAGCAATTTTAAATCGACTCTCCTCTGAAGGCACCTCAGCTTCGTCAATAAGCCGATAGGCGAATATATCATCTATCCTATCCCGCTCAATTGGTTGAGCCTTCCCAATAACTATTCCAGGAGATCCTCCGATACCTTTTATAACATAGTCTTCTTTTCTCTTATGCTCCATCCTTATTCTTCTCCAAATCTTTCCTCTATTAGACGACCCAATTCATCTATAGCTTCTCTGGCGTCCTTCCCTTCAGCTCTTATAACAATTTCGCTTCCCTGAGAAGCAGCGAGCATCAATATTCCCATAATACCTTTGGCATCAATTTCCAATTCATCTTTTTTAATACTGATATCTGAAATAAATTTATTTGCTGTAGTAACGAGCTGAGTTGCAGGCCTGACATGGATACCCAGTTTATTCGTTATAATAAAGGACTTAATTTGAACTCTGTCTTCTTTTCTGTCTCTAAATTTATAGTTGCACATATTTAATTTACCGATTCATGACCTTTCAAGTTAAGCTAACCCATTAATTTTCTTTAAAAACTTTATAGAGTTAGGCTCCTTACCCATCTGGTGCTGCACAAAATTGGTAATGGCCTCTTTACTCTCTATTAATGCCTGCCTTGAAAATATTAACCTTTGAATTTTTTTGAAGTCCATATCCCTGGCTAAAAGCAGTATTTTCAGGGTTCCCGGAGAAATGGGGGATAGGTTTACTTGTCCAGACGTACACTTGCTACAAACTACCCCTCCTTTAACCGGACTGAACCAAAAGATCTCACCATTGGAAAGTCTATGTCCACATTTCAGGCACTCATCCAATTGAGGTTGATACCCAACAAGAGAAAGTATGCGTATTTCAAATATCCTCGCAATTTCTTCGCCTAGTTTATGATCGTTTATCAAAGACAACGAATCGACAAGGAGGTTAAAAATCTCACTGTTCTTTTCTCTTTCACCTACTAATTCATTAACCAGTTCAATGAAATAGCTTCCATATGCCATCTTTTCAATATCTTTATAAATTTCCATATGTGATCTGATAATGCTACAATTGTTTATCCTTGCCAATTCCAGATTCTCTTTTTGGAAGAAAAAAAGACTGATATGGGAGAATAATTCAAGAGTATTGCCAAACCTCTTTTTGCTCTTTTTTGCTCCTTTTGCAATACCTCTCAATTTCCCAAAATCCCGGGTGAAAAAGGTAACTATCTTATCGGACTCGCTGAAATCCATCGAACGAATAACTATAGCATCAGTTCTAAAAAGAGGCATAAAAAAGAGCTCTTTCGGATATAGGGTTTTTCAAACAGTTAACATCGAAAAATTTCCTCTTCTACTTACCGGCTAAAATTTGTTCAAAACGAAATCTCCCCTTCTTCAGCACTTACTTAAATTAATAATGGTCTTGTAAAAAGTTAGAATTTGGATGGCAAAGTAAAAAGTTCTAAGTGCAGGGCGCAAAGATCCTCAGATCTGAAGTGTACTTATTAGGGCTACGCTGCTATTACAAAGGATCTAGCGCAATGCTACAGATGGGCTTTTTACGAAGCCATTAAATAATATACTTTAAAAAAACAGTTGCAATACTCAAATAAATAACTATACCAGTAATATCATTGGCAGTAGTGACAAACGGACCAGAGGCAATAGCCGGATCAATATTCAATTTTTTAAACATGGCAGGTATAAAGGCACCCATTGTTGACGCTACTGTAATCCCAATAAACATTGCAAATCCCACTATAAACCCTAAGACAGAGTTGCCATGCCAGAACGGAGCAACCAATCCTACCACGCTTCCACATGCCAGGCCAATTATAGCCCCTATCCTCATTTCTTTGAATATTATACTTATAATATTATCAAGATCAATCCGCCCTATGGCCATACCACGAACCATAATAGAAGACGACTGGATCCCTACATTACCACCCGTGCCTGTTATAACAGGGATAAAAGTCACCAAAGCCAGAGCATCCTTAATGGTCACCTCGAAAAGCCACATTAAATAACCCGTCAATAAACCACCAAGCAAGTTTGTTAAAAGCCATGGTAATCGCTTTTGAGAAATTTTAAATATCCTGGAGCTATAAACCAGTTCTTCTATCTCTCCCATTCCAGCCATCTTTAGAAAGTCTTCTGAAGTCTCCTCTTCTATAACATCAACTACGTCATCAATGGTAATACGGCCAAAAAGGGTTCCGGACTCATCTGTGACAGGGATAGATACTAAATCGTATTTTTGTATTATCTTTGCTACCTCTTCCTGGTCAACATCAACTTTGACTTTTATCGGATCCCGGGTCATTACATCCGAAATCCTGGCATCGGTCGCGGTAAGAATCAATTTACGAAGGGGTAATATCCCCACCAGTTTGTTTTGTTCATCAGTAACAAAGATATTATGAAAATCTTCTGTTCGTTCTCCTAAAGACCTCACATATTTGATTGCTTCTTCTACACTTATATTTTCCCTTACAGAGATCAACTCTGCCTGCATTATTCCGCCGGCAGTTTCCTTTTCATACTGGAGAAGTTTCTGTACCTCTATAGAATCCTCCTTGTCAATCTTCTCCAATATTTCCTCTGCTCGATCATCTGGAAGCAACCCTATAATATCAGCGGCATCATCCGTCTCCATATTATCTACCATCTGGGTCAGCTTATCCCCTGATATATCAGACAATATCTCACGTCTCGAATTATCATTTATTTTGACGATAACATCAGATGCTTTCTCTATATTGAGCAGATAAAATATCTTTTTCTTCTCCCCTTCTTCCAGATTGTCAATTATTTCAGCAATATCTGCCGGATGAAGCTCAGACAACAACACAGCGACATCTTCAAGCTTATTACTAAGCTCTATCATATTCTCAATGTATTCAATTTTTTCTTTGTTACTGTCCATTTAGATTTCCATACCTCAAATGTGACGAACTCGAAAAAAGTCAAGATTGGAATGGCAAAGTAAAAAGCTTCAGATGCAAGGCGCACAAATACTAAGGGGTACTTAGGGGTACGCTGTAATAACAAAGAATGCAGCACAACATCGCAGATGGACTTTTTACAAAGCCATCAAATGTAGGTCAACCACTTCTTATATTTCTCTTGTTTTCCCCGTATTGTATCAAAGAATATATTTTGAAGAGTTTTGGTAATTTCACCGGGTTTACCATTACCGATGCTTCTGTTATCTACCTCTCTTATCGGGGTAATTTCTGCTGCCGTTCCGGTAAAGAATGCTTCATCCGCGACGTATAATTCATCCCGGGTAAATCTCTCCTCGATAACCTTTATCCCTTTATCCAAAGCAATAGATATAATTGAGTCCCTAGTAATCCCAGGTAACACAGATGTAAGGGGTGGGGTCTTTAAAACTCCTTTCTGGACAATAAAGATGTTTTCGCCTGTAGCCTCACAGACATATCCCTCAGTATCCAGAATGATCGCTTCATCATAACCATCCTTTACAACTTCTCTTTTAGCTAAGATCGAATTTACATAATTCCCGCAAATCTTTGCTTTGGTCATCATAATATTTACATGATGACGAGTATATGATGAAATTTTAACCCTGATTCCGTTCTTAAGTCCATCATCACCCAAGTAAGCCCCCCATTGCCAAACAGCAATAGCAACTCTTATAGGGCTGTTTTTGGGATGGACACCCATAGCTCCATCACCAATATATACAATAGGCCTAATATAACTCTCTTTTAGGCCATTGACCCTGATGGTCTCTATAATCGCATTGGTTATCTCTTCTTTGCTAAAAGGGATATCAATCTGTCCAATATGGGCAGAATCGAAAAGACGATCTACATGCTCCCTTAATTTGAAGATTGCTGAATTTCCATCATCACACAAGTAACATCTAATACCTTCAAATGCGCCTAATCCATAATGCAATGTATGGGTTAAAATGTGTATATTGGCATCGTCCCAATCAACGAACCTCCCATCCATCCATATTTTTTTTTCCTTCTCCACCATAGGGATTTTTCCTCCTTTTAATAACACAACAATAAATCTATCAAGAATTAATTAAATTATATCATTGCGAATAATAAGTCAATTTTTTTTATCTTATTAAATCTTTAGGGGGAAATTAAGATATCTTATTTTGTATTGGCAGGCATTGACACAGGGAATAGCTATCCTTTACAACCTTCTTTCAACTCCTTCAAACCGGCTAAATAGGGTTTCGTTGCAACTCCTCTTTCAGTTATAATAGCCGTCACAAATCTGTTAGGTGTAACATCAAAGGCAGGGTTAAAAACCTTTACGTTTTTTGGAGCTATTGTTACTCCTCCTACTTGTGTAACCTCTCTTTCATCCCTCTCCTCTATAGGTATTTCTTCACCACTCATTAATGTCAGGTCAAGGGTAGATACAGGAGCAGCTACATAAAATGGAATACTGTGTTCTCTGGCTAATACAGCTACAGTATATGTACCTATCTTATTTGCAACATCTCCATTTGCAGCAATCCTGTCAGCTCCTACTATTACCAGATTGATCATCTTCTTCTTCATTAAGTAGCCAGCCATACTGTCGGTTATAAGAGTTACAGGGATATTGTCATTCATCAATTCCCAGGTAGTAAGCCTCGCTCCCTGAAGAAATGGCCGTGTTTCATCTGCAAACACTCTGATGTTTTTCTTCTCCTCCCATGCAGCTCTGATAACACCTAAAGCAGTACCATAACCGGCTGTCGCAAGAGCTCCTGCATTACAATGTGTAAGAATAGTGTCATTATCTTTAATAAAGACTTTACCATGAGCCCCAATCCGGTGATTGATGCAGATATCATCCTCATAGATTGCCAGGGCTTCTTCTTCAAGTAGCTTCCTTAAACCATTCATGTCCATACTTTTATAGGATTTGGCAACCGTCATCATCCTGTCAACTGCCCAGGACAGATTTACCGCAGTAGGACGTGTTTTTAATAGAAGATCACAAATGCCCTCCAGCTCCTTAATAAACTCTTCCCGGTCATCTGTTTCTATATTCTTTGCACCCAGGGCAACACCCATGGCAGCAGTAACTCCAATTGCCGGAGCTCCTCGGACTTTTAAATCTTTAATAGCTTTTGCAATAGATATATAATCTCTGCATTCAAGATAAACTTCTTCATTGGGCAACCTGGTCTGGTCAATCAATACTACCGCATCGCCCTTCCATTCAATAGTCTTAAATGCCATTGGTTTTCCCTTGTGAATCAAATATTTATGGCTTCGCAAAAAGTCAAAATTGGGATGACAAAGTAAAAAGCTCCAGATATAAGGCGCAAAAATCCTGAGGAGTGAGGCGTACTTGGGGTACGCTGCAACGACGAAAGATGCAGCGCAACGCCGTAGATGGACTTTTTAGGAAGCCGTCAATATTTTTTTTAGGATTTCATTAACTAAACCAGGGTTTGCCTTACCTTTTGTCTCCTTCATTACCTGTCCCACAAAGAAACTAAACAGTTTAATTTTTCCATTTTTATAGTTTTCCACCTCTTTGGGATTCTCTAGCAGTATCTTTTCAACAACTTTTGTCAGTTCTTCCTGGTCAGTTACCTGCAGAAGCCCTTTTTTTTCAACTATTTTTTCAGGGGGTTGGCCTGTAAGGTACATATCTTCGAAAACTGTCTTAGCTATCTTGCCACTGATTGTCCCATCTTCTATCATTTTGAGCATTTTAGCCAATAACTCAGGAGTTACTTGACATTTGTCTATTTCTTTATCATCCGTCTTTAATCTTCGCAACAAGTCTCCCATTATCCAGTTACTGACCACCTTTGGATTTGGATAGAGCTTGACACACTCTTCATAATAATTTGCAAGAGGTTTAGATGTGGTAATCACCTGTGCATCATACTCAGGGATATTATATTCCTTGACAAACCTGACCCTTTTTTCGTCAGGCAGTTCCGGCAATTTTTTTCTAACCTCCTCTATCCAATTATCATTAATTGTTAAAGGGACCAGATCCGGATCAGGGAAATACCTATAGTCATGAGCATCCTCTTTGCCTCTCATTGATAAGGTAACCTCTTTTGCTGCATCCCACAATCTTGTTTCCTGAACCACTTTATCTCCCCCGTCCAAGATGCTTGTTTGCCTCTTTATCTCATATTCCAAGGCTCTCTGGACATTTTTAAAAGAGTTCATGTTCTTAAGTTCTGTCTTGGTACCAAATTCCTCCTGGCCTATTGGACGGAGTGATATATTAGCATCGCATCGAAAACTTCCTTCTTCCATATTACCGTCACATACATCGAGATACTGCAAAATGCTTCTGAGGTTCTTTAAGTATTCGCTTGCCTCTTCCGGTGTCCTGATGTCCGGTTCGCTTACTATCTCAATCAGGGGAACTCCTGTACGGTTCAAATCCACATAGCTATAAGAGACATCCCTTTCCACTTCGTCGTGCAGTAATTTCCCGGCATCCTCTTCCATATGGACCCTTGTAATCCCTATTCTCTTCGATTCACCATCTGTAATAATCTCAATATGTCCGTGCTCGGCAAGGGGTAATTCATACTGTGATATCTGGTATCCTTTGGGCAAGTCAGGGTAGAAATAGTTCTTTCTGGCAAAGCGGCTGTAGCTGGCAATCCTGCAATGGGTTGCCGATGCAACCTTTAATGCAAGGTCCACCACTTTCTTATTCAAGACTGGTAGAACTCCCGGCATCCCCAGACAGACAGGACATGTATGGTTATTGGGTTCTGCACCGAAGGTTGTTGAACAACTGCAGAATATCTTGCTTTTAGTAAGTAGCTGAGCATGAACTTCTAGCCCGATAATAACTTCAAATTCCACATTTATACCCTATTTATTAATAATATCAACCACTATTGTTAAAAGCTGAGGAAGGTTATTTGATTCCTTCAGACTTGTTTACTTTGCATCTGGCGTTTTTTAACTTTGCCTTTTGATTTTTGATTTTTTCTATACCTTTATCAAAATTTTTTATATCCGCGATGACTACCCTCTATTTTTAACGGCTTTTTTGAATATTGTCAAACACTTTCTCTGTTAAACTATCCTCAATTATCCTTGACAAATTCGGGCAATTGACCTAATTATATACATATTTTTCTACTACAAAATCTTACATGGTGGGCTATGGACAAAGCAATAGGGGTTTTTGATTCAGGTATAGGCGGGTTGACGGTATTAAAGGAATTGATAAATACCCTTCCAGAGGAAAATACTATTTACTTGGGGGATACTGCAAGGGTTCCCTATGGAATAAAGTCAGCCGACACTGTTATTAGGTATTCTCTCGAAAATGCAGAGTTTCTATTTAGCAAAAACATAAAGCTACTGGTAGTTGCCTGTAATACAGCTTCTGCTGTTGGCATTCCTGCTTTGAGGGATAAATACAAACTCCCTATTATCGGAGTTATCGGGCCAGGAGCCAGGAAAGCAATAAAGGTTACAAAAGGAAAGCGAGTGGGGGTAATAGGAACAGAAGGGACGATAAAAAGCGGTGCTTATTTGAATTCTCTCAAAGCAATAGATCCAAAAATTACGGTAGTCAGTCAGGCATGTCCCTTATTCGTCCCCTTGGTGGAGGAGGGATGGATAGATAACGATATCGCATTTTTAACTGCAGAAAGGTATCTTCATACACTTAAGGAAGCAAATGTTGATACATTGATACTGGGTTGTACACATTATCCTTTGTTAAAAGATGTAATTGGTAAGATTTTAGGTGATGGGGTACTGTTAGTCGACTCTGCTGAAGAAACAGCAGCCGAAGTAGTAGAAGTTTTAAGGTCTAATAATCTGTTAAAAATTGGTAACAAAAGCGCCGTTCATGAGTTCTATGTCACAGATGCACCTGAAAAGTTTGTTGAAACAGGTGCAAGGTTTATACAGGGAAACAAGTTTGAAAATGTTAAACAAATAAGTGTGGCATAGAGGAGGAAAAGCATTGAAGACAAAAAAAAGGAAAAAAATAAAAAATAATATGCCTAAAAGGGGGTTTTCGCCTGTACTATTAATTGTCATCATAATTATATTGGTAGCTTCCTTCATCTATTATAAATACCACAAAAAAATATATCCTACTCTTCCAACCATAAAAAAAGAGAAGATTGTTCTCAACTTGTACTTTGCTGAACCAAATACCGAACGTTTAATTTTAGAAGAGAGAAAAGTTAAGGTATATGGTGATTTAACAAGCCGGTCTAAACAGCTCATCCTGGAACTGATTAAAGGTCCCAATACAAACCTCACTGGGACAATACCCCCCGGAACAACTCTTCTTGATCTTTCGATAAATCCTGACGGTATTGCCTTCGTCGATTTCAGTTCTGAATTAACAAATAGACACCCTGGGGGAAGCTCTGCAGAGCTGCTTACAATTTACTCCATTGTAAATTCTCTTACCTTAAATTTCAAAGAGATAAAGAAGGTTCAAATTCTGGAGGAGGGGAAAAAGGTCGACACTATAGCAGGACACATCCTTGCCATAATGCCTTTCGAAGCGAATACAGAGATTATTGGGAATTAAATGGCTAAAAAAGACAGACTATCTCAAATTAGAAATATAGGTATAATTGCCCACATCGATGCCGGGAAAACCACTATTACGGAAAGAATCCTGTATTACACTGGTCGCTCGCATAAAATAGGGGAGGTTCATAACGGAGAAGCGACCATGGATTGGATGATCCAGGAACAGGAGAGGGGTATTACTATAACATCTGCGGTTACTACCTGTAACTGGAAAAACCATGAAATACATATTATAGACACCCCTGGACATGTAGATTTTACTATAGAAGTAGAAAGGTCTCTTAGGATACTAGACGGTGCTGTAGTAGTGTTTTGCGCTGTAGGGGGAGTCGAACCGCAATCAGAAACTGTATGGCATCAGGCTGACAAATACCATGTGCCAAGAATTGTCTTTATAAATAAGATGGACAGGGTTGGGGCTGACTTTTTTAGAACTATTGAAATGATGAAGGACCGATTAGGGGCCAACCCTTTAATTATCCAGCTACCCTTTGGTAAAGAGGAGGATTACCAGGGTATAATCGATTTAATAAGGATGAAGTCCATAGTATGGCATAAGGAAACTCTTGGAGCCACTTTTGACGAGATGGATATCCCGAAAAATCTTATTGACCAGAGTCAGGAATACAGGGATAAACTCATTGAAACTATTGCCGAAACTGATGATATTCTTACTGAGAAATATCTTAAAGGAGAAACTTTAACCGAAGGAGAAATCATATCGGCCATCAGATCTGCAACTACCCGTTATCAATTGGTGCCTGTTCTGTGTGGAGCAGGACTCCGAAACAAGGGGGTGCAGCCTCTTCTTGATTCTGTGGTTAATTTTCTTCCGTCACCTTTGGATGTCCCACCTGTCGAGGGAATCAACCCTATAAGTGGTAATAAAGAAAAAAGGTTAAGCAGCGATGATGAACATTTTTCTGCACTATCATTCAAGGTTATGATGGATCAAGGGCGTAAAATGACCTATTTTCGGGTATATTCAGGCGTCCTAAAGGCCGAAACTGAGGTCTTCAATTCAACAAGAGATAAAAAGGAAAAAATGGCCAGAATCCTGAAGATGCACGCTAATAAAAGAGAAAGGATACCACTGGTTCGTACGGGAGATATAGTAGCAGCCATGGGATTAAAATATACTACTACTGGCGATACCCTTTGCGATGAAGCACATCCTATTCTTCTGGAATCAATAGATTTTTATGATCCTGTTATTTCAGTTGCAGTAGAACCAAAAACCAAAGACGACGAGGAGAAGTTGCCTCTTTGTCTAGAGAAGCTGGCTGAAGAAGACCCTACCTTCAGAGTAAAGTATGATGAGGATACAGGGCAGACAATTATCTCCGGAATGGGGGAACTCCATTTAGATATATTGGTAAACAGATTGCTTCTGGACTTCAATGTGAAAGTCAATGTTGGAAACCCACAGGTTGTATACAGGGAAACCATAGAGAAACGAGTCGAAATTGAAGGTAAATTTGAGAAAGAGATAGACGGACGCCAACACTTTGGACATCTATGGCTACGTCTTGAACCCCAGGTCAGAGGAGAAGGAGTCAGTTTTATCAACGGGTTAGAAGATGAAGTAATACCTTCCCAGTATATACCAGCTATCGAAGAAAGCATCAAAGAATCGGCTATCAGCGGTGTTAACGGTTATCAGGTAGTGGACATAAAAGTAACTCTCTTTAACGGTTCCTTCCATGAAACAAACTCCTCAGACTTGGGATACAGAGTTGCAGCATCCATGGCATTTAACAAAGGTGACAGGATAGCCAATCCAGTTCTTCTGGAACCTATCATGGAGGTTAACATAGTAGTACCTGAGGAATTTATAGGAGAGATAATTGGAGATATCAACTCCCGAGGTGGAAAAATAGAGGAAATAGCCTCTAAAGGAAAGGTCAAAACTATTAAGGCATTAATCCCTTTAAAAAGAGTATTTGGTTACTCTACTGATTTGAGGTCAGCCAGTCAGGGACGGGGAACATTTTCAATGCAGTTTTCTCACTATGATAAGGCTGTTGAAAAGGGTAAACCTTCATTCACCAGTATTCGGTAACTGTTATCTTCTGTTGTATGAATTAAACCAGACTGTAATCCCCGTTTGGGGAAGAGTTGGAGGAGTCTACTGACTTGATGGGGAAGGAAACACGAAATGTGGAGCCTTCTTTTGGATTAGAGGAAAAGGTTATTTGTCCGCCTAATTCGTCAACAATTTTCTTAGTCACAAGCAGTCCAAGACCGGTACCATAACGTTCCTTAGTTGATATAATATCAGTGAATACATAATTCTTCCATTGCTCGGGCAGACCTGGACCATTGTCAGAAACCTCAAAAATAGCTATCGGCCCCTTGTGGTCGGTTCTGATAATTACCTCGTGTTCTCGCCGATTCAGGTCAAACTTACAGGCTTCCAGGGCATTGTGGACAAGGTTACTTAGAATCGTGTGAAGATCCTCAGGGTTAAGCATTATATGACCCAGTTGCGGGTCAATATCTACACTTAGTTGGATTTTCTCCAGTGCAGCAGTTTTGTAATAGAGATCGTAAACTTCCATAACTACTTGTTTCGGATCGATAACACTTATCGTATGTTTTCGTTTTTTAGCAACGTAAAGTATATCCTTAACAAGTCTGGAAATTCGGGCTACATTGCGCTGCACGATATCCCAGCCTTTTAAGGTTTCCCCCCGGTCTTTATTAATCAACCCCGAATTCACCACGTAAATTCCTCCATCCAGACCGGTCAGGATGTTCTTGATGCCGTGGGCCATTGTTGCAACCGTGTGCCCCATCATAGTTAACTCAGTTTGCAGACGTTTTATCGGGGTTATATTAGTAGCCATTTCCATTACCGCAACAATTTTCCCCTGCTTATTTCGTATAGGGCTGGTGTAAACAATTACAAATGCCTCTTTACCTTCACGGGTTATTACCTGCTCTTCGCTGGAATGAACTTGGCCATCTGCAAATGTCTTAGCCACAGGGCATTCAGGACAGGGGGCAGTTTCTCCTTTATAGACGTTGTAGCAGCGTTCCCCTACACGGTCGCCAAAGTCCTGCTTAAAAAGCTCGTTGGTCTGGATAATGCACAAATCAGGATTTTGTACTGAGATATAGCAGGGGACTTTTTCGAAGAGTTGGCGATAATCGTATCGGGTTGGCTCCCAACTATCGATAGTTATTCTGTCCACGTTCTCTCCTCACCCAAATTTGCTGAAGTTTTAACTGACGCAAGCTTCAACCTTACTCAGTAGGTCCTTCGTGGAGAATGGTTTTTCGATAAATTCCTGGGGTTTGGGTAACCCGCCGCGTTCGCGGGCGAAGAAATCTTTATACGCAGTAACTCCAGAAAGAATAATCACAGGAATATCACCATATATTTCGCTCTTTTTCAGGTTGCGATAGAACCCTACACCGCTCTGGTTTGGCATTATGATATCCAGAATGACCAAGTTGGGAACAAATTCCTTAACTTTACGAAACGCATCCTCTCCGTCCTCTGCCATTTCTGTTTCATAGCCGTTATTGCTTAGCAGAGAATTTAAATATGTTCTTACATCTTCTTCATCATCTACAATCAAAACTTTTTTTGCCATTTTACCCCTCCTTTTTTCCACTGAAAGGTTTCTAATGGATATTACGATTATATTTTGTTTCCAAACCCCTTAATCCTTGCCAATGCCTCCTTTGCCTTATCTTTTGCTTCCGGCGGTTGGCTACTATCTCTAGCCACTTTCTCCAGAGCGATTATCACATCCTTGTTGTCTGTGCTACTTATCATTCCTAGAGCTCTTGTGGCCGAGATACGCACCTCAATCTCGTCATCGGTTAGACAGTTGATGAGCGAATTGCATGCGTCTCTTGCCCCTGCACCGATCTCTCCCAGCACCCAGGCAACAGTCGTTCGAACATACCAAACCGGATCGGACAGGGCTGCAGCAAGGGCTGTTACTGCCTCTACTGCCTTCGGGCCAAGGTCGCTAATTGTAAATGCCGCATATTCTCTGACATCCTCGTGTTCATCCTTAAGTATTGGTACAATCTTTTCTATAATTATATCCGATTCTAATCTAATATCCCGTAAACTCTGCAGTGCAGCCAAGCGGACAAACCAAATGCTGTCTTTCAAAGCATCAAGCAGGGTATCCTGAACCACAGGATTGCTGCCTCCAACATCTCTGAGGATCCGGGCTGCTGCAAAGCGTATATGGCAGTCCTCGTTTTTTATGTCGCGAATTAGCTGGTCTATCGCCTTATTCATGAACATTAAGACCTTTTATCGACCGCCAGATAGCTACTTAACCCTTTATGAGGCTCCATTCCCCTTCCTTAAGTTCCAATTGATCCAGAATATCAACTGCTCGTTTATTGAGGTGGAAAGAGTTAGGCTTATCCGGACCAACCATGACAACCGCTGTCCTGAAGTTAGAAGCAAATCGTTCGATAACCTGACCGCCAAAGTCTGCCCCTCGATCAAGGTATCCCATTATAAGGAGGTCATACTCTCTTCGGTGCAAACAGCGAGCTAGCTCAGCCCCTTCATTGCCCTCGCAGAGTCGAAAGCCAACTTTGATAAAGTCTCCCAGTTTTGCATCATAGTATTCACGGAGTTCCAGCTCTTTTTTGACTTTTAATTCATCCGTTACCCGAACCACATCTTGTTTTTTGTTATCTGCGTAAACTATTTCCCTGCGGAAACGAAAAGGTGACTCAAGCCAGTGGAATATGTTCAGTTGTACATTTTTCTTGCTGGCTAACCTATAAGCGTAATCAAATGCCCAGTCACCCTGACGTGAATAGTTTGAACAAAGTCCAATTGCTTCCATGTGCTATACCCCTTTAAATTATTTACTTTTTTTCTTTCTTTTCCGGAATAACTAAAGCCTCTGCCACCAAGTCTAATATCTGTACTACCTGCATGTCAAGTTTATAGTGTTTGATCAAGTCGCTCAGACCATCAACGCAGTTATGGCAACTGGTGCAGACGAGTTTTGCACCAGTAGCTGCCAGTTGATCTGCCTTAATCTTTGCCACCTCCATCCTGAGGGGCTTGTATTCAGCCATCGACAGTGCCCCACCACCGCCGGTACAGCAAAAGTTGTCCGCCCTGTTTGGGTACATCTCCCTGAAATCAGTACAGATCCGCTCAAGTATCCAGCGAGGTTCCTCGGTTAGGTCACCGGAACGAGCCAGATTACACGAATCATGATAGGTGACAGGCAAGGGGTTCCGTGAAGGATCTACCTTTATTCGTCCCTGGTTTATATAACGGATCAAAGTAATCAGAACGGACTCACTGGGAATATCCTGCTCATATTTAGCCCAGTTGTAACCTTCCCAACGGCTGGATCGGTATCCATGACCGCACTCAGAGATCACGATACGTTTAGCCCTCAGTCGCTTGGCTGCCTCGTAAAGGTTTTTGGCTATATAACCACCCAGTTTGTCATCGCCTGAGAAAAGTCCAAAGTTAGTCTGGTCCCAGCCAAAACTTGGCATGGTCCAACTTTCTCCAGCCAAATGAAATATCTTACAAGCGTAACCAATGGAACGGGGATCGTACTTGATCTCACGAGGGTTAACGGTATACATGAAATCGCAATCTTCTTTATCTATCGGAATTCTGAAATCGGGGTCGCCCAATTCATCTTGGACCTCCTCTTCCTGCCATGCAAGAGTGTCGATGTAATCCTCCTTTGAAACCCCCATCTGATTGCCAGTTTCCCATGAATCCTTAGCCACTACAAAAACTCCCTCGGGGACAATCCCCAGTTCTGTGAGAAGCCCTCGGGTAAGTCGAACAAGAACTGCTGTATCCACGCCCATCGGACAGTTAAGGGTACAACGCCGGCAACCGGTACATGTTCCAAAAACAATATTCTTAAGACGGTTCAGGTCCTCATCATTCTTTGGGGTTTTCGCATGTACCCACCAGGGGAAAATACGTCCAGTCCAGTCAAAATGCCTCTTGAAGATCTGTCTTATCTGGTCGGCTTTGTAGGCTGGCGTCATAGTTGGATCCTGAGGACGGGCTAACGCGTAATGGCATGATTCGGAACACATACCACAATGTACACAACCTACCAATGACCCTACTGTCTGTCGATTCAGCTTGTTCTTCAGCATCTCCAGCAGGTTCTTTACGTTGTCTTTGCTGGGATCATAGACCTTCACTTTTCCCTCAATCACCGCAGTAGATTTTTGTTCTAAAGCCTTCTTCTGCTCTTTTGTATCCAAGGGTAAATTAACTACATCGGAAATATTTATAGTTTTTTTGTCGCTCAATTATATTCTCCTTTCAAAGGCTTGTTGTATTTGGGCATATTATTCTAAACCAGCAGGTTTCTCACCGCCTTTTTTACGTGGGAAGACACCCCGATGCCCCATCGTTTTTCCAAGGAAATACCGTGTGAAAGGATAATAGAGGTAATGGGAAATCTTGGAAAAGGGCACATAAATTAAGAACAAAGTTGTTAGGCTGAAAAAGATTATTAAAGGCCACTCACTCACCTCATACGTGTTGGGTAAGGCAAAAACCCCTGCTGCAAACCATACTGTCAACAACGCTACTGAGAAATAATCATCCGGAGTGCTGATAAGACGCATCACAGGACTGGTAATCCTCCTTATAAGTCTTATTAATCCCACTGCAAAGGCAGCACCCATAGACAGCTGAAAGATGCGCACAATATATTCTGGTTCGAAAAACTCCGGCCAGTAAGGAAGAATAAAGGTTGCGGTGATTGCCATTAATACGCCAAGGTGGAAGATTACAAACTGTACATAAAAGCTCAGATTCTTCCGTGCGCTTTCCATTGCCCATGGCATGGCAACATTCATCAAGGAGTAGACTGCCCCCACTCTTGGACTGCCCACAGATGTAGTAACCTCTTTTCCTGCCTTGAATCTGAACATCCAGATTAACCGTATCGTATAAACCATAGCCATGAATGCCAGAGCTACAATCTGTACCTCATCTTCCAAAATTCGCAGAAATTCGCTCATCTATCCCTCCATAAAAATAGTTTTTGAGATGCTTTAAATATTTTACATCAGCAATATTTATGCCTGAAACAGTTAAGTCATCTAACCCTTTGTTTTTATAGATAAATTACTATTTTGGTTTTTAGATAAGGGGATAAACAATGAGAGGAAAGTAGCATAATGCAACTTGTTGATTGGTTGGAGATAATTACCTGGGGAATTTAACCATGCAAAGATAGGAATGGTGATATGTTTAATAAATAGCAGCTAAAAAATTATTAGTGTCGCATATTGCAACTAAACTACGCAACGTTTTATTCTACGTTGCAAATGTCCATTCTTTTGAGTTTTCTCCACAATGTACTTCTATGAATACCCAACTCTTCAGAGGCTTTGACCTTATTCCAATTATGTTTTTTTAACGTAGACAGAATAGTATTAGTCTCAACTTGATTAATTAAATTCGAACTGTTTTCGACCGTTTCCATTTTGCCTTCAATCCCTAAAACGTAGGAAGGCAAATGTTCTCTTGTTATAACATTTCCTTTGCACAGCACAAAGCAATGTTCCAGAATATTTTCCAGCTCACGAACATTGCCGGGATAGCCATAATCCAATAGAATTTCCATAGCATCGGAGGAGATATTTTCAACATTTCTTTGGTCCCTTTGATTAAACTTGGCGATGAAATTGTCCACAAGGAGGGGGATGTCTTCAGGTCTTTCTCGGAGGGTGGGAAGTTCCAGTTTAATAACATTTAACCTATAGTACAAATCCTGACGGAAACGCCCTTCCCTGACTAATTGTTCCAGATTACGGTTGGTGGCTGATATTACCCTCACATCTACTCTGATTGTTTTAGTACCCCCTAATGGCACAAATTCTTTATCTTGGACTATTCTTAAAAGCTTCACTTGAAGGGAAGGAGAAATATCACCTATCTCGTCAAGAAAGATAGTTCCTCCATTGGCCAATTGAAACCTACCAAGTTTATCCTTCTTGGCATCCGTAAATGCCCCTTTCACATAACCGAAGAATTCAGACTCCAGAAGGCTATCAGGAAGAGCGGCACAATTTACTTTTATAAGGGGTTTTTTCTGGCGAATGCTTAAATTATGGACTGCATTAGCAAAAAGCTCCTTGCCTGTTCCGCTTTCTCCTTGAATCAATAGAGAGGCATCTGTTCGGCTTATATCGGGGAGTATCTCGAAAATTTCCAGTATCCTCTTGCTCTTGGAAATAATCCCCTGAAATGAGTATGCTGATTTTGGAGAGTCAGAAAACTGGTATTTGGTAGGCATATCCCGGATAGCTATGATTCCTCCGGAGAGAGATCTTTTCTTATCCTTGAATATTGAAAAACGTATCGCAACGGGTATTGGCATTTCGTCCTTACGAACCACATCCGAGTAGTAATCAACGAAGCTCTCCCCTTTATCGATCATATTTTGTACAGGGCATCCACCATTGCAGTTATAAAGACGAAGGATTTCATAGCAGTGTTTTCCTAATGCTTCTATTCTCAGAAACCCTGTAATCTCCTCAGCTCTTTTGTTGAAGTAAACAATTCGAAATTCCGGATCAATAATAAGGATAGCCTCACCGATATTTTCGAGAACAGAATCTCCAGATATTTCATTAATAATATTCTGAATAAAATTACCTTTACTTCCAACACTATCCATAATGCATTCCAACTTGTCTCTTCAGTTAAGCTAAATGCCAATTTTATGGATCAAATGGCTAAAAACCCTTTCCATTAAATAAAAAACAAAATAACACTACAGAAAAAAATTTTCAAGAAGTTTATTTTTCCTCTAAAGTTAAAACAATAGACAAAGAAAGACATGATACTTATATTTTAGACTAGCAAAAGGTTAAAAAGGAAAAAAAGAAAAAGTATTGACATTGTTTCAGATAATGGTATTCTCGAAAACCATTTAGCAAATTTTTAGATTGCGTAGATCTATTAAATAACAGGAGGTGTGAGAATGCTGTTGTTGATATTGTCTTATTTAGGTATTGGAATTTTTGTTGTGGTTATTTTGGGAAAGATCATAAAGTACTTTACTATGCCTTTGCATTTGAGATGGGAGCTTTATCCTCTTCCTCATGAAAAGGGACGTGAGTATGGAGGATCTTATTTCGAAGAATTGGATTGGTGGGAAAAACCAATTGAAAAATCAATGATGGGGCAAGTTAAATTCATGATACCGGAGATCCTTTTTGTGAGGGCACTATATCATGATAATAGAAAGCTATGGTATGTATCATTCCCCTTCCATTTTGGACTTTACCTGGTAATTGCTTGCATGGCGCTACTTTTCGTTGGGGCTGTAGTGAATGTTGCAGGATTATCTACGCAAAACGCAATTTCTGTTTTTCTACAATCGCTGGCAGTTATTCTTGGTGCCGTTGGATTTATACTCGGTACTATAGGTTCTGTTGGATTACTCCTGAGGCGGACATTCAATGAAGATCTGCGTTCCTTTGCAGCACCGGCAGATTACTTCAATCTGGTATTTATCCTGGCAATTTTCTTAAGCGGGTTACTATCATGGTTATATTTTGATTCAACATTGGCAGTATCCCGAGAATACATGAAGAGTTTGATAACGTTCAGCCCTATAGCTGTTGGTGGTTCAAGTCTGGTAATACACATAATACTTCTATCACTTTTTCTCATTTATCTGCCTTTCACTCACATGACACATTTCATTGGTAAATACTTTACATGGCACGAAGTGCGTTGGGATGATAGGATAAATATAAGGGGAAGCGATATTGAGGCAAAAGTAAACAAACTCTTGAACGTCAAGCAAACCTGGTCAGCACCTCATATGAAGCCAGGCAAAACTTGGGCTGAGATCGCTACAGAGGAGGTTGAATAGATGAAGGCAGCAAAAATAAAGCTTAAAGATATTAGCAAGCCATCAGATCAGATGGTTCAACTCAACCCGGCAGATTTCATGAGGCTGCCCTACCCTTACGATACGGCAGATTCTGATCCTGATTTTAAAGAACTTACGGAAGATCAAAAGAAGAAATATGAGGCGTCCCTTGACGGGGTATTGGCTATTAGCATACCAAAACCCGAGACAAAAGGGGAAGAGGATGAACTCGTCAGAAAGTTTTTGTCAGGCCTTGAAAAATTGCTCTCAAAGGAAAATAACTGGACATTTTTGCAGCCGCTAACCCTCTCTCTTGAGTACTGTGCCAAATGTCAGACCTGTAATGAGGCATGCCCTATATATATTGGAAGTGGGAAGCAGGAGATTTACAGGCCTACCTATCGATCTGAGGTCCTTAGGGCGATCGTAAATAAATATATCAAGGGCAAAAAGTTTGCAAAATTCAGTGGCAACGACATCGATCTTAACTGGACGACAGTTGCCAGGTTAGCCGAATTGGCATACAGGTGTACACTATGCAGAAGGTGTGCCCAGACCTGCCCTATTGGTGTTGACAACGGTTTGATAACCCATGAACTCCGAAAGATCTTTAGCCAGGAAATGGGTATTGCCCCTGTCGAACTCCATTCATTAGGTTCTATGAAGCATCTGCAAAGCGGGTCAAGTACGGGTTTGATGCCGGTAGCATTAAAGGACACCATAGAATTTCTGGAAGATGATATAACAGACAGGACAGGATTAAACATTAAATTCCCCATGGATAAAGAAGGGGCAGATATCCTCCTTATCCATAACGCCGGCGAATTCCTATCATGGCCGGAAAATCCAATGGCCTTTGCCATTATATTCGAAGCAGCAGGATTAAACTGGACAATCTCCAGTGATCTATTAGGGTATGACGCAGTCAATTACGGCTTATGGTATGATGATGTCCAGCTTGCAAGAGTAGCAGTAAGACATGCCCAGATTGCCAAGAAACTGGGGGTAAAGAAGATAGTCATAGGAGAATGCGGCCATGCTCATAAGGCTATTTCTGTTATCGCGGACCGTATTATAAATGAGGAAATTAATATACCGAGAGAAAGTTCTATGACACTACTTGAAGACCTTGTGTGTAAAGGAAAGCTTAACCTCGATCCAAAGAAAAACGATTTTCCTGTTACACTGCATGATCCATGCAATCTGGTCAGACTTATGGGTGTGGTAGAGCCTCAGAGAAGAGTTATCCGTAAAATCTGCCCCCAGTTCAGGGAGATGGAACCCCATGGTGTCAAGAATTACTGCTGCGGAGGGGGAAGTGGCTTTGCCATCATGCCTTCCATGAATTTTCCCGACTGGAGAACAAGAATATCAGGAAGGATGAAATTCAAACAGATTCTTGATGTCTTTCAGGATGTCATAGACCCGAGTATTAGTAAGATGGTCTGTTCGCCATGTTCCAACTGCAAGGGCGCTATCAGAGAGATATTAAGTCATTATGACGCATGGGAAAAATGCGGCATAGCATACACTGGGTTAGTTGAATTTATTGTCAATGCTATGGTTGATATAAAAGAACCTTACATCGAATGGCCTGAGATGTAAAGATGGCTGTTATCTTTGGAAGTTGATGGAAAGTTTAATTAAAGGAAAGTAGTTTTTAAGAAAGTATTAATAATAATTAGGGGCGATTAATGAATCGCCCCTAATTATTTAACTTATTTTATCTTGAATTATTTTGAGGAACTGTTCTCTGTCAATCGGCTTTTCCAAGTATCCCTCAGGTCCTGGCACAGAGCGCTTGTTAAGGAACTCTTTGAAATCCATAAGAGGGTGTTCTTCCCCTCTAAAACCAGTTACAATAACTACTGGGATTCCTTTCAATTCCTCATCCTTCTTTAGCTCTCTGTATAGGCCTATACCGGATTTTTCAGGCATCAATATGTCTAAACAGATGAGATCCGGTCTATTCTCTTTTATCTTTTTCAGCCCTTGTACCCCGTCTTTAGCAGAGTCAGTTTGGTAACCATTTTCCCCCAAGAGAGTTGTTAAATAGGTAATTACATCAGGCTCATCATCAATTACCATTATTTTCTTGCCCATTACGTCCTCCTTCAAATATTATCCTGATTCACATTGAATTTTATACATTTTTATACAAAGACGCTAATATGTCAAGTATCTTTTCAAGACTATCTTACTTTTATCTATATAAAAGTAATGTGAAAATTCTTGTAAGGCCGCAAAAGGTAAGGTTTAATAGGGATGAGTCCCCAATATCACATCTTTCCCAAAGTTATCCTTAACAAGCGTTGTAAGTTGTTCAAAATCAATTGGACACTTAGCTGTTTTAACTGCCTTCATTATACATGTCCCCAGATGGATAACATCGAAATCCTGCTCCAGGCTATCGGCGATTTCCTTCATTAATTTTATCTTCGGGATCACAAGTCCAGGGCAATCCCCACAGTTTCCAAGTGCTACCAGCTCTATATCATCCGAATATTTGGAGAACTCTCCTTCTTTTTTGCTGATAGACTTCAGGCATTTCTCGCATGCTATACATAATTGATCTTGAATCCTTTTACACCCTATAATAGCGATCTTTGTCATCTTTTTTCCCTCCATTTTCAGGATTTCGGCAAATGAATCCTTAAAAGATTACTATATAATCAACATATATAATCTACGATTTTTAAAATTTACTATTGTTTTTGGGTCTTGACTAGAACAGAGAGTTAAAAAGTGGTATAAGTCTAGTCATGACAATGAAAAACAAGTATGTAAAACGTTCAAGAATTTCTGAGGCGAAATTTAGGGAACTTGTAAAGCTTTTTTCTTTAGATATTCCC
>JBDRRJ010000024.1:0-20731 GCA_043825855.1 Pseudomonadota bacterium | reverse complement strand
CATTAAAGGATGACCCCCTAAGGATAATATAAACTTGCCTTTTATATTATTTAAAAGGGTGGCCAGAGCCCTAAAGTCTTCTTCCTCGAAGTTGTGTCTATAATCTTTTGTTTCATAGTATGGGGGGTCTAAATAAAAGAGCGTATGGACCCGGTCATAACGTTTGAGACAGTCATACCATTCAAGATTCTCAATGATCACACGTGCAATGCGCCAGTGAATTTGCAATATTCGTTCTTCGAGATCCAATATATTAAGGTTAGGTTTATGGGTTGTACTATAGCCAAAACTTTGATTGATTATGTGTCCTCCGAAACTTGTTTTTAAAAGATAGAAATATTTTACTGCCCGCTGTATGTCGGTCAAAGTGAACGGGTCCTGCCGTTCTAATATATCAAAGATTTTCCTGGAAATTAAAAGGTGCTTGAACTGCCTTACGAACTCTTCATAGTGGTTCTGAATAATCCGATATAAATTAACTAAATCTTCATCCTTGTCATTTAATACTTCTACTTTAGAAGGTTCCTTTCTAAAAAAGACCCAAGCCGCACCTGCGAAAGCCTCACAGTAACAATCGTGTTCTGTAAACCGGTTGATAATTCTTTTTGCCAGTAATGATTTTCCACCTGTGTAGTTCAATGGGCTATTCATTTCACCCCTCCTCTTATTGCAAAAACCCTTACTGTGTGATATAGCCTTTCCCTGTATCTAAGAGGGAAGTCGGGTTTTTGCCTGTTCGGATGTTATCGCATCCGTTCGGTGAGGAGGGGTGAGATCCCTCCTTGCTGACTTCCTGTTTATTTCTCCTCTCGCAGTTGTATTACGCCACTATAAAGCCCGGACGCAACCCCTTTCAATGGATTCTTTATATCCATCAGCCGCACGGTATGATCAACGCTGTCTTCATCTGTATATGTGAATTCATTAAGGGGACCAACGGCAACGTTTTCGAGCCAGTCAGCAAGATTGTCATAATCTGTCTGGGGAACCCTGTTAAAAGCCAGGTTGTGGATCCGTTCCTTAATTCCTTTGTCGTATGCGTATATACTTCCTCCGCAACTATACGCCGCAACGACCTTGACCTGCACAGGGTCGTCTTTAGGGAATTCCCTGCCTTTAGAAAAGCTAAAAGAACTTCCACCTTTAGTGAAGGTTATATTTGCCATAATTAACCTAATATCTCTTCAGCGGTAATTTTTATGGTATCTATCCTCATGTCCCTTCCCGATCCCGGAATATTATCCACTTTTGTTATCTCCATAAATGTGCCGTTTAGCTCATCAAAGCCATATACAAGGCTTAAAATATCGACCTTTTCCAGCTCGAAATTGTCTAAAAACAGTTCCATCTCGGCTATCCGGGGGATATCATTGTATCTGCTCAGGTAGAAGTCATAGACATCAACGACCATATTTGCAGAGACGACAGCATTAAAATAAAACAGGTCCTCCTTTTCTTTCGTCCCATATTTAGTAACGGACTCCCCGTGATATCCTTTTGATAGCGCCATATACCCTCTGGCATCTTTCGGGTATGCCAGACGGTAGTCTCTGAGAAAATACACGTTTGCAGTGTTGATGATATCCTTCTCTCCCCCTCTTTTCAGTTTTAAGGTTGTGCGCCCGTCATCAAGCATGCGAATCATATCTTCATTTATTTCCTTATCCGCAGACGCATAACTGGTCTCTCTGAAGACTATTTTTGCTTTACCTTCAGCATCATAGAAGAACCTGGATCGACATTGAAAGGCAAGAGAAGCAATCAGTTTCATACTGGACCGCTCTTCAATAACAAAGGCAAATTTATACCCGCCGGATATGGCAGCGGCATACTTCGCACCCGCATCGTCAAAGCTTCCCTGGTTAATATCAGACGAACTCATGTTGCAGTATGTCTCCAGGAGGTGTCGTATCACATGGTCAGGGCGCTCTATAAGGGCAAACGCCGTGCCCGTAATAGTGCCTGATGCATCGTCCTGGTGTCCTTCCACATCACAAGTAACGAGACTTCCGATTATTATATCCGCTACGGAATTCCCTGAGAGAGTAACAGTGCCTACCTTAGTTGCAGCACCCTCCTTTGTTACGGAGCCCTCCTTGTTGACCGTCCCGTCTTTCGCCGCAGAACCGGATTTAGTTGCCGTGCCACTCTTATATGCAGATCCAGTCTTGTTGACCGTTCCGCTTTTATATGCTGATCCGCTCTTGTATGCAGACCCTGTCTTATCAGTTGAGGCAGCGTATTCAACAATTTTCTTTATTTCGTAAACCTTCCCGGATACCCCCGCCCCTGTGGATACCCTTATACCAGCAGCCCAGGAAGAATTTGTGTTAGTGAACCTGAACCATCCCTTTGTTTGATTAGATACAGACCCCAGAAAATTATCATTGCTGTCATAAATATTAAAGGTGCCACTGCAGTCCAGTAATATCCAAAAATTCTGTTTATCAATCGTTCCATACGATGTAGAAGGACAATACCAGTAATAAGTAGTTGTCGGGTTAATAGTGCAATAACTGTTTTCGTTGCCATCGTATGCATTTGGCCCCTCAGCGCCAGCGTTATGGCTGTTGGGGTATATCTCCTTTGATGACCCGCTTACAGTTATGCCGATATCATCACTGACTCCGATAGTGTCGTTGACAATAATCCCGTCACTGACATTGATCGTATCATTGACGGCAATCGTATCATCAACGGCAATCGTGTCGTTGACCGTAATACTATCATTGACATCAATGGTATCGTTGACATCAATGGTATCGTTGACATCGATGGTATCTATAACAGACAGCTCAACCTGACGCTGGAGAATCGGCCTGGTATTAAATGTAATCGTGGTTAATGTCCTTCCCGAAACCAGGGTTGTATTCTCTAAATTGACAGTATAATCCGCTGCGTTGACCAGGAAACCATCTACCCCAATATTAGAGACAGACTTGCATTTATGAGCAGCTACCAGATATATAATCTCAGATGGCAGCTCTGCACACTTTGCTCCTTCCGTGTGTTCTGCTGCAGTAGTGCCGTTATAGCCTCTCCCTCCGGTCTTTACCGTTAATATGTTCCCTGAGCGAGACTCAATTCGTATCTGTTCCGCTCCGATCTGCATGGTAAATTCACCGGAGGCGGGCCATTCATTACCACGTGATACATTGACAGTCATTGCTGTGCTGGTCAGAGGATCATCGGTAATATGATCAACAGCCCCTGCTTTTACACAGTGGCAGAGCACATCATTCACGTCGCCATATATAATATTTTCCAGCTTCCCTATATCATCAGGATCTGCACCAGGAAAATCTGATTCTTTTACCATCTCCCCAATCGTCACATCATACTTCTGCGCTATGCTTTTGGCTTGAATGGTACAATACTGCTCGTCGTAGGGTTCCGGACAGTCTGTTATATACCCGACAAACAGTTCTACCTTTTCTGATGGCAGGTTAGGTGTAAATTGGTATATAACTACCTTCACACCCAGTGGTTCAGTACGCAAATAATCAGAGAAACGGGAGCTTCCAATGGAATTTTTAATATTAATAACCCTGATTCTCATGTCGGCAATCTCGGGTTCACCCATATCCTTTTTAATCTTCGAATCTACGTTCCCCCATGAATCCACGATAGGGTAATGCGTCTCGCCCAGCTCTGGGATAGGCGCATCGGTAAGCCAGAGGCTACCCGAGGAGAAATAAACCTCCATCACGTTGCGCCATATATTCGATTTTTTGGCCAATTCGGTATTAAATGCGCTTGAAAAGGATCTCATTCTTTAATGGCATCCTGGGAGTCTTGTAATAATGTTGTTAATATTGGAATAGCCTGGCTGGCAGTTACCTGTCCTTTGTCAAGCATAACTGCCAGACTATTGGCCTCACCGGCAATTTTTATAAGAAGTTTATATAGTTGTAGATCGGTCATCTTTTACCCCCTTTCAGGATTTAGTTTATTGTCCGGCTGACTTGATCTCAGGGATAATAAAATCCCTCGTTATTCTCCGCCAGTCCTCATCGGTCTGAGGATAATCCCCTTCCGGAACATTAATCACGATATCACGGAAATAATAATACGACTTAGGCCCCTCAGATACTACCTGCCCCCCGCTCTGTGACTGCCCCCCTGATGTCAGTTGAGAAAGAAGTGCTACCCGGCCAATATCCCAGAGTTGTTCCAGTCTCCCTAGTGTAGGATCTCCTCTTTGCCCTGTCCATTGTACCCATCCTTGTTGACTTCTGATTTGCATTGCCAGGCTTCTCATGGTCTCAAGCCCCGATGTAATCGAGCTAAAATCCGCTGTCATGGAGAAGTCAGTGGGGAACTGCTGATACATTTCCAAAATCTGGTTGATCTTCTCAGTAAGCGGCAGGGCGGTCGATCCATACCCTATATGCTTTACCGTCACCGTCACCGTTTTGTCTTTAATCTTTGCCATTTCAGACTGGATGCGTTGTAACATGGGCGATGCCTTATCTATAACCTCGACCCCGATCTTCTTCTGCATCGCCATAATTTGTTCAGACAGATTCTTTATAATACCCTCAACCTTTTTTATCTCCTTGGCAGCCTCATAAGCGCTCTGTTTTAACACAGCACCCCATGTTCGGTCAGTTTCTATCTGCCTCTTCTTTTCTTGTTCCAGCTCTTCCAGGGCAATCTTTTGAATTTTTGTCGCCCTCTCTATGTTGGCAATCGCAGACTGGACAATACCTCTTCCTTCAACGTCGCCGCCTTCTCCGACCCCTTTAGACCATGTTTGTCCAAAAGAAGCCGCCGCCTGCTTATACTCTTCCAGGGCTTTAATTTGCTCCTGACCGGAGAAACTCATGGCAAAGCGGAACTGTTCATTGAGTGCGGCCATCTGAGAACGATACTTTTCCTCCTCACTCATACCGATTTCACGGAGGCTCCGTATCTTTTCCTCTGTACTCTTCTGGATGTCCATCTTCTGACGGTACAGGGCATTCAGTTCTTCAATGTGTTTTTTCTCCAGCTCAAAATTTCGTTCGATCATCCCTTTCAGAGAGTTGTAAAAACTCTGAAATTCTTTAAGGCGGCTTTCCAGCCCTTTCTTGTCTGCCTCAGCCTGCTTGATGGCCAATTCAGTTTCCTTTTTGTAGACAGCATCTATCCCCCCTGCGATTGTCTGCAGCTTGACTTCTCTCTGCTCGATGGTTGTGACGACGGGCTTTGCCTTCCCAAGTTTCCTGATTTCATCTGCAACTCCCTTTAGCTTTTTACTGAACCCCTCAAACTCCACGCTGGATTGGGCAGCTTGATCGGCAGCATAAAGTTGACTGGCGCCAAGTTTATCAAAATAATTGTTTATTTTAGATAATGTGGGGAAGGTCTTTTCAAAGCCAAGAACTGCCCACTTAACTGCCTCAGAAGGGTTTGTAGTGGCAAGAATTGCTGCAACTGCCTTTACCGCCGCTGACCCTAGGGCAGCGACTTCTGCTATCATTATATTAATGACACCTTTAACGTTAAAAAACGCCTGTGGTATCCAGCCGATAGCCTCAACTATTTTCGCAATTACGTTTATTACTACTTCTCCGGTTTTCTTTGCCCATCTTTCCATCTCCCCGCTTTTTATCCAGGCCTGCAGGCGATCGTTTATCTTCTCTATAAAAGGCAGTAGACGCTCTGCAACTATTGCCTTAATTTTAGTTGTAAGTGCTCCGATTTTCTCTTTTACATCTCCCACTGCATTCCCAAATTTTATAAGCCCGCCGGAATCCGTATCTGCTATAGCCCTTGCCTGTCCCTTCACTTGCATTTCAATCTGTTCCAGCACCCCAATAAACCCCTTCATCTTGTAGACATCTTCATCAACCGTGATGCCCACTCTGCGTAACTCTCCGGTCATCCCCATAGATGCCTTTCCAAGCATATTGGCAGCCTGCTTTGTATCTCCGCCCATAAGAGCTGCAAGGTCGAGCATTGTTGCAGATGTTCTTGGAAGGAGGTCGTCTGTAATGTCCCTGTATGTAAGTAAAAATTTCATCCCGGCGATCGTGGCCTCATCACCGAAGGTGGTGACTTTCTGGAGAGATGATGCCACGTTGAGCAATTGCTCATGCAGCTCAGGGGTATATCGCCCCATTGATTTCATGGCCTGCAACATCCCCGCTTCAGCCTGCTCCTGCGTTGCTGAAAGCCTTTCAAATTCGCCCACCAACCGAGTAACTCCCCACCCCACAAGTGCTCCTACAGCTATCGTCTTAAGATTGACTAACTTCCTGCCTATCCCCTGTAGTGCACCGCCCATCTTCTTAAACCTGGCTTCCATCTTCTTGATATGCACCACGGATCTCTCAGACATCCTTTTGACATTGTCTACAACACCAGTGGAGAATTTCTTTAAAGTGGCGGAACCTTTTTTAGAATCAACATCCAGGGTTAGCTGTATTTTAGCCATGTTTCACCATCCACGATTATACTGGCAGCTCAAATGTTGTTATCTTAACCCCGGACAGATCGACTGGGATCTCCGGCACCTGCAGTTCGGCAACCTGCCAGTAATGATTCGCATTTTTGTCAAGGCTGTATGTGCCGTCTTTCTCCAGCCAGATCCGGACATATTCTCCTGCATATGGAGTCATATCAATTGTTTTTTGACTAATCTTTCCCACCTTACAATCGTATCCTGCAATGCGGATTTTACAATCATCTACTATGGTAATTTTCGGCTCCATAAGTTCTCCTTTCTAATGGCCATGTGATTAAGCATGCGGTATAATTACGTAGTCAAAGTCAACAGTGCTTGATCCACTGTTATATACCACAACGGTGTTAGCAGACTTGGAAAACCAGACATCTCCCAAATTCCCCCCTGTGTCAGCAACAGGGTTCACAATCACCTGATAATCGGTATGACCGTAATTGTGTGTGATAGTCCGACCTGTCGCCCCGGCGAATGCAACAGCAGCCGGCGGCTTGAGATCGTCTTCCTGTGTCAGCTTATTCAGGTTTGTAGGGTCGACAGGGGTGTCGTTATCCCACGTTAAATGTGCCATTATTCTTCTCCTTTTTTATTCAGCGTAGATATTGTGCCGGCAATAAAGCCGAGCTTATCGAGCAGATTCTCTGCCTCGACTTTACTGAGCGTTATATCCTCCAGCTTAAACACCAGGTCAGCCCCCAGAGATTTGATCTTAGAGTAAAAATCGAGGGCGAATTGACACTCAGGGAGAAGATCTACCGCATTGATAGGGCAGTGATCCTTCTCCTCACACGGCGGCAGCCTGTCATCTTCCTCGTATGCCGCCCTGCATTCACCGCACGTGGTTTTGTGGGTGAATTGCCACACGAGGAAGTCCTCTAGTTTTTTTCGAGGACACTCTCCATCTCAGGGCTCGATGCGCCAGATAGCTCCAAGATGTCCGATATCACATCATCCGGCAAGCACGGTATCAGGTCTTGTGAAAACGGCACTTTTTTGCCTGCCTTCTCAATGTTTTCCCAGCCTAGAATAACATCTTCCAGTAACTCCTTGGTCACGGCATTCCAGTCCGTCTTCCCTCGTTTAGTATGTTTTTGGACTATCCGCCCGCGTCGCAGAGTTGATACGCGTCGGTAGAAAATCTTAGAACCATCATTCTCATAAGTTAATCTTTCCTCGTCCTGTACAATCTGAATCGGCATAAAAACCTCCTTTTATTTTAATGGATTCGTATCCAGATCATTCTGCACCTGGATAAGCATCTCCTTTTCTGCTTTACTGGGGAATCCCGCCGGCACTGCATCAGGAATCTCAGCGGTAAAACTATGTGTAACGGAAATGATACCGGGGCCTCCTATCGGGGCATCAACCTTGTCGAACTTCAAAGTCGGCAGCCATATCCAGAATGTCCTGTAATAGCCTGTAGCCTCGATTTGCGATCCTGTGAATTTCAGCATCGCCATTAATTTGTTTTGGGCATCCAGATCGTTAAGGAAAGTATCGTTTTCATATCTGGGAAATGTAAATGAGCCGGTTACAAGCCTCTTCTCATTCCGTCTCGGATCCACCATATAGAGCCCTGACAGGCTATCCTTTTCTACAAGAAGATTGTTGTCCAGTTTGATCTCAAATGCAGATATGCCCACCGCATCATCGCTTGTTAGAGCAACCGATTCGGAGTAGTTATCTATCCATAGTTCAAGATCAGGGAAGAGAATAGACAGCCAATCGTCATTCGGTATCGTCCATCCGCTCGATGATATATTTGTTGTAGACGCCCTGTCGAGATCATAAGGAAGCAGATCCAGATCGATATAAACCCCTTTGGAATCGCCCTTGATGGTAATCGTATTGATGTACGTTGAGATAAACTCCCAGATGGATACGGATTTATCTATGCAGAGAGTCCCCCTCCTGACCTTGTTGTCTCCCGCAAGATAGCCGCTCCCCGCAAGGATGCCGTCACCCGCAGCCCACGATTCGGTATGGAGATGCTCTGCAAGCTCAAAAGTGTGCTTGTAGACTCCAGCTACAATCGTCTCAGGGGAATCCTCATAATGACTGAACCCCATCGCAGAACAGAGGATTGATTCTATCCCACGATATACAGCCTCAATCGCAATCGGGCCGGATACCAGCTTACCCAGGATGTCACTCCCGCCGTATCCAGCCTTATGCCTGATTGTATTGTCCAGTTCCTTCTCTATGCCCCGGAGCAGCCCCTCGCTAATCAACGGGATCTGATTATCAGCTCCGCAGGCAATGGGTATGCCATAAACCCCCTGTTTGTCCTCTTTTCTCCATGCTGTTTTGGATGAAAACCCAGCTCCTATAGGCATTTTTTACCTCACTATGCTAACGGTGATGTGCTTCTCCCGTTGGTTACTTCAATCTCAAACTCATCTTCCAATGTAAAACTGGAAGATAGACTCCCAGGATCCCTGAAACATGTACATTCTATATTCTGTTCAACCAGCCCCGGACCTCCTATTGCAGCATCAACTTTGTCAATTTTCAGTTTTGGAATGTGGATATCGAATCTGTAATTTCCGTTGGTAAATTTCAGATAGCAGTGGAGGGCGGTGTCCGCATCTCTCCAGTCCAGATATGTATCCGCCTCATAGCGAGGGACCTTAAATGAGAATGTTACCTCCCGAAACCCATTTCTTTGCGGTTCTAAAATTGTCAATGCCCTGTTGTCAAACTGATCCACAGCCATATTGTTTTCGAGGTTCAGGTCAAATGAGCCGATCCCTTTCTCGCTCTCCCCTGAGAGGGCCGATGCCTGGGCAGCTATTTTAAATTCAAGATCAGAGAACATGATCTTGGGTGCAGCGTCCTCAGTGTCCAGGGCTGTCAATACGGCCGGGGTGTTTGTAACGGAACTCAGATCAAAAGACTTGGCATTTACACCGAACTCAATATCTAAAGGCTTGTTGGCCTCTCCGCTGATCTTCATGGTATTGACTTTGTTGCCCGCAAACTCCCAGACAGAGACCCCTTTGTATATCGCAGAGACAAAACTATACCCCAGATTCTCAGCAAGCGAGTATGTGTTGTCATACAGTGCCCCATTGACCGCTGGAGTCCCCGCGGCTCCCATCGCAATGGCGATTAACAGGTCGAGATCCTCGTATGTTAATTTTGCGGGTATTGTCCCGCTGAATTTATTGTTGCCAGCAGTCGTGGTGCCTCTGCCTGCCTTGCCCCGCAGAACCTCATCGATATGCTTTTCGATCTCCAGGGCGTAATTTTCAGATACAAAAGGCAGCGCCTCGTCGACCTGCACCACAGTGCCATAGACCGCCTCTTTTTTTACGCCGATAATTCCTTCAAAACCTCTTCCAAGTGTCATGGGTTACCTCCCTTATGTTTTTTCGTAGTATGCTATGGTTCTAAAATCTGATGCATACACTGAAAATTCTTTGGTGTTTAAAATAGTCTCCTCCCGCAACAAAGATAACGGTTCAATCTCCAGCGACAGCCGGTTCCCCACAAGTAATTCCCTGAGATCATCCAGCATTTGGTATGTCCCGTATTTATCTTTTCTTGCAGCTATATTCCCCCTCAGATTTTTTGATGCGACAAATAACGTAAAATCGAGTGTCCTCTCGTATTTGAGGTTCGTCAGCATCTTAGCTTCGCTTCCAGAAAACATAACAAAAATGGCCGGGAACGACATGACCATCTTTTTTATGTCATCTTCAAGCTGTCCTGCATAGGATTCTATCGTTTTGCAGTAGCTCCCCAATGACGAGCCTCGAATCGTTGACAATATCGCATCCTCAATCTGTTCGATGGTGTATGGCATTTTGTGCACCGTAAGTAGAGGGGCTGAAATACCCCTCTACTAATAATTATCCAGGCTTCCCGTTGAGCCTGTGCTTTTTTTGCCGATTGTGAACGTGCGATCTTCTGCTGTTCTATCGGTTTTAATCTGCTGTTCACCTCCAGCAGGTTCAGGGGTTTCTCCCAGAGACACTTCACCCTTTACTGCCATTTTGAGAAACGATATAGCAGAATTGTAACGTTTCTCA
Source organism: Pseudomonadota bacterium (assembly GCA_043825855.1). GTDB lineage: Bacteria > Desulfobacterota > UBA8473 > UBA8473 > UBA8473 > UBA8473. The sequence goes on along the minus strand of JBDRRJ010000024.1, from coordinate 10,249 downwards.
CGCACTTCATCGAGAACAGTTTTGCGTGAATAGAGATTCCAGATAGCAATATCAACCGAAAGCTGTTTGATCCTTTCAGGTACCGGGCTGAAAGGTAAAGTGTATCTGCCGGAAAGATAAGAATCTATCTCGGCATCAGCATCTGCAATTGCCTCGTCGACAACTCCAGCATCCGCAACACCATCGGTGTCATCATCAGAAAGATTAATGAGATCGGCTTCGGGGAGCTGTTTTTTAATGTCATCCTGTGTGCTGTAGGACATTTCTAGCCTCCATTTACTGCTGGTGCTCAGCGATTACTGAACACCAGCAGTTCAAATTCTTAGGTTGCGTAGGTGTCCTTGAAAAGATACCCACAGTCAGCTGCGACCTGAATGATATCGGTTTCTTCAGCAACCTCATAGACATCCTGATGCTCTGCCGCCTCTCTCCATGTAGTGGATCTTCGGGGTGATCCGTCTTCATATGCTATACGGCACTGATATCCAGCCGAACGTACCTTGAGGCCAGGAGCTGGCGGACGGTAAAATATGAAACCCATACCTTTACCGGCGTTAACTTCCCAGATATATGCTGCGGTGAAATCTGTGCCAGCTTTAGTCTCTTTAGCTATGGAGTAGATGGCCTCGCCTATTAAAACCTCGTCAAGATCGCATACCGCCGCCAAGAGCTCCGCTGTGAGAACTCCCCGCTGTGTATACTTGATTTTGTCCAGGATGGCGGCACTCTGCTTAAGAGCTTCGTAGGTGGCGAAATCCACGATCATAACGTTCGGCGTTACACCTGCCCCTTTCTGGATTGTCTTGCGGGCCGTAGCAATATCAGGCAGGAAAGTGTTTGTGTCATCCGAGGGAGACCACAAACCTTCAGCATCCTCGCCTCCGGCAGCCCCATCCGCCCAGGTGCCAGCCGTAATGAGCGATGCAATCCGCCTTTCCTTGGAAAGGTCTATCTTGTCAGCACAGAATTCGAGGGCATCCTGATCCGGTTTGAGGGGTGGAGCATTTTTCGATCTGGCGAAGCGTCGATCTTCATCAGTTACTTCTTTAGCAAAAGCGTATTCCTTTGTCGCAATTGACACCCAGGAGATGGGAAAGCCACCACGAGGCGCCCGCGCACCCGGTCCTCGTATACCCGCTTCATCACGGAACCATGCTCCCTTTTGATACACTGCAATTTTAGCTTTGGGATCCACTCCGTCAATGATGGGGAAGACCCTGTCACCGATATATCTCTTGTTTCTATACGCCACGGAGACATCCTGCAGAGGTCCCGTGACCATAAGTTCTTTTACATTTGGTTGAGGCATGTTTTGTTCCCTCCTTTCAAATTGTTATGATGCTGCGTTGACCTGATGTACCGCACCAGAAAGAAGAATCTCTCCCAGATCATCTTCATCACCACCTAGTAGACAACGGCCGATAGCCAGATCCAGAGCAACATCTGCATCGAGTCCCTTACCTGCGTCTGCGGCATCTATATATTCCAGTTTAATCCACTCATTCTCAGCGACCGTCTCACCGAGTTGAATTTTGCTCACACCGATAAGACGCACGACAGCCGCCTCTCCCAGTTCAGGAGCGTTCTGAAGCACACCCAGAGGAATGTCCGTTGCTGCATCAGGCCTGCGTACCTGTTCAGTGTCGAGGACCACGATTCGATACTGATCATTGGACAGGTCCTCAGCTGCTGGCCAGCTCAAATCTAAAATTTTGTTTTCTGTTGCCATCCTATTTCACCTCCTGCTGAATTTCTGCGGCATATTCCCGTGCCAGATCGGGATTATCCTTCTGTGCCTCGGCAAAGGCCGCACCATAGGTTAATTCCTTGTTTTCTTCCATTTTCTTTTGGGTCAATGCAGCGAGCTTTTCACCGGCAGATCCTGCACCGCCCACATCCTTGTCCCTCGTTGCGATCTCTTCAAAATTGATAACCTTTGGCAGCTCCTCCATGAAGGATTTGAACCAGTTGAGACGTGAAGACTTCTTGCCTTCTGCAAACTCGATGGTATCTTCTCCGTCCAACTGGAGCATAAACTCCTGAAGTCCCATCTTTTCCCATGCAGGGATAAGCCTGCCATCTTTCTTTAACGCCTCACAGTACTCTTTCACTTCCTGTTTACGTTTCTCTGCCCGTTCCTCCTTTTGTTTTTCAGCATACTCCCGGTCCTTCGCTGCCTCGGCATCTTTTCTTGCCTTTTCCTCGGCTGCCCTCCTGATTTCGATTACCTCAGCCTCGTTGTACGTTTTAGACTGGGCATCGTCTGGCAGGGCATCATCGGGAACTTTGCTTATATCCACTCCGAGAGTTCCCAATACATTTCTGATCGTTTGCTTAAATACACTCATATCTTCCTCCTTTTTCTTGAATTGTTTTTCTTCTGAAGAGGGCATCTTGACCTCTTCAATTGACCAGTCAGGTACAACCCTGTCCGCCGTGTCCTGACCAAACTTCTCTATCAGCCACTCCCTGAGCCGACGAAAGACATCTCCAATAGTCTGATCCTTCCACTCACTGAATTCTATGACAGTCCCTTCTTCATCCTCCTTAAAATTAATATTTTTTAACCCCTGTACTGCGGGTGGTTTTGCTCCCAGGAAACCTATATGTTTAAGTCTGAAATCAGGTGTTATTTTAATAGAGCGTTTCTTAAAACGACCTCTGCGAACCATGTCTTCAAATTCAGGATCCACTTCTTTTGACTTTGCCAAAAGAACATCTCCTTCTCTTTTTATTGCCTCAATCCACCCGAATGCAGGGTCATCAGTTTTGGGATGCCCTATTACCAGAGGCGCCTCATATTCTGTTGGATTGTAGGTCTCCACTATTTTGTCGAGTTTTTCTGTAGTGTACTCTTCGGTATCCCCTTCTGAACTCGTCCATGTTCCTGTCCTGAAAATCTCAAACCAGTCGGTTAGGCCATTAAAATCTATTGTTCTTCCCATTGATTTTCCTCCCTAATTTTTGCTTGACATTCTCTCCTGAAACTGTTAATATTTTTGTCAGCTGGGTGGGTTGGCCCTGGTCCATTACCCCACCGAGACGGTCGCAGTCGCCAGGGGGCTGGTCCGACCCATTTTATTCCCTCCGGTAAAGCAATTCCCCTGATTTTCTAATATTGTCAATATAACTGCTCTGTCTGCTTGGGAAAGCGTTGTAACCTACCCATATTCCTCTTTGAAAATCCATAGAAACTAGAAACCGCCTCCCTTTTTCGTCCTGGTAATACCTGATATATTGCTTGCGAATCTGACCGGCCTGGGTTCTAACTAACCACACCTCGTATGCTTCTTCATATGTCGGCCGGACATAACTGAAAAAAGCCTCCCTGCCATCCTTTTTATTTAAGATATGCTCAGCAAGAGTATCGTTAAAAACACCCGCCTCTCCAATCGGATCTGTCAATATAATGCTCGTTTCTCCTGCCTTCATTCCAAGGGCATTGCGAAAATCTTCCCTTAGTTGCTCCTTGGCTTCATATTCGCTTAGTCCTGCTTTTTGTAATCCCTTATATGTCTCTCCGCGTTTTACTGATGCTACGTCAAACGGTATCGGAGGCAGTATTTTCTGAGAAGGTACTCCAACGATTACTGCAGGAGTTGCCCATGCTTTCTCTATCTCTGTCTGAGCTATTCCTTTCCACACATCCTCACCGGGGTTAAAGTTCCACCCCTTATCCGGTCGAAATAACTCTCCACTTGCGGGATCCCTGGGGAGTTCCTCTTCAACCTTAAGTCCTTCTTCCTCGAGTTCTCTCGCCGAGAGAGACGTCGCCCCACACCTTCACCGATAGCCATTCGGCGGATACCATGTTTTCCAGAATGGATGATCATGCGGATATACCTTGCCGTCCATTTCTGCATGTGTCGGCCTCGTACGGCTGTCATTGACTGCATCATACTGCCAGAAAGGGCGTCTCTTCGATATGCGTTTCATCTGCTCATGCCGTCCTGCCATGTACGATGTCTGGATATTTGTTCGGAAAATATTGTCCAGATGATGCGGAGTGAGCCCTTCCCAGCCACGATTTACCATAATATCGTCAATACGGTTCCTGAAATCTCCAAAGGTCTCTCCATTGGCTATTGCCTTTTCAATAGAGTTATAAACGTCATTGAGCACGTCCATGCGCGCCACACCGGAGATGGTAAAAGCCCTTGCTTTTGCTGCGTTATTTGCCCCTGCTGTGACAGTTTCGAATTCAGACGGAGTCATAACCGTCCTCTTTTTAAAGAAATCAATCGCTTCATTGTATGGCATCGGTCTCAATTCTAGCATTACCATCTCCCCGCTATGTAATCCTGAATACTGTTTTCCAAATAGTTAATGTCGCTGTTTTCAAAAAACAGATAGGAACGTCTTGGCATCGTCACCTTCTTTTTCAAAATAAAAAGCGGCTGGATATCGTTTCCCCCTATTTTTTGAAAGATAATACCCTTGGCTACAAAGGTATCCTCAAAATCACCTGCGCGCTTTGGGGTTCTCCCTGAGCTTGTATCTGCCGGGCCTCCGGGGAATGGAACGGTCAGAAACTTTTTATTTTTGGGTCGTATTATGCCCCCTTTATTATGGATGTCTGCATACCGCACAGCATCGCCCTCCAAACTTCTCCCGCCGGCGCTGATCGTGACAGAATTCTTGTCCGCATTTACATCAAGGCTGCCCTTGAGTCTGCCAGAACGTTGCTTCAATACTGCCCCTGAAAGCCTCCGAGATATTCTTCTTCTCATCCTCTCTCCAAAGTCCATGAGAGGTGGTTTCAGGTTTGTTATTTTTTTGTTGGTATCTCTGAGAAGATATAAAACCTGCTCTTCCCCGTCTACACGCATTCTAATCTGCAACTGAATACCTCCCCCACATATCGGCAACGAATATAGCTCTCTGCAGCAGATCCTCCAGATCATCAACATTCATGTCGCCATATGCCGACAGAATATTTTCCTTTAAATCTTCGAATGAATTGGATTCTTCTATTATCTTTTTTACAGGATCCGTTACACCCTTAAAGATATTCTCCGCTTCTCTTAATGATGTGTCAGACAAACTTTCAATGGCCTGTTGTGATGGTGTAAAATTCGAGAATCTCTCGGCAAACTGTCTGCCGTTATCTCCTGTAGTAGATATTAACTTCTGAGGAACATTAACCAGTTCCTCTTCTTCTTCCGGCACAGGTATGCCGTACGTATCATAGAAATATGATTTACTTATAGGGAGGCCTATATCAACCACCAGGGCTTTATCGATCTCAACCTGAGCAGCTAAATCAGGCTTCGCTCCGGCATAGGTTTTTATCTTCGGATAGACTGCGATACCGGGGAAGTTATAATCCACGATCCAGCGGATCAGCGATTCGTTGAGACAGGCATCCAGCAGATCGGCATCTGCTTCAATAATCTCCTGCCGGACATTTTCCTGCGATTCTTCATTGCCGAGTTTTCCGGGCGTCCCTTCCGTGGACGCGGTTTGTCCCAGGACAGCCTTTGACATCTGTCTGTCCATGTAGTCACAGAGCTGTTGATGAGTGATGGTTCCAGATCGGGATGCCTCCAGAAAGGATATGTCCATTGTATCCGGTGTTATGATCCCGGTATCCGTCTGGATTGCGTTAATGGCATTCAACAGTTCCTTCTGTTTATCCTCCGTTGTGCCTGAGGGATATTTGCCCTGCGGCGTGGGCATGCCAAATTTATCGAGAAATACAAGCCAGAATTTAACGCCGTTTTTCTTAAACCATACCGGCCACCAGAGTTTCTGCCCGAGACCCCGTCCATAGGGATTATCGCTGTCTCCGTAAGTAAAGACGATAAATTTCCGGTCCGGGATCTGCTCTCCTTCGATCATATTCTGGAGAGTAAGTAGACGAAGCTCTCGTTCCGGTGTGAATATGAAGCGTCTGGGGTGTTTGCCGAAGAATTTCTTGATGGTGATATCACTGCCGGATATCTTCCACATTATCTCTACGCCGTAATAGCCGTATAATATGGCTTTTAGTATTTCCTGGCGTGCCTGGTCAAAGTTGCAATCTTCCAGAACGTCTGATACGAAACCGGCTATAATCTCTTCACGGGTTGTAGATAACGGACGTCCTTTCTTCAACCCTGATTTTGCCGGAATGATCTCCCACTCCTTGCCGACGACCGCTAATGAGCGCTGCTGAATGACACTGCCCGCATGAGCATCTCTGTCCACCTCATCATAGAGCTTCAGCCCTTTGCCAGCTGCTTCTGTCCGAAGTACAGGGTCTGGATTCTCCAGACGTTTGAGCCACCCTGCATAAATATCGATGTCTTTCGCTATGGTTGCAATCTCGTCGGTAATTGGCTGTTGTTTCTTAGTCTTTTGATCGGCCATATTATTGCCTCATAAAATTTTCCATACTAGTTCCGGAGGTTACCCTTTTGGTGCCAGTAGATTGATATTCAATGATTCCGACAGGCGTTGATGCTGCATGTATCGCCAGAGCCAGCGCCCAGAACCTGTCGGCATGTCCCTGATCCGTCCTCGCAGCATCAAAACGGATGTTGCCCGCCGCAGTCGTAACCTTTCTCACAGAATGAAGATCCTCCCTGATATTTCTATCAACGGGGATCCTCACAGTCCGGTCCTCAAATTTTCTTCTCAATCCAAACGCCAGTTCTTCTTTCACGGGCTGTGTAAAATTTACGGCTTCAACTTTATACGTGCCGAATGCCTCCTGTGCCTCCTCTGCAAGCTGCATCCCAAGCCCGGTGCTGTCAATACATGCCCTTCTCACATGTGGCAATAGGTCGAAGAGTATTTCTCGTTGCTCTCTAAATGGCCTCCGTTCTATCTCGACAGCTCGCCTTGTCCATGCCACATCTCCCACCTGCTCAACCAGCCAGATAACAGACAGGTCTTTTTTCCTGCCTATATCCATGCCGAGATAGGTGTTGCCGGACGGTATATAATCGTCCTGAATGCAATCGTTTGCCTCACATGAAGTGATAAGGTCGTATGTAAGAAATGCAGTTGCTTCGTCAACAGGAATACAGCAATATTCCTGCAGCCATGTGTCCTCGTCCTGGCATGCCTCTTTTTCAAGTCTGAGCCATTCTTCCCTTTCTTCTTTCGTTGTGAGTCTGCCGTGTATCTTGTCGACAAGACCTTCTTCTACTGCCTTGAATATATCCGTCGTATGAAGAGCAAAACCGCCTCTGTTCTGTTTAGCATCCTCCGTCATCCTGAAATACCGGCATTGTTTGCCATTGTGTGTCGAGAGTATCCGCATAGGAAAGCCCCATGTAATACAAGGCTTTGCGGCCTTCCATAGTGCATCTGCATCATCATGAAAACCGAACTCATCCAGGATCACCTTACCCCCTTTAGAACGAAATGCTTTGGGGTTAGAGCGCAATGCGTTGATCCTTGCTCCATTGGCGAATTCAACCACAAAAGTTTTAATGTCTTTCTCCGAATCGATGACCACTTCCCCCAGGTACCTGGCTGCCATATCCAGAAGCTTCACCCATTGCTCGCAATACAAGATATATTCTTTAGCAGCGGATTCATCTGCAGAAGAAAACCATACAGGCAACCCAGGCTGGACAGCGCAGTCAGACACGTCCTCATACGCCTGCACATAGGTTGCGCCGATTCTTCTGCTCTTTTCCCATATCTTGAGGCGACTCTTGTCTTTAAGCCAGCGTTCCTGATATGGAAGGAAGTATTGTTTCATCTCACCAGCCCCAGTATCTCTTTTTCTATCTCTCCCATGACTTCAGGAGAAAGCCCGGCCTTAGATGCCTTCTGTTTTATATTCTTACAGGCGGTTTCAGCCTTCTTCTTGAATTCCATCTTTGCCCTCTCCCTGGATGTGGACGACGACTGTAATTTTGCAAAGTCTGAAATTATCCTCGGCGTTTCTTTTATATCTATTCCTTCCTCAAGCAATAGTTCCAACAGCGTAGCTGCCATCTTCTTGGCTACTGCCTCTTCCAATACCATACCGTCGCCGCCTACCTCGGAAACCAATATCTTGCTTTTGTCCTCGATAATCAGGAGCTTTCGGTATTCATTGAGAAAATCCTTGCCGTACCGTCCGATGCTGGACCGTGATATGTCGTGCCCCTGCCCCTTCAGATAGTCTGATATATCCTCGTATATCTCGCCTTCTATAAGCAGCCTGTTGACCTCTTTACGTATCTCCGGAGGCAGCTCGTCTTCAACTTTACTATGCCGTCTGATCTTGGTATGCTTACCGCCCATTACTCCAGCTCCTTCTCTACCTGTGCCATCTTAGTGCAAACGTCCATGTATTGACGTCGGAGATCCCGCGCCTCTATTGCCAGTAAAGCAACCACTTCCATGTCAATCTCGGAAATTGGTGACAATGATGCTCGCGCAAGGAGATTTTTAATCGAAGCAATTTTCCCTCCCGCTTCAACGGCCAGTTCCATCTTTTTATGTTTTAATGCTAGATGCTCATTTTTTAATATTTGTCGTTCCGTGTTCATGTCTGCACTCCTTTTGCTTGCTTTTCTAATCTCACCATCGGGCAGAATTGGTTAGTATTTATAGAGTCGATCATCTTTTGCATAGCCCGTGTGTTCATCATGACAATCTCTTTGAACCCCTCAGCCAATTCCTGATCCTTCTCAACAAGCTTCACGTTTTCGTCATACATATTAATTGCAGCCTCCAGCCTCTTGCCCTGTTGAAGAAAGAGTATCGACGAAAATATCCACGGCCCGATTAACAAGATAAAAATAATAGACAACAATGGCCACGTGCCTATTTTCCCAATCAGACCGATAATTGCTGATAAAAGCGCTATCTGCTCAACAGACATATTTCGGACCTCACTTTCTTATTTATCGAATATTGCGTCTTTGCCCTCGTCTTCCTCGATGGCGTCGATGCTGTGATTCGGGTCTATTTTGTCCAGCGCGTAATCTATTGCTTTCGATAAAGGACGATACCAGGGTATTTTCCCGCCATGCTTTACTTTTATTTTCCCCAACCTTGAAGATATGGTCTCGTCAGGATCGCCGCCGGTTATGGTATTCCCGAACTGGTCAATGCTTATTAATATATTGAATATCCATTTCCACATAACTCCTCCTTTGTTTATGCAGGATCCAGTGGCTCTACATAATTCTTCACAAAGAAACTGATCTCCTCCCTGACCGGGCAGTCAGCACCCAGGACAGCATCGTCATAAGTGCCTGAGACTAGCAACAATCTAAGCTCTCTTGTGCTATTACTGTCCTGCATTTGCAGGTCATCGCCTTTAAGTATGATGTTTTCTGTTGATTCCGGGTCCGCAACAACCACGTCTTTTCGGCTGTTAATCACAATCCCCCCACCATCCGTCAACGACCATGTCAGGGTTTTAGGCGTTGCCGGGTTATTGTCTGAATCCAGAAACGATACGGCTATCCCGTATACGGAATTTTCAATAGCGTTTTCATCCAGTTTAATCCTCATATAACCTCAGCCAGTATTTTTGGCGTCTTGCTCACAGCCAGAACAGTTGGGGTAATAGCCGATGCCGTTATCCTCGGTGTAATAGCAAAGGCGGAAACCTGCATGATGCCGATATTCGGGTAATCATTTAATAATGTTTGCACTCCAATATCGGTTGTCAGATGCTCTACATATGTCGGAGCCTCCACCAGTGTCTCAACTATTGTGACACTGGCTCCAATGCTAACGATAAGGTCTTCAATCCTTTGTTGTTTGTCTTTAACCGATATATCGGAAGTAACTATCGTGGTAAGGGCTTCAGTAAAGAGCTGTTTATCTTCACTTGATATATTGGAGCCCACTATAGTGTTAAGAGCTTCAACGCCATGCTGTTTGTCTTCACCCGATACATCAGCGCCTACTATAGAGGTAAGGGTTTCAGTAAACTGCTGTTTATCTTTGCTAGATATGTCAGCGCCTACTATAGAAGTGAGGGCTTCGATACCGTGCATTTTATCTTCACCAGATATGTCGACCCCGATTATCGTGTTAAGGGCTTCGATACTCTGCTGTTTGTCTTCAGTCGATATATCAGCCCCGATTATCGTAGTAAGAGCTTCAATGCTCTGTTGCTTATCTTCGCCAGATACGTCAGCGCCAATTATAGAAGTGAGGGCTTCGATACCGTGTTTTTTGTCTTCAGCCGATATATCAGCGCCAATTATAGAGGTAAGGGCTTCGATACCATGCTGCTTGTCTTCACCCGACACATCAGCGCCAATTATCGTATTAAGGGCTTCGATACCATGCTGCTTGTCATCAC
>JBDRRJ010000023.1:0-22863 GCA_043825855.1 Pseudomonadota bacterium | reverse complement strand
TCCATGGAATACCCAAATCTACCTTTTACCTACACCTTAAAGAATGTGAATTTCGTTTCAACTATAGAAATCAAAATATATATGTTATACTACTAAATATGTTTAGAAAAAATTCTCTGTTCTAGTCAAGAGCCTTTATTTTTTAACAATCCATGAACATTTTAAAAACTAAAAATACTTTTTCAAAAGACCTACTTTGTAAAATTATAATGGGGTTATTTAGGACTACTAATTTCTTATCGCAGGCGAGAGTATAGCAGGGGGTACCAGTAAATTATAAATCCTAAGGCTTAAACTTAAATCCTTTTTCTTTGAAGATGTTAAGACAGGCATCCACAACATCAGGGTCATAAAATGTACCCCTGTTCTTTAATATTTCATCAAGTGCTTTATCCACACCAAGGGCTGGTCTGTAAGGACGGTGAGAAATCATAGCCTCTACGACATCAGCCACACCTAAAATTCTTGCTTCTATAAGAATATCTTCATAAAAAAGTCCCAAAGGGTATCCGGAACCATCTATTCTCTCATGATGCTGGTATGCTATTTCTGCTATGGGCCATGTAAATTCTACGTTCTTCAATATATTATACCCAGTCTCGGCATGCCCCTTAATTAAACCAAACTCAGTCTCATTTAAATCGCCAGGTTTGCTGAGAATCTCAGTGGGTACAGATACCTTACCAAGGTCGTGAACAATTCCAGCTATACGGGTCCCTTCAACCTGTTCCTCAATTAACTTCATCTCAGAGGCAATAGCATAAGCAAGATCGGCAACACGCTTCTGGTGCCCGGCAGTATATGGATCTCTAGATTCAACTGTCATTGCTACAGCCTGAATTATTCCGTCAATGTTTTTTCTGAGTTTTTGCAATGCCCCTCGAAGTTCTTCAGTTCTTTCCTGAACCATCTTTTCCAGATTTTCTCGCAGACATAGTTCATTTATTTCAGAACGACGCCTATGAAGTGCATTTTCCACACTGATCAGCAACTCATTGGTCCTGAATGGTTTAATGAGGTATCCGTAAACACCTACTTTCATAGCTTTATTAGCAATCTCCGGGTTATCCATAGCTGAGACCATCATAGCCTTAGTCTCTGGATATTTGGGTAAAGCGTACTCAAGGAATTCCAATCCTGTCTCACCTGGCATAATCTCATCAGAAATTATCAGCTCGAAATGGTTTTCATTCAGGCACTCCTTGGCTTTTTTTGCATCAGCAGCCTGAGTACATTGATAATCATTCATCTCTAGTAACTGACAAATAATATTTCGTATTGGTTCCTCATCCTCAACAACCAAGATTCTAACATCTTTCTTTTCCATCTCTTTGCTCTCAATCTACGTTAAAATGTAACTTAAAGGATTCATTTCAAGTTGCGCATTCTGTAATCAGTAGTCAAGAATTTAGTCCCTCTCTGACCTTCCGAGCTTAGTCAACAGGTATAAAACTTTCAAGCGTGTTCGGACAGGCAAGTAATCGTCTGCAATAAAGACATTCATTAACAATCTCAAATATAGATATCAATTAATACTGAAAAAATTCCTTTGGAGTAAGCTTGAACAGGATTTTTGGGGAACCCATCTCAAAGAGGTGAAAATAGACATTTTTAGATGTTTATTCCGCAGCAGGCGGACAGTATCTGAAAATGTATGGAACAAGTCTTAGATGGGTAAAAACAGTTCCAGAGATCAAGAAAAGGAATTTTTCCCGTTTTTCAGAATTTGATAATTAGCGAGCAGTTTGAGTCTTATATGCTACCAACGGTTATCCATCGCCCACTGCTACTTTTTACAGGTTGCATTTTAACCCATAGAATATTGGAAGTATGTCAGCGATTATATGAATTTAATGTAGTTATTGTGCTTACAAAGGTAGGGAGATTTTATATTTGCTTTATTAATCCACCAGTCCATATTTTATGGCATACCGGGTTAGTTCTGCATTATTTTTCATCTTCATCTTTACAAGGATACGTGATCGATAGGTGCTGATAGTCTTATCACTCAGGGATAGTGAATCGGCAATCTCCTTCATCGATTTTCCATTAGCAATCATAGTCATAACCTGGTACTCACGATCAGACAAAGATTCGTGAATTGGTTTTTCAGTATCCCTTCCCAGGTTTACAGCTAAATTCTCAGCTAAGGAAAGGCTGACATACTTTTTGCCTGTTTTTATTGTTCGGATAGCCCTAATCAATTCATTTGGTGCGCTTTCTTTTGTCAGGTATCCTGACGCACCTGCCATTAGAGCCCTCACCGCAAATTGATCTTCAGGATGTATGCTTAATATTAGGACAGGAATATTAGGACTTTTGCTTTTTATATGTTTCAGTGTATCAAGCCAATTTATGCCAGGCATGGAAATATCCAGCACAATCACGTCATATTTGTTTTTAGATATCTCTGCCAACACTTCATAACCATTGCTTGCCTCTCCAGCAACAACCAAATCGTTGGTTTCATTGACAATATGTTTCAAACCTGAACGGATAATTTGATGGTCATCGGCGATAAGAATATTGATCATAAAAGCACCCCCTACTTTAAATTTAAGATTATTCACTAATGAACAACCTAAAAAAGCAAATTGCAAATCTCATATGGCTGGAATCTCAGCTATAAGCATAGTCCCTTTACCAGGATACCCTTTTATCTGAACTTTTCCCCCAAGGGCATAAACACGTTCCCTTATCCCAAGAAGTCCGAATGAATTGGGACTAAAAATTTGCTTTTCGTTAATTCCGTTCCCATTATCATTCACTTTAAGTAATATACTGCCCGATTCTTCTGTCAGACTGATATCTACCTTAGTTGCGTTTGCGTGACGAGCGATATTGGTCATTGCTTCCTGAAATATGCGAAACAAGGTGGTGGAATATTCCTCATTCAGAACCATCTCTTCAGGCTCTATGCTGACTATGCATTTTATCCCTGTCCTATTTTGAAAGTCCTCTGCCTGCCATTCAATCGCTGCTGTAAGACCCAGGTCATCAAGCAGCCCCGGCCTCAAATCGGAAATAATCTTTTTTGTTACTTTAACCGAACTGTCTACAGTTTGAATTATCGACTCTGTTTTATCGATCAATATTTTTTGATCTTTTGGCAACCTCTTTTTAAGCCAAAAAATATCCATCTTTAAAGCGGTCAGCATCTGACCAAGTTCATCATGAATCTCACGGGCAATATTTTTCCTCTCCTGTTCCCTGACAGATTGTAAATATACAGAGAGATTGCGTAATTGTTCACGAGATTCCCTCAATCTATCCTCTGTCTCTTTCTGTTTAGTTATGTCTTTTAGAAGTCCTACAACTCCTGTGGTTTTACCTCGCGGATTAAAATTTGGAGACGCACTAATTTCGAAAAGACGAATGGATCCATCCTTGTGTCTCAGTTCACCATATACTCCTCTGACTGTTTCCTTTTTGTCTCTTACCTGTTTAAAAAGATTTATGTAGTCTCTAGTGCCTTCACCTTCGGCAAAATCCAAAACAGTCTTTCCTATAACATCTTCTGTTGAGTACCCCAAGATTTTTCCGAATGCAGGATTGGTATAATTAAACACACCATTTCTATCTGTAGTATAAATTATATCAGGGGCATTTTCGGCAAGAGTCCTGAATCTTTCCTCACTTGACTGCAATGCATCCTCTATCTGTTTACGCTCGGTAATATCATGGATTATGTTAAGCGATGCCTTCCTTCCTTCCCAGACAACAAGATTCGTACTGGTTTCTGACCACCTGACACTCCCTGACTTGTCGATAGCACGGAAACTATACCTTTCAGGCGAATCTTTATTGCCCTCCAACTGTTGTACATATAGCTCCGTTACCATCTGAAGGTCATCGGGATATATGAAATCGGCAAAAGGCCTGTTAATAATCTCTTCCATCGAATAGCCATATAAATCTATAGCCCTGCGGTTAGCAAATTTGATTATTCCGTCCTGAGCTATATAGATAGCATCCATGGCATTTTCTACGAGAAGCTGGTATTTCTCTTCGGATTCTCGAAGTGCCTGTTCTGTCCGCTTGCGCTCAGTGATATCATAAACTATGCACAACAATGCTCCCCCTCTACCTTCCCAGGCAACAAGATTCGCGCTTGTTTCTACCCACCTTACACTCCCGGACTTGTCGATAACACGGAAACAATGCCTATAAGGCAAATCTTCTTTGCCTTCCAACAGTTGCAGATAACGCTCCATTACTGGCTGTAAGTCATCTGGGTGAATGAATTCGGCAAAAGGCCTGAGGATGATCTCTTCCTGCGAATAACCGAATATTTCTGTAGCCCTGCAGTTTGAGAATTTAAGCACTTCGTCCTGAACTATAAAGATAGCCTCCAGGGCACTCTCCACGAGAAGCCGGTATTTCTCTTCGGATTCCTGCAACGCTTGTTCTGCCCGCTTGTGCTCGGTGATATCTAACAGTACCCCGTTGAATATAACTTCATTCTCGTATTTGGTAGGAGAAGATTTAGCGGAAAACCACTTGATCTCTCCCGAAGGTTTCCTCATTATTCCTTCAGATGCCCAATCGGTCAATCCACTGACCGCTTCTTCAATTGACTTCATAAAACCATCGCGGTATTCAGGAATAACCAACTCAATGCAATCTTCAAAAAGCTTCTCCGATCCGGGATTCAGGCCAAATATCTCTTCTGCCTGGTCGCTAATGTAAGACACTCCCATTTCGCCATTAGTTCGGGCGTAGAACTGGAATACAACTCCAGGCAGCTTGGAAGCTACTTCCCGCAGTTGCTTTTCGCTCTTCCGTAGCGCCTCTTCTGTCCGCTTGCGCTCGGTAATATCGTTGACTATACTCAGTGAAGCATCTCTTCCTTCCCAGAGAATAATCGTTGCGCTGATTTCTACCCACCTGACACTCCCGGACTTGTCAATACCGCGGAGACTATACCTGTCAGGCAAATCTTTTTTACCCTCCATCCGCTGCAGATAACGCTCCATAACTATCTGTCGGTCATCGGGATGAATAAATTCAATAAAAGGCCTGAGGATGATCTCTTCCATCGAATAGCCAAAGATCTCTACACACCTTAGGTTGGCGAATTTGATTGCCCCGTCCTGGATTACAATGATAGCCTCCAGGGCATTCTCAACGAGAAACCTATATCTATCATCGGATTCCTGAAGTGCCTGTTCTGTCCGCTTCTTTTTGGAAATTTTTTTCACTATATTTACCTAGCCGAGATGTTCACCTTGTCCATAAAGGGAAAAACCTTATAATTACTTCTAGTAACTATAACTCAATAACCACTTGAAATTCAACTTTTTTTTCACAGGCAAAAACTCTGTTATTGAATTCCTTCTTCGAACTAAGTCCAATTTTTTTAATTGACATACTTCTCAAACTGGACTAGTTTTGTGTTTTCTGACTATGCTTTTGAAGGTAGATCGAAAATTATTGATAGGAGTTAATCTGTGAAAGACAATGAGTTGAAAAAGCTTGCAGTTCTTTTGAACCATTGGATCAATCATAATGAAGACCACGTTAAAGACTATATAAAGTGGGCAGAAGAGGCAGAAAAAAAGGGATTAAACGAGGTAGCCACTAACCTTCGGGCCGCTGCCGATTTGATCCTTAAGTCAAACGAGAAGTTTATTGCAGCCCGGAAGACTATGCCTGTTTCATCTGTAGAGGAAGCCCACGACCATGACCATGATCATCATGATCATAATCATACAAAATAGTAACGGTATTACCAACAGAGTTGTTAAGACATTCAGGCCTGGTTCTATAAAAACGATAAAAAATAACCAGCCTATTCAATCCTAATGTGAATGACACTATGGTTTTAGGGTTTAACCTTAAAATTTTATAGACAAAAGAGCATCTGGCGTTGTATTCAACTTGGAGAATATCTTTTCCTCCACTTTTATAGCCCTCTTTTCCGATTGGCTGATTAACCAGACCCTCTCTTTATTAATACCATACCTTGTCATTAAATCATGAAATCTCTCTCTTAGAGTCACAACCTCACTGTGCAAGACTCTCTTGTCAGCGTAATGAACAATCTCTATCTCCGAAACCGAATAGGAGTTCGTATTATTATCGGTTACTACATGCTGTCTTACTATTTCACTTATACTTTTGAACCCTAGTTTTTCCAAAAGTACACTCCCTGTCTTGGCATGATCTTCACCTGTAGTTATGCTTTTGGTCTTAGTGATATCATGGAGCAAGGCACCGGCCTGGACCTTCGCCAGATCTATATTTTCGCCCGTCTTATTCAATTTTTCAGAAAGCCACAACCCGACCTTCTTAACCATAAGGCTATGTTGAAAAATATTCTCCAGCATGTCGTAGTCTCTCATTAAATTCAAGCATTCTTCTAAAGTTGGGGTCATAGTTAATCTCAGCGGTTTATCGGTAGTTCATCCTGAAAAATGAATTATTCCCTTTGGAACAAACATGAGCAGAATTTTTGGGGAACCCATCTTGACCAAACGGAAGAGAAGCATTTTAAGGTGTTTGAACCCGAAGGGTGAGTTCTGAAAATGCCTGAAGCAAGTCATAGATGGGTAAAAAAAAGTGCTCCAGAGAGCGGAAAAGGGAATTTTTCAGTGTGAACTAAGTAATTTGCTAGGCTTTTAAAAAAGCCCCTTTTTCTAAGACGTTGCGTCCTTAGCTTTGACCGATATAGACTTTACCATAGTCAAGACTGGTCATTGGGGCATCGTCATTAAGAACATCTGCATCGACAACCTCTCCTACAAAAACAGTATGATCACCCGTATCAACAGAGTTTACCAATTTACAGTCTATATAAGCAATAGTTTCACCGATTATTGGAGCTCCGGTGGTCTTCTTTTCCCATCTTATCCCTTTAAACTTCTCTTCTGAGGTAGGCAATTTAAATCTGCTGACCAATTCTCTATTATCTTTACCCAGAACATTCAGTGCAAATACTCCGCTTTTTTTTACCATATTGTAGGAATATCTGTTCTTTCGTATAACCGCCATGACAAGGGGCGGGCTAAAAGATACCTGGGAAACCCAAGAAGCAATCATCCCGTTTACTTCTTCACCCTTCTTTGTAGTAAGTATATAAAGTCCATATGACATTTTTCCAAGTGCTTTAATTACCTTAGGTTCTATTTCCATATTTTATTAACCTCATTCTTTCATTGATAAGTCATTTTGTTCAATCTCCTTATGGCATTTAATTTATCATCATTTCCAATCTTTGCCAAAGAAATACTTTCCTTAAGAAATTTAATAGACTGATCATAGTTTTTACGATCTACGGGATAGGGATACCCATCCTTACCTCCATGGGCAAAGCTGAATCTTGCCGGGTCACTGAAGCTTGACTTTACTCCGTATACTAACTCAGAAATTAAACTAAGCGAACGAACAGTCTTCGGTCCCACACCTTTTATCCCAAGAAGGCTTTCAAAATCTTTTGGTTGTCTGTCATAGGTTTCCAAAAGAATCTTTTTTAACCTGTTTGAATTTAAATCACTTAGGAGAATATGATGACGATTTGGAAGGTCTAATCTCTGAAGTTTAACAATCTCCGATTCAATAATATGCGGTTTCTCCGTGGATATAGATGTAACTATTTCTCTGGCATCCCCGCTATCTTTAGCTACCATATTAAGCGTCTCGCCTTTAAGATCACAACATATTGCAGAATGAGGCTCGCATACAAAATCTTCCAATCCTCTACTAAGCCAGTGATATCTTCTGGCAAATCTATTGGTTTCATTCATACCTTGCTGAATAACTCCCCAATCTCCCTTACCGGTAAAGAAAAAACAGTGATGGTAGAGTTGATAACCGTCTTGAATAGCAGCACTATCTATTTTCGCAGACATTTTGCTTGCATATACAAGATTATTGGGATCCAGAGAGATAGCTTCACAGTGGTTCTCTATCTCAAGAGGGGTCTGTCTAGACATCTTCCCTTTTCCCCCGGCCACAAACAGATTGAGTTCCTTTTCCAACCCCTTTATGCCCTCTTTCAAGGCTCCGCATACGGTTGTGGTAAGGCCACTGCTATGCCAATCAAAACCCAGCACACATCCAAAGGCTTGAAACCAGAAGGGATCAGAGAGTTTTTTAAGCATCTCTTCCGGACCGAATTCTCCTACTATGACAATGGTTATCTCCCTTGCCAGATTTTTCATTCGACCAAATAGCCATGACGGGGCTTTTCCGTAATGCAGAGGAAGATTTGTTATACCAGTTTTCATAATTACAATTGATGGATATAAGAAAGGTCTTACTGGATCAGTTTTCGCAGGGATTCAATGAAATGTAAGAAAAAGGGGGCTGTTAATGACCCCTTGACCCATTTGTCACTACCTAGGACAGGATACTTAGTGATTAGTATCAGCAATACGCCTATAATAATGCCACCCCTGACAAAACCAAAGGCTAACCCACCCAACCTGTCGATCCAGCCCAGTTGAACAAACTTTATTAACTTTTTAATCAATATACTAATGATGCTTAATAAAACTGCTACTAAAAGAAATATTGCAATAAAGCTTATTATCTTGGCTATGTTAGGATGATGTATCAGTTTATCTATTATCTTAGCTCCTTCCATATATGATCTGCTCGCAATGAATATGCCTAAGATCAAAGAAAGAAGAGAAAAAGCCTCCTTAACCAGCCCCCTTTTTATTCCAATAATAATGCTGATAACTATTATGACAATGATTACAGTATCCAACCAGTACATGATTTTATCCCCCCAATAACATTAAGCAACTTTCTCAACGAACTCTTTTACTTTATCAAATACTTCTTCACATCTTTCTCGGCGTAAAATGCCATGCCGGTTAAACTCGAACGTATGGAACTCTCTTTCCTTTGAAACAATACCATCAAGAATAATAGAGGCACTTCGAGGGTCTACAACAGGATCGTTTTTCTCCTGGATCACAAGGGCAGGAGCAGAAACTTTACCCAGAGATTCTCTGGTCTTTTCCATGAGAAGGTTCAGTTCTCTCAGCCCTTTGATACTGTTTTTGGAGTAGTTAATTTCAGGATTCTCGGCATGGTTGTCCACAAACTCCAGTCTGCCCTCTTCTATATTGAACTTTTCCAGTAATTCGTTCCAGAAGCAAATGGGCCCAACTAACTTTGTTTTTATACTCTTAAGCTGCAAGGGAGCATTAACAGTAAAAAGACCTGCAATTTTATCTTCTTTATTAGCCGCAGCTAAAAGTGCCAGTGTACCTCCTGTGGAAAATCCACCAATTATTACACGTTCACATGTATTTTTTAAAATAGCATACCCCCTGTTAAAAGAGTCGTACCAATCCTTCCATGTAACATCTGCCAGGTTGTATGGTGAGGTGCCATGCCCCTTTAAACGGGGGCCATAGACTGAATATCCGGATTCAGCAAGAGAATTACCCAACAGCCTAACTTCTTCAGGAGCCGCCATGTAACCATGACAGATAAGTATACCTGTTTTTGATTTCCCCTGGTTTAAATAAAACGGCGCCCCTACTTCCTTTAGTTTTGACAGTTCTTTATCATAATACCTGTCATAATCCTCCGTAAACATTTCCTTATCTACTTTGGAAATAAGATCTGCGATTTTAGACCTAACCTTCTTACGAGAACGTCTAAATTCCTTCTTAACAGTTTTGTAAAAACCATTTACGCTTTCCGCCTCGTTAATTATAACTTTAATAGTACTTTCTACACGTATCTTGTGAAATTCATGAGGTATTTCAAGTCTACGTGTATCAATAAAATAGGTACCGTTGCTTTTTCTGATAATTTCTTCTTTTATGGCAAGCTCTTTAAAGTTGTTATAGTTCTTTTCCCTTTCATCTGCTAAAAGCTCAATAGGAAGATTATTTAGATAGGGATGAATATTGAACCTTTTCTCCTTCTTAAGCTTCTCACAGGCTAAAAATAGTTTGCATTTAAAGAGATAGTCCGATGTCTTTTTTTTATCGAGGGAAAGCAAACCATGTGAAAAGAGGTGATCCATGTTAATAGTTGCCATGGAATACACTCTATCCATAAAATGATCGGTTAACCGACGAGAAATGCTTTTCAACTTAAAACCTGCAGGATCATCACCGTAACGGCGTTTTTTCAGATATACTGTTATGGGGGCAAAAGGGTTGTTTTTCCTGAAATAGTAATTGTCCAAAAAGTCCCTTACATTTACCTGTGTCCCAAAAGTTACATGTATATCAGAATCGGAAAAAAGCAGATTCCCCTCTATTTCCAATTCTTCTTCTAAACGTTCAGGTATCCCCTTTATAAATTTTGACGCCAAGGTTTGGATGATGTTCTTTCCCGGCCTTATAGGAAAATAGGTGAGGTTAGTAGGAATAATAGTGGTTTCTTTATCTGAGATTTCGTCTATTGTCTCAATGGAAAATCTTTTTAGATAATCTGAAACCTTTTTCTCGTCCCCTTTTTTATTGGCAGATATAATCTCTCTCTTATATAGTTCTGAAAGGACTGCAAGGTAGGCAGCGCCTGTATGTATCGGGCCTTTTCTTCCCGGGTAATTAACCATGAAGTTTCGTTTATGAATAACCTCTTTGGTCTTTATCATTGCCCCTTCAGGGAAGATAACCCAATTTTTTCTGCCGGTTATAAGATCTCCTATTATTATATTGTTTCGGTCGGGTTCGCCCGATGATATGGCACCTACGGCCTTTAAATAATCTCCGAATTTTCCTTTGAAAAAGGATGAATCTGCCAGAGAATTGGGTATATTGTCTGTTGTTTTTTTAATTATATAGGGGAGAAGAAAGGTTTCAGTCCTGGTAAAATGGTTTACGACATATAGGATAGGGTTATCAGGTATGTTTTTATCGCCGGATATATGTATATCCGCTTTTATAAATCTCTCCAGAAGCCAGAGAGACATAACTGTGCCGTGCAGTATAACATTTGCAAGGGAGTGTTTTGTCCTTCTTTTTTTAAAAAACATCTGAACTTAAAATAACCTTCCCTGTAAATTCTCTTTGAAATCTCTTCCAAAATGTTCAAATGCCTGTTTTGTAACTACCCTGCCTCTGGGAGTACGGGAGAGATACCCCTCCTGGATTAAGAAAGGCTCATAAACATCCTCAATGGTATCTTTTGCTTCATTAACAGCGGCAGACAGGGTATCAATCCCCACGGGCCCGCCACCAAACTTATCTATTATGGTTAAAAGGATCTTTTGGTCCATCTTGTCGAACCCTTTGCTGTCTACTTCCAGCATATTCAGGGCTTCATTTGCTACCTCTTCGGTAATTACTCCATTTGCCCTTACCTGGGCATAGTCTCTAATCCTTCGAAGCAGCCGATTGGCTATCCTTGGAGTCCCTCTGGATCTTTTTGCTATCTCTATGGCGCCGGCAGATGCAATTTTTATGTTCAAGATGCCGGCTGAACGGTCAATGATTGTTTTAAGCTCCTTAGGTGAATAAAAATCAAGCCTTGCGACTACCCCAAATCTGTCTCTTAGTGGAGAAGTGAGTAATCCCGCTCTTGTCGTTGCCCCTACAAGAGTAAACTTGGGTATGTCCAACTTTATAGACCTGGCACTTGGACCCTGCCCAATAATGATATCCAGTTTATAATCTTCCATGGCAGGATAAAGAATTTCCTCAACCACATGATTCAACCGATGAACTTCGTCAACAAACAGCACATCGTGTTCCTGAAGATTAGTAAGGATAGCTGCCAGGTCTCCGGGCCGTTCAATTACAGGGCCTGATGTGGCCTTGATGCTGGTATTCATTTCCTCGGAAATTATATACGCCAGGGTAGTCTTGCCCAGTCCCGGAGGCCCATAGAACAATACATGGTCCAGGGCTTCGCCTCTTTCCTTAGCTGCCTGGATAAATACTCTGAGGTTTTCCTTTATCTTTTCCTGACCTATATATTCATCCAGAACTTTGGGTCTAAGGCTGGTTTCGTAATATATATCCTCTTCATGAGGCTCTGGTGTAATGTCACGTTTTGTCATAAAGTATTCAACATATATAAATAAAACGTTATTTTGATAGGACCCTTAATGCCCCCTTTAACAAATCTTCCAGAACTAACTCATCGGACTTTAAGGTTTCCCTGGTAATTTCCAACGCTTTTTCTGCCACAGCCTTTTTGTACCCAAGGTTTATCAAGGCTGAAATGACATCTGTTTCCATCTTTTCATTGTCTTTTTCAATTGCAACCGGAGGTTCATCCGAAAAGAATACTGTTCTTATTTTATCCCTCAGTTCTAACACCATTCTCTCTGCCGTCTTTTTCCCAACTCCAGGGGTAGCACTCAACTTACTTATGTTCCCCTCTGATAATGCCTTACAGAGGTCTCCCACTGAAATCCCTGAAAGGATATTTATAGACAACCTGGGTCCTATGCCGGAGACACCTATAAGAAGCTGAAAAAGGTCTCTTTCTTCTTTGGTAATAAAACCATACAGGTGGAAGAGGTCTTCCCGGACATGGGTATATGTGTTTAGTTTAACAGTGTTGTCTATATCTGGAAGTTTGTAAAAGGTGGAAAGGGGGACATAAATTTTATAACCTACACCGTTAACATCAACGATAAGGTATTCAAGAGATTTATAAACCAATACTCCATGAATCTGAGCAATCATATCGACTGTCTTAAGGCTTCCCTCATATTTACAGAGTGTATATGGCAGATAGCCACAGCGAGAGCATCAGAGGGGTCAAAGGGAACTGTCTCTGGAAGGTTAAGGAGTTGCTTCACCATTGTCTGTATTTGATTCTTAGTGGCCCTTCCATAGCCAACTACTGCCTGTTTTATCTCCATGGGACTGTATTCATAAACATCCAATCCTGCGTTAAGAGCCGTTAATATAGCTACTCCTCTGGCATGTCCCAGCTTTAGTGCGGTCTTTACGTTCTTGTGGAAAAATAGATTTTCAATGACCATAACATCGGGAGAATAATCTGAAATAACCTTTTCTAAATCAGTATAAATCTTTTTTAAACAGTAGGGAAATGAACTATTCAAGGAAGACGATATACATCCATTATGGACATGGATAAGACTGCCTCTCAGTTCTTCAATTATCCCATAACCAGTAATGGAATTCCCCGGGTCAACCCCCAATATTCGCATATTGCCTACTTTTTTATTAAATACTTCATAACAAAAAATACCTTTTCCCGCTTTCCAGTATAAACTAGGTATTACTCAACTTTTCCATAATCTCATCTGGTATATCAAAGTTGGAATAAACCTTTTGAACGTCGTCACTTTCTTCCAGCATATCCATAAGCCTGAGTATCTGTTGTGCCTCTTTCTCATTCAGTTTTACTGTAGTCTTTGGAATCATACTGACCTCGGCCAGCTCATATTCCAAGTTTGCATTATCAATAGTCTCTTTCACTTTTTCAAAGTCTCCCGGTGCCATTACAACATCATACTCGTTTTCCCCTTCTCGTACGTCCTCTGCACCAGCTTCAAGGGCTAAATCTATCAGTTTATCTTCTTCTACTTTGTTTTTATCGAATACTATTATCCCCATTTTATCGAAGACCCATGCAACACTCCCTGCTTCTGCCAAGTTTCCATTATTTTTGGAAAATGCATGCCTTATATCTGCTACTGTTCTGTTTTTGTTATCAGTTAATATATCTACAAGCACAGCAGCCCCTCCCGGGCCATATCCCTCGTATGTAAGCTCTTCATAACTAACACCCTCCAGCTCCCCTGTGCCTCTTTTAATAGCTCTTTCTATGTTCTCCATAGGCATATTATTAGCTTTAGCACTGGCAATGGCAGTTCTCAAGCGAGGGTTTCCTTCAGGATCGCCTCCCCCAGTTTTTGCAGCAACACTTATTTCCCTTATCAACCTTGTAAATATTCTTCCCCTCTTTGCATCCTCTTTGCCCTTCTTATGCTTGATAGTGCTCCATTTTGAATGTCCGGACACTGAAGCCTCCTGCACTTCATTTGATGGCTTCGCAAAAAGTCCATCTGCGGCGTGGCACTGCGTCCTTCGTCGTTGCAACGTACCCCTAAGTACGCCTCACTCCTCAGAATTTGCACGCCTTGCATCTGAATCTTTTTACTTTGCCATTCCAATTGTGACTTTTTACGAGTCCATTTGATGCTATGAAATAATTAGCTGTAAGGGTACTTTAAAAATATATCACCCTCCAATGCCCTATTAATCTCTATTCTTCTTATATCATAGAATATTGTGTTTTGAAAGAAAAAATATTTGTGCACTATTACTTGAGATAAGGAATTTTCCTGTTGAACTGATTGGGACAGTTCAGAGTTTTTGATGTTGTCAATAAATAGAATTATCCGCTTTTCTGTCCTTGGAGAAATGGTAAATCCGGAGTTGGGATATCTTTCACAGGGTAGAAAGAGGAGCGGCGGAAGTACGCTTATTCAATCTCCTTGATGTCTATCCTCCATATGCCTCTACAAATCGCATCTTACGAACCTCCTGTAATATCTCTGTCCGTCTCATACCTCATTCCAATTGATGACAATTGTAAACCGGATAGATTATGTTCTACAATAAAATATAATTTACTTGCTTCTGACAAGCACCTCTTTTCTCTTGACTTGTTGAAACAGTATAATTAGAATTGTGGCAGGTAGTGAATTATCTATAACTCTCCCGCTACGCTGTAAAAATATGAAGATATTAGGTCAATCCGGAACAAAGAATATAGACACTATAGTGACAATCTTAATAGCTACTAAGGTGAGCATTTCAAACTACAAGGAGGATTATGTATGAAGAGAAAGATGGTTTCGCGATATATCGTATCAGGACTGGCTGCTATTGGAGTATACATGGCAACCGGTTGCGCAACAACGGATATGGTCAGCTCACGTTTCCCCCAATTGCAAGAGAATATCAATGCAGCCAAAGCAGTTGAAGCTGAAGTGTATGCACCGACTCCTCTAAAGTTGGCTGAGGCCAAACTGGAGTCAGCCAAATCTGCTGTGGCGGCTAAGGATATGTTCTCCGCCAACAAGCTTGTAGATGAGGCTATGGTGGATGCTGATTATGCACGTGTCATGGCTATTACTGAAAAGGCTAAGAAAACCGCAATGAAGCTGCGTGAAGACATACAGGTTGTGCGTGACGAAATCAATAAGATGCCGACCGTGAAATAAGCACCTATCCATTCAAAAGGAGGAGTCGATATGAATTACAGTTGTTTTTCCAGTCAGTTGAAAGCCGCTGTCCTGGCAATTACAGTCGGAGTGGTTCTGACCGGGTGCCGAGCGGATGATCTTGGCGAACAGATAGCCAAGGATCGTTTGGAACAGGCGCGGACTGCCTATACCCAGGCAAAGGCCAATCCGGTTGTGGAATCGTATTCTCTGAAAACACTTCTTGAAGCAGAAAAAATATTGCAAGATGCTGAGCAGGTGAGAGAGAAAGCCTATTCCCCCAATCCTGTTAATCCTTCCCAAGGATATGATTCCAAGGAGAAAAAGCTCTTTTTTGATGACATTTCCCGCCTTGCTTACATGGCAGAGCGTAAATCGCAGACATCTGTGGCTCTTGCAGAGGGGGTAGTAGCGCGCAACGAGATAGTCGAACTGGGCAAGGAAAAAGCAGAGGTGCAGTTGCTGAAAAGCCGGATAGAGCAAAAACTGCTCCAACAGAATTTGGATGAAAAAGCTTCTGCGCTGGCGCTTGCAAAGCAGCAACTATCTTTGGCGACCAGCGAGGCCGAACGGGTGAAAATCCTTGCCGACATACGGGCTAAAGAGGCAGAGTTGGCAAATGCACAAGCTGATGCAAAAGCTAAAGAGGCAGAAAAGGCAAGGGCTGAAGCTGAGGACCAGGCCAGAAAGGCAGAAAAGGCAAGTGCTGAACTCGCCCTGATGATGAAGGAATTGTCGGAACTGCATGGCCAATTGACTGACCGTGGGATAGTGTTGACTATCGGTGATGTACTGTTTGCCACCGACAAGTCTGACCTGAATGCCAGTGCCCAGAACAGTATGGACAAGATAGCCGTGTTTCTCCAGGAAAAACAGAACAGGAATTTGCTTGTTGAAGGTCATACCGACAATGTCGGCAGCGATGATTACAACCAGATACTTTCCGAGCAACGTGCCGCATCAGTTAAGAGTGCCCTGGTAAAACTCGGTATTGCCAGTGAACGGATTGTTACCATTGGCTATGGTGAGAAGTATCCGCTTACAAATAATGATACCAAGGCCGGAAGACAGCAGAACAGAAGGGTTGAGGTGATAATTCTGAACGAAGGTGTCAATCCGGAGAGTCAGTTCAGGAAATAGTTTTCGAACAGAAATCAATAACTGTCATTTATGAGTTATATATCAGACCATCTTAAAATTGCCGTAATATTTTAGCACCTCTTAGAACATCAGAGCTAGATTAATAATCAGGCCCCATGTTCTAATGTTTATCGAAGCGGTCAGAGCCTTGCAATTCCCTGACTTATGCCTAATTAGAGATGCAAGAGAACCTTGTTTTTTGATTTTGTGAAAACTGTCAGAATGCCCCGTTCTGTAAACGGGGATGAATAGCAACCCGCAGCAAAGCGGAGAAAATCTTGTTTTTCTTTTGAGCAAGACGCCCCACCTTGTAGGCGGGGCAGTTCAATCCCTTCTATCCATTTCTTATAGTGACGTCTAAGTTATTTTGTGCTTATGTGGTGCACTGAACATAAGTAATCTTTTATAATTTTATAAATGTTAGTTTTATAGCAAAAAGTCAGAAGTCAAATAAAAAAGGAGACAGATTGCAACATATTGAGATTCAAAGAGAAATAAAACGACTTTTAAAAGAAAAAAACGGGATTTTGCTTGCACATAATTATCAAAGGGAT
This sequence comes from Pseudomonadota bacterium, assembly GCA_043825855.1. GTDB lineage: Bacteria > Desulfobacterota > UBA8473 > UBA8473 > UBA8473 > UBA8473. The sequence goes on along the minus strand of JBDRRJ010000023.1, from coordinate 6,042 downwards.
GAAATTCAAGAAATGGCTGATTTTACAGGTGATTCTCTGGCGTTAAGTATAGAAGCTGCCAAAACGGAATGTGATATTATAGTCTTCTGTGGTGTCCATTTTATGGCTGAAAGTGCTTCTATCCTTTCTCCTGGCAAAACAGTGATTCTTCCCAGGCTTGATGCAGGATGCCCTATGGCGGATATGATTTCTGCCGATATTCTTATAGCTAAAAAGAAAGAAAACCCCGAAGCAACTGTTGTTACCTATGTTAATTCGTCGGCTGAAGTAAAGGCAGAAAGTGATATCTGCTGCACGTCTGCCAATGCTATCCAGGTTGTTAACTCTGTAAAAAGCGATACAGTATTAATGGTCCCTGATAAAAACCTTGCAAAATATGCATCAAGGTTTACCGACAAAAACGTTCTTTGGTGGGAAGGCTATTGCCCAACTCACGACCGCCTTAAGGCACAGGAAGTATTGGAAATTAAAGAAAAACACCCCCATGCCATGTTTGTAGCTCATCCAGAATGCAGGCCAGAGGTTCTTGAACTGGCAGATCATATTTGCAGTACTTCGGGGATGTATGAATATGCTAAAAGGACAGATAATGAGGAGTTCATAATCGGCACCGAAGCTGGGATACTATACAAATTAAGAAAAGAAAACCCTAAAAAGAAATTCATTCTAGCCTCTAAAAGCCTGATCTGCCCAAACATGAAATTAACAACGCTGCAGAGTGTTTTAAATGCGATCGTAGAAATGAAGAACAAAGTAAAAGTCCCAGAAAAAACAAGGATCCCTGCAAAGGAAGCCCTTGATAGAATGCTGGCCATTCCCCGAGACCAAGTTCTAATGGAATAGGGTTATGTTTAAAATTGATATTATTTATCATTTTAGAAACTTCTGGGATATAATAGCAGAATCCTTTCGCTCATATAAGCAAGACGGCGCATTAAATCTTTCGGCTGCCATAGCCTTTTATTCAATTCTATCCATAATCCCATTCCTTTTTCTTATGATATCATTGACCGGATATATACTTGGTTCCTCTGAAGTGGTATATAGAACTTCTGTGTCTTTTACCAAAGAGATTTTTCCACAAATAGGTACTTTAGTTTTTGATGAAACAAGGAGGATAATGGATAAAAGTGAAGTGCTGGGTTGGGTGGGGGTGCTCTCTCTTATTTGGACAGCCACTTTGGTCTTTACCTCACTTGAGTTTGCATTGAATACCATATTCAAAGTAAAGAAGAAGAGGAATTTTTTTTATTCAAAACTCCTGACATTCACAATGATACCACTTGGATGTTCAATAGTTATTGTTTCGGTTCTAATTACCGCCCTGGCAAAAGCATTGGAGAAGACAGGCTCTTTTGTTATTTATGGAATTGATCTGTATATCTTTTTCACCGGTAATATACTCATCAGATATGCCTTCCCATTTTTTCTTACAATCTCTATTTTTACTCTAATCTACAAGGTTGTTCCAAACACAAAGATTCGTCTTAAACATTGTTTGGTTGGTGGAACACTATGTGCCTTACTATGGGAGGGAGCCAAAAACTTATTTGCATGGTATTTGAGCAGAAATCCAAATTATGGGGTAGTCTATGGATCACTTGAAGCTATAATAATATTAGTATTATGGGTATTTTACTCTTCATGTATTTTGCTGTTCTGTGCTGAACTAGTTTCAGCATATTATAGGAGAGATGTCACAATCTTACAAAAGGCATTTATGTGAGGGTTTATAGCTTCGCAAAAAGTCCATCTGCTGTGTTGCACTGCATCCTTCGCCGTTGCAGCGTACTCCTAAGTAGCCTCACTCTTTAAGAATTGTGCTCCTAACATTTGGAGCCTTTTAATTTGCCATCCTAATTTTTGATTTTTATGAGTTTATGAGGATTTATGAAGAGCAAAAAAACCAGTCTACAAAAACAGTTGTTCCGAAAATTTGGGAGAAGTTTTTCTAAGGGGTCATTCCTTTTCAGGGAATCAGAATTTGGCAAAGAAATGTACATTATCCAATCTGGAAAAGTAAAGATAACAAAAAAAGCAGGGAGTTCTGATAAAACCCTGGCCATACTATCCAGTGGGGATTTTTTAGGAGAGATGGCAGTACTGACTGATGGCCCTCGTTCTGCAACAGCAGAAGCAATCGAGGACAGTGAGATACTGGTTATTAACCCTGAAACCTTTGAGGCATTGATTCAGTCAAACTCGGATATTGCCATGAAGATATTAAGAACTTTGGCAGAGAGGCTTAAAGAAGCCAATAGGCAAATAGAGGTCCTGTCATCAAATGAATAAAGGGTTTTAGGGGTTAAGATTGAATGCAGAGTAATAATTTGTCTTCTGAAAGGCTATTTTATGAAGAGCCATCTATATCCGAATTATTAAAGGCAATAGATGACAGAAAAAGAAAGATATGGACTGAAGGCTTAAAAGGATCTTCCAAGGCATTTCTTACTTACCTTCTTGAAGAAAAGTTGAACAGAGTCTTTGTCATAATCACCCCGACTATGACAGACGCCCATATTTTTTATAACGATTTGAAGTTTTTTTTAGGCGAAGAAGATTCCAACGCTTCATCAGAACATTCTAAATGCCTTCTATACCCTCCGTGGGATACCTTTCCCTTCGATACTCTATCACCATCACCAAATATCATATCTAAGAGGCTTGAAGTCCTGTACTCTCTTGCAACAGGGTTTAACCCCATTATTATCACTACCCTCCCTGCATTAATTCAAAGAGTGATAACTAAGGGCATACTCGAGGATGCTGCTGAAGAGATGTACATTGGGCAAGAGGTCAATCGGGATAGACTTGTTGAAAAGATGGTTGGAGGTGGTTACAACCATGTTAGTGTGGTTGAGGCGAAGGGAGAATATAGTGTTCGCGGAGGAATCGTTGATATCTTTCCTCCCTTTTTTAAAAATCCTGTAAGACTAGAGTTTTTTGGAAATGAACTTGAGTCCGTCAGGTACTTTGATGTGACATCTCAACGATCATCAAATTATCTAGAAAAAGTCACAATCCTACCCATCAGGGAAATTGTCTTAAATAAAACGATCGCCGATTATGCCATCAAGAGAATTAGAAAAAAAGCCAATGATTACGATCTCCCAAGAAGCATAAGAGATGAGCTTTCTGATGAGATAAGGAACTCATCAACCTTTCCAGGGATTGACTTTTTCCTCCCTTTTTTCTATCCAAAATTAGATACCTTCTTCGATTATTTGCCTCAAGACGCCATTTTAATAATGAGTGAAAGGTGGGATATTGAAAAAGAGCAACAAAGATATGAGGATGAGATAGAGGAATGCTATCAAAGATTCCTCAGGCAAAGAGGATTTTTCCCTGAAGTTAGCGAATTGTACCTGACTCCGCATGAAATTGATTCAGGCCTTGAAAGATTTCAGATTGTACTTATGGAGAGGTTTGATATTCAGCAACCCGATGAGACTTTCATAAGATTTTATACAGAAGGAAATGAAAACATAAGAAAAGAGTCATTACAATTAAAATCGGACGAAGGGATTCTTGGTGTCTTTGCAGAAAAGATCAGAACATGGCTGGAGGATAACCACCAGATTTTTCTGTTATGTCATACCGATTCTCAGGCCAAGCGGCTCTATGAAATTCTGAAAGACTATGATCTACCTTTTATCCTTGACTCTGGGGCATCCTTCCAATCCCAGATAAAGGAAATTAATCTGCATGAATCATTACCAAAGATGAGGATTCAACTTGGTAATCTTCTATCAGGATTCCATTGGTCTAACATAAAGATTATAATAGTTACAGAGGAAGAGATATTTGGTGAAAGGAAAAGGCGCCAGCCAAAAGCAAAGCTTGATGATGATTACAGAGTATCTACCTTTGGTGATCTCAAGGTAGATGACTATGTAGTACACTTAGATCACGGGGTTGGATTATACCTTGGATTGAAAAAGCTTGAAGTAGATGGGGTAGAAAATGACTACATCCTCATGGAATATATGGATGGGGATAAACTCTACCTTCCAGTTACCAGATTAAACCTGCTCCAAAAATACATGGGGGTTAAAGGGCACTCTCCTAAACTGGATAAACTTGGAGGTCGTTCCTGGGAAAATAAAAAGAAAAAGGTTAAAGAATCCATTAAAGAGATGGCTGAAGATCTCTTAAAGTTATATGCATTAAGAAATGTGCAAAAGGGTTTTGCCTTCTCAAAGAAAGATCATTACTACAGAGAGTTTGAAGCTGCTTTTCAATATGAGGAGACTCCCGATCAGCTGGATGCTATTGAAAGCGTAATAAGGGATATGGAAGATGAAAAGCCTATGGAGAGACTCATATGCGGTGATGTGGGTTTTGGCAAGACTGAAGTTGCCCTAAGGGCATCATTCAAAGCTGTAATGGATGGTAAACAGGTGGCGGTATTGGTTCCAACCACCGTACTTGCTTACCAGCATTATCAAACCTTTCTGCAGAGATTCAAACCATACCCTGTTTTTATAGATATGCTTAGCCGTTTTAGAACCCGTCAAGAACAAAAAACTATTATAAATAAGCTAAAAGATGGAGAGATAGATATTGTAGTTGGGACTCACCGTTTGCTTCAAAAGGACATAAGTTTCAAAAACCTTGGGCTGCTGGTTATAGATGAGGAACACAGGTTTGGTGTTTCCCATAAAGAAAAGCTTAAAAAACTGAGAAAATTAGTGGATGTTATTACCATGACTGCTACTCCCATCCCGAGGACACTTTACATGTCTATGATGGGGGTAAGGGACTTAAGCGTAATTAATACACCGCCTGAGGACCGTCTAGCAATCAAAACCTATATTACCAAGTTCGATGACAATATTATAAGAAGGGCTGCACTTAAAGAGATTGAAAGGGATGGACAGATATTCTTTGTCCATAACCGGGTAGAGAGTATCCCTGCAATGGTAAGTTATATGAAAAAAATTGTCCCCGAAGCCAGGGTTGGTGTTGCTCATGGTCAAATGGATGAAAACGACCTGGAAAAAGTAATGTTTTCCTTTATAAATAAAGAAATCAACCTTTTGGTTTGTACTACTATAATTGAATCAGGGTTAGACTTCCCTTCTGCAAATACGATTATAATTAATCGTGCCGAAAGATTGGGTTTAGCCCAAATGTACCAACTTAGAGGGAGAGTAGGAAGAGCGAAAGAACAGGCGTATGCCTATCTGCTGGTACCGGGTAAACATCTAGTAAGCAAAGACGCCTTGAAACGATTAAAGGCACTTTCTGAACTCACTGAATTGGGGTCTGGACTCAGACTTGCGGCCCATGACCTGGAAATAAGGGGAGCAGGGAATATTCTCGGAACTTCTCAATCAGGGCATATTGCTACTGTCGGTTACGATATGTACATCAATTTACTAGAAAGAACCATTAAAGAGCTCAAAGGAGAAGAAGTTACCAATGAAATCCAGCCTGAGATTAACATCAAGATACCAGCTTATATACCTGAAGACTACATCAGAGATACCAATCAGAGATTGATAGCCTATAAGAGACTCGCATCTATCACTTCAGATGATGAAGCAGAGAATATTAAAAGGGAGCTTGCTGACAGATTTGGTAATATACCCCTTCTGGTCGAAAATCTACTTGATGTGGTAAGGACAAAAAACCTGCTTAAAAGATTTCTTATTTCCAGTGCAGATTACAACGGAAGGGAAATAATTTTGTCATTCGATCCAAATGCAGAAACATCTCTTGAAAAGATACTCCAAATCATTGCCAGTAACGAGGAACGCTGTAGATTTTCTCCGGATTTAAAGCTAACTATACCCTTCCGTAATGGTGAATGGAAAAGTGTTTTAAATGAGATTAAAAACGTATTGAAATAATCATCATTAAATGATAGTTTAATTGAAAATATGATTTAAATTAAAAATGGGTCTTGACTAGAACAGAGAGTTAAAAAGTGGTATAAGTCTAGTCATGACAATGAAAAACAAGTATGTAAAACGTTCAAGAATTTCTGAGGCGAAATTTAGGGAACTTGTAAAGCTTTTTTCTTTAGATATTCCCTCT
>JBDRRJ010000022.1:0-3120 GCA_043825855.1 Pseudomonadota bacterium | reverse complement strand
TGTGAGTAAGAGCGTATGGATTAAAGCACCTGTGATATAAATAGCAGGATAATCCTTTTCTTTTGCTTTCTCCTGGCTGAATGACCGGACATGATTTTTTAATAAGTTGCAATCGTTATACCTGAATATCTGGTTTGACTCGCTTAACGATATTCTCATTTGTGAAAGATACAGATAAAATGCGTCTGGCTGGTCGGCGTCAATGGGGTCTGCAATGTAAACAGGATTTGATACAATATTGATATCATTGACAATACTCATTAATTCAACTGGATTACCCCACCAGTTTCCGATCACTCCCTCACCGTATGCTGTTTGAATCGCTTGGGCTTTCCTGATCATGTCATAGGGGTCATGGCTTTCAAACTCATCTAGACAGTCAATTATATTTGATTCGTGCCGAGTGCCTACAGTTAGGAGAAATCCTGGTTGGTCGAAGGTCGGCAGGATGATGCCTCCTGTTATATGAGAATATTTTTTGTCACCGCCTACCCACGCGAAGGGCCGGGTATGGGTTTTTTGTCCTTCAACCTGGGCAATGAATAGATTAATAATGGGAGAGCCGTATATTTTTTTGGTGAATCTCATCTTGAAGGCCATATTCCTATAAAATATCTGAATACATCTTTAAGTAGCGAAAAGTTCTCCTGGTTTGACACAATCTTTTTTTCATTTTTAACAAGAAAATCTACCATTATCTCTTTCATTTTGTCGGTTGTAATAATAGGAACATCAGGAGACGGGTCTCGTTTCAACTCTTTCTTAAATGTTTCCAATAGATCACCATACTTTTCGACAGAGTTTGCAATGTCCTGCTCATGAAATAATAAGAATGATTTTAGTTTTAAATTTAGTGCCATTTTTTCTCTTTTAATTTCAAATGGTTAGTCTCACTTTGTCGATTTATGGTAAATTCAAAGTATTAACCTTTTGTTAACCATCATTGCCATCCCAAACCCTTGTTGAATTTTCCATACGCTCCCTCATGGGAATAACGCAACGCATCTATAAAATGATTATTTGCATCAACAATAACAGGGAGTATCTTGTCTGTGTGCCGGTCTTTCTTGAATTTGTAATGAATAAACTCATCAATAGTCTGCGTGCAGCGGGGATCAATAATAACATTAAAACTTTTAATGTACTCAATACCATCCTCTATGCTGCCCTTGCCCTTCTTGGCCCCGGTAATATGAAACCCCTGGTCTTTAATGTAATCAATCGTATCGGGTCTTTGGGAGTCTGCTGTGATGGGCCATTTATCGGCGCCAGGTACTTCTTTAATATTGGCTGGAATATCAACAGTCTTAACGCCTACGCCACCAGCTTCGTAATCAATGTATAACGTCCTGCCCTCTATCCATGAGCGAATAACAGCCAATGGGTCAACACTAAACCCCCAATCAACGCCATACTTTAAAATCGCATCACTTGGCGGGGTTGGTACTTCTTCAATCTTCCAGCATCCGTGCATTACCTGCTCATCGCTCTGCTGTACTGTCTTGCCTTCCCAAACATGTAAATACTTATCAAAGTCTTTGACCTTACAGTATTCCATTTCTTCCCGTAGAACATCAGGGAACCAAGGGTTATCCCAATACTGCACGTCTTTTATATACGCCCTGGGCGGTGGGTTCTCGATGTCAAACAGCTTCTGAACTGGGTCATCATCAAACCTTGGGTTATAACTAAACCATATTTCTGAATTTTCTTGCCTGATTGTTGGGATCAGTATATCAAGACTTGCTTGTGATACTGTGTATGCCTCTTCTACCCATGCTATATCAATACCCTCGGTTGATTTTATACCATCAGGGTCTGCTCTAAGCCCTGCAAATATAAACAAACTCCCTGTAGTGTTATGCCTTACCTCTGTTTGGGTTGATGTAAACTCCTTTTCTAAACCATGGCGGGCTATTTCATCATCTATAACACGCTTAACTGAGTCTTTGATTGACCTTTGGATTTCCCGACAACATAACACTCTTACTCTCTTAGTCCTTGCTATAGCCACTAATGCAGACACTATAGTTCTTGATTTTCCACCACCTCGGCCGCCTCTAAATACTTTATACCGATAAGGTTTGAATAGCTCTCTAAATATGCTTGGGACTTTGGCTTTCATCTCTTTGCTGCCTCAACAAATTCTATGATTGTATTTTCAATTTCCATAGGGCCGCCGTCCTTGCCTGTATGCTCATTCTTTTCTGACAATCCTATTTCACGTGCTATTATATTTGGGTTAAACATCTCAGCAGCAGCACCTTCAAACTTTTGTGCCCTTATTATTTCTTCTACTTGCGTTACGATTGGGAAAAACTCTTTATAACTTTCTTTATTTCTGTAGTTATTCCAAGTCTTTACGTCAATGCCTAAAAAAACAGACAAGGCCCCTATTGTCATTGCTCGTAGTTTAGGAAGTTCGGTTAACGTGGCAACCCCTTGAAATTTTACCGTCTCTGCTGCCATTAAGGGATGATCTTCAACCCACTCGAAATAACCACAACATCTTTCCCATAATTCTTGAGGTGATTTAAATATTTTTGGTATACCCGCGGGATTAGTGGCAAGCCTCCAGAATTGATTATTAATACGTTTATCACCTGGTTTTGCTTTTGCTCTGGTTGTTTTAGGTTTTGGCATTCTTACCCCTGACAAATTAAATACAGAAGCGACAAGATGACATTAATGATTATAAAAGTTCCCATTTGTTATCCTTTTTTTTATTTGTTTTTCGTATTCACAATCTTTGCATTCTTTAGGTTTTCCAGATTTTGCTTGAAACCATGCTTTTGAATAACATTTGCCACTGTGATAATCTTTTGCAGGACATTTCACTATATTTCACCTTTTTCAACAGATTTGATGGATTTATGCAACAATGTTGAAACTTTGCAACCACAAAACGCGCCCTTAGAGGCTGTTTCAGATGTTATGAGGGTTAAACCATGCACCGTTTTTACCGTCCTTTAAATCGCATTTCTCAATTTCGAAAATTGAAATGCCTGTGTCATCTGCTGACCATAAAATCTCAGTGTCGTTGAATTTTATCACTGGAGGCCATATCCAGGCTGTTTCAGTATCATCGTGTTCCCAAGTCATTTGTATGCTTTTTTAAAG
>JBDRRJ010000021.1:0-117452 GCA_043825855.1 Pseudomonadota bacterium | reverse complement strand
TGGTTAACAATGCTTGGTGCCAGTTATCCTATAGACAAATGGACGGTAATAGGTAAATACTGGTATATGCAGACTGCCCAGGATTTCCCTTCATCCGTGATGTACAGAAGCAAAGAGATAGGGCATGAAATTGATTTCGAGCTACATTATGCAGTAAATGCTAATCTCGAACTGGCAGTTGAAGCTGACTACCTGATTGCTGGAAACTATTTTAAGTATACAGACAGAGAGCCTGATAATGCATACAAACTGGCTTGGAACGTTAAACTCACATTCTAAGTTTAATCTTATTTGTTAATGCAAAGAACCCCGGAGGGTTTACCCTCCGGGGTTCTTTTTTTGTCTTATTAAATTTTAATTAAATTTAGGGTGTAGGCTCAGGGATACCACCTGGCAAACCTCTATCTTCATATTTTGTTATACTAACCATTATGGGTCCTAGAGGCTTATCATCAAATATAGTTTTATCCGCTTCTTTATCCGATGCCTTTGATGTAAACCTCAACTGAAAGACTTCTTCGTTACTGCTGTGTCCTGCCTTGTCAACTATATAAAGATACAATTGAAGATTAACATTCCATAAATCCTCAAAAGAACCATAGGTAGTTAAGTACAGGTAACCTGAGAGTTTTCCCTTTTGCTCCGTATCAATCTTAATCATACCGGTAGGATATGAATGCCTGCCGTCCTGATATACAGTACAAATGATATAATCCATGTCTCCGTCTACATCGAAAGCATTAATATAAATCTCCCAGGTATCCCCGGATAAAATCCTGTCCTTAGCAAAAGTAGCAGCAATAACCGGGGGGTTGGAACCGTATCTGGCTTCCTGCTCCTCAAGTGTTGCACAACCAAAAGTCAAGAGGACAATAACCATAGCAAGTATCAAAACCCTTTTCGACTTTAAAAATATATCCATATTTCACCCCCTTTTTTATGTTTGTTTCCGGTGATTGTAAAAATTGGTATCTTTTATCATTATCTAGTTATTTGACAGATGAAAAATTAAAAAAGTTACGGCGAATATAATATTGTGATTTTAAAAGATTTGTACCATAGACAAAATAGTTGTCATATGAACATAAAATCATTCGAACATAATATAAAGACTGAAAATATAGCTAAAAGGTTTTTTTTAAAGTTATGTTGGAAAAATTACCGCCGTCTCTGCGTATGATGTCTAAGTAATAAAATAACCTCAGTTTTTGATAGGTTATTCTCCTGCTGTTTTAATTTATAACAATAAAAACAGAACTTAAATTCAGTTATAGCCTCATGTTAATAATATATAGCCTCACGTACGATGTCAAGTTTTGTCATAATTATTTAACTGAAATAAGAGGGATTGCATGCAGAATTTATAATTATGAATTTTAGATTCCAAACATAGCGTTCTCTTTTTTAAGAGATATAACATTAAGAAGCTGATATCATTAACTTAAACCAGGTAAATGGCAGGACTGTATGTGGAGTTTATAAGGATAATAAATGGATAGAAAGGTATCAAGAATTTTGCCAGCTGCTTCCAAGTTGTCCACAGGCAGCAAGGATATCAGAGCCCTTGCTGGCTCTGATGGTGGAAGTGTAATTAGAATCGATCAAAACCTGCTGGAATCTGTTTATTACATCATCATCAGGTCTTTTATACTCAGAGGCAGGGTGCTCATTAAAAGGGATCAGGTTAATTTTGCATCTTATACCCTTGAGTATTTTTACTAGCCGTTTTGCGTCATCAAGAGAATCATTCATCCCCTTAATCAGAATATATTCAAAAGTAATTCTCTTTCTTGGGGGGAGAGGAAACTCATGGCAAGCCTTTAGCAGCATTTCAAGTGGATATTTCCTGTTAACAGGCATCAGATAATCTCTTATGCTGTCTTCTGTAGCATTGAGAGAGACTGCCAGGCTTACCTGGATATCTTCTCCCAGCTTCTTTATCCCCGGTACCAAACCAGCTGTGGATAGAGTCACTTTTCTCGGAGAGAACTGTAGCCCGTCAGGATCGGTAATTATACGAAGAGCCTTCAGGGTCTTTTTGTAATTTGCTAAGGGTTCGCCCATCCCCATCAATACAAGGTTAGATACCTTTTTATTCTTCGGTAGAGAGTCCTTGATACAGCAGATTTGATTGATTATCTCTGTAGTCTCCAGATTTCTTATAAACCCCCCTCTCCCTGTTAAACAAAACTTACACCCCAGAGCACAACCAACCTGCGTAGAGATACAGAGGGTCAATCGACCTGTTTCCGGGATGAGAACACTCTCGATTAGATTGCCGTCTTCGAGCTTAAAAAGATACTTTCGGGTTCCATCATTTGAACTATCCACCTTGACCAAATTCAAGATACTTATATAAAATGTTTTGTCCAGTTTATCCCTTAGTCTTTTAGAAAGGTTGATCATCTCATCAAATGAAGTTGCGGCATACTGATAAATCCATTTGAGTATCTGGCTAGCCCTATATCTATCCTCTCCCAAATCGAGAAGCAGGCTTTCTATATCATCCTTTGTCAAATTTTTAATATCTAAGTCATTCGGCATTGCTTAAATTTGCCCTTTGAAACTTAATAATTAAATACCTCTAATGCATTGAAGAAGTAAGCAATTTCAGAGGCAGCAGTTTCAGGGGAATCCGAACCGTGGACAATATTTCTCTCTACACTGGAGGCAAAATCTTTTCTTATAGTCCCTTCCTCTGCATTTTCCGGATTTGTGGCACCCATTATCTGACGGTTCTTTGCTATGGCATTTTCCCCTTCCAGGACCATTACTACAGCAGGGCCGGAAGACATAAAATCGGTCAAACTACCAAAAAATCCTTTATCCTTATGCACATCATAAAATCCCTCTGCCTCTTTTTTGCTCATCCACAACATCTTCATGGCAACTATTATTAGACCATTTATTTCAAATCTCTTAATTACCTCTCCGATTATTTTCTCTCCTACCCCGTCGGGTTTTATAATTGACAGCGTTCTTTCCATTAAACCTCCTAATCAAATAATAAATGATTTTGTATATCAAACTATTTTTTGGGAACAATAAACGTTTTTACAAAAAAAATGGAGACATCGAAGGGTATAAAAACATGCCCCCATTTTCTTTTTCTTATATCACTATGAAAAGTTTCTGTCAATAAAAACGCCTGTTCTCGCAAAACAAGATTTACTAAAAACCAAAGCTTTATATTATTGAAACAATCGCTGACTTATGCTATACAGGATTCAATAGTTTTTGATTATGAACTCAGTTCGCTTACCTTAAAATTGAAATATCAGCCTACCCTATGCTACTTAACTTAAAAAAGCTAAGGGCAGGAGAAATCAGGTGGATTGTTATATTGAAGATCATGGTGACAAATGATGACGGAATCCAATCTCAGGGTTTGTCAACCCTAGTCGATGCCCTTAGGTCTATTGCGGAAGTATGGGTCGTAGCCCCCGACAGAGAAATGAGTGCCGTCAGTCATTCTTTGACTCTCCACAAACCCCTTCGTGTTAAAGAGATTGCTCCTCAATACTACTCTTTAAACGGTACTCCTACGGACTGTGTCAATCTGGGTGTTAACAGTATCTTAAAAGTAAAACCTGATTTAATCATTTCAGGAATCAATAATGGCGCAAACCTTGGAGATGACATTGTTTACTCTGGTACTGTTGCCGCTGCCAGAGAAGGAACTATGCTTGGCATCCCATCTTTTGCAATCTCCTTAGTTGAAAAGGAAGACTTTAAATTCCAGACTGCTGCTATTTTTGCTGTACGGGTGGCTAAAAATCTACTCAAAAATGGTCTCCCAAAAGGCACCTTTCTCAATATAAACGTACCAAATGTTGCAATAAATGAACCCTTTCAATACAGAATTACCAGACAGGGCAAGAGGACCCACGGTGGTTCTATAGTTGAAAAGGTGGATCCTAGAGGGAAAAAATACTACTGGTTCGGAAACAACAATATGGATTTCGAGGACATAAAAGGGTCTGATTTTGATGCTATTGCTCAAAACTGTATTTCTATTACCCCTCTCATCCTTGACCTTACAAACTATTCTTTTTTAAACGAATTGTCCACGTGGGTTTTATGACAATTTTTTTCTGTATCTTTTTCGACAGTCTTAAAGAAAGGGATACAAGGGTTCAATAAAAGTTGTAAAATTGTATAAGCATCGGTCATCTGTTGAGTGGAGAGGATTTTCAGGTAAAAAGAATGCTAAAGAGATTGTATGATTGGGTTCTACACTGGGCAGAAACTCCTTATGGAACATGGGCACTATTTTTTTTGGCCTTCGCCGAATCCTCTTTCTTCCCCATTCCACCAGACGTCTTATTAATAGCCCTTGCCATCTCAATTCCTAAAAAATCATTCAAGTATGCACTGGTATGTTCCATAGGCTCGGTTTTAGGAGGTGCCTTTGGATACCTTATAGGTCTTGAATTTATGGAACTTATTGGGCAGCCTATAATAGACTTTTACGGAGTTAATGATAAATACAATTATATAAAAGAGTTATACAACAAGTATGATGCATGGGCAATTGCTGTGGCAGGATTTACTCCCATCCCTTATAAGGTTTTTACCATTGCTGCCGGTGCCTGTAAAATTAAATTTTCTACCTTCTTTCTGGCTTCTATTATAAGCAGATCAGCCAGGTTCTTTATAATTGGAGGCTTAATCCATGCCTTCGGGCCATCTATAAAATCATTTATCGACAGATACTTCAATATCCTCGCTATAGTCTTCATGGCCCTTTTGATCCTGGGCTTCCTCGCCATTAAGTGGGTGTTCTAAAATAATTTAGTTAAGAGCGGAGCAATACCAAACAGAAATATCCTCTTAATTTTACACCGACACGGAGGTCTCAATGCAGATCGGAGTTATTGGGGCAGGACGCTGCTCTCCCACATTGGAAAGAATAGCAGAAGAGATAGGCAGAGAAATAGCTAAATCAAAAGCAATCTTACTATGCGGTGGGTTGGGAGGAGTTATGGAAGCCGCCGCTAGAGGCGCTAAACTTGAAGGGGGGCTAACCATAGGGATACTGCCCGGGAATACTCCATATGAGGCAAACCCTTATATAGATGTATTTATTGTTACAAATTTGGGACAAGCCAGAAATGTCGTCTTGGTACAATCCTCGGATGTTTTAATTGCAGTTGAAGGAGGTTATGGTACCCTTTCAGAGATAGCTATTGCCCTTAAGTTAAAAAAACCTGTCGTAGCTTTAAACACCTGGGATGTGAGCAAAGAGATTATACAGGCAAAAGACGCAAAAGAAGCTGTTTCCTACGCTATTCGTTCACTACCTATGATTAAAGAATGAGGGCTTTGGAGAAGATCCCTGAGAGCGAATTTATAGATTTTTAGGGTACCCTTCTTAGAGAGAGGGATGTAGAAAATTTTGCTTCGCAATATTTTCATGTAGCGAGCTTAAATGGGTCAAAAAATGTATCCTTAAGCGAAAAGCGATTAGAATAATGATTCCGCCTAAAGTGAAATATACAATACTCATCTTTCTGATGCTTCTTACCGCTTGTGGTAGAACAGTATACGGTGTATACCATAAAGTGGAACAAGGCCAAACCCTTTGGAGGATAGCTAAGACCTATAATGTAGATATTCAAGAGATATCTGAAATCAATGACATAGACGACCAAACAAAGATCGAAACAGGGCAGAGGATATTTATCCCCGGGGCAAAAAGGGTATTAAAGATAAGACCCTACCAGCCAGGGAAAGAGGATGTATCTGATAAAAATAAGATTTCATATTACAAAGGCAGGTTTATCTGGCCGGTAAACGGGCATATAACCTCCAGATTTGGTGTAAGAGATCTAAGAAAACATGATGGTATAGACATTGCTGCCCCAAAGGGCACACCGGTTGTTGCTTCAGATGATGGGAAAGTAATATACAGTGGAGAGGGAAAGAGAGGATTAAAGGGTTATGGTAATCTGATCCTTATAAGCCATAAGGAAGATTATGTAACCGTCTATGCACATAATGAGTGTAATTTAGTTGAAGTGGGAGACATTGTGAAGAAAGGTCAGAAAATAGCCCTCGTAGGGGATACCGGAATGACCGATGGAGCACACCTTCACTTTGAAATACGAAAAGACAGAAAACCCAGAAATCCTATCTTTTTTCTGCCTTAATCAAACCGCGATTTACCCCCTTTTGAACATCCTGTCTATCTCCTGATATGTTATCTTCCTCAAGATAGGCCTTCCATGAGGGCAATTGGTAGAAGAGGATATACTGTCCAGTTGTTGTAATAGCGATTCAATCTCCATGGAATTCAGGCGCTGGTTCGCTTTAATAGCACCATGACAAGCCATTAAAATCAGGATTTTTTCGATAGTATCCTCTAATTTAAATGACCTGCCATAAGATTGAAGTTCATCAATAATATCCAGGATTAACTGTTGATAGTCTTTATCTATCAATATATGCGGGACAGACTTGATGATAAAGGTGTCTCCGCCAAAAGGCTCTATCTCTAAACCTACTTCTGATAGTTTATCGATATGTTTTTCTAAAATTCTGGCTTGATTATAATCCAATTCGATGCGTTGAGGCACCAATAATGACTGAGAAACTACTCTGGAATTCACATGCTCCCCTTTTAACTCCTCAAAGATAATTCTCTCATGGGCTGCATGTTGGTCAACAAGGATTAACCCTTCATCACATGAACAGAGTATATAGGTATACTTAATCTGACTGATTGGTATCAATGAAGAGAAGAAGAGAGGAAGAGGTACAATTTTATCCCTACTCTCTTGAGAAAAAGAGTATTTCGGAAAGGTCTCTGCCACCTTATAAACATTGTCCTCGATCTTTGAATTTACAGGTGGTATCTCATAAGAGGCTACCAATCTTTTTTTAATCCAAGGAGATTTCCTCAAAGTTTTTTGTAATGCCTCCACAATAAGATCGTGGACTTTCTGCTGTTCCTTAAATCTTACCTCTCTCTTTGTCGGATGTACATTGACGTCTACCCAATGAACCGGAATTTTAATAAATAGGGCTACTACAGGGTACCGATTCTTCATTATTAAGGTTCTATACGCCTCCATAATAGCGTGATTAACTACCTTATCTCTAACAAATCGCCTGTTTACATAGGTATAAATAGCTCTGCCTGTAGAACGCGTAAAATTGGGTTGTGATATAAATCCTTCAATATCTATAGCCTCCTGCGTCAAAGATACCTCGTACATATTTTCATAAACATCTCTGCCCAGCATTTCAGATATTCTATTCAGAAGGTTTTTAGCTACAGGCGTGTTGATAATTACCTTGCCATTATGAAGTAGTTTAAAATGTATCTCAGGATTTGCAAGGGCTGTCTGAGTAACAACGTCAACAATATGACCAAATTCTGTATTGTCTGTCTTTAGAAATTTTAATCTGGCGGGGGTATTATAAAAGAGATTATTGACTTCGACTATTGTCCCTTTTGGACATCCAGCTTCATAAACCTCATTTATCTTTCCACCCTCAGAATATACGCAGGTTCCTGCCAAAAAACCTTCTGGTTTTGTTGTAATCCGCATCTTTGAAACTGATCCAATACTCGGCAGTGCCTCTCCCCTGAAGCCCATGGATTTGATTGCAAAGAGATCATTCTCTTGGAATATCTTGCTTGTAGAATGCCTTTCAAGGGCAATCAGGGCATCATCTTCGTCCATTCCCCCACCGTCATCCGCCACACTTATAGACCTTCTGCCACCTGCTTTAATATTGATGATTATCTCTTTTGCACCAGCGTCGATAGAATTCTCAACCAATTCCTTAACAACCGAGGCAGGTCTCTCGACAACCTCACCGGCAGCAATCTTGTTGGCCAAGCTTTCTGATAATATCTTAATTCTACACGGCATAGATGCCTCAAAACTATTTGTATCTTTATACGTTATCTGATTTTCATGTAAAATACCCGGCTCTCAATCTTTGTATTAAGAAGGGTTTTTACCAATGACTTCATGCCAGGGTATATGCCTATACGCAACCTACCTCAACTGGACTTCTCTTTAATATGTGTCTTTACCCAACCATATCTCTAATATGGCCTTTTGAACGTGTAACCTATTCTCTGCTTGGTCAAAAACTATAGAGTGGTTTCCGTCAATGATATGATTGGTTATCTCCTTTCCACGGTGAGCCGGCAGGCAATGCATCACCAGCACATCCTCTTTTGCTTCAGCAACTAGTTTTTCATTAACCTGGTAGTCTTTAAAGATCACCATCCTCTTTTCATATTCATCTTCTTTCCCCATACTAATCCAACTATCGGTGGTTATTATGTCCGCCCCCTTCACTGCTAGAAAAGGGTCATCCATAACTTCAATGGGATAAGGAGACTCCATCTTAGATACCCTTAGTATATTCTCATCGGGGAGATAACCTGTAGGACAGGCAAGGGAGAGATAGAAATCCAACCTCGATGCCGCTTCAACCCAGGAATTGGCTACATTGTTACCATCACCTATATAGGTAACCTTAATATCCTGGTAACTTCCCTTCTTCTTGATAATGGTGAAAATGTCACTTAATATCTGGCAGGGGTGCAAGAGATCAGTTAGACCATTTATTACCGGAATTGAAGCAAATTCAGCCAGCTCTTCTGCTACATTTTGGGAAAAGGTCCTTATTACTATTCCATCCACATAACGGGATAAAACCCTGGCAGTATCTGCGATACTCTCTCCGCGGTCAAGCTGCATCTCCCTGGGACTGAGAAATAGAGAATGCCCTCCCAACTGGTACATAGCAACTTCGAAAGACAAACGAGTCCTTGTAGAAGGTTTTTCAAAGATCAATGCCAGTGTTTTTTCTGCAAGTGGCTTCCAAACAATACTCTCTCTCTGTTTTCTTTTTAGTTCTGAAGCCTTTTTGAATATACTATCCATCTCACATTTAGTCAGGGATGATAAGCTCAACAGATCCTTTTTCATCTGAATATAGACCTCATTCAATATTAATCTAATATTGGATTTACATAGTAAACAGACAGTAACTATTAGGCTTTTATCTAAAGCCCTTTATTTTAAAAAGCAGATACGATTGTCTTACGTAGTAGGTGGTTGGTTATATAACGCTGCAAGAGAGGTTTTCCGGTTTCATAGCTATAGTTATAACGGATGATAACTTAATAAACTATGCTTAGATGTGGTAAGGGCGTCAAAAACAGTTGGCTTGCCCATATTGGGCAAGCCAACTGTTCCCTATTTGATACTCATTCTATATTGTATTAGCGATCTATATCTTTGGAATCCGCATGGCATAGAATGATCGCCAAACAAATATCAGGCTTATCACAAAAAAGATACTACCCACCCAACCTGCACTGCTCCTCATTCCCGGGGCAATTGCAATTTCCATGGCTAAAATGCCAAAAAGGGTAGTAAACTTTATGATAGGATTTAATGAAACTGAAGATGTATCCTTATATGGGTCTCCTACAGTATCTCCAATAACGGTAGCTTCGTGCAAGGGAGTGCCTTTTTCTTTCAGATCAACCTCTACCACCTTCTTGGCATTATCCCAACACCCACCGGCATTAGCCATAAAAATAGCCTGAAAGAGCCCAAACACAGCAATTGCAATTAGGTAGCTAATGAAGAAGGATGCCGGAGCGTTTGAAGTGCCCGGTGCAGAAAAGAACGCAAAAGCCAAGGCAAAACAGAAAAGGGCAACAAAGATATTGAACATCCCTTTCTGTGCGTATTGCGTACAAATCTTGACCACCTCTTTGGAACTCTCAGTTGAAGCACTCAGTGATGCTTCATCATCGAGTTTTATGTTCCCTTTTATATATTGAACTGCACGGTAAGCCCCGGTAGTTACAGCCTGGATCGAAGCACCGGTAAACCAATAGATTACCGCTCCACCACATAAAAAGCCTAGAAGTGTGTAAGGATTAAGTAGATTTAAGATGGTTTCCGGCTCAACTCCCAATGTCTTTTTCAGAAGCAAAATCAAAGCGAAAATCATCGTTGTGGCACCTACTACCGCAGTACCGATTAAAACCGGTTTCGCCGTAGCTTTAAAGGTATTACCGCAGCTATCGTTCTCTTCCAATTGATGTTTTGCCGTATCAAAGTTTGGTTCGAATCCGAAATCCCTTTTAATCTCAGAAGAGACATTTGGAATCGCTTCAATCAGTGATAACTCATAAATAGACTGGGCATTATCAGTAACAGGCCCATAACTGTCAACTGCTATGGTAACCGGCCCCATTCCAAGAAAACCAAAAGCCACCAGACCAAAGGCGAATATAGAAGAATAAACCATTAAAGCATCAAGGCCGAAGGTACTTGTATAATAAGCAAGAGACATCAAACCAGTGATAGCCATCCCAAGCCAGAAAGCACTCATATTACCAGCCACAAGACCTGACAGGATGCCAAGGGAAGCTCCACCTTCTCTGGCTGCAGTCACTACCTCTTGACAGTGTATTGACTTAGAACTGGTAAACACCTTAACGAGCTCGGGGATAACTGCCGCAGCAAGGGTTCCACAGCTTATAATGATTGAGAGCTTAAACCATAAATTATCTGGGTATTTAGAAAGCTGCCAGTAACTCACGATAAAGGTAAGTATGATGGAAAGTATCGAGGTAATCCATACCAGTGAGGTAAGGGGGGTTTCAAAGTTGATGCTTGCTTTACCTCTATTTACAACATTGGTGATTATGTTATTAATAAAGTAAGCACCAATAGAGGTAAGAATCATTACGATCCGCATTATAAATATCCAGGTAATGAGTTCTGCCTGGTATTGTGGGAAAACCCCTAAAACGATGAAACTGATTAAAGCAACCCCGGTTACCCCATAAGTTTCAAAACCATCAGCAGTAGGGCCAACACTGTCTCCTGCATTATCACCGGTACAATCAGCGATAACCCCAGGGTTTCGAGGGTCATCCTCCTTAATATCAAAGACTATTTTCATTAAATCTGAACCGATATCTGCAATTTTGGTGAAGATGCCGCCACACATACGAAGTGCAGATGCACCGAGAGATTCACCGATAGCAAAACCGATAAAGCAAGCACCGGCATATTCACGGGAGATAAAAACCAGAATCGCAAGCATCATGATGAGTTCCACACATACTAGAAGGAGTCCGATGCTCATGCCGGATCTTAAAGGAATATCGTGTAACTTTAATGGTTTGCCTTCCAGAGATGCAAATGCCATCCGGCTGTTTGCAAGAGTATTCATCCTTATACCAAACCATGCCACGCCATAAGAACCGAGTATCCCAACCACTGACCAGCCTAAAATGAGTAAAACCCCATGGGTCGGCATGTGTTGCAGGAAACCAAAATAGTAAGCGATACATATGGCAATAAATATCTCCAGAATAATCAACAGCTTGCCCTGCTGGATCAAATATGTCTTACAGGTCTGGAAAATAATGCTTGATATATCTAACATTGATTGATGAGCAGGCAGGCCTTTAACCTTGATGTATTCATAAAGACCGAAACCCATACCCAGAAAACAAATTAGAAAGCCAATCATTAACAGGTTGTTTTGAGTTGAGGTTAGGACAGGAATTTCAAGCTCTGCTTCGCTTGCAAACAGGGGGGCAGCAAAAGACAAAAGAGCAAAACTCAATATGCCTATAATAACCCATTTCCTAGTTTTTAGTTTTGAAATCATTTTTTCATTTCCTTTCTAAATTTAATCGTTTCCACAGCTTCTTTAACATACTCAAATCAAATTATCAATATCTAATTTCTTCTAATATCTTCAAAAATTGATCTGACTACACTACATAACTATTACCTCCTTTTTATTATATTCTGTTATTTGGCCGTACTGAAATAAACTCGCTTTTCAGCGCGGACTAAACAATCTGTTTTTGTCTATGTTATTACTTTTTGGCAAAAAGAATCCGACCAAGTTAATCCTGGTCTGCTTTGAACGGACAGATATACTTCCATGCCTTTTTGGACTTAAGTGTAACCATTAAGAAAAAAGACGTTTTAATCTACCAAATTTGGAGAGTTATTACAACAAATTTTTCAAAAATATTTAACGAAAAGAAACTCGAGATACATGGCAAGGTAAATTCGAATCTTCAACTGGCTGTTGAAGGGAACTATCTGATCGCTGGCAACTATTTCAAGATGTCATCAAAAGATCCTGATAATGCATGGAAAGTGGCTTGGGCTATTAAACTTGCATTCTAGGATTGGAATTTAACTTCTTTCTTGCAAAGAACCCCAGAGAGGGCCTTACCCAACCCCTCTGAGGTTCTTTTTTATCGTCTTTAGCTTTAATTATTGGGCTTTTTAAAGGCAACAATCAGGGAAGTTAATATTATAGGGTTGATATAAATGTTAATTCCTTGTTATTAACATATCCTTGGCAGCTGCTCACCTGTGAGCATATCCAGGATTCTTGTACCACCAATCTTTGTCCTCAGACAGACTCTGCCGTTTAGCTCTTCCGTTACTTCACCAATAATTTCGCTTTCCTTTCCCAAAGGATTCTTTCTCATTCTTTTCAACACTTCATCGGCACTGTCCTTCTTCACCACTACTATGATCTTTCCCTCATTTGCCAAGTATAAAGGGTCAAGTCCAAGGAGCTCACACACCGCTGCCACGCCGTCGGATACCCCTATCTTATCCTCATAGATAATTATACCAAGTCCTAAACCTTCAGCGATTTCATTTAAAGTAGTTGCCAGTCCTCCCCTAGTGGGGTCTCTCATAAACTTAATCCCATCTATTCCAAGAATATCAGAAGTAAGCTGATTTAAAGGTGACAGATCACTTGTAACCTGTGAGCTGAAAGGAAACTCTTCTCTTGCTAAAAGCACCGAAACCTCATGGTCTCCTATATTTCCTGAAAGAATTATCCTGTCTCCAGCCTCAATCCTCTTTACAGAGAGGTCTTTTTTTACTACCCCAACACCGGCGGTATTGATGTAAATTTTGTCTGCTCCCCCTTTTTCAACCACCTTGGTGTCTCCGGTAACTAAAAGTACCTCGGCAACTTTTGCCGATTGAGCCATTGAAAGGGCTATCTTTTCCAGGATCCTTTGTTCTAAACCTTCCTCTATTATCAATCCACATGAGATATATAAAGGCTCAGCGCCCATAACTGCCAGGTCATTAACTGTCCCAAAGACCGAGAGTTTCCCTATATCTCCTCCAGGAAAGAATATGGGTTTTACGACATAGGAGTCAGTGGTAAAGGCAAGCTTTACCCCCTCTATTTCAACTATTGCCCCATCATCCTTTTCTGAAAGGAAAGGATTATTAAAATTTTTAAGGAAGACCTCATCTATCAGGCTGTGATATAGCCCTCCCCCACTTCCATGAGCCAGAAGTATCTTTTTATCCATATTTGTAATAGGCGGCACAGGTTCCCTCACTACTTACCATGCATGGTCCCAAAGGTGAATAAGGGGTACAACTTTTACCAAAGTGAGGGCACTGATTCGGAATCTTTCTCCCCTTCAGTATCTCCCCACAGATGCAACCTTCGTTTTCAGCAGAAGGCCTTTTTTGCAAAGAAAATACCTCTTTGGCATCAAGTTCTTCGTAATCCTCTCCCATAGCATAGCCACTATTAGCTATTACGCCGAGTCCCCTCCATTCACTATCTGTTTCTATAAACACCTTATTTAGAAGAGCCATTGCCCCAGGGTTTCCATCATTCTTCACTACCCTTTTGTATTGAGTCTCTACAGCAACTCTATTATCCTTAAGCTGATACAGAATCATACATATACCCTGAAGGATATCAAGAGGCTCAAATCCGCATATGACCGAAGGTATACCATATCCCTCGGCCAGAAAAAGATAAGGGTTCACACCGATAACGGTACTCACGTGACCTGGCAGAATAAAACCATCTAACTTCAAATCACTGTCTTCTGCCAGTAATCTCAGTGCCGGTGGTACCCTTTTATGAGCAGATAAGAAGTATAGATTCGAAATTCCCGTTTTCTTAGCCTCCATAGCTGTCACTGCTACAGAGGGTGACGTAGTTTCAAAACCAACTGCCAAAAATATCACCTTTTTATCAGGGTTATTCTTGGCTATATTCAAGGCATCAAGGGGTGAATAAACCACCGCTATTTTTTTGCCATCTGCCCTTTTAGTTTCAAGACTCGAAGTTGAACCAGGAACCCTTATCATATCGCCAAAGCTGGCAATTATCACCTCTTCTATATCTGACAGGGCAATCGCATCGTCCAGGTAAGAAGCAGGGGTAACACAAACCGGGCACCCCGGGCCTGAAAGCAACCTTATTGATTTAGGAAGGAGTGATCTGATTCCCGAGCGGAAGATGGCCATAGTGTGGGTCCCACAGACCTCCATAATAGTTACTTCAGAATCTCCCAGGGTGGTTTCTATTTTTTTTACTAGGCGCAGGCAGAGATCCCGGTCTCTGAATTCATCAATATACTTCATCCAAAAACATCTCCTGTAAGCCAAAAGCTTTGAACAAGTTCCCTGTGAGAGCAAATTTGTAGAGTTTGTGAATTCAAGTCTTATCAGGGCCGCTTCGAAGAGCGAATCTTGCGAAGCAAAATTTTCAATGAAGCAAGCTTAGATGGATCAAAAAATGTATGCTGAAGCGAAAAGGGGGGCTTTTTCAAAGCCCCTGACAGGTTGTCAAAAAGCCTCTCAGGCATTCAGCTATCAGCCGCCAGTTTTCAGCTTATCATCTCCTTTATCAGAGAAAGGGTCTCTACTGCTTCATTTTCATCAACGCTGGCAATGGCAAAACCAGCGTGTACCAGAACATAATCTCCTGTTGATACATCATCTAAGAGAGCAAGGCTTACCTCGATCTTTGACTCGCCAATAGATACTGTACCCGTTTTCCCCCTGACCTCCTCAACTCGGGCTGGAACACCTAGACACACTATTATTCCTCCAATTTTTTTAGGGCCACCAGTGCCTGCCCAAGAGATATCCCCCCATCATTTGGTGGAACATCGTGGTGGGTAAGGACAATAAACCCGTTTTTCTTTAATCTGTCAACAGACAAACTCAACAATCTTATATTTTGAAAGACACCACCGCTCAAGGCTACCATATTTAAGGCTGCCTTTTCTCTTATCCTTTTACATACCTGGATGACAATAGTTGAGATAGTGTTGTGAAACCTCGCTGATATTATACCTTTTTCTATTCCTGTCTTAAGGTCATCTATTACACCATTTATTATGCCTCTTACCTTTATTCTTAAGGGCATGGAATCTAAAAGCTCAAATGGGTATTCCCCTTCTTCTCCTTGAGAAGCCATCATTTCCAGTTCCACTGCGGCTTGACCTTCATAGTTTATCCTTTCCTTTACACCCAGGATAGCCGAAACTGCATCAAAAAGTCTACCCATACTTGAAGTTAGAGGGGAATTAATTCCCTTCTCTGTCATCTGTTTAAAAACATGAAGTCTTTCAACATCCCATTTTAAGTTAAGACTATTAATTACCCTAAAGGCATCATCAACGTAACTGTCCAAAAGATAGGTAAATGCCATTCGATAAGGCTCTTTGATTGCCTTCTCTCCCCCTGCCATAGGTAAATATTCCAGGTGCGCGACCCTCTCAAAGGAGCTAAAATCACCTACAAGAAACTCACCACCCCATATATGGCCATCCTCTCCATAACCTGAACCATCAAATATTACCCCTATAACCTTATCCGTTATATCGTTTTCACCCATACAGGAGGCTAGATGGGCATGGTGATGTTGAACCCCTATCTTTTCTCCATCCTGAGCCATGGCATACCTGGTTGACAGATAATCGGGATGGAGATCGTAGCAGGTTACTTTTGGTTTCAGGTGAAAAAGCCTTATGAAGTCTTCTACCCCCTGTTCGAAGGAACGAAGGGTCTCCAGATTATCCAGATCTCCTATATGGTGGCTCAAAAAAGCACGATTCCCCCTGGTAAGACAAAAGGTATTCTTTAATTGTGCCCCACATGCCAGGACTTCAACTCCGGAAAAGGGCAAAGTAATTGAGAGAGGAACATACCCTCTTGATCTCCTTATCATCATTGGGGCACCATCGAATATCCGGGCTACAGTGTCATCTGTCCTCTGGTAGATTTCTCTGTTATGCAGCAGGAAATAGTCGGCAATCCTGTTCAACCTCATCATTGCGTAAGAATCGTGGTAAGCTATAGGTTCATCTGATATATTACCGCTTGTCATTACCAAAGGTTTTTTTACCTCTTTTAAAATCAGGTAGTGAAGCGGAGAATATGGAAGCATAACCCCAAGGTATCTGTTCCCCGGTGCTACATCCTCTGAAATAAGACTGGAATCTCCCCTCTTCCTTAAAAGAACTATCGGCCTCTTAGGATCAAGAAGCAAAGACTCTTCTTCCCTTTCCAGACAACAAAAGAACTTTATTTCCTCAATGCTCTCTACCATCAGGGCAAAGGGCTTATCCTCACGATATTTCCTGCCCCGGAGTCTTGCCACTGCTTGCTTGTTGGTGGCATCACAGGCAAGATGGTAACCCCCAATCCCCTTTATTGCAATAATAAAACCCTGAAGTATGAGACGGGCTGTCTCATTGACAATATCCTGACAATCCACCCCTTCACCGGCACAATCGAAAAGTGATATCTCTGGCCCGCATTGCGGACAGGCATTTGGTTGAGCATGGAATCTACGGTTCATAGGGTCTTCGTATTCAGTTTTACAGGGTAAACACATCTCAAATTCCGACATTGTGGTCTTATCCCTGTCATATGGGACATCCTTGATAATAGTAAACCTGGGGCCACAGTTTGTACAGTTAATAAAGGGATAAAGGTATCTCCTATCCGCAGGATCGAACATTTCCTTAAGACAATCCGCACAGATAGATATATCCGGGGAGACAGGAACAAACTGACCCTCTTCCCTAAGACTCTTCCTTATCTCAAACCTACTGTATCCCTGAAGGGCAAGATTGTCTTGAACTTCTACCTTTTCGATGTGTGCTAGGATGGGAGGACTAGCATTAATTTCATTTATGAATCCTTTCAGGCTATGGTCATTGCCTTCAGCTTCTATCTCCACACCAGCCGAAGAGTTGCACACCCATCCCACTATGCTGTATTTGTGAGCCAGATTGTATATAAAGGGACGAAACCCAACCCCCTGGACTATCCCCTTAACCTTAATGGAAAGTCGGTTTGCATCTTTATATTTCGCTGTATTGATTGATTTCGGAGCAACCATATGAGAGTCCTTTGAAAAACTATTTAATTCATCCTTAAAAAATGAAAATTCCTCTCTAGGTCAAAAATACTTCACCAGAGAGCGGAAAAGGGAATTTTTAATGCAAACTACTTATATTTTGAAAAATCACCTTTGAAAGAGTTCACAAACTCTTTCTTTACTCAACCTTTTTAATAAGCCAATTATACCAATCATCTAAACCACTCTCAGTTTTGCAAGAGATCTCAAGGACAAGTAAGTCAGGATTTATTTTCAGAGAATTTTCTCTCATTCCTTTAATATCACAATCACAGTACGGCAACAGGTCGATCTTATTTATAATTAATATCTGAGACTCGTGAAACATGAGAGGGTATTTCAGGGGTTTATCTTCCCCTTCTGTGATACTCAGTACCATGACCTTCATATCTTCGCCTAGTTTGAATTCTGCAGGGCATACCAGATTTCCAACGTTCTCGATAAAGAGGATGTCGATATTTGCTAGATCAAGATTCTTTAGGCTCTGATTTACCATGGTGGCGTTGAGATGGCATGCACCGCCTGTATTTATCTGGACAACTTCTACCCCCTTTTTATGTATTCTTTCAGCATCCAGTTCTGTCTGTATATCTCCCTCTATGACACCGATTCTGACCCTGTCCTTTAAAGCAGAAATACTTTTTTCAAGCAGCGTTGTTTTACCAGCCCCCGGAGAACTCATCAGGTTAATTACCAACGTCCCATTTTCCTTGAATAGCCTCCTGTTACCCTCGGCAACCATATCATTGGCTTCCATTATATTCTTTACAATCCCTATCTTCATCTAATAAGCCTCCAGTTCCACTACTTGCAATTCCCTTCCAGAAATTAACTCCACTCTGTTTCCCATACAATTGGGGCAGATAAAATCCAGTTCATCAAGAATAAAATTCAGTTGACAGTCATTACATCGATACCCTATGGGGACAGAATCGATCTCCAGCACCGCCCCCTCCGCTTTAGTATCTTTGGTTATGATATCAAAACAGAATTTAAGAGATTCTGGTTCAATAGCAGCCAGTTTGCCTACTTTCATACCTATTTTTGTGACCCTGGAAAGGTTATTTACTGAGAGCTGCTCGTTTACTATATCCATAATATTTTGGGCAATGGAAAGTTCATGCATGCTTTCACTCTTGGGAATTTTATTTCGAATCACTTAAGGTAGAAACAAAGGGAGGAGATAAAGGAAGTAGACAGGTAAAGCGGGTACCTTCTCCAATTTTGCTCTCCACCTCTATGCTACCGCCAATCCGATCAACAACCTCTTTGACAATTATAAGCCCCAGCCCAGTCCCATTTTCCTCTATCTCCTTGGCATTATCCGCCCTGAAGAACTCGGTAAAAAGGCGGGGAATATCTTCCTGGGATATTCCAATCCCCGTATCAGAAACCTCTAATAAGATATGGGTTTCTCCCTTCATCGATAGTTTGATACTGACCAGTCCATTTTTAGGGGTATATTTTACTGCATTGGAAACAAGGTTAGTAAAGACTTCGTCAAGCAATTCCTGGTTTCCAAGCATAATATTGCCTATCTCTTCAATATCCGTCTTTAATTCTATTCCTTTCCCAACGGCTTCGGACTGATATAACTGGACTACCTGTTTAAGAATTGCAGAAGGGTTCAATTCAATGAATTGTATTCTTTTAATAGCTTTAATATCATGATCAAACTTGAGAATATCACTTATAAGGCTACCCAGGAGTTCCGCCCTTCTGTCTGTTCTTACCAGGAGTTCCTTCTGCTTCTCATTTAGCTCTCCCACATACCCCCCTGTTACTGTCTTAAGCATGCTTCTAATGGCATTAAGGGGGGAACGAATCTGATGAACTGCCTTTTTGGTAAACCATGATCTCATAAGTCTTGATTGAAGATTTTCAATAGAAATTGCCGTGAGGTCCGTCATCAAGGTGAAAAACTTTGTATCCTCCTCATCGAATCTATAAGTTTTATCACTGTAGACGCATAATATCCCTGTAGAATCTTCTTCAGCCCGAAGGGGTAAACATAACATCGATGCTATCCCCTCTTTCAGTATATCTTCAGGGTATTGAAAATAATCCTTCTCATCGATATGACCAATAGCATAGGGAGACCCCTGGATTATCCTCAGGTTGATAGGGCTTTTTTCAATATCTATGCTTTCTTTAGATGTATAGTCTCTGCTCAAGCCATATACTGAAGCAAATCTAAGTGTCCTCTTATCATCGCTCAAAAGCTTTACAGAGCATCCCTTAACACCCATAATCTTCGTTGCATATCGCGTTGCTGCATCCATAAGCCCCTTAAGATCAGAGTGGGAACCCATTTCTTTTACCATATCATATAGAGCTGTTAACTTGGTATTAATCAACTCCAGTTCATGGGAGACCTCAAGCAAGCTCCTTGCCTTTGTTCTTAGAGAGACTTTAACAGAGGTAATAAGAAATGCCGATATAATTATGGCAGCGGCAAATGTGACGTATGGAATCAAGATACCGCTGGATCCATAGGTATGCAATAGATGGAGCTGAAAAATGATTGGCTTTGGAGGCAGTATCCCTGAATCCTGTAATAAAAGCAACCCCCCAAGTGCCATAATAACCAGTACTCCATATATATAGCAGCTAAGAGGAGAGAGAAGTATCCCTGCCAAAATTATATGAAAGATGACAAAAATCAACAGGGGGCTGTATAAACCCCCTGTTAAATAAATCAGTATATATAGGCATAGAAGGTCTAAAGATATCTGGGTGTGAGCAAAGACGGTAAAGGGGCTTACCTCTTTGGGTCTGAATTCCTCCAACCGCTTCCCTATATAAAGGAATATTGCATTATATAGGAGGATAAAGATAAGGGTAATATTTAAGGGTAAAATGGGCAGACTTTGTCCCCCGAGGTAGGCTGCCCAGGTTATTGCAATCGCCGTACCTACGCCTATCCACCTGAGATAAATGAACCAGAATACCCTCTCTTTGAGTTCCTGCCTGAAGAAAAGTTGCTCTCTAACCAGGTCGTATCCGACTTTCATAATTGTAAGCCTCTTTTTGGATAATCCTTCAAATCTCTAAATATTCCTAACGGTGTATAGATGAAAATAACCTCCAGAACCCTTTAACTTGACTTATTTAACCCCTTGATAATGGACTGGACTGTTAAAAGTATTTTTTCAGGATCTATTGGTTTTTCCATAAAGTACGATACCGGCCAGCTTTCGCCCAGTATATACTGAAACTTTTCTGGGCCTTCTTCCGCCATTTTTTGAGTAAAGCCCGTTGCTAAAATGATGGGTATATTCCTATACTGAGGATCATCTCTAAGTTTGTACGCTAGGTCAAAACCCTCTGTATCTGTGTTCATCATAACATCCAGAATGATTATATCCGGTGTCTTTTCCTTGATTTTCTCATACCCCTCCTTTCCATTATAAGCGTATCTCACTGTAAAATCATTACTTTCAAGGATGATACGAAGAGAGTTTACTACATCCCTGTCATCTTCAATTATAAGTATATCTCTTCCCGTACTCATTTGTCCCTCCTGTTTGGTGTTCATTGCCAATCCTGTTCAGATATCCTATAGTATCATAAAAAACTCATTTTGTCATTTTAGTGAGCAATATCCGAGAGCAGCCTTGATTGTATATATTCAACTGCCGGTTCCACAAGCGCTTTGGTGTCTACCGAAAGACTGCAGTGAAAATCAAAGTCATAGCCGCGGATAGACACAAGGTAACCATTGGGCTCTCGATCATAGAGTTTCTTCAGAAATGCAAGCAACATTTGCGGCGTTATGTTGTGAGAAAAAGTCGGTGTAGTATAATCCTGCGTTACAGGTGTGCAATACAGATTATCCACATTATCATAAACATGCGCATCTACAAATACAACTTGGTCGTAATCAGACAATACGTCCATCAGCTCCGGTATCAGTTGAGATAGAAAGATGGAATCTATCTCTCCACCAAGTCCTTCCAAACCAGTCATATCTTCGCTCAAAATCTCTTGACCGAGGCGCCGGCGCAGGGCATTGATCACGTGATATGCAACACCGTCATCAGCGTGGTCAAGGTTTCCATAACCAATAACCAGAGTACGAAACATAAAGCCTTGTAGTTATAAAAAGTTACAAGCAAATTGCAAGCGACTAAAGAATTATGTCCGCCACCCGCTTGCATTAAACTCGATCAGGTTTTTTTACTAATGAGAGATGCGGTCCAGGACCATACCGTCAGCTGCAATAAGTGTAATTTCCAACGGCATCTTGCCGATAGCGTGTGTCGCACACGACAAGCATGGATCGTAGCAACGGATCGCTGCTTCTACCCTGTTCAACATCCCTTCGGTAAGTTTATTGCCATCGACAAAAGCTTTTGCAACGAGCCCTGACGCTGTTTGCATAGCCCAGTTATTATTGCCTGTGGCAACAATAAGGTTTACTCTGGTCAACTGGCCATTCTCGTCAGTAGCGTAATCGTGAAAGAGTGTCCCTCTCGGAGCTTCTACCACACCGACTCCCTGGCCTGCAAGCTTAGTTGATGATGGATAGGCACGGAGATCGTTAGACAAGATATCCGGATCGTCCAGCAACTGAGCAATACGCTCCAAGGCATAGACGAGTTCGATTAGCCGGGCGTAGTGATAAAAGAGTGAACCCTCAACAGGTTTACCTCCGTTGATCTGTTTAAATAGTTTGAACTCCTCATTGGCCAGTGGCGTCCCTATCTTGTCCGCAACGTTCAGCCGCCCCAACGATCCGACACGATAGGTTCCGTCCGGCCAGCCTAACTTCCGTAAGTATGGAAACTTGAGGAATGACCACGGCTCTACATGCTCCGCTACGAATGAAAGATAATGATCCGTTCGGAACTGAGCGGCAATATCGCCCTCGGCATCCCTCACCCGGATCTCACCATCGTAGAGTTGAAGGCCGCCTTCCAAGTCGACCAACCCCATATAGCTGGAGGGAAAGGTTGCAAAAGACTTTACGAGTTCCATGTTGGAACCTATCCAGTCCTTGCCGATACTTACGGCCACCTTGGCGATTTCAACCATCGTATCTAATTCAGCAAGAATTTCATCACGGTTCTTCTGGCTGAGAGGAGCATTTACTCCACCGGGAACAGCAAAATTGGGATGTACACGCTTTCCACCAAGCCTCTCAATGATCTGCTGCCCATAACGGCGCAAGTTCACCGCCTTCAATGCCAATTCCGGGTTTGCTGCAATAATCCCGAATACATTCCTTATGGCAGGATCAGCATCAAATCCCAATACCAAATCAGGTGCAGCCAGATGAAAAAAGTGCATTCCGTGCGATTGTACAAACTGACCCATATGTATTAATTCGCGGAGCAGTTTTGCCGGCCGTGGCGTTTCCAATCGGGCAACGCCATCGCAGGCCTTAGCCGAGGCCAGGTGGTGGCTTACCGGACAGATACCACAAATGCGCTGGGTAATCTGGGTCATCTCAAAGTATGGACGACCTTCGCAGAACTTTTCCAATCCGCGGAATTCGTCCACATGAAAGAAAGAGTGCTCCACCTTGCCCTCTTCATTAAGATGGACCGTGACCCGCCCGTGACCTTCAATGCGTGTTACAGGTTCAATGGTTATTTTTCTAGCATTCATACTTGTTCTCCTTCAATCATATGTAAAAAGTTCTCGTGGCAAAATCACTGGCACACGTCCAGCAAGCAGTTCTGTTAAGGCGTACCAAAACGCATCAGCCCTTGGAGGGCAACCAGGGATAAAAAGATCAACCTTTACCACTTCACCGATACCTGTCACCATATCGAGGGGCTCACCAAGCTCCGGAGAGTCAGGAATGATGCCATCAATTACACTTTCTGTTTCCAGATAAGCGCGATTTAATGCTTCCCGCGTACCACACAAATTGCGCATAGCCGGAACACCTCCAAAGGTGGCACAATCACCAACAGCAATAAGAATCTGGCAGCGTTTACGCATTTGCTTGGCTACTTCAATATTGTGTGAATTGCAGATTGCCCCTTCGAGAATACCTACAGTCACACCTTCTTTAGGCGGATGTTTTAAATCAGTTACCGGACTTGATGTAAACTCCACCGCTTCCAACAGCTTTACGATGCGTTCATCAATGTCCAAAAGCGACATGTGACAGCCAGCACAGCCAGCCAGCCAGTCAGTGGCTACTTTCACCCTTGTCATTATTATTTCTCCTTTCACTTGAGTTCCTGGGTTGCTAGAATAGAAATCTCGTCCAACGAAGTGCCAAGCTTCTTGCCCAGTTTGTCTGCCAGTAAGGATATTATTTCCCAGTCTGCCTTGGCTTCACCCTTAGGTTCCACCGCTTTGTTGACTTTTTGCACTCGTCCCTCTGTATTTGTCAGACTACCTGCTCTTTCTGACCATATGGCCATCGGCAGCACTATATCAGCACGATTGGTCAAAGGTGACAAGTAGCTGGCCTGTGCAACGACAAATGTAGTCTCATCAACCTTCGTGAGTATATCATCACCGTTCCAGTTTTGTTCACCTATAACAGTATATAAGACTTTGGCAGTAGATGGTATGGAACCATTGTTTAATCCAAAAGACACAGCAGCACGAGTGTTGACCCCATGTTCGAGAGCCAAGAAAGCAGCCTTCTCTTGTAGCTTTTTAAGTGCGCTTGTGGTCTGCTCCGTGCTCCCGGCTCCGTATAGTACGATCGGTTGTTGTGCACGCTCTGCAATCTCTATGGCTTTACTGATATCAACCATATCCAGGTTCATGTGTGCGAACTCTATGAGCCCATTGTCCTTGTCATCCACCACGATGAGCCGTGCTCCCTTGTCAACAGTACGTTTAATAAGGAAGGAGACGACTGGCTGATCCTTGACGGGATCGGTACCAACGACTAGAATAACATCGCTTTTGGTTATGTCGGCGAGTGAGCCCTGTGACTTCTCAAATAGTTTCGGTGCTACCGGATTCAGTAATCCAACGTTTTTTGTTTTCAATTCTTGACAGAACAGTTTACTCAGTAAGTAAAGTGCTTCGTTAGTAGAGTTACTAGAAGTCAGCACACCGATCTCTTTGGGATTGGCGCTGCCAATACGCTCAGCAACTGCTTGTAGCGCTTCATCCCAACTTGCCGGTTGTAGTTTGCCATTTTTCCGGATCACAGGACTGGTAATACGTTTGCGCACATCGTAGAGCGAATCAAAACGGCCATTTTTGCAAAGCAGCCCTGCGTTTACCGTAGCATCCCAGTCGCCCTCAATGCGCAGCACATTACCGCCACGGGTCACGATCTCCATACCGCAGCCTATGCTGCACTGGTTACAAGTGGTTTTGATACGCTCAGTCTGTATGTCACGTCCCATGTAAGCGCTTCGGTTGTCGCACAAAGCTCCGGTGGGGCACACTTGCAAGCATGTGCCACAAGAGATACAGGTAGACTCGCCAAAGGGGACATTCGCATCGGCATGGATCATGGTCTTAGTGCCGCGATTCCGCAAACCAAGAGTGTGATTGGCCACGAGATCACCGCATGCACGTTCACAACGACCGCAAAGGATGCAGCGGTTATGGTCCATAAGGAAGTATGCTCGCGTGGCATCTACCGGGAAGGGTGTTGTATAGGTCGGGTAATTCCAGTGGTCGATACCATAGCGATAACCGAGATTTTGCAATTCGCAGTCTCCACTCATCTCACAATACGGGCAGTAATGGTTTCGTTGTGAAAACAGCATGTCGAGGATGAATTTTCGCGCTTTAATCACATTCGCTGATTCTGTCTGTACCACCATTCCTTCATTGATAGGGAAAGTACATGCCGTAATTAGTGTGCGCTGCCCCTCAACCTCCACAACGCATATGCGGCAAGCACCAACCGCAACCAATGCGGGGTGGTCACAGAGCGTAGGGATATCGATACCCGCCTGTTTTGCGGCCTGGAGAATGGTGCTGCCAGACGGTGCGCTGACTTTTTGGTCATTTATTGTTATATCGATAATCTTCATTGTTTTTTCCTTCCATTTCTTGATAAATACTATTACTTATATCGATGTCAAGTTTATTATCTCAACAGCAACCATACACTATCTAAATCCTGATTCAAAAAGATCAGACAATTTCAGCGTCGCACCGCAGGCAGCGGCATGCTTCCTGGATAGCTATTTCTCTCAGGAAACCAAGTTCAACTTCCTTGAAGTTTCCTTTTCGCTCAAATGGATGAAGCTCTGGCATGCTCACCTGTGGCATTTCAACAGTTTCTTCATCGATAATAAATGGCACATCTATCTTCTCTTCTTCTGGTTCGTCGTATGCCGGTTCACCATTGACCTCCCTGATATATTTATCCATGTCCCTCGCTGCCTGGTGTCCAGCCGCAATGGCTCCGATTACCGTATCAGGCCCCGTCAGCGCATCCCCACCAGTAAAGAATTTCGGGTTGGTCGTCTGGGACTTTGAACCTGCCGCCAAGTCGAATGTGGATCGCTTACTTATGTTAACGCCACTCTCTTTCGGGACAAAACTCATATCCGACACCTGACCAATGGCAGCGATAACCGTATCCACGCTAAGAATGAATTCGGATCCCTCAATTGGAATAGGTCTCTTCCTCCCGCTCCGATCAAAGTCGCCAAGCTTCATTCTCTGACATGAGATACCAATGACCTTGCCGTCTTTCCCTTCGATTTTCAAAGGTGCGACAAGGTATTCGATCTTGACTCCTTCTTCCTCGGCAGCAATGATCTCTTCCTCTGCCGCTGGCATGTCTTTTCTTTCACGACGGTAAAGTATGGTGACATCCGCGCCAAGCCGAAGCGCTACACGAGCCGCATCTATAGCAGAATTCCCACCTCCTATAACCGCGACTTTTGAACCTAGGGTTTTCTTTCCATCCAACCAGATTTCTTCATCTTTGTTGAAATCTCTCAGAAATTCAACACCGCCGAAAACGCCATTCAGGTTTTCACCTTCAACACCAATGGGCTGGCTCTTCTGAGATCCTGGGGCCAGGAAGGTGTAATCAAAGTCCTTGCTCAACTGATCGAAACTAATATCACTTCCCACGCGGGTATTGCATTTTATTTCCACGCCAAGGGCTTCAATGTTATCCCTGATTTCATCGGCAAGAATATTTCTGGGAAGTCTGTATGCAGGAATTGCCCAGCGAAGCATACCACCTGGCTCAGACAGTTCTTCTAAGACCGTGACCTTGTATCCTCTCATTACCAAATCACGAGCTGCTGTAAGACCTGCCGGTCCTGCTCCTATAATGGCAATCTTTTCTTTCCTTGTTACAAGGGACAATGCCTGCTTCGGTCTTGATGTGCTATCCGTGATAAAACGTTTCAGAAATTTGATTGCTAGAGGTTCATCAAGATTGCCCCTGCGACACTTCTCCTGGCACTTGTGGTTGCAGACCCTTCCGCACACTGATGGGAGGGGGTTTGTCTTTAGCATTACCTTATAGGCGTCTTCAAAACGCTCCGCACGGACAAGGGCAATGTAAGCAGGTATATCCATACCTACAGGACAGACATTCTGGCATGATGACTTGAAGAGTGAAGAACAGACACCTGCTCTACATTTATGGTATCTAATGTGCTCCTCGTACTCATGTCTGAAATAACGTATGGTGCTAAGAACCGGGTTCGGAGCTGTCTGCCCAAGACCGCAGAGGGAGGCATTTTTGATAATCTCAGCCATCTCTTCGAGCAGTTCTATGTCGCCCTCCTTGCCCTTTCCTTGGGTGATGTTGGTCAATATATCCAGCATTCTCTTCGTACCTTCACGGCAGGGAGTGCACTTTCCGCACGATTCATCCTGTACAAAATCCATAAAGAAACGAGCCATATCCACGGCGCACTTGTCCTCATTCATGACGATCATTCCGCCGGAACCCATGATTGCGCCGAGCTCAGTGACGCGCTCAAAATCAATTGGAGTATTCAAATGCTCGACAGGAATACAACCACCGGATGGTCCTCCAAGCTGCGCAGCTTTGAATTTCTTGCCTTTGGGAATTCCACCTCCGATATCAAAGACGATCTGTCCCAGAGTGGTCCCCATTGGAACTTCGACAAGACCGACGTTGTTCACGTCTCCGGTTAGGGCGAACACCTTGGTTCCCTTACTCCGCTCCGTCCCTATTGAGTTGTACCAGGATGCACCGTTTAAAATGATCTGACCGATGTTGGCAAACGTCTCTACATTGTTTAAAACTGAAGGTTTCCCCCAGAGACCGGCAATTGCCGGAAAGGGAGGTCTTGGCCTCGGCATACCACGTTTGCCCTCGATGGAAGTCATCAGTGCTGTTTCTTCACCACATACAAAGGCGCCTGCTCCCTGATAAATCTCGAGGTCGAAATCGAGTCCCGTTCCCAGGATATCCTTTCCAAGTAGCCCGTACTCCCTTGCCTGGTTTATGGCAATCGTTAAACGGTGAATGGCCAAAGGGTATTCAGCCCGGCAGTAAATGTAACCCTGTTTTGTGCCGATAGCCTTGGCGGCGATAACCATGCCTTCGAGTACTGCGTGAGGGTCCGCTTCCAGAACGCTCCTGTCCATAAATGCACCCGGGTCACCCTCGTCGGCGTTGCATATCACGTATTTTACATCACCAGGCGCCGTAGAGCAGAACTTCCATTTAAGACCGGTAGGAAATCCGGCGCCGCCACGACCTCTTAAACCTGAATCAAGAACCTCTTTGATAATCTGTTCAGGGGTCATTTCTGTGAGTGCTTTAGCCATCCCCGCATACCCGTCTCTGGCAATAGCCTCATCGATATTTTCTGGATCAATCCTGCCCCTGTTCCTCAACACTCTCAAATCTTGCAGAGCAAAAAAGGGAATCTCATGCATCTGGGGAATGACTTCCTGCGTGGCTGGTTCTTTGTAGAGGAGTCTCTCCAGAATTCTTCCTTTCACCAGATGTTCTTCTACCAATTCAGGCGTATCTTCTGGTTTAATTGACACATAAATGACGCCCTCCGGATACACCACAATTATGGGACCAAGGGCACAGAATCCATTACAACCAGTTTCAACAACCCTAACTTCTTCTGAGAGACCCCGTTTATCAATCTCTTCCTGCAAAGCCTGTTTTACTTTAAGGCTGCCGGAAGCGTGACAACCGGTTCCTCCGCAGATCAATAAATGCGAACGAAAGACCTTCATGTGGATACTACCCTCCTTTATAGAGTAATATTGTGGTTTAGTAAGGAAGCAATCAACGCACCATTACCGGTTGTTTCCATTGACTTAGCCTCTGGCCATAGCAAACATGGTTTGAACTTCACCCAGCATGACATGTCGTTTGAAGACCTGTCTCATCTTGTTTGCATCCATAGTGCCGTAAATGATCGGTTCCTGTCCGATTAATTCTACTGTAACCATAGGTTCTTTGCTGCACATTCCCGCACATCCGGACGTTGTTACTATAACATCCGACACACCTGCTTCAGCGATTTCGCTCATGAGAGAGTCCATTACCGCTCTCGCCCCGGCGGCGATACCACACGTCCCCATATGCACCGTCACTTTTGCTCTCTGTCCGCCCTCTCTCAAGGCGGTCTCCGATTGCACCTTTTCCTTGATCTTTTTTAAATCCGCAATTGTTAATTTTGCCATGGCTATTTCCCTCATCCTTCGTTTTAACTGTACTGATTCAGTACTTCTTTGGCCTTAGCCGGTTTCAATCTCCCGTGGACGTTGTCGCCGACGAAAATCACCGGTCCCAATCCACAGGCGCCAACGCAGCGCACCGTCTCGAGGGTAAAGAGTCTGTCTGGCGTTGTATCGCCCTCTTCAATATCAAGTTCTTGCTTGACTTTATCGTAGATAGCCTTGCCGCCGCGAACATAGCAGGCTGTGCCTAAACAAACGCGAAGGGTGTGTTTGCCGCGAGGTTTCATAGTAAAAAATGAATAAAATGTCACTACCCCGTAGACCCGACTAAGCGGCAGTTTCAGTCCTTTGGCGATGATTTTCAGGATGGGCAATGGCAGAAATCCAAGCACCATCTGAGCCTCTTCCAAAATGGGAATCAATGCCCCCGGCTTGTCTTTGGACTTATCAATAATCTCGTCCAACTTCTTCAACTGTTCCGGTGTAAATTCCTTCGTTATGTCAACTTCAATATTAGCCGTTTTTGTTTTCATCTATCTATTCCTCCTAAACTATAGCTTAATTCACACTTCCGCTCTTATTTCCTTCAGGCCTTCCGTAATATACTGCCTTATGAATAGTAGGATGTCCGGATGATTGATTGGTACATCTTCAATCTCTTTTTTGATCTCTCTTGTATCCAAAATGAATATCCTTTCATTGTGCTGGTGACGGTATACGAAATCGACGTCCGTGTTGCCTGCGATCAGAGTAATCATGGTACTTATAATATCGCCAATTGGTTGTCTGTCAATGTGGCTAAACTTGAATTCAGCGGCAACTATCGTTCCTTCACCCCCCTTCGATTCTATTCCGAACTTCCCCTCTGTTTTTTCTGCGGCCTGAAACAACATCGGAATGCCTAAACCAACTTTACGAACCGTTTTCGTTGTATAGAAGGGATTGCTCACTTTTTCAATGACATCTTGACTCATGCCAGATCCATCATCCTTGATTTCGATGGATAGTACATCACTGGTAGTGTCCTCAATAATAGTGATGTAAACGGTTTTGGCACCGGCCCTTGTGGAGTTTTCCACTATATCCAGAATGTGCAGGGAGAGTTCAAGCATGTCTCACTCCTGAATGAATCTTCCGTCCCTATTCTCGAAGGCCATTTTTAGCTCTGAAACAGTTACCTTTTCCAGGAAGATATTCGTTTCTCCTTTCCCAATATCCTTAATAAAATGTGCGTCCGACGATTCAATAAGAGGGTACTCCGAAAGTTCAGGGTACCTCAACCGTGCTTCTTTTATTCCTGTTTCGTGAGTCACTTCAAGGGCATCAAACGGAATAAGAGAATCAATGAAACCCAACTGACCTATGACGCTGAAGCTTTCACGATCAATATGGGAAGCAATAGCCAAACCACCCAACCTGTGAATTTGATTGACGATTTCATGTAACCCTAACCTGGTCGCTCCTATAAGAAGCCTGTCATTGAAACCCTCGACTTCGTCCAAATCGTTCACAATTGCCTGGCATCCGAATATTTCCTCCCTGTTTGTACCAGATAGATTATTATAAACGATCTTCTGTAGTACTAACAGAAAATCCAGGTTATCAAAAAGAGCGAGCAGATGAACTTCTTCGCTGCTTGTTATTTCCATGCCCGGGAGTACTGTAATGGGTTTCCCTTCTGCAGCCCTCATTACATATTGAATGTTCTCAGAAGAATTATGATCACAGACAGCTATGACATCCAGTTTTTCAGATACTGATTTCTCAATTACTGCTCTTGGATACATATCCAAATCCGCACAGGGGGATAGACATGTGTGCACATGAAGATCGCATCGAAAAACCTTGAGCATTTTTAATCTATGTCCGCATAAAGAAAAACCCATTCATTATGGTATCTTCCTTTGTTTAATTTTTTAAGATTAGCCAATTTTATTAATCAATAAATTATATATCCTGCCAGTAACCTCAAATCCAGGCATATCAGACACAAGTATGGGTATACCTTCTTTTATCGCCTTCTCAAGGGTGTCTTTTGCCGGTTCACTACCCTGAACAAGCACGATACCCACATGATCTTTAAGACTGGCGACAGCAACTATGTTCTGATGGATCTGACGTGTGATCCAGATATCGCCTTCCTTGCTGTTTGCCATAACGTCACTCAGCAGGTCGCCCGTGTACCCTCCCCGCACTTCTGCTTCAAGTTTATCTTCGCCTGATCTGACCTTCAGATTTAAGGCTTTTACGATTGATTCTAGATTCACTTCCCAGAGATTCCTTTCTCAGCTATTTGCACCGATAATTACTTACTACCAACTTTTTCTATACAGCCTCTAATACCTCGTGCATATAAACGCCCTGATATTTCAAAAAGAATCAACTTCGTAGTAAGGATAGGAATATTTGATTCCCTCGCCAACTCAAGGGCTTCTGGTGAAAAACTCTTCCCCCTTCCGATAATGACTGCTGCAATGTCCAGTAACTCTGCTGTCCTGATAACTTGAGGATTGGTCAGTCCAGTAATTAAGAGACTTCCCGATGTCGCAAAAGCTAAAACATCACTCAACAAGTCCGCAACAAATGCGGAGTTCACTTCTTTACTTAACTGTTCATAACCGAAGAGAACCTCTGCATCAAGGAGTTCTTTTATATCTTGGAGAGTCAATTTTCTTCCTCTATTCATTAAAGAATTTTGACTATAGTCGCTTATTGTCAAAAATTCTCCCTTTTCCCTTAACTTAATAATACAATCAGTATCAACAGCAATACCCCGGATAATGTCTTCGGCCAAAGCCCGGCAGCTTGGTGCACCACAGGCACCACAGTCCAGACCAGGCAGTTTGCTGGTTATTTTATCTAATCGTTCCACTTTATGCAGTGCCTTGGATATTTCTTCATCAAGCATCATTATCGGCCTGGGAAGGATAGGTTTAGCAGAAACAAATCTACCTTGCTGGTAAAAATCCAACATTTCTTTTTCCTGATAATACGGCGTTTTTGTCCGGTACTTTTCAACAAATTTTTTTAACTTTACCGTTCCTACAAATGGATTTTGTATACTTAAGGGACCACCTACACACCCCCCAGTACAAGCCCGGAATTCAAGAAAATCAACGTCTTTAAATTCGCCCCTTTCTACTTCTTCCAACACACTTGTCACATTTTGAATACCGCAAACTGCTAAAACCGAACCATAATTTAACGCGCTAGCCTCTCCGCCAATGTAACCCCAAGACATCCCAATGCCGGTTGCTTTTTGTAAATTCATATTTTTTTCTTTTTTATGATGTTCAGTTAATTGTTTGAGTAAATCTTTGTACACCAAGGATATACTAATAACCCCATCAACGGCGGAGGCCTCCAAAACCATAGGTTGTCTTATTTCGGTCACTCTAGCTGGACAACGTGAAATAGCAAAAGCACCAATATCTTTATATGCGATACCCGTTCTTTTTACGGCCTCTTCCTTGGCTAACCTGGCAGATATTTCCCCAGGAGTTATGAAAGGCGAAACCTGGCATAAAAGATCGGGGAACTTAATTTGCATTAAGCGTAAAATAGCAGGGCAGTATGAAGAAATAAGAGGTTTTTTATGCTTATTTGTACTCAGGTAATGACGGGTCATAAAAGATAATAATTCTTCTGCTAAAGCAACCTCAAAAACATCATCGAAACCAATTTCTAAAAAAGCATTAAGAATGTTTTCAACTTTTTCTTCTTCTTTAAATTGTGCGTAAATTGGAGGACCTGGAAGAGCAATCTTATACTTAAATTCGGAAAGTTTGTCCAATGTGTCGGTTACCGCAATTTTAGCGTTATAAGGACAAACTTGAATACATTCACCACAATCAATGCAGCGTTCCCCTATTATTTCGGCTTTAGCACCGCGAACGCGAATAGCTTCCGTAGGGCACCTTTTAATGCAGTTTGTACACCCCATACATTTTTCATAATCAAGGGTTATTGAATGAAAGTAACTGGACATTATATCACTCCAGCTTTGAATTTATTAGGCTTTCAACCCATTGTCTACGGTACAGGTTAAGGTATAATTATAACCGTATATTTTGGGTGAAGAATCCTTTCTTATCTTTAGAAGACAAATATACTATTGCTTCCAAAACCGTACCTATTCCTACCTGAGATTTAATATTTAATTTATTTGAACATTGTTTAATATTGGGTAAACCCATCCCTGCTCCAAAGCCCATTTCCCGTATCTCATTGGTTGCGGTTGAGTATCCTTCCTTCATGGCCAGTTCTAAATCTGGAATCCCTACCCCTGTATCTTCTGTTAAGATAACCACCTTATCGGGAACAATACTTACTTTAAGCTGCCCGTAGTTAGCGTGAATAATAACATTCATTACTGCTTCATAAACGATTATGGCTACGTTTCTAACTACTCCCGTCTCTAAACCTAACTGTTGAAGCGTTTTTTTAATCTTTGAAGCTGCTTCCCCGGCTATATTAAAATCCTTTTCTCCTATTTTAAACTCTATATTAAGCTGCGGTTTGCTTTCGCTTTCTGAATCATTGTCCGGGTAACTCATTAAGAAGGCTCTCTCATACATACTTGAAGTCCATTTTGTAAAAAGTAAACCACCACCTATAACCTATATTATTTCGCTTTATGGCGTTTTATGGTCTTAAAATAGATTTTCACAATCAGTGACACCCTACAAATGGTATAATTAATGAAACAGTAAAACTTTTCATTCATAGTCCTCTGAGATTTCAGACAGATTAGTCGTTTTCACCCTAGGAAAGGTGTTATCATCAATTACCATTGTTGGTGCCAATCCACAGGCACCCAGACAGCGAACAGTTCCCAATGAAAACCGTTTGTCCTCGGTGGTGGCTCCAGGACATATTCCTAGAATATCAGAGATTTTATACATATTAAATTGACTCCCTCTAACATAACAGGCTGTACCATGGCAGACCCTTATGGTATGGCTTCCCCTTGGAACCATTGTGAAAAAAGAATAGAATGTAACAACCCCGTAAACCTCGCTAAAAGGGATTTTTAGGCCTACGGCGACCCTTCTCTGTATGGATTTAGGCATATACCCAATAGTCTCCTGTATCTCCTCAAGCACAGGGATAAGTACCCCAGGTTTTTTAGCGTATCGCTCGATGATGGTATCCACAGAAGCCAACTCTTCCGCAGAGAATTCCTGTTCCTCAACAATTTCTAAAGTTATATTCTCCACCACTGGAATCCCTACCCTTTAAGAAATTATACGGTAATATTCTCCATGATTTGTTTTACCTTCAATCTCCTAAAACCTATGTGCCTGGTTAATCTGTATCACTATTTTACACAATGACAACACTGTTAATAAAATAAAACCATCTGTCTTTTATAATCTCAAGATTTATGCCAAAAGGTGATGCTAATTCATGAATAAAAAATAACTACTTATAAGTATTTGATAAATTAAGGCAAATTATTAGTCAACGGTTAACAAGAGGAAAAGAGCTGAATAAAG
Organism: Pseudomonadota bacterium; assembly: GCA_043825855.1. Taxonomy (GTDB): domain Bacteria; phylum Desulfobacterota; class UBA8473; order UBA8473; family UBA8473; genus UBA8473. Next base: position 83,133 of record JBDRRJ010000021.1, on the reverse strand, counting down.
AAAAGGTTCTTTTTGTAAACATTCTGTATACAATCTGTCATCTGGTTAATGCCTTTTCGGCAATATATTTATAAATCTATATTAATACCTTCAAATTCTTTTCTCTATAATGTGTAAATTGGTAAGATATATGAAATTTACCTAATAGTTTTTATAAAGTTTGATGTTTATATATATCTAAAAGGTATTTGGATAGAAGTATATTTAATAAAGTGAATTGGGGAAAGTAGAAAGTTTTCGAGGTTTGTCAATCATTTTGTACATCTTCGGGGAAAACCATGCTCCTTCAAGTATTTCGTCATCAACGTCATTCAGGATGCCATCGTGAATGGCCCAACTTCGCCCGCGGATTGAACTATGGAACCCAGCCTGCCGAAAAGGGGAAGAACCATCTAACTTATCATGGAGGATATTTCCAGACTGAAAAAGTTCGTTGATGCGTTTCATTCTTAGAACGCCTTCAAAATAAGAAAAGCCGTACATCTCATAAATTATGGCATTATGATAGAAAAGGGCATCTAATACGATTGATTTTATCCCAAGGATGCGGGCAAAATGCTCCAGACAATTTATGAACTGCCCCGTTAACCGGAGCCCTCTTCTAACCTGGCCAGGAGCCAACCCAGCTTCCATGGCTCTCAGTTCTTCATCTATGTTTCGGGACGCCCGTCCAAAAAGAGTGTCTTTCCCCATTATATCAACATCAGTGTTAAACCTTTCGCTATCAGGGTCATTCATAATTATAAAATCGAGACAAAGCTGTGTCCTGTCCGAGGTGTCGGATATCTGGGAAAAGAAGATACTATCATGGTCTGCTACTTTCCGCTTTACTTCGATAATGGCTGCATTGTCTTTCTGAGGACAAAAAAATCTAACCAGTCGTTCTTGATTTTCATTAATGAAAAGAACCGGGCTAATACGATAACGATGAAATATCTCAGGCGGAATTAGAATACGATAAAGGCCTTCTTTTTCGACATCTGATAAGTGACTTATTTTATATATCCAGGACATTTTTATCAGTTTCTGTAATTGAGTTTATTTTGTTTGTTCTATGGTCTTTTGGATGGCATCTTCATCACCCATAAGATTGGAAAACCGTTTGAGTTTGTAAATATCTTCGTGGGTGATATGTATTTGCTGGTTCTGAACCTTCTCCATAGTGTTAAAGGTGTCGGAAGGGGTCGAAATCAATGGTATACCTAAATCCTTGCATGTATTGATTACAAGGGGAGCCGGCTTTCGTCCTCCTGTCAGCAAAATACCTGTGACAACAGAGGGAAGCGATTTCACAGGCAAATTATCCGTTGTTGGTCCAAGCAGAATAATTTTATTAAAAATCCTGCGGAATAAATTTAACGAACCCTGAAGGTGTGTGGAACTTATGGAGGTATTTTCGACCAAACTATCCAGATGTTCTTCCCCTGTCAGTACATCGCCTTTAACAACATCAACGATTTGACGAACGGTTAAACAAGCCAGAATCCGATCCTGAGGCACTATAAAGACAACAGGCAATCCTCTTTCCTGAAATAGGGGTTCAAGTTTCTGGCGGACAGATTCCATGCTTTCAGGTGGAACCCGATTAATAATTACGATCTTGACTCTTCCGTTCAAGAATGAGTTTACAGCCAGTACTGAATAAATAGACATACTCTCGCTCTGAAATTTATCGACCAGCAAAACCGAAGAGTCAAACTGGGTCACAAGATGACCATCAGGCAAATATGGGGACACAGATTCATAAAAAATCTGCTCCGACCCCATAATCACGAGAGCATCTTTCCCTTCCTTAACTACTTCATAGCTCTTTTTGATCTTTTCAATCTGTTCCTCTCTGGTGTTTTCATCTCCCGGAGATTCGTCAGGGACAACAGGAGAGATCAGCTCTAAATCTTCCTGAAGATAAAGATACTCCTTCATTAAAAAGGCATCTTTGTCTATTATTCGTCCATCTTTAATCATGGGACGGGTGACAAAAGGCTTAAAAAAACCTGTCCGCATCCCTTTTGAATGAAAAATTTCTGCCATAACCCATGCTGCTAAACTTTGTCCCGATTGGGTGCCAGTAGAACTGACAAATATTTTGTGCATTTTCTTTTTCCGGTTTTAAAAACTATTTATTCCAAAGCATTTTTTACCAAGTCAATGAGACGCTGGGGGGCGATAGGTTTTGGCAAAAATAGGTTTGCGCCTGCATCGATACCCTTTTGCGTATCCTCTCTGCTGCTCTTGGCTGTGAGTATAATAATAGGAATAGTACGATATAATTCGATTTTCCTGATTCTTCGACATAGCTCAAAGCCATCCATGCCCGGCATGATAATATCAATCATCATAAGGTCAAATTTCTCCTCATTTACCTTTTCCAGAGCAATCTGACCATTCAAGGCGGTTGATACCTCATAGCCACAGGGCTTAAGCAGCTCTTCCAGGGCTATCAAAACAAGCTCGTCATCATCAACAAGAAGAATCTTTTTAGACATTGCCTGTATTTCCTTTCTCTATTAAGTTGTTACTGGCAATCACGGGAAGGATAACCCTAAAGGTAGCCCCCTTCCCCACTTCACTATCCATCTCTATCCGTCCTCCATGCTTTTCTACAATACCATAGCAGATAGAGAGACCAAGGCCTGTCCCACTCCCTACCTCTTTAGTTGAAAAGAATGGATCAAATATCTTGTACCTAATTTCTGGTGATATTCCTGGACCTGTATCGGTAAATGAAATGACGACTTCCCCTGGTGATTCATCCTTAAGTCGGTAAAAAGAACGGATTATGAGCTCCTTATCTGATTCCTGCTTATCTAAAGCGTCCCTGGCATTACTGATGATGTTTAAAAAAACCTGTTCGAGTTGAGAAGCACTTCCTATCACCTGGGGTAATTCGGGAGGAAAATCCTTTATGATTTTAATATTGTGATCGAGAAGTTGCTGCTCGGTTATGAGTAGAGAATTGTTTATAGGTATTATAATATCTAAAGGTTCAAAATGCGTTTCCGTTTCTCTTGAAAACTCCCGGAGATGGTTAACAATGGTAGCTATACGGTCATTGCAACGAACTATCAAATCTATCAGTCTTTCATTGGGACAGTCTCTATGTAGATTCTCTTTAATACGATAAAGGATAGTCTGGGAAGCCATAAGTGGATTGTTTATTTCATGTGCTACACCTGAAACCAAATCTCCAAGTTCCCTCATTTTGGCGCTCTGAATAAGGGATGCCTCTGCTTTCTGTAGATTTGTCTCCAGTTTTATTTTCTCGGTCAGGTCTTGAAAAATGCCCGCCGTTCCTATGGTTTCTCCCCTAAAATTTTTTAAAAGGGCGGCAGAAGTATTAATTGGAACCTCCCTGCCATCCCTGTCAACCAAGGTCATCTTATAATTGCTGAATTTATGATCCCGACGGAGAATACTCATTATCTTTCGAGCTTCAGCTATTCCGTCAAGATAGAGAGCAGAAACATGCTTACCTATAATATCCTTTTTCTTGACATGAAGGATTTCCTCAAGTCCCCTGTTAATACGAGTAAGATAACCTTTCTGGTCAGTTGTTATAATTCCATCTACTGAGCTTTCGAGGATATTTTCTAAATAGTCTTTTGTCTCTTTTAATTCTCTTTCCAGACGTTGTCGCTCAGTAACATCTCTTGATATTTCCAGATACCCAAAAAGTTCACCCTTGGCATTCCTCATAGCGGTTATTACCATCCTACCAAGAAAACTTTCCCCGTTCTTTCTCCCTCTCTCTGCCTCTTTCTCTATTGCTAATCCCTTTTCTAACCCCAGAAATTCTTCTCTTTCAAGGATACAATCTTCACTGTTGGCATATGTTTTGGAAATCTTCTCCCCAATCATCTCTTCCCTTGTCCATCCGAAAAGGTTTCTGGCACCCATATTAAATTCCAGGATTTCTCCTTCAAGATCGACGGCAACAATTGCATATTCAGTGGAGCTCTCTAATATATTGGTCAGTAGCGTCGATATTTTTTTGTACCCTTCCTTTGAATCTGCCAGTTCCTGAGTCCGCTGGGCTACAGCCTCTTCCAAATTTTGAGTGTACTGCTGAATCTGTTCTACCATACGATTGAAAGAGTGTGCTAGTTGACCGATTTCATCATGTTGTGAAATATCAACCCTAAGGGAGAACTCCCCTTCTGCCATTCGGGATGAAACACTGGTCAACTGCAGAATTGGACGGGTTATAAAACGTGCCAGCATAATCATGAATATAAAAACTATTACCAGGCTGGTTGTAGCTAGAATTATAACGGTTTTTTCAGTGTCGTAAACCGCCTCGAAGATTTCAACCTCATAGCTTCCGGCTGCTATGATCCACCCCAATTGGGGCAGATAGCGAAACTTCACAATTTTTATCCGAGGAGAGGTCTCCCCCAGCTCCACATTAACCCACGGATAGCGAATTTCTTCAATCCTTGAGCCTCCTGTAGAAATCGCCTCTTCAATCATCTCCCTGATGAAATAATTGCCCTTGGTATCCTTCCAGTCTATGATGTTTTCCCCCTCTTTCGTGGGGTGGATAATTAAATTACCCTCCCGGTCAAGTATATAAGCATAGCCAGTCTTTCCAATCACAATACTTTTTACAATTTTCCTTATCTTGGAAAGCTGAGACGGTGGAATTACGGTAGTATTTTCTACATATGACAAGTTGATTTCACAAAGGGCTTGGAGGGCATTAACGATATTTTCCAACTTCTGGTCTTCCCCTGCTTTTAGAGCTGAGCTAAATTCACTTGTTGCAAGAAAAGAAAAAATCATCAAGGGGATGATAACAAGAAGAGAGATAATAAAGATTAATTTATTACGGAGTCTCCAATCAGAGAATTTTTTCATAGGCAAAAGTATTATAAGAATGATATGAAAGAAGTGTGGCTAATCCAACTCCTTCACAGATTACTTATTATAACTACTGTTTAACTATAGATTATTTTATAAGAAAAGTATACTTCTTATTATTTCTCTGTCATATACTCAGGTATAATCATATATATCCATTAAATGTAAAGGTGAGAAATATAAAAGTGCATTATAGCCGCTTCTTAATAAGTATATCCACTACACTTGGATCAGCAAGGGTAGTGGTATCGCCGATATTTGAGATGTCCCCTGCAGCGATCTTCTTGAGAATTCGCCGCATAATCTTGCCGCTTCTCGTTTTAGGCAGTGCATCAGCATAATGAATTTTATCAGGGGCAGCAATTGGACCAATCTCTTTTCTCACATGGGCAATAAGCTGCCTTTTCAAATCATCTGTTTGTTCTACTCCCAATTTCAAAGTCACAAAAGCATATATTCCCTGACCCTTAAGTTCATGGGGGTATCCAACAACCGCCGCTTCAGAAACCGTAGGATGTGATACAAGGGCACTTTCGATCTCTGCCGTACCCATCCTGTGACCGGATACATTTATTACATCATCCAACCTGCCCATTATCCAGAAATATCCATCTTCATCTCTTCTTGCCCCGTCACCCGTGAAATAAACACCTGGGAATCGGGTAAAGTAGTTCTTATGGAAGAGCTCATGAGCCCCATAGACAGTCCTCATCATACCCGGCCAGGGTTTTCTGACACAAAGATAACCTCCTTCATTTTCTTCAGCCTCAGAGCCATCTTCCCGCAACACCACAGCATCAATTCCGGGGAATGGCATCGTAGCTGAACCAGGCTTGGTTGGTATAGCTCCCGGAAGAGGAGTAATGATAATACCACCGGTTTCTGTCTGCCAATATGTATCCACAATGGGACAGTGTTTCTTACCAATCACTTCATGATACCAAATCCATGCCTCCGGGTTGATTGGTTCACCCACTGTTCCCAACAGACGAAGACTGCTAAGGTCACATTTATCAGGCCATTCACTACCTTCCCTTATCAAGGCACGCAGTGCTGTAGGAGCGGTGTAGAATATATTGACCTTGTATTTTTCCACAACCTTCCAGAATCGGTCAGGATCAGGCCAGTTAGGGACTCCTTCGAACATAACGGTAGTAGTGCCAACTGACAAAGGGCCATAAACAATAAAGCTATGACCGGTTACCCAACCAATATCTGCCGTACACCAGAAAATATCCTCATCTCTAACATCAAATATCCACTTCATGTTGGCATGAATATAAGTTAGATATCCTCCGATAGTATGAAGTACACCCTTAGGCTTCCCGGTGCTGCCGCTGGTATAAAGAATATAAAGAGGATCTTCTGCATCCATAATTTCTGCCGGGCAATCGGCACTGGCCTCTGCCATCAGTTCATCCCACCAGAGGTCCCTTCCCTCTTTCATTGAGGTTTCTTTATCAATCCTCCTTACCACCACTACCCTTTCAACATCCGGACAGTCCTTGAGCGCATTATCAGCACTTTCTTTAGAAGTAAGGGTTTTACCACTTCGATAACCGTAATTGTTAGTAACGAGAAAAGTGGCCTTACAGTCGATAATCCTATCCCGCAAAGAGTCAGCACTAAATCCTCCAAAAACAACGCTGTGAATTGCGCCTATTCGTGCACAAGCCAACATAGTAATTGGAAGTTCCGGTATCATAGGGAGGTAGATAGTAACCCTGTCTCCCTTTTTTACCCCCAGTTTTTTCAGAACATTGGCGAATTTACAGACCTCAATGTAAAGCTCCTTGTATGTGAAAGTACGGCTTTCTCCCTCCGGCTCCCCTTCCCAGATAAGAGCGGTTTTATTTTCCCGGGGGGTGTCAAGATGTTTGTCCAAACATTCTTTTGATGCATTAATCTTTCCATTAATAAAAAACTTTATGTCTACTTTATTAAAATCCCATTTCCAGAATTTGTCCCAACGCTTATCCCAAAACATTGAAGCTGTTATCTTCTCCCAAAACGCCTCCGGGTTTTCAATCGATTTCCGATGCATCTTCTTGTATTCGTCCATGCTTTTTACAGCCGCTTTTTGTCTGAACTCATCCGAAGGTTCAAACACACGATCTTCAATCATCATTGACGTAATGGTCTTTTCTTCTGCCATAATTAAACTACCTCCTTTAGTAATGTTAAAGCCAAGAAAGTATAAAGTTTTTTATTGATTTGATTGAGAATGGTTTTCTTTAAAAAGCTTCTTTCTCATATACAATATATATAATCCACTCATTAGGAACCAATAACACAACCATACTTATCTGTCTATTAATGAGTTCAAAAATTATGCCAGAAGGGAAATGTATTTTATGAAAAAAAATAACCTTTTGAAAAGACAGGTTAATTTAGGTTACCGATTATTTCAAGATAAAAGGATTGGATAAATGAAGTCCCTCTTTTGTAAACACCTAGGTTACATAACGTCAACTGCTTATTACTTCTTAAAAGCCTTTTTCAAAATAACCCATGGGCTAAACCCTCCAATTAAGCAAACAGGCATCTTGAATGAGCATTTTGAATTAGATTTAATGCTTGCAGGGATAAATACCAGGTGACTTGTCTTTATGAATAAGGATAGCTCTCCTGTTAAATAGCTAACCTGAACCCTTCTTTCCCTTTTATTGTCACCATAAAGATTACACTAGATGCTTTCGTTCTAGAGTCTGAGGAGAATAAAAACACAAAATACTTATATATATAAAGGGGTTATCAGTTATGCTACTCTAGTTATAATACTTGGCATATATCTTGAATTAATAACCATCAACCCCCTTTTGCATCATAGAAACGACCTGTTGAATCAGAAAAGATGGCAAGATGGGGAGGCAAAATGGCTACTAGTGATGCAACACGTGGAAATAAAGGATACTGTTTATAACAAAAATATGGAGAGAAAGCGTAAATCGTCTTACGAGATATTGTATAGAAAGTTTATATTAATAACGCTGATATGTTTGCTAGTCCCCCTTCTCCTGGTGGGTTGGGGTATCAACACTTACTACTCGAAGGTTTCCGTGTTTCTTACGATGGACTCTTTTCAAACACAGGTGGAAAATCACAGAAGGATTATAGAGTCTTTCTTTGAAGAACGCTGTTTGGACATACAATCAATTGTCCAAACACATTCTCTCAACTACATACAGAAAGAAGCTAATCTTATCAATATTTTTCATATTATCAACAGAGGACATGGGTATTTTACTGATTTGGGAGTCATCGATGAAAAGGGCAAGCAACTGGCATACATTGGCCCCCATGATCTTATTGACAAAAACTATTCGCAGGCATTCTGGTTTAGAGAAGTTATGGAGAAAGGGGTTTATATAAGTGATATGTTTATGAGATTTAGAAAAATTCCTCATTTTATTATAGCAGTTACTAAAACCGAAAATGGGAAAAAGTGGATACTTAGAACCACTATTGATACAGAATCCTTCCGTTCTCTGGTCGAAAACTTCAAGATTGGCAAAACCGGAGAGGTTTATCTTTTAAACCAGGAGGGAGTTTTGCAAACTACTCCCAGATTTAGCGGTAAAATTATGGAAAAAGCTCCTCTTTCTATAGAGCCTTTCCATAAAGGCATCAAAATTAGCATCGTAGAGTCCAATGCTATAAATTCAAAGCAGCGGAGTCTTCCCCGTCATATATTGGCTCATACATGGCTTAAAGAGCCACACTGGTTATTGGTAGTAACTCAAGAATATTGTGAAACATTTAATGATATCAACAATGTAAACAATATATCACTAATCTTCCTCCTCCTTAGTGCTCTGTCTGTCATTCCTATTTCTATCTTTGCCACACGATACATGATTAAAGTGGCAGATAAACGTCATGACGATGGAGACTGTTTAACACTAAATCTGTAGGTAACCATGAAGGAAAAGAAAGTAGAGGATATTCTTATTCCCTTCAAAGAAGGCATTCCGCTCCATCCCTCAGTGGCTCTTAACGATAAGATAGTACAGGCCATTGAGTTGATGGTTAATAATAATCTAAAGTGTATCGCTGTAATAGAGAATCAACTGCCGGTTGGGATAGTTTGTCTTAAAGATGCTTTACAGGAGATGGGTCTATATATTTTAGATAAGTAAATTCTAATCATATTTAAGATTAATATCATCGGCATCTATACCCTCTTCTTTCATAAGTCTGTGAAGATATTGCCTTTGAATACCTGCCATAGCAGCAGCCTTGCTTATATTTCCTCTGCTTTTTCGTAATATGGACAGCATATATTGCCGATGAAACTTATGAGTTATCTTATCCTTAGCTTCTTTAAAGGACAATTGATAGATGTCCTCATCAAGACAGGGAAAAAGAGTTTTATATTCATTATCCGGAAATAAATCTTTCACCTCCAGCGTATTTGTTTGGCAAAAGATAACACCACGTTCGATGATATTTTCCAGTTCTCTCACATTTCCGTTTAATTCAAGTGAAAGAAGGGCCTGCATAGCTTCAGGTGAAATATATATGATCTCTTTCTGATTAGCACGTGAATATTTTTTTAAAAAATGATAACTCAAAAGGGAGATATCCTCCCTTCTCTCCTTAAGTGGAGGCAAATCAATATGGATGACATTCAGCCGGTAGTAAAGATCTTCCCGGAATCGTTTTTCTTCTATCTCCTCTTTCAAATTGTGGTTTGTAGCAGCTATAAAGCGTATGTCGACCTTTTTGGTAACTACACTCCCTACTGGTTTATACTCACCTTCCTGTATCAGCCTGAGGAGTTTGGTTTGCATGATAGGATTCAGGTCGCCAATTTCATCCAGAAATAGGGTCCCCTGGTGAGCCTCTTCAACCAGCCCCCTTTTGTCCTTCCACGCCCCGGTAAAGGCACCTTTTACGTGGCCAAAAAGCTCGCTCTCTATGACCTGTTCAGGTATAGCAGTGCAGTTTACGGTAATCATTTTATTGGAGCTTCGAAGGCTGTTTTGATGTATAGCCCTTGCAAGCAATTCTTTGCCGGTACCGCTGGTCCCTGTAATTAAGACTGTAGCAGTAGTAGGGGCGACCTGCCTTATCTGTTCAAATATTCCTTTCATAACTTGACTTGTCCCGATCATGCTCGAAAAACTATCTCTCTCCTCCAGCGCCTGACGAAGTGCAAGATTTTCACTTACTATCTCCCGCCATTTCATAACCTTGTCTACTGTTAATAGAATCCTTTCTTTCCTAAATGGCTTAGTTATGTAATCGTAAGCTCCTTTCTGGACTGCTTCCACTGCGGTTTCAATAGTGCCATAGGCAGTCATTATAACAACTAAAATATTAGGATTTATTTTTTTTACTTCCTCAAGCAGTTTTATCCCATCCATCCTGGGCATCTTTAAATCGACAATTACAAGATCAAAAGACTCTTTTTTAAACAATTCCAGTGCCATTACCGGATCGCACTCTGTAACCAATTGATGGTCTGTCTTCTCTAAAATAATCCTTTTAAGAAGAACCAGCATGTCTTTCTCATCATCGACTATCAGTATCTTCCCTGACATTATACCTCCTGAGTCTTTATCGGTAGCTTTATGGTAAAAAAGGTCCCCCTTGGCTTGCCGGATGAATCAGCAGTATGGCTGACACAATTTATTGTTCCCCCATACTTGGTTATAATACCATAACTTACAAACAGCCCCAGTCCTGTCCCTTCTCCTTCGGGTTTAGTGGTAAAGAAGGGGTCAAAGATATGGTCTATCTCTTTTTCTTTAATTCCAACACCGTCATCCTGAAATTGAATTATAACCTTTCGGTTATCTCTTTCCATGAATGTCCGGATATTTAACGTCCCCCCTCCATTCATAGCCGCTATAGCATTGTTTATAAGGTTCAAAAACACCTGCTGTAATTGTCGGGAATCTCCTACAACCTGGGGGATATTTTTATTTAAATCCAGTACCATTTCAATATTGTTCATATCAAGGGTGTGTTTTACTACCTTTATTATATCCTCAATGCTCTGGTTTAAGTCTGAGTACTCAGCGTCCCCTTCGCCCTGACGGGCAAAGCTTAAGAGGTTTTCTACGACCTGTTTACAATGGAGACCGTGTCTTTCTATGGTTTTCAGGTCTTCATATTCCTGGCTGTCCTTTACTGTTTTTTCCAGCAAAAGATCGGAGAAACCTAGAATAATCCCCAGTGGGTTATTGATTTCATGGGCAACGCCAGCCGCTAGTGTTCCCATAGATGCCAATTTTTCGGTATTGATGAGCTGCCTTTCCAATTGTTTATTTTCAGTGATATCTCTGGCAATACACAAAACAGAAGACACATTGTCTTCCTCATTCTTTAAGGGCATGAAATTGGCACTTATCCATGTTTGGTGTTCTCCCAATGTTAACATGAACTCATCACGAACGCTCTTCTCGAATCTATAGACCAACCTTATCAATTTAAGCTGTATTTCAACAATATCCTCAGGAAATAGGGCAGAAAGCTTTTTGCCCAGGAAATCTTCAGGGCAGCCTCCAAAGAAACTGGCAGTAAAGCTGTTCATGGATTGCAAATGGCCTTCAGAATCTACTGTAAAGATAAAGTCCTCAGCGCTCTCTACAAGAGAACGATACTTTTCTTCAGATCTTTTGAGTTCTAGGGTTTGTCTGGTAACTTCTTGCTCAAGAGTGCGGGACCAACGTACTTCAAAAAACAGAATTGTGGCAGCACCCAATAAAATTACTATAATAATCAGACCCTGCAAAATGAAGTGTCGCAGATACCCTGAATAAATTGCCTTTTCAACCTCTGTTATGGGAGCTACTACTGCTACAGACCACTCTTGATGCGGGTTCTCTGATATAATTATCGGATGATAAGCAATCAGTTTCTTTACCTCTCCGGTAATTCCCCGATGCCAACCTGAAACATACCAGCCTGTACCCTCCAGGCCTTTCAGCATCCTTTCTTTTTGAATAAAATTGATCTTTCCGTAGTAAATACTTGCATCTTGCTCTTTACGAACATTGAAGGCATCCTTGCCTACAAACTCTGTCTCGGGATGAAAAAGAAAAATCCCTTTATCATCAATAATCCAGGCATACCCTGTCTTTCCGGAACGCACATCTTTCAAAAAAGGGGAAAGAAACCATGATACATTGATATGAAAAAGGAGCAGTCTATTAGAAGCGCCTGTCAAGGGTACCGCTAACTGCAAATCTATTTTGGAAGACCTTACTTCGGGATAGGAAACCCAGACGGCATCTTTATTGTTTTCTAACTTCAGTTGTTGTAAATCATGTTTTCCCTGATTGGATGCCTGATTTAATGTCCAATGTCTATGGGACGTATATATATTGGTCTTCTTATTGTACAAATCTACGATATCAACTCTCCAGACACCACTCTCCAAAACACGGGAAAAGCTCCTCTGAATAGTTTCATATTCTCTATCCGGTGCTGGATGCCTATCAGAGATATCCTTACCAAGGAGAAGAAGCTCCTTTTTTAAGAAGTCCATCTCTCTCTCAATTAAATCAGAGATATTACGGGCAATTACCAGTTGTTCTTCATTGAACTGTTTCCCAACTATTTCTCTCATTTCCCTGCCGGACCATATACCTAAAATGATACCTGCCACAATAAAGATAACAGCACTGAGGCAGACAATAAAAACAACTTTTTTGTTAATCCCAGAGATTTTCCCCTGAAGCATTCCTACTCCTTTACCTTTGACTCCCGAGTATTTACTGTGTTTTTCAAGCTGTAGTTTCCTATCAGGAAATTATTTGCCAATGCCTCAACACTTGCCTCATTATTCATAAGCATATCCATCTGGCGGGTGAACTGGATAAGTCGTCCGATTACATCCAGTTTTTCTTCGATAAGAGAACTCTCATGTTTTTGATAACGTGCATCTACCCGGTCTCCAGTGACTTCAACCGTAAAATCAAGTTTTTGAAGTATTTTAGCGATAGCCCGTACACGTCTGTTTCTACGTATGTCGTCGGCAGCCCCTCCTTTAAAAGAAAACGTAATATAATTCATACTGGCTGACTGTCCACAGTAGGAATCCAGGATACTATAATGGTACCCGACACGGGAGCTGAAATTCAGATACTTGTCAGAAATAATGGCATAGCTGCGGTCACCGAATCTTTCCGCTTTAGAAGGAGGGGAAAGCATCTGTTCTCTCATAACAGATAAAAAACCTGTAAACTCTACGGGACGTAATTGATTTTTCTGAAAATCTTCGTGCATTATCCCTTTAAGCAGGGCATTGAAAGGAACCGATGCAATCTTGTCAGTATATATGCTTTTGTGATGTATATTTGTTTCTGTTAGACCACCTCCAAGATCGATAACATAAAGGTCAAGCTGAACAAAACCTTTTAATTTAAATGCTACTCCCTTTTTATCAGAAACAAAATCGCTGAGTTGGAACATCTCGGCATATGAGAATTCATGCACCATACGGCTGACATCGTGAAGGGACTTGCAAAATTGGGGGGCGAAATTGGGTGACTTGGGATTCAGAAGATGTAAAGGTATGATCCAATCACTGACCTCTCTCAAAACCCTGTATACAGGTGTATCCTTCATAGGGTATTCACTAGCTTTCTGAAAGGACTCTAATTCGGGAACTACCCCCTGATAAACCCTCCCAGAATAGGCATCTACGGTAACTTCCATACCGGTAGGTATAGTAGCTGTGGCCACCTTGGCGTTAACGATGGCAGGCACCGCAAACTCCCTGGCCAGAGATGCCATATGTCCTGCAATATTTCCCAGATCGGTTATTATTGCTCTGGTTTTCTTCATAACCATCACAAACTTCGGGGAAGAGTGTCTAGCTATAAGGACCGCCCCATCGGGGAAATTCATCAGGTCTTGATCTGAAGTTACATGAAATGCAGGTCCAAAACCTACCCCTGCAGAGGCTATCCCTCCTTTTTCAATTAACAGAGGATATGCTGTCAAAACAGGGGTGGAAGGATATCCTTTTCCATAATCTTCTACTCGGAGGGGGCGGCTTTGCAGAATAAAAATGCGTTTCTCTTTATCGACAGCCCATTCTATATCCTGAGGACATCCATAATGTTCCTCAAGTTTCAGGGCATAGGCGGCAAGAATATCAATATCCTCCTGTGATAGGCAGGGTTTATCCTGAAACTCATCTAAGACAGAAACCTCTCTCAATCCCCCGTCGGGCTTACTGATCAATTTAACTGTTTTGTGTGATATCTCGGTTTCTATTGTCTGCCCGTTCTTATCTACCGTGTAACTGTCAGGCGTAATAATCCCCTCAACAGCATAGGGACCAAGCCCCCATACCGCAGTAATGATGATATTCTCATCCAGCAAGTTTGATGGATTCCGCGAATACATTACACCGCTGGTTTCAGATTCTACCATTTGCAGGCAAGCAACACTCATTGCGACATCTTCGGCTCTTATTCCCTTGTTGAGACGATAGGCAATCGCCCGAGGGCTAAAGAGACTGGCTATGATCTCCTTATAGGCCTGAATTATTTGATCCGACGGCACGTTTAATTTAGATACATACTGACCGGCATAGGAAAGCTCGCTGTCCTCTCCGATTGCGCTGCTACGCATGGATACCCTTACTTCGAAATCTTTGGTAAGTTTTGTATAGGCCAGGAGGATGGCATCTTCCAATTCAACAGGAACCCGGGCTGAAGTAATTAACTGTTGGATCTCCTCACTTACAGAGTTAATTGTCTCCGGTTTATTAGGATCAATCCCCGCCTTCTTTTTACTGATCTCATCAAATAGTTTATTCTCGACCATAAAAGATTCAAATGCGTGTGTGGTAATAGCAAATCCTTCGGGTATTGGGAGATGAACTCTGTTTTGTATCTCCCCAAGGTTGGCATTTTTCCCTCCCACCCAATCCACCATGTCAGCATTAATTTGAATGTAGGGTAAGATCAATTCAGCCGGCGGGATCTCCTTCCTCTTAGCTAAAGCCTCTTTGATTTTCAGGTTAATCTTTTCGAGAATATCAAAAAGCAATGTATAACGGTGACCCGAAAGATCATCCAGGTTTTTAACCATGCGAAAGGTATGAAAAAAAGCCTGGTCAGCCCGGGACCTAACATAAGACATGCCAAATATCTCCTGTCCCTGGAGCCTCTCCTCTATATCGCTTATTACCGTTAGAAACTTTGAGTTTGAGTCCAGCAACATTTTAAAACAGGCATATTTAAAGCGAAATATGTTGGACAAGGTATCAGGGGAAAAGGCTTTTTTGCTTGATCTTCTTCTGAAAAGTTTAACCTTCTTTGACATTTTCTATTTTCCCTGAGTACGCTCCTCTTCGAGCTGTTTCCTTAGATAAGCATCCTCTATCTTTTGTAAAAGATCTTTGACATTATAAGGTTTCATCAGGTAGTCATATGCACCCAATCTCATGCCGTCAATACCCGCTTCTATCGAACCATGACCAGTCAGCAGGATAACCTCAACGAGCGGATCGATCTTCTTTAGCTGTCTCAGGGTCTCTATGCCATCCATTCCGGGCATCTTTATGTCAACAACAGCAACATCAAAAGAACCCTTTTCGGTTAGTTCTATTGCCTCGTTACCACTGCCAACATCGGTAACATCTATATTTCTTTTTCTTAACCTGCTGGCAAGTGTTGTTCTGAAATCTTCTTCATCATCTACAAGCAACAAACGGATAGTTTCCATGCCTGGTTTTTCCATTCATCTAAAAAAAGTGTGATGTACTTCTACTTTGAATATTTACTAGCCTGTCAATCCTTAATAATTGAATATATATCATTAATAATCTTTACTCTATGACTGTTAATTGAGGCATCGTCCAGCATAATCATGTCTAACTGACGGGTATGTATAATCAAGTAACCTATTATTTTAAGCCTATCTTTCATGAAGCTTTCTTCATGTCCCTCAATACGGGAAAAGACAGCATCTTCTCTTACCTCTATATGAAAACCAAATTCCTCCAGGATACGGCCAACAAAAAAGGCCCGTTTAACCCTTCTCTTATAGTCAGCAGCACCTCCCTTGAACTGAAAGCTTATATAATTTTGAATAGCCCTTTCACTAACCAAAGCCTCAACAATGGAGAAATGGAAACCAAACCTGGAATGGAGGCTGCAAAAATTCCTTGAGATCATAAAATAATTTCGAATTGAGTACGAAGAACGGGTGGATGGGTCAAGCGCAGGATTGGTAGTAGCCTCATGTAAAATGGACATAAAGCCCTTTGCATTAACAGGCGGTGGGCCCCGCCAGGGTATAGCGGTAATCCCGTCCCAGAGAGAGAGCATGGGGACAGATAAGATATTTTCCAGTTTAACGTGCCTTCCCTTTACCTCTTCCCTGAAACCATCGTCTAAATCAATTATCCAGAACTGCATAGGTACGTCAGCTATCAGTTGTTTACTGGCACGCTCTGAAAAATGATGCTCCTTACCAAAGCTGAACATCTCCCATACAGCTTTTTCATGGGAAAAACGGGTAATATCATGGAAAGTTTGGCACTTTTTCGGTTTAAAATTTGGGGAATCCGGATCAAGAAGATTTAAGGGAACTATATATTGGCTTACCTCTTTGAGTATCTCATAAACAGGGCTGCCTTCCATAAACCTTTTCTTATGCGCCGACTCAACTAAAAGTGATTCAATACATCCCTTATAGATTTTACGTCCCTCTGCATCTACAGTTATTAGATCGCCATTATTCAGCTTATCAGTTACCCCGGGTATGCTGAACAATGCGGGGACATTAAATTCTCTTGCAACGGTCGCCAGATGGCCGGCAAAAGTCCCTTCCTCAGCTATTACAGCTTTTGCACGGCTCAACAGAGCAGCCCATCTCGGTAAAGGCTGACGTATAACCATTACAGCCCCTTCTGGAAATTGAAGGGTGTCCATATCCTTTCTCAGTATAAAAACAGGACCCGACGCTACACCGGCAGAGGCCGTTATCCCTCCTGCTAAGATAACAGGGCCTTCCTCTAATGGTTCCGCTATTCTTTCAGAATTTATTTCTTCTAAACCAAACTGTTTAAGCGGGCGTGATTGTATGATATATATGGAACCATCGTGTGAAATGCCCCATTCAATGTCCTGAGGGAAACCGTAGTATTCTTCTATTTTAATTGCTATCTTTGCAAGCTGGCAGGCCTGATCGTCTGTGAGGGAAGGAGAAGAAGCCTTTTCTCCTGCCAGATCCAGACGGCATACCCCTTCTTCAGGATAACAGACGAATTTATATTCCTTATTGCTGATCTCTTTTTTAACCACAGCCATTTCGTCCCTTGAGACGACAAACAGGTCAGATGCCCCGCTGCCGTCAACCACTGATTTTGGCAGTCCCCAGACTGAATTTATTAAAATCGAACCATCCTTTACATCCAGCGGATTACGTGAGTAGATGACTCCGCCGGCCATCGCATCAATCATGACCATACTACCAACACACATGTCAATATCTTCATCACGAATCCCCCTGTTCAATCTGTAAGCCATTGCTTGCAGGCTGTATTTGCTGGCGACTACCTCTTTATACGCCTGTATAATATTTTCGGCACTAACATTCAGTTCAGAACGATACTGCCCTGCAAAAGATGTTCCAGGAGAATCTTCTGCCAGGGCACTGCTGCGCATAGAAACTGTTATTCCATCTCTGACCTGCTGTTCTATACCTTTGTATGCTTCCATGATTGCCTGTTCAAGGTCGGGGGGGACGCTTGACCGTATAATAAGTTGCTGGATATCAGCGCTGAGGGTATAGAGATGATCGATCTGTTCCGCACTGGAAGACTGAAGGCGGCGGTCAATCTCTGTCTGAAGGTCGTTATGTGTGAAAAATCTCTGATAGGCAAGGGCTGTAACTACAAAGCCTTCCGGGGTAGGGAGATGGAGACGGTTTTTTATTTCCCCCAGTCCAGCCATCTTGTTTCCTACCTCATCGGTCATCTCCCCGTTTATTTCCCGAAGTGAAATAACAAGCCTGTCACCTTTTAGCAGTCTTCTTCGGGAAAGTGTCTGATTGATGTGTCCCTCAATGTCTCTGAATCTGTCATACAATTCCAGATATTTATCGGAGGCGATCTCATTAAGGTTCTGGACAATACGGAAGACATTGACAGACAAAGCTGTACAGTTTGTCCTTATAAAGGACATACCAAAAGGGTGTTCCCCTGCAAGGAACTGCTCTATATCGGCCATTATCTCCAGGGCCTTGTTATTGGCATTGAGAAGGAGTTTAAAACTATGATAACGGGCCTTGAAAGTAGAGCGAAGTTCCTCAACGTTAAAGACAGAATGTTCTTTCCCTGGGGGAACTCCTCTGATAAAAATCTTCTTCAGGAAAGGAAGCACAGAAAGCTTACCCCTCTTTGTAATAGTTATCAGTTAAGGTTCATAATCAACTATTAAACCTCTTCTTTATGACCCGCTGTCATCTTCAGCCCCAACCCTTCAAAAAGGAAGAGTATTGCATAACCCCACCACAGTGTATACAAAACATAGAAGCCAAGCGAAAAGCTTAAAATACCGGCACTTGAAGATGCCGATCTTGGTTCAATCTTATAGAAGTTGTACGCAACCTCAACAGTTTTCTTCGTAACCTCTTCCAACCAGGCTGCCTCGGCGAATTTTTCCTCTTTTATCAGTGCCTTGTTAAGTGCCTTGAATCCCTTATGCCAGATAAATAAAGCTTCTTTTTGCGGAAAGCCGTATTTCTTGGCGATCTCTTCTCCCTGATTATAGAATACAACATCGGCATCTTTGATAGCTACCTCTAAAATCCCGCCAAGGTCACCATTTATATTAAGAAGATTTGATTCACTGTCAGCCATACTCACCAAGGCACCTGCTGAGGAGAAAAGCTGCTCTACCTTTTTTGTTATCTCTTCGTTGTCAAGTTTAATAACAGCGTCAACCCGGTGGCCCTTATACTCCTCGTTTTCTTTTAGAACTTTGGGGATGTAGTATGTTGAACCCTTGGCAATAGAGTTGAAAAGCCTATCAGCAGCCTGGAAGGCGTTGTGCCCGTCACCAAAAAAGGGGCTAAACATTATTCCCAGGGAAACAAAGAAACTGACAGTCAGAATAAGACCCTTTGTTAATTCCTTTTTATTTGCTACTATCATTGTACTACACCTCCCCTCTCAATAACTTAATATTGCTGAGAAACTTTCCTATTACCCAGACCGCAAAGACACCTACAGCAATAAAAAAGAGCCAGTTACCGATAGTGGTCAGAGTTGCTCCCATAGTTTTGGAGATGTCAAGGATTTCCATTTCCATGAGTTTTTCAGGAAGGGCAAAGAGCCTGTTGACGAAACCAGCAATAACAGCGACAGCATAAAAAGCCCTGATATAGATTCCTTTCACAACAGTGGTGGTGAGTGCGCCGACTTGAATTCCTATCAGGGAGCCCAGGAGCATTCCCATTGCCAGGGTATAAAAAACGAAGCCGTAAATGGCGTATTGTGCAATAGCGGCGTAACCTGCGGTAAATATGATCTGCAGAATATCTGTTCCTACTGTAGTAAAGGAAGAGACTCCGAGTATATAAACGAACATAGGAAAAGTCAAGAAACCTCCGCCTACACCCATTATTGATGCAACAAAACCAACAATAGCACCGCACATAGCCACAAAAAGCCCGGAAATCTTCTTGCCGCCTGGAGTCAGATCCTGATCGAAGGCAATAAAGGGGGGGATTTTAGCAGCTTGTAACTTTGCGGGGAGACCTTTATCCCCGGAGGCCATCTCGACACCATGAGGGTTTTCCCCTATATGAGCTCCAACCTCTTCCTCCATCTTCTTGAGCCGGAAAAAATCTATCAAGGTATAGACACCCAAGAACCCCAATAAGAGGACATAAACAACACTGATAAAGGTATCACTCAAAACAGGGTTCTTTTCATAAAGTGTCCTGTTTATCACCCCACCACCTGTAACACCCAGGCCAGACCCAACTAAAAAGGCAATAGCCAGGCCAACCGATACATTGCCCAATTTTTTATGAATCACTGTTCCCATAATAGCCTTGGCAAAGATGTGGAAAAGATCGGTCCCCACAGCCAGGATACCTTTTATCCCAGCACTCATAAGCGCAGGCGTGATTATAAAACCACCACCAGCCCCAATAGCACCGGTAATCAAACCGGCACACAGGCCGATGACTATGGAAACAAAAAAAACGGATGTGGTATAGAAAGCAGGACTATAAGCTTCCTTCCCTCCCAGGATAGGTGGGAGATCATAAGAAGCAAGAGCGATCGATCCTAAAACAATTGGCAATAACATCAAAATCAATATCCATCGCCTCTTCTTGCTTCTCAAAATATTCATAGAGGTTTCATAGTCCCACTTTGCATGGGCCATTGCGCCCATCATAAGCATCTGGTACAATTTTCTCATCAAACGACCTCCTCTTTCTTCTACAATTATTTACAACTACTTAAAATCTGTCTTCATTCTTCTTTAAGCGAAACAATATAACCCGGTTTAACTGAGCGGCTACATTCCGCTATTGCTAACGAGTCAGTTTCTGAAACCCTTTTAACCACTACTTTCCCTACCGGTTTCCCCTTTTCATTGAGGAGTGCAAGGCAGGTATTGGTCTGGATACCATGCCTGGTACCCAGACCAAAGGCAATTTCGTATCCTTCATCACCTTTTATGACCTTATATATCTCAGCCTTTCCCTGTTCTGCCATGAGATATTCAATCTTCCTGGAAAAAAGAAAGATACATCCGAATGTCAGAACAACCAATGGAGAAAGAAAAACAACCGCAGCCAATGGAGAGATATCAAAGTATCGTTTCATGAGAGACTTGAAGCTTTGGCGATAGCCCATATAATCTTTATGAACCCTTATAAGAAAAACAAGGGGTGGCTTTTGTACCTTCTTTCCCTTAATACCCACAACCAACCTGTACTCTCCCTGTTTGATACCGGGTCTGGCTGTCAGCCGCCCCTGCCACATGTTTTGTCCAAACCAGAAGCCTTTCTGAATAGAATCAATGGAAAGCTCAACTAGGTCTGAACTGCTCCTGTAGGTTAGTTCCTGGATACTCTGGGCTTTTTCTGCCAGTGTTCCGTTGATCTCTACAGTTGTTCCGGGAAGGAGGTTATATACGTTTATCGGCTGTCTTAATCCGGCGATAATGGTATCAACAATTAACAGAATCACGACAACACATAAAACAGCGGCAGCCTTTCCCATTGTGCTTCTCCACTGTCTGAGTCTCTCCAGGTCCATCATGTTACTCTATACCCTTTTCAATGGCCACAATATGTATTGTCCTCCTTGATCCCTAATTCCTGACTGCTTAATATTTATTTCTTGAAAATGTCGATCTTACTGACGTTCATAAACCTCCTGGCTTTCCCCTCCTCCTTATAGTAGATGCGGGCTTCATCGCCATTATCCCACGTATTGTCCGGAAGGGCAAAATATTCATCAGGCAGAGAAAAAGTGACGAGTATCTTTTGTTTCTTTGAATAGATGGTAATGGTCTTCTTTCCCTTGTCTATCAAGGGAAAGTTCTTGGGTTTATCCTTCTCCCTATCAAAGACCAGCGAGTCCTCTTTTCCTACATTTTCCTTCTGCTCGATCAGTTTATATGTGATTGTCTTAAAGTCCTGTGTAGCCGGATCAAAGATGACTATCTGGTTATTAGCTGTGTCAAGCTTCATCCGTTTCCCTGTCTTCGGTTCTTCTCCCATTTCGCTAGGATTCTTTGGGAGCTCATAAACAACAGGTGGCAGATAGCTGTAGTCAGGATTCTTAGGGTCGACATTCTTATCCCTGATAATAGTGACCGTACCTTTTTCTTTGTCAAATTCGATAACCCTGCCCTGGTCTACCTTACCCAATTCCCCGCAGGCAAGGATAAAAACAGAGGATAAAACAGCCAGTATCGCAAACAGGCTAAGTTTTTTTATCATCACATACCTCCTCATGCTAACTCTTTCCTTTCTTCACAGCGATTTCTTCCCTTGCACCCTGTATCATTTTGATAAAAATATAGACAGACAGGGCACCCACAAGCCCAAGGATGAGAACGGTTGATGAAATATCCAAGGCTACTTTAGTCCAGGGTATATACCTTGGGATGAGTTTCATGATTATGGAAATACAACAACCGATGACGGCAACTCCAAAGGCAATACGGATTCCATACCCTTTAATATATTTGGTTGCCACTGTCCCAACCTGTGCTCCGACAGCTGCGCCTACCAGCATTATAAGGGCAGCAAGGAGTTCTGTCCTGCCCTTGAAAGTATAAGTGGCAGCTCCGTAAAGACCGGATATCATAACCTCAAAGAGGTCCGTCCCTACAGCTATGTGTGTTGGACAACCTATAAAATAGATGAGGGCAGGCATACGAATAAGCCCACCACCAATACCCAGTATACCTGCCAGCCAGCCTGTAAATAAGCTGATAAATATGGGTAACCAGGCAGAACAGGAAAATCCGGCCGTCTTAAAATGTATAACGGGAGGGATCTTGATCTTATGGAGGGTCTTGTGCCATTCAATACCTGTGGCCAGATTATCCATATCCATGCCTGCTTCTTTTGCCTTTCTTTCATTTCTTTTTTGCTTTGCAACGTCAGAAAATATCATCCATGCGATGAGGACAAGGAGTACAACATACATCCAGCGGACGTATAATTCTACCTTGCCGAGGCGCTCCAGCCACATAATCATCTGTGCCCCTACCTCAAATCCAACTATGGTTCCGACTAGCATAATAAACCCCAGCCGATAGTCTACATTTCCAAACCTGCCATGCCTCATGGTAGATATGAGGGACTTTCCCGCCATATGAGCGATATCTGTCCCGATTGCAAAAGCCATGGGAAAGCCAAGGATGTTAAGCCCAGGCGTAACCATCCAGGCGCCACCCATGCCAAAGAAACCGCCGATTATTCCAACCCCGATTCCAAGGATAACCAGGCCGGGCCAGAATATTATAACCCCCGAAATAGGCATTAAAACATACAACCAGTCCATACACTACCTCCCAGCTCTCTTAGAGTCTTAGTGTTCAGCTAATTCCCTCGATGTCAGATCAATGCCTATATGATTCATAACCAGGTCTGCTAAAAGACCAAGAAGCACACCGACAACAGGGATGATTACCACGGTGAGAATAGCAAAATACAGATGACTTTCATTATAGAGGTTTGCAAACCATGCCTCCCAGCCCGTCAAATTGCGGGTATCCGCCACAAGGACAAGGGGGGAAGCCTTTTCTCCAGAGGCCAGGACAATATCTGGTATAACGAACAATGCCATGACCATTATACCTGTTAGTTTTGTCCACAACTTACACATCTCCTTTACCTCCTGATTTTATCGGATTATACTTACACTGCATGGGGCGTGCGCCACCACTTTAGCCGCTGTACTACCCATCAAAACCCTCTCAAGACCGGTGATACCCGTACTGCCCATAAGAATGAGGTCAAACCCATCATCTTTTGCCCTCTTTATAATATTGTTGGCTGGTACAACACCTGTCTCCATGATAGTTTCGACCTTGGTCCCCCTTTCTTCAAAAATATTCTTTGCCTTTTCAAGGGCATCCCTTGCTTTTTTCTCTAATTTTTCCTGGATTCTAGGTGGCATGTCATCAAAGTCGCCTTTACCAAAATAGGCAACTGACATTAGGGTAATTTCCGCTTTTTCTTTCTCAGCTAGATCCAGTGATCTTTTAACCGCCTTCATAGAATTTTCTGAACCGTCTGTCGCTACCAATACCTTCATAACACCCCTCCTGATAACCTAGAATTGATATCTTTGCCCCCCTTTCCTTCTTGAATATCTTACTCTGAATGAACCAATTCCTTTATCTTAGCGTTGTGAATTTTTTGTTCCTGAATATTTTTCTTTTGAAAAGCAGCAGCCAACTTCTCCAGTACTTCATCAAATTTTACCGGTTTTATAAGATAATCAAAGGCACCCATCCTCAATCCTTCTATGCTTGTCTCTACCGAGGCATGTCCGGTAAGGAGAATCACTTCGATTAAAGGCTTTACTTTTTTGATTTCCCTTAATACCTCGATCCCATCCATACCGCCCGGCATCTTGATATCCAGCAAAATAACATCAAAAGGTTTCTCCTTTATCAGTTCCAGGGCTGCTTCTCCATTTGGAACACCTGTCGCATCAACCTTCCTTTTCTGCAAACGGTTAATGATTGTTTCTAAAAAATCTACTTCATCATCTACGACCAAAACCCGGAAGGTATTCATCTTAACCCCCATTATTTATACATAAAACTTATGAAGTTGTTTTTATCATTTTACTCGAATCCTTGACCCCTTGAATCCTTTTTATATCTTACTTCTTCTCCGGAACAACAATGGGTAATATTACGTTGAATGTTGTTCCTATCTTTTTCTCGCTTTCGAAATTAATTGTCCCTCCCATATTTTGAACGATATTATAGGTAATTGACAAACCAAGACCCGTTCCTTTGCCTCCCGGTTTAGTAGTGAAAAAAGGTTCAAAGACCCTTGCCTGATGTTCTTTGGGGATACCCTTTCCATTGTCTTTCACGCTGACAACTATATTCGAATCAATTTTACGGCTGCTTACACGAACCAACCCATCTTTACCTATCCCATCTATTGCGTTGTTTATCAGGTTCAGAAACACCTGCTGAAGCTGAGCGTGATCACTGGCAATTATTGGAAGATCGATTCCCAGCTCTTTTTCTATAACAATATTATTTGCCCGAGCATAACTATGCAGAAAAGTTATCGTCTCATTCAAGATTTCGTTTATATCCACATCCTCCAGATGAGGTTCCATCCTCCTGACAAATCCAAGCATACCATGTGTCACTTTTCTCGCCCTTTCGACGTGTTCCTCTATCTTCCTGAGTGATTTTTTATACTCCTCAATATTCTGACTATTCTGAAACTCCTCATCTGCCAGGAGATCCTCCATCCAACCGGTTTTTTCTGCAATAACGGCAAGAGGATTATTGATCTCATGGGCAACACCGGCCGCCATCTTACCGAGGGCTGCCAGTTTATCTGTATGGACAAGTTGTGCGTTCAATTCATTCATCTTTCTGTCAGCCATTTCCAGGTGCCTGACAGTAAGACGGGTGGTAAAGATAGTTGTCAGGATGATCAATAAACAACCGGAGGCAACGATAATGACCTCTATGCTTTTTGTTTTAAAGAGTCTTGTCATCTCTTCCGAAACATCCTGGCTGATAACCAAAAGCCAGTTGTTTTTTTTCAGCCATCTTCCGGCATAGAGTACCTTTTTTCCCTCTTTGTTTACCTTTTCTAAGACTGTCGTGCCCTCTCCAAAGATAGTGGGATTCAAATTGGACTTTGAGAGGAGCTCTCCACCAAAACGCATGTGCGTTTGATAGAAGCCATCTCTATTGACAATAAAAGCATCACCTGTTTTTCCCACCTGTGCTGCACGGACAAGACTCTCAAAAGCATCAGAATCTATTGTTGCCCTTAGTATCCATATCCTGTTGTTCTCCTGGCGTCTTACAGCGATGATAAAATGAGGTACCCGCCTGAAGCCGGTAAAAACGTCACTGACGTAAACACCCTTACTTTCAACTTCACCAAACCATGGTTGCGAATAATAGTTCAGACCAATAAGGTTGTAAGGGCCCACATAGGCCACATGCCTTCCGGTATTATCAATCAATCCGAGATCAATGAAACCGCCAACTCGATGGTTCATTATCTGAAAAACTCTCTCTAATTTGCCCTTGGCTGCTAAATCATCAAAGTTATATGTGTCGACCATGGTTAGTAGAATGGCGGTGCGTTCTTTTAAGAAGAGTTCTATCGCGCTACCCTGTGCCCTGGCACGGTATTCAATCTGTTCTTCGATTTTATTTCTGAACACATTGGCAAATTGATAATAAATAATCACACTAAGGGAAATAAGCGGTATGAAAGAAACTGTCAGGGTAATGAAAATAATCTTTCTCCTGAGGTTCGCATATAGTCGTCTTTTCATTTCTCAAACCCCTTCTATTTTTTTTCCCTCTTCCAAGTGTTTTATCTTTTGTTCCTGAATTTTTTTTCTCTTATAGGCATCTTCAAGTTTATATAAAAGTTCATCAATATCCATAGGTTTCATCAGATAATCGAATGCTCCAACTTCCATCCCCTCAACAGCAACCTCCAGATTTGCATGTCCTGTAAGCATAATAACCTCTACCAGAGGGTTAATCTTTTTAATCTCCCGCAACGTCTGTATGCCATCCATACCCCCCTCCATCCTTACATCGAGAACTACCACATCCAGCGGAGTCTCTTTCAGGAATTTAAGGGCATCTTCACCGCTGTTTACTCCCGTTACCATTAACTTCCGTTTTTTAAGTCTTTTAATTAATGTATCTAAAAATTCTTTTTCGTCATCTACAAGAAGGACGCTGAATTCATCCACAAGTTCCACCTCCCTTTCTTATAGCTGCCTGCCTGATCTTTTTGAGAAGATCATCCAAATCGCAGGGTTTGGTAAGATAGGCAAATGCCCCGAGGGATAAACCATCCCTGGCGGCCTGCTCGGAACCGTGGCCCGTAAGCATGATAACCTCCATATTGGGACATACTTTTTTGAATATTTTTAAAACCTCGATACCATCCATATCCTCCATCTTTAAATCTAAAACGGTTACATCGAAATCCTGCTTTCTGAGAGCCTGAATTGCTTCAGTACCACTGAGTGCAACAGTTGCCTGGATATTCCTCCTTGATAATCTTTTGGACAAAACACTTACATAGCCCTCTTCATCATCCACTAAAAGGAGTTTAATCCGTTCCACCTGAAAATACCTTTCTGACAGATAGAACACCTGTCATGTCTGTTATAAAATCGTCGGCAGCAAGGGAAATCTGTGGTTTATCTGTTACTTTTTTATCGGGAACCACTAAACAAATCTAGAAGAGAGCTCTTTAATCTTTGCCTCTCTAATCTTTTCTTCATGTTTATTTTTCTTATCCCCCGCCTCTTCAATCTTGGTTAAAAGCTGTACCATATCAGTAGGCTTCATTAGGTAATCAAATGCCCCAAGCTTCATCCCTTCAATAGCCGTTTCAACAGTGGCATAACCTGTAAGCATGATAACCTCTATTAATGGGAATTGTCTTTTTATCTCCTTCAATGTATCTATCCCATCCATACCAGGCATCTTGACATCAAGTATAACAACTTCAATTGTCGTGTTAGATTTCAGTTTTTTCAGGGCTTCATTTCCGCTGAATACGCCAATCACGTTAAAACCCCTTTTAGACAGGCGTCTGGTCATAGCTTCAACAAAAGGCTCTTCATCATCAACCAGCATTATATTTTTTGCTTCAACCATAGCATTTACCTCCCTGTTGATTTTAAGTAGTTATTAACTACTCCTACCTCACTAAAAGCCCCTTTTTTCATGCCTCTTTTTTCTCCGTACTAATTGGAATTCGTACATGAAATACTGTACCCTTTCCCGGGGCGCTATTCACACTTATCCTTCCACCCATCCTGTCAATAATCCCATAACAGATAGATAATCCTAACCCTGTACCTTTGCCAACCGGCTTTGTAGTAAAGAACGGATCAAAAATCCTCTGAATATCAGCCTGAGGAATTCCACGCCCTGTATCAGATACATCAATAACCACAAAACCATCATCAACCATAGTTACTATATTAATTCTCCCTCCATCCTTACCAATAGCATCAATAGCATTATTTATCAGATTTAGAAGCACCTGCTGAATCTCTGAAGGTGATGCGGTTATTGGGGGAACATCCGGACTGATTTTAGTTTCTATCTTTATGTTTCTATACCTTGCTGTCCTTTCGGATAGTCCAACTACTTCTTCGATCAATTCATTTAAATTCAGGTCATAAAGCTTTGAATCGGTTTTCCGTGCAAAACTCAGCAATTTGTGTGTAATCTGCTTGCAACGTATTCCCTGGGACCGTATCTGTTTCAAGGCACGTCTAAATTCATAAAGGGTATCGCTACTCTGAAGTTCCCCTTCTTCCAACAGGTCCTCCATCCAACCAGCCTCTTCTACCATAATAGCAACTGGGTTATTAACCTCATGAGCTATACCTGCTGCAAGTTCCCCTATTGATGCGAGTTTGCCTGCCTCTACGATCTGCTCATGCATCTTCACCCTATCCAGATCAACCTTCTCCATACGACCTACTATTTTTCTTGCCAGGAAAAAACTTATCAGCAGGACTGAAAATAAGCTTACGAAAGAAATTGAAATAACCAACTTCCTTACGTAGTAGAGAGAGGAAAAAGCGTCTGCCGAATCCTGTTTAGATACCAGCATCCATTCTCTATTTTTGAGAAACGAAATAGCGTAGATTACTCTCTTTCCATTTGCCCTTTCGGTTTCAACAACTGAAACACTATTGGTTCCAGGGGATTCATCCTTAATGGTAGAGTATACAAAATGGATGTCCTCCATATCCTTGAATTTTGGATTAGTTTGGAACTCCCCGCTACGATTCAATATAAAGGCATGGCCGGTCTTGCCTATTTTAATGTTTTCAACCCGTGAAGTGAATTTTTCGATATCTATAGTAGTCCTTACAATCCAGATTTTCCCTTTGGTATCCTTAGTTTTTATAGCTATAATAAAATGTGGTAACCCTCTGATCCCAAGAAAAACATCACTTATAAAGTAATCCCTGGTCATAGCCTTTTTAAACCAATCTGCATCAGAATACTTTACATGTTCAAGTTGAAATGGGCCAGCATAGGCAAGCTGATAACCAGTGTCGTCTATAACACCAAGATCGACAAAATCCCCATATCTCTTTTGCAATATTTCAAGCCTTCTTCTTAAAAAGTTACTATCAAGAAGTTGCTCCACAGTACTTGAGTCTACAAGGGTCTGAATGTCAGCTAACTTTTCCTTGAGGAATGTGTCTATATTGATTCTGTGCTTGTTAACGAGGGTTTCAAGGTATACTATTGTATTATTCTTTAAAGATTGGCTGTAATAATAGATAGTTACCCCACCAATGAAGATGAGGGGTATAATTGAGATGCTGATCATTAATACTACAATCATTCTAGTGAGTGTACGGTAGTATTGATGATTCTTGACGGATTTAGTTTTCATCTTCGGCACAGTATATCTAATAGAGCCAAATTAAACAAACCTGGTAGAGAGTTCTTTTACCTTTGCTTCTCTGATCTTTTCTTCGTGTTTACTCTTTTTATCCTTCGCCTCTTCGATCTTGGCTAAGAGTTGGTCCATATCACATGGTTTCATCAGGTAATCATACGCTCCAAGCTTCATGCCCTCTATGGCAGTTTCTACTGTTGCATGACCGGTGAGCATAAACGCCTCTACAAGTGGTTTTAGTCTCTTTATTTCGCTAAGGGTTTCAATACCACTTAGACCCGGCATCATAACATCGATGATAGCTATGTCTATATCGTACTCGTTGATCTTTTGAAGGGCATCTTCCCCATTAAGAGCTGTAGTGACATCATAGTTTCGATTCCTCAATCTTTCGGCTAGTGTTTCAATAAAATTCTCTTCATCGTCCACTAATAACAGCTTAGCTTTCATAGGATTCCCCCTTTGTTAAAATTCTCAACAGTTAGTTCTTGGTCTCTTTTATCAAATTTCAAAAAGTAATTTCTTGCCTTGTACCGTTTATGATTGCATAAGAAAAGTCAGGCCATACATAATTGTTATCAGGACCATGAATCTGTATGCCTGTTATCAAAGCATAATCACATCTCTCCTTATCCACGATATTGTTAAGTGCATTATCAATATCTGTACGTATAACCCTATGTGCTATCCTTGTAAGTTCAAGAAGATCGGGAACATGACCATAAGGAAGCTCCCTTAACAGACGCATCCTGAGAAGGCTCTGTTCAATGTCCTCATTGTCCATTGAAAAATTAACCCTGCCCTCTGCTATCTCTTTCTGAAAGGCGTTCAACGCGCCACATGCGTTTCCTTCCTTTTCTCTGCCTTTCCTTTTACAGACTCCCATCTCTCCACTAGAACCAATTGCTATATGAGGCAAGGCATAATAAACATAACGTTCCTTGCCAGCCTCAATCGGTGCATGGTGCATACCTGCTATCAGGGCTGTTCTGCCTGCAAAGAACATACCTGCAAGACTTGAGAGGTTGAATGCCTCTCCCCATCTTTCCCTTATCAGATTGACTATTGTTTGCGAAATCTCATCTCTACATACGTTGGCAGAAGCAATTGTGTTGTCAGCATTAAAACCTTCTTTGCCAAGTATACTGTAAGTCTTCTCCATAAAATCTTTTTCAGTATATGTCTTCGGGAAAAACCTGCTTATGACATCCCCAAATCCCATTTTCCCTCCTGTTAGTCTAGTCTACACTCATTGTTTGTTCTATATCTACTGGTTATTTATTTAACAGCCTCATCTTACTTAATCAAAATAGGCATCCCCAACATCGGCCAGACTATCAAAAGAGCAACTGCCACAACAGTCATAAGGACTAAACTTGGCATCAAACCATGCTTAAAAAATTCTCCAGTACTAAACTGTCTCGATTCATATGCTATGGCATTTGGTGCAGCACCTATTAAGAACAAGAAAGGCATCCCTGCTGTTACAAGTGAAGCATACAAAACCGGTTCAGGCGCTATGCCAAGGTATTTAGCCACCACAAGAGCAACTGGAAGAGCTATTGCAATAGCCGCAACATTCATAATGAAGTTGGTTAAAATCATTACCAAAAAGGCTATACTCAAAACAAAGACCAGCCAGTGCGTCTTCTCAAACATTGCAAGCCATTCAATAGCCATCCACTGAGCAGCACCAGTTTGCCATAGGCAGAAACCGATACTCATTGCACCGCCAAAGAGCAGAATAATATTCCATGGTATATCTTCAAGATCTTCTAAGGTAAGTACTCCTACCAAGAAAAAGATAATAGTAGATGCAAGAACGATGGCTGCCCTATTAATCCCTTCTAATGCAGGCACAAAAGATTGTAAAGACATGGTGACAACCACGCCTAATACACATAAGATAACGAATTTTTCATCCTTTCTAATTGGACCAAGTTCTCTCGAGAGTTTCTTTACTCTATCCCTCAGACCGGGAATTACCTTTTTTTCCGGCCTCAAAAATATCATTAGTAATACCCAGATAAAAAATACCATGATCCATCCTACTAAAAACATGTATTTTGATAGTTCAAAAAAGCTTATATTTGTTCCGGTAAATTCCCTAAACATACCTAACGCAGCAGGTGCACGGGCAGCGCCAAGGATTGTTACAATACTCCCAGCCCCTGCGGCATAAGCCATTCCAATGAAAAGAGCTTTCCCAAATTTTGTCTGCCCTTCTTCCTCTCCATAAAGGGTATGAATAGCTATTAGTATCGGAAATACAGTTGCTGCGGCTGCTGTATGTGCCATAAAATGGGCAAGTCCTGCTGTTATTACAAGGGCACCAAGCAGAATCATGCTTGTTCTCTCACCAACCACCTCCAGCATTTTGTAGGCTATCCGCTTTGTCATGCCTGTTTTTGTAAATGCCAATCCAATGACTATTGAACCGAATATGAACATGACAGATGGATCCATAAAGTCTTTGAATGCCTCTTTTGCTGGTCGTATAGCAAAGATAGCCTGAACAACACCTATAGTAATACTCGTTATACCTATAGGCATAACCTCAAATACCCACCAGATACCAGCCAGCAAAAACAAAGCAATTGATGTCTTCCCCTCTCTTGATAGGGAAAATGTCTTACCAGACGGGTCTACAGCGTCTGGCCACGATGGCATAAAATAAATAACAAGGAAAATAGCAATCCCTAGAAAGACAAATATCCACTTTTTCCAGTTAAACTCTGGTTTGGGAACTGAAGCAACAATCTCTTCCGGTATATCCCTACCCACTTTTTCTTTCATACTATCTACCTCCGCTATACCTTCAAAGTATATCCGCTATTCTATCAACTTCCGCAAGTCTTTATCCTTTCACAGACCAGTTTGAACACGTCTACCAGACGTAAAATACCAACAATCTTTTCTCTCCTGGTTACAAGAAGAGACTGGTGATGACCGATGATGAAGCTATGCAACGCTTCACTGAATGGTGCATCCTCTTCTATCTTTTCACCTTCTGTAGGTATATACATAGCATCTTTGACTTTCATTTTGGCAACTCTGTGGCATACAGTATCCAGGTCATCCATCCACAAATTGTTTTTTTCTATCATAGATTTAATAAATCCGGGGCTGAATCCTGAACGGGACACTTTTCTCAAGTCCCCAAAGGTATCGTATTTCGGTTCAAGGTTTTTAATAACATCCCATTGGCTTAATTTCCCGACTATCTTTTTATTATTATCATATACCAGGATAGCGCGATGCTTATAACGTGAAACGTCAAATTCCTCTTGCGCCTTCTCCAGGGCATAAACAGCTTCGGCCAGAGAGCTATCCTCATGCACTGTTGCATACTCCTCCAGATGCACCATTATATCTTTAACCCTTATTTCTTTCATTATCCACTCCTTACGGCACAATAATAATTAAACGGTTATTTATCGTCGTATATCTTTTTCGCCTCTTCGACCTCTCCTGCCTCTGCAAAGGTCGCAGCGGTAGCATACTTATCGAGTTTTCTTCTGAAGGCGTCTTTCATCCTCTTGACCAGACTATCAATATCAACAGGTTTCTCCATATAATCAAATATCCCCAGCCTTCTGGCCTCTTCTTCATCCTTCTTGGTTCCATGCCCTGTTAACATTATAACCTCGATATTGGGATATGCCTCTTTAACTTTTTTAAGAACTTCCATACCATCAATCCCGGGCATCTTAAAATCAAGAACCATAACATCCGGTTCCTGATTTTCGACATAACTCAAAGCCCCTTCTCCGTCATAAACAATGTCTGAACTAAGATCTCTCATTTCAAGTCTTTCAGCGAGGGCCTTAACAAATTCTTCTTCGTCATCCACCAAAAGGACCTTCATTTTTCTCTTCATTTTATTTCTCCTTTTTTAAGATTTCAATGGCAGTTTCAAATTGTCCTGCCTCGGCGTAAGTGGCTGATACGGCGATATTATCGAGGGTATTAATTATACTTCTTTTCTTTTTAGTTTTCTCCTCAGCTTCTTTCTCCTTTTTCCTTATACCTGCCTCTATGATCATTCTTTTAAGGTCATCTATGTCTGGAGGCAAAAGGAGGTCATTGAATGCACCGAGTTTCATACCTTCTATAGATAAATGAATAATGGAGGGGCTTGTAAGCATAATCACTTCTGTTAAGGGACGGGCCTTTTTGATATGAGAAAGGGTTTGAATTCCACTCATTTGAAGTTCTTTCATGTTGAGAACAACAACATCAATCTTCTTCTTTATTGCTGTGCTAACAGCTTCTTTTGCACTATTTGAGATAAATACCTTTAATCCACCACTACCTTTTATCTTTTCAGAGAGGTTCTCCATAAACGCGGTGTTATTTCCCACAAACATAATTTTCAATTAACCACTTCTCCCATAGGAGCAAAATAGGCCTTGCCGATAAGACAGTTAAGAATGCGCGCAAACTTATACCTGTTCTCTGTTATTAGCAGGTTACTGTAGCAGTGCCGTACCATACCTTCACTCCAGGGAGGACGATGGTTAGGGGTTTGCTGCTATTTGTGCGTTCGGTTTTTCCCGCAAATGCTAATGCTTCTTCGTGTAATCCAGCTTCAGCAAAGGTAACAGCTGCCATCAAATTGTCAAATGAGAGTTTTTTTTGAGACCTTCTTTGTAAATCCGCTATTTGTAACGCTGTTTTTTCTTCACCGGCTTCGGCAAAGGCCACTGCCGCAAACCAATCTTCAATTTTTTCCTTAATGTTTCTCATAATTACCCCCTTTTGTTTTTGGCTTTTGTTGATGTCGTTTATCTTTTATAAGAGCAAAATGCATGCCATAACAAAAATAACACCAATAATCAATGAGTTAATGAAGTTGTAGTCAGGCAGAGTATCAATATAATACATTATAAGACGTTTGAGGTGGCGAACATGCGTATCAAAATGATACTATATGAGACAGAGGCGGGTAAAAATGATACAAGGTCTTTTTTAAGGAGGTTTAAGGGGGATGGATAATATGATTGTATTGCCGGATTGAGATTGAGTAAAATTTACAGAACCTCCGATTTCGTTCATCAGTGTTTTAAGAAATACTATCTGTAAATCGCTCGTTTCCTCTGTTACATCGCAGCCAAAAGAAGGGTTTGCATTCGAAGAATCATCTGAGATGGTTATGGAACTATCAACCTCATTCTGTTTAACAGCGATGGTTATTAGACTTTTTTTCTCTGATATATTCAGCAAATATTCTATGCAACCAAAAAGTATCTGTTCTATTTTGAATGGATAACTATTTAGATCTATTATTGGTTTATTTGTAGGTATAACTTCCAAACTTACCCCTTTTAACCTGGCCAATCTTTTTGCGACATCTGCTGTTAGAATGACAATATCATTTAAGTCAGAATAAGACGCATTCTCGTCCATACTATGTGCAAATCTATTTAGACGCTTGACTATCTCTGCGCCCCTTTTGACCTGTTCCTGAGTATTGATATTGAGTTGAGCAACTCTGGTGAAATTGGGTGGGGTGTTTTGATCACCTTTATTTAAAAGATCACCAACTAGCCCTGATAACTCATTGATAGTAGCCAATACATTCTTAATCTCATGAGAAATGCTGGCGGTTACCTTACCGATAAAAGCAATCTCTTTAATTTTAAGAAGTTCGTCATCTGTTCTATTCATAATGCTAAACCTTTGTTCAGCTCAATATTACCTACCTTTTATAGCTTCACTCATCTTCTTTATTAAATCTTCGATATCTACAGGCTTCATCAAGTAATCGAAAGCACCTTGTTTCATGCCTTCGATCCCTTCTCTGGTAGAACCACGTCCTGTAAGAAGAATAACAGGTATATTAGGCAATATCTCTTTGATATGTTTGAGAACATCAAGGCCGCTTAATCCCGGCATCATAACATCCAAGATAACAATATCCGGTTTTAATTGATTAATTTTAGCCAAGGCATTTTCACCGTTGTACGCTACCTCAGTTTCAATGTCTCTTAAACTGAGCCTTTCCGACAGTGTAATTACAAACTCTTCTTCGTCATCAACAAGCAGTACTTTTAGTTTAGACATGACTACCCTCTTCCAAATATGGGTTACTCTTTATCGGGATAATTACATTAAAAGTAGTCCCTTCTCCCTCCTTACTTTGCACAGTAAGGTCCCCTCCAAGTTTCTTTACAATTCCGTAAGTTATGGACAAACCCAAACCTGTTCCGTATTTCTTCTTTGTGGTAAAAAATGGTTCAAATATATGGGGAAGGTATTCCTGGGGGATACCTTGACCGTTATCATTAACAGTAACCTGTACATTGCCCTTATCCTTAACCGAAGTTATTACATTAACCGTCCCACCTTTATCTACAGCTTCAAAGGCATTAGTAATTATATTGAGAAATACTTGCTGAAGCTGCCCCTTATCGCTTATTATCTTCGGAAGTTTTGGATCAAAATTTAATTTCAAATCTATATTCCTGTACAAGGCTTCTCTTTCAAGAAAACCGATAACCTCTTTGATCAGATCCTCTAGGTCGACATCTTCCAGATTTATATCCATCCTTTTGGCAAAGCTGAGAAGTCGATGCGTAATTACACGGGACCTATCCACAGATCTGTGAATTGAACTTATTAATCCGAGGAACTTCTCACTTTCAGGGAAATTCTCATTACGCTCGATAATGTCTTTCATTAAACCCGCTTTTTCGTTAATTATAGCCAGAGGGTTATTGATCTCGTGAGAAACACCCGCAGCCAATCTTCCAACAGATGCCAGCTTATTAGCGTATTGTGCTTCACGAAGGGCGGTTCCCCTGCGTTCATCCGATTCCTGAATGTGCCTTACGAGGGTTTTTACTATTCCGTAAGTGACCCCAACAATCAAAATACAACTAAAAAAAAGAACCCAGAACAACTCGCTCTTTACGGCAAACCATGTCTTCGAGATCTCCCCAGGTTTTTTGATAAAGATCAGGACAAAAGGTTTTATATCGAGGGAAACATACCCTATTAAGGTCCGATATCGTCCAGAAACAGATGTTTCCTGGATAACAGCACCGGAAACATTCGTTAGACCTGGCATCGACAAAGGATACTTATCCAGAACTTTTCCATAGTATCTGGAAGGTGTTTGCAGAATTCCATCCTGGTTAATTAAAAACAGATCATTTTTAGGTTCTAATTCCATGGATGAGATAATACGATTAAATTTTGCTGTATCAATCGTAGCTCGGATAACCCAGAATTCTCCATTGTGAAGGTCTCTCTTAACCGCTATGACAAAATGAGGAAATCTTCTGTAACCCATAAAAACATCACTTATATATTCATTACGAACCATAACCTCTTTAAACCAGCTCTGGTCCTTGTAATCTTTACCCCTCAGGTTATATGGGCCAACATATGTTCTTTGAACCCCGGAAGAGTCTATGACACCTATATCCACAAATTCCTTGAACTCTTCTCGGAGAACCGTAAATATCTTGCTTAACTTTGTCTGATCATTGATTTCTTCAAAATCGTAAGAGTTGGCTATTAGATTAAGAGAAGACTTTCTCTCCGCAAGAAATATGTCGAGAACATGCTTAAGATTGTTTAACAGACTCTGGATGGGTTTAATCGTTTCCTCCCTTATGGCACTCCTGTATTGTTGATAATTTATGATAGCCATTAATATCATCGGTGTTATTGCCATAGAGAGAATAATTACCATCAGGATTCTACGCAACCTGTCATAATGCTTTTGGGGTGGTTCATCATCATAAAGAGAATCAGGCGTCCCTATTTTTGTCCACTTGCAAAACCATTCTTTAATTCCAGCCATAAACCTTTACCTCTTAGTTTCTTGAAACATAAGATTGGTTCCCTGCTCCAGCCTACCCTTTAAAAATAGATCCAAAACCTTTTCATAAGGACCGATTACTGAATCCATAATACCTACCTTCTTCCAGTTTAGATATTGATAGAACTCATCTTCGATCCCGCCGCATATAAGATGGGTTACCCCCTGTGAGAGAATCATATGGCATAATTCTTCCGGAGAGGTAGAAGTCAATACAATAGTTTTTCTTTCGATTATCTCTCTTTTATCATTCAAAGAGGCGATGAATACTACGGAGGAAAGATCAAAACGGGGTGCAACATCTTCTTCATAGATGGTTATGAGGATTTTTTCCATCATTTTTATCTGTTTACCAAGACTGCCTTAGAGTACATTCTTTATCCAAGCTTATACTTTTTCAGCTTTCTATAAAAGGTTGCCCTCCCCCATCCCAGAAGCTTGGCCGACTCTGTTCGATTGCCCCTGGATTGAGCAAGAGCTTCAATAATCATCTGCTGCTCAATTTTATCCCAATCAAAGTTACTGTCAGTTTTACAAAGGTATTCTCTATACAAAGTGGGCGTTGATGTATTAGAAGAGGTATTTGCTATTTTATCAGACATGGGCACCCCCACAGTCATAGATTCATGCAAATAGGATGGCAAATGTTCAGGTTTAATTACTTCCTCCTGGCATAGATTTACGGCAAATTCGACAATGTTTCTAAGCTCCCTGACATTGCCAGGATATGTATAATTTAACATGATTGGGATAGAATTCAAGGAAAATTCTTTTATCTGCTTGTTAAATTTTTTAGAAAAATGCTGCAGGAAATGATTCATTAACAACCTTATATCATCTCCCCTTTCCCTCAAAGGGGGTAGCTCTATACGAATAACCTTTAATCTAAACATAAGGTCTTCTCTGAACGTACCCTGTCTTACCATCTCATTTAAATCCCTATGAGTGGCAGCGATAACTCTGGCATCCGATTTTACCGGTTTATTGCTGCCAAGCGGGTAAAATTCTTTATCATCCAAAAAAGTGAGGAGCTTAACCTGAAGAGATAAAGGAAGATCACCTATCTCTGTCAGATAGATAGTCCCATTATTGGCCATGCGAAAACGCCCCTGCTTATCTTCAACTGCTCCGGTAAATGCACCCCGTTTATGTCCAAATAATTCAGATTCCAGAAGGTTTTCAGGCAGTGCACCACAATTTATTTTGATAAAAGGTCCTTTGGCCCGCATCGAGGAGAGATGGATTGCCTCAGCTACTAAGTCTTTACCTGTGCCTGTTTCACCTGTTATCAAAACCGAGGAATCGGTTTGGGAAATAAGCTGTAAGGTTTTGAATATTTCTTCCATCTGAGGGCTGTGACCGATTATGTTATGGTAGCTGGATGTGTCCTGTATCTTTTGATCAAACTCTCTGACCAGGGAGATATCTTCTATTGTTTCAATAACACCGATAAGTTTTCCATCATGGTCATTTAATGGCGAAAAATTGATCATGACCGGCACTTTCTGTCTTGCAAGGTTTATGATATCCCCTTCCATACTGATTTGATCTTCTTTTTCCATAATTTTTTTAGCAGGACATCCTGATGGGCACAGGTTGTTTCTCATAATATAACGGCAGGGGACACCGTAGGCTTCTTTTCTATTAAAACCGGTGAGGCTTTCCAAGGCTCGGTTAATGGCATGAATGCGTAAGTCTGGAGAGATAAGTGCAACTCCTACCGGAATTCCATCAATAATATCCTTGATATCCATACTGGAATTGTCAATTGGCCAGTAGGCTTTATCTTTTTCAGTTACTTTCACTGATATCCCCATCTAAAATCAACATGGAAGACAGCTGTTACCGTCAGGGTTCAATATATAATATTTTTGGCTACTATAGCAGAGTAATGGAAAAAGACAAGAGAAAACAAGATTTAAGGGGAATTGATGCCCGGGAAGTTTTTTTGCAGGAATACTTAGGTAATGCGAGAGCTTTATGATCTAGAAAAAGTTCCTTTGAAATCTTATGCTAGTTAAAACAAACTACCCCTGCAGTCAACTGCAGGGGTAGTTTGTGCGTCTAAAAATTGCTGATTCATACAGAAGAAGGATGAAATCCTTTAAGTTAAGCTAAGCTTGAGTAGATAACTATATCATTTCTTCTTCGCCTTTTTTTCAAGGATTTCTCTGCCAAAAACCGCTGCCCCAAGGGCTCCTACTATTTGAGGCTCAAAGCATATGTTTGCCTTAAGTCCCACCTTTTCTTCTATCCTTTTCACCACCCCGATATTCTTGGCAATCCCTCCAGAGATAACGAAGTCACCTTCAAAACCTACCCTTTTCAGAAGAGTATAGACCCTGTCTGCCAATGCCTCACAGGCACCAGCCAGTATATCGTTTTTGTGTACCCCTTCATGGAGGTATCCCAAAACCTCTGTTCTGGCAAAAACAACACATGTACTGCTAAGAGAAGCCAGTTTGTCTTTTATGTCAAGGGATAGCGCTCCCATCTCAGCAAGAGGAGTATCCAAGAGTTCAGACATAATCTCCATTGACCTTCCAGCACCGGCAGCACATTTATCGTTCATTGCAAAATTTGTAACCTTTCCTGTCTCATCGCATCGTATTGCCTTACAGTCTTGACCACCCATGTCCAATAACAGCCTGACACTGGGAAAGAACCAATTGGCACCTTTGGCATGACAAGTAATTTCTGTAATGTTCTTATTAGAAAAAGGAACAACGACTCTTCCGTATCCTGTAGATACGATATATTCAATATCATCCATAGTAAGCCCTGTTTCCTTTAATGTCATATCGAAAACTTCCGCAGCCGTTTCGCTACTATCAGGACCAGTGGGAATGAGATTCCATGCCAATATCTCGTTGTCCTTTAATATAACAGTTTTGCCAGTTAATGATCCTACATCTACTCCAGCAGTTATCATTTTAAGCCCTCCCTTCTCTGGCCAACAGTGCAGCGCCTAAGGCACCAACAATCTCTGGTTTTTCCGGAACAATCAGGTTTGAGTTCATCAATTCATCCAAATTTTCAAGAAGACCAACGTTTTTGGCTATTCCACCTATGATAACTACATCACCTTCCAAAAGAATCCTGTTTGCCAGTCCAACAACCCTCGAAGCTATAGATTTGTGAATTCCTCTTAGTATATTGTTTTTTGACACTTTCTTGTGAATCATAGTTACAACTTCAGATTCAGCAAAGACTGAGCACATGGATGTGACTTCAATATCTTCAGTTGCTTGAAGGGAGAGTTCCCCCATCTCTTCCGGTTTTACCCGTAATGCTTTGGCCATTGCATCTAAAAAGATACCTGTACCGGAAGCACATTTGTCATTTAATGCAAAATCAATGACATTTCCTTCTGTGTCGCACTTTATTGCCCTGCAGTGTTCTCCTCCGATATCGATAACACCATTCACCTTTGGATAAAGATGGAGAGTACCTTTGGCATCGCACATTATTTCTGTCAGTTCTTTTGATTGATATGGAATCTTTTTCTTTCCGGCTCCGGTACAGGCAATGGATTCAACATCCTTAAGGGATATGTCTGCCTTTTCTAAAACAGCATTCATAGCCTTTTGAGTAGTTCCTTCGATATCAACACTACTAGCCAAAACCTCATATGCCATAATCTTATCTTGATTCAAGATTACGACTTTAGTTGTTAAAGACCCAACATCTATCCCTGCTGTTATCATATTTCCCTCCTTTATAGCATTTCTATAAAAGCCTGGACTCTGGTTTTCAACTGTCCCATCCCTGAAAGGCTGTGATCTACCTCCAGCACTGTGACGGGAACCTCTTTCTCCAATTTTTTCAAAAAAATCGAGGATTCATATGAAAAAGGGTGACAGTACTTTATATTGAAATAAATCAAACCTTCAACATTAAATTCTCTTATAAGCTCTAGAAGATAGTCATACCTGTCCTCTGAAGGATGCATACAGGCACAAAGCGTTCTACCTACATAAAACCTTACAAGAGCATCCATTGGATCATTATTTGGTTTCGTCGTATACCAGAAGAATCTGGTAGAGGGGCATACATCTTCAGCAACTACTATCCCACCCATCTCTTCTACCATTTCGATGAGTTTAGAGTTATCCATTATGCTTCCCGAAATCAAAAGCCTTGGCCCATCTGTATTTTCGATTTCTCTGTTTTTTACTTCATCAATAAGCTGACTTAACAAAGGGTTGGCCTTCTCCTTGGGCATCAGAAAGGAGGCCAATGCTGTTCTGAAGAATTCAGATCCTGAAATGGCTGGGATATCCCTCTTTCTTAAGTCACTCAGTTCTTTAAGCAGTCTTCTGGTTTCATCAAAGGTATCAATTGATTTCTTCAATGATTCGTCTGTTATTTTGTTTCCACTTAAATCTTCCATGAGTTTCTTAAATTTCTCCAGTTCATTGCGATAGAACTTAAACCCGGCTTCTTCATTCATCTTTTGAGGATTGTTAATCATATAACAGGGGACCGAATCTACATAGCCTTCCCACATGTTGTATAGATGCCGTACCGCATCACAAGTGTTACATATTACCATGCTGTCCAAATAATCTAACTTTTTATCTAGGGTAAGATCAAACAGGTTTCTTACAAACTCACAGGTACACGGTTGGAAATAGGAATCGGCCTTTTTTATGGGTTCAGGGGTGCCAAGGGTAAGGACGGATAACATACCAGCAGCATCTATTATCTCTTCGGGGACATACATGCATTTATGTCCCACCACCTTTTTCCCGTCTTTCTTCCACTCTTCAATTATTTTTTTGGGATTATCTAAAACCTCTTTCATTGTCTCCAGAGTGCTCATTTAGTTCCTCCTTTTACTGCCCAGCAGGGCTTCAATAAATGAATCAAGATTGGCCTTTGTGTTAGCATCATCATATTCTCTTATGTCCAATCCATCCAGATCAAAGATTGTTGTGGGGATACCAGACTCGTTATATATAGAATCTTTTACCAACCTCATGTATCCAGGCAAAAGCCCGCAGGTTCTCTTAACTACTCCTACAACTCCATCAATCTTATAATCTTTGGCAGCCTTTGCAAGGAAATCTACTATGTTTCCGGCTGTAGGGTTGATTATATCAACTAGGGTTTTATGGGCTATGCTTTCAAGGGGTTTCTCGGGATCCAGTATAGAATAATCAAATCCCCCACCAGCAACATACTCTACCGTACTCTTTACAACAACGGCACCGTACTGCTCCACATAGTTTAAAAGCCCCATATTATAGAGAGGTGGGACTCCAAACCACATGAGTCTCAACTTCTCGTCCTCAATAGCACCTTCTTTTCTTGCAACCCTTTCTTTCAGTTCTGCAAGCAAATTTTCAAATATAGTAACCCCTTGCTGTGTACCGGGCAGTTGAATTAGAGGATAAGACGCTGTCATCCCATCAATTACACTTATGGGAGAGGGGACCGATTTTCTGCAATCGTCTATTTCTTCCCATAGACCCATCATCTTTTTAGTTAAGGCAACCGATTCTTTAAGCTTATCCATATCTACCTTATAACCGTGTTCCTCCAAGAACTCTATCATTTTCTTTAACTCTTCTACAAGATAATTGATAGCATATTCTGGGATATCTTTCCCCCAAGTGTTTATAGGAACATCAAGGAAATGATAGGGACAATTATATTGATCAGCAGTGTAAAGGAAGGATTTCGATTCAGATAGACACGGATAATTGGTAGCTATAATAAGATCAGGTGGAACGAAGAGTTTCTCGAGGTATGGATCCCTCTCCTCGGCTATCGCACACCCGAGAAAACACCTGTGGAAAGCACAGACATCTCTCGATAATCCTTCTTGCTCTGCGATCTGGATATAACGACCCGACAGCTGTTTAGCACCAAGAAGCATAGGTAAATGCTCCAGGTAGATAACCGGTGCATCTGCGACAGCATAGATTTCTCGTGGTACTAGCCCATAATTCCAGATTATAGGTTTCCCTGCTTTATGTGCTTCTTTCACATCTCCATAATAGGACCTCATGGCTTTGCTAATTTCCAATGTGCTCTGCAAAATCTTTTTCCCCGGGGCAGTTACCTTAGTCGTCATTTTACACCTCCTAGGACTGGATCTTCTACCAGTATGTGGTTAATTGTTTATTAAAAACTCCTAAATATTGTTAAACAATAGAATCTTTTGTCAATGAGCAAAGTTTTTTCAATGAGATTTCTGTATGAAATGAACCTATATCTTCAAGGGTATGTGCATCGCTATTCTTCAACATAATAAGATTGTATTTTTGGGAAATTTCTTCTACCTTTTTTTTATTTATCTGGCGATCATGAAGAGCATTAGCTATCTCTATACCATGGAGGAGATTTATATCATAATCAAATCCCTCTTCCCCGGGGTAAGGACTACTTGGGTGTGGTAAAAATCTAAAGGTAGAACCGTCAGGCAGAAATAACTCTACCATTTCTGCCCACTTCATCTCTTTTACAGCTATTTCTCTTCCAGGTATTATTAATATCTTACTTCCGAAATATTCATCTACTATCTTCTTTACACGGAAACCGAAATCACCATCATAGTGTTCTGTAATGGCTATCCCATCCAAGCCACGTTCAACAATCCTTTCAACAATCTCTCCCACTAAATCAATGCTGGGATGGCTAATCATATCTAAAGCTTCCATACAATGAGTGTGTAAGTCTAGCTTCAAGATACCCCTTTTATAAAAAGAATGAATAGTATTCATAAACTGAACTTTTATAAAATAT
The DNA here is from genome assembly GCA_043825855.1 of Pseudomonadota bacterium. Taxonomy (GTDB): domain Bacteria; phylum Desulfobacterota; class UBA8473; order UBA8473; family UBA8473; genus UBA8473. Next base: position 39,557 of record JBDRRJ010000021.1, on the reverse strand, counting down.
ATTAATAGCAAATATAAAACTTGTCAAGTTTTTTTTGCTATTAATAAAAAAATTTCCGCTCCCCAGAACAACCTTATTTAAAAATGTAAAATTCGTTCTATAGGGTATTCAGAAAACTTTTAGTTTAAGAATATATTAACTAAACAGCTGATTTTAAAAAGGAAGAAATATAAAATACAAGATGGAGGGTATCATTCTTATCATAGACAAGTAGATATATCCATTTTAAAGAGGTACAATCAGAAAATGTTTCTGTACGAGAAGAAGAATAGGAAATAACAGTCTCTAACCTTTCATCAGCGCAACGTCCCTAAATAACAGGCAGTAAGTTGCCTTTCTTTTACGTGGGGCAATGTATAATCTGGGAGTAACATTGGGGCTACTCGATCCGTCTCAATGCCAGCATCTTCAAGACTCTTGTTATAAGCACGGACGTGATCTAGGGTAAGGGTGCCTATATCTGTTCTTGATTTGGCAAAGAGAGCAGCGGTTTTCCCTGCAATCCTTCCGAATACCAGGATGTCCAACAGAGAATTACCCATCAGGCGATTTTCTCCATGGATTCCTCCTCCGACTTCACCAGCGACAAAAAGTCCAGGTAGTGTTGTCTCACCGGTATTCTTAAACTCCAGCCCCCCATTTTGATAATGAAGGGTAGGATAAATCAACATTGGTTCCTTTGAAATATCTATTCCAAAACGTTTATATAGAATGAATTTGCCCGGAAATTCCTTTTCGACTGTACCTGTACCGGACAGGAGATCGATCATAGGAGAATCCAACCAAATTCCAAATTTACCTGTAGGGGCAGGAACTCCTTTGCCCCTTTCGACACACTCTTTTATAATGGAAGCTGCTTCAACATCTCGAGGTTCCCTTTCATTTACAAACTGCTGCCCGTCAATATTGACCAGATTGGCTCCAGAACCCCTAAATTTTTCGGTAATCAGAATTCCTTCAGCCTGCTCAGGGAACACTACCCCTGTTGGGTGATACTGGACTGTGTGGAGAAAGCAGATTCCGACCCCTGCTCGGTAAGCAATGATGATACCATCAGCGGTAGCTCCGTAGTGATTTGTGGTCATGAAATTCTGTATATGAAGTCTTCCACTACCACCAGTCGCCATAATTACTGACTTTGCCTTTACTATGAAATATTCCTCTGTCTCCATATTGTAAAGCAATGCCCCTGAACATTCACCTTTTTCGTTTAGAATTAGTTCTACAGCTGGGGAAAATTCTATTACTTTTATATCTTGTGACCGGTTGCGGGCTTCATCCCGGATAGTACGCATAATTTCAGCGCCGGTGATATCAGCAGCAAAGTGCATTCGTTTTCTGCAAGTACCGCCTCCATGAAGGGTTTTTAACGTTCCATCCTGGAACTTTGAAAAATTACATCCATGCTTTTCCATCCACTGTATGGCATCCGGTGCCTCAGTGACAAGAGTATCAACCAGGTCAGGTACATTTTTGAAATGGCCACCCCCCATAACATCCAGGTAGTGATAGTAAGGTGAGTCTTTCCACCCCTTAGTTGCAGCCTGTATACCCCCTTCAGCCATCATGGTATTTGCATCTCCGTGACGGAGTTTGGTAGCGATGATTACTTTAGCTCCTTGTTCTTGTGTAATCAGGGCTGCTGAGGTACCTGCTCCCCCTCCTCCAATAATAAGAACATCAGTCTCATAATCAACCTGAGAGAAATCTACCAGATCAGGATTAACTCTGCTTTTCGCTTCAAGCATATCTACCATTTCATGAGCTATCCGGTAACCCTTGCTGGGTCCCACTTTAATTTCCCTTCGTCCTTCTTCTTTAAAATCGGGATGATAGTCTAGTATTTTTTTGCGCTCTTCCAAAGAAAGAAAGGGAACTTCCTCATTATTCTTTTTCTTAGCAACTCTCTCGGGTCTGGTTTTCTCTACTACCTTGATCAGTTTTTTCAACTCTTGTGAGTATGGCATATTATTACCTTCCTATCAGTCAATTTATTTATTACAGATAAGTAGCATCGGCAGGTTTCCAATCATCCGGTGCCTCTGTCGGTTCCATTTCTCTTTCTTGGTATACTTTTCGCAATTGATCTTCGCTTACACCTTTTAATTCTTCTATAGCTTTAGTATACCTTCCGCCTTTGATGTTATCAACCATAGTCTTAAGATGAGAAGCTTGCGGCTTTATTTTACTTCCAGTAATTCTCCTGACCATCTGAGCAATATGGTATTGAGCCATCTCTCCCATACAACGCACAGTACAGAGCCCGCACTGGATACAGTCGAAGGAGAGTTCTGTTGCTTTCTCAAAATCTCCCTGTTTGATTGCTGCAATATAGTCCATGACCGGGACATCCATAGGGCATACCTTTGTACAAGCATTGCAGGCCACACAACGGAACAATTCAGGGTATTTCTTATATACTTCTTCAGGGTCTGATCCTATGGTTTCCAGATTGTATGTTGCTCTATTAGCCGGAAAGAAGGGGAGCTGGGTCAGATACATACCATCCTCAACCACAGTTTGGCAGGCCAGTCCAACATAGATATGGTAGTCTCCTGGCTTTCGGTAAACAGTACCACAAGCACCACAGATTCCACCCCTACAACCGCATCCTCTGACATACTTGTAACCGGAATATTCCATTGCCTTCATAATAGTCAGGTTCCTTGGAACCTCATATTTCTTTCCCATTATAAAGATCGAAATTAATTCCTCGTTAGAAGCAGTTTCCTTATTTTCTACCTTTGTTGTATCCGTCATAACAATTTCAACCTCACATTTTCTATATTTAATACCTCTTCAAGAGTTTGCTGAAAATAGTTCTCTTAAATAAAAAGGCAACATTGAAAAATTGCTCAAACCACAGTCAGAAAATTTTTACTTTCCAGTAGGCGTGTTGCCCCATTGTGATTTAACTCAAATTTACATGTTTCAGGTGCCAAACCAAGAGCTAATGCCAACAGCTGTGTAAAATAAAAGGTAGGTAATTCTTTAAGCTTATCATGTTTTTTTAAAGCATCACCCTGCCGTTTTCCAAGGTTATACTCACAAAGAGGACAGCTTGTTACAATAGCATCGGCGCCCCAATTCTGTGCTGATTCCAGTATATTGGAGACTGCTTCTATCCCTAATTCTGGGTTGCTTAAGATTTGATAGGAAGAACAACAATCATTAGAAGCTGGAAAATCTACTACTGTTGCACCCAGTGTCTCGATAAAGTCTTTAAATAGTGTAAGTTTTTCAGGCAACTCGATAGCTATTGACTGGGGGCGTAAAAGTGTACAACCGTAATAAGGAGCTACCTTTAATCCTTTTAAAGGTATTTTTATATGCTCCTTTATCTTTTCCCATCCTACTTCATCTCGCAAGAAGCTCAAAAGGTGGACTACTTCTACTTCGCCATTGTAGTCTTGCTCTTCTTCCATAAAAGTATTTATTGTGTACCTTTTTTCACTGTCCTCTTTCATCAGGAGATTGGCACGGGCTAACGTATTGTAGCACATGGAACATGCCACAACCAATTTTTTATCACCCTGTTCCACTACCCTTATCAAATCGCGGACAGGGGCAAGAAGGTGTAAGAGATCATCGTCTGCTAATGAAAACACAGCACCGCAGCAATTCCATCGAGGCAGTTCTACAAGCTCTACCCCTAATGCCCTCAGAGCAGCTACTCCTGGAATGTCCATATTTTTGGCTTTAGTCTTTAATGTGCAACCTGGGTAATAGCTAATCCTCATTTTTATCCTCTCATGAAGTATGTTTCCTAAAGCAGCTTACCATAGCAATCTGAGGTAGATCAGCAATGATATCTTCAGATATTGCCGAAGGTTCAATGTAATTGATATTATCTCGTAAAGTCAGCTGTCTGATAGCTTCCATAACCTTAGTTATTTCGATCCCCCTTGGACAACGGACGGAACAGGCATTACAAGTTGCACAGATCCACGATGTTTTTGAAGAGACAACTTTGTCCTTCAAACCGAAGTGTGTTAAAATCATAAGCTGGTGTGGATGTATATCCATATGTTCAATCATAGGACACCCACCAGAACATGTACCGCACTGCATGCATTTGTGAAAATTTTCGCCGCTGATGTCTTCGACTTTCTTCACGAACTCTTCATCATAGGTTTTATCAGAGATCTCGATAGTCAATGGCTACCTCGCTGTTATTTGGGATCATAAAATTTAAATATAGACTTGTTAATACAATAGCGGCAAAGGATAACAAAAGAGCATTTTTGGGTCAAGAAAAATATTATTATTTTTCTTGACCTTTTAAAATAAATATCCCCTCAAATTACACCCTTTTCCTCTCCTCTATAGAAATGATATTTATAGTTTTTTTATTTCTTCCATAATTCTCTCGGTTATCAACCCTTTGTCCTTTTTACATATATTGTCTTCAGTATCAAAGAAAATGGGTTTCCCGAAGATAATCTTTGCTCTACCCATCCTCGGGAATATTTTTCCGTCAGGTAACAACTTATCAGAACCTATTATCTTTACTGGCACAACCGGTACATTTGTCTTTAGGGCTAGCCAAGCTATCCCAGGTTTTCCCTTAACCTTGCTGTTATTTAAAGGAACAGTACCTTCAGGAAATACATTAAGTACATTGCCTTGATTTAATATTTGGAGAGAGTTTTTAAGAGCATTTCGATCTACTTTCCCCCTTCTTACAGGAAAGGCTTTCAGACTGGTCATAATAAACCTCGAAATGACATTTTTAAATAGTTCTTCCTTCGCCATAGAATACACTTTTCTCTTTACTGCCGCACCTATTAATGGAGGGTCTAAATAGCTTATATGATTTGGAGCAAGGATTACTCCTCCTAATTTAGGGATATTTTTATATCCTATGATGTCAAGCCTGATATAAGAATGAAAGAAAACAACAGCCATTATCTTAACAATTTTATATATCATTATTATTCCTTTAGACAAAGTGTCTTTAATGCAGAGTTACGTCTTAATATAGGTTCTTACTTTATTTCTAAGTAAATTGATTACCTAATTTCAAATAACTTATAAAGTAAAAATGAGCAACTTTTTTCTTACATCATATATATAACGGCACTAAAACCATTTACTAATTTACAAAATAAATAATTTTAGATCAAAACCTTTATAAGCATCAATAACTCAATAATAAGTAAACAATAATATGTTTTCAACTATTTTCACCTTAATTTGCCCTTCAACATAGATATTTACAGATTTGGTACGTATTGACATAAAGAGTATTAAATTGTATTCTTCACAAAAAGCTAATACCCATCAGACATTCAGGGTTTTAGGGAGGGACTCTTATGAACGGTGACAGTTTTAAACAGCTTGAGGCTACCTCACTTTATTGCCCACAATGTAAAGTAGCTGTACCAGTGAGAAAAAGACTCCTGATAGTTTTACCTGAAGGAGATAAGTTTGAGTATCTATGTAGCTACTGCGCGTTATCTTTGGGTTTTAAAATAGAACCACAGGGCAAACAAAACAAACTTCTAATTTAAGAAATATTATCTATTAAATTTAATTTTTAGTGTTATTTTGAAAGGTTCTACTTTAAAATCGCTTCTTATCAGACCATTTACATAATTCAAACAGAGCACATTGACCACATAATGGTTTTTTTGCCTTACAAATTCTTTTCCCATGAAATGTAAGCAGATGGACAGCCCGAATCCATTTCTCCTCTGGGATAATATTACATAGCTCCATTTCTACTTTATCAGGATTATTGGAGTGCGCCAGCCCTAAACGATTTGAAACCCTGTGCACATGGGTATCTACTGCAATAGCAGGTCTTTCAAAGGCGTTAGCCAATACTATGTTTGCCGTTTTTCTTCCCACTCCGGGAAGACTTAATAATTCAGATAGCGTTGAAGGGACTGCCTCATTAAAGTCTTCAACAATTTTTTTGCAGCATCCTGCAATGTTTTTAGCCTTATTTTTATAGAAACCTGTTGAGTGTATATCTTCTTCTAATTCATCGATGCTGACTTTTGTATAATCCCTTGCTTCTTGGTATTTTTTAAATAGGTTCGTAGTAACCTGGTTAACCCTTTCATCAGTACACTGAGCGGCAAGTATGGTAGCAATAAGGAGTTGTAAAGGGGTCTTAAATTCAAGGGCCAAACGTGCATCAAGATGCACCCTTTCTAAGATTTCTAAAATCCTTTTGGCTCTATGCATATACTTTTGTCTCATTTAATTAGTTTAGATTAAAAATTATCTTTTCTCACTGTACTATATACTATCAAGGATTTTGCCAAAACAAAAGATAATCTTCTGATAATTTAGCGATTGATAACTCTCTTTTAATTGGCTATTATTAGTTAAAAAATAGATTTGCTTATTTACATAAAATCCTAAATAATATTTTGATGAAGAACGATGGAGAAAACATTAAACATCAATATTTTGATGGTTGACAAACAGTCTATAAAGCTCGGTGAACCTCTTGAGGATTTTCTGAATCTTTATGAGGAAAAACATAAATACAACGTCAGGTTTTGTGACAACTATGCTGAGGCATTATCAATTTTGTATGGGGTTGATATAGCATTAATAGAGCTTGACTTGACCAAGGAATATTTTATGCCCGGAGATAAAGACTTTCTCCCATGGATAGATGAGGAAAATGCTGGTTACAGGTTTTTAAAATACCTTAAAGGGGAGTATCCTGATATGAAGGTGATTATGCTGGTGGACTATCCAGCATGTGAGGAGCCAAGACCGGATATGCCTGAGATACTTGACAAAGGAGCCGATAGATATGTGGTAAAACCCTTTGTTATAAGTGAACTGGTTGAAAAAATACACCAAGTAAAATAATATATATTTTAAAAGATTATTCCAGTTGTTTTACGGCATCTTCAATCCGCTCCACACCCATCTTAATCTTTTCGAAAGATGTAGCATAGGAGAGTCTGATATAATTATCGTCACCAAATGCCAAACCAGGAACCACAGCTACTCTAGCAACATCCAGAAGAAAATCAGCAAAACCTGTTGAGTCTCCTAATTTCTTTCCATTAAAGCTTTTTTGGTATAGTGGTGAAACTCTGGGGAATGCATAGAAAGCCCCCATGGGTTTTAAACAGGAAATACCGTCTATAGAATTGAGCCTCTCCACCATATATTTTCGCCTTCTGTCAAACTCTTTTACCATTATTTTTACAGCATCATAAGAGTTTGTTAACGCCTCTACACTGGCCTTCTGGGCTATGGATGTTGGGTTAGAGGTGCTCTGGCTCTGAATCTTAGTCATTGCCGAGATTATTTCCTGAGGCCCACCTGCATACCCTATTCTCCATCCTGTCATAGAAAAAGCCTTTGAAACTCCATTTGACACAATAGTTAAATCTTTGATTTCCTTTCCTAATGAGGCTATGTTAGTAAATTTTAAACCATCGTAAACGAATTCCTCGTATATATCATCCGATATTACGATCAACTTCTTTTCAACAGCGATTTCTGCTATCTTTTTAAGTTCCTCTGACTTATACACAGCACCGGTAGGATTTGAGGGGCTATTCAATATGATTGCCTTAGTCTTACCGGTAATTGCTCTCGACAGTTCGTCAGGGAGCATCTTAAATCCATTTTCTTCTGTAGTCTTAACAATGACAGGTGTAGCATCGGCTAAAAGGACAATATCTGGGAAAGATACCCAATAGGGAGCCGGGATAATAACTTCATCACCATTATTAAAAAGAGCCTGTGCAATATTATAGAGGATATGTTTTCCCCCGCAGGATACAATAATTTGTTGTCTGTTGTAAGTCAGGTTATTTTGCCTTTGGAATTTATCGATTATAGCATCCTTTAATTCATTAATCCCACCTACAGCGGTATATTTGGTAAATCCTTCATTAAGGGCATTAATGGCTGCGTCTTTAATGTTTTGAGGCGTATCGAAGTCAGGCTCCCCTGCCCCAAAACTTATAATATCTATGCCATCTGCTTTCATTTTATCTGCTTTGGCAGATACTGCCAGGGTCGGCGACGGCTTTATCTTATTAACTCTTTCAGCCAAAATCATGATCTTTACCTCCCCCCAATTTTGTCTTTCAGATATGTAATTTAGTATTTACCCCCCTGTATTTGGGGAATTTTTCTTTCAACTTTCTATCAACAACATCAGGAACAAGGTCTTTCACAGAGCCACCCATACTTGCTACTTCTTTGATTAATTTAGAACTGGTGTATAACCACCTGAAGCTCGTCATAAGGAAAACTGATTCTATGTTTCTATCCAGTTTTCTGTTCATCAGTGCCATTTGGAATTCATATTCAAAGTCCAATACTGCTCTCAGTCCTCTCACTACAACATGTATTTTCTGTCTATCCAAGTATTCTACCAATAGGCAGTCAAAGGAGTCTGTTACAACCCTTGGATTATCTTTGAAGACCTCGCGGATCATTTCTACCCTCTCTTCCATAGTAAACAAGTGGGTTTTGGCTGGATTTAGTGCAACCGTTACTATAAGCTTATCAAAGATAGTGAGAGCTCTGTTTATCAAATCCACGTGACCATTGGTAATCGGATCAAATGAACCTGGATATACAGCAAGTCTTTCCATGGGATTCCTTCTGTTAATAGGTTAATAGTTTTTCAAAAAAGATGACTGCTTTTAAACAGTTAATAAAATTTTACTCGTGGAAAATATTACATGTGTTTTGCATGCTGACAGGTGAGCTGCTTCTCTATGGTACAATACTTCATGAATGTAAGACTAGCTCCAAAAAAGAGATTACGGTTTTACCATACCTTCTATGATCAGTCAAGGTTAGTCTTTCTATCCCTTCTTCTATTATTTCTGAAGAAGAGTGTTCGGCTATAATCAAAGAGTTATCTCTTAAAATATTCGATCTGGATATCTTCACCAGCGTATCTTTCAGTATACCACTTCTATAGGGTGGATCCAGAAATATAAAATCGAAACTATTTCCCCTTGACTCCAGAACCTTTATCGCTTTCTCCACAGTAGCCTCGATTATCTGGCTAATATCAGTAAATCCACAGTTTTTAAGGTTCTTTTCCAGCACAGGCAGCACTTGACGGCTGTTTTCAACAAAGACTGCTTTCGCTGCGCCCCGGCTTAAAGCCTCTATCCCCAAACTTCCGGTGCCTGCGAATAAATCCAAAACCTCTTTATCTCTGAAATCGCGAGGCAGTATGTTAAAAATCGATTCTTTGACCTTGTCAGCTGTGGGACGTACAGTCATGTCCTTTAAAGAGAGAAGCTTCTTTCTCTTAACTTTGCCACCTATAACCCTCAATGATTTACCATTATTAATAAGGTTTATTCTTCTTTAAGTATAAAATTGGTCAGAATCTTAACACATCGCTAAGGTTTGTCAAGCGCTTTTAGGATAGACTTTTTAAGAAATAAAAAAGTGAGTTATCTTGACTTTATGAAAAGCAAATTTAATATAATCACCATAACTTTTCGTTGAGATAAGGAAGTATTCCGTAAACATAAAATATATTATTTCAACTTTATGTCTCTCGGCGTTGTTTATTCTGCTCCATGTTGAGATGTTGTCAGTTCTTCTTCAGTATTGCCGCCTTGTTAAGAAATAACTTCGGTCTTTCAATAACTGCAAGGCCGGCGTCATTGGCTTTTTTGATTGTGTTTTCAAACGCTTTTTTTGAAACATGAAATGGTGGTTCTACTATGAAGACCTTACCATTTGGTTTTAGTACCGTTTCTATTTCGCTAAAAAATGCCTTCACATTGGTAACTTCGTGAATCATATAGAACAACAGAACAAAATCAACCTTCTCAGATATGCCTATTTTGTTCTCCTCGCATTTATGCAGTGTGATACGTCCTTCAAGTTCAGTTCCTTTAACCTTTTTTCTAACTTTTTGAAGCATTCCTTCCTGCAAATCGGCAGCTATAAGATGACCAGATTTCCCAACCATATGGGCCATATCGATAGAGAAAAAACCCGGGCCACAACCTATATCCAGAATTGTCATCCCTTCTTTAATATAGGGAGCTAACATTTTTCGCGGGTCTTGTACCCATTTTCGAATCCTATTGTCGAGACTGCCTGCTGCTGCAACCGGACATACACGATTTTTTCTATTGATCACTATATCTTTATCCTTTCATGGATTAACAAATCTGCAGAAAAACACTTTTTTCTGAAACCTCAAATATCTTTGCCTATAGAGGACAGCGTAATAGTTTCAAACGCAAAACTTTTCTGGACATTTCTTTTATCCTATGATCAACAGAGACACATACGGAACAACATTGAAGAAAATAAAGACTATTTTGTATAATCCCAGGAACGAGTAAATGACCACGTCGAAGGTCTCTCGCGGAATAGGAAAGAATTTGCTTTGTATTCGGTAGATCAGATTCGGCACAAACATGCATATTGTAGACCAGAATAGCAACAAGGCTCCATTTATGATTGTGCACCACATAAAGAATTTTGTAACAGTCTGAATATCCATGATTTTCCTCTTTACTTATGGGTTTTAAATTAGCTTACTTAATGTCAAGTCAGCTCGGAAGCTACACCTTGTATGAGCCCTAAAGTTGATTATGTACGTATTTTAAGCCTTTGGTGGCTTAGCCAAAAAGGCTTGTTTTGCGTCTCGATCAAATCCAACAGATTCATAGAACTTGTAAGTCCCCTCATCTTTTCGTCCGGACAGGAGCATGACCTTGTAACAACCAATAGACCAAGCATGATCCAGTGCATGCTGTAATACTGATCTGCCATACCCCTGTTTCCTGAACTTAGAATGGGTGACCATATTTTCAATCACCCCGTAGGGCCGACACCCTCGCGTCAGGTTTGGTATTACGCTCAGCATGCAGCTGGAAACAAGTTTATCTTCCACGAAAACACCAAAATATTTGAGATTCGGGTTCTGCAGGATCGTGTCCCAGACTTTCTCAACTACATTTTGGCTCGGTAAGGGATCGTCAGACGCATGAAGATGCGTATACAGTTCAAGCAGTACCAGCAAATCAGATTTGTTAAGTTTTCGTATTATCATCTTCTGCCAAACACTGGAACCCAGCTGCACTGTGGAACGTTGTCAGCTAAAATGATTAATTAAATTTATTTTTCATACAATTGAATTTTTGTCACCACATTACCACAAAGAGAATTTACATATTCTTTATTCATTTTATTCTTAGAGTCTTTTATTTCTTTTAAGAAGTAATCACTGAAAAGCACCATCATGGCCTTTGAAATCCGTTGAACATCCGGGCGCGATTTTGAAGGAAGTGACGATGCCTTTGGACTGTCACAAAAACCGAAGTGGTCAGAGTCCTCAAGCCAGATAAAGTATTTATCCCCTTCAGGTAAGAAGTCCCAAAACTTCAAGCGTTCTGTGCCCGGCAGAACCTTGTCATCATGAGTTTTCCATGAATCATTCGTGCCGCTTATGGCAATTAATGGACGGTTAATGGTCTTATAACTTTTCTCGTCAAAATAAGTCCCCCCAGGCGGCTGGGGTGACATTGCCAGTCCAAACTTAACGCGCGGGTCGCTAAAATCACCTGCAAGACCTTTGCCGGGATTAACCGGGGGGTCGAGATAGTCGAGAATAGGCTTGGCGCCGCAAATGACGATAGCGCTGTATGCTCCGTAAGAGTGTCCCATCACTCCAACTTTTTCAACGTCGATCTTTCCGGCAAGCTCTTTGTGCCCTTTATTCCATAAAATAGCCTGATCTATTGCAAAACTCAGGTCTTTCGGATTCTCAAGCACTGCCCTGGGATCTCTCGTTGTACGAAATAACGCTTCTTCAAATTGCATATTTCCACCGCGCCGGCTCATGTAATATTTTACCTGTTTGTTGTTGATGTAAACATGTTCGACGCAGATAACGGCGTAGCCGTGGCTTGCAAGATGTTGCACCTGATACATGTAAGAGTTCCAATTCCCCCCGCTTCCGTGTGAAAAAATAATGAGCGGAAATTTTTTCCCTTCGACCGGAAAATAAACCTTGAGTGGCACTCTTCGATTCTTTCTATTGGCATCTTTTAAGTCGGGGAACTCCAGGGATTTAACTTTGTATGGCCCTGGTTTATCATACTCTGTTTTTTTCTCGATGTAATTAGAGGGTGCTTCCCTTTTTGACAATATTGATACACCAAGGAGTATAACCATTGATATCCTGCTAATGCTGATCATAATATTTTATTTCACCTAACATCTATTTTTATACTTATTTTACACTCAATAAGAATATACGATGATGATGCAAAAAAAATCAATATAAATATAAGATAAATCAAAGCATTTGTTTATATTAAATTTACAAATACTATTTGACCGTTACTACCTAAATAGTGTATTATCGGAAACATTATACTTTGGAACACAACTTGTTGCAGTAGTGGCAAGATGTCCAGATTCGCAGAGGTAACCGTCTTTTAATAACATACTTCATATCCCACTGGGCCATCAGAAATAAATTGGGTATTTCAGGATTAAGCTTTTAACCAAACACATGAATCGGGCTAAAGGTTTTATTTTATAAATGTTACATTTAAAAAGAAAGTGTTAAATATGGAAAAAAGGGGTTTAAAAATTCTAAGATCTTTAACGGTACTTTTTTTAGCAATTATTATAGCTTTAGCTCTGGTTAAATTCAGGACAAAACCGGAAAAGCAGCCACCACCTCCTCCCAGCCTTTTGGTTGAAGCAATCAAGGTAAGCCCTGCCTCTCATGCGATGACAATCAAATCTTATGGAACAGTGCGTCCCCGCGAAGTTCTGATCCTGATCCCGGAAGTAACCGGAAAAGTTGCCAGGATTAATCCAAATTTTGAAGAGGGATATTCCTTTAAAAAAGGTGAGCTTCTTATTAAAATTGATCCCAGATCATATGAATTTGCTGTTGCCCAGAGGGAAAAACAATTAAAACAAATCGATGCAGAGTTAAAACGTCTTGACCAGGAAAAGAAAAACCTGAAAGACACTCTAAATATTGCCAGCTCAGACCTGGAATTAAGCAAAGCTAATCTGGAAAGATTTAAAACCCTTTTAAAGCATGAAGTTATTGCACAAGCTACCCTGGACCAGGCAGAGCAGAAGTATCTGTCCAGCAAGAGCAGGGAGCAGGAGATAGAAAATCAGCTGAGCCTTATTAATCCAAGGTCCGAATACCTCCTGGCGCAGAAAGAACTTTTTGGAGTGCAACTGAAAGATGCCCTCTTAAATTTGGAACGGACCGGGATAAAAGCGCCATTTGATGGACGGGTTCTAGAAAAGCGGGTTGAAACCGGACAATTTGTAAGTGCCGGGACCCCTCTCGGCCGAATATACAATTCATCAAATCTGGAGGTAGAGGTACAAATCCCCTTCAATGATTTGAAATGGCTCGATATAATTCCCCTGGACAGCAATCAACATAAAGTAAAAAAAGACAATTTAATCTCCAAAAATTCTGTCAATGCCGAAATAATATTTAATAATTCTGAAGAAACTCACATATGGGACGGGCGTCTGTTACGCGTTAAGGCTGATATAGATGAAAAAACCCGAACCCTTCCTATGGTTATTGAAGTTACTAATAAGACCTCAAGGACAGAAGGACGTTCACCATATCCAATAGCACCAGGAATGTTTGTTAATGTAAAACTTATAGGCAGAACGATCGACAATGCCTTCCTGATTCCACGATCGGCTGTTTATCCCGGGGATAAAGTCTATCTTGCCGATAATAACAAATTAACCATTCAAACGGTTAAGGTTCTACGCCGGCTTGATGATTCTGTCTATGTGACTGAAGGGCTTAAAGACGGAAACCTTATAATTACTACCCCGATAAGTGCCCCGAAAGAGGGAACAAAGCTCCATCTCAATCATTTTAAATAAAAAGGACCTCTAGAAATGAAGTCTATTGCCAGCTGGTCTATAAAAAACAGGGTTGCAGTAAACCTTTTAATGGTATTTATTATCTTCGCAGGTTCTTTTGCCCTGAAAAATATGATCCGTGAGGTATTCCCTCAATTTTCCCTCGATTTCATAATTGTCACGGTCCAGTATCCGGGTGCCAGCCCGGAGGAGATTGAAGAGGGTATCTGTATCAAAATAGAGGAGCAGATCAAGTCTATAGAAGGTGTGTCCAAAATCATGTCCACCGCCTCGGAAGGATGGGGCGCAGTCTCTGTTGAGCTGGACGTGGACAGCGATGATGAAGTCCAGAGTATCATGGACGACATAAAGACTGAAGTGGAGCGTATCGATACTTTTCCTGTAAATGCGGAAAGACCTCAAATTATCAAACTTATTCATAGAGACGAGGTTATCAGCATAGCGGTATATGGAGATGTGCCCGAAAGACAGCTCCGAAATGTTGCCGAAAAGATCAGGGATGACCTGGTAGACACTAAAACCGTCTCTCAGGCAAACCTTCTGGGGGTTCGAAACTATGAAATATCTATCGAAATATCCGAAGAAAATTTAAGACGCTACGGCCTTACCTTCGATGACATAGTCAGAGCTGTACGAAAAACAAGTCTTGACTTGCCTGCAGGCGCTATTAAGACTCAAGCAGGAGATGTATTGATCCGTGCAAAAGGACAGCGCTACTTAGGCAGAGATTTTCAGAGCATTCCCCTCATAACACGCCCGGATGGAACTATTGTCCATCTTGGCGAAGTTGCCAACGTTATAGACGGTTTTGAAGATACAGATCAACGGGGACGATTTAACGGAAAACCGATGGCAATGGTTCAGGTTACCAGGACAGGGGATGAAGATACAATAGACATCGCTGAAACCGTAAAAGATTATTTGAAGAACCATCGAGAATATTTACCAGAAGGAGTCAATATTGAAATATGGGCAGATCTTTCCATGCTGGTACAGGACAGAATTGACTTACTGATAAAGAATGGCATTCAGGGCATCCTACTGGTTTTTATCTGCCTTGCCCTTTTCTTAAATTTCCGTCTTGCCTTCTGGGTGGGTCTTGGAATTCCCGTATCATTTATGGCCGGGTTCTTTATCCTCAACTGGCAGGGTAATTCGATAAACATGCTTTCGTTATTCGCCTTTATTATGACTGCAGGCATATTGGTAGACGATGCCATTATCTTTGGCGAAAACGCTTATTCGCATTTTTCCCTGGGCAAATCCCCCTCTCAGGCTGTAATAGAAGGTATGGGTGAAGTAGGTTGGCCGGTGATTATGGCTGTTACAACAAATATTGTAGCCTTTATGCCATTGTTGTTCATCACGGGCATTATGGGCAAATTCATTGCAGTGCTTCCTACCGCAGTGATTGTCGTTCTTATCGCTTCTCTTGGTGAAGCCCTCCTGATATTACCTGCGCACCTTGATCATGCCCTTTCAGGAACATCTAATGGAAAAAACTCCAAAAAGAAATGGCATGAACGCCTCCTTGCTAATGTTGACAAAGTCCTGCAATATGTCATCAATCACCATTATACATATGCTCTAAAGTTTACATTGAAAAACAGATATTTCTCGCTTACTTTAGCTATTAGTGTACTTATTATCGCAATTGGCCTTATAGCCGGCGGGTATCTTCCCTTTGTCCTCTTTCCCCAGGCAGACAGCGACTGGTTAACCGCAGAGGTAACCTACCCTCTTGGCACATCAATCAAAGTTACTGAAGAAACTATAAAGCAGATTGAGAAAGAGGCGCTGACTATCGATCAAAGCTTTTCTGACAAAGTAAGTACTGATGAAAATATTATAAAGAAAGTATTTTCTCTGGTAGGGGCAATCCCTCGTCGGGACTGGAAACCAGGCGAAGAAGGAGGCCATGTCGGTCAGGTATTCGTGGAACTTCTTGGATCGGAAAACCGGCCTAAAATTTCAGCTACACAAATTCTCAATAAATGGAGGGATCAAGTCGGGACTTTACCTGGCGTTGAAAAACTGTCATTTTCCCTCTTGGGGGGTGGCCCTGGAGGAAATCCCATTGAGATTCAACTTATCGGCCAGAATCTGGAGCTGCTCGAACGGGCTGCCTCGGATTTAAAGGAGGAAATAGCTTCATATCCTGGAACACGTGACATATCAGATGATTTTAAACCCGGGAAAGAGGAAGAAAAATTAAAGGCAAAACCCGGTTCTATGTCCCTGGGTATTTCTTTACAGGATATTGCCAGACAGGTAAGACAGGCTTTCTATGGAGATGAGGCATTAAGAATTCAGAGGGGCCGTGATGATGTTAAGGTGATGGTCAGGTATTCTTCACCGGAACGCAGTAGCCTTGCGGGCATAGAAGATATGCGAATCAGGACTCTAAGAGGAGATGAGATACCCCTGAATGAGGTAGCAGAAATAACTCACGGGAGGGCCTATTCAAAAATCCACAGGGTTGATCGGAAAAGAGTTGTTACCGTCACCTCTGATATTGACCAGGATGTTGCAAACGCCACTAAAATTATTTCTGATTTGAAAGCTAACTTTTTACCAAAGTTGATGAAACAATATCCGGGTTTGAGCTATAGCCTTGAGGGGGATGAAAAAAGAAGGGCTGAATCAATTGACAGTCTTCAACGTGGATTTTTCCTGGCCCTTATGGGAATTTACCTGCTTCTGGCTACTCAGTTCCGTTCTTATGCACAACCCACAATCATTATGACAGTTATCCCTTTTGGCCTCATAGGGGCAGTCTTAGGTCACCTGGTTATGGGGCTCGATCTGTCTCTTATAAGCCTTTTTGGAATGGTGGCTGTTTCCGGAATTGTAGTTAACGACTCCCTTGTTCTTGTTGACTTCATCAACCGGGCAGTAAGAGATGGGATGCCTTTAAAAAAGGCAGTTGAAATGTCTGGTAAGGCACGTTTCAGACCCGTTATACTTACTTCAATCACCACAATTTCTGCTCTTTTGCCTTTAATGATTGAGCGAAGTTTCCAAGCTCAATTCCTTATTCCCATGGCAGTTAGTATCACATTCGGGCTTCTTGTATCTACTATCTTAACGCTTCTTTTTGTTCCCGCCATTTATTTAATTGTAGAAGACATGAACCAATTCTTTAAAAAATTATTCGGGCGTGAAACCACCCAGGACTAGACTAAGGATCACTTTATCTGCGTCAAACATTTATTTATGGTTGATTAGGACTAGGGGCATCTAGTGAAATAAAAAGGGGAACTTATATAAAAACAGGGGCAATCGCCCCTGTTTAATGTAATGAACTTTTTATGTGCAATATAGGATTTTTAAAATTCTAATCTATTATTTCCATCAGTTTTCCACAGCAGGGAGGTATTCTGTCACCTTTTTTCAGTAATATATACTTGTTACAAGTATTGCAGAATGCTCTGCAGTCTCTGTCCACATAAACTTCTGCGTATGTCTTACCTGTTGATTCTCCTTCAATGGCAAATCTTGCCATATTGTTTTTAGAAGGTACATATTCCCCTATCGGCACAAGCTTTTTATTGAACCTTACGCAGTCTACGACAATTTTCCATAATTCCTCTAACCTTGCCTGTTCATCCGGACGTTCCGGCGTGAATTCTACCAAATTCTTTTCAATATCTATTTTCATTGGGTTTCTCCTTTCTCTTAAAAACAGGAACATCTGTTCATGTTTATGTTAAAGTAACCATCCCTTTTGAAAATATGTATATTGGCTGTTTACTTGTCAAGGTGCTTTCATCAGATAACAACCTATCTTAGCCATCGTGTTATTCTGCTAACAGTTGACCACAATCTTTGATGAGAACCTTTTTCCTAGGCTGCCCACTAGGTGAACCCAATGCCTCTATGCGTTTGACCACATCCATGCCTTCTGTCACCGTTCCAAAGACCACATGCTTGCCGTTAAGCCAATCAGTTTCGACAGTGGTAATAAAAAATTGCGAGCCATTTGTGTTAGGCCCCGCATTTGCCATTGACAAAATCCCGGGGACAGTATGACTAAGCTCGAAATTCTCATCCTCAAATTTGCTGCCGTAGATTGACTTGCCACCTGTCCCGTTATGATTGGTAAAATCACCACCCTGAATCATAAAGTCCGGGATAATTCTGTGAAATGTACTGCCCTTAAACCCAAAGCCCTTTTCACCTGTACATAAGGCACGGAAGTTCTCGCTTGTTTTTGGAACAACATCTGTGCGCAATTCAATTACTATTCGCCCTAATGGCATAGCATTAGCCTCAACATCAAGAAAAACGTTCACACGTTCCATAATACTCTCCTTCTTGCTTTAATGGCTTCGAAAAAGTCCGTCTGCGGCTTTGCGCTGCATCCTTCGTCGTCGTAGCGTAGCCCTAAGTACGCTTCATTCCTCATGATTTGCGCACCTATCCCCTATATCCTTCCCATATCTTTTAGTGCTTTTCTTAGCTTCTCTCTGTTCTCCGGTCTCAGTTCTACCAAAGGCAGCCTCAGTTTACCGGCCGGAAGACCCATCATTTTCAAGGCCTCTTTTACCGGCGCCGGATTTGATTCTATAAACAAGGTATTAACCAAAGGAAGGGTGCGGTAGTGCATATCCCTTGCTTTCTCATATTCCCCTGCTTTGATCAATTTACACATCTCGGTATACTCTTTTCCGATAACATTCCCCACCGCACATATTACACCATCTCCCCCCAGACACATCATGGAGTATGTCAGGGCATCTTCACCCGAAAGGACATAAAACTTTTTGGAACTATCCTTGGTGGCACTAATTATCTCCATGGTCTGCATTAGATTCCCGTTTGCGTCCTTAAGCCCTATTATATTATCGATCTTTGAAAGTTCGATTATAGTTTGGGGCTCTATATTCCTGCCGGTCCTGGATGGTATGTTATATATAAAATGAGGTATCTTTGTATTTTTAGCAATGGCTTCGAAGTGACACATAATCCCATCCTGCGTTGGTCTGTTATAGTATGGACCTACCTGAAGACTGGCGTCTGCGCCTACATCCTCAGCATATTTTGTCATATCAATAGCCTCCTGGGTGCTGTTAGACCCCGTTCCTGCAATTACAGGTACTCTGCCGTTAACCTCCTTTACAACTATCTCAATTATCTGGTTATGCTCTTTGTGGGAGAGTGTAGGAGATTCTCCTGTAGTCCCGCATGGGACTATACCATCAACCCCCTCCTCTTCGATAAGGTAATTTACCAGCTTTATTAAACCTTCCTCATCTATTGAATAGTCATCCTTAAAGGGAGTAATTATGGGGATGTGACAGCCGGTAAAGTCTTTCTGATCCATCGTTCTTACCTCCTATTTTTATCTCTTTAATTCTTTAAATTTTTCCTCAGCCTCTGAGGGACGCACATAAGAAGGCGTAAATGTATTTAAATCCAGAACATTGTTCTTTCTAAATTGATCTAAACTCAATTTTGCAACATTAGCAGCACGAGGAAGTCTTAAATTCATTGGGGCAAAGAAAGCCATATCTTGAAGTGTCTCTTTTATGAGTTTGTGATAGACCCTCAGACCATCACCTAAAAAGACAACTTTTGTCTGAATCTTTTTTAAAAGCTCATCGGGATTTATTGCCAAATCCGGGGTTATTTTTTCCAGCCTGTTTTCTATGCTCTTTTTATACAATGCGGCATAGACCTGTTTTTTTCTGGCATCTAATATTGGACAAATTAGGTAATCTGTAAAAAAAATATTTTCGGCCATAGCATCCAGTGTTGGTATACCTACAACAGGTTTGTCAGTTGCGTAGGCAAGCCCTTTAATTGTACTAATGCCTATTCGAAGCCCTGTAAATGAGCCAGGTCCTATAGAGACAGCAAACCCATCGATTTCATCCACGGATATTTTTGTATCTCTTATGATACAATCAACAGCTGAAAGCAATCTTTCAGAGTGGGTGATATTGATATTCAGAAGATACTCTGATACAAGTTCTTCACTATCGATTAATGCTACACTTCCAGCCATTGTTGAAGTTTCTACGGCTAATATCTTCAAAGCGGTTTCCTGTAGTTCGATTAATACATTATTTAGTAAATATACGGCTCAAGTCATTGTAAAATACAAAGACTATCAGAAGAATTATGATAACCAAGCCAACTTGTTGGGCAAATTCTCGAAACTTGATGCTGAGCGGTTTTCTTATGATAGCCTCAATGAGGAAAAAGAAAAGATGTCCACCGTCAAGTATAGGTATAGGCAAAAGGTTTACTATCCCCAGATTGATACTTATTATTGCCATAAAAAAGAGAAAACTCGAGATTCCTGCCTGTGCCTGTTTCCCTGCCATCTGGATTATTAGGATAGGCCCCCCCATGGTATTTGCAGGAACCGTTCTTTCAATGAGTTTTACAATTGTTACTCCCATCAACTCAGTAAATCGCCATGTTTGTTGAGAACCTTTTACCATAGCGACAAAAGGATTATACCTCTCGGTAATAAATTCATCTGAGGCGCTTATACCGATTTTATAAACCTTTACATCTTCCCCAAAGATATTTTTGTCAGTAAAGAGCTTTGGTTTAAGTCTGGTATCGTAGAGAATGCCATCTTTTTTTAGCTGAATGTTCAGTTCCTCTCCGTTGCTATCCTGGATGATCTTTGTTAATTCTTCCCAGCGTGAGACAGTCTTTCCGTTTACAGCAACAATTTGCTCACCTTTTTTAATCCCCGCCTCATAAGCAGGAGAGTTTTCTAAAACATCACCCACCCTGGCCGTCAGAATCGGAACCCCCATCATATAAATTACAGAAAATATAAATATCGCAAATATTATATTAAATAAAGGTCCAGCAAAAACAATTCCAGACCTTTTTAGCAGGGATTTGTTGGAAAAAGATTTGGACAGCTCATCCTCCGATACTTCTTTCTCCTCTCCAGGCTCCTCTCCAATCATCTTTACGTAACCTCCCAAAGGGATTGCGGAAAGAACGTATTCGGTTTCTCCAATTTTCCTGCTCAATATCTTGGGACCAAAACCAAGAGAGAACTTAAGTACTCCAACACCGCTTATCTTCGCAGCGATAAAATGTCCTAACTCATGGACAAAAATTAGTGCGCCCAATAGAATTATAGCAGAAATTGCAGTTACCATTTAACACTCCTTCTGTTTTATATAAGTGCCTTTGCCTTCATTCTAGCCCATCTATCAGCTTCCAGCGCATCTTGTATAGTGTTCATTTCTTTTACATCATAAGAATTCATTGTCTGTTCTATAATGCGGGGAATTCCAGTAAAACCTATTTTATTATTTAAAAACGCCTCTACTGCAATCTCATTGGCGGCATTGAGAACAGCAGGCATTGTTCCTCCCTCTTCAACTGCCCTGTACGCCAGTCTGAGAGAAGGGAACCTTTCCTCATCCGGAAGGTCGAAGGTAAGTTTTTCAATCTCAAGGAGGTTTAATGAAGGAAGCTCTATTGGAAGACGTTCAGGATATGCAAGGGCATAAGATATTGGTCCTCGCATATCCGGTAACCCCATCTGAGCAAGAACTGAACCATCAATATACTCTACCATTGAGTGGACTATACTCTGAGGGTGAATATGAACATCGATCTTATCATGAGGGATATCGAATAACCATCTGGCTTCAATTACTTCCAATCCCTTGTTCATTAGAGATGCTGAATCAATGCTAATCTTCTTGCCCATCTGCCAGACAGGGTGGTTCAATGCGTCCTGGATCGAGACATTTGCGAGTTCCTCATATGAACAGTTTAGAAAAGGACCACCGGAAGCCGTCAAAATTATTCTTTTTATATCCTTCTTTTGATGCCCCAGAAGGGACTGAAAGATAGCACTATGTTCGCTGTCGATTGGAAAAACAGTAACACCGTTCTCTTTTGCCTCTTTCATTACTATCTTTCCTGCCATAACCAAAGTTTCCTTATTAGCCAGAGCTATATTTTTACAAGCCCTGATGGCAGAAACAGAGGGGATTAACCCTGCTGCCCCGACAATGGCACTCACAACCATGTCAACTTCTGGTATCATGGCAACTCTATTGTTTCCTTCAATTCCATAGAGTATCTCTATATCCTTCGAAACTAATTCCTCTTTCAGCTTGTCGGCAAGAGATTCATTCAATACAGAAACCACTTTTGGATGAAATTTGGTGATCTGATCTTTTAGTAATTGGATATTATATCCAGCTGAAAGGGCTACTATTTCGTATTTGCCACTGAACTTTTCAACTATATCTAAAGTATTGACACCTATTGAACCTGTGGAACCTAATACGGCCAGTTTTTTCACCCAGTACTCCAAGTTATATCTTTTATAAAAAAATGAACACGCTTAAAAAAATTTTGTTGCCTCTATCTTCTAAATTCTTAAAGAATTTTACTAATAAGGATTGATCAAGAGATTGATAATTGATAGTTTACACCAAAGATTGTATTTATGGTCTCAAAAGTTATCGAGTAATTAAACAAGAAATATAACTGCATAATAGTAAAGAAAAGGAGACGATAAGATGATACTGTCAATACGGTCTAATATGCCCCCATGACCGGGCAGCAAACTGCCAGAGTCTTTTACCCCAACACTTCTCTTTATCATTGATTCACACAGATCCCCTACCTGTCCCATTATACCAAGGCCTACAGCCAAAATAAGGCAATGATAAATCTCCAGTTGATCTAGAAAGAACTCCCTGAGTATTAAAGCACATCCTATGTTTCCTACAAAACCCCACAGAGAACCCTCTATAGTTTTGCCCGGACTAATTCTTGGATAGAGTTTGTGTTTCCCAAAGTGACTGCCCCCATAATAAGCAGCAGTATCACCCATAAAGGTTACTGCTAGGGTAAAGAAAACCCATTGTTTACCAAGAGGTAATCCTCTGATTAATGTAAGATGAGGCAAGAGAAGGCTTATATAAAAGATCCCAATTAGAAGTTTACCAAGGTTGGGAACTATTGTATTTATATCTTTAACATTTATTAAAAAAAAGATGAGCAAAAAAACAATAATAAAACTGAAAAGACCTAATATAACATGATTATCTGCCCTATAAATACCATATGCCAAAAGTGATCCTAAAAGGATCCCTAATATTTTTTCTTTCTTTTGGCCTCCAGGTAAAACCAGAGAATAAAACTCATTAGTTGCAAGTACGATTACAGCTAAAAGAACACCAAAAAAAACCTCTTCCGAACCATATCCTACCACAATAATAAGGAGTGGTATAAGGAATAAGGCTGTTAACAATCTCTTTGATTCCATTACACCCCTTTTTTCTTCCCGCCTTTTATCTGGCCGCTGGTTAAACCAAACCTTCTTTCTCTAGACTGAAAGTCTAACAAGGCTTCAATCAAATCTTCTTTTTTAAAATCAGGCCATAGGGTATCAGTAATATATATTTCTGTATACGCTATTTGCCACAGCATGAAATTGCTAATCCGATATTCACCACTGGTCCTGATCAGGAGATCCGGGTCTGGAATTCCAGCAGTAAACAAATAGTTAGGGAAGAGTTCCTCTGTAACGTTCTCGGATTTTATCTTATTTGCCTCGCAATCACTAATGATCTTGCTAACCGCATGTATAATATCGTTTCTGCCTCCATAGCTTAATGCCAGATTTAACACCATCCCCTTGCATGTTTTGGTTCTCTCAATGGTATCTGTCAAAATTTTTCCTACACTTTTAGGCAGATCCTCGAGGTCGCCAATTGCATTAAGCCGTATATCATTCTCCAACATCTCGTCCAGTTCACTTAAAAGATAGCTTTTAAGAAGGCCCATTAATGCATTTACTTCACTCTTTGGACGGTTCCAATTTTCCACAGAAAAGGCATAAAGGGTGAGAAACTCTATACCCAGTTCCCTACAGGTTTTTACCGCTTCTTTTACTACCTCTAATCCTTTTTTATGCCCAGATATTCTTCTGAGTTTCCTTTTCTTAGCCCAACGACCATTGCCATCCATAATAACTGCAATATGTCTTGGAAGTTTATCTTTGTTCAACCTCTTCATAATTATTTACTAAGCCAACATTTCTTAAACCGGTTATTTTATCCATTTAAGGGCTTTGCCCCTGAGTCCGTTTCTTTTAAAAGGCAATTCTTCTTTTTTCAGAACTATTTAAATTAGCATAAGTAACGTGAATTTTCAAGCAAAGATTGTAGACAGGTCAAATGTTTATTTAAGACAGATTACAAAGATAATTTAAGATTTAGAAGGGAGAAGTCTGAAAAATGATGGGGAGATATAAAAATTTTAATCTTTTAATTTTTATTCCACAATTATTGCTTCTGTTGGACATAATTCTATACATGTACCACATTCTGTGCAATCACACTGATTAATGATAAATATGTCATCATCTTCTTCAATTGCTTGATAAGGGCATTCTTCTGTACAGGTTCCACACAACACACAGTCATCAGTTATCTTATAGGGCACAGCATTCAACCTCCGCAAACCAGACAAAACTAGATTTCAAGCACCTCTTTTTCTTTTGAAGCTAGAACCTCGTCAGATATTTTTACATATTTGTCTGTGATTTTTTGAACTTCATCTTGAAGCTTAAACATATCGTCTTCTGATATCTCTTTCTCTTTCTTCATATCTTTGAGCATATTATTAGTATCTCTTCGGGTATTTCTGAGGGATACCCTACACTCCTCTGTCATCTTTTTAACCACTTTAATCAGTTCTTGCCTTCGCTCTTCTGTCAAATTGGGTATTGAGATACGGATGAGCTTTCCGTCGTTAATTGGGGTGAGACCCAAGCCAGATTTTAGTATAGCCTTTTCGATTTCTCCTATAACCTTGGTATCCCAAGGTTGAATTGTAATTAATCTGGCTTCCGGTATAGAAAGAGTAGCAACCTGATTCAAGGGTGTAACTTCTCCATAATATTGAACCTTAATACCATCGAGCAAGGATAATGATGCCCTTCCTGTCCTCACCTTGCTAAATTCCCTCTTAAGAGCTTCAATGGCTTCTTCCATACTGTTTTCAAGTTCTTTAATAATCTCTTCTTTCATATTTTACCCGTAATCCTAGTTCCTATCATTTCGCCTAAAATGGCTTTTTTAATATTACCTGGAACCGTTAGATTGAAAATGATTATCGGCAAGTCGTTATCCCTACATAAAGATACCGCTGTAGAGTCTATCACTTTAAGGTTTCTATTCAATACCTCATTATAGCTTAAAACCTCAAATTTTTTAGCATCTTTGTCTATTGTGGGATCACTGCTATAAACGCCATCCACCTTTGTTGCCTTCAACATTACTTCGGCGTTTATTTCATTTCCCCTCAGCGCAGCAGCAGTATCAGTAGTAAAGTAGGGGTTGCCTGTTCCTGCAGCGAAGATTACAACCCTTTTCTTTCCCAGATGCTCTTTTGCCCGTCTAGGGATATAGGGTTCTGCTATCTGTCTCATCTCTATAGCGGATAAGACCCTTGCAGGTACTCCGAGCTTTTCCAAACCATCCTGAAGAGCCAGGCTATTAATTACAGTGCCCAACATCCCTATATAGTCGGCTGAAGATCTATCCATCCCTTCAGCAGTAGCTTTTATTCCACGGAAAATATTCCCGCCACCTATAACAATTCCTATCTCTACACCTAATTCGATGACTTCCTTAATCTCAGAAGAAATGCTGTTGATAACACTAGGGCTGATTCCATATTCTTCCTTGCCCAACAGGGCTTCCCCACTCAGTTTAAGAAGTACCCTTCTAAAATTAGGCTTCTTCATTATCCAGTTTTTCACTTAATTGATAACGGGAAAAACGTCTGATAGATATATTTTCCCCAATCTTGGCTATTAAGGTATCTACTAATTCTTTAACAGAGAGTTGAGGTTCTTTGACGTAGGGCTGTTCCAGTAAACAGACCTCAGAAAAGTACTTTTCCATCTTTCCATCGACAATCTTATCGACTATCTTTTCAGGTTTTCCAGAGTTTAATGCCTGAGTCTTATATATGTCCTTTTCTTTTTCTACAACCTCTTCTGGAACATTCTCTCTTTTCAGATAAAGGGGATTTGAGGCGGCTATGTGCATAGCTACATTTCTCACGAATTCAACAAAATCCGGTGACTTAGCTACAAAATCAGTTTCACAATTAACCTCTAAAAGTACCCCCAGTTTTCCCCCTGCATGTATATATGCTTCTATAATTCCTTCTTTTGAAACCCTGCCTGTCTTTTTAGCTGCAGATGCCAAACCTTTTTTTCTTAAGTAATCTACAGCCTTATCAAGATCACCTTTAGTTTCCTCGAGGGCCTTTTTACAATCCATAATTCCAGCGCTCGTTTTTTCACGAAGACTCTTAACAATAGATGCTTTAATGTCCATAACTTTTTTAAATTACCTCGTATGCAAATTTTATATTATTTATCTAATTAACAACCTAAGTTGTATTATGCCTCCAGCTGATTTTGAACTGCTTCTTCATCACCCTTTTCGATCCCAAGAGCCATCTCTTCTTCTTCTCTAGCTTCGGCTTCTAACTTTTCCTCAAATCTTTTACGTCCTTCCAAGCAAGCATCTGCAGCCTTTGACACAAATAACCTTATGGCTCTGATAGCATCGTCATTTCCTGGAACAACATAGGTTATATCATCAGGATCGCAGTTTGTATCAACTAAGGCAATACTTGGGATGCTAAGTTTTTTTGCTTCAGCGACAGATATTCTCTCTTTCTTCGGATCAACAATGATAACAGCACCTGGGAGTCTGTCCATATCTTTGATTCCGCCGAGATTCTTTTCTAATTTTTCTCTTTCTTTCTCAAGCTTTAAAGCCTCTTTTTTTGTAAGACTCTCAATGGTACCATCGGTTTTCATAGCCTCAATTTTTTTCAACTTATCTATACTCTGTTTGATAGTTTGAAAATTAGTTAATGTTCCTCCAAGCCATCTATTTGTAACATAGAACATATTACATCTCTTGGCTTCTTCCTCAACGGCATCCTGAGCCTGTTTTTTTGTTCCAACAAATAGAACCGTTTCTCCATTTTCTACTGTTTCAACTATGTAATTACAAGCCTCTTTAAATAACTGAACAGTCTTTTGCAGGTTTATAATGTAAATCCCATTCCTTGCCCCAAAGATATATTCCTTCATTTTGGGGTTCCATCGCTTCGTCTGATGTCCAAAATGAACACCAGCTTCAAGCAATTGTTTCATTGTAATATTCAGCATCCATTAACCTCCTCGGTTGGTTCCCACATTTCTCTTACCTCCCCCTTTAATCGGATATCAATTTACTGTTATACAATTAAATCTTATAGGTTACAGCTATCATTACTAAGCTTTCCCGTATAAGATAGATTAAGTTTACCAGCGCGTCAGTTTTCGGAACTATTTTAACTTCCGTAACAACTTACTGATTAAACCTTATTAGCCAGCCTATATTACGCTGCAATTCTAATAATACAAACTTTTTTAGATATCATATCATATCTTATATTGCAAGGAAAAATTTTTCTCAACCTTCTTATTTTTATGTTCTATAATTAGCATTTATAGTTACATATTCAGGAGACAAATCCGTGGTAAAGACTCTGGCATCACTTGATCCGCTGTTCAAATCTATTGTAACCTTAAACTTTTTTTTCCGGAGTACTTTGGATGCCTTTTCTTCCTGTTGAACCCCTGTGCTAAATCCGTTCTTAACCACCATTATATCTTCAAAAGATACATTTATCTTCTTTGGGTCAACATTGACGCCTGATGCTCCTACGGCAGAAATAATCCTCCCCCAATTACAATCTTCTCCAAAAAAGGCAGTCTTAACCAGGTTAGAGTTTGCAACACTGAAGGCTACCTTAATCGCCTCATTGTACTCTTTTGAATTTATAACTCTGATTTCAACAAATTTTGTAGCTCCTTCCCCATCTTTTACTATCATACTGGACAAATCTACTAAAACATCAACTAATAGGTTTTTAAAAAGCTCGAGATCCTGAGAGTCTTCGGTTATAATCGAATTTTTAGCTTTTCCGTTGGCTAAAACTATTGCTGTATCATTTGTGCTGGTTTCACCATCTATACTTATACTGTTAAAAGAACATCTGATACCCTCTTTAAAAACTTTTTCCAAGGTCTGAGCTTCAATAGCTGCATCAGTCATTATAAACGCAAGCATAGTAGCCATATTGGGCATTATCATCCCTGCCCCTTTTGTTATACCGCATATTGTTACCTCTTTATTATCGATTATCCCTTTTTTCAACACTATCTTGGGATGTGTATCAGTCGTCATTATTGCCTCTGCTGCTCCCAGTATTCCATCAGTGGTTAATCCATCTACAAGTTGTGGAATATTTCTGGAGATTGTTTCTATCGGAAGACTCTTCCCAATTACCCCCGTTGAGGCAACTAAAACCAGTGTTTCATCTATATTCAGTTTCTCTGCCGCAAGTCTAGACATTAACTGAGCATCCTGCAGCCCTGCATCTCCGGTACATGCGTTAGCATTGCCGCTGTTTACAATAATTGCCTGACATAAATGCTTTTTTGCTTTTTCAATACTCACCAAAACAGGTGCGGCCTTAACCTTATTTTGAGTAAAAACTGCTGCTGCAAAAGCCGGTATCTCTGAATAGATTAGAGCCAAATCTTTTGCTTTATTCCGCTTAATTCCTGCTGAAATACCACTGGCTTGAAACCCTGGCACTTCAAATCTCGTGCAGCTATTTTCTTTTTCCATTAGTTAGATCCTCAAAAAAGTTTATTCTCTATTTTTGCGTTAAGTTTTTAACTGCTTGATTTAACTCAGACACTTATCTCCTGATCCCTCAGAAGACAGCATTTCTTGTATTTTTTACCGCTACCACAAGGACATGGTTCATTTCTACCCGTTTTACTATCCCCTCTTTTAACAGGCTGTTGTTTCTCAGGTTTCGATTCCTCTTCTCCTCTTGAGAGGAAAAACCGTTGTCGTCTGGTTGGAACCAGCGATGAAAAATCTTCTTCCTTGGCTAATTTAACCATGTACAGTTTCTCTATGGAATCTTCTTTAATATGATTAATCATATCCATAAACATACCATAACCTTCCCTTTGATATTCATGAAGGGGATTCTTCTGTCCGTAACCTCTTAGCCCAATGCCTTCCCTCAGGTGATCCATGGCCAGGAGATGGTCTTTCCAGAGACTGTCAATAGTCTGTAGATAGATGACCCTCTCCAAATAGCGCATAGTGTCTTCACCTAACTCTTTCTCTTTTCTGTCATAAAATTCTTTGGCCTGAGAAGTTATTAATTCAATTAGCTTTTCTCTGGTTAAACTATCGACAGGTATATGGTCAATATCAACCCGGAAAAAGAACCGTTTATAAACAGCATCTTCTAAACCTTTAATATCCCACTCATCCGGATATGATTTTTCATCAGTAAAAACCATGACAATCTCTTCAATTGCTTCCTCTGCAATTTCTTCAATACTCCCTTTTAGGTTTTCACTGCTCAATACTTCCCTTCGTTCTTTGTAGATTACTTCTCGTTGCTTATTCATAACATCGTCATATTCAAGCAAATGTTTACGAATATCGAAATGGTGACCCTCTACCTTACGCTGTGCATTCTCTATTGCCTTGCTTACTAATCCATGTTCGATAGGTTGCCCCTCTTCCATCCCTAATCTATCCATAATAGTAGAGATTCTTTCTGACCCAAATATTCTTAGCAGATCGTCTTCTAAAGACAGGTAAAATCTGGATGAGCCTGGATCTCCCTGTCTACCTGACCTTCCTCTTAACTGGTTGTCAATACGACGGCTTTCATGCCTTTCTGTACCCAGTATATGTAATCCACCCTGGGCTATAACCTCCTCTTTTTCCTTAGCACATACCTGCAACATTTGCTCCAGCGTTTCCTGGTATTTTTCTGATTGGATATCTTTCTCTACCTTTTCTGCAGCCAGAAATTCTGGATTTCCACCTAAAACAATATCGGTTCCCCTCCCAGCCATATTGGTTGAAATTGTCACAGCATGCTTTCTGCCTGCCTGAGCTACGATTTCGGCCTCTCTCTGATGGTGTTTGGCATTCAATACATGGTGTTTGACCCCCTGTTTTTTTAACATTTTGCTTAACTGCTCAGACTTCTCTATTGAGATTGTTCCTACCAATACAGGACGCCCAACCTTGTTTAACTCTTTTATTTCACTAACAGCAGCATTGAACTTCTCTTTTTCTGTTTTATATATAACATCTGGATTATCTTTTCTTATCATAGGCATATTGGTTGGTATAACCATGACATCCAGGTTATAAATCTTCTTAAACTCTGCTGCTTCTGTATCGGCTGTTCCAGTCATTCCTGCCAGTTTATCGTACATCCTGAAGTAATTTTGAAAGGTAACAGAAGCCAGGGTTTGATTTTCATTTTCAATTTTGACATTCTCCTTTGCTTCCAAAGCTTGATGTAAACCATCACTGTATCTTCTTCCCGGCATTAACCTTCCTGTAAACTCATCAACTATTAATACCTGGTTATCCTTAAGCACATAGTCGATGTCTTTCTTAAACAAGGTATGTGCTCTTAATGCTTGATTTACATGGTGTAGTATCTCAATATTTCTTGGATCGTAAAGGTTTTCAACGTAAAGTAATTTTTCAACTTTTCCAACCCCCTCTTCCGTCAGAACAACCGTTCTTGTCTTTTCCTCTATAGTGTAATCTTTATCATTATTAAGCCTGGGGATTACTCTGTTGATTTGATAGTATTTGTCAGTGGATTCTTCAGTAGGACCTGATATAATAAGTGGTGTTCTGGCTTCATCTATCAGGATACTATCCACCTCATCTACAATTGCATAATTAAGCTTTCGCTGTACATAGTCATCCAGGCTGAATTTCATGTTGTCTCTCAGATAGTCGAAACCAAACTCGTTGTTTGTGCCATAGGTAATGTCAGAATTATATGATTTTCTTCTGCTTGCATCATCCATATCGTGTATAATTACTCCTACTGACAAACCTAAAAATCTATATATTGTCCCCATCCACTCACTGTCTCTCTTTGCAAGATAGTCGTTTACCGTAACTATATGAACCCCTTTTCCTTGCAAAGCATTAATGTAAGCTGGAAGTGTGGAAGATAAGGTTTTACCTTCACCGGTCTTCATTTCTGCAATCTTGCCTTGATGGAGGACAATGCCTCCTATCAACTGGACATCGAAATGACGCTCCCTCAAAACCCGCCTTGATGTTTCTCTGACAACCGCAAAAGCTTCAGGCAAAATATCATCCAGTGGTTCTCCCTTTTCAATTCTTTCCTTAAACTCTGAAGTCTTAGCCTGTAATTGATGATCATTTAATTTCTTAACATCCGGTTCTAAGCTGTTAATGTGATCAACTAGAGGCTGTAATTTTTTCAGGTCTCTTTCGTTTTTGCTTCCAATTATATTCTTTAATAAAGCTAAAACCACTTTCCAGTCTCCCAAAAAGGTTAATTTTTAATTTTTCGGACCGAATATCATATCTATTGATCGATAATTGTTAATTAACTATAAAAAAACTAATTACACTCAATGAAAGTTTCAATATCCGACTTGGGTCAAAAAGATGTTAAAGTTGTTTTTTATGCCCCAGTATTTATCTTCTCAGTAACAATAATTTAATTAGGAAAATATAACCGAAAAATACCGAATTGTAAATTAAAAACAAATATTTGTTTTTAAACTTAAAGGTGAAAAACAATTTGTCCTCTGTTTTATCTCTTTCTTATTCTTCAAGTGCAGAAGGAAAAATAGAACAAGAATAAATTTGCCAGCCATTTGTCATTAGAAATAACCGAAGATTTTTTTGGCAAGAATCTAAAGGCAGGTACGATGTTCTTCAATATACTTTGTAATAGCTATATTTCCCTTGACAAATTTAAGATAAGTCATATATTTTCATTAAAAGAATGGTTCTTTTTTAAAAGACGGCTCAAGATTAAGGTCATGAGATCTAAGGAATCATTAAAAGGTGAGAACAATGAGTGAAACCCTGATTTTCATTTTGATCATAGCTGTATATCTTATATTAAACGCTTGGGTTCTACCAAAGCTTGGCATCAGTACATGAATGAAAGATTCGTGTACGGTTGAGGATCAACCTGGGAAAAGAACCAATCTCAAAGACTGATCAATAAATATTTAAAGACTATTCAAAGCAAAAATCTCACTTAAACAGCCAACTATTTTAAAGAAAAGGAGGAAATAAAGAATGAACGACGATCAAAATGAAAAAGATTTTCCAGCAAGTGGTATAACTTGCAAAACGCATAGTCCTAGAAAACCAAAAAAACAGGAAGGTACTATAAAAGGCATTATAAGTTCATATCGTAATCTGGATGGACTACCAATAATTGAGATAGAAGGCGGAAGGGTAGCAATAATAAAGGAATTTGAAACAAAACCCGAGATAGGAGAGGAAATTGAGTACATTCTAACCGCACAACATGGAGTTATTATGTATGGGAAAAGGGTTGAATAAATATTAAATTTTCAGACTCAGGTGATTATTAATGATAAGGTATCTTACAGCAGGCGAATCACATGGAAGCTCTCTAACAGCCATCCTTGAAGGTATACCGGCTGGTTTAATTGTTAAAGAAGAGGATATAAATATTGATCTTGCCCGGAGACAGATAGGTTATGGTCGAGGGCTAAGGATGGGAATAGAAAAAGACATAGTCAATATAACCTCAGGGGTTCGATGGGGCAAGACTATGGGCTCTCCTATAAGTATGGTTATACAGAACAAAGACTGGGAAAAATGGAAGGAAGAGATGTCTGTATCCTCTCAACATGAGGGTAAGGGAATTCGTCTTAACAGGCCCAGACCCGGTCATGCCGACCTTCCGGGTGCTATTAAATACAATCAAAGAGATATAAGAAATATTCTGGAACGGGCAAGCGCAAGGGAAACCGCATGTAGAGTTGCGGTAGGGGCTGTAATAAAATGTCTTCTTACTGAATTTGGCATTAATGTAATCAGCCATGTAATTGAACTAGGAGGGGTAAGGATCAGTATTCAAGATCTAAACCCTGAAGAGGTTTATAGAAGGGCTGAGGCTTCAGAGCTGAGATGTATTGATAGCGATGCTGAAAGAGAGATGAAGGCTAAAATAGACGAGGCAAAAGTCAAGGGAGATTCCCTTGGAGGGGTCTTTGAAATAATTGTCACAGGTGTACCTGTCGGGTTGGGAACTTATGCCCAGTGGGACAGAAAACTCGATGGAAGAATAGCACATGCCCTGATGAGTATACAAGCTATCAAAGGGGTAGAGGTTGGTTTGGGATTTGAGACTGCCAGAAGATGGGGGTCTCAAGTTCATGATGAGATACACTACAAATCACCAGTCATAGATGACAAGGGGTTTTCTGAAGTACCTGGTGACATAGAAGCTCAAGGGTCTAAATCAAAAGAGGGCTTTTATAGAAAGACGAACAATGCAGGAGGTATTGAAGGAGGAATCTCTAATGGTGAAGACATAATTGCCAGAGCTGCTATGAAACCCATTCCTACCCTAACTAAACCTCTAAAATCAGTAGATATTGATACTAAAGAGAGCTTTAATGCCAGTGTAGAGAGATCTGATACCTGTGCTGTTGCAGCTGCAGGAGTAATCGGTGAAGCAGTTGTGGCTATTGAAATTGCCAATGCTTTCTTAGAAAAGTTTGGAGGGGACTCTGTTGAGGAGATAAAGAAAAATTATCATGGATACCTTAGCTACGTTGACCGTTTTTAAAGAAACAGTTAAGTAATTACGAAGTTTAAGAAGAGACAATGATAGTCCATTACTAACTGTATCTGATAAACTTACCACAATAAAGGAACTATTAAAATAAAAGAAGCATTTTACGCCAGAGCTGATGTTACTATTGATACTACAGATAAAGAGGTTTGAAAAGACACCAAGGGGGTATTGCAATACTTTAATATGATCAGAAAAGCAAGGATAGGAGATATCAAAGAGATTCAGAATTTGATAGGGATTTACGCTAAAAAGGGCGAGATGCTGTCTCGTTCTTTGAGTGAGCTTTATGATAATATTAGAGATTTTAGCGTTTATATAGACGAAAAAGAAGCCAATATCATTGCTACATGTGCCATGCACATATGCTGGGAGGATTTGGCAGAAATTAGGTCTCTCACTGTACGCGAAGACTTCTGGGGCAAGGGTATTGGTGCTAAACTGGTAGATGCCTGTCTGTCTGAGTGCAAAATTTTAGGTATAGATAGGGTTTTTACCTTGACGTACAAACCCGAGTTTTTCAAAAAACTCGGGTTTGAGATAATAGACAAGTCTATTCTCCCCCATAAGATATGGGCGGATTGTTTGAAATGTGTCAAGTTCCCAGACTGCGATGAAACTGCTATGATTTTAAATCTTTAAGAAAACTTTCTACCCCTTATTTTCACTCCTGGGTAGCCTTTACTCGCTCTTCTTGAGACATATCTGCTAATCGTTTGACATCATCCACATTAAGTCCTAAGCCTTTGGCCACACGGCTTCCATAATCAGGATCAGCTTTATAGAAAATAGCTGTTTGACGCAGTTGTATACGCTTTTGTGCATTACAAAGATTTGAGGTAATGTTTCCAATAACATATCTGCATCCTTTAGATTCGTAGCTGGATGACGCTTCTGGGTATGGATAAAATCCGGAAATTTTATAGGATCGCGTATAAAAAAGACGGGGGTGTTATTCCCTGTCATATCATAATTGCCTTCCTCAGTATAAAATTTCACAGCAAAACCACGAGGGTCTCGTTCGGCATCGGCTGATCTTTTTTTCTCTTAACAAGGGAAAGCATTAATAATTTTAAACCCTTTTCATTTGTCCTTTAAATATTTTTTCATGTCTCGATAATAATTTTCGTGAAGACCAACTATAATTAACTTCAAAAACGGGCGGTTTCCTATTATCAACTATTGTCACAGTCCTTTCTCCTGATCTTCATCGACATAAACTTTTTCCGTGTCGTTGGCGTTCATAGCATCGTCCTCGATATTTCTGCGATCCGAATGGTCAGCCAGCACTTCCCCGTAATACTCATGCTGCACTAGAAGATTCATGATCTCGTTGGTGCCCGTCCATATCTGCATAATGCGGATATCACGGACAGCCTTTTCAATCGGGTAGACATCGGTGTAACCGATCCCACCCAGCACTTGCATAGCGATGTTTGCTACCTCCCAAGCAGCATCCGTCGCGAATTTCTTCGCTTCGCTCACAAGCCTGCGCATGTTAGGTGCCCCAGTGTCCACAGCTCGTGCAGCCATATAGACAAGGGCCCTTGCGGCATCCAGTTTTGTAATTCCGTCCCCTATCATGAAACTGATCGCCTGGTATTTACGGATCTTTTGCCCGAAGGCAGTGCGCTTGTCGCTATAGCGGGTTGCCACCTCAAGAGAACCACGAACCCCAAGAGCACCAGCGGCGGATGTCAGCCTTTCGGGTATCATCATTTGGTTGAAGATCAAGGCGCCCATGTTGATTGCGCCCAGGAGGTTTTCTGCAGGCACTCTCGCCTCCCGGAAGACCAACCGACCGGTCCCTCCTCCGCGGGTTCCCATCAGTCCGTATCGGTATTCCACTTCGACGCCGGGTCCTCTCTCAACCAGGAACAAGCTTATACGATTGTGGGGATGCGCATTCGGATCCGGATTGGTCCTACAGTACACAATGAAGAAGTCCGCACCTTCCGCGCCCACCACGAATCTCTTCTGACCAGTGATGATGTATTCGTCTCCATCCTTGACGGCACGAGTGGTGGCGCCAAAAAAATCCGACCCGCCCCTTGGTTCTGTCAATGCCTCAGCGGCAATTAACTTGCCGGCAAGCAATGGCTTGAGATACTTCTCCTTCTGTGATTCCGTGCCAAACTTATCCAGCGCTTCTCCGACGATCGAAGGCATCACATATGCGCAACACAACGCAGTACCCAGCACACCGACTTCCTCGATAGCAGCTACCTCCGCCGTCCAAGGCAATTCACGGCCTCCCCAATTCTTAGCGAATCGCAGGCCAAGTAGGTTCCTTTGTCCTAAATTTTCCACAAATTCCCTGGGGAAAAGAATCTCATCACGGTCCATCGCTCGAATATATTCCGGCGATACCTCATCATGTATGAAATCCCTGACTTCCAGGACTGTAGTATTGGCTTCTTCTGATAGCATGAAATTGTACATACCTACAACCTCCTTCCTCGGTCTTCAAAGACTGCAAAGACCGGCTAACGAAAAAATCAGCGGTGCTCGGTAGCGAGTCTACTGGATTGACATTGTTAGGCAATAAATATGGGAAGTATCCCTCTATTTCCCACTTCTCTATTTATTTTACTTTAGAAAATGGGAGAAGAACCTAACTATTTATTCCCTATGGCGTTTTCTTCCTCGTTTTAATAATCCTTGATTCTCTTGCGGATTTTATTATAATTTCTTTGATTTTAGCATCGCTTAACCCGATAGTATCACGATAAGCTTCTTTTGTTGAGAAAAACTTACGAAGGCTTTTTGCGAAGGCTCTGAATTCATTCTTAGTTATAGTGCGTCCTAAACCCTTTACTATTTGCTTCATAGTAGGTATTACTCGGGGATCACGCATTAGTCCAGGAGATTCCATAAGAGTTATCCAGTTAAACCATTCCCCTACACAGTCAATATCTTTCCATTTATGTTTTCCTAGTTGATAACAATAATGCAAATGGTCATATTTTTTCCCTTCTCGTCGCGCTCCTGTAGTTGCTCCAACATTTGTTTTCTGGGTGCCTTTTGGGAGCAACTCTAAAGGGCAATACTGCCGTATAGCCAACCATATGTACCCATTATTTATATCTTCAGGGTTTACAAGGTTTTTATCGTCAATAAAAGATAATTTTTCCCCTAACGCATGCCATTTCTTTAAGGCATTTGCATTTAAAGATCCCTCCCTTTTCATATCTTTAAGTATTTGATTCATCTTTTGCTCAAGATACTTGTCCAATCTTCTGGCTTTTTCCATATCATCTTTAGTAATTTTCCCTTCTCCTAAGAAGGGGGTCATTACAATTTCCTTACCATTTATTATTGCTTTTCTCCTAACTATAACCGCCATTTTTCAAATTTCCTCATAATATTTACTTTTTATTTCGGCTATTTTCCCCGAAATCTCTAAATAGGCTTCTTTAGGATCTTTTAATATCCTTTCAGAATTAAGTGGATGATAATCTGGAGTGCCATCTTCTCCAATTGGTCTGTTTAGAATAAAATCCATACTACCTTCTAAAAATATTTCAAATAAGTAATCAGTCAGCCTCTCGTTATTTTCAGCCTCCTTATAAGAGGAGTGCCCAATGTTATAGTAAAGAATTGGAGTTTGACCAAGAATTCCCTCAGTGATCCATTGTCTTTTTGCAATGGAATCTTCTTTATCTGTAAAATCATCCGGAAGTGTTTCAAAAGGCAAGCGAAACTTTGGGTCTTTTTCAATCCATAGTATTTTTGAAAGAGAATCTATTTCTAAATTACTCACTTCATTTATTAAACGAATTTTTAACCGATATTCTCCTGGGTATGGGAATACGCTCTTTGAAAAAGTAATACTGAATGGCCCTAACGGTTTGGGTTTTAAATATGGAGTAATATCAATGCTTTTTTCATCATGCAATATATTTATTTCTCTGCCACCAAAGAGCATGAAAATTCTTAACCGTCCTTTTAGATGTTCATTTGTTTTGTTAAATATTCTAACCTCAAAATCTTTGATTTCTTCTCCCCAATTTACTCTCGGCGCTCTCTCGGAATCTGGAAAATTAAAACTATGCAACATTATTCCTATCTTTTTATTTGGAGGAGGTGGCGGAGGATCTGGGCGAGGCGGGGGTGGTTTAACCGGGCCTCCTTTCCTACCGAATAAATCAAGATCCTTAGCATATTTGGATAAATATCTTAATGCATCAATTTCGGCTGATGAACGTATCTGCTTCCTCCTTTCCCGCGGATCTGTTCCTATCCCAAGTTTTTTATAACCAAATTCTCTAAGTTCTTTTCTAATATATTCCTTTATTGCTTTAGGAACTGCTCTTCGCCATGTTAAATCATAATGATTTGGATTCTGATTATAGTTCTTTCTCAATTCTCTATCTAAATCCCTATCAAATTCTATAAATCCATAAATATTGTCAGTTATATCAAGAGGAACACCTTCCATATTTATTGAGGTTATCTTCATATTGTTATGAATAATAGCAACGCCCCTAAATTGTTCTGGTATCTTCCCTCCTTTTTTGTAAGCTATTTGGAGATGTTTTATTTTAAACCGCTCTCCATTTAATAATTTTATTTCACCATTATTTCTGATCCATACTTTGATTTTGTCGGTATCTTTTGATGGTATAGGAAATAGTTTTGGTATCTTGGCGACTTTATCATAATCAGATGTCTTAACACGAATCCTAACCCTTCCTTTCTCTATTGCACGAAACCAAGTTTCTTCAATAGCAGCCATAAAATTACCATTTTCGATTTCATCACGTAATTCTTTTATGGGATTAACTATTATTATCCTTGTTCCAACCTTAGATAATGGTTCAAGGCTTGTAAGTTCTTTCAGTTGACTGCATCCCTGATCTTCATCCCAATGAAGCATTGGACAATCTGTTTTTCTTGCGCTCGTTGCACCTAATCGATAAGTTCCGTCCTCTCTAAAACTGTCATAGTACATCAGAAAATCTTCTGATGCTGCTAAAAATATAAATTTCCCTTGTCCTCTGGCACCAATAGCATCTAGATTAGGCGTTGTAAAGCCGAGACCTTCAAATCTAGCCCAGTGATCCGATTCACGTATGGTGTTATATTCATCGGTTTCTAATACTTTACCCATAAGTCCTTTTGTATTAGAATCTATTATTGTGAAAAAAATACCTTTCTTATTTTCTATCAACTCGAAGGTCACTTCAAGAAGCGTTGATTTAGAAGCTGTATGAAAGGCATTCTGAATACCGTCTTTTTGAAGTCCGTGAGGAATACCAATAGGATAACTATCGGCTATGGATTTGCAAATATTTATATAATCGGCTGGTCTATGGCGTCCTTTTGAAAAATCTAATTTTCTTTCAACCATGTTTTTACACCTTTTTGAAATCAGTTTCACTATATTGTCTATAGTTTAAGTACTCATTTATTATTTTGTATAAAATAATATAAAAAGCTTCTTCCCCTTTGTCTTTCAACAAGTTGGCATCTTCTAAACGATAAAGAATTTGTTGCTTTATCAAGATTAACTCTCTTTGTTTTATTGCTTGTGCGGTAAATGATCCTTTTGCTCCATTCCAACTTTTCCTTTCCTTATAAATCTTTTCAAGTTCCATTCTTATTTCTCTCATTGTCGTAGCTATTGGTTTCTCCTTTTTCACAACCTAAACCTCTCCCTCTTCCCCGCCAGAAACTTCGCTTTCGTCAACTTCAACTGCTTATCAATCTCTGAGAAAATCTTATTCACTTCTTCCTCGGTATATTCATAAGAACTTTTATTGGAACAGTTACCGAGAATCCTGATTTTCTCCAAAATCTCATTAGTCCTCTTTGAAGCTATCCTTTTAAAACTTTCATGTCTTGTCTCTTTTTCCATAAATCCTCTGAATTAGTTTTTTATATAAAATAGCCTACTATTTACTAAATGTCAAGTAATATATTTTATATTT
>JBDRRJ010000020.1:0-54138 GCA_043825855.1 Pseudomonadota bacterium | reverse complement strand
AAAACCTTCATTGCTCAATACCTTGGTAATGGCTGCTGTCAATGTCGTCTTGCCATGATCAACATGGCCTATTGTACCTACGTTAACATGTGGCTTGGTCCTTTCAAATTTCTTCTTTGACATGCCTGTACCCTCCTTCTTGTCCCTTATTATAAAAAATTGGACTTAGAGACATATAAGTACGTCTGGAGCCCACGACCGGGGTTGAACCGGTGACCTCTTCCTTACCAAGGAAGCGCTCCACCACTGAGCTACGCGGGCATAGAAATGGAGCGGGAAACGGGATTCGAACCCGCGACCCTCAGCTTGGAAGGCTGATGCTCTAGCCAACTGAGCTACTCCCGCAAAAGTCTTTATAATTAATAATCGTTGATGGTGGAGAGGGGAGGATTCGAACCTCCGAAGGCTCCGCCGACAGATTTACAGTCTGTTCCCTTTGGCCGCTCGGGAACCTCTCCCCCAATTTCAGCCATCAGTTACTTTAATTAATAATCAACCACTAATGACCGAATAATTAATTACTTTTATATGGAGCTGGCGATGGGACTTGAACCCGCAACCTGCTGATTACAAGTCAGCTGCTCTGCCAATTGAGCTACGCCAGCATAATCGCTTAAAATGACAATATTTACTTATAAAATCAACATCAATTTATTCTAGAAAAAACACCCTAACCTTTGATAAAGACCAAATTTTTTGTTTTATTTGCTATTTTTGCTGAATTAGTACTTTTTCTACCTATTTCCTACGGTGCCAGATCTTATTATACGTTTCTGTGTTTAAAAGCACAAATTTCAGTAATATTAATTACTAATAAATAAATTAAAAAACTTAATTAATAGCAAACTTATCAAATAACTGGACTTTAAAACAATCAAAGTATTTTTTTTGTTGCACTTAAAGGTTGAAAATAAGAATGTTCATATATATCATATTTGAATATTCTGTCAAGAATTCATTTATGAAAGATAAAAAATAAGTATTTTTTTAGATGGATAACATATAGTTGCTTAATTCTCTTTTTTACTTTTTGCTATTTCGTCCTAGCCAATATCCGTTCTGCGTTTTTATAGAGAATCATTTCTTTTGCTTCATCGCTGACGGGAAGGTTTAAAACCCTTGCTATAAGACCTTTTATATCTGCCATACCTGGCCAATCACTGCCAAAGATAAAACGGTCTTTATACATTTCGAGATTAGGAAAGTGCTTGGGAAGTTGTCGAACCGGGATCCCGGCTGTACCAATATACATATTTTCATGTCTGGTAATTAACCATGCTGCTCTGTCATACCAGAAGGGTCTTCCTCCATGTTCCATTATAATAGTAAGATCGGGGAATTCATCGGCTACATCATCCAGTAAAAGGGGATCAGCATACTTGATCCTGGTGCCTTTGAAAATCGAGCTGCCAGTATGAAACATAATCGGTAATCTAAGAGATTGAACATAATCATAGAAAGGAAACAGGGTTGGGTCATTGGGATAAAAGAACTGATAGGAAGGAAGACACTTGAAACCTTTTACTCCTAGTTCTTCTACAGCGTATTGAGCCTGTTTTTCGTAGGGAGTATTATCATAGAAACAAATAGCGCCGAAAGGGATAAGTTCCTTATGACCCTTGCAGAAGGCAACTGTATGTTCATTAGTTATGAGTCCCGTACACGGATTATACTCAGCCAGCATAACGCCGCGATCAACATGATGCAATTTAAGCAATTCAATAATCTCTTCGGGGGTAATGTGTTTGGAAAAACGTTCATAATAATCGGGGTTATGCATCCGGAAATAGTCTTGCACCCAGGGTACAAAATTTTCGTTGGTTCCTATATGAAGATGAAAATCTATAACTTTCACTGTAGTTCTCCTGTGTTAGTGTATACTCGAAGTAAATCCGATTGTTCAGTGTCGAGTCCTTTATCATGGTGGTAGTCTTATTTTTATTTATAATGGGGTAAGGTTACTCATTTATTTTTGCCTCTTGAATATTTAGACCTACTATCTGCTCATGTTTGTAGAGCTGTCGGAACGCGGTCATGAAGAATATCTTCCATATGTATTTTCACGATGTCCTTCGCCCATGAATGTGTTAAGATATAGAATCTTTCATCCCTGATTGCTTTAAAGACAAGCTCTGCCACCTCGTCTGTGGGCATCCCCTCTTTTATATCTTTGCGCATTTTCTTATCTAATTCCAGATATTTTGCTTGCCTTTCAGCTTCCAGCTTGGGGTCATTTTGTAATTCTGCCGGACGATTCTTTGAAATATCCATGATATTGGTGCTGACCGCTCCCGGGCAGAGAACAGATATTTTTATTTTGGCTTGTAATTTTGTGAGTTCATGGTGTAGCGTCTCTGACAAGGCAACAACACCGTGCTTACTCGCGTTATATGCCCCGTAACCTGCTGGAGAAATTAGACCTGCCATAGAAGCCGTGTTAACGATGTGACACTCTGTATCTTGTTTCAGCATGATAGGAACGAAAATTCGAAGACTGTGAATGAGACCCCAAAGGTTGACATTGATTACCCATTCCCAGTCGGATAGGGTGGTTTCCCAAATTTGAGGCCCTGGTACGCCAACTCCTGCGTTATTAAACAATAGGTGAACTTCCCCGAAATTGTCAAGCGTTTTCTGGGCAAGTTGTTCCATATCGCTTGCTTTTGAAATATCAGCAGACATTGTAAAGACCGTTGCTCCAGCAGCTTCCAGTTCTGATTTTGCTTCGGTAAGTGCTTTTTGGTTAACATCAACCAGAACAACCTTGGCTCCTTCTTTTACACAGCGTCTGGCAATTCCGTATCCAATACCACTGGCTCCCCCTGTGATCACTGCTACTTTATCTTTGAAATCTTTCATTTTGTACACCTCCGGTGTGGTATAGGTCTAACAAGGTTAGGCGGGTAACATACAGTTGAGCGGCTTGCCTGCTCAAACTGGCTGGTTGGACGATTCGGTTGAAAATGGATTAATTTCTTTCTTTCAACAAGTGATGAAAAACAGCGCCAGCGACTCAATTTAAACAAGGTGAGTCAAGAGCAAACTTGACCC
The DNA here is from genome assembly GCA_043825855.1 of Pseudomonadota bacterium. Classification (GTDB taxonomy): domain Bacteria; phylum Desulfobacterota; class UBA8473; order UBA8473; family UBA8473; genus UBA8473. Next base: position 51,087 of record JBDRRJ010000020.1, on the reverse strand, counting down.
GTTCCCTCTCACTTTCACCTTTTAAGACATGATTTTTAACTAAAAGTTTTAGGGATGATCCACAATGACTTCCAGTGTAATGTCATTTCTCAGATCCACTAATCCCTCTTCGCAGATCCTCAAATAAGGTATCGCCGCTGTTGTGAGCACAGCTAGGGTAGTCAGCGGATCATTAAACGGTATACCCAAAGCTAAAACCGCCATATTGACTTCTTCCATTTTTTGAAGAACCATTTCAACGGGTAAATCAGAAAGAATGCCTAATATAGGTAGAGGAAATTCTGCAATTATTTCTTTGTTGGCGGAGACAACAACACCGCCCTGGATATCATGAATTCGATTGACAGCAACAGCCATATCTTCATCGCTGGTGCCTACAACAATTATATCAGATGTGTCCCAGGCTCCACTGGTAGCAAAAGCGCCTCGGTGCATGTGAAATCCTTTTACAAACCCTACAAACATCTTCCCCGGACAATGGGTTCGATCAATAGCAGCTACTTTCAAAATGTCCCGGCTGACGTCAGCTCTGATTTCATTCTGAACTACAGGGAGGGTGATGATAGCCTCTTTTGTAACCAAGCTTGTAACCTGTTCAATGATTCTAACCTCAGCCTTTTTAATATTTTTTTCAACTCTAATTTTAAAGTCAGACGGATTGAGCTTTTCAGGCAGATGAATGCTGTTTAAGCTCTCTGACGAATAAGTATGTTCCCTGGGAGGGACTAGTAGTCTGCCATCCTTCGCAATGAGTTGACCTTCGCTGATGACATATTGTGCATCAATTGTATTAGAATCAGGAATAATTACCATATCGGCAAACCTGCCGGGGGCGATCCCGCCTATAAGTCCATCCAAAGAGAAATGCTCAGCCACATTCAGGGTTGCCATTTGTATCGCGCTTATCGGGTCAAAGCCGCAATCAATGGCCTTTTGAACGATAAATTCCATCCCACCCTTTTCGATTAAGTCTTTAGGTCCCAGCCCATCCGAAACGAGAATAAGTCTCCTCAAATCAATGCCAAAATCTTTTATCCTAGAAACGGCTTCAAGATCTCTTCTGACACTGCCTTCCCTTATCATGACATAGAGGCCCAGCCTTAGTCTTTCAAGGGCTTCTTCTGCAGTTATGGGCTCATGACAGGATGAGATACCGGACGCAATATAGGCCATCAATTTTTTCCCCTTAGCTCCGGCTGAATGTCCCTCAAGGACTTTTCCAAACCGAAGCGTTTCATGGTGAATTGGAAGCAATCGATCCGGTTCCTTCAGAACCGACTGCCAGTAGGTTTCTCCCATCCCTAGGATATCGCTTCGACCTAAGAGCTTTTGGATCGTCTCCATTGGAGCCCCGCGCGCTGTTTTACTGATTGAGGGCATGGTCGTGGCAGTTGCGAATATCTTGATGGGTTGCTCATTAATAGAAGACAAAAAATCCGTTACACCTTTATACCCCCCAACTGGGAAAGCCTCCAGAGTTTCTGTAATGACAGTGGTAGTACCACCTTTTATTGCATGTTTGAGAAACTCGTATGGAGTAATAAACCATAAAAGGTGAGTATGCCCATCAATCAGGCCTGGGATGACGGTTTGTCCTTTAGCATCAATGACTTTTGTCTGTTGACCGATAACATCCCCGAGATCATCCCCTACACAGGCGATCCATTTTCCTTTGATGCCTATGGAATGCTGATCTAGCAGTTCTCCTGAGTATACATTCAGAAGTTTGGCGTTTATGATCGCCATGTCAGCCTTTTCTTCGCCTGATGCAACCTTCATCAACAATCTTGAATCCTTAATGTCCCGAACATAAAATGATCCGGATGTCTTCATAACAGCTTGCCCCTTAGTAATAGTTTAGCGCTTTGATAATATTCCGCTAAAAATGAAGTTTGCCTTATCAAATCTATCGTTTTCAAGACTCTTTCATATTCAATGTAGCTTGCTAACTAAAAAATCAGCCGGAGCGTAGCGATCGGCTGTATTGGCTGGTTATGACTTTATCTCATCAAACTTTTAACACGACCTCTACCTTGTAACGATTGTTTTGCATGACCAACTTGCCGGCGATAATGATTGGATCATGCTGAAATATGATAAGTGATTGGCATTCTACCAACCATTTTTGCCAGATACGCTTGGTCTCGATATTTGTATTCGGATCAATATCATAAGCGGCAACCCATGCTAATTTTTCTATCTGCCAATGTAAAAACGCAACATCTCCTAGGAAGACAGCCGTCTGCCCCCCGCTTTCTATAACCACAATTTGCATTCCCCTTGTATGCCCGGGCGCGGTCACCAGTCTGACTCCTTGGGTTACCGGTGCATCCCCATTGATCAAGTGCAATTGTTTAGCTTGCTCAAGAGGATCGTAATTGAACCCGAAATAAGTGCCGCGCGTTCGTTCATTTAGATTGTGTGCATCCGCCCATTCATGCTCCTGTACCCAGTATTGTGCTCGTGGAAAAGTGGGAACCAGTTCTCCGTTGATAACGCGCGTACTTCCGCCGCTGTGATCGCTATGAAGGTGCGTAAGCAAAACAATGTCAACATCATTAGGCGATATGCCATGGGTTGCCAGACTATCCAGCAGCCAGCCCTCAGGCCGTGACAAAAGGACGTTGTTCATGGCTGCCATCTCAGGCGTTATCTTGTCCCCCATTCCAGTATCCACCAGAATCGTTGACTGAGGTGTCCGGATGATGAGACATCGCAATACCATCGGGACTCGGTTAAAGGAATCGCATGGCAACAGCTTTTCCCAGGTTGTTTTTGGAACGAGTCCGAATGCGCCGCCGCCATCGTCCCATACTGTCCCATCTGTAACGGGTATCAGCTCGATATCTCCGATTTTCATATGGACTCACCTACAGAATGACATTTTATTAAAGGCCACATACCGGTAAGGCATCCGAAAATTCAAGGAATAATTCCTGGCATAACGCCGGGCATGAGAGGCGCGCGGTTTTTTTGCGCGTCCTGCTCAATGCCGTTGTTAGGCACATTCAAGGTTTCTCACCCGCAACAACCTGGCCAGTTTCTTTGTCAATAATCCAAATCCAAATTTGATTGCCAACAACGTGCCAGTATTTCTCTACTTTCCAGTATCCGTCTACTTGATAGACGTGGCCTGCCTCGGCGACGAAAGAAAATCGCCATATTGGGGGTATAAAAGGCTCAATGAGCTTTATGGTAACCTCATGCTTGCCAGGGAGCATCTCAGCTTCCATTGTAAAATCATCAGACATAATTTTGCCATCCACAGCTGCTATCGCGCATAGGGGAATAGAAAATAACCTTTTACCTTTCAACCTTGCCACCTTTTCGTGTGGGAGAGGTTTCATTCCCGCGACAACCTTGCCAGTTTTTTTGTCAATAATCCAAATCTGATTGTCACCGCCGTGCCAGTTTCCGTCTGCTTTATAGACGTGGCCTGCCTCGGCGACGAAAGAAAATGTCTGGGATACGCCATAATTTGTTGGGCCTTTATAACATGAATAGGTGAGATATAGAGTAACCGCATGCTTACCAGGGAGCATCTCAACCGTACCATAGAAACCTTTGCCATCCACAGCTGCTATTACGCACTCGACATCACAAATGAAGTAATAATTATAGGTACCCTCCAACTTCGCCAACTTTTCGGGTGAGAGTTGAGGGCCGGGATATGTCTGTGTAGTCGTGCATCCCGTTGCCACCATGAATAATATAATCAAGGAAGACACAATTCGTAGAAATGAAGTCGGCAACAATTTCATATTTTGCCTCCGCACCTAACAAGTTATTCTCTAGTTCTGGCCAACTGTCTATTTTTATTATTTATTTAGTTGACTGTCAAGGCCAAATATTAATTATGATATTCGTACGATTCAGGAACTACTGGGGCATGCTGATTTAAGAACAACTATGGTCTATACACATACAGTAAAAAGCAGAACGATAAAAGAGGCAAAAAGTCCACCGGATTTTTAACGGGCACAGTTGTCCAGGGAAGAAGAAAGGTGTCTGACTTAATTCATTTTTACTGAAACAAGTTTGGATACCCCGGGGGTTTCCATGGTCACACCGATGAGAGTGTCTGCTATCTCCATGGTCTTTTTGTTATGAGTCACAAGAATAAATTGAGAGTTTTTAGACGTTTCTAAAAGCAGCTCGTTGAATCTGTTTATATTTGCATCATCCAGTGCAGCATCTACTTCATCCAGGAGGCAAAAAGGGCTGGGTTTTATGGTAAACATAGAAAAGATTAATGCGACAGTTGCCAATGCTTTCTCTCCACCGGAAAGGAGATTAATATTTTGGAGCTTCTTTCCGGGGGGCTGGGCAACTATTTCTATCCCAGTCTCTAACAGATTATCTTCGTCAGTTAATACAAGTTCTCCCATACCGCCCCTGAAGAGACGAGGGAATATTTCCTTGAATTTTCCATTTACAGCCAGAAAGGTTTCATTAAACTTCTTTTTTGTTACCCTATTGATTTTTTGTATGGTTTTTTGAAGAGATTCCAAAGACTGGTTAAGATCAGCCTGTTGGCTTATCAAAAACTCATATCGTTCTTTTAACTCTTCATATTCACTAATAGATAAAAGGTTCACATCTCCCATATTTTCCAGAGACTCTTTCAGATATGTAAGCTTTTCTCTTAATTCTTCTCCAGGGACCTCACTGACAGAAAGGCTGGTCATGGAATCCAACTTGATACGGTATTTTTCCTCTACCCTGTCTTTCAGATGCGAGATCTTGATACCTATCTCAACGCTTTTAAGGTTCAGATCATTTAATTTTTTATGGAGATCTTCTTGTTCCCTAAGGTAGGTTTTAAGGGAGCTTTCTTTTTTTCTTAAATCCTCAGCGTCTTCTTCCGTTTCAGCTTTTTTTATGTTTAAAGAGTCATGGACATCTTCATGGAGTTGAAGCAATTCTTCAAGGTTATTCTTAGAATCTTCTATCCTTTCAGAGATTTTAATACATTCCTTTTCGCTTTCTTCGCTTTCCCTTCTTTTCTCTTCAACACCTTTTATCAATCCTTCTCTATAACTCTTTAAGCGGTTTATATTAGAATCTGTACTATTAAGCTTTTCTTTCAGAGAGGTTATCTTAATCTTTGAGTTGGTAAGGTTGGCTCTCAGCCCATCTATTTTTTCTTTTATCTTTTTTTCTTCCTCCTGTATGCTGACTACCAGCTTCTCTTTTTCGTCTTTCAAGCTGGTTAGCTCCTGAAACTTTTCTCTTTTGGATGAAATTTCTACCTTTGTTTTTTCTTTTTCTCCCTGCAATTGATCTCTTTCATAATTTAATATTTCTATATTTTCCTTAAAACGGCTTAACTCTGAACGAATTTGTCTATACTCATTTTCAAGATTTATAGTATTAACATTTCCAGTATATAATTCATGGTTCAATTTTTCTATATGCTTTTGTATTGAGGACATCTTTTCAACAATCTGTTTGTACCCCTTTTCAACTTTACTATGCTTTTCCCTGAGACTCTCTGTTAGCTTTTTTAATTCTCTAATTTCCCTCTTTTTTTGTAACACCCCACTCGAAACAGCAGATTTACTTCCACCGGTCAAAACCCCACATGAGTCTATTACATCGCCATCCAGCGTGACCAAGGTGCCTGTGAAGCCGTTATTTTCCCATAGTTTCATAGCCTTATTGAAATCCTCGACTACCAGTACATTTGCCAACAGATAATCAGCGATTTTGTAAAAACCTTCTCTTGCTTTAACCACACTTGTCAAAGGGGTATAGTTAGCTTCTGCAGAATAAGCAGCCGACGAAGATGGCTTACTTTCTCTAAGTTTAAGAGGGATAAAACTGCTTCTACCGGCAGCCTGCTCCTTTAGATATTCAATAGCTTCCACACCTTCATTTTGACTTTTGACAATAATGTACTGGAGTTTTTCTCCCAGAATTGCCTCCAAAGCTGTTTCGTATTTTGGCGCAGTTTCAATTATGTCGGCTACTAGTCCATATATCCCGTTCTTCTTTGAACCATTGCCACCATTTTTAAGCATTATGGAACGGACCCCTTCTTGGTATCCTTCAAGGTTCTTCTGTAACTCTTCTAAAGAATTCAACCGGGCAGTTTTTCTATTCAGTTCATCTTTTAGATTATTCAGGATATTTCCTTTCTTTCCTGCCTCCAGATTAAGATTGTCTATCTCTTTAAGTCCCTTTTTCTTATCTTCTTCTAATACCCCTTTCAATCTGTTTAACTCATTCAACTCTTCCTTTAAAATAGAAACCCTGCCTTCTAATTTTTGAATCTTTTCAGTGAAGGTTTCCAATTCCCTCTTGCTCTTTCCTTCCCTCCGGACAAAGTCTTCCTGCTGCTCTGTTAAATTGGCTATAGAATTTTTTATATGGGTAATATCAGTCAGTATGCCAATAAGATCGGCTTTCCCTGTTTCGATCTTTTCTAATGATGTATTGTAATGGTCTTCAAGTTTATCGAATTGGCTTTCCTTCTCGTTTATATTAGATTCTTCGATTACCAGGGCATCCTCTAAATCCTTTTTATCCTTCTCTAACTCCTGAATCTCTTTTTCTGTATTTTCCTGTTGAAATCTAAGCTTTTTAGTTTCTTCTTCTAAGCGGGTATACTGTTTCCTAAGAGTTTCCAGCTCTTTACCACCGTATTCTATTAAATTCTCATCCTTCTGGATAGAGCTGTTTACGCTATGAAGCTTTTCTTGAATAGCTATTAATTCCTTTTCTTTTTCCAGTAAACTGAGCTTAGTTTCTTCAATTTGATTCTCATTAGTTTGTATCTTTGCTGAAATTTCAGCATCTTTTGCCTTTAATATCTGTAATAAACCTTCCTTATCCTTCTTATCTTTTAAAATCTCTCTGTACTCTCCTAGTGCCAGGATTACCTCGATTTCTTTTATATCTTTTTTTATAGAGGTATATTTTTCTGCTTTTTTTGCCTGTTGTTTAAGTGAATTAATCTGTCTTTTAAGCTCTCCAATGATATCAGACAATCTTACCAGGTTTTGTTTTGTAGATTCAATCTTACTCAATGCCTCTTTTTTTCTATTTTTGTATTTTGTTACACCGGCTGCCTCTTCAATGAGAAATCTTCTGTCCTGGGGCTTCGAATTCAATATCATCTCAACTTTTCCCTGCTCGACCATGGAATAAGTCTTGGTGCCCAGCCCAGTGTCCATAAAAAGTTCTGCGATGTCTTTGAGGCGACAAGGAACCTTATTAATGTAATATTCGCTTTCTCCTGCTCTAAAGAGACGTCTGGTTACCTGTATCTCGCTGAACTCGTTATACTCAGGTGGAGCTAAGCCATCTTCATTTGAGAAGATTAATGAAACCTCAGCAACTCCCGTTGGTTTTATCCCCTCACTCCCGTTAAAGATAACATCTTCCATCATAGCGCCCCTGAGCTGTTTAGCGCTGAGCTCTCCCATAGTCCACCGTATGGCATCTATTACATTGCTCTTTCCACAACCGTTTGGTCCAACTACAGCTGTAATGCCAGGTTGAAATGAAAGGGTTGTTTTTTCAACAAAGGATTTAAACCCTAAAACCTCTACCTCTTTTATCTTCATACCCAAAAACCTTTCTTTTTCAGGTAATCCATCAACTTTTATTCCAACCTAAAGATTAAATTACATTCAGTTAATTACTAACGTCTGAATTTATATACAAAAAATTTGATCTAATATAGCATCAATTTTACCTAATGTAAAGAAAAAATACAACAAAATGTGTATAGCTGTATTTGTACCACAATATATAGTGCTGAAAATAAAAAAAGCGGACTATTCATTTTTATAGTCCGCTTTCACTTTTGATAACTTTGTAAAAAGTCTATCTACGGTGTTGCTCTGCAACCTTTGTTGTTGCGTCGTACTCCTAAGTACGCTTTATCCCTCGGGATTCGAGCGTCTTGCATCTGAATCTTTTTACTTTGCAATCCCAAGTATGATCTTTTACTAGTTCATCAATTTTAAATACATTTTATAATTTATGGTTATCTTTTCCTCAAGGTTACTGTATAACCTTTCTCTCTCAAACAATCAACAACTTCATCAGTCTTTTTGCCATCTACATGAACAACAAGATCCTTCTCGGTTTTTTCGGGCAGGTCATAAATATGAATTGTTACGATTTTCAGCCCGTGATCGTTTACGCAAGAAATCACTTCTTCCAGGGCTTTGCCTTCTCCACCATTAGTGACCTCCAGTCGAGAGCCTTTTTCGCCTATCCCCAGCACTTTGTTGGCAATCTTGTAAAAGAAGTCATTGGTAGTAACTATTCCGACTACCCTGTTATCTTCAAGCACTACCAAGCAGCCTACTTTGTTCTGCTGGGATATAGAGATTGCTTCCTCAACGGTCATATCAGGTACTACTGTTGTCACGTGTCTTTCCATAATTTCTTTTACTTTAGTCTTTTCAAGAAGATAACCAATTTCCCAAACGCTGAGGGATGTTGCCTTTGAAGGCGAAACACCTTCCAATCTGTTTTCAGTAACTAAGCCTACCAACTTTCCCTTGTCTACCACCGGTAATCTGCGAAATTTGTGAGCTTTCATAATTCTCTTTGCATCCGCAATAGATGTAGTACTGGGAATAGTTACAACATTTGTTGTCATAATGTCTTTTAAGTACATTGCTCTCCCCCTTTCGATTTTTTTTTGAAATGGCTAATTAAATATTTATTGCATAGCCATTGTTTTCGGTTTTCCAGTTTCTAAGTTTTATGCTTAACTATAGAAGATATCTTAGAAAAAAATTAAAAAATACGTAAACATTTTCTCTATTATTTGTAAAATTGTCAACTATTAATTTTCCCTTACAAACTGGCAAAAGGACAATCTGACCTTCTTGATAACCTCCCTCATAATTATTGTCCATGTGGTGTCGGATAGACATAAAATTGCCCTCTATTATTTTTTACTCATCCTGACTATTAATAGCAGTCTCTTTCGCTGTAACACTTTTTAGCAGCCTCCCTGTTACCCGTTCAAGCCTTAGAATAGATAACCTTTGATTATATACAGCATCTACAAACTGGCGTTCTGCCGTAACAAGCAATGTATTTGCATCCATGATATCTATGCTGTTTGCCAGACCAAATTCAAACTGTCTTGAAACAGCACTGTAGTTATCCTTGGCAAATGTCAGCCTGTCTCTAAGAGATTTTAAAACTCCTTTCTGTGTTTTATAGTCTAGGTAAGCTTGTTCAATATCTATGTTTATTTTCTTCTTCATGTCCTCATATATAAGATTAACCTGTCTTTGTTTTGCCTTTGCCTCCATAACCTCTGCCCTGCGGAGACCTCCCTCAAAAAACGGAAAAATCAGCTTAAGTCCGGCATATGTGCTTTCTTTAATAAGAAAAGCGGTTGCCGGTTCTTCGTCTTTGTTAAAATAAATACCCTCGATGGAAATTGTTGGCCAGTAGAGACCACGCGTGTATTTAACCTGATCCCCCGCAATTTTTTTCTGTATATCGAGAGACTTCAATTCAGCCCTTTCTGACATGGCTACTTCCTTTAGTGGGTTACTAGTATCTTCCATCTTGTAGTCCGGCAGGTATTCATCGTCCTCAGGAGTTTCTTTAAGCTCATAATCTCCAGTTAATCCGACTATCCTTGCAAGAACTGCCTTTGTGAGACTCAGATTGTTTTCTGCTCTAATCAGTTCCGATTGAGCACCTGAAAGTTCAGCTTCTGCTCTCAGGAGAACGGTCTTTGTAATTTCACCTACCTTGACTCTTATGGCGGCGGCATCTTTATGCTTTGTTAACCTTTCTACATTTGCTTTCGCAATATCTACAGCCTTCTTCATCTTAAGAACATCGTAATAGGCAGAAGAAACACCGAAAAGATATTCCTCCCTCACAGCATAAAGGTCATATTGGCTCTTTTTAATATCCTCTTTTGATATTTTAAAAGCATCAAACTCCCTTCCGCTTATGGAAAGAGATTGGTTGAGACTTAATCCCCAGGATGTTGAATGATCAGGCTGGATAATTGCCCCTGTTGGCAACCGTTTGTCCTCGCTGTATTGTGTATAGTTTCCAAAGGCAGAGAGCCGGGGGAAGAGCACAGCCAGCGCCTTGTCTTTCGTATTTTCTGTAATATACAAGTCTTCTTCTGACAGCTTTATCCTTTCAGAACGTTCAAGCGCAATCTTATAGAGGTCAGTAAGTGAATACTCCTCTGCTGCATAAAGGCTCTTTAATAATGTAAAAGTTATCAAGACCGTTGTGATACATACAGCTATAATAAACTTGGGTTTCAACATGTTAACTTACTCCTTTTATAGATAGATATAAAGGAAGCTTAAAACCTTGTCAGGCAGAGTGCGATAAGCCCCTGCTAAGCCACTATCTGTTGTTCCTCTGTATCCTTAGGACATAGGCCACTTCTTTTAAAGTTGCCTGAACTTTTCTCGTATTGTAACAAAGATATTTCCTTTTTCAAGCATTTCTTTATTTGTACTTCTCTATTGTTTCGGAAATAGCCTTCAAAGGTATGTCTTTAGATTTAAAACGTGAACGAGACAGAAATAGCCCCGAAACGCTGTTCGTCCTTCTGGGTTTCAAATTCCTTTGTTCGGTATACTAAGGAATAAGTGATCTTAAAACGGTAAATGATTAACCCGATGCCGCCGATAAAATCAGCAACAAACGGCTTTTTGTCGACACTGTGACTGTCCCGGAAGGTGTTTCCGTCAAGGAAAATATCACGGGCTATGATATGCCCGTCAACGGCAAAGAAGAGATGGATGCCTAAACGCTTATGGGAACGAAAGAATCGTGGGTCTTCATCGTCTGTGGGGGCGCTGCTGTCCGATCCCGGCCGGATAAGGTATGTCCCGAAATCGTTCGGGAGATTCCAGCCGAAACGTACCTGACCGCCCAGACTAGCTCCTGTGTAAACATTACCCAGGGCAACCCCCATGTGGGGAATGCAGTCAAATCCCAGACCTCTTGCAACCCTTGTCTGTAACATTATCCACTTCCGCACGAAAAAAAGATTTAATACAGGTTCGTCATGGAGCTGATGCTCCCAACCCTTGGGGTCGACCGAACCGATCCAGCTGTGGATCACCTTCTGGGAATCCTCGGCATAGGAATGGCGGCCGATGATTCCGATATCGATCTCAAGGGTGTCCATTTTATACCGATTCTTGTTATGGAGTCCTATTCCCAGATAAGTGATACCGGCATATGGGCGGTCGTCTAGGATCAGGTCGCTTCGTTTCTTATCCTCCGGTGTGTAAATGTTTTGTCCCAGGGAAAGGGTAACCGAGCGCTGGACTCCGGGATCATTTACGAACGGCATCCGTTCGATGAGTGGGTACATCCATGAAGGCACAAGAGGCGAATCCCGGTAATTCGACAAGTCACTTGAAACCCATAAAAACTTGGTTCCGTGTGTATAATAACGATCTCTGTTGTCAAAGCCGATGGAGTCGTTTTCCAGGTATAGGGTTACAGTATTCGCTCTTTTTGCTTCTTCATCCTCAGCAAAAGTTTGTCCCGGCAGGAAAAAGGCAAGGAAGAGGATAACGATGAGAAACGTTTTGGTTTTCACTTTACGGTATCCTTCGATAGTGTTTCTCTCCCCCCGTATTCATTATGCACCACCACCCAGTACTGCATATAGTTTAACCAGATTGGTCAGGCCCAGCAGACGGAGAGCGACGAGTCCCTGCTGAGCTGCATAGAGTGAGCGTTGAGCATCAAGGACACTAAGAAAACTATCAATTCCCTTTGTATAACGTGCATTGGAAAGGCGATGTGTCTCCGCTAAAGCATTGACCAGAGATTCTTGCGCTGATAGTTGTTCCTTTACAGTACCTTGCACAGAAAGTGAATCGGCGACTTCCCTGAATGCCGTTTGGATGGCTTTCTCGTATTGAGATATCATTATCTCTTTTTCTACTTTAGTGACTTTGTATGCCGGTAAAGTTCGGGCGTCAAATATAGGAAGAATAACCTGGGAGGCAAAATTCCAGGTGCCTGAACCAGGTTTGAATAGTCCAGATAGCTCGCTGCTTGCGGTTCCGAATGTTGTGGTTAGAGAAATGCGGGGAAAAAAGGTTGCTCGAGCGGCTCCAATATTAGCGTTAGCCGCCTTTAAAAGATTTTCCGCCTGAAGAATATCAGGACGGCTTAAGAGTACATTGGATGACATCCCTGGAGAGATCTCTTTTAGAGGAACAACAGTGCTCAGGTCAATAGGGATTAAATTGCCAGGCACTACAGAGCCTATTAGAAGGTTCAGTGCATTTTCGTCTTGAGCCACCTGTCGGGTATATTGGGCCAAATCCACTTTTACAGCATCTACCAGAGTTTGAGCCTGGCGTAGGTCTAACTCTGTAGCTAACCCTACTGCATAACGTCGATGAATTAAACCGTAAATGGATTGTTGGTTATCAAGGGTGGACTGGGCAAGTTTAAGTTTTTCCAAATCAGCTGCAAGTGCAAGGTAGGCATTTGCTACCTCGGATACTATCAATATTTGTACGCTGCGACGAGCTTGCTCGGTGGCAAGGTACTGCTCCAGTGCCTTATCTTTAAGGTTGCGGATTCGCCCGAAGAAGTCAATTTCCCAGGAAATGATACCAAGATTGACGCTGTATTGTTCTGTTATTTTCTCATTTCCGCTGCTCGAAAGATCGGAGGGTATAAGTTGTTTGCTTCCGCTGCCGACAATATTGAGGGAAGGTAAAAGTTCAAAACGCTGGATACCATACATAGCTCTTGCTCTTTCTACATTTAAGGCAGCTATCCGAAGATCGCGGTTGTTGTTTAAAGCAATCTCAATAATCTTTTGAAGTTGGGTATCAGTGATGAACTCCCGCCATTTTAAATTTGGCACTGTAGAGACCGATACGGACGAATTAATTTTATTGTATGCTGTACCGGCTGGCCATTCGGGTGGTACAGGTGCATCTGGACGTGTATATTTTGGGGCCAACGTGCAACCGCCAAGAAATAAAATTGCTAAAATAAGAATAAATAATTTTTTCATATTACTCATCTCGTAATGTATTTGTGTTACCTTTTCCACTTGATTTGAGCTTTCTTTGTTTGCCGAAGAGCTTTTCGATCAAAACATAGAACAGCGGTGAAAAGATAACCACTAGAATAGTCGCAGTAACCATTCCGCCCAGCACGCTGGTGCCGATGGCGTTCTGGGCGCCAGCCCCCGCCCCTCTGGTTATCGCTAATGGCAGAACTCCGAAACCGAAGGCAAGCGAGGTCATGATAATCGGGCGGAAACGAAGTTTCACTCCTTCGAGTGTGGCTTCAATGAGTCCCATACCTTTTTCCAGTCCGGCTTTGGCAAACTGGACGATCAGAATGGCGTTTTTTGTGGTTAATCCTAGCGTGGTTAGTAAGCCGATCTGAAAATAAACATCATTGGACAATCCGCGCATGCTGGATGCTATGATTCCACCGATAACCCCCAGCGGCAGCACCAGTAGAATGGAAATTGGGATGGTCCAACTCTCATAAAGAGCGGCAAGACATAAAAAGATTACGAATACGGAAAATGCATACAGCATGGGTGCCTGAGAACTTGCCATCCGTTGCTGGTAGGAAAGCCCAGTCCAGTCAAAACCGAAGCCGCGCGGGAGCTTTTCCATCGCCTCTTCCATCGCCTTCATGGCCTCTCCTGAACTTCTGCCTGGCGCTGGTTCCCCCCAAATATTGATAGACGGGAAACCGTTGTAGCGTGTCAGTCTGGGGGGGCCCGACGTCCAGCGACCCGAGGCAAAAGAAGAAAAAGGTACCATTTTGCCCTCCGTGTTTCGAACATAGAGCTTTTCCAAATCCTTGGGCAGCATGCGGTAGGGAGCGTCAGCCTGAATGTATACCTTTTTAACACGGCCGCCCTGAACGAAATCGTTGGCATAGGCACTGCCAAAGGCCGCCGAGAGGGTTCTATGGATTGAGGTGATAGAAACACCCATGGCACCAGCTTTCCCCCAATCTACGTCGATGCGATATTCGGGCACGTCAGCCATACTGTTGGGACGGACTTTGATTACCCTTGGATCTTTGGACACAATGCTGAGAAGCTGGTACTGGCCGTTCATCAGGGCCTGATGACCGAGACTGCCACGGTCCAAAAACTGAAAATCGAATCCCAAGGACATGCCGAGTTCGGGAATAGCCGGTGGCTGGAAGGCAAACACCATGGCGTTGCGAATGCTGGAAACGAATTTCATGGATCTTTCCACGATGGCCTTTGCTTTCAGTTCATTCCGGTCGCGCAGGTCCCAATCCTTTAGTCTGATAAAGACCATGCCGTTATTTTGCGCCCTCCCGGAAAATCCGATACCGGTGATTGTCATCGTGGCATCTACCGTTTCTTTTTCATTTTCCATGAAATAGTTTTCAATTTGTTTATTGACCGCTCTGGTCTGCTCCAGGGTAGAGCCTGTCGGCATGATCACCTGGGCGAGTAATACACCCTGGTCTTCATCGGGCAGGTAACCCTTGGGCATGCGTGCCCATATAACAATCATAACCACGATAATGAACAAAAAAACGGCCAAGTAGCGTTTTTTGCGCGAAAGGGAGTATCCTACCAGGTCCACGTACCTCTTTCTGAGGCTAAAGAACATTCGGTCGAACCACAGGAAAAACGGCCTAAGAAAAAATATTGCGTTTTCCGCCGGCTCATGCCCGGCCTTCACAGGTTTGAGAAGCGCGGTGCACAAAACCGGTGTGAGGATTAACGCTACGACCACCGAAAGAAGCATGGAGGAGATGATGGTAATGGAAAACTGCCGGTAGATAACGCCGGTGGAACCAGGAAAGAAAGCCATGGGGCCGAACACGGCAGCAAGCACCAGTCCGATTCCTACAAGGGCACTGGTAATCTGCTCCATGGATTTGGCTGTGGCCTCTTTTGGAGGGAGTCCCTCCTCACTCATAATCCGCTCCACGTTTTCCACCACCACTATGGCGTCATCGACCAGAAGACCTATAGCGAGCACCATGGCAAACATCGTCAGCATGTTGATGGAGAACCCGAAGAGTCCTAAAATGGCAAACGTCCCCAAGATGACCACTGGCACTGCAATGGTTGGGATGAGGGTGGCCCGGATATTCCCCAAAAAAAGCCACATCACCAGAAAGACCAGCACGATGGCGATGATCAGTGTTTTGACCACTTCATTGATGGATACTTTGATGAATGTTGTGGAGTCATTAGGATAGACAACTTTGATACCTGCTGGGAAGAACCGGCTCATCTCTTCCATTTTTGCTTTCACTGCATCGGCAGTATCCAGCGCATTGGCGCCTGCGGTCTGGCGTATGGCAATTCCAGCTGAGGGCTTGCCACTATAGGATACTTCGATGTCGTAGATATCGGTGCCAAGTTCGGTACGACCTACATCGCCGATTCGCACTATGGAACCGTCCGGATTTGTCCGCAGGGGAATGGCTGCAAACTCATCAGGTGTTGAAAGCATATTCTGGACGACAATGGAGGCGTTCAAACGCTGGCCCTCAACCGCAGGCATCCCACCGAACTGTCCTGCGGAAACTTCCACATTATATGCTTTGAGTGCCGTGAGCACGTCATCCACGGTAAGACGGTAATCCGTCAGCTTTTCGGGATTGAGCCAGACGCGCATGGCATACCCGGCCCCCCAGATTTGCACTTCGCCCACGCCGGGTACGCGTGCAAGGATTCTTTCTAGGTTGGACGTGGCATAGTCTCTCAGGTCCGTGCCGTCCATGCTTCCGTCTTCCGAGATAAGCCCCACAATCATTAGATAGTTTCTGGTGGATTTAACGACTTGAACCCCCTGATTTTGAACCACATCGGGGAGGCTCGACAAGGCGGATTGGACTTTGTTTTGTACCTTAGACCAGGCGACATCGGGATCGGTTTCCGGAGAGAAGGTCAACTCAAGGCGGGAGCCGCCAGCCGAATCGCTAGATGCAGACATATACAAAAGATTATCAAGACCAGTCATCTTCTGCTCGATGACCTGGGTAACGCTGTTTTCCACTGTTTCAGATGAAGCCCCTGGGTAGGAGGAATAAATAGCGATGGTGGGTGGAGCCATCTGCGGATACTGAGAAATGGGTAGGTTATAGATAATGATGATACCTAACACCATAATGATAATGGCGATGACCCAGGCGAAGACCGGACGATTCAAAAAGAATTTAGATAGCATCAGGCGACCCCCGTTAATATTTTTTCGCGGGCGGGGCCGCGTAATTAATTTTCCTGCTGTTTTGCATATCTTCTTTGAAAGGGACAGCTTTGACAGAGATTCCGGGTTTGACTTTCAGCATTCCTTCAACAATAACCCGTTCACCCGGAGTAATACCCGATGACACAAGCCATAGATTGCCGATGGCGCGATCGAGCGTGATTTGACGCTGAACAACTTTCCCTTGGGCATCTACAATTAGCGTCAAGGGATTTCCCTTGGGATCGCGTGACACAGACTGCTGGGGAATAAGGATGGCCTGTTTGTTGATCCCCTCCTGTACCAGCGTCCGGACAAACATGCCTGGCAATAAAATGCCCTTCGGGTTGGGAAACACAATGCGCAAAATGACCGATCCAGTAGTCGGATCGACGGTGACGTCGCGGAACTGAAGCGTTCCTTTCAGGGGATATTCCGTGCCTTCATCCATAATCAGCCGAACCTTTTGTTGATTTTTGCCGTTTTGATCCAGTTTCCCTTCCTGCAACAGGTGGCGCAGGCGAAGAATATCGGTCGTAGATTGGGGCACATCAACGTAAATGTGATCCAATTGTTGAATTGTTGTCAGGGGCATAAGCTGATAGGCCGTCACAAGCGCTCCCTCCGTCACGTTTGATTTGCCGATGCGTCCGGAGATAGGTGCTATGATACCGGTATGTCCCAGGTTAATACGTGCCGACTTCACAGTAGCTTTCCAATATTCAATATCGGCCTGAGCCTGTTTTTCGGCAGCCAATGCATCATCGTATTCCTGCTGGCTGACTGCTTTGTCGGTAAGCAAATCTCTGTAGCGTTCAACCCTCAAACTGATGGCGGGCAGGCTGGCTTCAGATCTTCCAAGAGCGGCTATTGCATTATCGAGCGTTGCCTGAAATGGAGCAGAATCGATCTGATAAAGTACCTGGCCTTCCCTAATATCGGAACCTTCCGTAAATAAACGCTTCTGGATGATGCCGTTGACTTGAGGTCGGATTTCCGCAACGAGATAAGCAGATGTACGACCCGACAATTCTGTTGTCAAAACTACCTGCTGAGGTTGAACAGTCACTGTTGCCACTTCTGGCACTGGTGGCGGGGGTGGTGGTTTCCGTTGTTCGCATCCGACCAGTAAGAGCCCCCCAAACAGAAAAATCGAAACTATGATTTGTTTAGTCCTCTCTATAAGTTCTTTATTTATTTGCACTAGATACCTCCAAAGTATCGATCAAAATATAAACATTATTTATATATAGCATAACACTGTTCTGAATCAAAGATCAACCAACCATATTTTTCTTATCCCGCTAAGAGCACAAAGTGGCTTTGTCTTTCATCGTCCTCTTAATACAAAGCGATGATACATGCAGAATCCTTTTATTGCACCCTCAATAATCACCTTAATATTTTGAGCCATTATTATGGTAAACCATTGCGAGCAATGTATAGTGCTATTCATACCTCAACGCATCAATAGGATCGAGGAGAGATGCCTTGTATGCAGGATAAAATCCGAAAAATACTCCCACTAATCCAGAAAAACCAAATGAAAGAAGGATTGCAACGGGTGATATTGTTGTAGACCAATCCGTAAGTATGGTTATGAACTTTGAACCCGATATCCCAAGAATTATTCCAGCTATCCCACCGATTAGAGATAATGTAACTGCTTCAACAATAAATTGAAGCCTGATATCCCATGTTTTAGCGCCAACAGCCATTCGTATCCCTATTTCCCTTGTCCTTTCTGTAACTGAGACAAGCATTATATTCATAATCCCTATTCCTCCAACCAGAAGAGAGATGGAGGCTATAGCTCCGAGCAAAAGGGTCATTATCTTTGCAGACTTTTCCGCTACCTGCATCATCTGTGTTAGATTCCTAACGGTGAAATCGCTTTCCTGGTTCCGACCAATGTGATGTCTCTGTATGAGCAACTCGTTTATCTGTTTTTCAGCGGATTCTAGATATTCTGCGTCTTTCGCTTTTACCATAATTATCTTTACCATTCCAGGGAAGGTTGTGCCAAAAAGCCTTTTCTGGGCTGTTGTAACAGGGAGCCATATTGTGTCATCCTGATCATCGCCTCTGGGGGATTGTCCCTTTTTGTCAAGAATACCGATAACTGTAAATGGGATTCTTTTTACCCTTATAATCTTGCCAATGGGGTTCAAGCTTCCAAATAGATTGTCAACAACAGTCTGACCCAATAAACAGACTTTTGTGGCACTCCTGACATCCTGATCTGTAAACGGTCTGCCTTCTGCAAGGGACCAATCCCTTACATTTAACATTGCCGGTGTTGTCCCTAATATGCCTGTTAACCAGTTCTGGTTACTATAGACAACTTGAGCAACTTCACCAAAAACAGGGGCAACATCCGCCACAGCGGGACATTCCTTCTTTATTGCATTTACATCTCCCATAGATAGAGTTGGTTGCGTGCCCGCTCCCATTCTTACCCCACCTGATGTGGTAGCTCCCGGAACAACTATTATAAGATTACTTCCTATAGTAGCAATCTGTTCAGATATCTTCTGGCTTGCACCCGTACCCACAGCAAGCATGGTGATAACGGCAGCTACACCAATAATAATCCCAAGCATAGTAAGAGCCGAGCGCATCTTATTCACTCTTAATGCCCTGAACGATATTCTTAATGTTGCCAAAATACCAATCATAATTGTCCTGTTTGTTGAATATCACTAAGGATACTCCCGTCAAGGAATCTTATAACACGCCTGCTGTATGATGCTATGTCAGGTTCGTGAGTTACAAGTATTATAGTAATATTGGACTCTCTGTTCAACCCTACAAAGAGTTCCATTATCTCAGCACTTGTCTTTGTATCAAGGTTACCTGTGGGTTCGTCTGCAAGGATTATAGAGGCATTGTTTACAAGGGCTCTTGCTATGGCAATCCGTTGTTGTTCGCCGCCTGAAAGTTGGCTGGGGTGGTGATGCTCCCTCCCTTCGAGTCCTACTGTTTTAAGGGCATGCATCGCCTTATCCTTTCTTTCTCTGGCGGAAACTCCATTGTAAAGCATAGGTAATTCAACATTTTCCAGGGCTGATGTTCTGGGAAGCAGATTAAACATCTGGAAAACAAAGCCTATCTTCATATTTCTTATTTTTGCCAGATCATCTCTGTTTAGCTTAAGCCCATCAATCCCGTCAAGGATATATTGACCATCCGTAGGTTTATCAAGATACCCCAGGATATTCATTAAGGTTGATTTTCCTGACCCGGAAGGCCCCATTATTGCCACAAATTCACCAGCTTCTACATCCAGTGATACCTTCCAAAGGGCCTTTACTTCGATATCGCCAAGCCTGTAAATTTTGTTAACTTCCCTTACCTTAATGAGTGCCATATTAGAAAAACCTGAGCCTTTGTCTCCTAACATTGTTAGTATCGGACTTTGCATTTTTCAGAGACTCTACTATTACTTCCTGTCCCTCTCTTATCTTCCCCGAAAGAAGTTCGGTATGATTGCCGTCGCTTATCCCTGTCTTTACCGTTATGCGTTTAGGTTTTTCATCCTTCAATATCCAGACACCAGGGATACTATAAGTGGATAGTATGACAGTATCAGGGTCTTTGAATCTTAGAGCAGTATTAGGTATTTTTAGAATATTTTCCTTCTTGGAAACTATTATGGAAACATTTACTGTCATTCCCGGCTTGAGCTTATATTCAGGATTATCAACATTGACCACAACATCGTAGGTAACGACATTCTGGACAGTTATGGGAGCATTTCTGACCTGGGAGACAGCACCTTTGAATGTCAAATCAGGATAGGCATCTACTGTAAATTCAACATCCATGCCCGTTTTTACCTTTCCTATATCTGCCTCATCCACATTTGTATCTATCTGCATCTTTGTAAGGTCCTGTGCAATTGTAAAGAGAGTTGGGGTCTGGAAACTTGCAGCAACTGTCTGACCAACATCCACATTTCTCGATACAACAATCCCATCTATCGGAGAGAGTATCTTTGTATATTTAAGATTAGTCTCAGCATATCTCAAGGCGGCCTCTGCCTGGGCAACCTGTGCTTTAGCTGCGCTTGTCTGAGCCATAGCAGAATCGTAATTTGTCTCCGAAAGTTCCGTATCGCTTCTGGCTATAAGGTTTCTGGAAAAGAGCTCTCTGTTCCTTTCCATAGTTCGCCGGGCATCAAGGAGTGCAGCTTCTGCTTTTTTGACACCTGCCTTGGCTGAAAGCAGATTAGCTCTTGCCTGCTCTACCTGCGCCTCAAATGTAGCAGGGTCTATCCAGGCGATAATCTGCCCTTTTTTGACAATAGAATTAAAATCCACATATATTCGTTTTATCGTTCCAGAGATCTGGGTCCCTACAAGAACGGTTGTTACCGGATTCACTGTGCCAGTAGCTGTAACAGTTGACAATATGTTGCCCCTCCTAATTTTTTCGGTCTTAAACTTCAACTCTTCTCCCTTGTCTCTAATCAGAATTCGGGCAAGTATGACAAGGACTACTATAATTACTATACCAATAAGTATCTTTTTCACTTTTCACCTATCGCCTTCTCAATGCTGGCCTGTGCAATTTTATAGTCATAAAGTGCCTGTATATGGGCTGTCTTTGCACTGCTATATGCAACCTGTGCATCAGTAACCTCTACCGGATTACCAATTCCGGTTGCATATCTGCCATTTGCAAGTTCAAGGTTTTCCTCTGCCTGTCTTACAGTTATCTCTGCCACAAAAATTCTGTCTTTTGCCTCCTGTAAATTCAGGTATGCCTGTTGAACCTCAAGTAGTATCTCCTGCCTTAATACCTCTTCATTTGCTTTTAAAAGATTAAGGTTTGCTGTTGCTTCATCTACCTGGTATCCTGTTGAGAATCCACTGAATAACGGAAATGTGATTGTCAGCCCTAAATTCCAGCCGTCCTCCAGAGGAAGGCTTTCACCAGCTCGGCTATAAGCTGCATTGCCTGATAGGGTAGGATAATAGTCCTTCTTTGATATCTCTATCGATGACTCTGCCGCTTTTTTCTTTATAAGGACTGATGCAAGATCAGCTCTTTGCTTATACGCTCTTTTCAACGTATCCTCAAGAGCAATATCGTATTTTACAAAAATAAGATTATCTACAAGACTATATTCAGGGGCATCGGACACACCCATTGCATTGTTAAGGGTTAACTTAGCTACTCTGAGGGCATTTTCAACCTTTATCAGATTCAGTTTTGCATTACTCAAATCCACTTCTGCCTTTGTAACATCAAATTTTGGTTTTGTTCCTATCTCATAAAATCCCTTTGCCTGTTCAAGGTGTTTTTCGAATTGCCTGACAGCTTCCCCGGCAACATCCCTGTTCCTCTTTGCCTGCAATAGTCTATAGTATCCCTGCTTAACGTTAAAGACTACCTGATCTGAAACATTATCAAGGTCTAAACGGGAAGAATCAAGATTCAACCTTTGGACTTTGATCTGGGTAGCGGTTTTACCAAAATCATAGATTTTTTGCCTGAGATTGATGCTGCTTGAATATTCATCGTATGTTTGGTTGGTGATGACAGAAACTGGGGAGTATTTACTGTAACCCGATGACCAATCTATCTGTGGATAATAATTTGCCTTTGCCTGTCCCACCCTGCTCTGATTTATATCCACTGTTTTCATTGCGGCAATTATGTTGGGCTGTTTTTTCAGTGCAATCTCTATGCATTTCTCCAGGCTAAGAACCTCACCCTTTTTTATAGCTTCCTCTGCCCCCACTCTGAAAGGGACAAAAATAAAAAATAACAGTAATATAAATGTGAAGCTTACGAGAGGCAGTTGTCTACCGGTTATAATTTTCATAGTTTTATAACCCTGAACTCTTTTCAAAAAATGGTTTCATCTCTTTACATACATCTTCTGGTAAAATAAATGTGACAGACCAGTCATGTAGAAATGACCCTGCAGCTGCATCAGAAGCCTGAAGAGGAGAATAGAGGAATCTCGGTATAAATCTGGCATACGTAGGCAAGTAATCCCTTGTCTGTTCATTGCAAGAGTATAAAACCATGTTAAAACTATACAGGTTTTTGCTGTCGCAGTAATCTAAAACCTTAACTAACCCTTCTGAAAAATCGTTAAACTCTTTTGGAGAAAATTCCTTGAGTGTCCCTGTTTTATTAAATACAGCAATGATCTCGAAGAGCCAGCTTCTTGATACAAAATTAACAATCCATGAGACATCCCCTGTATCTCCAAGATATCGCAACCCTACTTCTTTTTCTTTCTTTACAAGATCTTTAAAGTACACTCCGCCATATCGTTCATTGTAGTCCCTGGAGGCATTTATTACCTTTTCTTCCATGGGAGTTGGATTGTTCTGTCCGATAACCTGTATGTGAGGATGCAACTGGCTCCCACCCGCTGTAGGCATATAGTTCCAGCAAAGAGACCAATGCTTTACTTCCCCTTCAACCTCCTCAACTCTCCTTATGTAGGACTGAGGGAGAGAAATGGCATTGTTAAGCATCTCAGGGTGAAATTCATTTATTCCAACGAAGTGATCTGAAGAAACTACCACAAGTGGATTATGAATAGTCCCGGGAAGTAGATTAGGTATTAACCAAGCCTCTCCCTTCTTAATCCTGCCTTCAGGGAAAAGACTTGGTATAAATTTAGGAGTAACCTTCTCGATCAAATCTGGACAGAATGGGCAAGGCATTCCCATGGACCTTTCGATTATCGGATTCAAATCAGGCTTCTCGAACTGAAGAAAAGCACGATAAAGACATAGGTCACAACGCTCCCCTAACAGGGGATCGTATCTGGTCTCCACCTCAATTTTTTGTTCCTCAAACCCTTTTAGTGGATTAAGAATAGTAGAATAGGTAGAAATCGATTTGAATTCAATCATAGCTCCTCCTTTATAATCTCTATTGCACTTCTTAAGCAGAGATTCATTTATTGTCTCTGATTTTAGGAACCAGAGTATTTCTAAGTGGATTTATGGTCCAAGCCCCTTTGCAAAATTTGCCAGGAGCTTTGAAGAAGTCCTCTTAAAGCAAATTCAGACTGTCTACGTATTCAAGTTTTCGTAGCGCCTCTTAGAAGAGCTAATGTTGCTAAGCAAAATTTATCGATTGAAAAAGTTCAGATAGAACAGAAAGTGTACGTTGAAGTAAAAAGAGGTGCTTTTTCAAAATTCTCAATCCATTAAAAAACGAATGAATCAATTATATCTAACAAGTAACAGCAAACCTAATTCGTATATAAATTCTTGATCTATAAGATTGATGAAGAAATAATTAAAGATTATTATCTTAATCAACCTTGGGTTTATGTCAAGAAAAATAAATTGCTAAGGTTCTACCCCGTTTTGCTCTTAGTTATTGTTGCTTTTTATCTGCGGTATTTACGAAACTCTTGATTCTGCTTTCTAAACTTTTCCATTTTTTTGTGCAACTTATCGATTTGTTCCGGAGTCAGTATTTTCCTGGCTTCTAATATTCTTTCCAGAAGATGGTCCTCCATCTTGAGAAGAACAGCTTTTAGTTCGTTATGAATTTGTGTAATTTTGCTCATGTCCAGTTCAGATTTGGCAAGCTCTTCCTTTAGCAACTCTTTTTTATCGTGTATCTCTTTTCTCAGTATCTTTGCCTCTTCCTTATATTTATTTCGGTTTTCTTCTAGTTTTTGTTTTTGTTCAGGAGTCAGATTAAGCTGATCAAATAGTTTTTTCATAATCTCTTGCTTTTTGCCTTCTCCCAAATATTGCCTATCTGGTGGATGAGAGAAAGCACTTGGTGGTAAAGCCAGTAACATCAGAATTACAATAAAAAATGAACATACACTAACTTTAGTTTTCATAGCTATGTCTCCTTCTTAGCTTATCAAGCAATTAGCTTTCTAAATATCTATTCTTTATAAAAAGTATTCTTCGATATCAGTACCATAACCAATTGATCCGTTATTTGCTGATATATTGGAATAATCCATGAGGTATAAATAATCATTTTGCTTATCGGAAGTCATCTTTGTGGGTTCCTGGTTTTGTTTCACAGTGGAAAATCTTATTGACATTACCACTATTAAAAAAATTGATAACACTGATACAAAAACCAACCTGGGTTTGGGGACAAGAGTTAAGAATTGTAATCTCTCCAATAATACTTTTGCGGGGTTATAATATTTCCGTTTGCGTCCTTTTTGAATTGTTGCTCGCAGATTTTGCCATACGAATTCCGGCGTTTTTTCTCGCACAATCCCATCAAATGGTTCGATCACAGCCTTTCTGGCTATTGCAAAAAATTCCCTGCAATCATTACACTGCTCAATATGATCTTCTATGGCATTTTTTGCTTTACCTTTTATGTAACCATCAAGATAGTCGGTAAGGATCAAATTCTTTGCTTTTTTACAGTTCATTTGTCATCACCTCTTTTTTTAAAGCTAAGACTTTTTCTCTGGCCCTTTTTAGCCTGGAACGCACAGCATTAATACCGATATTTAAAACCTTTGCTATTTCTTTGTAACTAAGACCTTCAATATTCCTTAAAACGATGCATGCCCTTTGCTCCGGAGTAAGAGCATCCAGTAATTTATTAATCATACCTTCTTTATGTTCTCTTTCTGCTCTAGCATCCAAAGAGTCCAGGGGGTTCTCCGCACCAGAGGCATCAATATAGTCTACTGTTTTATCTTTCATTTTGGACTCTTTCTTAGTATGGTTAATAGCTTTATTGACTGTTATCCTATATATCCATGTCTTCAGTTTAGCTTGGAAACGAAAGTTTTTTAAATTACGGTACACTGATATGAAAACTTCCTGCGTTACCTCCTGGGCATCTTCTCTATTTTGAACAATTCTCAAAGCAACGTTATATACATAATCGGTATATGTTCTATATATCTTCTCAAAAGATTCAACATCGCCCTTTGATGCCTTTATTACAAATTCGTCATGTATGTCTTGCATAAGGTCAGCCTTTTGCTATGTCAAATCATACTATAGTTGCTATTGACTATTTGACAGATTAACAGTTAAAAAAGTTACGGCGGTATAATATATATTTTTCAATTTTATTATAAAAAACTGGTTAAGGATTTATTAGTAGTAAGAAGAAAAGGTATTAGCGCAAGAATAGATTGATACACCTATTAATACAGCATAAGAATGTACAGTTTTGCCAGCTCAATAATTCAATATCTTTTTGCAGTTTACCAAAAGGTGTTTCGTAGTTCAAGCTTCTATGCTTTTACAGGTGTCTGTACTTTAATCAGATAATTTAGAATTTAGTTTTATGCTCTGATCTGATTCTAATGAATTAATATGAAAGATTAAAGTGAATTATTTAGCTTAAGCTTGGTTCTCTGGCATCCATCGTTTACGATCGAGACAATGGAGGGGGGAATTTGCTTGTTGCTTTGTATACTAACTAATAATTGACAAAACTTTATCGATTACGTTATTATAACAAAGATTGTTATCGATTAAGTCTTTAACAGTCAGCAGTTAATTTCCAACAGGACAAAGCCTTTATTTTTAAAAACGAGGGAACACTGTGAAGAAAATAGGAATTGGATTGGCAGGGTTCGGGACTGTAGGTGCGGGTGTAGTAAAGATTCTTCAGGAAAATAAGGATATTATCGAGGATCGCCTCGGGGCTTCCATTATTTTGAAGAAGATTGCAGATATAGATATTACAACAGACCGGGGGGTAAAGGTAGATAGAGAGCTTTTAACTACAAATGTTCAGGAACTGATCGACGACCCGGAAATATCGATCCTGATTGAGCTTATCGGTGGATATGGTGCAGCCAGGGAAATTACCTTGAATGCCATCAGGAAGAAAAAGCACATAGTGACTGCAAATAAGGCTTTGCTGGCAGTTCATGGCACAGAGATATTCAGGGCAGCCCACAGAGAAAAGGTGGATATAGGTTTTGAAGCAAGTGTTGGTGGCGGTATCCCTATCATAAGATCTATTAAAGAGGGGTTAGCTGCCAATAATATTAAGGTTATATTTGGAATTCTAAACGGCACATCAAACTATATTCTTTCAGAGATGACAAGTAGAGGAAAAGAATTTGCAGACGTGTTGAAGGATGCCCAAAAAGAGGGTTATGCCGAATCAGACCCCACCCTTGATATTGAAGGGATAGACGCCGCCCACAAATTAGCTATACTCTTATCTCTGTCATATGGAATTAAAGTAAAACTGAACGATATCTATGTTGAAGGGATTTCCAGTATCACTCCTCTTGACATAGAGTTTGCAAGAGAACTGGGTTACACAATAAAACTGCTGGCTATAGCCAAAGAAGAAGATAAACAGATTCAGGCAAGGGTTCATCCTACCCTTCTGCCCAACAACCACCTTCTTTCTATAGTCAACGGGGTATACAATGCCATATTTATAGATGGAGATGCAGTAGGCAAAACCATGTTTTATGGAAAAGGAGCAGGGATGATGCCCACAGGAAGTGCAGTAATAAGTGATGTCTTGGAAATCTGTCGTAATATTATAAAGAGGAGCAGTCAGAGGGTCCCTTCTCTTTCCTTTCAATATAAAAATATAAAAGAGCAGAAAATCAAGAAGATGAATGAAGTTATAAGCAGGTATTACCTGAGGTTTTATGCTAAA
This sequence comes from Pseudomonadota bacterium, assembly GCA_043825855.1. Taxonomy (GTDB): domain Bacteria; phylum Desulfobacterota; class UBA8473; order UBA8473; family UBA8473; genus UBA8473. Next base: position 24,265 of record JBDRRJ010000020.1, on the reverse strand, counting down.
GATAGACCGGGAGTACTGTCAAAGATCTCAGGGATTCTGGGAAACCTGGATATCAGTATTTCATCGGTTATACAGAAGGGAAGGGATATTGATGGGGCAGTGCCGATCTTTATGCTGACCCACGAAGCCAGGGAAGCCAATGTTCAAAAGGCGTTAAAAAGGATAGATAATCTGTCAATCACTCTTGACAATACTTTATTGATCAGGATAGAAGACGGTGAATCAACTTTAGAGGGTGATACATTATGGGAGGAATAATCGAAAGATACAGAAAGTTTTTGCCTATAAGTGATGATTCCAAGATCGTCACTTTAAATGAAGGCAATACTCCTCTAATCAGGGCTAACAGACTACGGGACTATATAAATAGTGAAGTTGACCTTTATTTAAAGTATGAAGGTCTCAATCCATCAGGCTCTTTCAAAGACAGGGGAATGACTGTCGCCATCTCCAGGGCAATGGAAGAAGGTAGCAAAGCAGTTATTTGCGCCTCAACGGGCAACACCTCTGCCTCAGCAGCCGCCTATGCGGCAAAAGGGGGTTTGAAGGCATATGTTCTTATCCCGAAGGGGAAAATCGCCCTTGGAAAGCTATCTCAGGCCATGATGCACGGTGCTGTTGTAATTCAGTTAGAGGGGAATTTTGATGAAGCGCTAAAAATTGTAAGGGATATATCTGAGAAATACCCCATAACGATGGTAAACTCTTTGAATCCATATCGTATAGAAGGGCAAAAGACAGCCGCCTTTGAAGTCTGTGACCAATTGGGTTTTGTCCCTACATTCCATGCGTTACCCGTAGGTAATGCAGGCAATATAACTGCTTACTGGAAGGGTTTTAAGGAGTATAGATCTTCCGGGAAGGTTGACTCTCTGCCCAGGATGATAGGTTTTCAGGCAGAGGGAGCAGCACCTATTGTCAGGGGGAAAGTAGTTGAAAATCCCGAGACTGTAGCAACAGCAATCAGAATAGGCAACCCTGCAAGCTGGAAAAAAGCAGAGGCAGCCAGGGATGAGTCAGGCGGAACTATTGATATGGTTTCAGATGAAGAGATTCTCAATGCCTATCAGTTAATAGCCAGATATGAAGGAATATTCTGTGAACCTGCATCGGCAGCCTCAGTAGCAGGAGTAATTAAATTGAACAATAAAGGCTACTTTAAAAAGGGTGAAATTATTGTTTGTACATTAACTGGGCATGGACTTAAAGACCCGGAAAGTGCCATAAAGATATCAGAAAAACCCTTAACACTCCCGCCAAAGCTGGATAAGATACTTGAACTTTTAGACCTGTAATTTCCATTCTTTTTGGGAACCATATTAGAATCAGCTGCTGTCGGTTAAAACCGATAGCTTGAGGGTTCAAGGATTCAAGGGGTCAAGTGATCAAGGAAAAATCTTTTCTTTGCTATCCTCGAATCCTGGAATCATCGACCTCTCGAACCCTTGAAGCGTAAAAAATCAAACAGAAGTCTTCGCTTAAATGTGAGGGTTTTTCTAACATGCACCGAGGTAGACAATAAATGAAGTATATAATACTAATCGGCGATGGAATGGCTGATTACCCTATTGAAGAGCTTGGGGATAAAACACCTCTTGAGGTAGCCGACATACCAAACATGGACCTGATAGCCCAAAAGGGGAAACTGGGTATGGTAAGTACCATACCCAAAGGGTTTTCTCCCGGCAGTGATATTGCGAACCTGTCAATACTGGGCTATGACCCCAAAGAGTACTATACAGGCAGGGCACCTTTAGAAGCTGCCAGTATGGGTTTGACACTTGAGACAGAAGATGTGGCATTCAGGTGTAACCTTGTGACACTTGCGGTTAAAGACAACAAGACATATATGGATGATTACAGTGCAGGTCATATATCTACAGAAGAAGCGAAGGAAATCATTCATGAGGTTGATCAAAAACTGGGAACGGATGAAATCAAGTTTTACCCCGGGGTCAGCTACCGTCACCTTATGGTTTGGAAAGATGGGCAAAAAGAACTTAACACAACACCTCCCCACGATATTTCCGGCAAGGCTATAGGCTCATATCTGCCAAAGGGCAAAGGGGAAACGCAGATTCTTAAACTGATGAATGATTCTCAGACGATTCTTGAAAACAGCCATATTAATAAGACAAGGATTAAAAACTCTAAAAAACCGGCAAACTCCATATGGCTGTGGGGGCAGGGTAAAAAACCGGATATGCCGACTTTATCAGAAAGTTACCATATTACAGGTTCGGTGATCTCTGCCGTAGATCTGATCAAAGGACTTGGAGTTTATGCTGGGTTAGAGGTTATTGATGTCCCCGGTGCTACAGGATATCTGGACACCAATTACAAGGGGAAAGCAGACTATGCTATTAAAGCGCTGGAGAAAAAGGATTTTGTGTACCTTCATGTAGAAGCCCCTGATGAAGCCTCTCACAGCGGTGATCTTAAGAATAAGATAAAGGCTATAGAGCTTTTCGACAAAGAAGTTGTTGGAACGGTTTTGGAAAAGATGAATAAATTTCAAAGTTACAGAATAATGGTTTTGCCTGACCACTCTACCCCTTTATCGGTAATGAGCCATACATCTGATCCCGTACCGTTTGCTATTTTCTCATCCGACGATAAAGAAACTAACCCCTCAAAGGATGTTGGCTTTAATGAAAAATCAGCCATAGCAAATAATTTGTTTATTGAAGATGGGCATAAGCTTTTAACTTTTTTCTTGCAAGATAAATAAAGCTGATAGATGACACAATCTCTTAAAAACAGAGTAGACATTGAACAAGCCTGAATTCATGGTTAAGTAAAAAAATTAAATAAACCTTGACAACCAGTCGGGTTATTTTATACTATGTTGAATCTATCGCGGGGTGGAGCAGTCTGGTAGCTCGTCGGGCTCATAACCCGAAGGTCGTAGGTTCGAATCCTGCCCCCGCTACCAAGAAATATCATGGGTTTACGGGTTTCCGTAAGCCCTTTTTTGTTGTCTTTGAGGGTATTTTCTAACATTTTTCTAATGATGAAGCTGAAATGTTGGAAGTGCGTAAGCAGTTTTTCTTTGATTTCCAAGTAATTTATTAGGCGTATATTTTTGTGTATCGAATTAAATGATCGCTGTCCCTATTTATTACAACTATACTTCTATTGTTTTTAACTCAACAGCAAAATCTTGGAGTTGCTCTCCATTTAACCAATTAAATTCATTACTTCTCATTAAGATATAAGGCATTCGTTTCGCCGAATTGTGTATTTCGCTCATGAGTGCATTCGCCGGTTTGGTGATGATGGTATAGGTTTTATATATTTCACCGGTATCCTTTTCTATCCACTCACTCCACAGCCCGGCAAAGGCAAAGGCTTCATCTGTTGGCATGGATATCAAATACTTTTGTTTATGCTTCCCTTTTGCATCTAACCACTTCCATTCATAAAAACCGTCAACCAGCACAAGACATCGTTTAAATACGGAATCCCTGAAGGAAGGTTTTTCGTGAATGGTTTCGATTCTGGCATTTAGGGTATGCTTTCTGATTGCGGTATCTTTTGCCCAATGTGGAATCAGTCCCCAGGAGAACAATTGGATCTTTCTCTTTTCAGAATTGGTAATAACCGGCGTTTTAGGAAACTGGAAACCATTATAGTTAGAAGGCGAAAAAGAATCCGGCCTGTCAAACTCGGCATTGAAACGGGTGGACAGTTCGACGGCAGTTTTGGATTGTTTAAAGAAAAAGCACATTAGACGCGTACGGTGATTATTTCGTTAAGGTTGGTAGTATAATGCGGTGACAATCTTTCCTGTCTCATCTTCCAAACTCTATTCAAATCCTGTGAACCAAGTTTAATTGTATGCTGACCATAAATAGCGTTGATATTGTCGATTGCCTGCATAACGGGTTTATGTTTCGGGTTGCTGTCTTCAAATAATCTTAATTGATGCTGATTTTCAGGTGTCAGATCCATTACGATAACACCTGCTTTTTTGTAATGAAACCCATCCCTGAATATCTTTTCCAATGCCTGGGTTGCAAATTTCGCCAGTTCTATATTGGAATTTGTTGCAAATGGAAGCTTAACAATAATGTTACGGCTGTATTGTGGCAAATCCTCCCGATGCCCGTTGGTGTGTATAAAAACCATAATGGCGTTACAACAAGATTTCTGCTGGCGAAGCTTTTCAGCACAGGAAACCGCAAACGTAACGATTCTTTCTTTTGTCTGATCGAAATCGGTATAATTTTTATCAAACGAACGGGTAGTAGCAATACTTTTTTTAGGTTGCGGTAATTCAATTGATAAAGTCGGTATCCCCTGCAAATCATGTTTAAGGCGTAATCCGACAATGCTCATGTTTTTCTTAACCCATGCATCATCAAGTTGGATAAAATCAAAGGCAGTATTAATATTGACAGCGTTTAAGCGTTTGTTATGTTGCCGTCCGATACCCCAGACATCTTCAATCTTCAACCACTTTAATGCCTTGCCCCGTTTTTCTTCATCATCGATTACGTATACACCGGCAGTTTTTTCAGGAAATTTCTTGGCAATACGGTTTGCAACCTTTGCCAATGCTTTTGTAGATGCAATGCCGATGCTGATCGGTATGCCGGTCCACTTCTTGACAAGGCGACGCATTTTTTCCCCGTATTCCTGCAGGTTATACTTTTCAAAACCTTTCAGTTGCAGGAACGCTTCGTCTATGCTGTATATTTCAATATCCGGTGAGAAGTCGCTTAAAATGCTCATTACCCGCTGGCTCATGTCGCCATATAAAGCAAAATTTGCCGAAAAAATATGGACACCATTTTCCCTGAATAGTTCTTCGTTTTGAAAAGCAGGTGCACCCATGGGGATACCGATTGCTTTTGCTTCATTACTTCTGGCTATTACACAGCCATCATTATTTGACAACACTACTACGGGTTTTCCTATGAGGTCAGGGCGGAACACCCTTTCACAGGAGACATAGAAATTATTGCAGTCGATTAATGCAAACATATATCAGAAGGATTTAATGACATGCGTTACAATGCCCCACACAAGAAAATCATTCTCAGGCGTTACTTTTATGGGGTTGTAATCTTCATTTGCCGGAAGTAACCAGCAGGTATTCTTTTCGATCTTTATTCTCTTAATGGTAAACTCGCCGTCGATGTAGCAAACCGCAATCTTGCCATCGGCAGGTTCAATGCTTTTATCTATCACCAGTAAATCACCATTACCAATCCCGGCGTCCTGCATCGAAAACCCTTTGACCAGCCCGTAAAAAGTTGCCGCAGGATGTTTAATAAGGTGTTTATTCAGGTCGATTGAAAGGTCTATAAAATCCAGCGCAGGTGAGGGGAATCCTGCACTGATACCGCCGGGAATTATTGGTAATGCAAGTTCAGTTTCCGAAGATGCGGAATAAATATCCAGTATTTTAGATGAGTGGACTTTTAACGGTGACATTGGATAAATATACAATAATTATTAAATATTAACAATTATAATTTAGACCAATGGGATTTAATTTAGGAATTAATTGAGTTGTTTGATGGGGGAAAATTGAATTGAAAATGGACAGAGTAAATATAAATAATTTGGGTGCCTTCTCTATGGCAAATCCAACGATGAAACAAAGACGCTGGAAACACTTAAGTTGTTTTCTTTCAATTCTTGAGCAATTTGTTAGCCTCATTTTTTATGTATTAAATTAAATGTCGCAGAACATATTTAATAGACACTATTTAAAATGAGTATTCTGTCCCCAGAATCCACCACAGAACCAAAACACAATTGCCCCGTTTCCTTTCATACAGCCTGCTGTGCTGATTTAACCGTTGACACACAACCAACCTTTTGTTATATATTTCTTTATTCAAAACAGATTTCTATACAAACGAAGCCCGGTAGGCTTTAGAATAGCAGAGAAGATATTCTAAATCGGTGATAATTGGGGATGTTTAACTCTGTAGCAACAGTTTTTAAGGGAGAATAGAAGCATGGGAGAGGAAAAAAGAGTCAAAGATATTATGAACCCCATTGATGAGTATAGGACAGTCGATGTGGATGCCAGGCTTTGCGATGCGTTAGCCATACTTAAGAAGAACCACGAGAGTACCGAAAAGGATGGCACATATCACAAAACGCTTTTAGTGACAGATGCTTCTCAGAAAATTGTGGGCAAATTGACCATGGTTGACCTCATTAGAGGGTTGGTTCCTGAGAATTCCAAAAGGCCTGAGCTTTTCAGCGCTCGTGCCTTCTCGTCCAGAGCATTGGAAGCAACAGACCAAGTAAGTGAATTTCAAGAGCACTTTCTGTGGCTTCATAGCTCTTTTGCAGAGCTGGTCAAGCAAGAAGCCCACAAGAGAGTGGGAGACATTATGTCAGATGCTCATCCGCTATTGAAAGAAGATGATAAGATTAATCTGTCGATCTATGTCTTGTTCAAGGAAGGAGTCCGACAGCAGTTGGTAGAACGGGATGGCAAGATCGTAGGCGTCATAAACCTTATATTGTTGTATAACGAATTTATGGAAACTGTCGGCCCAGAATGCCACGTGGAGTGGGAGTAGTGACCTCTATGAAAGCGTATGGGACGCTCTGGAGGTAGGTCTTTGCCTGGCGTTATATCCATTCACAGTTTGCATGGATCAGCCTGGGTGAAGGTCCCGAACGTAAAAATAAATTGCAGCTATGACAGAGCCGAAATTCCTTATGAATTAAAGTTCATAAAATGATCAGACAGCAAAGTAGACCCGGCCAACCCATTCACCTTTTGGTGCGACCCCTTGACAATCAGTTTCCAGCCTGAGGACAACCGTTAAGCGGGAATAACCAGCCAGTCATTCAAGTTAACTCAAGACTTCGAAAAGAGGCCCTAGGAGTCAAAAATTATGAATGACAATAACTTTTCAAATATACCAAAGCATATTCAGATCATCCAGCCATTTCAGGGGTTCTTTAAGAGGTTTGTCAGTGGAAGCTTCTGCTTGTTTTCTGCTGCGCTTCTGGCCCTCCTGTGGGCTAATCTATCTCCAATCTCTTATGATCACTTCTGGCACACAAACCTTACATTTTCTGTAGGGTCACTTTCCATAACAAAGTCGCTCATTCACTGGATAGATGAAGCCCTTATGACTCTATTTTTTTTCACGGTGGGCTTGGAAATAAAAAGAGAACTCCTGGTAGGAGAACTTGCTTCTCCCAAGCGGGCATTGCTGCCCATAGCAGCGGCTTTAGGTGGCATGCTGTTCCCTGCAGGCATTTACATAGCATTAAATTACGGCACCCCGGCTGCAAATGGATGGGGAATTCCCATGGCTACAGATATTGCTTTTTCCCTGGCAGTTCTGGCCATTATCGGCACCAGGATCCCTGTAGGCCTCAAAGTCTTTCTGTCCGCTTTTGCCATTGCAGATGACCTTGGAGCTGTCCTTGTTATTGCCCTCTTCTATACACAAACTATAGTTTGGAGCTATCTTGCTATCTGTGTGCTATTTCTCATAGGTCTTGCTGTAGCAAACCTTTTTTGGATTCGGTCTCCCCTGGTTTACGGTCTTTTGGGTGTTTGTATCTGGTTTGGCATCCTCGGATCGGGCATCCATGCTACAGTTGCAGGGGTGGTGGTGGCCATGTTTATACCGGCCAGAGGGAAATATGACACAGATAAGTTTGTCAGTACCTGCAAAGCACACCTGGAAAGATTTGAATGTGAACTAGGTTCCTGCGGTTATTCTATTATGCTAAATTCAGAACATTTGAACGCCGTGCACGATATCAATATGGCTTGCTTGGCCGTAGAGACCCCATTGCAGCGCCTTGAATACAACCTTCACCCATGGATAGCCTTCTTGATTCTACCTTTGTTTGCATTGGCCAATGCAGGTCTCTCTCTGGAAGGTATCAACTTGTCTGTTGCACTGACTCACCCGGTCACCTTGGGAATCATCCTGGGCCTTGTGCTGGGAAAGACAATAGGAATATCTCTATTCACGTACATGGCGTTTAGGACTTTTAAAGCCCCATTGCCCTCAGGAGTTTCCTGGTCGCACATCATCGGCGTAAGCATGCTGGGAGGCATTGGTTTCAGCATGTCTCTGTTTGTATCCGGTCTGTCTTTCGCCGCAGGTGATTTTACGGAGTTCTCAAAACTTGGCATAATTGTAGGTTCTATTGTGTCCGGTGGCTTGGGCCTGTGCATTATCAACCTTATAGGGGCTGGTAATGCACAGGCTACGAGTTCTGACGGGGTGTATGATTGACAAACTTTTGAAATCTCTTCTTGCAAACAGGATAACCTCTTTGCCGGTTTGGTGATGATGGTATAGGTTTTATATGATTATTTAGTTAAAATTGGAAGTATAACGCGGCTACAATATTTCCTGCCTCATCTTCCAAACTCTATTCAAATCTCGTGAACCCGGTTTAATTTTTAGATTCCCTTTTTATAATTAATCTTTAGTTGGCGGTTTACAGACCTTACAGGGTTCATAACCTGCCGACAAAGCCTCTTTTGCCGATTTAAAGGTTACTAATTCTTCAGGTTTGATTTTTTGCGCCCATCTACAATTAAGGTAGTGATATTTTTTGGATTTGGCAGAACTGACATATTTATAGTCTGCTGCAATGGCTAAGCATATAACAGAGAAAACCAACAAAATAATGAGAGATACAGAAATTTTGATTTTTTTCATGACAAAACCTCCTATAAAATGAATTCAATCAATACCATCAACACCTAAATCCCAATAAACTCCCTTACTATAATCATAGGCACTAGTTGAGTGCGAGTCTTCAATTGTAAGTTAATGCCTAACTAGTTTGTAAGGTATTAACTATATACAATCTGAAATTGTATATGTCAATAAAAAAATCAGTTTTAAACAAAAAAGTTCCCCTTCTCTTTACTTTGTTCAATTTAGAGGGGTAAAAGAAAAAGCACTATTTAAAAGATACCCTGTGATTCTATTTCTAATTAAAGAAATTACTTGGCAGTCAGTCGGTCTTTATGTAGAATTGTATATAATCACGATAGGCAAGGCCATAGATTAGATACAATGGGTAACTGTTATTACCAGGTAGATATAAATATATCATTGAAAAAGGAGGATGAACAATGAGTCGAGACTTCGTAAATTATGTAGTTGAGGAAAGTGTAGGTATTGTTACAATTAACCACCCGCCGGCCAATGCATTGGACAAAAAAACTACATATGAACTTGACCAGGTTATTGATATATTGACAACAGATGATGCTGTAAAGATTATTATACTGACCGGAGCAGGAGAGAAGATCTTTGTTGCGGGGGCGGATATAAGTATGTTTCCTCAAATGGATAAGAATGAGGGTGAGAAATTTTCCCGTGAACTTCAGGAAGTATTAAATAGAATTGAAGCCCTTGAAAAAGTTGTTATCTGCGCTGTCAATGGTATTGCTCTTGGTGGGGGATGCGAACTGGCAATGGCATGCGATATAAGGATAGCTTCAGAAAATGCAAAGTTTGGCCAGCCGGAAGTAACTCTGGGTATTATCCCGGGCGCCGGTGGTACGCAGAGGCTTCCAAGACTTGTATCTAAAGGTAAGGCCAAAGAACTCATATTTACAGGGGACACGATAACTGCCTTAGAAGCAAAAGAAATTGGCCTTGTAGATAAGGTAGTTCCAGAGAAAGGAGCCCTAGGAGAAGCGAAAAATATGGCAAAAAAAATTATGAGTAAAGGGCCTATAGCCATAAGATACGCCAAGAAGGCCATAGATGAAGGTATTAACATAACTCTTAGCGAAGGCTTGAAGCTGGAGAGAAGACTCTTTAGCGAACTCTTTTCTACCGAAGACCAGAAGGAAGGAGCAAAGGCGTTCTTGGAAAAACGGAAAGCCAATTTTAAAGGGAAATAATATAGGAGAAATTAAACCTCCGCTGTAACTATTTATAACCCACTCATATTATTGCCCCTGTATATACTTCTTGTAAAGGTCATAATTGTTTATTTCCTGCATACCTTCAAGAGAAGGGTGCCTCGGATTTTTACCTTCGAAGTTTACATAATTGTAAGAGCTTCCCTCGTAGTAGTCGCCTGTCCATGTATCTTTTGTCCCCCATGAATCTGTATGGTAGACTTTTCCCCCCTCAAGATTTGAAACCCAGCTTGACTCATCCCTCAAGTACTGGGAAAATTTCCAGTTCGAGTAATCCTTTCTTGCCTGATTTGCCTCCCACGATCTTTGTTGGTCATATCTCGCCTGGTTAAGCTCCTGGATCGACTGTTGTGTCTTCTGCTTTAGCCTCCTCAGATTGGCAAGGCCTGACTGTATATAGTTCCTCGACCAGGCTTCATTGATCTGATATGATTTTGCAATATTCTCAAGAAGCGGGGCGTATGCGGCAAATCTATCCTCCTGTGCCCAGAAACCCGATACTATTGAATACCATTGCCCGCTGAAGGGAGCAGGATAAGTTGTAATGACCTTGAAAGAAGCAAGACATGCCTTACCGCTTTTTGCTGAAAATTTTACCACCAGGTCTTGTGCCTCGCATTGAGCCCTCAGGAACTGCGCCGCCTCCTGAACGGTTTTATGATCAGGCTTTTGTTCGATGACCTGAACATTTTTAGCATTCCCGTAGTTGCTCAGGAATAAACCGATGAACTGGTTCGGAGGTAGATACCGGGATATAAGCACTCCCGGTACTCGAACTCCGGGATCCTTTGCAAAGGCCTCTACGCTTGTAAAGACGAACCCAGCATCTTCCTGTTCGCTTCCGACAATCGCTCTTCCCTTTTGCGCTTGATATTGCCAGTCAACCGGGGCCATAAACCTTACAGAACCGTCAGTAGCCCTACGCAATACCATCTGTTTTTGGACAGGTTGGATGGATTTTTCCGAAGGCTGTTTTGTGGACTGTTTTCTCTTCTTTTCCTCATTCTGATCATAAAAGTTGATATTGTTCAGAATTGTAAGTAAAAGCCCTTTATATTTTGGGAAAAGATCGCTTGGTGCCTGGTAGCTGATAATTAACAGCTGGTTTGGATTTACAAAATAATAGAATTTACCCAAAACAGGGGTCCCTTTTGCTGTAAAAGAAATGTCTGTGACTGCCTTTGATCTGTCTCGAGCAGCCCATGTCTTGTCACACTTGAAGTCTGGAAATTTTTTCCTGTTTTGCCTTACATTTTCCCCAAGAATATAAAGCGAATCCTTGATTCCGGCATCGTTCCTTGAAACAAAAAAAGTAACACCAGTTGTCCTTGAATTATTGCAAACAACCACACTCGCTGAGTTTCCTGTGTAATTCTCCTCTACTTTCCACTTTTTTGGTTTTAGTACTGATACGACTCCCTGTGGAGAAACCCATTTTTCCATGGGTATTGTTATTTTTTTATTTTCATCACTTGAACAGCTTGATAAGGGTGGAATTACAACAGATGCAAAAAGGAAAACGCAGGCAATTAAAAGTAACTTTTTCATAGTCACTGGTTCCCTCCTTTGCTTTAATTTGATAATAAAGATTGCCTTTCTATGGCACGATAATAGAAAAATTGATATTTGAATAGCTTGTCAATATTTGGGTTACGAATAATTTGGCGGATAGTGTAATGTATGATAAAAATTTTAGGTTTAAAATTAATATAATACATAGCAGATATCAAAGAATAAAAGTGGAATTTGATGAGGAGATTGAACCAGTATTTTTTATTTTGAATCTCAAGCGGTTTATTAACCCCATCTTTTTGTGTACCAAATTAAATGGGTTCTATTGTTCCCCCTAATTATTCTATGCTGCACAGACCTCTTCCATAATGGTTATTTCCGGTGCACCAGTGACCAAATTTGCGATTTTGGGGCCAAAAGCCTTGTAGTGGTCGGACTGGGAATGTATATTCAGCGCGTTCTGATCGGTATAACGTTCCATGATAATGGCGCTATTGGGTGCGTCCTTTGCGAAATTTAATGAGTATAGTAAATTACCTTCCTCTTTAGCCACACTGGCTGCCATCTCTTTGAATTCTTCCGTAAATTCTGCTGCTTTTCCTTCCTTAAGATGGATTTTTACGAATAGAGAGATCATTTATATGCCTCCTGTTTGTTTAATAGTTGTAAATATGTGAAACATTTTAATTCTGGGAACTCAATGCCTAGTTAACAATGGGTATTTGCTGTAGCTCTCTTTGGATGTAATTTAAGAGATGTCCAGATTCTTACCTTCGATATTTTACAATCCTTGCAAAATCATCAGCCTTTAAACTTGCCCCACCGACTAACGCTCCGTCTATGTTAGGTTTGGCCATCAGTCCATCAATATTGTCAGGTTTTACACTACCACCGTACAGGATTCTTATCCTATCTGCCGTATCTTTATAAATTTCTTTTAAAAGCTTTCTTATAAAACTGTGAACCTCTTCAGCCTGCTCACTGGTTGCTGTTTTGCCCGTACCAATAGCCCATACAGGCTCATAGGCAATGATTACATTTTCCATATCTGAAGAAGAAAGGCTGGACAGACCTCTCTTTATTTGTGTTTCAACTATATTAAAAGTATCTCCTGACTCTCTCTGTTGAAGGGTTTCTCCAACGCAAAAAATAGGTATTAGACCATGTTGCAGGGAACTCTTTATCTTTTTATTGACAGTCTCATCGGTTTCACCAAAGTACTGTCTCCGCTCAGAATGGCCGATAATGACGTACTCACATCCAACATCTAACAGCATTTTTGGAGATACAGCACCTGTATATGCACCTTCTTCCTCCCAGAATACATCCTGGGCTGAAACTTGTATATTGAAACCTTTTACTTCCTGAGCTACATGATAGATTGCTAAAAACGGAGGGGCAACCACAATCTCTACATCAGTGACATCTGCTGTTAGACTCTTGAGATTGGATATTAACTCAACCGCTTCAGAAACGGTCTTATTCATCTTCCAGTTTCCGGCAATAACTATTTTTCTCACTATAAATCCAACCTAGACAGTATCTTTAAGATTAATTTTTGTTCCTCAAAGCCTCAATTCCAGGAAGCTGCTTGCCCTCTAACAAATTTATAAAGGCACCCCCTCCAGTGGACATATAGGATATGTTGCTTAATTCTCCAGCTCTGTGAACAGCTACATCTGTGTCTCCACCACCAACAATAGTCAGCGCATAAGAATTGGCAACATGACTTACCATAGCTAATGTTCCTCTGCTAAAGGCGTCCATCTCAAAGGCCCCCATAGGCCCATTCCAGATAATGGTTTTAGCACCCTGCAGGGCTTGAGCAAAAAGAATGTTTGTAGCAGGACCAATATCCAAAGCCATCCAACCTTTAGGGATCTCCTGTATTGTGGTGATCTTAGTCTCTGCCTCAGGGTCAAACCTGTCTGCGACAACACAATCTACAGGCAGATAGAACTTTACATTTCTTTCTTTTGCAGAATTTAAAATCCTCTGTGCGGTATCTATTAATGTGTCTTCAACCAACGATTTTCCAACATCATATCCAAGGGCTTTAAGAAAGGTGAATGCCATTCCTCCCCCGACTATTATCTTATCTACTTTCTTGATAACATTTTCCAACGCAGCCAGTTTATTTGAAACCTTGGCACCCCCTATGATAGCCACCAGTGGCCTGGCTGGATTATCCATTGCTCTGGCAAAGTAATTAAGTTCTTTCTTCATCAAAAACCCAGCGCCACACACATCGAAGAATCCGGTTATGGCAACCACTGAGGCATGGGGTCTGTGAGACATAGCAAAGGCGTCATTGATATACACATCAGCTAACATGGCTAACTCTTTTGCAAAACCTTCATCATTTTGCTCTTCTTCGATATGAAATCTCAGATTCTCCAGGAGAACAACATAATTTGAATCCATGTCATCAACAATCTTCTCTACATCTTTACCAATACAGTCTTTAGTCATAATGACATCTTTTTTTAATAATCTCTTCAGTCTTCTGGCTACCGGTTCCAAACTAAGTTTACTGTCAACCTTGCCTTTTGGTCTGCCCATATGGGATGCCAGAATCACCTTAGCCCCTTCATCAAGGGCATAATTTATCGTTGGGAGAACCCCTCTTATTCTTGTATCATCAGTAATATTACCCAACTCATCAAGCGGGACATTGAAATCAACCCTTATAAGTAATTTTTTCCCACTGATATCGAGGTTGTTTATATATCTTATCGGCACTCCATTTTCCTCCTTATTAATTCAGCTTTTTTCCCATATAGGCAGCAAGATCAACCATTCTATTGGAAAAGCCGCTTTCATTATCATACCAGGCTAAAACCTTTACCATATTTCCACCCATGACGCTGGTAGTTGGTGAATCTACAATAGATGAAAAAGTGCTACTTGTAAAATCTACGGAAACCAATTCCTCATCACAATACAAAAGGATACCTTTTAGATCTTCCTCTGATGCCTTTTTTAACGCACCGTTTACCTCTTCAATGGTTACATCTCTACTGAGGTTGGTTACTAAATCAACCAGGGAAACATTTGGCGTAGGCACTCTAATGGCCAATCCATCCAGTTTGCCTTTTAATTCTGGTATAACCTGGGTAACCGCAACAGCAGCACCGGTAGTTGTAGGGATCATAGATAAAGCTGCTGCTCTTGCCCTCCTGAAATCCTTGTGCGATCCATCCAATAATCTCTGATCCATAGTATAAGAATGGATTGTGGTCATCAATCCTCTCACTATGCCAAAGTTTTCATGCAAAACTTTGGCAACGGGAGCCAGACAATTGGTTGTACAGGAAGCATTGGATACCACGTGGTGTTTTGAGGGGTCATAAATGGATTCATTGACTCCATATACCAGTGTAGCATCAACACCTTTACCGGGAGCCCCGATAATTACCTTCTTTGCCCCGGCAACAAGGTGTTGTGAAGTGCTTTCCCTGTCTCGAAATTTTCCTGTGGTCTCCATAACAATATCAACACCCAGCTTATTCCAGGGAAGTTCACTAATATTACCGGTTACCTTTGTTGCCCTGATTTCTTTTCCATTTACAATAATTGTATCACCTTTCTGCTCAACCTTACCAGGGAAAGATCTGTGAACTGAATCGTATTTAAGAAGATGTACCAATGTTTTTGTGTCAGATCTTGTATTAATAGCAACTATTTCAACGTCATCTCTTTCAGCAGCTACCCTGACGATATATCTTCCTATCCTTCCAAAACCATTAATAGCTAATTTTGTAACCATAGTATATTCCTCCTTAATATATGAATTAAGAAATATATTTCTATTCTTATCATAAGATTAAATAGTTAATTTTAACTTCGTGTCACTTGTTCCTTTGAATATTTGAATCTTGGTCCTATGTTCAAAAATTTAAAGTTCAGCATTTTAAATTTGTTTAAAATTCACGTTAAAGACAAGGGTTGATTCGCAGATTAGATAAGCAGGAGAAGGTCTAGAATTTTTTATATAACATGTCCGAACATTGTACGCAACCAAAAAGTTAGTTGGCGTTATCAACAATTAGAAATGTCCGCCTTGGTGTACCTATAAATGCTTTCTTCCAAGGGTGATCTTTTAAAGTAATATGTTTTTTTAATGGTTTATAAAACAAATATGTAAAATGTTCAAGAATTTGTGGGACAAAATTAATGAAATTTGCAAGGCATTTTTTTGTAGATATTCCTCCTCAAAATATATCTGTTTAAATTAACTTAAATCGTAATACAGTTAACTTATATATACGTTAAAGAATATGGATTATATTTCGACTATCGTAATACAAATATATATGTTATACTGCTAAATATTTTTAAAAAATATTCTATGCTTTTATAAAGACCATAACTTTTTTAAAAGCTGAGATGTCTTATTTTTAATAAGTAAAACCAAAGGAGAATATGACCATGAAAAGGTTAGCTTATTTATCAGTGATAGCGGTTATAGTAATGTCGATCATGGGTTGCACTACACCCCAGGGACGGCGTGACTACACAGCCACTGGAGCTTTGACAGGAGCGCTTGTTGGCAGTTTGACTAGGCATCCGGGACCAGGTGCACTAGTTGGAGCAGTTATCGGTGGCATCATTGGACATGGTATGGATCAAGCCCAAGAGGCGCAGTTGAGGGCGCAAGCCCCACAAACCCTTCAAAGAGTCGAAAATGGTCAACCGTTGACGGTTGAGGATGTCCAGTCGCTGGTTAAGGCCGGTATCAGCGATGATCTTATTATCAGCCAGATTCGCAATTCCCGGACGGTCTATCGACTCACTACAGCCGACATTATCGCTTTGAAGAACGCTGGTGTTAGTGAAAAGATAATCGACTTTATGATCAATACGCCGACCCAGATTCCGTACGATGAAGTGTCCGGCGTGGTAGGACCATTACCACCGCCACCGCCACCCCAACAGATTGTTGTGGCACCGGGTCCTGACTATGTTTGGGTTGAAGGAGTGTGGTTGTGGCTCGGAAGCCGCTGGATCTGGCACCACGGTTATTGGCATCAGCCAAAGGATCACAGACACAAGCGACGGTAGCCTGGCTTAATACAGTTAGCGTAAAGAGCCGTGTCTATGGTCAGACCATGAGGGTGTATTTCGACGAACGGAAAAATATCGAAAAAGGTAAACTCCTTGATGAAATAGACCTAAGGCCTTTCTATACCCAGTTAAGCAAGACAAAGAGGAAGTTAAATATGCAAGTTACTTAAAAAAGGGATAAAAAATCTAATTAACAAAAATATTTATAGGGCTGGAATTATTTTAAAATATAAACTGTAGTTTAATTATAGTTATATTCAATTGTTCAAAAGGAGAAGGGTAATTAGATATTGATGATCAAACGAAAACAGATAATAATATCTACGTTATTCACCTTAGTTTTACTGCTTTTGAGCAGCCTAAACGCTGACTCTTCTGAGACAGATTATTCTGATTCAATAATCTTTGGTGGAATAAAAAGGACCTATCTTCTTCATATTCCGCCTTCGCATAATAAAACTAAACAAATGCCTCTTGTAATCGTATTACACGGAGGAGGGGGTAGTGGTGAGAATGTTGTAAAACTTACACTTGGTGGTTTTAATAAGTTGTCACATAAAAATGGGTTTGTTGTAGTTTACCCTGATGCGATTGAAAAGCATTGGAACGATGGCAGAAGCAGAGAAGAAAATGTATATCTAAAGGGTAAAGAAAAAGTTGATGATGTCGGTTTTATCTCAGCCTTGATTGACCATCTTATAAAAAAACTAAACATAGACCCGAAGTGTGTTTATATAACGGGAATTTCAAATGGCGCAATGATGTCGTACCGTCTTGCTTGCGAGTTGACGCAAAAGATAGCCGCTATTGCTGCGGTTGCAGGGAGTATCCCGCAAAATTTATATCCGTCTTGTTCGCCTTCAAGGCCTATTTCAGTTTTGGTCATCAATGGTGTAAATGATCCTCTTATACCCTTCGCAGGTGGGGATATTACGGGACCATTCGGGTTTAGGAAACTGGGGGAAGTATTATCAACATCTGATACTATCAGGTTTTGGGTAGCTCATAATAAATGTTCCTCATCACGCGTTATTCAGGAACTGGACAAAGACCCGAAAGACGGCATAAAAATACTAAAAGAAATATATGGGAATGGCAAAGATGGAACCGAGGTAATTCTTTATGTCATAGAAGGAGGAGGACACACATGGCCCGGTGGCTTGCAGTATTTTCCAGAGAGAATCGTTGGCAAGACAAGTAGGGATATTGATGCAAATGAGGTCATATGGGATTTTTTCAAAAAACATTCGACAAGATAACTTGTTTTGCAACAAAGGATAACAACGTAACCCCGCTGACCTTTTTTCATCGCTTTCAGCAGCTCAAACGGTAGCTAATTTCAGTCACACCTTTTGATGTATTAAATAGTTTACACTGAAAAATTCCCTTTTCCGCTCTGGAGCAGGTTTTTTGACCTATCTACGACTTGCTTCAGGCATTTTCAGAGACTCGCCTTTTGGGCTCAAACACCTGAAAATGCTTATCTTCCGCTTTGTCAAGATGGGTACCCCAAAAATCCTGCTGATGTTTGCCTCAAAGGAAATTTTTCATTTTTAAGGATGAACTAAATAGTTATTTGCAGTTTTTTGAAATAATTCGATTTGTGATTTTTCCCAATTTATCCCTTTTTTCAGTTCTGCAGCCATTAATTTTGCAACAGCAGGTGCCATCTCAAGGCTTGCACGTGCATCTAAAAACAGTGTGCGGCGACGGCGTGCTAGGAAATCTTCAACAGTTCGAGCCATCTCATTTTTTACCGCCCATACCACTTCTGCACAGATGATCGAATCATTGTATAATGGTTCCCCTAACTGGGGATCTTTTTTTACCAAATTCTGAATCTCGGGCGCATCCGAACCATAATCTTCAAGCTTTCCGAATTTATCTGCATGATTGTGGTAGCCATGTATTTGTAAAGTATCACTAACTGATGGATGATATTTCAGCTGAGCAACAACAAGTGCCAGATCAATCGTTTCCTCTGCCATTTTGCGGTAAGTAGTCCATTTCCCACCGGCAATTGTTATTAGCCCTGTTTTAGAAATTGATATAACGTGCTCACGTGAAATGGCTGCAGTATTAAGATTTTTAACGCTGCCTACCAATGGACGCAATCCGGCAAAAACGCTAAGAATATCGTTTGAATTAGGGTCCTTCGTTAGATATTTAGAGGTATGTTTTAACAGAAATTCAATTTCCTGTTCCATAGGTAATGGCTCTAAGAGTATATCGGTTACTGGTGTATCAGTAGTACCAATGATTATCCTGTTGTGCCAAGGAATAGCGAAGAGGACTCTACCATCATCCGTATGTGGTACCATAATTGCAGTTTCACCAGGCAGAAAAGACTTGTCGAGTACAATATGTGTGCCCTGGCTGGGCTGGATAATAGGCTGTGCTGTAGGTTCATCCATTTTACGGATAGAATCGCTGAACACACCAGTTGCATTGATTACCGAACGGGCTTTCAGCTCATACTCCTGGTTATTCTCTAAATCATGAGCTATGACACCAGATATAATATCATTTTGTTTAAGTAACCTTATTACTTTGATGTAGTTAATAAGTGTACCGCCCTGCTCAGCAGCAGTTTGTGCTAAATTGATGGCGAGTCGGGAATCATCAAATTGTCCGTCATAATACATGACTCCGCCTCGTAAACAATCTACCTCGACCGTTGGTATTCGCTTTATGGTTTCCTTTTGTGAAAGTATTTTTGAAAAACCAAATCCCTCTTTTCCGGCAAGTATGTCATACAGTTTTAAACCGACCCCATAAAATGGACCTTCCCACCAATCGTATGTGGGGACAATGAACGGAAGATCGTGAACGAGATGTGGTGCATTTCTCTTCAGTACACCGCGTTCCCTTAAAGCCTCCAGAACAAGAGAAATATTCCCCTGCTGTAAATAGCGGACCCCGCCATGTATAAGTTTGGTGCTGCGGCTGGAAGTCCCTGCAGCAAAATCGTTTTGTTCCAGAAGTACGACATTAAAACCACGAGATGCAGCCTCCACAGTAATTCCCAACCCTGTGGCACCTCCGCCAATCACTATAAAATCCCACTCTTGAGATGAATCGGCAATTCTCCCCAGCATTTCCTCTCTGTTCATTATTACTCCTGCAATTATTTATAAGCAGAGGTTATTGAAACAAAAAATTACAGGCCAGGAAATCCAGCAATTTTATCTATCTTCATAAAAAATTTGATATTAATTTTATTTAGAGACTTGGGCAAAGGGAGAGAAGGTAAATTTGGGGTCGAAGTGAGGAATGCCTTTTGAATAGTTCTTGAGGTTATGATTCAGAATAAACTCTGTCTTTTCCGGCATTTTTCCCCTTGTACATAAGCTGATCCACTCTGTGGACGAAAACCTTCATGTCTTCATCTGTCCTGTACTGCGTAACCCCGATGCTAATCGTCAAATTTACGAATTTACCTTGTTCGGGTGAAAAATTCTCTCTCTTGAATTCTACTCTGATTCTTTCCGCTGTGACTAACCCCTCTTCTTTTGTAGTCATCGGCAGGATGATAACAAATTCTTCGCCGCCATAACGATAAGCAGAATCTGCCTGACGCAGGCATCTTTTAACTACTTGGCCGAGTCGCGATAGGACTTGGTCTCCCTCAACATGCCCGTAGGTATCGTTGAATGCCTTGAAGTTATCGATATCAAGTAGAATAAGAGCCAACGGTTGTTCGTAACGATCCGCCCGATTCATCTCCATCTTAAGCTGACGATAGAAGTGCCGGGAATTGTAGAGTTGGGTGAGATCATCGATAATACTGAGCTCACGGTATCTTTTTTCGCTCTCCCTTAATGCCTTCTCGGCACGCTTCCGCTCAGTAATGTTCTCGATGTTTGAGATGATGTTTCTTTCGCCAGCTATCAGAATGATCTCTGATGATAAAAGCCCTGTTACTGTTTCCCCGTTTTTTTTCAGGAAACTAAGCTCTAATCCATAGACCCTGTCGTTTCTTGACAGCTCATTAAATAATTTGACACGATCTTCATCATGCTCCAAGATATTTAAGTCCAGTATTTTCTTCCCAATAATCTCGGCACGTTCATATCCTGTTGTGGAAATAAAAGCTTTGTTAACATTTATAATTGTCCCGTCAGAAAAGCGTGTAATAGCTATAGCAGAGGGAGAGGAATGAAATGCCTTGGCGAATGTCTCCTCATGGGTTCTGATATTTATGAGCAGGCGTTTGTTTACCATCAAGACAAGACTGTATGTCAAAAGTATGAAGAGCACTTGGTAACAAATAAGTATCAAAGCCTCAAAATTGCCTGACTGTAAATAATAACCTTCTTTATGTGTCCCGATTAAAAAATTGCCGATACTAATGATACTGACAATACCGTATAGAAAAAAGACCATACCGGTTCCAAAGGTCAGGGGACGCAGAGTAGGCCCAACTCTGTACCAAAGGAGCATAATTCCTTGAAAGAAGATCAGTAACATAGCTAAGGAAATATTAGTAATTCTACCTGTAAGACTTGGTTGAATAAAGGTAAAGTAGCTATGGATGAAAATAAAAAGAGGCAATAACAGATAGTTGTAAATACGGGGCCATTTTTCCCCTGTAAAGATTTCAAGGCCTACAAAGCCCAGAATTCCACCCGCTATGATCATGGTGCCGGCGAGAACTATTGATATCCAGTCCGGGATGACGCCTTGAAGTACGATCAGGAAGAGTGCTGTTGCTTGGAAGATGGAGTTAAGTACCCAAAAGCCTGTTCCTAAGAAACGATCCTTGCTCTGCCGCCATAGCATAAATATAAATAATAAGCAGATGATATTTGTTACAATATTGCTGAGGACAATGGTTCGTATATCCAAAAGGATCATACCTGCATCTCCGACAAGGATCATGTTGTATCGATATTCTTCAATATCTCGTATACTTCTTGAGTGTATTGATTACCATGACATAGAACTGGGATTTAATAAATATGGTGCCGAAGAGGGGCTTCATCCAGTCCTATAATAAATTCAATAAGTTAAAGTGTTTAAGGTTACAGAATAGTGCAAAATATAACTTTTTTTATACAACATCCGCAACATATACGCAACCTAAAAAATGGGTGGGGTGGGGAGCAGACTTAGGGGTCCCATGAGGGTTTTTTAATAATTCTTACCCCGCAACACATAAGGGCAATTTTAAAGATGCATAAAAATGAATATTATAGTGGGAAAAAAGTAAGATATAGTTTTTATCACCGAAATAATGTGAATGATACAAAATGAACCATATAAAAAACAGAGCATGTTGAAATATATTTTCACAGGGTACTTGGCTACACAAAGATAGAAAAGATTAGTAAGAGCAAAAAAAGGGGGGGGTAGGAGCATGGCAGGGAGGCTTGTTGACATAATATATCCCTTTCTATCTGTTCAAAGGCAAAAAAATAAATAGAGTTTACAAACAAAAAAACTAGATTTTATTTAATAATTGAGCTATAAGAAATATTTAGTTAAGTAACAGTGGTAATTTTATAAACCCTAATTACAAAGGGGTGATTATAAAGAGCGTCTTTCTTTTGTTCCTGAGATTACAGAGAGCAAAGAGGAAGGGCGCCTTTTTTTAAGACTGGTCGCATTAAATTAAAGGATAAAATATAAACTGTAGTTTATGTAAAGGAATAAACAAAAAAGGTTGGTGATTAATACAAAATTGTTTTTGATAGCTACAATAAAGAGAGCTCCTAATATGTTTAGTCTGAAATCTATAATACATCTAGAAAAGCCTTTCTCCTTCCGCTTTCAGTCTTTCTGCCTGAGTATTTAATAATAAAATATCCTTACTCTCCTCAAAGTTTTTTATTTACTTACTCCTGCATCTCCGAATGCTATAGCCATTTTCAATGCTTAAGAGTTTATGCCAGATGATATTTTGTATCCTATATCACATGACTGCTTCTTCTCTATTTTATTCTTTATTTATAGCATTATTTTGAAAAGAACGATGACTCCTATGTAACCCTTAAGAAAAAAAATGGAGGTAATATTATGGAAAAGAAAATGTCTTTAGTGTTTTTTCAAGGGCTTTCAATCTGGTTTCTAGTAATAATCATGTTATTTGGGATTACAGGTAGTGCTTATTCCGCTAGACCCCCGGGGGTAACTGATGACACAATAAAAGTTGGTCTTATACTCGATCAAACAGGAGCTGGTTCAAGCCTTGCCATTCCTATAACCAAAGGAATTAGAAGTCTATTTCAATACATCAATGATCAGGGTGGTATGCATGGAAGAAAAGTGAAGGCCTTGGTTGAAGATGACCGCGTCTCCATCCCTCTGTCTATAGCTTCCTTCAAAAAATTGCTCTACCGGGATGGGATCGTTGCCATGATTGGTCCCACAACTACAGGTGCTGCTGTTGCCCTGTTGAAGAGCATCGAGAAAGAGAAAATTCCTACCATCCCAGGAACAACATCAGACAAAATGGTAACCCCACTTCAAAGGTATGTCTTTATTGTACAGGACAACGCTCCTGGGCAGATGAAAACAATTATTGATTATATCACGAAAGACCTGAAAGCGAAGAACCCGAGGATTGGATTAGTTTATTCAGATACCGAACCAGGAAGATCAGAGTTGGAACTCGCACTGGAAAGGCTCAAATTCTACAATTTAGGCTCGGCAGTAAATGAGATGCTCAATTTTTTTGCCATTGAGGCCACCTCTCAGGTGCTGAATCTGAAGAGAGCAAAAGTTGATTATGTTATTCTCTGTGGTCACCTCTCACCGTCGGCAATAGTCCTCTTGAGAGAGATGAAGAAGTTTGGTTTAAAGGTTCCTATGTTCGGCGGTTGGGCAACCTGCAATGAAGAGATAATGAGTATAGGTGATGCATCTGAGCAATTTTATGCAGCCAGTGCTATGGCCTCATGGTATGATGAGGGGCCTGGTGTGGCAAAGATGAGGGAAATTGTCCTTAAATATGAGCCTGGGACAGAAAAACCTTATCGCGGGAAGATATTTACGAATGGTTGGCTTATGGCAACGGTTTTAATTGAGGGTATAAGAAGGGCAGGCAGGGATCTCGACGGAGAGGCCATAGTAAAGGGTATAGAAGGCATGAAGAACTTTGATACAGGAGGACTCACAGGAACCATAAACTATAGTCCGACAAACCACAAAGGAGGAAATTCCTGGAAAATCTTTAAGACAGATCTGTCCACTGGAAAGTTTATACCAATGACTGAATGGAAAACCCCTGAATAAAGCATGAAAATGTTAGGATAGCGTAAATCAACATAGATATATTTTTCGAATGAGTAAAACATTGGAGGGGGCAATCACAACTTCCTTGAGTCCTAAATTAATGGGCGATAGTCACTCAGGACGGCACTGTGCTGGGTTTATAGGGTTACGCTATATTCTTCGCAAATAAAAATATTTCCATGATTAATTTTAAAGAAATCAGGAGGTAGCCATGCAGATCAAAAGAAGCGTATGTATGTTTTGTCATAACCATTGTCCAGTTCAAGTTACGATCGAGAATGGCCGGTTAGTGAAGCTAGAAGCCAATGCCGACCACCCTCATGCTGAAAATATAGCTCGAAATGCAGTTAATGCATGTTTAAAGGCACGAAATGCTGCTGAATATTTTCACCACCCCGACCGCCTAAACTTCCCACTTAAGAGAGCGGGGGAGAAGGGTGAAGGAAAATGGGAGCAGATCTCCTGGGAACAGGCTTTTGATGAGATCGCAGGGAAGCTTAAAGATATAATAGAGAGGTATGGTCCTGAAGCAGTGGCTACATCCTCCGGTACCGG
>JBDRRJ010000019.1:0-13775 GCA_043825855.1 Pseudomonadota bacterium | reverse complement strand
TGCACGGCAAATGAACTAAGTACAGGTGCCCGAATTATGATGGTTGCAGATATATTTACAGCCCTGGCTGAAGACCGACCATATAGGAAAAGTATGTCCAAAGATGGCCTTTTTCAAATTATTAAACAATTTTCCGATCGTCGCCTTTTGGATGCCAGAATTGTTAATCTTCTTTTCGAAAATTATGAAGAAATGTCATCATACGTAGCCGAAAAACAGACTGCTGCAAGAGAGTTCTACGAAAAGCAATTTTCTTTTCTTAAATAATGAATCGTGTTCTGGAACATTTAGTAATTGACCAACTAAGAAAAAAACAAAGCATCAATTCTGAGTTTGATTCTTTTAATATTTGCATCGAATACAGTAAAGGAAGAGCAAAAAGACCAAAGGAAGAGACAGGATGGTTTATCGACGACTGGATGGCGCCTGGGTAAACAAAAGAAATGATTCCAAAAAAGCATCAAGCTTACACAACACTCAGAAAGAGGCCGAAAAGGCAGCCAGAGAAATGCTCAAAAAGCAAGGCGGTGGAGAGTTGATAACAAAAGGGGTTAAAGGGAAAATTCGCAGTAAAGATACCATTGCCCCCGGGAATGATCCTTATCCACCAAAAGACGCAGAGCATTAATTACATAAATAAATATGGAAAGAAAAATATTGACCATAAAGAAAGCCACCGAGCATCTTCGAGTGAGTAAATTCTCTATATTTGTAGGTTTAGAACTTATACAAAATATTTCAGTGCGAATTAATTATATATTGTTCAAAAATGTAAAAATTAGTACAAAAATGTTCATTAGTAACCTATCCGTATCAATTCTTCCCATCCCCAAACAGTAGATTACACAAAAAAATTGATTTATTTTTTGATGGTTTCGTAAAAAGTCTATCCGCGACGTTGTACCGAATCCTTCATAGTCGCGGCTTGCCCCTAAGTACACCTTACTCCTCAGGATTTATGCGCCTTGCATCTGGGTTTTTTTTGCTTATTATATGGAGACTTCGGCATGTTTTATGCGGTCTATTTATATTGTATTAGTCTACTCGTCTCACTCAATGGCTCCGGAGAAGTCGGGGCACGGGAGTTACAGGACAGGCAAATCTCATGCAATGGTCAGACAAATCAGCCGTCGAGTTAGGAAGGGGATATCATACAACCGATTCACGTTTGTCTCAAGTATGCTCCGCTACAGTCAGCGGAATAGTTTTGCTGGCGCTGGCCGGCTGGCAGATGAATGCGCTGTTCTTGTCCGGACAGTGGGCCACCTGTATTTTAAGCCAAACGAGCATTATATTATCATGGGAAAAGTTGTAGGGACTTGGCGGAATATAAAAGTATATGAAAAAAAGTAATATAATTTACTTCTCAGTTAAAAGCGAAAAGGGAAATAATGTGGCAGAAAAGAACAAAAAAATTTGGCTATGTATACACTTTATAGTTGTAATATAAGCACTCGCTTTAGTTGTAATATTAATCATTATAGGAGGGGGCAAATGGGTAATGCAGATAGAAGGGGAAAATACATATGAAAAAAATTTCATTCACTAGCTTGCGTTCTCGCTTAATTCTTTTAGTTTTATTGGTTATTATTATATTAATGGGTCTGTCCGTCTATCGTAACATTGATGGCATAAATAAGAACCGCTTTAATGCCTTAGATGATGCAGGAAGGGCGGCACATAACGCATCCTTGCTATATGAACAAACTATTACAAAAACACAACATATTTTTTTCACCCTCTCTCAAATGCCTAAATTCCTTCAGCAAGATACAGATGCATGTTCAAAGATCCTTGCCAGTTTGTTAAAAGAAACTGAAATCTACTCTGGTTTAGCTGCAGTTAAACCGAATGGAGAGGTATATGCCTCGGCTCCCTTCCATACAAAATCGATCAGTTTTGCCGACCATCCCTTGTTCCAGCGTCTTGTGCAAAACCGCCGTTTTGTAATCGGCGAATATTTAATTGGCCATCTCAGCGGTAAAGCCACCCTTGTTTTGGCTTATCCTGTCATTGACAATACAGGACAACTAATTACTGCCTTTATTGCCGGACTTGACTTGGAGAAAATACAACAAATGTTGTGTGAGGTTGATCTGCCTGAGGGAGCGAACCTCAGTGTTATCGACAGTAACGGCACGATCTTAATCCGATTTCCAGATCCGGAGAAATTCGTTGGTAAAAAAATGCTTGCAGAAGCCGTAGTTAAAACCATGTTAACCAAAAAAGAAGGAGTGATGGAGAAAGTTGGCCTGGATAATGTGCCCCGTCTTTTTGGGTACACAACGATCGGCAGTGGTATTGAGGCTATCCACGTTGGGGTCGGCATTCCAGAACAAGTTGCATATAAAGGTATTAAAGAGCATATGGTTAGAGAGTTTACCTTGTTGGGGTTGGTCTCGATGCTGGCGTTTTTGGGAGCCTGGTTACTCGCGGGAAGATTAGTTATATCTCCGGTGAACCATCTGATAGAAGTAACGAATAAATTGGCCGATGGAGACATGACCGTCCGAGCAGGACAAACCGATACATTGGGGGGAGCTTGGTTTATTGGCTTCAAATTTTGACCATATGACCGACTCGCTTCAGCGTCGCGAAGAGGAGCGCAAGCAAGGAGAGAAGACTCTTCAGGAAAGCGAAGAAAAATATCGCACCCACTTTGAAAACGTATCCGATGTTATTTTCTCATTCGATAGGGAGCTCAAGGTTCTCAGCATATCACCCTCCCTGGAACGAATTTTGGGATACAAGGCGGAAGAGTCTGTCGGCAAGTCTATTAAAAAGCTGAATATTCTATCACCCGAATACCTTGAGGAGGCCTTATATGATGGGATGCGAGCACTTGCCGGCGAGAATGTAGATTTAAAAACCTATGAGCTTATTGCCAGAGATAGAACGAAAAAATATATGGAATTCGGCATTGTTCCTTTAATCCGCGATGGTCAGATTGTGGCCGCGGTTTCCGTCGCAAGAGACGTCACCGAGCGCAGGCTGTCAGAAGAGGGGCTTCGGGAAAGTGAAGAACAATACAGATCTCTGGTAGAAAATATTGATTTTGGAGTCACTATGATCGACAAGGACTTCAAAATAATAATGACAAACTCCGTATTAAGCAGATGGTTTAATAAACCTATACCTGAGTTTGTAGGTAAAAACTGTTTTACAGAATTCGAGAAACGCCAAGCAATATGTGAGTATTGCCCCGGAGTGAAAACAATGGCTACCGGCCAGACTCATCAAGTAGAGACCCGAGGCGTTCGAGATGACGGTAGCCATTTTTCGGTACTGGTTCACACTTTCCCGCTCTTTAATCCGGATGGCACGGTAAAGAGATTTATTGAAGTTATTGAAGACATCACTGATAGGAAACTGTCTGAAGAACAACTCAAACGGCGATTAGACCGCTTGGAAGCCCTGCGAGCCATAGACATGGCCATTACCGCCAGCCTCGACATTCGCGTTACCTTTAGCGTCTTCTTGGAACAGGTAATTAATACTTTAGCTGTAGACGCGGCAGACATCCTCCTTCTTAATTCACAAATCTATAATAGGCTGAAATATATTGCTGGGCGTGGCTTTCGGACAAGTGCCCTTAAATACACAGATTTACCTTTAGGCGCCGGTTATGCGGGCAAGGTTGCCCAGGAAAGGAAGACCATCTGCATTCCTGACCTGCAAAAAGAATCGGAGAATTTTTTAAAGCAATCCCCTCAACTCAGTAGTGAAAACTTTGTAACCTACTACGGCACACCTCTTATTGCGAAAGGAGAAGTTAGGGGCGTCCTGGAAGTATTCAACCGCACGCCCCTTGAACCCGAACAGGAATGGATAGATTTTTTGGAAGCTCTTGCCACGCAAGCGGCCATTGCTGTGGATAACGCCCAGCTTTTCAATAGCCTACAGAAGTCCAACATTGACCTGCTTCATGCCTATGACGACACGCTGGAAGGATGGTCTAAGGCTCTGGATCTGCGCGATAAGGAAACCGAGGGACATAGTCAACGTGTCACGGATATGACTTTACGATTGGCTGGCCAAATGGGCATAAGAAACAGCGAACTGGTACATGTGCGAAGAGGCGCACTGCTTCACGACATCGGCAAGATGGGTATTCCTGACCCCATCCTTCTCAAACCGGGTGCCCTGAATAACGAAGAATGGGAAATCATGCACAAACATCCGGTCTATGCTTGCGAACTTCTCACCCCAATTTCTTATCTGAGACCGGCACTGGACATTCCTTACTGTCACCATGAAAAATGGGACGGCACGGGCTATCCGCGTGGAATAAAAGGAGAACAAATTCCACTGGCAGCAAGGATCTTTGCAGTTGTCGACGTCTGGGATGCGCTGTGCTCAGAGCGCCCTTACCGTCCTGCATGGCCGGAAGAGAAAGTCCGTGAACACATCAAGGAGCAGAACGGTAAGCACTTTGATCCGAAGGTGGTGGAGGCATTCCTGGAACTTTTAAAGAATTTAAACCAAAGTGATCTGATATCGTGAGAGCATCACATATTGAATGGTGGATTTATGGAACACTTCTTTACATTATTGCCCTTCCTCATGCGTGGGTCATCGGAACAAATATGGAAAAATGTCCTTATTGTGCAGAATTTGTTAAAGCAAATCCTGTAGAATGTAGGTACTGTGACCGAGATTTTAAGTAGAAATAGTCTCAAAATGTCTTAAATCATAGTTTAACGCTGCGGGAAAGAGTCGCAGAATAAGTTTCATTTTAAGGTGGATTCAATGAAACAGCGATGCGACAAAAAATCGCTCAAAAATCCATCAAACCCTTATCAATCCCGATGATTCCCGCTTTTTCCCAGCGATTCCCTTCGTCGCATAATATATTTCATCCCACAAACAATAAGCCGCCAGTTTTTTTAACATTGTTTAGCCATACTATTTTGTGTATAATCCCCTAAACTTCCGATACTTAATAAATAACACTTTTATAACCTTGAATCTAAGTTTTTAATAAGGGTAGATATGAACGAGACACACATATCGAATATAACTGATGAACTGAATTTAAATATTTCTCAAGTAATGGCTGTTTCAGACCTTCTGGAAGAGGGAGCTACAATTCCATTTATTGCCAGGTACAGGAAGGAAGTTACCGGAAGTCTTGACGAGGTTGTGATTACATTAATAAGGGACAACCTTACCCGGCTTAAGGAGCTTGATAACCGTAGGGAAACGGTTTTAAAATCACTGGAGCAGAACGGCTATCTTACAGACGAGCTCCATGAAAAGGTTATAGCTGCTTCCACGCTTGCTGTTCTTGAAGATATTTATCTGCCATTCAGGCCGAAACGTCGTACAAAGGCGACCATTGCCAGAGAAAAAGGCCTTGAACCCCTTGCACTGATTATATTTAAACAGGAAGGAGCTGATCCGTATAAAGAGGCAGAACAGTTTATTGACCTTGAAAAGGGAGTAGAGAACACGGAAGACGCGCTTTCCGGAGCGAGAGACATAATCGCTGAGATGGTAAGTGAAGACCAGAATGCGCGCATGGCTTTGAGAAATCTCTTTGCATCAAAAGGCATGTTTATATGCAGGGTTGCAAAAGGGAAGGAAGAAGAAGGTTTGAAATATAAGGATTATTTTGACTGGCAGGAGAGTGCGGCATCCGTACCCTCTCATAGGATTCTTGCAATGCGAAGAGGGGAGAAGGAAGAGTTTCTCAATCTTACCATTGCTCCATATGATGAAGATGCAGTTAATATCCTTGAAAAGCTGTTTTTAAAAGGATCGGGCGACGATTCAAACCAGGTAAGGATTGCCCTGCATGACAGTTACAAAAGGCTCCTTTCACACTCTATGGAGACAGAAGCAAGACTTATGACGAAAGAAAGAGCAGATTCCGAAGCAATAAGGGTTTTTGCCGAGAATCTCCGCAACCTGCTGTTATCTCCTCCTCTCGGATCAAAGCGGGTTATGGCAATTGATCCCGGATTCAGAACAGGATGTAAAATAGTATGCCTTGACCGCCAGGGGAAGCTCCTTTGCCATGATACAATATATCCTCATTTTTCTGAAAAAGGTGCGGAAGAAGCTGTGACAAAATTGAAGCACCTCTGTGAACGTTTTGAAATTGAAGCGATAGCCGTTGGAAATGGTACTGCAGGGAGAGAGACCGAGGCATTTATCAAACGCATCGATTTCCAAAGGAAAATCCCGGTTTTAATGGTAAACGAGAGTGGGGCATCTATTTATTCTGCTTCGGAAATAGCGAGGGAAGAGTTCCCCGATCTTGATCTTACTGTAAGGGGGGCTGTTTCGATAGGAAGAAGGCTTATGGATCCCCTTTCTGAGCTTGTTAAAATTGACCCTAAATCGGTAGGGGTGGGTCAGTATCAACATGATGTCGATCAGACAGCATTGAAGAAATCTCTAGATGATGTTGTAATGAGTTGTGTGAATGGGGTGGGAGTTGATGTAAACAGGGCAAGCGTACAGCTTCTCACCTACGTTTCGGGACTTGGTCCACAGATTGCAAAAAACATCGTTGCGTACAGGGATGTAAACGGACCTTTTATTTCACGGCAAGAGTTTAAAAAGATTCCACGTCTCGGTCCTAAGGCTTTTGAACAGTCAGCTGGTTTTTTAAGAATAAGGCATGCAAAAAATCCGCTGGATGGGAGCGCGGTTCACCCTGAGAGCTATCACGTTGTTGATAAAATGGCGGAAGATCTTTCTTGCGGTGTTGAAGATCTGGTAAAAGATCCGGCAAAAATAAGCAGAATCAACATTTCAAGGTATATTACCGATATCGTCGGAATTCCGACTTTAAAGGATATAATTGAAGAGCTTGCAAAGCCAGGGCTAGATCCGCGTGAGAATTTGGAAGAATTTGCCTTTGAGAAAAATGTTGAAAAGATAGAGGATTTGAAAGCAGGAATGAAACTGCCTGGTATTGTGACGAACGTTACAGCGTTTGGAGCATTTGTTGATGTCGGAGTTCATCAGGATGGCCTTGTACATGTGAGCGAACTGTCAGACAGGTATGTTAAAAATCCGGGAGAAGTGGTGAAAGTACATCAGAAGGTCACAGTCACAGTCATTGACGTCGATCTTCAACGAAAAAGAATCTCGCTTTCGATGAAAATAAATCCGGGTAGAAAGGCAAAACCCGAAAAGAGGGATGAAAAAAAATCCGTTCATAAGCCGGCAAAATCTGAAAGACCGAAGAATGCTCAGTTCAATAATCCTTTCGATAAACTTTCTGAAGTGGAGATATGATGAAGTTGTAAAAACTCCAAAATCCTGTCATTCCCATGAAACTCTTCATCAACTTCGATAGGTGGAATCTAGGTCCAGAAGTAGCTGAAAAGATATGTTAAGTTGGGTTTTGGAGGGAATAACAAAAAGAAAAAAACAGGCATTTTAGGAAAAAAAGAGACAATTGTACTAGCTCAATTAATTACATTATGAAAATCTAATGCATCTCTTTACAACAAAATAAAGTCCTTGACTTTTTTTAGAAAAATTTATAAATTAAGGATATTCTTAAGAACGAGAATCAAACGCAGGTTTCAAATCAAGAACTGTTGAAGGGGTTAATTTATGGTAGATCTAAGTAATTTTGAGAAACTAGAGGGTAAGATAGACAACTTAGTTAAACAAAGTGCCCTTTTGAAAGGAGAAAATAAGGTTTTATTGGAAAAGCTAGACCATAAGGATCAAGATATAAAGATACTAAACGACAAGATAGAAGAGCTTAACAAGGAAAGGACATTGGTATTTGACAAGGTTGTTGACCTGATTGATAAACTAGAAGAAATATAGTTATCGGGTTAATAAGAGAGGAACCTTGAAATATATAGATATTGAAATACTTGGCAATAAGTATACGATAAAAAGCGATGAAGAAGAAAGTTTTGTTTATAACATAGTAGACTATTTAAATAAAAAAATAGAGGAGGTATTACAAACTACCCAAACTGTTGATACACTTAATGCAATCGTAATGGTAGCTTTGAATATTTCCAGCGATCTTTTTCGGATAAAAAATGAAGAGGGATATATTAGAAAGCAGGTTGAAGATAAATCAAGACATCTGATTAGCTTAATTGATTCCTGTGTTGATAATGAAAGAAACATAATAAAAATTAATTAAACTCAATTCCCCCTGCTATGTTCGTGATAAGCATATATTTTTGAGCCAACATATTTTAAAAGGGGGCCGTCTCTTATTGTGGCTGGCATGCCCTCTTGAAGGGACGTCAAAAACAGTAATATGGCACCCACCTAGTTGTCGCTAGGTTCAAAGTAATCTGTTTACACGGCATTAAGTGGGGGGTGTTAACCAATTTCTAATCTTTTGCAAAAAGTTAATTTTATAACCAGGAGATATTTTAGGATAGAGAGACAGGGTTAGCTTATTGATAATAATAAGGTAAAAGTTGTATAACTTAGGTGAAAGGACATTGTTTTTTTAAATTTTTGAAAAGAATATTGATTCATTTTATAGCAATACCATATAACTAAAGCGGATTGAACAACTAAAAGAAATTATTATTCTGGGTCGGTTAAATGACCGTACAAATAAGGGTTTTATGGTTAAACAATTTTATAAGAGGGTTGTCTGTTATGGCTATTTATCGGTCATAAAATACGTTAAAAGTCTTAACCATTATTAAGTTATATGGGGTAACTATTTAAAATTATAAACTTTATAAACAGCCCGAATCAATATTCTGTTTCACCTATCATTAATTATTCCAACCTTTGCTCTCATCAAATATCTAAATCATTTATTATTTGCTAAATCCTAAAATGAGATAATTATCTCCTACAATAATCTTTTTAAATTATTTAAGGGTGTAAGGAGGTGTTATATAAATTGGGTATTTCTATACAACTGTTTATATACTTTTCACTAACTTTAGGTATAGGTTCCTTTATCGGGTTTATTCTTAGCAAAAGGTTTACAGAACGCAAGGTAAAACTTGCGGAAGATGCTGTAAAAAAAATAAGTGACGACGCTAAAAAAGAGGCCGAAAACATTAAAAAGGAAGCTATGCTTCAAGCCAAAGATTACCTTTACCAAGCAAAGGCAGAATTTGAAAAAGAAAATAAAGAAAGAAGAAATGAGCTGCAAAATTTAGAGAGGAGGTTTTTGCAAAAAGAAGAACACCTTGATAAAAAAGTAAACTTACTTGACCAGAAAGAGATCAATATCTCTAAAAGAGAAAAGAATTTGGTCCAGATTGAAAAAGAAATCTCGGAGAAAGAAGAAAAGTATAGTGAGTTAGTAAAAGAACAGATGGAACAACTGGAAAAGATAGCCGAGATGTCATCTGAAAGTGCTAAAAAACGTTTAATGGAGTTAATGGAAAATGAAGCCAAACATGAAGCAGCCAAGAGAATTAAGAAGATTGAAGAAGAGACTAGAGAAATGGCTGATAAAATAGCAAAAGATATAATTTCCCTGTCAATTGAAAGATATGCCGCTGATTGTGTTACTGAAAAGACAGTTTCTGTAGTTAATCTTCCAAATGACGAGATGAAAGGGCGAATTATAGGAAGAGAAGGGAGAAATATTCGTGCTATTGAGGCAGCTACTGGAGTTGACTTAATCATTGATGATACACCTGAGGCAGTCATTCTTTCAGGTCACAATCCTATAAGACGGGAAATAGCAAGGACTTCTTTAGAAAGGCTTATAAATAATGGAAGAATTCATCCTGCCAGGATAGAAGAGATTGTTGGAAAAGTTCAAGTAGAAATGGAAGTAACCATTCGTGAAGCAGGGGAACAAGCTGCTTTTGATGTTGGGGTTCATGGAATTCACTCCGAATTAATAAAACTTATAGGGAAGCTAAAATTTCGAACCAGTTTTGCGCAAAACGTATTCCAACATTCTTTAGAAGTAGCGTTTATTTGTGGTATTCTTGCATCTGAATTGAAAGTAGGGGTTAAACAGGCGAAAAGAGCCGGGCTTCTTCACGATATTGGTAAGGCTGTAGACCATGAAGTAGAAGGGTCTCATGCAGTTATTGGCGCTAATTTAGCAAGGAAATATGGAGAGTCTTCTGAGATTATCCATGCTATAGCTGCTCACCACAATGATGAGTCCCCTCAATCTGTTTTAGCCGTTTTGGTACAAGCAGCAGACACTTTATCTGCCGCTAGACCAGGTGCTAGAAGAGAGATGCTGGAGACCTATGTTAAACGTCTCGAAGACTTGGAAAGAATAGCGAATAACTTTTCAGGGGTCAACAAATCATATGCAGTACAAGCCGGAAGAGAACTGAGAGTTATTGTAGAGAGTGTCTCTACATCAGATGAAGACTCAATTATGATGGCTAGGGATATAGCTAAAAAGATAGAAAGCGAGTTGAGTTACCCAGGCCAGATTAAAATTACGGTTATCAGAGAAACCAGAGCCATTGAGTATGCGAAATAAAGAGGGAATTTTTTGAGAATTTTATTCATTGGAGATATAATTGGTAAACCAGGCAGGCGAGCTGTTTATGGGCTATTAGACAGCATAAAAGATTCCTACAATGTAGACTTAGTGGTTGCTAATGCAGAAAACGCCTCCGGTGGCTTTGGTATTACATTAAAAATTACTAGGGAATTATTGGATAGTGGTATAGATTTATTAACATCAGGTAACCACATTTGGGATAAAAAAGAGATTGTTGAGTGGTTCAGTGAAGAAAAATACTTGTTGCGCCCAGCTAATTATCCTACGGTAAATCCTGGCGCTGGTAGTAACATTATAGAGACACCACTGGGAGAAAAGGTAGGAGTTTTAAACGTATTAGGCAGAGTATTTATGAATAATCTAGATTGTCCTTTTAAAATTGCTACAGAGGAAATTGAAAAAATAAAAGAAAAGACTGAAATTATTCTTGTAGACATTCATGCTGAGGCAACCTCTGAGAAGGTGGCGATGGGATGGTTTCTAGACGGAAAGGTAAGTGCTGTTATTGGGACACACACCCATATCCAAACAGCAGACGAAAAGATATTGCCAAAAGGGACTGCATATATTACTGATGTCGGTATGACAGGTGCTATGGATTCAGTAATAGGGATAGAAAAGGAAATAGTTATAGAACGTTTTTTAACGCAAAGACATCAAAGGTTTAAAATAGCTAAAAGAGATGTGCAACTTAATGCTGTTTTGATAGATATTGACCCACAAACTGGCAAAAGCAATAATATTAAAAGATTAAAAATGGATTTGGATAATTAACAAGGTACTAAGATGAATATAGAACAGCAATTGGAGATTATAAAAAGAGGGGCAGTAGAGGTAATCATAGAAGACGAATTGATAAAGAAACTACGAAATTCAGAAAAAAATGGTTCTCCTCTTAAGATAAAGGCTGGTTTCGATCCTACTGCTCCTGACCTTCATTTAGGTCACACTGTTCTTATTCAAAAACTTAAACAGTTTCAAGATATAGGTCATCATGTAATGTTTCTAATTGGAGATTTTACGGGAATGATTGGAGATCCCTCTGGAAAATCGGAGACTAGAAAAGCTCTGTCTAAAGAAGATGTTATAAAAAATGCTGAAACTTATCAAAGACAGATATTTAAGATACTTGATCCACAAAAGACTCAAATCGTTTACAACAGTCATTGGATGGAGAAAATGTCAGGTATTGAGTTAATCAAATTATGTGCTCAATATACAGTCGCAAGAATGCTAGAAAGAGATGACTTCAATAAAAGATATTCAAATCAACAGCCTATAAGTATTCATGAATTTATATATCCTCTTATTCAGGGCTATGACTCTGTAGCATTGAAAGCCGATGTGGAATTAGGGGGGACGGACCAAAAGTTTAATTTGCTGGTAGGACGAGAAATTCAAAAGGCATATAACTTAAACCCTCAAGTTATCATTACCATGCCTATACTGGAAGGACTTGATGGGGTAAATAAAATGAGTAAATCACTTAATAACTATATTGGTATCGATGAGCCGCCCAAAGAGATTTTTGGAAAGATTATGTCAATTTCTGACGACCTTATGTTGAGGTACTATGAACTAATCAGTGATATTTCAATAAAAGATTTGGATACCCTCAAGAAAGACCTTAGTGCTGGTAAAGAACACCCAAAGGATATTAAAAAGAAGCTGGCTATAGAGATAGTAGAGCGTTTTCATAATAAAGAGGAAGCCTTTAAGGCATCTGAAGAATTTGATCTTATATTTAAGCATAAAGAAATTCCTGAGGAAATTCAGGAAAAACAAATTTGTTGGGATGAAAAGAAGATATGGCTGCCCCGTCTTATAACAATGTGCTCTGACATAGCTAAAAGTACCTCAGAATCAAAACGACTAATAAAGCAAGGTGGTGTTTGCCTTAATAAAGAAAAGGTTACTGATGAAAACATAGAGATACCTGCCGTAGGAGAATACATATTGAAGATAGGCAAAAGAGAATTTATAAAAGTAAGATTTTTGAAGAGTGATTATAGAGAAAATAAAAGTGATTAAAAAGTGTATATCAGTCAAATTTTCTCTTGACAAATGATAAGAGATTTAATACTATTTTACATTCTTAAGTGTGAGCTTTGCTCTTTGAAAACTAAATAGTAGGTTCGATAGCTTTGTGGGCTCTTGTATTAACTCTTGTATAAAAAAAGAGATTAAATAAACTCTCAAATCTCTTTATAGTTTGAAATTTAAGTGGAGAGTTTGATCCTGGCTCAGAATGAACGCTGGCGGCGTGCCTAACACATGCAAGTCGAACGAGAAATTCCGCTGAGTAATCAGAGGAAAAGTAAAGTGGCAGACGGGTGAGTAACAGGTGGGTAACCTACCTTTAAATTGGGGATAACTCACCGAAAGGTGGGCTAATACCCAATAAGACTACAACTACTTAGGTTGATGTAGTAAAAGATAGCTTTTAAAGAAGCTTTCGTTTAAAGATGGGCCCGCTTACCATTAGCTAGTTGGTAGGGTAACGGCCTACCAAGGCGACGATGGTTAGCTGGTCTGAGAGGATGATCAGCCACACTGGAACTGAGACACGGTCCAGACTCCTACGGGAGGCAGCAGTGAGGAATTTTGCGCAATGGGGGAAACCCTGACGCAGCGACGCCGCGTGAGTGACGAAGGCCTTCGGGTCGTAAAGCTCTGTCGGGTGGAAAGAAATAAAGTAAAGTTAATAGCTTTACTTTTTGACGGTACCACCAAAGGAAGCACCGGCCAACTCCGTGCCAGCAGCCGCGGTAACACGGAGGGTGCAAGCGTTGTTCGGAATTATTGGGCGTAAAGGGCGTGTAGGCGGTTAAGTAAGTCAGATGTGAAAGCCCTTGGCTTAACCAAGGAAGTGCATCTGAAACTATTTAACTTGAGTATGATAAAGGGAAGTGGAATTCCCAGTGTAGAGGTGAAATTCGTAGATATTGGGAGGAACACCTGTGGCGAAGGCGACTTCCTGGATCAATACTGACGCTGAGACGCGAAAGCGTGGGGAGCAAACAGGATTAGATACCCTGGTAGTCCACGCCGTAAACGATGGGCACTAGGTATAGGAGGTATTGACCCCTTTTGTGCTGAAGCTAACGCATTAAGT
This sequence comes from Pseudomonadota bacterium, assembly GCA_043825855.1. GTDB lineage: Bacteria > Desulfobacterota > UBA8473 > UBA8473 > UBA8473 > UBA8473. The sequence goes on along the minus strand of JBDRRJ010000019.1, from coordinate 216 downwards.
GCCCCGCCTGGGGAGTACGGTCGCAAGACTAAAACTCAAAAGAATGGACGGGGGCCCGCACAAGCAGCGGAGCGTGTGGTTTAATTCGATGCAACACGAAGAACCTTACCAGGGCTTGACATGTTGGAAGTAGGAACCCGAAAGGGGGACGACCTGTTAAGTCAGGAGCCATCACAGGTGCTGCATGGCTGTCGTCAGCTCGTGCCGTGAGGTGTC
>JBDRRJ010000018.1:0-180261 GCA_043825855.1 Pseudomonadota bacterium | reverse complement strand
TAAATTGATTAAAATGGCTATATTCTGAGAGGGAATATCTAAAGAAAAAAGCTTTACAAGTTCCCTAAATTTCGCCTCAGAAATTCTTGAACGTTTTACATACTTGTTTTTCATTGTCATGACTAGACTTATACCACTTTTAAACTCTCTGTTCTAGCCAAGACCCTAAATAAATTTGGTTTACCGTGAACAACTCAATGATCTCGAATTATTACTCTATAAAATACCGCCAGAAAATTGACGTTAGTGTCCCCAGGGCAATAGCTATGCCATAACACAACTGGGGGTTAATTTTCTTTTCATGGGGAGGGAGGTAGACAATTTCTCGAGTTAAAAAAAATGTCTTCAGCATCTTACCGTACCTCTTTGTATATTCTCTCAAATAGCCATGTAAAACAAGCATCATCAATGCATAAATACCGCCAATTACTGCAGTAAAGAGGGAAGCGATAAACACCTCCTTTGGTCCTATTAATGCCCCCACTGCTCCCATAAGCTTGGCATCCCCTGCCCCCATTCCCCCCATAATATAGGGAAGAAGCCAGATAGCAATTCCCAGACCCAACCCCTCCACACTGAAAAGAAGACCTCCAACCCCATTCATAACTGTGTGATAGGTAATAGCCATAATCATGGTAGGGTAGTTAAGCCAGTTGGGTATCTTTTGAAAGCGGATATCATTTATTGCTGCAATTAGCAATATAATTGTTAAGAATAATATTAAAAATGGGTTCATTAAATTCAACTTCCTGGGATCATAAAAATACTGTCTTTGTTAGCCTTCATCTTTACTGTTTTATGCCTATAACTAGTGATTCTTTTTCTATGCTTTTTATAGTTATATTCTTATTAATTGCAAATTCCTAGTCCCTAGTCAAAAAATCTAAAGATATGAAAAATTGCGACAATCCCATCCTTCCATGAGATCTTTTTTCCCTCTGAGTAATCTCGGCCCCAGTAGGATATGGGTACCTCATATATCCGGCATTGAGCCTTTGCCAGTTTCATCGTAATTTCCGGTTCAAACCCGAACCGGTTTGACTTCAAATTCAGATTTTGAACAATCTCCCTTTTGAATACCCTGTAACTAATCTCCATATCAGTAAATTACTTCTGCCTAAACGAGAAAGATGGCATTTCCCATCTTAACTCTGAGGTCGCTAGATTGAAACCCTTCTTCCGCGTGAAAGCTATTTTTTTTAATTCTCGGGTCCAAAATTCTTCCCCCCTCGTCTTTAAATAACAAAATTCAATAAAATAGAAACCTTATAGAGGTTCTTCTCGGCATAGGCTCCAAAAAGGGTTTCTTCATCGGAAAATATTATATTTAATGATACAGTATAAAGCCCGAAAACCGTCCTTCCAATTGATCTTTTTTCCCTCCTCGTAGGTTCGACCGTAATAGGATATGCCGACTTCATATATCCGGCATTTGATTTTCGATATCTTGGCAGTGATTTCCGGTTCAAAACCAAACCTGTTTTCTTCTATGGTTATAGACTGGATGATTTCTCGCCGGAAGGCCTTATAACAGGTCTCGATATCGGTCAGAGTAAGGTTAGTTAACATATTCGAAAGCAATGTGATTAACCCGTTTCCTACCCGATGCCAGAAATAGACCACCCGATGAGGCTCACCTCCCATAAATCTCGAGCCGAAAACCACATCAGCCTTGTTTTCGAGGATCGGCCGGATGACTTTAGGATACTCCTCCGGGTCATATTCTAAATCCATATCCTGAATGATGACAATATCTCCGGTAGCTTCCCGTATTCCTACTCTCAAAGCGGCGCCTTTACCCTGGTTAAAGGGCTGATAGATCACGCGGGTGACCCTGGATTCGATCTCCTCCCTCAATATCTCTCTTGTTCCATCAGTTGAAAAGTCGTCAACGACAATGATTTCTTTGTCTGGATAAGGGGCGCGCATAACGGTATCGATAAGTACCCTGACGGTTCTGACCTCATTATAACAGGGAATCACGACCGTAAGTTTCATACTGGTCCCTCCTTGAGAGCATGTGATTTGACTTTATATATAGTAAAAGCCCCCTTCTTTTCGTAACATTTATGGAACGCTGCGGGATATTTCTTGATGATCTCGAAAAACTTTTCAGTTCGCAATCTATTCATAAAGTCATTTGACAAAAGATATTCAACAAGGAGATATTTGACCTTATACTTATTAAGTGCTTCTATAATATCATCCTCATCATAACATTTTTTTTCCGGATTTTGGAGGATAGCAAAGAAGTTTCCCCATGCTACGTTTACAGCTTTTCTTCCTGAAAGTAGATAAACGAGGGGGTCAAGATTGGAAGCGATAACATCCATCTTCTCTGTATTATTTTTAATCCAGTTAGAGCTTTGCTCATAAGAGCGAAACAAGGCCTCATTATTGTAAGACGTTTTCGTGATAGTATAGGTAACCCTTAGAATTCCCATTATAAAGACCCCCATAAAAATCACAGTCATACCTGTTAACCAAAAAGGGCGTATAATTGTTTTTAAGTAAACAGGGAGGGTGGCTATATCTTCTTTTGTACTCTTTATTCCATCCATAAGATGAAAGAGCATAATTGGGAGCAAGGGGAAAAAAAACCGGGCAGTGTCTAGTCCAGGGGACCACACTGTTACAATAACAATAGTTATGATAAGATAAAAGGTATCAACAGATGATGGTTTTCTCAATTGATTGAGTATTCCCACTAATAAAAAGAACCAGAATAAGACTGCAAAAATCGCGCTTGGCAGATTCAAATCAATGAACCCGCATAATAGAAGAGGTGTCCTGAGCCCGATGATTGCGAGATGGGTTGCGATAAAGGGAATATCGAAAGAGATTGATTGGGCTGTAATATTAAGCCATGAAATATATGAAAAATAGTAAGCAGAAACCAGTGAGTCTGTAGCAGGAGCACTTTTATAAGACCAATAAAACCAAGGAGTGATTGTCAATAGCATAAATGCCGAAACCCAAAGGAAAGCTTTAAGCTGCCGTTGACGGAGAAACCATAATAGAAAGGAAAAAAATATAATAACGCCGATAGTACGAGTATAGAAGGCAACTGTGGCTAGCAGCAATGAACCATAAAGAAAACCCTTTGCCCCGGATCGTCCATAATGGAGGAATAGTACTATGGAGGCCAGAGAGAAAAGCGTGAAGGGCATCTCCGACAAAATTGTCCCCGCAAACAAGGCAAAATAATGATTGAATGCAACGGAGCTTAAAAAGACAAATGTTAGGAATATTTTATAGTTGGATTTAAGTCGCAGGTATGACCATGCTAATGGTAACACTAAAACAGCGCATATAGCAGATAAGAGCCTCATCAGCATTATGTTATCGGGAAAGGAGGGATTGACTTGCCAAAAAAGTGAAAGCATCAAAGGAAAGACTGGAGGATACTTGGTATTTGGTGGTGATTCCGGTAGGCTGATAATCTCGTGTCCTGTGCCCTCATAAATAGATTTTGCATTGACTATATATAAGCCATCATCGTGAAATAATCCTGCAGCCCGAAAGTGCGTAGAATATAGATATAGACATATAGCGGTAGGTACTATGATGGCAAGAATAAGATAGGTCGGGAGCCTATCAATAATTATAGAAAGTTTCATTTATTCCTTTTCTACACTTTTTTTGTATAATAAAATGTTATTGGTTCGACACTTTATATCAATATTAGAATTGATATTACCAGTTACATTTATGAATTTATAAGGATGACTCCAGGTTGAAAAGTAACTTTCGTCCTTCAATATCTCGTAATTAGCACCAAAGTACTGGTTAAGTATTATCCTGAATGTATTAACTGGAGATATCGTATCATACAGGTACTTATGGCCTTTATTGGGTAAATAATATGCATTTAATATAGACATTCTTTCTTTAAGATTAGTGTTATATGGATTTTCACAGTCCAACATTGCACTTGGCCCATGATCAGCTTGAAGAATTATAATAGGGGGCTCGGGGGAGTTAGATATTATCTTATCGATAGTTTCCTGTACCTTTTTGTTAATGAAGCTAAGTTGTTTTTTGTAGCTCTCAATATATTCTTCCTTACTCCTTCCTTCCTGTAAAGTATACCATATCGTAAAACGCTTTCTATTGGGAGTGATAGCTTCTCCTTGCTCTCCAAATACAAATGGCTGATGTGGTGCTAAAATATGGGCAAAAACAAAGATGGGCACCTTCTGCTTAGATATATCTTCAAGTTTATCAAATGCATTTAAAATTTTTTTCCTGTGAAAATCATATTGCTGCATAATATTTAGTTCTCGTAGTCCTTTCAGTAGAACTGAAAGAGGAGTGGTATTTATTAATTCATTATAAAAAAGGTCCATATCCCAACCAGGTGTTGTGTAATAAATATCCACGTTTTTTGTTTGCACAGGTCCCCATGTTGAAGCATCAAAAGCTACAGTTACATAACCATACTGTTTTAGAAAACGAAAAGTATGGTTATCTCTAATCATATTCTTTAACAGTTTGTTATTATTACTTTCAACTCCAACTCTATTAGTCAAATCATTGAGATATGTAAAATTTAAAGATGAAGCCAAAGATAAAACAGTTTGGCAATAATTTGAACTACTGTAATTAGCCACATAAAAACCTTTTTTAATCAAGTAATTAATAAATTCCGCATTATTATAGCTGTATATTTCTTTAAGAATATCTCTTCGTGCATATGCATCCAAAATGATATAGTATATATTCGGAAACTTAGAAGGTTTTTCTAAATTTATTAAAGTGCCTTCTACGCTTTCCTTGCTGCTGTTATCATGCCAAGAAGCCCCTGTTTGGTAAGTATAATCTCCGATTTTAATTAAAGAAATTACAATTAGAAAGGTAGCTACTGCATTCAGGATATGCGTTAAGTTATGTAAAGTTCTATGAGTCTTTATAATAAAATAGACCCCATACGCAAATAATATGCAAAAAATAAGTAGAAGGCAGCTGTCTCTACCAATTACAAAACTCCCTACTTTCCAATCTTGCATTATGTTAAAAATATGGCCATAGGAAAAGAATAAAATTAAAAAGATAGATACAACAATACCCGCTTTTTTATTATCCTTAAGGATCAGCCTAAAAAATAATAACAGCAGAATCGTAAATCCAAGCGTAACTATTGCTGGTAACAAAGTTTGAAAATACTCCAAGTATGCTATATTATGCGAAAAAAGAAATAGAACGGGAAATATCGCAAACAAAAATGGGTGAATAACAAGCGTCTTTTTCATATTTATGATGTCTGCCTCTTTTTCATCAAGTATAAAATTCTTCCAGAATCTTTGATCATTACAGAAGTTTGTATTGTGAAATATTTTTTAAATTCTTGTTCAAATACTTGCTGAGTATAATCAGAGAAAATGTCCTCTCTGGTTGATAGAAGCAATTTAACCTTAGAGTCACTTTTGGGAACAAATTCTATTATAAGTGAATTACAAATTTTGTTCATAAAATCAGCAATTTTATTGAATGGTAGGTTGTTTGAAATGGCCAAATGATGAATTAGTGCAAGAGCAAGTACTGCATCAGCAGGACCACGTTTCAAAATAGATATTCTCTCCTGATTCTCCCAACCAATTTCAGGGCTCGGATTGGTCAAATCAAGCAGTAGAGGAAGAATATTTGTCTCTTGTTTCTCAATAGTGGTAAGATAATTTATCTCAACGCAAGTAGGATCCATATCAAAAGAGATAGTCTGTATTCCTTTATCACTGGGAATACGGCTATACATTCCCACGTTTGCACCAAGATCCCAAACATTCTTCGGATTAATCATGTCTATAAATTCAGTCACAACCTTTTTTTTGTGTTGAATCGCAACCGACGAATAACTCGTGTTTTCATAATAATTAGCCCATTCGGTACCTTGAGCCTGCCACTTCATCTTTTTAATAGCAGAATCTAAGTTATCAATAAGACCAAGAAAAGATAAACGACTCATTTTATGAAAACTTGTATTTAAAGACTTATCAGCATAGTATTTTTGGCTTTTAGAGTGAAGATGAATGTGAGAAAGTAAGGAGAATCTGAGACGAGTATGAAACGGGAGAAGCGAATTTGCCAAATCTAAAGGAAGCCCATCTATGTATATCCGAAATAATTGATTTAACCGAATATCCTTGTATCTCATCAAGGCTAAAGGCGCAAGGAAATGTTGACAGAATTGTTTATAGGCAACCCAGGGCTTCCCCTCGTTGTATTTTTCAAAGGAAAGTGTATCAATAAATACAGGTTTTCCTTTCATAAATTGTATATTATAAGCACTACAATCTTTTAAGGTCATCCCAACGTTAAGTGCTCTCTTCTGAACTTCGAGTGTCATTAAGGCCGCATCTTTCAATTGACTAAAAGACCATTCATATGGATATGATATAAATGTTATCATTTCAGGTTTTATTATCTTATAAGCTTTGTCAGGTTCTGCAGGCTCGGTATTAACTTCCTCATGACGAATCAATAATTCAGAATCGATAAGAAGTTTATAAAGACCAGAGTTCATCAAGTGATCATAATTTTCTTTGTAAGCAATGTTCACTTGACGATAAATCGAGCCATCTCTATAAAAAAGAAAACCGCTTGGGTCCCGAAATGAGGCCGGGATACTTTCGCTAGCCTTTGCCATTCTCATGTTTTTTCCCTGAAAAAGAACTTTTCAAATAAGTCTTAATCCTCTTCCAATATATTTTGATTGTAACCAGTGTTCCAAACAAACCAGCAAGTATTAACTGGAGGATGTAGCTGCCAGTTCCTGGATCGAGATAAGCTTGGGCCTCGCAAACTGAAAAAAGCAGAAAATACAGAGTAAATAATCCAATCGGAATTATTTCTGAGTTTGTATGCCTCATTTATCCCTCCTTATCAATAAATCCATTAAGTATTCTACACAACTTATATCTTTATGTTTTCTCCAGACATTGTCGTTTGACTTTATATATAATCTCTTTTCCCCGACTCTTTAACTTAGCTCTTTTCCATCATTATACCCACCCTGACTCCTTTTAAACAATATTATCTCGTATGCCAATAATGCCACAGCCACAATCGTGAATATTACCCCTATCTTGAGATTAAGCGATATGGAATATAGGGAAGAGAGAATGATTGACATATACCCAATGGGCAAAAGGGCTTCCAGCATATAACCTTTTATTTTTGGGTTTTCTCGGTTAAGGTAGTTGACCAGAAGTATGCCCGGGATTATCCATAGAATTAGATCATGGGCATATAAATGAGGGTTTACGAGGAGTGTGACCATGATAAGTAGAGAAAACTTAAGGTCAAAAAGATACGCCGAGGGTTCCCATTTTCCTCTCCACACAAAAAACAACAGCGTAAGAAAACCTATCATAGTAAATCCCAGAGCAGGAATTAAAAATTCCATCTGGTCAAAACCGAAAATAAGATAAAAAAATGCTTTTAGATTATACATTTTTGAGGGAAATATTCCATATTGATTTTCCCAAGTTGCACTTTTTATGATAAGCCTAAGATATTCAATAACCCCCTGCCATCCAACCATAAAGATAGATAGCGATATCAAAAGCAGGCCTACCAGGCAAAAGCAACCCAATGCTTTCCATCTTCTTTTAAAAAGGAAGATGATCGCCGTTATGCCCACCAATTGAGGCTTAAACAGTCCAAGGGCAAGTATTGCACCGGCGCTCCCTTCTTTACCTTTTTTGATATAATAAAAGGTAAGAGTAAAAATAAGCAAAGATATAGCACTGTCCTGGCCTAGAAGCAATGTGGCAAACGTCGGAAAAAACGATAAGCAGACCAGCCACATAATTAATTGACCATTCCTCGATGCCGGCCTAAAGTAAGAACCAAGGGTACTTAAACTAATGGCTATTAATCCAAGACTAACTATAATCCATACCCGATATGCCCATTTCAAGGGTAAAATAATTAAGGGAATATAAGCAATGATCTGAAAAGGAGGGTGATTGTATGGTAATATCCCTACTTCACTTTTATAAGGATAAATAATTTCATGCTGGAAAGCGGTTTGCGCATCAATATTATAAAGCTGACTCGCGGCACCGGTTGCCACCATTTTTGCAGCAGTATAAAAATGTCTAAAGTCGGCGTAGATAGGTGTTTCCGGAGCAGTTTGAAATTCAAGGAATATAAAAACCTCGGCAATAAATACGCTACAGAGGATAGCCATAAGATAAATAGCCACTCGCCCTTTTATAAACCTTTCCCCCATCTATTTATACCAATTTGTAAGTTTGATTTGACATTTGAGCTTTGGTCTTTTTCATTTTCTTATAAATATAGTTCCTACTTCATCCTCATACACCTTCATCCATCCCTGATGGGTTCCTATAAATTCGATCGTTCTCTTGTTATCTTTCTTACTGAGTACAACAAAAGAAATCTTATATTTATCCAGTATGTTTGCCCAATTTGCTAGACCATAATGCACATCTGTGTAATCCTTCCATATCTTTTCTGGAACCAGATGTATACGATTGTCTGCAAATACCTTATATTGCGGCCATAGCCTCCAGATAAAGTAACTTCCCCAGTTTAAATCATTATACATATTCCCCTTCGGCCTTTCTCTTTCAATATAGTTTACTATCTCTACAGGCTCGGTTTGGGGGTTTATAAGACTTCTCATCTTCTTAATGGGATGGTATGGCCTGAGCCAGGGCAGAAATGATATAAAAGCTATTAACATAATAACAAGAAAGATGACATTCAAAGGAAGACATTCACTCTCCGAGCTTTCCCCCTTTTTCTGTCTTGATATCCTTTTTGCTACAGATTCTATGGAACAAAAATGGGTTGCAAGGATAGGGGCAGACACAATCCCCCACCATAGAACCATTCTCACTGCCTTAAAGCCGGCTAAAAGGAAGGTAAGAAGCAAGATGGCTTCAGTAACAGTTATTCTTCGTCTGCTGTATTTAAGGATGATGCTACTGATTACGATAGAGACAACAATACCATATCCGACAAAGCTGTTCATCGCTGTAGGTTGCCATTCTGTGGAACGCGCCTGCGAGATGGATGAATTGACCCAAAAGTCTTTCCAGACATCTATCCCATAAGGATTTATCAACGTTACAGAAACCAAAATTATTAATAAAAAAAAGAGCCTTTTAAGATGAGAATCTCTTGCCAGCTCTTTGATCCCCTTTTTGCTATAATATTTTTCCCCAGCATCTCCAAATAAAAAGATTCCCACCAGCATAATACCTAATGGGAAACTGCTATGAAGATTGACCCATAATATCATTAACAGGGAAAACAGCAGAATTGAAGAATTTGTTATCATTTTTGTCCGGTAGAGATAACTATAGAAAAATGCAAAGATGGGGATTACAAATAACTGTGGGCGGATATTCCAGTTTGTAAATCCTAGAGCTACCGCATAGGCAATAAAAATAAGGCTAATTTTATAATGCCTGGTCATCTTCCAGACAAAATGATAAATAATGGACATGGCAATAAGGAGTAATGTGGCCTTCATAATGACAATTAATTTGAGGCCGCCTGCTTTCTCAATAAAGGCCATCAATACCTGGGACAGCCAGCCGGAATTTATATATTGAATACCGGCAAAGGTGTGGGTAAAGACATCATGCTTTAAAATGGCCATATTCTCTATGATAAGTTCCCCGGATTTAATGTAATAACCGAGATCATTGGGGGTTATATTCTCCCCCAGGCACAAAATGGCGACAAGCCAGAAGGGAAGGATATAATAGATGGTTTTTAACCTGAAGATTGGGGGGATTTGGTCTGTTCTCATACTATACGTTGTCCGTTGTAAGTTATCCGTTAACCGTTGTCTGTTCACCGTCTAGTGTTGTTCGTAAGTCTGTGTTTACTTTCTCAGTGAATTCTTGAGTGCATTTATTTTTGCTGAGATTTTATGTAATCCCTCGATTAAATCACTGAAAGATTTATGATTAATATATTCTTGCCTCATCGAAATTTCCAGAAGTGGAACACATTCATAGGATGAGCCAAGGGCAATATTCAGGAAATGAATGAATTCCTTCTTCCCGCGAGTGCTCCCTTCTGCTATGTCACTCGGGATTGAAATCGATGCCCTTCTTAATTGATTTGAGACTCCAAATATTTCATTTTTTGGAAATGCTTTGATTGTCTCATAAATTCGGTTAGCAAATTCGATAGCGTCCTTATATACTTCTAATTTTTCAAAATTGAATTGCATATCTTATTCATCTGTCTTTCGGACAACGGTAAACGGATAACGGCTCATAATCCGTATTTACCGATTAGATAACGTATCCGTATCCTTATTAAATCACTGAACATTGCAAGGGAGTCCTTAAATATATGTACCCGAGAACAAGGAGAATTAACCCACTGAACCGGAACTTCTTTTATCCTGTAACCGTTTTTGTTTGCTAAAAAAAGTATTTCCACATCAAAAGCAAATCCGTCAATGACCTGTTTCTCAAACAGGAACTCGGCAGCTTCTTTCTTGAACAACTTGAAGCCACACTGAGTATCCTTGATCCCGGAAACTGTTAGAAGTTGTACCAGACTGTTGAAGGTCTTTCCCATAGCCTGTCGGTACCAGGGCTGCATCTCGAGAATTTCCGATCCTGTTAATGCCCTGGAACCAATAGAAATATCATAGCCCATATCAAGCCAGGCTGCCAACTTATCAATTTCCTGGATAGGGGTGGATAGATCGGCATCAGAGAAGAGAATAATTTCCCCTCGACCACTCAATACCCCTTTACGTACTGAGTATCCCTTTCCCCGATTGATTCTGTTTTCTAATAAAATTATATGAGGAATCTGTTGGGCTACCTCATTGACCAGCTTGCAGGTTTCATCTGTACTGCCATCATCCACAACAAGGATCTCGTATTTATAGTCCTTCTTTGCCAAGTATTCATCAATTTGTCCTAAGGTGGGGGCAATCCTTTTAGCTTCATTATAGGCAGGAATAACAATAGAGAGATAGATATTTATTAAAATCACCCCCCTTAAACTTTTTTCTCTCCTTGTTGATTGATTTCAGGTTAGCATACAACAACTTTAAATGGGTACCTTTCCTTTATAAACTTGAACAATCTGGATAAATTAGCTTAATGCCTATTTAAAGACAACATAAAAGGAACGGAATTTCAAACCTTACTATGTTTAAAAAACACCCCAACTGCCCACACATTCTTTCGTGCACAGGCAGTTGGGGTTAATCTGGTTCATTTAAATAAATTGATTAGATTAATACATATCTTGTTGCTAATTTAACTAAGCTGCTCCTTCTAGGGCACTTGCTATAGTCGAAAAGACCGTGCTCAAGGCGGTCCTGATAGTAGGCAAAAATACAATGATCGCTATTGCAATAAAAGCAGCGATAAGGCCATATTCGATAGCAGTAACACCTTCTTCGTCCTTAAAGAATTTCATCAGTTTTCCCATTTTTTTACACCTCCTTTCTTAGTCCTCATTTTTATATTTTATGTCTTCCTACACATATTAAGTTGCTCCTTCTAGGGCACTTGCTATAGTCGAAAAGACCGTGCTCAAGGCGGTCCTGATAGTAGGCAAAAATACAATGATCGCTATTGCAATAAAAGCAGCTATCAGGCCATATTCGATAGCAGTAACACCTTCTTCGTCCTTAAAAAATTTTATCAGTTTCTCCATTATATTACACCTCCTTTCTTAGTCCTCATTTTTTAACTCATATCTTTTTTTATTTTAAGTTCAACCTGAAAAGGCGCTAGCTATTGTTGAAAAAAGAGTACTTACGTATCCACTGATTTCAGGTAGAAAGATAACAATGGCTACTACAACAAAAAAAGCTATCAGGCCATATTCGATAGCAGAAACTCCTTCTTCGTCCTTAAAAAATTTTATCAACTTTCCAATACCTTTCCGCTTCGTTTGTAACTGGGCCAGCTTTTTGTTTTCATGAATGAAGCCTTTACTTTTTAAAAGTAAGCAAATATCGTGCCTTATTTGGTATTGTATGATCTAAACCATAATCTATATCATGACTTTTTGACAGGTTTAATGTGTTGATTAAAGAGCCACGTTTGTCTTTTTAAAAGAAGACAATATCTTTATAACCTATTAATACTCGTGAACATATTCGCAATTAACGATTGCGCTGTCCATCAAATTATTAAGAAATAAACAAGGCAAAGTAAACCTATTCGATCATTTTATAATATTTTTTATTTTGTCTGTATAAAAGATTCTAACCGGAAAGAAGTAACATTTTTGTAGAAAGAAGTAACTTTTTGTAGATTTTTGGGATGAAATCCTTATATAGGCAGGTTTGTTATAATATTCCCTGTTTACGGTAAGTTATGCTACTATTTCTCAAAACTCTATCTACTAAAAGTAGATATTCGTTATTAACTGGCTGAAAGGAAAGAATAAATATTTATATTTATATAATAAAAAAATTGATGCAGACAAGTTAATGGAGAGCAAAATTGTGCATATTATTGTATATCAGACATTAACTAATTAATATTATAGGCTTTATATTCTTTTCCTTAGCTGTACATAATTGAACAACCTAGTTTTCTACAATCGTAATAACCAAATTATATTTATATCATGCCCCCAATTTATCTATAACTTCTTTACCTCTATTTAACCTTTATGCCGTGTTTCTTTATCTTTTTCCAGAGGTTTTTGGGGTTTATACCCAGTATTTTAGCCGCTTCGATCTGTATCCCGTTAGCTTTTTGGAGAGCATTTATGATAAGCGACTTTTCTACATTTTCAATAGTTTCATTTAAGGTAGTAACCTTTTCCAGTGACGTTGAATGAGAGAGGGCCGATGATTTTTGAAAGGCCATCTGAAGACTCTTTGAGGTGATAATTAGGTCGTTGCCTAGTATAATCGCCCTTTCAAGCAAATTATGCAGTTCCCTTATATTGCCAGGGAAAGGATATTTAAGAAGGTATTCCATGGCCTCTGGGGAAATACCGGTGGAATAACTTCCCAATCGGATATTTACCTCCTGAATAAAATGATCCGCCAGGAGAGGGATATCCTCCTTCCTTTCTCTTAATGGAGGAAGATGGATAGAGGCTACATTCAACCGGTAATAGAGGTCTTCTCGAAATTTTTTTTCATTTAACATTTGCAGTAGGTCGTGATTAGTAGCAGCTATAATTCTGATATCTACATCAATAGTCTTATTCCCTCCAAGTCTATTTATCTTTCTTTCCTCTAAAACCCTCAATAATTTAGCCTGGGTAGCAAGAGACATATCTCCCACTTCATCTAAAAAGATGGTGCCCGTGTGTGCTATTTCAAATTTGCCGTGTTTACTGTTTTGTGCCCCTGTAAAAGCCCCTCTTTCATAGCCAAAAAGCTCACTTTCCAATAAGCCTTCCGGAATAGCCGCGCAGTTCAGCTTAACAAAGGGGTTGGATGACCTTTTGCTCTGGCTATGAATGGTATCTGCTATAAGCTCTTTCCCAGTGCCGCTCTCTCCAGTAATCAAGACCGTGGTGTCCAAAGGAGCTAACCTCTCCACAAGAGCGTTAATCATTTTAATGGATTCGCTTTGACCAATAATCTTTTTAAGGGCATATTTATACTTTAGTTCTTGTCTTAACCTATTGACTTCGGATTGAAGCTTCTTTTTCTCGAATGCCCTTCCGACTGTTATTCTAATCTCCTCCAGGCTGAAAGGCTTTGTAAAATAGTCATAGGCTCCCTTTGAGATGGCTTCCAGGGCTATGTCCCTAGTGCCATGAGCTGTAATAACGATAATTTCAGCATTTGAGTCAATTTCTTTAATGCGAGGAATGGCTTCTATTCCTGACATTCCAGGCAGTTTGACGTCCAATAAAATAATGTCAAAAGAAAAATCCTTCACCCTGTTTAAGGCCTCTTCGGCCGAGGAAACTTTTTCTATTTCATAACCTTCCTTTTTAAGGGTTCCCTCTAGCGTTAACTGTATACTCGGATTATCATCTACTATAAGGATTTTTTCAAACATGCCTGGATCCTTCAATGCACTGTTGTGACAGTTAGGTTGTCACTTTTGCTGGTAAGATCACCTGAAAAGTTGTTCCACCTCCCGGTTTGCTGAACACCTCTATGTTGCCCCCCTCGTTAGCTATAATATTTTGGCTAAGAGTTAACCCCAAGCCTGTGCCACTTTTTTTGGTACTATAAAAAGGTTCATATATCCTGCTCATATCCTCAGAAGTAATTCCAACACCAAAATCAGTAATGTTTACAACTATTGATTTTTCTTTATTAACCTTTTCTGTTTCCTCGACATTAGCGGTTACATTAACCCACCCTTTTTCAGGGGAAGCTTCGATGGCATTTATAATAAGATTTAGAAAAGCCCTAATTATTTTATTGGCATCGGTTTCTATTTTTGGAAGCCCAGGTTGATAATCCTCAATGACTTTTACCTCTTTGTCGGGAAAAATGTGACTGGCAAGTGTGACAGCCTGTCCTAGAATGTGGGCGACATCAACCTCTTCGGAGTTGGATATAGAATCCTTTGAAAAGGTAAGGACATCTTCAATCAAACGATTTAATAAGTCTACCTGGTTCAAAACTTCTTTAACATAGATCATCTTTGGATCATTTTGGGACAGGTCCTCTCCTATAAGTTCGGTCATCCCTCTAATCGAGCCTAAAGGATTTCTAACCTCATGAGCTATTCCGGAAGCCATAGTTCCGATAGCAGCCAATTGCTCAAGCCTTTGGAACTGGGTTCTAATAGACTTTATATCCATAGGGTCTTTAAGGATAATCATTATATTTTCTGGAGCATTTGTTTTATCATTTAATAATAAAGAGACTTTGGTCCATAAGGACTGCTCTCTTTTTCCATTTAAGGAAACCGTTACTTCTCGAGCAGGGGTTTTTATCCCTTCAAATCCCTCCTTTATCATTTGGTAAAATGGCCTGTTCTCTCTGGTATCAGGGATTAAATCTTGTATTTTTGCCCCTTTGGCTTCTATAGGTTTTATGTCCAGGAGTTCACTGCTCCTTTCATTCAAACTGATTATTTCCCATTCCAGGTTGATTGTCATTACTCCTTCCGGAAGCCTGTCGAGTATCTGGCTGTCCTGAACAAATTTATTGAGGGAAATAGTTGCTTTATCAAGGACAAGACCCAGGGCATCAACTTCATTAAGTGCACTAACCTCGGTTGACTGGCCCAAGTTAGGGAAAACAAGTCCTTCTGCTTTAACGGTTAATTTTTCCAGATGTCTGCTTATTCCCCAGGCCAATATTATTCCTGCTATAAGGGCAAAAGCGGTCATGAGATAAATCCATACTACTACTGGATTGTAAAAGATATCCAGGGGGGTTTCCGAATCAAAAAAGAGGCCCTGACTAAAATTAAAAACCAAAGATGCTGAAACCAGCATAAATATGGCAATCATTAATGGGAGGTATATGACCAACCGTATGCGAAGCTTTGTATATACTCTTTGCTTTTTTTTCATTGGGCGATTTTTTTATAAACCTTCCGGTACTTCTATCAGTTTTTTTATCTGTGATTACCTGACTCTGTTGCCCCTATTATGGTAACAATCTTTGGCAGATCTGGTATTTGAACTTTTGCTATGGAGTGAGTAACCAGCATAGCAAAGCTATTGTGAATTGTCAATAAAATTAGGGTGTTCTCCTGAAACATAAGGTTGAGTTAATAGCGGTATAGGAACTACAATACATACATTTTTAAAAAGCAAAATTAATTATATAAACAACCAATTGATAAAAAAGAATGGCCTTTTTTGAAAAGCAATCCCCAATGGTGTTTCAAGTTATATATATAAAAATTCAAGCAAATTCCTTGACTTCTGGGTTTTGTATATTATATCATCTCCCATCAATTTGCCCAGTTTTTACCTGTCTGATTTTAAAATATTGGAAAAGGATAAGTATGAGGATAATGGGCCTGGATGTGGGGAGTAAAACTATTGGTGTAGCGGTAAGTGATGATATGGGCTGGACTGCTCAAGGGATTACGACTATAATCCGCAAGAACCTGGAATATGATCTTAAAGAACTTAAAAGTCTTATAGACCAATACAATCCTTCGGAATTAGTAGTGGGACTGCCAAAAAATATGGATGGTACTATAGGTAAACAGGCAGAAGATGTGCTAGCCCTTGCAGAAACTATAAAAAAGAGTTTAAATATACCTGTAATTGCCTGGGACGAAAGACTTTCTACAGTAGCTGCTAACAGGTTTTTGTTAGAAGCTGATCTCAGTCGTAAAAAAAGAAAGAAGGTCATCAACAAAATGGCAGCGGTGTTTATTTTACAGGGATACTTAGACAGCAAGACAAAGTGAGTTAAAATGAAGAGTGTCTTTTCTTATATCTTAATGTTTTTTATTGTAATAGGGCTACTAGTGGTACTAAGTGTCTTTCTTTATCTTACCACTCCAACAAGCACTACAAGAATTTACAAAATAGTCTACATACCTCCAGGATCTACTTTAACTAAAACAGCTGAGATTCTAAAACAGGAAGGAATTATCAAAGATACTAGGAAATTTTCCTTGTTAGTTTGGTGTCGTCAAGCAACTAAGAAGATAAAACCAGGAGAGTATTCTCTAAATACAGCAATGGCGCCTTTAGACATACTGGATATGCTGGTTAAAGGAAAGATAGTTCAACACCTCGTTACAATACCGGAAGGGTATAACGTACATCAAGTGGCAGATTTACTGGACTGCCTAAAATTAGCCAATAAAGAAAATTTTCTCGAAAAGTGTTTTGACCCCTCATTCATATCTTCTTTAGGAATCGAGGGGGATAGCCTGGAGGGTTATTTGTTCCCAGATACCTATAGGATGCCTCGATATATAGGTGAAAACAATATGGTAAAAATGATGGTAACCAGGTTCAAAAGAATTTATAACAGCAAATACGATGAGGAAGCAAAAAAGTTGGGTTTCACAATGAAAAAAGTCATTACCCTGGCTTCTATGATCGAAAAGGAGGCAATGATATCATGGGAACGTCCTTCAATCTCTGCAGTATTTCAGAACAGACTCAAAAAGGGTATGAAACTCCAAAGTGACCCAACTGTTATATATGATATAGCCAACTTCAATGGTGAAATAAAGAAAAGGCACCTCATAAGAAAGAGCCCTTACAACACCTACCTATATTACAATCTTCCGCCTGGTCCGATTGCTAATCCCGGGGAAGAGTCTATAAAAGCCGTCCTTTTCCCGGCCAAAGTAAATTATCTCTATTTCGTTTCAAAGAATGATGGCACTCACTACTTTTCCAGGAATTTAAGAGACCACAATAGGGCAGTTGCTATTTATCGAAAGACAAAAAATAATGGGGAAGATAACGGGAAAGGTAACGCTTCTGCTCAATAGAAATCAGTTAAGTAAGTTAAGTGGTTAACTTGCCTAAAAAATGCTTTATTATAAATCAAAGCCCTTATTATTCTTTTCTTCAAACCTTTCCCAGGTCCTCCGGTACATTTAAATTAAAGAAGAGAGATTGTTTCGGGTCGAAGGAAAGTGTCTCTTTGAAGCCAATTTCTTTTAGCCTCACCTTGGGGTAAAAGTTGGTAATCTTCAAATCATTTAACTCAAGCAGGGCTTCTATGTGTCTTATGCACGTCTTTGAATAAATAGCATGGAGTGGTTCAAGCCCGCCGATGGAATGGGGAACCAATACATCAAAGTTGTCTACTTTTGATATCATGTAATCTATGAATTCTCTATTTAAGAAAGGAATGTCGCAGGCTGTTACAAAAATATGCTGGGAAGAGGCGAAAAAAAGCCCAGTATAAAGACCTCCTAAAGCTCCCTTACCAGGAATAAGATCGGTTACTATTCGAACATTTAGGTAAAGATATTCCTGGGGAGAATTTGTAACAAGTATTATCTCATCGAAGATATTCTTAAAGAGATCAACTGTCTGATCGATCATCCTTTGACCATTGATCTTCAAGAAGGCTTTGTTTGTTCCCATTCTTTTACTATTTCCACCTGCTAGAATAACTCCCGTCATAATTTTCTCCTGATAGCTAACGGTTATGAAGAAATCTTCATCTCTATTTCCTTTGGATCATCGCAATCCTTAAGGGCAGAGACCATCCCTGTTATTGACCGCATCATCATGTCCTTAACAAAAGTGTTAAGGATTATATTCTTTCCATTGACCCTGAGAATCAGGGAAGGTTTCCTTTTCTTTTTAAGGAACCGATCTTCAATTATATTTACTATACCCTCTACATCGTCTATATTCATTTGTGGAACATCAATGTCAAACTCCTTATCGCTTGCTATAGCTACCAGGAGATCCTTTTTTGAACATAGGAGATCCTTGCAGATATCTTTTCGATAAACCTCTATTTTTGGGTGTTTATCGTTCTTATACCCTTCTGTTATGATTATATCTACATCGCTTATGAACCTTCCTCTGAGATCATTAGGTGATAAATCCTCTTCTACATCCCTTATAATTGCTACTTTCTGTGGTGAGGAAACTATGGTAGTATGAGCGCCCGCTTTTCTATGTCGCCAGCTGTCCTTACCCTCTTTATCTAAATCAAAACCATGAACATCATGTTTAATGGTGGCGACCTTATATCCCCGTCTGTTTAACACAGTGATTATCTTCTCTATTAGAGTGGTCTTTCCACTATTTGAGTTACCTACTATTGAGACTATGGGTATCATAAACTCACATCCTTTCTGGTCGGAAAAAGCTTACTTTTAAATAACCTTTAAGAGTCCAATAAACGATAATTCATATTTGAAATATAAACATGATATCCCCTATGGTCAAGAACAAACACAAGGATAACTTATTTATATAAACTATGTCTGCATGCCTCACAGGGCATTGTTGATCCACATCTTAGATGTTTTTTAAAGGTGACGTCATATTTCATTATTGTTTCCCTATTTATGGAAACAACCCTTTCTCTTTAAAAGAGACATGCCCGTTAGCACTTAAAATCAGGTGATCGAGTGGTGTCAGATCAACAGCTTGACATGCTTTAATTAATCTTTCGGTCAATGATAAATCCTGTTTGCTGGGTCTTAAACTACCTGAAGGATGGTTGTGAATAAAGATAAGTCCAGAGGCATTCAATTCAAGAGCTCTCTTGATTACTTCCCTTGGATATACAGCGGATTGATCTACTGTTCCCTTAAATAAATCCTCGATGGCTAATACCATATTGGCACTATTCAGATAAATAACCTTAAAAACCTCTTCTTTTAAATTCGACATTGATAAAGAAAGGTATTCAAGCACATCTTCAGGTCCGTTGATAATAGCCTTACCAATGATCTCTTCTTTTAACTGCCGTTTTGCAATTTCAGTAGCTGCAAGCAATTGAGCAATCTTTGCAGCTCCTAAACCTTTAATCTCTTCGAGGGTTTTTCTGTTTGCATGCAGCAATCCTCCAAGGCCACCAAACTGTTCAAGAAGTTCTCTTGCCAAAGAGACCGCATCCTTTCCCTTCATACCTGTTCTGAGTAGTATAGCCACTAATCCGGCATCGGACACATATTCAGGTCCTTTATCTAATAACAGTTCTCGAGGTCTTTCTGACTTTGGCCATTTTTTTATTCCATAAGTACTCTTAGTTTTTTCCATTCTAAAAAAGCCTTTAGCAAAAATTCAGGCTATTGAACAACCAGCAGAGAACTTTGAATAAGTCTCACTTTTAAAGCTATCTATTTTTTGGGTGTCTAGTATATAAAATTGGGGTTAGCTAATTAAATACAAGATAAACAGTAATTCAGCTAAGCTAACACGGGGGCAGACTATACCGTGAAAGCTTTTCGGATGTTTTACAATATCATTTGGATCCTGATCTGTCAATTTATTTAAGGATGCCATAAGATTAAATACACGTATTAGCAGTTGCAGTGCTACTGTTTAATACGAATGATTAATTTGGGATTTACATTGACATTTTAATGCTTGTTAAATATTCTCAAGGGGTAAAAGTTACCAGACAATACCTATAAATAAATAGTTCTTGATAAATTTAGGATAACAATACATAAAGATATTAAAATTCAATCGGAAAATAAACAGAAAGAGTCTTGCTTTGACTAAGAGTGAATAATCTTGAATGAGACTATAGAGGAAATCCTTTATAAAGGCGCAAATTCAATAAACATCTCTTTGACTCCAGGGGAAATTGGGCTATTTAAAATTTACATAACAGAGTTAAAGAGGTGGGATTCCAAAATAAATATTACCGCCATACACGATGATTTAGAGATTATAGTCAAACATTTCATCGACTCCCTTTCTCCATTGCACTATATCCCTCATTGTTCCTCAATACTGGACATTGGTTCAGGAGGAGGGTTCCCGGGTATACCTTTGAAAATAGCAGGTCCGTCTTTATCTGTAACTTTACTCGATTCTACACTGAAAAGGGTAAACTTTCAAAAACAGATTATAAGGCTACTACACCTCAATGATATTAATGCGTTACATGGAAGAGCTGAGGACAAGACATCTATCAGCAGAATGGCTTCATCTTTCGATGTGGTCATTTCAAGAGCCCTTTCAAGTTTGGGGAAATTTATAACAACCGGAGACCCCTATTTAAAAAGAGATGGGGTTCTTATAGCTATGCGTGGAAGAGAGGCAAAAAAAGAGTTGGCCGAAAATAAAGAGTTATTGGCACACTTGAAGTTAGAGCTTGATAAAATAGTTGAATTTAATTTGCCATATTTAAATGATAAAAGAAGTTTAATAATACTTACCAGACAATCTTCCTAAGGATATCCGTACCGCTAGACAATATTCCTCCAAATCATTAAATATATTGAGTTATTGTACTTTTTAAATATACTTAAGAAAAGACATTTTGGAGGCTTCAAAAAAGCAAAAAGTTCCACGTGAAACATCCGATTTCTTCTTTTCAAAAAATACATTATGTGTTATTGTTTTATCTACTCTGAAAAATGAAATATTTCTCTTTAGAGCAAACATGAGCAGGATTTTTGGGGTACCCATATTGACGAAGTGGAAGTTAAGCATTTTCAGATGGTTGAGCCCGAAGGGCAAGTTTCTGAAAATGCCTGAAGCTAACCATAGATTTGTCAAAAAAAACTGAGACAGAGAGTGGAAAAGGGAATTTTTCAGGATAACTTAATCAGGAGAAGAACCAAGTAGAATAAATGAGAAAAATTATCTGCATAACCAATCAAAAAGGCGGGGTAGGCAAAACTACTACAGCTGTCAATCTGGCTGCTTCTCTTGCTGTTGCTGAAAAAAAGACCCTTTTAGTCGATATAGACCCACAGGGAAACGCCTCAAGCGGGATTGGTCTAAACAAAGATGAGATCAAAGAAAATGTCTACCATGTACTCATGGAAGAGAAGGATATTGAGGACGTCATAAAAAAGACAGAATTAACTTTTCTCGAAGTACTTCCCTCAAATATAGATCTGACAGGAGCTGAAATCGAACTTGTCAACCTTCCTTCAAGGGAATTAAGACTCCGTAAAATCATCCAGAAAATAGAAAATAATTATGATTATATCCTAATTGACTGCCCTCCATCACTGGGTTTGCTGACTCTCAATTCTCTAGCAGCTGCAGATTCGGTACTTATGCCAGTCCAGTGCGAATACTATGCACTTGAGGGGCTAAGCAGACTTTTAAGAACAGTGAGGTTAGTTAAAAAAAGCTTGAACCCTAGGCTGGAAATTGAAGGGTTCTTGCTGACTATGTATGATAACCGAAACAATCTCTCCCAGCAGGTTGCCGAAGAAGTAAAGACTCATTTCAAGGACAAAGTCTTCAATGTTACTATACCAAGAAATGTAAAGTTAGCTGAATGCCCAAGCTTTGGCAAACCTATTTTAGTATACGACATAAATTGCAAAGGCGCTAGGAGCTACTTACAGTTGGCAGAAGAAATTATAAATAACGGAAGGGTTAGACAGTGACAACCAGAAAAGTTCTAGGCAAAGGGTTGGGGGCATTAATCCCAGAGGTTAACCATTATGATGATAAAAACAACTATGTTTTTTGCAATGTGGAAGACATCCAACCAAATAAATATCAGCCAAGAAAAGACTTTGATGACGATAAGATAGAAGCCCTCGTTGTCTCGATGAAAGAGAAGGGAATTATTCAGCCATTACTCGTTAGAGACATAGGAGATGGTTATGAAATAATTGCTGGAGAAAGAAGATGGCGAGCCGCTAAGAAGGCTGGCATAACAGAAGTTCCTGTAATTATAAAGAAAGTTTCTGATACCGAATCCCTAGAACTTTCTTTAATAGAGAATATTCAAAGGGAAGATCTAAACACCTTGGAAGAGGCAGAAGCATACAGACGCCTCATAAGGGAATTCACCTTGACTCAAGAAGAGATTGCAAAAAGGGTTGGCAAAGACAGGTCCACAATTACCAATTATCTTCGTTTATTAAAACTCCCTCCCGAGATAAAGGATGGCTTATCAAAAGATGTTGTCACTATGGGACACGCCAAAGCATTCTTGAGTCTGGAAACCCAGGCAAAACAGAGAGATGCATATAGACAAGTTTTAAAGAGAAGGCTTTCCGTTAGGCAAACAGAGAGCATGGTCAGGAGGTTAAAAAAGGAAAAGGGGAATAAACCATTAAAAAAAGACGCAGATATTCATTTGGATTCCCTCAAAAATGAGCTTATAAGGCAATTTGGAACTCGAGTAAAGATAGTTGCCAGAAAAGGGGGGAAGGGAAAGATAGAAATCGAGTTTTATTCCATGGATGATCTAGACAGAATCATCGAAAGATTAAAGGGGAAATGAGTCTATAATTAACCAAGCATTAACTTTAGTATCGGTTTCCTAATGCAAATCACAGACAACAATCTGCTTAGGTCTTCCCGGATTTTTATTTCACATATTCAAGGTTTTTATACTATATGTAGTATTTTAATTTACTTTTACTACATTATATTGTAAACTACAAACTATTGAAAATGATAATTGGTCTCTTGTTGAAAAAACTTAATTTACCATTGGAGCAAATATGAGCAGTGCTTATAACGCAGATAGAATTAAAGTCTTGCAAGGGCTTGATGCAGTTAAAAAAAGGCCTGCAATGTATATTGGATCAACAGGTATCAGAGGCCTCCACCATTTAGTCTATGAAGTGATTGATAATAGCATCGATGAGGCCTTGGCTGGCCATTGCAACAGAATAGATAGTATTATACACATAGACAACAGTTTCACAGTTGAGGATAATGGCAGAGGGATCCCTGTGGACTTGCATAAGACTGAAGGAAAACCGGCAGCAGAGGTTGTAATGACTACATTGCACTCAGGGGGTAAATTTGACCATGATAGCTATAAAGTATCCGGAGGATTACACGGAGTAGGAATTTCTGTTGTAAATGCCCTATCAGAATTTCTAGAGCTAGAAATCAGACGTGATGGGAAAGTCTACCACCAGTCTTATGAAAGGGGCACCCCTAAAACAAAGCTAGAGGTTATAGGTAAAACCAAACGAAGGGGAACAAAAATTACCTTCAAACCGGACGACCAAATATTCGAAGATATTGATTTTAATTTTGACACCTTGTCCCAAAGATTTAGAGAGCTTTCCTTTCTGAATAAAGGTATCCTTATCTCCATTGAGGATGAACGGTCAGATAAAAAACATGAGTTTCATTACAAAGGAGGCGTTGTATCCTTTGTTGAACACCTAAGTAAAAATAAGACTGTAATACACCCCAAGCCCATATATTTTGAAGGGGATAAGGAAGACGTTTCCATAGAGATTGCCCTTCAGTACAATCAGGGCTACTCTGAAAATATCTTTTCCTTTGCAAACACAATTAATACATACGAGGGGGGAACTCATCTCAGCGGATTTAAGTCGGCCATCACTAGAACAGTTAATTCTTATGCCGTCAACAACCAGTTAACGAAGAATCTCAAAGAGAGTTTGAGCGGCGAGGATATCAGGGAGGGGTTAACTGCAGTTATAAGTATCAAAGTCCCTTCTCCTCAGTTTGAAGGCCAAACCAAAACCAAGCTGGGCAACAGTGAGATTAAAGGATTGGTAGAGGGGTTTTTGAACGATAAGTTAGGCACCTACTTTGAAGAAAATCCCGCAGTTGCCAGGAAAATCGTGTCAAAGGCCATCGATGCAGCAAGGGCTAGAGAAGCAGCCAAAAAGGCAAAAGAATTGGTCAGGAGGAAAAGTGCTCTTGAGGTCAGTTCATTACCAGGCAAATTAGCCGACTGTCAGGAAAAGGACCCTGGCAGAAGTGAGCTGTATTTGGTTGAAGGTGAATCTGCAGGAGGATCTGCAAAGCAGGGAAGGGATAGAAGAAATCAGGCTATCTTACCCCTAAGGGGTAAGATACTGAATGTGGAAAAAGCCAGATTCGACAAGATGTTGGAAAGTCAAGAAATAAAGACCCTTATTACCGCCCTGGGGACAGGTATAGGTAAAGAGGATTTTAACCTGGATAAACTTCGTTATCATAACATCATAATCATGACTGACGCCGATGTAGACGGATCTCATATTCGAACCTTGCTTTTGACATTTTTTTACCGCCAAATGCCCGAACTTATAGAGAAGGGGTATCTTTATATAGCGCAACCCCCTTTGTTCAAGGTTAAAAAAGGTAAGCAGCAAAGGTACATAAAGGATGAAGTCTCAATGGAGAATTACCTGTTGGAATCTGGAGTTGAGAAGATGAGACTGGTAACGAACGGGACACAGAACTCCATATCAGGAAGTCGATTGACTGCTTTAATGAAAAAGGTAATTAGATATAAAAAGATTCTGGAAAAGGTTGAGAAGAAGAAAGATAAGGCTATTATTAACATCTTGGTTCAGGATCATGCCTTTACGAAAGAGATATTAAAAGACCAGAAAAGTCTGGCCAGCATAATAGAAGAGATTAAGGCTCAAATCAGCATATTACAATTAGATTCTCCACGGATTGAATTTGAACTATCGGAGGATATAGAGCATAACTGTTTTAAAGTTAACTGTTCTTCCTGGAAAAATGGAACTCCTAAGGAAACCATTGTAGATTTTAATCTTTTGAATTCCCCGGAATTTGAAGAACTTCGAAAGTTGTCCAAAAGTTTCGGAATTACCAACAAACCACCTCTCATCATTGAAGACAATGGCAGCAGGTTTGAAGCAAAGAGCCTAGAAGAAGTACTTCAGCATATACTCTCAGTTGCCAAGAAGGGCTATGATATACAAAGATATAAGGGCTTGGGTGAGATGAACCCGGATCAGCTCTGGGAAACTACAATGAATCCTGAGACAAGGACTTTACTGCAGGTGAAAACGGAAGATGCTATTGCGGCAGATGACATATTTACTGTCCTGATGGGAGACCAGGTTGAACCCAGAAGGGAATTCATCTATAACCATGCTCTGGATGTTAAGAACCTGGATATATGAATTTTCATTAGATAAATTAAATTTACCATATAGCTGAAAGCTGATGGCTGAACACTTATCATAAAAAATCCTTGAGGAGCATATGCATTTACAACAGCAGAAGATACCTGTAAACATCGAAGATGAAATGAAAAAATCCTATATGGATTATGCAATGAGCGTCATTGTGGGCAGAGCTCTTCCCGACGTGAGAGACGGATTAAAACCCGTACATCGAAGGGTTCTCTATGCCATGAATGAGATGGGTAATGATTGGAATAAGCCGTATAAAAAATCCGCCAGGATTATTGGTAACGTTATTGGAAAGTATCATCCCCATGGTGATGCAGCCGTGTATGACACTATAGTACGCATGGCACAGGATTTTTCAATGCGATATCCTTTGGTTGATGGACAGGGTAACTTTGGTTCTGTAGATGGAGACCCGCCGGCAGCCATGAGATATACAGAGATTAGGATGACCCGATTGGCATCAGAACTCTTGGCGGATATTGATAAAGAGACCGTTGATTTTATACCAAATTATGACAATTCACTAACAGAGCCCACTGTACTTCCATCGATGTTGCCAAATTTGTTGGTTAATGGTTCTTCTGGAATTGCTGTTGGAATGGCCACAAATATACCGCCCCATAACCTGGTAGAAGTGATAGATGGAATTATTGCCATGATAGAAGACCCGGATATTAGCATCGATGACTTAATGACGCTAGTTTCTGGGCCTGATTTCCCTACTGCAGGATTTATTTGTGGAAATCGTGGCATAAAAGAAGCTTACAAAACTGGAAGGGGTATAATCCGTGTAAGGGCTAGGGCTATTATTGAAAGGAATAGGGACAACGGCAAGGAAAGTATTGTAATTTCAGAGCTTCCTTACCAGGTAAATAAAGCAAGGTTAATCGAAAACATAGCTGAACTTTCAAGAAAAAAGAAGATAGAGGGAATTTCAGAGCTAAGAGACGAATCGGACAGAGAGGGAATACGGATAGTTATTGAATTGAAGAGAGATGAAATTTCAAAAGCTATCCTTAATCAACTCTATCAGTACACCCAAATGCAGACTAGTTTTGGTATAATAACCCTGGCCATTGTTGGGGGGCAACCAAAGCTCTTAAATTTAAAAGAGGTCTTATACCATTTTTTAAATCATCGGAAAGAAATCGTTATCAGAAGGACTTCTTTTGAATTAAAGAAGGCAGAGAACAAGGCCCATATCCTCGAAGGATTAAGGGTTGCAATGGAAAACCTGGATGAGGTTATAGCCCTTATCAAGTCCTCCGCGAATCCGAAGGTTGCTAAAGAAGGCCTTATGAACAGATTTTCTTTGTCTGATCTCCAGGCTCAGGCAATCCTGGATATGAGGTTACAAAGACTCACTGCGCTGGAACAGGAAAAAATCATAGAAGACTATATGGAGCTTCTAAAGCTAATAGAAAGATACAGACAGATATTGGCAAATGAAAGACTTGTTTTGGATATCATTGTAGAAGAGTTAACTGCATTAAAACATACGTATGGCGAAGAGAGGCGAACAGAAATTATAGAAGAAGACACCGAAATTAGTCTGGAAGACATGATCGTCGAGGAAGACATGGTGGTAACTATTACCCATACCGGCTATATAAAGAGAAATTCCATATCTCTTTATCGAAGTCAAAGGCGTGGTGGAAAAGGTAAGATAGGGATAACCACCAATGATACAGATTTTGTTGAACATCTGTTTATTGCTTCAACCAGAGAATTTATGCTATTTTTTACAGACAAAGGTAAGGTTTTTTGGCTAAAGGTCTATGAAATCCCCCAGGCTGGAAGGGTATCAAAGGGGAAGGCTATTGTAAATTTGCTGAACTTGGGTCCTGATGAAAACATCTCCGCAATTATGCCTGTACGAGAGTTTAAAGAGAACAAATTTGTTACCATGGTAACAAAGAATGGTATCATAAAGAAAACTCCTCTCGTTGCTTATAGCCACCCCCGTGCCAACGGGATAATCGCTATAAATATTGATGAAGGAGACCGGCTAATCTCTGTAAGGCTGACCGACGGAACACAAGATATCTTCCTCTGCACTAAATCAGGAAAATCTATAAGATTCAAAGAGTCCCAGGTCAGGACCATGGGGAGGGTGGTCAGAGGCGTCAAGGGCATCAAACTGAACAAGGATGATTTCCTCGTTGGTATGGAAATTATAAACAATGATTCTACTATTCTTGCCGTCACTGAAAATGGTTTTGGCAAAAGGACAAAGGGTTCAGAGTACAAAGCTCAAAGTAGAGGTGGTTCAGGAGTAATTACAATAAAAGCTACCCCAAGAAATGGATCTGTCGTTGGTATAAAACAGGTAATAGATCAGGACGATTTAATGATTATTACTAATGGAGGAAAGATTATCAGGATTAGTGCTAAAGATATTTCGATTATAGGAAGAAATACTCAGGGTGTAACCTTGATTGATGTGGACAAGGAAGAAAAAGTTGTTGGTGTAGCCAGATTGGCTGAAAATGAACATAATTAATATTTGATGCCGTTGTAAAAAAAGAAAAAACCAGACTGTTCTAAAAAGTTCCAGATATAAAACATACAAATCTTAATGATTAAACCTTACTTATTGGCACCCTGCAATGAGAAAGTATGCAGTGTGACACTGTTGATGGACTTTTTACAAAGTTATTATGTATGAGTAGAATAAAAAAGGGGCTAATGAAAAAAGAGATCGGGGTAATAGGGGCTGGGAGCTGGGGAACAGCTATTGCAAATCTTATTGCAGAAAAAGGCTATCCAGTTACCCTGTGGGTTTTTGAACCTGATCTTTGCGAGATATTAAAAAAAGAAAGAGAGAATCCAGTTTACCTACCAAATTTTAAGTTGTCCAAGAATATTAAACCTACTACCTCTTTTTCTGAAGTATGTCTTGATAAAGATATTCTAGTGTCGGTACCCCCTTCCCATGTTGTAAGAGGAGTCATTTCTCATACCCTCCCGCATCTTTCTGATAAGGTAATAATAGTCAGTGCATCTAAGGGAATTGAGAACGATTCTTTAATGACCATGTCTAATGTCTTTAAAGAAGTTCTGCCAAGCAAGCTACATAATTCTATGGTCTTCCTGTCAGGTCCCAGTTTTGCCAAGGAAGTTGTTCAAAAAAACCCCACAGCAGTAACAGTTGCCTCAGAAAACATAGAAGCAGCCGAAATTGTACAGGAGGTCTTTTCAACTTCTTACTTCAGGGTTTATACAAACTCAGATGTTATTGGTGTTGAATTAGGCGGAGCAGTTAAAAATGTTATTGCGATTGCCGCCGGAGTGTGCGATGGACTGGATTTAGGATATAACACAAGAGCTGCCTTAATTACCCGAGGGTTAGCGGAGATTACACGTTTAGGTGTTAAAATGGGGGCAAACCCTTCTACTTTTTCAGGACTCGCCGGTTTGGGAGATCTTGTCCTGACCTGTACCAGTGATCTAAGCAGGAACAGAACTTTGGGTTTTAAGCTGGGACAGGGCAGCAAACTTAACGAAATACTTAATGAGATGAAGATGGTGGCAGAGGGAGTAAAAACTACTAAGGCTGTATATAACATTGCTAAAAAACTGGATGTAGAGATGCCTATTACAGAACAAGTCTATAGCTTGCTTTATGAGGATAAACCTGCCAAGGATGTTGTGATTGAGCTTATGACCAGAGACCTGAAATGTGAATTTGATTCTTACGATAACTGATCAATCTGTCCTTAAAATAAAAATTTTTCATTAGAAAAAAACATTAACTGATCCTAATTATAATTATTTATTTAGCGTTTACCAATTAACAATACCAGGAGAATAACGGTATGGCTAAATCGGGTTATATCTATTTAGGTATAGACGTGGGTTCAGTAAGTATCAATACCGTAGTAATTAATGAAAATATGGAGATTTTAGAGGAAGACTATACCAGAACGATGGGACAGCCTTTAAAAACTACTAAACAGGTTCTTGCTAAAGTTCTTACCTGCATTGGAAAGGATCAAATAATATCTGTTTCACTCACGGGCACAGCAGGTAAATTGATAACAGATCTCATAGGAGCAAATTTCGTCAATGAGATAATCGCCCAGAGCAAATCTGTAGAGTATCTTTATCCCCAGGTAAAGACAATTGTTGAAATTGGAGGAGAGGATTCTAAACTCATTTTGCTTGACTACGATAAATTTCAAAAGAAGATAAGGATTTCAGATTTCGCCATGAACAGCATATGTGCTGCAGGTACCGGATCCTTTCTGGATCAACAAGCTCATAGATTAGGTTTAAGTATCGAAGAATTTAGCAAACTGGCGTTGAAATCAGAGACCCCCCCAAGAATTGCCGGAAGGTGTAGTGTATTCGCTAAAACCGATATGATTCACCTACAGCAAGGAGCCACGCCTGACTTCGATATCGTTGCAGGTCTATGTTATGCTATGGCGAGGAACTTTAAAAGCAACATTGGAAAAGGTATAAAAATTACCTGTCCTGTCTCCTTTCAGGGTGGAGTAGCTGCCAATGTTGGCATGAGAAAGGCATTTTTTGATGTCTTAGAATTAGAAGAAGGAGATTTTATAATTCCAAAGCATTTTGCTTCAATGGGAGCCATTGGCTCAGTGATTGCTACTATGGAAGATTCCTCTAAACAAATTCCATTTATTGGTTTAGAAAGATTTCAAAACTACCTTGAAACCCATAATGAAAAAAGAGCAGGGTTACCCCCCCTTACCCTTTCAAAAGAGAGCCAAAATGGAATGACAGAGTGTACAACCAAGCTTTGTGCCTCAGAAAAAGAGAACAAGGTTGATGCTTTTCTGGGAATAGATGTAGGGTCAATCAGCACAAACGTTGTTGTTATAGATAAAAACAAAAATCTGCTTGCCAAGAGATACCTAATGACCGCTGGCAGACCCATAGAGGCAATACGACAGGGGCTTATGGAAGTTGGTAAAGAAATAGGTAATTATGTAAATATTCGAGGCGTGGGGACTACAGGTTCAGGAAGGTACTTAACAGGAGATTTTGCTGGGGCTGATATTGTGAGGAATGAGATAACTGCGCAAGCTACAGCGTCTATTAATATTGATCCCAAAGTTGACACTATATTTGAGATTGGTGGCCAGGACTCAAAGTATATTGGCATAGAAAACAGCACTATTGTTGATTTTGAAATGAATAAAGTATGTGCAGCAGGTACCGGATCCTTTTTGGAAGAACAGGCAGAAAAGTTGGGAATCTCCATCAAGGAGGAGTTTGGTAAGATGGCTTTAAATGCTCCATCTCCTGTTTCGCTCGGCGAAAGGTGTACTGTATTTATGGAGTCTGATCTTGTTCATCATCAACAGAGAGGTGCCAGCAAGGAGAATCTAGTTGCTGGACTAAGCTATTCAATAGCCATAAACTATCTGAATAAGGTAGTTGGTGATAGAAAAATAGGAGACAATATCTTCTTCCAGGGGGCAACGGCATTTAACCAGGGGATAGTGGCCGCCTTTGAAAAGATACTTGGGAAACCTATTAAGGTCCCTATTAACAATGAGGTTACAGGTGCTATAGGTGTTGCAATACTGGCTATGGAGGAAAATAAAAATAGGATAAGTAAATTTAAGGGGTTCGATCTAAGCGAGAAAAGCTATGACCTCTCCTCATTTGAATGTCAAGGATGTTCAAATATGTGTGAGATAAAAAAGCTCTCTGTTAAAGGAGAAAATCCCCTTTTCTACGGGAGCAGGTGTGAAAAGTATGAGGTTAACAAAGAAAAGAAAGAGAAGACAGACTTGCCAGATCTGTTTGCCGAGAGGGAAGACCTGCTTCTCAATATCTTTAAGAATGATTACGGATTGGATGATACCTCTCCAGTCATAGGGATACCAAGGATACTATTTTTCCATGAACTGTTTCCTCTATGGAAGACCTTCTTTAATGAGCTGGGATTTCGGGTAGTATCTACTGAAAAGAGCAACAAAAAAATCATCCACCAAGGGGTTGAAAGTGTTGTAGCCGAAACATGTTTCCCAATCAAAGTCTCACATGGACATATACTGGAGCTAATAGAAAAGGGGGTAAAAAGAATATTCCTGCCGAGCATTATTAACATGAAACGAATGCACCCAGATATAGAACAAAGTTACAACTGCCCCTATGTACAGGCATTCCCCTATACCGTAAAATCCGCTATCGACTTTGAAAAGCATGGGGTAAATATTCTCCAGCCTGTTATTGATTTTGGAACCGGGAGGGCTGGATTAGAGAAGCCTCTGGTAAAGATGGCAAAGGGGTTAAAGGTGCCGTCAAAGAAGCTCAAGATGGCTATCTCCAAGGCATTAGATGTTCAGGAGAATTTCTATTCCGCCCTGCAGGCCAGAGGAGCTGAGATTCTCACCAATCTCAAAGAAGAACAGAAAGCATTAGTTATTGTAAGCCGGCCGTATAATGGATGTGATACTGGCATCAATATGGACTTGCCTAAGAAACTTAGAGATTTAGGCGTTCTGGCAATACCCCTTGACTTTCTGCCCTTAGAAGACGGTAATACGGCAAAGGCAGTAGGACATATGTACTGGAAGTATGGACAGAGGTTTTTAACCGCTGCCCATATAATAAGGAACAATCCAAATCTATACGCCTTGTATATCACAAATTTTTCCTGCGGGCCAGACTCATTTATATTACATTTCTTCAGGGATAAATTAAAAGGCAAACCATATCTTCAGATAGAAATAGATGAGCACAGTGCAGATGTTGGAGCTATTACCCGTTTAGAGGCATTCCTTGATACCCTAAAGAACTATACCGGGAAAACAGAAATTGAAAAAAGGAAAAAACCCACCCTTGCCCAAATAAAAGAAAACGATAAGAGAACTATTTATATCCCCTATATGTCAGATCATGCCCTTGCCTTCTCTGCTGCCCTTGAAGCATGTGGTATACCTTCAGCGGTAATACCGGAATCCGATGAGGATACCTTGGAGTGGGGGAGAAAACTGACCTCTGGCAAAGAATGTTATCCCTGTGTACTGACTACAGGTAATATGGTAAGGCTATTAAAAGACCCTGATTTTAATCGTCAACGCTCAGCTTTTTTAATGCCCTCCGCAAATGGACCATGCCGCTTTGGTCAGTATCACCGTTTTCACCGCTTAATCCTTAATGAGTTGGGGTATGAAGACGTGCCTATCTATGCCCTCAATCAAGATGAAACCATTTATCAGGAATTGCAAACCATTGGAAAAAAGCTTATTCGATTGGCATGGCAAGGGATTATATCTATCGACATTCTCGAGAAAAGGCTCAGAGAAACAAGACCCTACGAGAAAAATCCGGGAGAAACAGAAGGTGTCTATCGTCATTTCGTACAAAATATATCTGATACTATAAGAAAAGAAGGGGATCTTTTTGATGTCATGAAGGAGGCACGGGCAGAGTTTGACAGGATAGAGTCAAATAATGGAGAGAAAAGACCTGTTATTGGGATAGTGGGAGAGATTTACATACGTTCTAACAATTTCAGTAATGATAATATCGCATTAAAGATTGAAAGTCTTGGTGGAGAAGTATGGCTCCCTCCCATCTCCGAATGGGTATTCTATACTAACTTCACATCAAAGAGAAGTAGCTTTAATAACAAGAATTACAGGGGTTTCTTCAGCACCTGTCTGACAGAACTCTTTCAAAAGCTTATCGAACACAGATTAGTGGCGGTATTCGATGGATCAACAAAAAACCACCGGGAGCCAAGTACCAAGCAAACATTAAGATGGGCAGAACCTTATATTGATTCATCTTTTGAGGGTGAAACAGTCTTAAGCATAGGGAAGGCAGTTGATTTTTATAAAAAGGGGGCAAGCGGTATTGTAAATGTAATGCCCTTTACCTGTATGCCCGGCACCATTGTCAGTGCTATACTTAAGCGATATAGAGACGACCAAAACTATATCCCTGTCCTTAATATGGCATATGATGGGCAAGAAAATGCCAGTACACAGACAAGATTAGAAGCATTCATGTACCAGGTTCACCAATATCAGAAACAAATAGAAATAAATAGCCAATAAGGTGGATTAGTTATGTCTTTAACCAATCTGGATAAAAAGATAATTAGAGAAATTCAAAAGGACTTACCAATAACTACTAATCCATACCTAAATATTGCTGAGAAACTCGGCATATCGGAAGAAAATCTACTAAAAAAGATTCAAGAGTTTATAGACAAAGGATATATAAGACGCTTTGGAGCCACCCTTAGACATAGAAAAGTAGGCATTAATGCTAATGCTATGGCAGTTTGGTCAGTTCCGGATAAAGATGTGGAAAAGGTGGGCAAAAGAATGGCATCCTTTAAAGAGGTAACCCATTGTTACGAAAGATACACTATACCGGAATGGAATGGCAATCTTTTCACCATGATTCATGCTAAGACAAAAGAAGAATGCCTTAAAATAGTGAAGAAGATATCAGAGGAAACAGGAATTAAAGATTACGAACTTCTTTTTAGCACCGAGGAATTCAAGAAGACTAGTATGGAGTATTTTTAATAAATCGATGAAAATGCAACCTATAAAGGTCTTGGAATCCCTTGAGGCTCTGGCAGAGAAACTCGGCGTCGAAATCGTCTATGAAAAACTGAAAGATGAAGAGTTTTCAGCAAGAGGGGGTATCTGTAAGGTCCAAAAAGATTACAGGATATTTATGGACTATTCTGAATCAATAGAAGGCCGAATAGAAATTCTGGCAAAGTCACTATCTTCCTTCAATACAGACAATATTTATCTACTCCCTTTTATTCGAGAGATTCTCGAAACGGTCAGAAAAAAAGATTGCTGAAGAACAAAGAGACAAAAAAACGGCAGAAGATTTAACGTCCAAATCCGCCTATGGCGGAATTCTTTTGTAGTGTGATCTTTAGGCACTATTGCCATTAAATTATACAATATTTAAGGATTAATGTTAGCTTATGGACCCCATAATATTGAAGACTATAAAACAAATTAAACGGCTGTTAATTATAGCTGTTGGTTTTACTGTCATCCTTATTGGTATTGTCATGATCGTGTTACCAGGCCCTGCATTAATTACAATACCGCTAGGTTTAGTTATTCTTGCATCAGAATTAGTTTGGGCAAAAAGTATACTGAACAAAATTAAAAGTACATTAAAAAAACATGAGAGCGCGAGGGAAAAGTAATGCTGAAACAAATTTTGCCGTGGATTTTCTTCAATCTCTTCGTTCTTGGAATGCTAGCCCTCGACCTCAAGGTTTTTCATCGGAAAGCACACGAAGTAAAGATCAAAGAGGCTTTTATCTGGAGCTTCGTTTGGATTTCCATGGCGTTAATCTTCAATCTGGGAATTTACGTTTGGCGTGGTCCTGAGCAGGCTCTAGAATTCTTCACCGGTTATTTGATTGAAAAGTCGCTCAGTATAGACAACATCTTTGTTTTCATTCTCCTCTTTTCCTACTTCCGTGTGGACCCTATCTACCAACATAAAGTGCTGTTTTGGGGAATTCTCGGTGCACTGTTTATGCGTGCTGTTTTTATTTTTGCAGGTGTGACGTTAATTAATCATTTTCACTGGGTTATCTTTGTCTTCGGAGCTTTCCTTATTTACACCGGCATTAAAATGGCAATGAAAAAAGATTCAGAGGTACATCCTGAAAGAAATCCCGTATTAAAATTCTTTCGCCGATTTATACCTGTTACAGATCACTATGTCGAGGGTAAATTCTTCATCAAACGTAACGGCCGAACTTTTGCTACTCTCTTGTTTGTCGTTCTGTTGGTCGTTGAGACCACAGACCTTATCTTTGCAGTAGACTCAATCCCAGCAATCCTAGCCATAACGCTGGATCCATTTATTGTCTACACTTCAAATATTTTTGCTATCTTAGGTCTAAGGGCTCTCTATTTTGCATTGGCGGGTGCTATGCAGTTCTTTTGTTACCTCTACTTGGGTCTTTCTTCAATTCTTGTTTTTATCGGCGTTAAGATGCTTCTTACAGACTTATACAAAATACCAATAGGAATTGCCCTGAGTGTTGTTGCTGGCATTCTTGTTATCTCCATAGTTGCCTCTCTTCTTAAACCGCGCAAAGTTGAAGTATGAACGATTACGTTCAATAGGCACTAGGCATAACAATATATAATTACCTATTACATGACGCCATATAACTTGGGAATTAGTAAATAAACAAAATTGGGTATCCTTTAAAAAGGATTATTGAAAATTCTGTACCTTTTAAAAAAGGTACTTTTTTTAAATACTGCTCCATAAAATCTTATATTAGGAGATGTTATGAACACAAAAACCTCAGAATATTTTTTCGATGAGGCCAAGAAATACATACCAGGTGGTGTAAATAGCCCTGTTAGGGCGTACAAGGCAGTTGGAGGCAAACCCCTATTTATAAAAAAGGCAAAGGGGGCTTATATCTATGATGTGGATGATAATAAATATATAGACTACGTGGGATCATGGGGGCCAATGATTTTAGGGCATGCCAATCCCCAGGTTATTTCTACCCTAAAGAAGGTTATGGAAAACGGAACCAGCTTTGGTGCACCTACCAGTCTAGAGATTGAACTTGCAAGAATGATAGTAGATGCCGTACCGTCTATCGAGTTGGTTCGGATGGTGAGTTCTGGTACTGAAGCTACCATGAGTGCCATTAGACTCGCCAGAGGATACACCAACAGGGATAAAATAATCAAGTTTGAAGGGTGTTATCACGGTCATGTTGATAGCCTTCTGGTAAAGGCAGGTTCAGGTGCCACAACGCTAGGTATTCCTGATAGTCTCGGTGTTCCAAAAGATTTTGCAAAAAATACACTAACCCTTGCCTTCAATGATTTAGACTCTGTAAAAGAAACAGTAAAAGAAATTGGTGGAAATATAGCAGGCATAATAGTAGAACCTATACCGGGTAATATGGGGGTTATCCCACCCAAAGAGGGATTTTTAGAAGGACTCCGAACGCTCTGTGATCAATACGGTATAGTGCTTATATTCGATGAGGTCATTACTGGATTCAGGGTCGCTCTTGGTGGAGCTCAGGAGCTATACGGCGTTTTACCGGACTTAACCTGTCTGGGGAAGATTGTAGGTGGTGGAATGCCCGTAGGAGCCTTTGGAGGCAGAAAGGATATTATGGAAAGGATTTCTCCATCGGGGCCAGTATATCAGGCTGGAACTCTTTCTGGTAATCCTCTGGCTATGACAGCAGGTATTGAAACGCTAAAGATACTATCTCAGGAAGGTGTATATGATACTTTAGATCAAAAGGCCAAGATACTGTCAGAAGGGTTATATAAAGTTGCAAATAAAGCCGGCATTCCTGTATTTTCTAACAGGGTAGGTTCCATGCTTACCATCTTTTTTACCAACAGACCAGTTATAGATTACAATTCTGCAAAGGAATGTGACACCAAAAGATTTGCACATTATTTTTCATTAATGCTTGGACAAGGGATTTACCTTGCACCTTCTCAGTTCGAATCGTCCTTTGTTTCGTTGGCCCATACTGATCAGGATATAGAAAAGACCATAGAGATTGCCGGGAAATGCCTGTTGTCTCTTTCCCCTTAATCCTCAAAATGGGATATCTGTACTATTTCTTTTGGAATGAAATTAACAGAGACACTTAACCTGTTTTCTGGTAAGAGGATTTAAGGGGGGGAGGTGTTACCTACCCCCCTTAACCACTTAAGAATCCTTTGAGGGATTCCCTCAAAGCGCTCCCTGTTCTACTAACATAAAGCTTAGACCATACAGCATTTATTTACCTGGAGCTGGAGCTTCTGGAGCTGGAGCTTCTTCAGCTGGAGCTTCTGGAGCTGGAGCTTCTGGGGCTGGAGCTTGTTCTTCTGTTGGGGCTACTGTCACTTCCTCAGCCTTCTTTTTGCATCCAATAGTAGATACTGTTAAACCAATGACCAAGAAGAAGCAAATCAAAAGATAACCTAATTTTTTCATCGTTTTCACCTCCATTCATAATTAATTTTTAGGTCATTCTTTAATCATAGCGTAAAGCATCTAGTTTCCTGACCTTCTGGCTTTATTAGTATAAAGTCAAATATATTGTAAGCGTTTAAAGTTCTTGCTGCAACATTATCTAATGTTTAATTTGGCAAATTAGAATAAAAATCTGATATTGTCAAGTTTTTTCTATAAATTTTCATTTAAAAACTAAAACAACTCCCTATCTTTCACGTCACCTGACATCAATATCTCGATAAAGTGGTTTCTCATATACCTTTAAATTTGACTTACTGTAAATTCTTCTGTTAATATAAAAAATTATATATAACTATAATTACAGAATTTCATGAACAGTTTTCAATATCAACAAAATGATGATTCAGTTGAAATAAGTCATGAAGAAAACCAACTTTATAATCTTCACGGATCTTGATGGCACTCTGCTGGATCATAGTACATATTCCTTCGATGCAGCAGAAGAAGCCCTTAATCGAATAAAGAAATACTGCATACCTCTTATCCTATGCAGCAGTAAAACTAGAGCAGAAATCGAGATATGGAAAGAAAGGCTGGAAAATAGTGACCCTTTTATAAGTGAAAATGGAGGTGCTATTTTTATTCCCAGCATTTTGGGGCCCATTAAAGATAAACATATTGAAAGAGATGGGTATCGGGTCATCGAGCTAGGGATACATTATCCGAAATTAATAGTTCGTTTTAAAACTTTAAAAGATAGATTTGGAAATAAAATTCGAGGATTTTCTGAAATGGATATGGACGAAGTGGTAAATTTAACTGGGCTCTCTCATAGAGAGGCAGTTCTGGCAAAGCATCGAGAATATACAGAACCTTTCGTCTTCTATGGCAATGATAATGAGAAAAAAGAATTAGATAAGAGCATAAATAATTTAAACCTGAAGCTAACAAAAGGTGGACGGTTTTTCCATCTATTGGGTGACAATGACAAAGGAAAGGCTGTAAGTATTGTCGCCAAAATGTATAAAGAAATTCATCCTGGGGTAAAAACCATAGCTCTTGGTGATAGCTTTAACGATCTGCCCATGTTGCAAACAGCAGATATACCTATTTTAGTCCAGAAATCAGGGGGAGTATATGACAGGCAGATAGATATGGCAAACCTTATCCGAGCCCCCGGAATTGGGCCCATTGGATGGAATAAAGCTTTATTAATGATTTTATCCTAAATGATATAAAAGGGAGGAACTATTTATGAGCAAAATAGCAGATATTAAGGCCAGACAGATCCTTGATTCTCGGGGGAACCCAACTGTAGAAGTAGATGTGATCCTCCAAAGTGGTGTTAAAGGAAGGGCAAGTGTTCCTTCCGGAGCATCTACAGGAGAGAGGGAGGCTATAGAACTTAGAGATGGAAATAAAAAGGAGTTTCTTGGCAAAGGGGTCAGCAAGGCGGTTAATAATGTAAACAAAACTATTCGTTCTGAGGTAATTGGTTTAGATGCAATAAACCAGAAACTGATTGACCGAAGGCTTATTGAACTTGACGGAACAGAGAATAAAAAGGCGCTGGGTGCCAATGCAATCTTGGGCGTCTCACTGGCAGTGGCAAAGGCAGCTGCGATATTGCTGGATATCCCCTTGTATCAATATCTGGGCGGAGTAAATGCTAAGGTTTTGCCTGTACCAATGATGAATATCCTCAACGGTGGCGCACATGCCGATAATAACGTAGATATTCAAGAATTTATGATAATACCACTTGGGGCAGAATCTTTCAGCCATGCCTTAAGAATCGGGGTGGAGATATTCCATAATTTGAAAATTATCCTCAAAGGCAAAGGGTATAATACTGCGGTGGGAGACGAGGGAGGGTTTGCGCCAAACCTCAATTCTAATGAAGAGGCTATTGAGGTTATTTTGGAAAGCATCAAAAAAGCAGGATATAAAGCTGGGAAGGATGTATACATAGCTTTGGATTCTGCTGCAAGTTCTTTCTATTCAGATGGCAAATATATATTAAGTGCTGAAAAAGAACCAGAGAAGTCCTCAGAGGACATGGTTGATTTTTATTCAGCGCTGGTCAAAAAATACCCGATAATATCGATTGAAGATGGTCTCGCTGAAAATGACTGGGATGGATGGAAGCTTCTTACAGAACGTCTGGGTAAAAATATACAGATTGTAGGCGATGACATATTTGTAACCAACACAAAGATATTTAAAAAAGGTATCAAGCTTGGCATTGCAAATTCAATCCTTATAAAGGTGAACCAGATAGGAACCCTGACAGAAACAATGGATGCCATTGAAATGGCTAAAAAGGCAGGTTATACTGCAATTGTCTCTCACAGGTCTGGAGAGACCGAGGACACAACCATCGCAGATCTGGTAGTTGGCTGTAATACCGGACAAATCAAGACAGGGTCGGTCTCAAGGACAGATAGAGTGGCTAAGTACAACCAGTTAATCAGGATAGAGGAGGAACTGGGACAAGAGGCTGTATTCAACGGTAAAGAAGTATTATATAACCTTTAAAATCATGGACAAACTTACTCCTTCCAAATCTAAAGGAACATTGTATATTGTTTCTACACCTATAGGTAATTTGGAAGATATTACCCTTAGGGCTTTACGAACGTTAAAGGAAGTAAATCTTATTGCCGCTGAAGATACAAGAAGAACTAGGATTCTTCTTAACCATTACAGCATTAAAACTCCTCTTACCAGTTATTATGAATACAATAAATTCGTCAAAGGGGAAAAACTCATAAACAGGCTGGAAACCGGAGATAACGTAGCTCTTGTTTCAGATGCTGGCACCCCTGGTATTTCGGATCCTGGTTATCATCTCATTAAACTCGCGCTTCAAAACTCAATATTAGTTATCCCTATTCCTGGAGTATCAGCTCTAATTACTGCACTTAGCATTTCAGGACTCTCTACAGACAGCTTTGTATTTGAGGGTTTTCTACCTAACAAAATTACAGCAAGAAAGAAGTTTATTGAAAATATAGTAGAAGAAAAAAGGACTATAGTCTTCTATGAGTCACCTAAAAGGTTACAGGCCACCCTTAAGGACTTGCTGGAGATATGCGGCGACAGAGAAATCGTTGTCACTAGAGAGCTGACAAAGGTTTTTGAAGAGGTAATAAGGGGGAAGATAACACACGTTTTAACTTTTTTAAGGGAAAGGCAAATTAAAGGAGAAATTACCCTTTTAGTGTCGGGGAAGAAAGACCATAACGGTGCAAACGAAATCTCTATACCCCAACTCTTGAAGGACTATAAAAAGATGTATGAATTGCCTATGAAAAACTTGATCAAGATGATTTCAGAAGAAAAAGGCATCTCAAAAAGAGAAATCTATCAGGAAAGCCTGAAATTGAAAAAGGAAAAAACTGTTTGCGTAACAGATAATTAACTATTATAATTACCATTATACCCTTATACTATTTAATACATAGGAGGATAAAAGTGGCAAAAATAGATGCCTTTTTTAAACTAATGAATGAACAGGGAGCCTCTGATTTACACTTGGTATCAGGTGCCCAGCCCATACTTCGTATCAGAGGCGAGATGGAAAGGATAAAATATAAACTACTTGTGAATGAGGAATTAAAGGCTATGCTTTATGAGATAGCTCCAGAAGAAAAAATAAAACTCTTCGAAGAAACAGGAGATGTAGACTTTGGATATGAAATACCCGGTCTGGCTCGATACAGGGCAAATTTCTTCCAGCAAAAATACGGAATCGGAGCTGTCTTCAGAGAAATCCCCAGTGAGATATTAACGGTAGAACAACTCGGCCTTCCACCTATACTGTCAAGGCTTGGTCTGCTTCCAAAAGGCCTGGTTTTGGTCACAGGACCTACAGGTAGTGGTAAATCTACAACACTGGCAGCGATAGTAGACTATGCAAACAAAAACAGGAAAGATCACATTATTACCGTTGAGGATCCCATCGAATTTGTTCATAAAAGCCAGGGTTGTATAGTAAATCACAGAGAAGTAGGAACGCATACAAAGTCATTTGCAGCTGCTTTGAGAGGGGCATTACGAGAAGACCCGGATATAATACTGGTTGGAGAAATGAGAGATTTGGAAACTATAGCGCTGGCGATAGAGGCTGCTTCCACCGGACATCTGGTCTTCGGGACCCTTCACACTACCAATGCTGCTAAAACAGTTGACAGAGTTATTGAGGTATTTCCAACTAATCAGCAGGAACAGATCAGGTCAACTTTAGCAGATGGTATTAAGGCTATAATAGCCCAGAGTCTATTCAAGAGAATAGACAAAAAGGGAAGATGTGCTGCCCTTGAAATACTTATCTGTACCGCAGCCGTGCGTAATCTTATCAGGGAAGGGAAAACTTTTCAGATACCTTCTATGATTCAAACTGGCAAGAAATATGGGATGCAGACCCTGGATGATTCCATCATGCAATATTTACAAAAAGGATGGATATCTCCTGATGAGGCATATAACAAATGCATCGACAAGTCTAAATTTCTGCCTTTTCTGAAAAAAGCCCCTGAAGATTTTACTGATGTCTAAAATTAATACTGAAATTCAATAGCAGATTTAACCCCCTGCCAGTTTTTCGCAGGCTTAGCCCTTAAAAATTTAGGATATCGGGAGAAGCGTTATGAGAAACCCTGAAATCGACCGTATACTGGACGCTATGTTACAAACACATAGCAATGTTTCAGATTTAATCTTTACTCAAGATAAACCTTTGCAGGTGGAATCATCTGGAGAATTGATTCCTGTTACAATGAATCCACCTATAGATAAACTGACTCCCTTTCAAACAGAGATATTTGCTTTAAATCTTATTAACCAGGATCGACGTCTTATCTATACCCTATTAAAAGATGGGTCCTGTGACTCATCTTATTATTTAGCGGGAAAAGCCAGATTTAGGGTAAATATATTTTCTCAAAGAGGCTCTTATTCTATAGTAATGAGAAAATTGGAGACAAAAATCCCAACTATTCATGGGTTAGGCGTTCCAGAAATTTTTTTCAAGATAGCTCAGGAAAAAAACGGCCTTGTCCTGGTAACAGGTGCAACAGGTAGCGGAAAAACTACTTCTCTGGCTGCAATGCTAAACGATATGAATGAAAAGAAATCTATCCATATAATTACACTGGAGGATCCTGTAGAATTTGTACACCCCCACAAACAGGCCACCTTTAACCAGAGGGAGTTAGGCAGTGACTTTGATTCATTTGCCAATGGCTTGAGAGCAGCCCTTCGTCAAGCACCTAAAGTAATTCTAGTTGGTGAAATGAGGGATAGAGAAACAGTAGAAATAGGGCTAGGTGCTTCAGAAACAGGACATCTGGTTATGAGTACTCTTCATACAGTAGATGCCGGGCAGACAATCAACAGGATTATCGGTATGTTCGAACTGGAAGAGGAAAGACAGATCAGGATTCGTCTTGCAGACAGCATAAGATGGATAGTGTGTCAGAGGCTTTTACCGAAGGTTGGAGGGGGTAGAGTGGCTGTATTCGAGATTTTGTGTACTGGCCTCAGGGTTAAGGAATCTATCTTAAACGGAGAGACGGAGGGAAAGACCTTCTACGATATAATCTCAGCCGGAGATGCCTACGGAATGCAGACATTCGACGCTGACATCGTCAAAAAGTATGAAGCAGGTCTGATCACTGAGGAAACAGCATTAGCATATGCTTCGAGAAAGACAAATGTGAGGAGAAGTATAGACACCATTAAAAGTGGTAAGGGGGAAAAGACCACCGACATTGAAGGGTTAGACTTAGATGAAGACTACAGCAAAAAAGACCCT
This sequence comes from Pseudomonadota bacterium, assembly GCA_043825855.1. Taxonomy (GTDB): domain Bacteria; phylum Desulfobacterota; class UBA8473; order UBA8473; family UBA8473; genus UBA8473. Next base: position 137,076 of record JBDRRJ010000018.1, on the reverse strand, counting down.
TATAGGAAAAAATAATAAGGAGAAGATAAATGGAAATTTTCTGTGAAACGTGTAAGGCCAAGTTTAAGATTCCTGATGAAAAGTTGCCTAAAGATAAATTATTAAACATACCTTGTCCTAAATGTAAAGGGAGTATATCCGTCGACACTAGAGTACTTTCAGAGGAGCCTTCTGAGGAAACGGCTATTGATTTCCATGAGGAGGGTGAAAAAACAGCCCTAATCTGTGATGATAAACAATCTAACCTAGAAATTCTAATAACTTCATTGAAAGATTTAGGATATATACCAAGTGTAGCAAAAAATGTTAAAGATGTTCTGGAAAAGATGAAGTTTACCCACTATAATCTCATTGTTCTCAATGAGGAGTTCGGTGGAGGAACACCGTCTGATAATCCTGTTTTAAGTCACATCCAGCTTATGCCTATAGTCACCAGAAGAAATGTCTTTTTTGCATTAATTGGTAAGGAATATACTACTTTTAATAATATGATGGCCTTTTCAAAGAGTGCAAACTTGGTTATCAACCAGAAAGATTTGCCTCAAATAAAGAATATACTCAGAAAATCTATTTACGATAATGATAAATTTTACAAAGTCTTTAAAGAGACATTTAAGACTTTAGGGAAAGGATAGTGGTTCAAGAACAAGGAGAGGAGAAAGGCATGCCAGAGCAGAACGAAAAACCTGAAGTTAAAGAGATAAAAGAAAAACTGCTGTTGAAGACGGACATTGTCTGGGACAGGTTGGACAATGAAGAAAAAGAGGATGTTTTTCTCTTTGCAGAAGGGTATAAAGAATTTCTTAATAGGGCCAAGACGGAACGACAAGCGGTAAAGGAGATCATTAAGTTTGCAGAAGAAAAGGGATTTAAGCGGATCGAAGAATCTATGGGAAAGACAAAAAAAGTCTACAGGGTACTCCACAACAAAGCCATAGCCATGGGCATCCTGGGGAAAAAGCCGATAGAAAATGGAATAAAAATAATTGTTTCCCACATAGATTCTCCTCGCCTGGATTTAAAGCAAAATCCATTATATGAAGAAGTTGATCTTGCCCTACTTAAAACCCATTATTACGGGGGAATAAAAAAATACCAGTGGGTCTCTCGTCCATTGTCCTTACATGGTAAAATAATCAAAAAGGATGGAAGCGAACTGGATTTAAGCTTGGGAGAAAAAGAAACGGATCCGATCTTTACCATAGCCGATCTACTTCCCCACCTTGCCCATAAGGCTCAAAACGAAAAGAAACTGAGTGAAGCAGTTATTGGTGAAAAACTAAATATACTTGCTGGAAGCATACCCTTCCCCGATAAGGATACGAAGGATAGGATAAAGCTTCAGGTTCTTAAATATCTCAATGACAATCTTGGCATGATCGAAGAAGATTTTGTAAGTGCGGAACTTGAACTGGTACCATCTGAAAAGGCCAGGGACATAGGCTGGGACAGAAGCCTGATAGGTTCTTACGGGCAGGATGACAGATCATGTGTATATACCAGCCTGCAAGCAATAGGAGACTTAAATAACCCAAAAGAGACTGTTTTGGCCCTTTTTCTTGACAAGGAAGAGATAGGCAGCGAGGGAAACACAGGGGCAAAATCCAAATTTTTAGAGGCAATGGTCTCCGATCTTTTATCCCTTGAAGGGGTTAAAACAGATGATGGGGTTGTGAGAAGAACTCTAATGAACTCGCATGCTATCTCAGCAGATGTTAATGGTGCTATTGATCCGGATTATCAGGATGTTCATGAAAAAAGAAATGCAGCAAAGCTGGGATATGGAATCTGTATTACAAAGTTTACTGGTTCCAGAGGAAAATCCGGATCGAGTGATGCCAGTGCAGAATATGTAGGATGGCTCAGGCAGATTTTTAACCGTAATAATATTGTATGGCAGACCGGTGAATTGGGCAAGGTAGATGAAGGAGGGGGAGGAACTATAGCCAAATATCTTGCAAGCTATGGAATGGACATAGTAGACTGCGGAGTAGCTCTCCTTGGTATGCACTCACCCTTTGAAGTATCCAGTAAAGCCGATGTTTATATGACCTACAAGGGGTATAAAGTATTCCTCAGCGAAGAAAGGTAATAGTAGTATGGAATGCTCTAATACTTCAGTTAATTTGGACCGCCGTACCTGTACTTATTAGCCCTGCAACAAAAAAGGAAATTGTTGTGAGTGTTTATCATACCACTGGAAGATGAAACAATTACCTGCTTGCCTGTTTCCTCCTGAACTTGAAAAGACGTATGATCGTTCTCTTCGGTGGTTTATTTCCATATATAAAGACAAAGTATGATTTGGAAGATTTGATAAACAGCCTTAAGAAAAAGGGGGGCAAAGCATAAATAATTTTGGTAGAGGATTTATTTTTAAGATAAAAGGAAGATTCGAAAATGATTAGACTCCTGACAGAAGAGATGGTTTTTAATATGATAGAAGATGTTTATATTTCATCGGAATCGGAGGAAATGAAGCAGGCTCGATTGGCAGTTTTGCATCATTGTTTAAATTGCCTTGAAAAAGGAGAGATATTAACCATCGATACCGAAGATAAGATAAGGCTTTATGAAACAGGGGGTATGCTCCATTGATTTCATGAAGAGTATCCTGAGGTAATGTTAACCATATGTTCATTACTACTTATTCCAAATCTAGAGAAAAAACGTATGGATATCATTCCAATAAATAATTAATCCTAAACAATGATACACCTGTATTGCAGCTGAGATGGGTTGGGATTAGCATGATAACGATATGCAACCTGAATTCTAAGTCATACGGCAATTGCTTTATACAAAAAAGAAGGGGCCTAATTACTAACGAGGTAGAAAGGTATCTGAAAATTGATTAACTTCTTTAAGGATGAAGAAGGAATTACTTCTATTGAATATGGTTTGATCGCCTTTTTTATTGTAATGGCTATCATTGTCTTTCTGCCTAATCTCGGAATAATCATAAGTACCCTTTTTTCGCAAGTAGCCAGTACCTTTGCAGTAGCGCCTTAATATTGGAATTATATTTTGTTAAAGAACTATCTATACAGGCACAATATAGCAGTTATCGCTAACCCCACGAAAAACCAATTACCCTAATAACCGAAGGCGAAATCAACTATCCATATATACCCGAAATTCTCACATTCAAGTCATAAATTAGAACAAGATTAGAAATACAAAATAAAATTTGAGAAAGAGGTGACCCCTTATGGCAATAGTCGAAGTAAGTATTGTACCTATAGGCTTACCCAATACCAGTCTTAGCGAATATGTGGCAAATGCCCTAAAGGTACTTAAAAATTCTGGTCTTAAATACGATTTGACCTCCATGGGCACCATCATCGAGGGAGATCTTGACAGGATTTTCAGCATAATCAGAGATATGCACGAGACCCCTTTTAAAAAGGGTGTTATGCGCGTAGTTACAACAATCAAGATCGACGACAGAAGGGATAAACTTACCACCTCCAAAACAAAGGTGGAATCTGTTGTTAAAAAGATGGAATGAACAGGGGAACATTATCAATGAAAGAAGCAATGCTGTATGATAAATTAAAAGATGGAAAGGTTAAGTGCAACCTGTGCAATCACAGATGCACTATTGCTCCATTAAAGAGAGGGATATGTGGAGTTCGGGAAAACAGGGAAGGAATATTATATTCTCTGATCTATAATAAGGCTATTTCGAGTAATATAGACCCCATAGAAAAGAAGCCTGTTTTCCATCTCTTTCCCGGTTCGGGGTCCTTCTCTATAGCCACTGTGGGATGTAATTTCAAGTGTCTACACTGTCAGAACTCAGAAATTTCTCAGATGCCCAGAGATCATGATCGAATAATAGGCAGAGATTTATCACCCAAAGAGATTGTCTCTGAAGCTATAAAGCGCAAATGCAAAAGCATCTCATACACATACACAGAGCCCACCATATTCTTTGAATACGCCTATGATACTGCTGAGTTGGCTCATAAACAGGGGATAAAAAACGTTTTTGTTACCAATGGTTATATGACCAAAGAGGCACTCCATACTATAAAACCATATCTGGATGCAGCTAATGTGGATCTAAAGGCATTTTCTGACGATTTCTATAAAGATATCTGTGGTGCTAAGCTCAACTTTGTGCTTGATTCCATAAGGACATTGAAAGAGATAGGTGTCTGGGTTGAGATCACTACCTTGATAATACCTACAACCAATGACAGCGAGGAGGAACTCAGGAGTATTGCAGAATTTATAAAAGAAGTAGGGGAAGAGATACCCTGGCATGTAAGTGCCTTTTATCCTACCTATAAATTGCTGGATCGTCCAAGAACGTCTGCAAAAACACTTAACAGAGCAAGGGAGATAGGCTTAGAAACCGGTTTAAGATATGTCTATTGTGGTAATATTCCTGGGGATGAAGGGGAAAATACTTACTGTTATAACTGCAAGGAACTATTGATAGAAAGATATGGATATCAGATCTTGCAAAACAGGGTTAAGGGTGCTCTCTGTCCGGATTGTGGGGCAAAGATCGACGGAATAGGTCTTTGATAAGGGATAAATTTGAATTGCAGATACTGATGATACCCATGCACTACAAAACTTTCCCTCTCCTGGAGCAAGATGCTTGCCGGTTCGTAAATATTGTTAAGAAAGAGTCCCCCCGATGTTGAGTTAACAGTTCTGGGGCCCGGGGAATAGTTTACTGTCTGAGAATGCTGGGGGGTTATCATCCCCCCCCCTTTTTTTTAAATCAAGACCTCACACGTTACTTTACTATTACTTTATGCCCTGTCAGTTGTAATAATATGACAACCAGTATAACTATCACAAGGACTGCGATCACCGCACCGAGGCCACTATCACCACCGACCTTCAGATCATCAAGCTGAAGGGCTAGCTGATGTATCTGATAATTACTAAGCTGCGAGAGCCTATTACTAATTTCATCTTGTGTAAAGCCCAATTTATCGAGTCTTTCCTTAATTATCTTTGTCTCCAAAACCTTCTGCACTCCCTCGATATCTGCGGCTCTATCAACCTTTGCAAGAGCAATTGCCTCCGATGGGGCAAAACTAGCCTCAACTTTGGGGATAATCCCGATAATAAACATGGCAAACACAAGATAACAGGCTACCTGCTTCATAAATGGTGCTTTCATATTTATCTTCTCCTTTCTTTTATATACATATTTCCTGCTATTTAAAAATATTATAATTCCTTTTCTGATTTAATATTAAAAATTATTATACAAATAATCTACCTCCTTTATCTATCACTTTTTTTTAGTTCCTCTATTTTTTCCAGTGTATCCCTGTAGATATTTTCTTTTGAGGGATTCATGTCCATAGCTTTCAGAACAAGTTTTTCCGCCTCCTCAAGATTCTCTTTCTTATTGTAGTAGAGCCAGGCGAGATTATTATAAACATCAGCGTTTTGGATGTTTTTTCTGATAGCTTTTAGATAATTTTTCTCTGCCTCATCATACTCCCCCTTCTGAAAATAGATATTCCCGAGATAGAGATATGTCAAGGGCAGCTTTTTTGCTGCAAGAGTATATTCTTTTATCGCTGGGTCAAACTCACCTTTTTTCTCATAGGCAGTCCCAAGAGTCAGGTGTTCCTCTGGCGTAAGCGGGTCTTTGAGCACAATAATTCTAGGCAAAGCACAGCCAACAATAAAACTACAGGCAGCAAATAACAGGGGGATAAGTATATGATATTTTCTGCCTACTGCACTTTTCCCGGCTTTATAAGTAATTCCCAAAAATCTGTCCTTTCCCATGATCTCAGGAACTCTTCTTCAGGAATAAACTTAAATTGTTCTATTCCTGAGTTGGCAATGATACCATTTCTATTATAACCTACTATTACCATAAAATGGTTTTGTTTATACACCCAAAATCCGTAATCTACAAGTGCAATGACTGGATACCCCAGGTCAATATTTTCTTTAATAGATTTGATACTTCCTTTTGACTGGATAACATTAAAACCCTTTTTCTGGGCATATAAAACTATATCCAGACCCAGGGTACCCTTTGCAGACTTACTGTATATCTTTTTAGCAATTGTTTCAGGAGAAACCTTTACATTCCAATAATTCAAAACCCCTGCCAGAGAAGCGGGACCACACTGATAGGTTTCCTGCGGGAAAAACGGGATATTTTCTATAATGCTGGCTTCACCAAGTTCTGGAATATTCCTCATTGTCGCACAGGAAAAGAGTATAAGAACCATGACGGCAAATATACAAATAGCAATAAAACGAAAATGCCAAAAATGTGAGCGAGGACTTCTCTTTTGATATTCCATTTCTTATCAACCTAAAAGCTGTATAATAGTAGCTTCCCAGGCAATATGCAATATTTTTTTGAGTATACTTTTCTTCCTCCACTGCCTCTATTATCTTTTTACTCCTTACTTGTTTATACATTAATGCCCTCTTCTCCAACAAGCTATTAAGACCATGGTTGTCAATATCCCTATAGTTCCAAGTAATCGCTTTCAGTCCTTAATGACCTATGTTTCTCTCTCAAAAACACCTTGACACAAACTGATTAATCAGATATTTTTACGCCATAACTTGTTTCCGGCTATTGGCTAAAGCTAGAACAACAATTAATGAGGAACAAATTTGGCACCTCATCGTCCTACAGTTGCCGAAATCGATTTAGATGCCGTAAGGTTTAATTACGAACAACTACGGGATAAAGTTGGCAAAGAAATAAAAATTTTGGCTGTGGTTAAGGCTGATGGTTATGGACATGGCGCCGCATTTATATCAAAAGAGCTTCAGAGCTTAGGGGTAAATCTGTTTGGTGTAGGCATAAGTGAAGAAGGAATATCTCTAAGAAAAGCAGGGATAAAGAAACCGATAATTATATTAAACGGTCTTTTCAGAGGACAGGTTAAGAAAACCGTTGAGTATAATCTTACCCCGGTAATTTACGATTTAGAAACTGCCCATAAATTGTCTGATGAAGGTAAAAGAGTTAATAAATCGGTTAAGGTTCATGTAAAGACCGATACTGGCATGGGAAGAGTTGGGGTTTTACCCAAAGATATAATTCCATTTTTTACTAAATTAAGGGATATGGCAAATCTAGAGGTTGAAGGCATACTATCTCATTTATCAACTGCTGATGGGGACAGTTCGGAAGACCGAGGTTACATCTCTTTACAACTCCAAAGATTTGAAGAATGCATTAAAAATATAAATGTTCTGGGGTTTAATCCTCCCCTAAGGCATATTGCCAATAGTGCCGCGACTATCGATTTATTACCCTCATTTTGTAACATGTTGCGACCCGGATTAATGTTATACGGGGCATACCCTTCTCCCAGACTTACTGAAAAGATCAGTTTGAAACCAGTTATGAGATTAAAAACTGAGGTTATGCAAGTAAAAAATGTTCCTGCAGGATATAGTATTAGCTATAAAAGAAAATTTATAACTAAACAAGATTCGGTTATAGCTACGCTACCTGTTGGTTATGCAGATGGTTACAATAGGCTATTGTCAAACAAAGGGTCGGTATTGATTGGAGGAGAAAAGGCACCGGTGGTGGGGACCGTATGTATGGATATGATAATGGTTGATGTAACCAAAATCCCCAATGTAAATGTAGGTGACGAAGTCGTCTTAATGGGAAAACAGGGAGACAAAGAAATCTCTGCTGATGAGATAGCTGATAAGATCGGAACTATATCCTATGAAGTCTTTTGTGGGGTCAGCAAGCGTGTACCCAGAATTTATATTAAAAACAGAAAGATTATTGGGAAAAAGTCTTATGTTTAATTTTTTTAATTTTATAGGCTCTTTGGTAATAAACTTTGTTGAAGAAAGTGGAAGGATAATTATTCTCTTCGGTAAGACAATCATGTGGACCTTTCGTCCCCCTCTGAACTCAAAAAATATCGCTCAGCAGATGGAAGAAGTAGGTGTTAATTCCATCCCAGTAGTACTTATAATGTCAATATTTACTGGAATGGTCTTGGCTCTGCAAAGTTACACAGGATTTCGAAGGTTTAATGCTGAAGCATTCGTAGGCACAGTAGTTGCCCTGTCAATGGTTAGAGAGCTTGGCCCAGTGCTTTCTGGTCTAATGGTATCAGGTAGAGTTGGGGCAGCTATGGCAGCTGAACTTGGTACCATGCAAGTAACAGAACAGATTGATGCCCTCGAATCTCTGGCTACCAATCCCATTAAATTCCTAATTGTCCCCAGATTTCTGGCTGCTCTATTTGTAATGCCTGTACTAGTTGTTTTGTCCGATATAGTCGGAATTATAGGGGGCTATATCGTCAGTACAGTTCTACTGGGCACGAATTCTACAACCTATATCAAAAGGACATGGGACTATATGGAAATGGGAGATATATACGCTGGTCTGTTAAAGGCCTGTGTCTTTGGAGTAATAATAGCTATTATAAGTTGCTATCAAGGTTTTTATACAAGGGGTGGGGCTGAGGGAGTTGGTAAAGCTACAACCAGAGCCGTGGTGATCTCCTCCTTGGTAATCCTGATATCCAACTACTTTATTACTGCTCTTATGTTTTGATTAAACAGGAAGTAAGACAAAGCAGAGATGGTAAACAACAATCAATATGACCTTAAACCAGACAACATGATTGTAGTTAGAGACCTCTACAAATCATTTGGGAAGAACCACGTACTTCAAGGATTAAACCTAGAAGTAAGGCGCGGCGAAGATATGGTGGTAATCGGAGGAAGTGGCACAGGAAAGAGTGTTCTAATAAAATGTATAATTGGTCTAATAAAACCCGATAAAGGGACCATCGTTGTAGATGGAAAAGATACTAATTTCTCCAATGAGGAGACGCTCTATAAAATGAGAAAGAAATTTGGCATGCTCTTTCAGTTTGGTGCCCTATTTGACTCAATGCGGGTATGGGAAAACGTGGGTTTTGGGTTAAAACAGCATACCAATCTTAAAGATGATGAGATTAGGGGCATAGTTACTGAAAAGCTTGAAATGGTGGGATTAAACGGTATTGACGATTTAATGCCCTCCGAGTTAAGTGGTGGAATGAAAAAAAGGGTCAGTTTGGCAAGAGCAATAGCAATGGAGCCTGAAATTCTCCTCTATGACGAACCAACTACCGGGCTAGACCCTATAATGGCTGATGTAATAAATGAACTTATTATCCAGTTACGGGAGAAGCTAAATGTTACATCTATAGCTATAACCCATGATATGGTGAGTGCTTATAAAATAGGAGACAGGATAGCCATGCTCTATAAGGGAAAGATAATAGAAGTAGGCACTCCTGATGAAATAAGAAACTCTAAGAGTGAAATAGTACAACAATTTATTCAGGGAAAGTCCGAAGGTCCAATAACCAGAGGGGAGTAGAAAATAGGAGGGATTAATATGAATAAGATGTCTACTGAAATAAAGGTAGGGATATTCGTAATCCTTGGAATACTTGTTCTTGCCTATATGACTGTAAATATAGAGAAGATACGGATTGGCAAAGCTGTAGGATATAGAATTTACACAAAGTTGGACTCAGCCTCGGGATTAGTTAAAAATTCACCTGTTAGAATTGCAGGCGTTGAAGTAGGCAGGGTAGAGATGATTACTCTCGAGGATGGAAAAGCAAAGGTATCTTTACGACTTCCCTTTCAGATGTTACTGCCTGTTGATTCTCTGGCATTTGTAAAATCAGAGGGGCTTTTAGGTGAAAAGTATATCGAGATTCAAACGGGTTCGTCTAAAGATGTTCTTGCTCATCAAAATGCTGAAATCAGACAGGGGGCATCTCAGGTAGACATGGATCAGATATTTGCTCAAGTTAGCTCTGTTGCCACGGATATTAAAGGAATAACTTCTTCGTTAAATAGAGTATTAGGGGGAAAAGAGGGCGAAGAGTCTTTAAAAAAAACCTTTGAAAACATCCAAGAAGTAACCAACGAGTTAAATATAACAGTAAAACAGAACAGAGAAAAATTTAGTACTGTTATGAGTAATTTCGAAAAAATCAGTGGTGACCTGGTCGGAGTATCCGCAAAAGCTGAAGATGCCTTTACCACTATAGACAAGGTAGTAAAGAAGATTGACAAAGGAGAGGGAACTCTGGGCAAACTAATGTCAGATAAATCCCTGTATGACCAGTCCAAAGGTGCCATGACAAGCCTTAACAATATAGCCAAAAAGATTGAAAAGGGGGAGGGAACCCTTGGCAAATTAACCACCGATGAAACCCTTTATACTGAGGCAAAAAAAGCCATAAAGAAGGTTGGTAAGGCTGGTGAAGGTCTTCAGGAGCAAACTCCTGTAACTGTATTAGGGACTGTATTGGGCACTGTTTTAAAATAGGAGAAGTTACTTAAGGAGATTGGATGAAGAGGATTGTTGTCCTTATTACTACCATATTTATCCTGATCCTTGTCTCCGGATGCGCAACGTCTTTTACAAATAACCATCGATTGAATATGGAGCCTTTGTTTAACTATGATAAGAATATAGACAAAAATTCATCCGAACTGGATGCCCTTGGTCCGTTTTTTACACTTCAGTCTGAACCACAAGAGAGGGAATACGGATTTAGACCTCTTTTTTATGTAAGGGAAAAAGGAAATGCTAATTTTAAAGAAGTAGAGTTTTTATTCCCACTTGGTAAGTACCGAAAAACAAATGAGGAAAGAGTTTTTCAATTTATCCCCCTTTTTTCTTCCCACAAGGATCTAACCGAAGATTCCAATAAACCTTCTGACTTCGGTTTTTTCCCTATCTTCTGGGGCAAAGATGAGGAAGGCAAGAAGTACGGGGGATTTTTTCCTATATATGGACGTTTGAATAACAGATTTGGAAAGGATCAGATCCGCTTCTTTCTCTGGCCTATATATTCTGACTCTAAAGAGGACGATTCGTGGACGTATAACATCCTCTGGCCAATCTTTTCCTATACTAAAGGAGGGGACAAAAGCGGGTTTAGAGTATGGCCTCTTTACGGTAAAGAAGAAAAAAAGGGGGAATATTCAAAGTATTTTGCATTATGGCCTATTTTTTTCCTACAAAACACTGATCTGGATACTGACAATCCTAAAAAATTTAAAGCTATTTTCCCATTATTTATAGCTACCACTTCACCACAAAAGGACTCAAGGACGTTTCTTTGGCCTTTCTTCAGCTACACCAATGACAGAGCAAATAATTATAAACAATGGGATATGCCCTGGCCAATCTTCCATTATAGTAAAGGAGAAGGGATTAAAAGTTTTAAATTTTTCCCTCTTTATGGATACAAGATAAAACCAGATTCTGAAACCTCTTTTTTTCTATGGCCATTATACAAATATGAGAAAGAATTTCTTGAAGACCACGAGGATACAACATATAGATTCCTGCTAATCAATAAATACCAAAAAAAGGTATGGAGAGGACATTTTAAGGAAGCAAAATCCTTTAGAATATGGCCCCTATTCTACTATGATAAAAAAGAAGATGGCTCTGTTAAATTTTCTTTCCCTGAGCTTATTCCTATAGATAATGAAGGTTTTGAAAGAAACTGGGCGCCACTTTTCAGGCTTTACCACTATAAAGGAGATGCCGATGGAAATATGGAATCAAAATTCTTATGGGGGTTATATAGACATAAAAAGATGGATTCTAGAGAGTTTTATGAGCTGAGTTTTTTATTATCATACGAAAAGGAAGAAAATAAAATGTGTTTTTCTGTGTTGAAAGGGCTTTTTGAATATCGGCAGAAAAACAATCTGAATTCTATCAAACTTTTTTATCTTCCACCTTTAATAAAGTGGGAATCTCTTGAAGAGGACAAAAAAGAACCTCTCTTGCCAGTTTTAAGAAGATTAGAAAATAACTTGGTTTATGAAGGTATAGAACAGGGGGATTAATAAATATGGCAAAGATTAAAAGGGCATTAATAAGTGTCTCAGACAAAAATGGGATTGATCAATTTGCTATGGGACTTAAAGATCTTGGAGTTGAAATCTTATCGACAGGTGGAACAGCAGCCCTACTGAAGAAGAAAGGCATACCCATAATATCTGTATCTGATTATACTGGTTTCCCGGAAATGTTAGATGGTAGGGTAAAAACACTTCACCCAAAGATACATGGAGGGCTTCTGGGACAGAGAAGCAAGAAGGAACATCTGGATAAGATGGAAGAATATGGGATTCAACCTATTGACATGGTAATTGTAAATCTCTACCCCTTTGAAGAAACAATAGCCAAAGAAGGATCTACCTTCTCCGAGGCTATCGAGAATATCGATATTGGGGGACCTACTATGTTACGTTCTGCTGCTAAGAACTACGCTGATGTAACGGTCATAGTCGATCCTGAGGACTATGGGAAGATACTAAAGGAAATGAAAGAGAATAATGGTTCTATATCCTCAGACACAAATTTCCAGTTGGCCAAAAAGGTCTTTCAATTAACGGCAAGATACGATGGTGCAATTTCAAATTACCTGGGAACTCTGGACAACAAAGAAATGACCAGTAAACATGGGTTCCCGGAGACTCTTACGTTACAATTCGGGAAGAGCCAGGAATTACGCTATGGAGAGAACCCTCACCAGAGGGCCGCATTTTACACAGAAAGAAGCATCAAAGAACCATGTATTTCCAATGCTTCCCAACTTCAGGGGAAAGAACTATCTTTCAACAACATCATTGACCTGGATGCAGCTTTAGAGACTGTAAAAGAATTTCAGGAGATAGCTGCTGTAATCATTAAGCATACAAATCCCTGTGGTGTTGCAATATCCGATAAATCCTTGGTAGATGCCTATTGTAAAGCCAGGGATTGTGACCCAATATCAGCCTTTGGGGGGATTGTTGGACTCAACCGAAAGGTCGATGTTAAGACAGCAACTGAGGTTACAGCTACATTCATTGAGGCAATCATAGCCCCGGGATACGACAAGAAGACACTGGAAATACTGAAGGAGAAGAAAGATTTGAGGGTTCTCCTTGTCCCCGGCCTAGAGGGATGCCTTCAGGAAGGATACGATCTGAAAAAGGTTGTGGGAGGACTTCTTGTACAGGATAGAGACCTGGGAATGATAGACTTTAACTCATTGAAAGTAGTTACAAAAAAAAGCCCTACAGAATATGAGCTTAAGGCCATGAGTTTTGCATGGAAGGTTTGTAAGCATGTCAAGTCCAATGCTATCGTCTATTCCACCTCGGATCAGATTGTTGGAGTTGGTGCAGGACAGATGAGCAGGGTGGATTCTTCAAGGATAGCTGTAATGAAAGCTAATTTGCCTACAAAGGGGACTGTCTTGGCTTCGGATGCAATGTTCCCTTTTCGGGATGGTGTAGATGCGGCTGCGGAAGCAGGGGTAACAGCCATTATACAGCCTGGTGGATCTATAAGGGATGAAGAAATAATACAGGCAGCAAATGAACACAATATTGCTATGGTCTTTACCAAGATGAGGCATTTCAGACATTAATAAACCCGAGGTAAAATAATGAAGGTATTGGTAGTTGGATCCGGAGGCAGGGAACATGCTCTGGTTTGGAAAATAAATCAGAGTCCTAGGGTATCAAAGATATACTGTGCCCCCGGCAACGGAGGTATAAGTGAGATTGCAGAGTGTGTTGACATCCAGGCAACAGATATTAATTCCCTTTTAAAATTCGCAAAACAGGAAGGGATTGAGCTTACAGTTGTTGGTCCGGAGCTACCCTTAATCATGGGAATAGTTGATGAATTTGAGAAAGAGGGACTCCGGATATTCGGTGCCAGTAAAAATTCAGCAGAGATTGAAGAGAGCAAGGCATTTGCAAAAAACCTGATGAGAAAATACGGGATACCCACAGCAGAATACCGTACATTCACATCTCGAGACGAAGCAGTAAAGTATATAAGAGAAAGAGGTGCTCCTCAGGTAATCAAGGCCGATGGACTGGCAGCAGGAAAGGGGGTTATTCCTGCCCAAAATATTGAAGAAGCTGTAAATGCCGTGGATCTTATTATAGTCAAAAAGGCTTTCGGTGAAGCGGGTAATAAGGTAGTTATTGAGGATTTTTTAACAGGTGAAGAGGCATCTTTTTTGGTCTTTACCGATGGTGAGCATATAATCCCCTTACCACCTTCCCAGGATCATAAACAAATATTTGATGAAGATAAAGGACCAAATACAGGTGGTATGGGAGCTTATTCCCCTGCTCCTATTGTAACAGAAAATTTGCATAACCAGATAATTAAAGAAATCATTCAACCGACTATAAGTGGTATGGCTGCAGAAGGAAGAAGGTATAAAGGAGTCTTATATGCAGGATTGATGATCAATGATGGCAAGGCAAAGGTTTTAGAGTTTAACGCCAGATTTGGAGATCCTGAGACACAACCCTTGCTTATGAGAATGAAGAGCGATATAATTCCCGTCTTGGAGGCCACCATAGATGGTAATCTATCTCAGGTAAAGGTTGAATGGGATGAGAGAGCAGCTGTTTGTGTGGTTATGGCATCTGAAGGTTATCCGGGAAGTTACAAAAAAGGCCTCGAAATCAATGGGCTAGAAGAGACATCAATAATTCCCAATGTTGAAGTATTTCATTCTGGAACAACCATAAAAAACGGAAAGATCATTTCAAGTGGTGGAAGGGTTCTAGCTGTAACTGCTTTGGAATATAGCATTAAAGACGCCATTGATTTAGCCTACAGGGCAGTTGAGAATATTCACTGGGATGGTGTATATTACCGGCAGGATATAGGCAGAAAAGCTTTAAATTCCAAATAATACATAAAAGGAGGAATTTTTTCAGTAAAATGAAAGAAGATATGAAAGGAAAATATCCTTTGGTTTCCATAGTTATGGGCAGCGATTCCGATATGCCTATTATGGAGGAAGCTAGAAAGGTTTTAGAAAATTTAGGGATAGAGTATGAGATCACTATTTCTTCTGCCCATCGTTCTCCTAAAAGAACGGCACAATATGCTCAATCTGCTATTGAAAAAGGAATCGAGGTAATTATAGCCGCTGCCGGTGGAGCTGCACATTTAGCAGGTGTAATTGCTTCAGAGACAGTTTTGCCAGTAATTGGCGTTCCTATCGATTCATCTTCTTTAAAGGGTTTAGATGCATTACTTTCGACTGTTCAAATGCCGGGAGGGGTGCCTGTTGCTACTATGGCTATTGGAAAAGCAGGAGCAAAGAATGCAGGAATCTTCGCAGCTCAGATACTTGGTGTTAAGCACACTAAAATTAGAGATAGATTGAAGAGATATAAAAAAGAGTTGGCCCTTGAAGTGGAAAAGAAGGCACAAAATTTAGAAAACCAGATAAAATAAAATCCACTTTTCTCTAATACTGACTTTAGTGTCTTCAGGGCAGCATTGGTCGCCGGCATTCCTCCGTAAACAAAGGTTTGGAATATTACTTCCGCTATTTCCTTAGGATCACATCCCACATTCAGAGCGATTTGAATGTGCAGTTTCAACTCATCGAGGTGAGACAGCACTGTAAGGGCTGCTATTGTTATTAACTGTCTGATTTTATGAGGGACTCTCTCTGGCGTATACCTGACCGGTTATAAATAAGGAAAGGTTTTTGCAAGGTCTTTATTAAATGCCTTCCAAAGATCATATGGCTTTTCATCTTTTATGTCTTTCATATACAGTTCTGCTGTTTTTCTTGTCTTTTCTAATATTTCTTTACTCAAAGAATATTTCCTCTGTGCTAAAGGGTCCTTTAGTGTAATCTACATAATCTTCTCATTGGGCAGTTTTAAAGATATTACTTCTCCGGAATCTCCAAGCCTACCCAAGGATTTTCCGTTATAGAAAAGGTCTATCCCTCCAGCATTTCCAATGAATAACTTAAATGAGTTAACGGCATTCCATGTTAAACTCTCACCTGGCTTTAAGAGAATCTCAAAAGGTGGTTTGTCATCGATTTGAACCCTTACCCAGGTTGTTTCAGATGCCTTTACTAGGAGGTTTTTTTCTCTCACTTTCTGATCGTTCACACCTTGATCCGATGTTACAACTTCCTTCACCGTCTCTTCAGGTAAGGGTGTGGTGGGGGTTACTGCTTCTTCATTTGGTATTGATGCTGGTACCGAGGGTTTAGAAATAATATCTGTTTGGGGTTTTACCTCTTCTTTTTCGCCGAGGTAAAGATAAAAATAAAGAAAAACAATTAAAATCAAGACTATTGCAGAAACGATAAGTAAGATTTTGGATAAAATAGGTTTTTTGGGTTCAGGGGATGTTTCCTTAACTTTTTTAAATTTATTTTTTCCTATATCGTCAATATACATCTTATATTGCAGGACAACCTCATCCACATCCAATCCCACATAACTCGCGTAAGCCTTTAAAAATCCTATGACAAAAACCTCAGCAGGCAATTTGTCTATGTCATTACTTTCTATTGCTTCTAACAATATTTTTCTTACCTTTGTTGCTGCCGAAATTTCTTCAAGGGAAATAGACTTCGATTCCCTCTCTTTCTTGAGATATTCTCCAAAAGAGTCCATATTACTCCAAATAATATCTATTTATAAACCATCCAAAGAGAAATTATCTTTGACTGGTTATTTTTAACACATTTTAAAAATTCTTGCAATAAAAAGATTATTGTACAAATTGACAACATCATAAGTCACAAAAACCCTAACCTTTCGTTCTATGGCCTTAATTATGCTATTGAGGTCTTTCAGTTTATTTGTAGGATAATATGCCACAAAGATATCCTTGATCCTCATCTAGATTTGTATTTTTACTCAAGATTCTAAAGTCTTGTTTAAGCCTAAATTCAGAAAAGGTTGGTGCAGGAATTAGGTACCCTTTTTTTTCATTGATTTTTTATCAAAGTATGATAACGTAAATTTGTAGTTTTTTATAATTCTCTTTTATAGTTAGAGTACTTATCCTGATAAAACTACCAAGCTATTATAGGAAAGACACTATATCTTTTGTGTAGTGTAATTAGACACAATTTTAAAAGGAGAATGTTCTGTCTAAAATATAGGATTTTGTATAGAGGCTTAATATTTAATACAACTACTTATTAGCAGCACCGTTAATTAACATTTTTTGGAGAGAATATTGGATTCTGCAAAAAGCATAGACTCTGCTGAAAACAACTTTGAACAACTAAAAAAGGAAGTGGAATATGGTTTGGTATTGAGGGACATTACCAATCGTATTCACTCTGCAAAGAATATAAACGAGATTCTAGTTGATTTAGGGGATGACTTTCTAAAATTGTTTGATGCAGATAGGATTACTATTTATGCAGTAGATGGAGTTAAAAAGGAACTATATTCGAGATTCATGGTAGGAAGCGAAGTACAGGAAATTAGAGTGCCTATTAGTCCCGAAAGTATTGCAGGTTATACAGCTTATTCCAAAGAGCTTGTTAATATATCTGATGCATACGATACAACACAACTGAAAAGCATTAACTCCCGTCTTAAGTTTGATAAAAGCTGGGATCAAAAGACAGGATACAAAACTACACAGGTTTTAGCAGCTCCTGTTATATTTGAGAGATATTTATTAGGGGTTATTCAGTTAATTAATAAGAAGGGCAGTTCTGATTTTACTGCAGAAAATCAGAAATCCATTACTGAGATTGCAAAGATTTTGGGAATAGCCTTTTACAACCAGATCAAGATGAGCAAAAAGCGACCCTCAAAATTCGATTACCTTGTGACAAATCATATCTTAACCGACAAAGAACTTGAGATGGCTATAAAAGAAGCCAGGGATCAGAAAATAGATATTGAAACTATATTAATGAGAAGATTCAAGGTTTCAAAAACCGATATCGGGAAATCACTGAGTGATTTTTATAAATGCAGATTTGTCCAATTTGATGAGAAGACTGTTATCCCCGGGGAACTTTTAGTGGGTTTGAAAGTCAGTTTTTTGAAAAAAAATCTATGGGTGCCTTTAGAAAAGAATGAAGATACGATTGTTATAGTTATTGACAATCCAGCCGACCTTCAAAGGACCGACTTTATCAAATCAAAATTTGGGAAGAAAGACTGTGAATTTGTTGTCGCTTTGAAGGAGGATATTGTAAGTTACCTGACCCTCTTCTTTGGTGAAGAGGCAAGTAAGGTTTCAATCTCTGACATATTGAGCAAGCTTGATGACGATGATGATGGAAGCGAACTCGATGCTCTTGAACAACAAATAAGCGAGGATGATAGTGTTATAGTACAATTGGTTAACAAAATAATAACCGATGCTTACAACAGAATCGCTTCTGATATTCATGTTGAGACATACCCAGGCAAGAAAAATACAGAGATTAGACTTAGAATAGATGGTATCTGTGTTCCTTATCAGACTATTCCATATAGTCATAAAATGGCAGTTGTATCCAGGATAAAAATTATGGCACAGCTTGATATAGCTGAAAGACGATTGCCTCAAGATGGGAAAATCAAGTTCAAGGTGCGTGGTGGAAAAGAAATAGAATTGAGAGTGGCTACTCTTCCTACCAGTGGGGGGACAGAGGATGTAGTTATGAGAATTCTTGCTGCCAGTGAACCGATTCCACTGAATAAATTAGGTATGTCCGACAGGAACCTCAGCTCTTTTAAAGAAATTATACAACAGCCGTATGGAATTGTTATGGTAGTTGGACCTACCGGATCCGGAAAAACAACTACTCTTCATTCGGCTTTAGGTTTTATCAATACACCGGAGAGAAAGATATGGACAGCAGAAGACCCAGTTGAGATTACCCAGTATGGATTGAGACAGGTTCAGGTACGCCCAAAGATCGGGTTTAACTTTGCCGCTGCAATGAGGGCCTTTTTAAGGGCAGATCCGGATGTGATAATGGTCGGCGAAATGAGGGATGAAGAGACTGTTTCTACCGGTATTGAGGCATCCCTAACAGGGCATCTTGTTTTCAGCACACTACATACAAACAGTGCCCCTGAGACGATCACAAGACTTCTGGACATGGGAATGGACCCCTTTAACTTTGCTGATGCATTATTAGGAGTACTTGCTCAGAGGCTAATAAGAACGCTATGCAAAGAATGTAAAAAACCATATAATCCCTCAAAGGAAGAATTTAATAATCTGATAATTGAATACGGAGAGGAACGTTTTAAAGAATTAGATATACAATATTCCCAAGACATGACATTCTATACCCCGGTAGGATGTCCAGCCTGCAACAATACGGGATATAAGGGAAGAATGGGGATACATGAGTTATTGATAGGTTCCGACGAAATCAAAGCATTAATTCAAAACAAAGCAAGGGTTGAAGAAATAAGGGAGCAGGCTATGAAAGAGGGTATGAGAACTCTAAAACAGGATGGTATAGAAAAAGCAATAAAGGGGTATACTGATGTTAAACAGGTACGGGCTGTATGTATAAAGTAATTTTAACTTATACTTATGTTTCCCAAAACTTAATCTCCCTTGTCTTTATAACGTTCCTTTTCCCAGATAAGTCCTACCGGTAAGCAAAAACCACCCACCGAATCCCAAAAGGAAGACACCACAGAAACGTATAATGTTTTGATAAGCCCTGTCTTTGATGATTCTTTTGCCTCGACTAATACCATATGAGACTATGCTGTACCAGAAAATATCAGCCATAATATGCCCTACAAAGAAAACCCCTACCCCAAGAATTCCCAGCTTTATAGCAGCAACTAAATATCCAAGTCCAATGGTAGCCCACCACAGGGTCCAGTAAGGGTTTGAAAGGCTGGCCAAAATACCAGTAAGCACAGGATGATAAGTCACCCTTGACTCTGTCCCCTCCATATTAAAGGACAGGGTTCCTGCTGTTCTGATCATCTGTATCCCCATCCACATAAGGATAGCTCCCCCAACCAGGGCTATGATCCCCATAATCAGCGGCATCTTTAGAAAGGGTCCCAGTCCTAAGATAATTGCCATTACCAGTGCCAGTTCGAGAAGGGCATGGCCAATCATCAGCAAAGGTCCTGCTATGAACCCTCGATGTGTAGATTCAGCTATAGTTACTGTTAAAAGAGGCCCTGGCATGAGCGCCCCTGAGAACGCCAGGGTAAAAGATCCCCAAAAAATAACAACCAGTTCAAACATCATCCTGCCACCACTTTTACAGCGTTAACCCCTTCCCTTCCTACCAATTTGAGGAACCTTTTAATTACAGACTGCCTTAAATTCTCTATGCTTTTCTCGGAAAGGTTCGTAATCTCTATCTTGCCTGCAGCTGACTTATGATGACCTCCTCCTGTCCCTCTTGTTCCAATAAGTCTTATTGCAATATTACCTGCCCATTCTCCCCTGCTGGTGGTTCTAATAGAAAATATCAATTGGTTGTCAAAGATACCAAGACAGAGAGACCATCTTATATTCTGCATTCTCATTAAAAAGTCTGTCATTTCTGCTACCATATCAGGGTTTTTAACATCTTTCAGATCGGAGATAATTACATCCCCGAAGATCAAAGCATTATTTATAGTAGACGCAAATTTTAAAAAGTACTCCTTTGGGACTTTAGGATGCTCTATCCTGATTAGCAGTCTCATAGAAATATGAGTAAAGAGAAGTTTGAGTCCATTAAAATCAGCAGGGAAGATATCCCTTGCCAGATTATCAACATCTGACTTTATGCCATAGTATAAAGCTGTTGCAATCTTTTTATCAAAAGAAAGATTCAGGCTGGATATATACTCGGTTAGGATTGTAGAGGTGCTGCCATATTTAACCCTGACGTCGTAGAATTCGGCTTTTCTAGTTCTTGCCCTCAGAGGGGTATGGTGGTCTATCACTATATTGGGATTCACTTCTTTAGGGAGGGAATTATTGCCTGATCCTGGCTGACTGTCTATAAGGGCAATGAGCTTGCTCTTACTGAATTTTATTTCTGAAAATGGGACCATATCTATATTAAGGTTCTTTATCATAGCCCTGTTCTCCGCCCTCCCGATAATTCCATTGTAACCTATAACAGATTTAATCTTTCTGGTTTTATATAGTATGTGCTTCAAAGCCAAAGCGCCGGCAATAGAGTCAGGATCAGGGTTATTGTGAGTCAATATTAAGGCTGTTTTTTTACCTTGTATTGTCTCCATTAATTTGTCGGTGATGGTTGTCTTATTGTCCATATTTATGCTTTGTTATAAAATAGATATGATTTTATATTGAATTTTAACATATGCTCCATTTTTAATATCCTTATTTATGGTGGGGCGAAATCTTACAGGCGAAAAATGCCCACTATAGAACCCGGTTTTGCGCTACTTCATCTTGCGGATACGTAGCTCTATCTCTTTGACATCCTTCAATAAGTCCACTAGTTTTGATGTATCAGTTTCTCCGTAGTGATACGGGTAAAGGATCTTAGGCTTAATAGTCTTTGCCGCATTGGCCAACATTTCCGGGGTCATTGTGTAAGGCAGGTTCATCGGTAAAAATGTTATATCTATATTCTTCATGATTCTCATTTCCGGGATGTTTTCTGTATCGCCTGCTACATAAACTCTCTTATCACCAAAGGTAATTACGTATCCATTCCCTACTCCCTTTGGATGAAAAGGGTTACCATCACTACGCATATGAACGATATTGTAAGCAGGAACAGACTCTATTCTCAATCCCAGAATAGTTTTAGAGTCTCCGTTATGTACAACAATACCACTTTTCATATGATCTGCACATGTTTCTGT
This sequence comes from Pseudomonadota bacterium, assembly GCA_043825855.1. Lineage (GTDB taxonomy): Bacteria > Desulfobacterota > UBA8473 > UBA8473 > UBA8473 > UBA8473. Next base: position 115,434 of record JBDRRJ010000018.1, on the reverse strand, counting down.
TAATAACAGCATTGTATTTTTAGTTTGCAGAACCTCAAGTGTCTTCAGATCAAAGTGGTCAGGGTGTTCGTGAGTTAATAGAATAATATCCGCCTTTGGCAGTTTTGTATAATCGGCAAGCCTGCTCCACGGATCAACATATATCACCTTTCCGTCGAAGGTAAACATTAGCGAACCGTGACCGATAAAGGTAATCTTGAGACCGCCTTTGGCTGTTTTGACAGTATCAGTTTCAAACTCATCAGCATTTGCTGTTAGTGTAAAAAATGCGGCTAAAAAAGAACTAAGCAAAAGAAGGAATTTCATAAAACACCATCCCTTTGTATATGTTACATTGTCAAGGTTTAAGAATTGTATTCAGCTTAAAGATAAAGAACCTAAGTGTATTTAACAAGAACCTCTCCCCAGAAATAGTCGATATTAATTCTTCATATGTTATTCCCAGTATACTCTCAATATCTTTTTCAAGCCATTCTCTAACCGTCTTTGGAAATTTTTCGAAATTTGTTGCGTCGCCGAGATTACATAGCTCAGCGATTCTTTTCCCAATTTCTTCTCTTTCACTTTCGTCAAGTTTTTCTATTCCTTCTTTAATTTTATACGGCAGATCATTAATTTCTTTTTTCTGTCCCATTGTCATATTCTTAATAATATTGTCGAATTTTTCCTCTGCTTCTTTTTGTTCTCTTTTCATCTTTTTACCTTTTATCACTTAAGTCTTATAAACAAAAAAAACCACTCTCATTTGAGAAACAGGGTCTGCATCTTACCTGAATCATTTCTGCCCCTTATTTTGTTTGAAAAGGGTTATGCAACAATATGTTAGACGTTCGGAGACCTTCGTACAACCTGCCGAGAATTTTGAAGAAGTCCCCTGAGAGCAAATTCATAGATTTTTTGAGGGACCCTTCTTAGTAAATGGAATGTTGAATATTCAAATCCTCCAGCCCAAAGGGCTGGTTTGTGAATATTCAATGAAGCGAGCTTAGATGGGTCAAAAAATGTATGCTGAAGCAAAAAGGGGTGCCTTTTCAAACCTCTCGCTATAATAGATTTCTTATTCCTTTCGCTACTGCTATTAGCTTTTTAACAAAACCAGTTCTGAAAAGTCAAGAGAAATGACCTGCCTCCCCCTATTTGCCTTGACAATTTTCTAATTGCATATATCATCTGTTTCAATCTTAAAATGCAATAACTAATACAGAGAGAAGTTTGACATGAATTTTTTTCTGGTAATAATTCTTTTCATTTTAATCGGCAACTATCTTTTGGATCTGATTGTTGATACATTGAATGTACAGCATGTGAGAACAGATTTGCCTAAAGAGTTTGAAGGTTATTATAATGCCACAGAGTACAGGGAATCCCAGGAATATCTCAGAGAAAATACCAGGTTTGAAATATTCACTGATTCTATTATTACCCCTATCAGTATTGCCTTTATACTATTGGGAGGGTTTAATATTGTCGATCAGTTCGCTCGAAGCTTCGGTCTGGGAAGCATCCCAACAGGTTTAATTTTTGCTGGGACACTTTTATTCGCTTCCCAGATACTCCTAATCCCCTTTTCCATTTATAACGTCTTTGTCATTGAAGAAAAATATGGTTTCAATAGGACAACACCGAAAACATTTATTATGGACATCCTAAAGATGTGGCTTTTGACAGCGGTGATCGGCGGGGTAATTTTTTCAGTTGTTTTGTGGTTTTTTGAAAAGGCAGGACCGCTTGCCTGGTTCTATTGCTGGGTTGCCGTAACAGTATTCCAGTTATTTCTTGCTTTTATTGCCCCTGTGACTATTATGCCTCTTTTCAACAAGTTTATCCCGCTGGAGGACGGCCCACTAAAAAAAGCCATTGAAGAGTATGCCAGATCACAACACTTCAAAATTAAAGGCGTTTTCACAATGGATGCATCGAAACGCTCTGCCAAATCAAATGCTTTTTTTACAGGGTTTGGTAGGTATCGCAGGATTGTCCTATTTGACACCCTCGTTGAAAAGCATACAATAGAGGAGCTTGTTTCTGTTCTCGCTCACGAGATTGGCCATTACAAGAAGAAACATATACTGAAGTCTCTAGGTATTTCTATCCTGACAACTGCCTTAATGTTCTTTGTTCTATCTCTTTTTATGAACAACAGAGAATTATTTGCAGCATTTAAGATGGAAGAGGTTTCAATCTATGGAAGCATCTTCTTTTTTGGTTTTCTCTATCACCCTATTGAGCTTATTCTATCAATTTTCGGGAATATACTTTCCCGAACCCACGAATACCAGGCAGATGCATATGCTGTTAAAACCTATGATAAACCTCAATCTACTATCACAGCCTTAAAGAAACTGAGTGTTGAAAACCTGTCAAATCTGACCCCCCACCCTTTGAAGGTTTTTCTAAGCTACTCTCATCCCCCTGTCCTTGAAAGAATTAAGGCTATCAGGGAGCTCTCTGCAAAAGTATATTAATAAAATTTTAAAACACGGCTTTCACGAACATATCATAAACGGCTAAAAGATTAATTTATATGCTTCGGTTATGCTGAAATTGTAAGTTCCTCTATTACTACAGGCTTATTTTTCCCAACACTACGGGCCTTTTAGCCCCCGTTGCCGATGGGAGATTCCCTGCTTTTCCCATGATTGTCTCATTTGCTAAGATGGCAAAAGAAACTGCCTCTTTAGCATTTGATGGAATACCCAATTCATCAACAGAGACAATGGAAATATCGTTAAAGAAATCTCTCAACAGGCCAAAGAGGAATCTGTTTAGGCTTCCTCCACCGGATAAAATCAACTGGTCGATTGAATATTTTGGGATAATAAAGTCCTGATATGTCTGATGAATGCTTTTGGCTGTAAAAAATGTCAATGTTGCCAATAGATCCTCTGATGCCATTTTTGGATTATCTCCGATTAATTTTTTTACCATGTTTTTGCCAAAGGTCTCTACACCCGTTGACTTTGGAGGAATAAGCCTAAAATAACTATGGCTCATAAGTTTATTCAGAAGGATGTGATTTACATTCCCTCTTTCTGCCCACTCACCATCTACATCATAATCCTTTTCTCCACAAGAAAACACCCTCACCGCTTCATCTATCAATGCATTCCCTGGCCCTGTATCAAAGGCAATTACGTCTTTTGTCTTTTCAGTAACTACCGTGACATTGGCAATTCCTCCTATGTTCTGAACTGCCTTTGTCTTACCCTTCTCTCTGAAAAGGAGAAAATCAGCATACGGAACCAAAGGAGCGCCATGACCGCCTGCTGCCATATCCCTCTTCCGAAAATCGGATACCGTAACAATACCTGTCCGCTCAGCTATTATATCTGCCTCACCAATCTGTAATGTAGACCCCATAACACCCTCATATGAAGGGATATGGTATATAGTTTGCCCATGAGATGCAATAAGATCTATATCTTTTTTAGAAATATTAACTTTGTGTATACATTCTAAGGCTGCTTTTGTAAACAGCTCTCCCAATTCAAAACTGAGCTTGCAGATGTCCGCAGTAAATCCATCAAAAGCTTGTTCAATCCTTCTCTTTATTTCAAACGGATAAGGATAGTGGAGGTGTGATAGAAGGTTAACCCTTGTATTAAGGCCATTACCCTTGATATTAACCAGAGCCGCATCAACCCCGTCATGGGATGTACCGGACATAAGACCAATAATCAACCTCTCTTTTTTCCCGGTTATCTTTAAAAGTCTCTTCAATTACTACTCCATTTTAAAGTCTATATACACTTTTTCATTCTAATTCACCTTGTTCATCGTGTCAACAATCAAGAGTTTTATTATGAATAAATTGACAAAGTTATCTGCATAAATATAATAGTTAGTCGTCCTAAATAATGAAAAATTCCCTTTGTAACAAACATGAACAGTATTTTTGGGGAACCAATCTTGATGAAGAGGAATATAAGCATTTTAAGATGTTTGAACCTGAAGGGTGAGTTTCTGAAAATGCCTGCAGCAAGTTTTAGATGGGTCAAAAAATTTGTATTAGCGGGTGGAAAAGGGAATTTTTCTTGAACAAAACTAATAAATTAAACAGGTAAAGGAAAAAACAAACAATATGGTTACTGAACCGGAAAACAAAGAACTGAAAAATATTATCTTCGATACAATCCATAAGAAAGGGAGGATAACCTTTGCTGAGTATATGGATATGGCGCTATACCATCCTATCCACGGTTACTACAATTCCTCCAGAGAAAAGATTGGAAAAGACGGCGACTATTACACAAGTCCTCATATTCACCCGGTATTCGGACAGCTAATAGCAAGATTGATCTATCAAATGTGGGATATCCTGGGGAAAAGATCTGCCTTTACGATAGTGGAGGCTGGGGCAGGGAAAGGGTTTTTGTGTTGTGATGTACTGGACTATTCTAGAAAACAATTACCAGAATTTTATGAATCATTGACCTATAAGATTGTAGAAATAAGCAGCTACCTCCCTACTCTTCAGAAAGAACTACTAAAAAACCACGCTCATGAAACTAAGGTTATCTGGCATTCTCACACTGACGTAAAGAAAGGGAAAATTCAATTTGACGGATGCTATCTCTCCAATGAACTCCTTGATTCCTTCCCTTTCAACATGGTCAAAATGGAAGGTGGAAAGCTCAGAGAGGTCTATATAACTCTGAGTGAAAGTGGTTTCGTAGAAAAGCTGGGCGAACTGTCCACCCCTGCGTTAGAACAGTACTTTGCAAATCTTAATATAAAACTAAATGAAGGGCAAAAGGCCGAGGTAAATCTCGGAATTTTTGACTGGCTGAAAGAAATCTACAGTGCTATGGGCAAGGGATTCATTATAACAATTGACTACGGATACACAGCAGATGAGCTTTTCGCCCCATACAGAACAGACGGTACTATTTCCTGCTATTACAGACACACAATCAATCATAATCCATATATAAGACTTGGGTTTCAAGACATAACAGCCCATATTGATTTTACAACCCTGATAGAAACAGGCGAAAAGATGGGTTTGAAGAAGACCATCTATTTAGAACAACACAGATTTCTCATGTCCCTGGGACTCCTTGATATCTTGGAAGACTTGGAGAACAATCGGGAAAACATGTCAACACTGGAATACTATAAAGAAAAACTGGCCATGAAAAATTTTCTTATGCCAGGGGGCATAGGAGTACTATTTAAGGTTTTAATACAACAGAAAGGTGTTAAGGACTCCAAGAAAAAATTAAAGTTGTAAGTCAACCAATTCTATGTTAGATTTTTTTATACTAGGAATGTCATTAAATCTATAAGGGGGGCTCTATGGTTGCTTTATTAAAAGCTAGAATTGAAGGACAATTGGCACATCAGATGAAGTTGAGAACACAAGAACTCTGGAAGATGCGCAAGGGGAGAAAAAAGCTGCCTTTTATAACAATTTCAAGGGAATTCGGTTGCCGTGTTTATCCAATAGCGGAAACCCTACAGGACAAGCTTTGCAGACTTACTGGTGAAGAATGCCCCTGGGCCGTTTTTGATAAAGAGGTTATCCAAAAAATAGCTGAGGATAACGATTTGTCTGAAGCCCTTGCAAATTCTCTGGATGAAAACCAGCGTTCACAGATGCAACAGTACATGGATCATATATTTCTCGGCAGACCCAACGAGTACAAAATTTTCCAGTACCTTACCCGAACACTCATAGGCCTGGCAGAAACAGGGAATGCAATCCTGATAGGAAGCGGCGGCTGCATCATTACAAAGAATGTCGAAAGGGGGCTTCATGTTCGCCTTATTGCACCTTTTGAATTCCGTAAAAAAAAGATAATGGATGAAATGGGAATCTCAGAAGACAAGGCAATAAAGTTAGTTACAAGAACGGAGAATGAAAGAGAGGCTTTCGTCGAGAAGTATACATTTAAATCCATAAAAGACCCTTACAACTTTCATATACTGATCAACAGCGCCCTCTCTTCACCGGATGAAATTGCAGAAATAATCATACATAATCTCAAGATCAAGGGCTACATTTAAACATATACCTGATCCAATAAATTTCCCCTTCCCTCTTAACCAAACTAAACCAGGAAAGTTTTCTAAATGGACAAAAAGTTACAAACAGAAAATATTATATGGAATCTAACCGACCTTTATAAAGGGATAGAAGATCCCCTTATAAAAGAAGACTTAGAAAAGCTAAGGCGTGGGATCTCCAATTTTTCAAAAGAATACAGAGGAAGGGTAAAAGACCTTGATCCTGAAGTTCTATTTACAGCTGTCTATAGTCTTGAGGGGCTTAACCAATTACTTGGAAAAATAGAAAGCTTTGCGTTTTTAAACTATTCAACTAAATTCCAGGACGCAAAAGCCGGGGCTTTTTTGCAGAGGGTTCATGAATTAGAAAGTGTATTTCAAAGAGATACTGTCTTCTTCAATCTGGAGTGGGCAAATATGGATAACGAAACCTCAGAAAAGCTGTTAAACGCCCCTGAAACTAAAAAGTACCACCATTTCCTGAAGATCCTAAAAAAATACAGGCCTCACCAGCTAAGTGAGATTGAAGAAAGGGTCCTTGCTGAAAAAGAGCCTGTTGGGTTAAATAGCTGGACCAAACTTTTCGATAAGATTATATCCCAGAAAATATTCGGTGAAAGAGGAAGGATAGAAGAAGAGGTTCTGACAGACCTCTATAACAGCAACAGAGAGGTCAGAAAAAAGGCATCAGAGGAATTAACTGCTGGTCTTTCAGAAGACTCTCATATATTTACACATATTTTTAATACCATCCTGACCGATCACATGATCACGGACAGACTCAGAAATTATCCTGAATGGATAAGCTCAAGAAATTTATCAAACGAAGTGGATGAAAAAACAGTCAATGCCCTGGCCGATGCAGTTAGGAACCGTTATGACATACCTATGCGTTACTATAAATTAAAAAAAGAACTTTTAGGTTATGATGAACTTTTCGACTTTGACCGTTATGCTCCTTTACCCTTTGCTCTCGAAAAGATTGTGCCATGGGAGGAATGTAGAGAAACAGTTCTTGGTGCTTTTGAAGACTTTTCCAAAGAGATGAAAGAAATTGCTTTGATGTTCTTCGAAAAACACTGGATACATGCTCCAGTGATGCGGGGAAAGAGAAGTGGGGCGTTTTCTCATTCCTGCATTCCCGAAGTCCATCCTTATATAATGGTTAATTACACAGGCAACATCCGCGATGTACAAACCGTTGCACACGAACTTGGCCACGGAATTCACCAATACCTAGCAGCCAAAAAGCAAGGGTATTTTAACAGTCAAACACCTTTAACCATGGCTGAAACCGCATCTGTCTTCAGTGAACTACTGGTTTTCAAAAAACAGCTTAAAACAACCCAAAAAAGAGAAGACGAAATAAGCCTTCTTTGCAGTAAAATGGAGGCTATGTTTGCAACAGTTTTCAGACAAATATCCATGTATTTTTTTGAGGATGCCATACATAAGGAAAGGAGAAATACAGGAGAATTATCAAAGGAAATATTTAACGAATTATGGATAAATACTCAAAAAGATATGTTCGGTGACTCAATTACTCTTACAGAAAACTATTCTATATGGTGGAGTTATATCCCACATTTTCTTCATGCGAGAGGATATGTCTATGCATACGCTTTTGGTGAATTACTTACCCTATCCCTTTACAAGAAATACGAAAAGGAGGGAAACGATTTTATACCAAAATACATAAGTCTTCTCTCCTCCGGAGGAAAAGACTCCCCTGCAAAACTGGTTAAACCCTTTGGAGTAAAACTGGATGACCCTCTCTTCTGGTTAGAGGGTTTAACAATAATGGATGAAATGCTGTCAACATTGGAAGGCCTTACAACTAAAAACAATTAGGAGGAAAATATGAATATTTTTTACGACCGTCTTATTCGTGCCGCTAAACTGGATGTTAATCTGTATGAAGAGGTTGAGGCTGACAAGGGCGCATTGGGGCAGGCCATAACGGCTGTTGTTATTTCAAGCATAGCAGCCGGTATAGGAAGCTTCCGAAGTGGTGGATTTGTCGGCATTCTTATGGTAACCATAGCAGCCCTTGCTGGGTGGTATATCTGGGCCTGGTTAACTTACCTTATTGGGACAAAACTTCTTCCAGAGGCGCAAACAAAAGCAGATCTTGGCGAGTTGTTGCGAACTATAGGCTTCTCAAGCTCTCCAGGGTTAATTCGCGTGCTTGGTATCATTCCGGGGCTCACATGGATAGTCTCTTTTGCTGCCGGAATCTGGATGCTTGTGGCAATGGTCATAGCAGTCAGACAAGCCCTTGATTATAGCAGTACACTGCGAGCTGTGGGTGTCTGTATAATAGGGTGGATTATACAAATGTTAGTTATTTGGTTATTGTTTTCCATTACGGGTGGCTTTGGAAAGGTAGCATAATTGAAACAAGCTGAGAATACTAAAATATCCAAAATAATTATCCTTCCACTCTTACTTGTCCTGTCTCTAAGTGCATGTCAGAGAGCTTTAAAAGTTAAAGAAACTGAAAATGCCCTTGTATTGCTTAAAAGATGCGAGACTCCCATTTTTACAGATGATATAAATAAGGATTCACTAAAAACAGCCATTGAGAGAAGTATTGAGTATCTTAAAAGACTCCCTTCAGACAGGGAATTTGTCTATGGTCCCCATACCTATAACGCCGGATATCTGATAGAGTCTATGAACCTGTTTTTAGATATCTTTGAGAACTCTGTCAGCCCAAAAGATCTACACAAAAAGATTAAAAAACTTTTTTATATCTACAAATCAGTTGGGTCTGATGGAAAAGGCTCTGTACTCTTCACAGGTTATTATGAACCTGTTCTTAAAGGCAGCCTAACCATGTCTGATGAATACAGGTACCCCCTATACACAAAACCAGGGGATTTAATGGTTATCGATCTGGGGCAATTCCATCCTAAGTTTAAATCAGAAAAGATAGTAGCAAGATATGATGGTAATACGGTTATTCCTTACTATAGCAGGAGAGAAATTGACTTAGAAAAAGTCCTTGAAGGTAAAGGATTAGAATTATTTTGGGTTTCCGACCCTGTAGATCTTTTTTTTCTACATGTTCAAGGTTCAGGAATTATTGATTTAGGAGACGCAAAGACTCAGAGGATACACTATGCAGAATCCAATGGAAAACCCTATAGGAGTATCGGGAAAAAATTAATTGATGAAAATGTAATACCAAGAGAGGAAATATCCTTACAAAGCATAAAAACCTACCTTAAAGATCATCCGGAAGAGAGGGACAGCATTCTTTGTTATAATGAAAGCTATGTATTTTTTGAAAAAGTCAATATTGGTCCTATTGGAAACTTGGAAGTTGTTCTTACCCCAGGAAGATCTATAGCCACTGACTATAGACTGTTCCCCAAGGGAGGGCTTGCCTTTATTACAACTCAGAAACCCAAAATAGACCCGACAGATAGAATAACTGGGTGGAAAAGTTTTTCAAGATTTGCTGTTAATCAGGACACTGGCGGAGCAATCAGAGGCCCTGGCAGGGTAGACCTGTTCTGGGGTAGTGAAAAGTTTGCAGAGATTGCAGCGGGTGCCATGCAGCAATATGGGGAGATTTATTTTCTAGTAAAGAAACCTTCTAAAAACTGATTTTAAACTTTTATATAAAGGCTGCAAACATTAAATAAATCCCTTTGAATATCATCGTGCTGTCATCCGGACTCATTGTTGCAACCGCTAAATACCGTTACTGTTTAAAGGGCTCATAAGAATATCGGAACTAATATGGCTCCATAATACTTCTTGACATCAAAGGGTTGAACTGTTACAAAAGGAATACATCTTATGGGTAACTACCTTAAATTAATTTAAAAATTATTTTTTATTATACCAATCATGATATTAAAATTAAGAAAGGGGACAAAAACAATGAAAATAAGGGCTCACTTCAAACATTTCTTCTTGCTTATCTCTTTAACCTTCTTCTTTCTTTCTTTGCTTTCCTTTATTTCCTTAACAAAAGCGAGGGCTGATGACATTGAATTTCAACTCGGGATTACACAATCTTATTTTGAAAAATTCAGCAAAGAACTAGGTACTGCATTGAGTTATAAAGCATTGGCTCCTGCCGAGCCATTGGGGATAACTGGTTTCGATATAGGCATTGAAATATCAGCTACAGATATTGATGAAGGGGCAGATTATTGGAGATATGCTACAAACAATGCAGATATGCCTAGCATGATCCCCTTACCTAAGCTATATATAAGAAAAGGACTGCCTTTTAATATAGACGTGGGAGCTATATTCAGTAAACTCCCCAACTCTAATATTTCCCTTTTTGGCGTTGAAGTTAAGTATGCTATATTAAAAGGCTCGGCTGTCATACCTGCTCTTGCAATTAGAGGAACTTATACTCAGCTTCTAGGAGTTGACCAGCTAGACTTCAAAACCTATGGGGCTGATATATCAATAAGCAAAGGGTTCTTAAACCTAACTCCGTATGCTGGGATCGGAACAGTGTGGGTATCCAGCGAGCCCAAAAACTTGCCGGCTGGAATAAGCTTAAACAAAGAAAATAGCACTCTAATGAAATATTTTGGTGGAGTTAGGTTTACAGTCTTCATGCTGAACCTGACAGCCGAAGTTGAATACATAGAGGTTCCTACATACAGCTTAAAGGCGGGAATTATTTTTTAATTATTACACAAGTTATAAATATGTCAAAGAGGGGTAGTTTAACATCCTGTCTTCAATATTTTAAACTACCTCTCTTTTTTTCTTTATCTTACTTAACAGTATCAAAAGCCAAAAATAATCATAGTTTCAAAGAGTTAAATTAGAAATGCCTTGACAAAAATTAAAAATTTTTTAAAATTAACCATTAAAGCTTTTTCAAATTCTGGCCTCTCAAACAACCTCTATGGAAAGACAGGAAGCGTTTCACATAAAAAACTAAAAACCCCAAATTAAAAAGGAAAATTCTATCATGATTCAGGTAGAAAATCTTACCAAATACTATGGAAATATTCCAGCTATTGAAGATATATCATTCACTGCGGAGAAGGGAGAAATCCTTGGCTTTCTGGGACCCAACGGGGCAGGTAAAACTACTACTATGAAAATCTTAAGCTGCTTTATGCCAGCTACTAAAGGAACTGCAAAGGTAGCAGGTTATGATGTGTTTAAAGACTCTCTGGAAGTAAGAAAAAGGATAGGATATCAACCTGAAAATGTCCCCATATACAGGGATATGACAGTTTCGACCTATCTCAATTTTGTGGCACAGGTAAGGGGTATTGACAGGAAAGAAAGAAAGACAAAAGTAGGAAAAGTAATGGACGAATGCGGGATAACGGACGTGTCTGGCAAACTAATAGGGAAACTCTCCAAAGGTTACAGACAAAGAGTAGGAATAGCGCAGGCTCTTGTCCATGACCCTGAAGTTCTAATCTTAGATGAACCAACCATTGGTCTCGACCCCAGACAGATTCACGGCATAAGGGGACTTGTAAAGAATCTCGGGGGACAGAGAACTGTCATATTGAGCAGTCACATCCTACCAGAGGTCAGCATGACATGCCATCGGGTGATTATTATTAATGAAGGACGGCTTGTCGCTGTTGATACACCGGACAATTTAATGGCGCGTCTCCAAAAGGGCACAAAGATCCTTGCTGAAATAGAAGGCCCTCCAGATGTTATAATTAAGGAACTAAAGAGTCTATCCGGGGTTAATAATATTGAAAAGAAAGATGCCAAGTCTGAAAACTCCTTTACTTACCTTATAGATTCAGCAAGCGATAAAGATATTCGTAAAGAACTATTTGCCGCAGTTTCAAAGAATGGTTGGTTGATGACAGAGATACGTCAGATAGACATGAGTTTAGAAGATATATTTTTAAAATTAGTTACGGAGGAAAAGGGCTAAAAATGGTCAATTTTTATGCTATTTTGAAAAAGGAATTGGGCTCTTATTTTAAATCCCCAATTGCGTACATGGTAATAACTGTTTTTTCTGTAATTTCAGGATACTTCTTTTACAGCCTCTTTGCCCTCTTCGGGGTAATGAGTGTTCAGTCAATGAATAACCCTGACATACAGGCTGCTTTAAATATTACCGAGGAGGTTGTAGGACCGGTATTTTCAACAATGAGTATTCTCATCCTATTTATGACACCTTTTTTAACGATGAGGCTCTTTTCTGAAGAAAAAAAATCCGGAACCATTGAGCTCCTTATGACATTCCCTATAAGAGATACAGAGATAATATTGGGTAAGTTTGGAGCATGTTTTATTACCTTTCTTGTAATGTTAGCCCCTTCTATTTTTTATCAGATAATCCTCTTCATTTTGGGCAAACCTGAAATAGGTCCGATTATATCCGGCTATATAGGGATTATTCTGATGGGGGCATCTTTTATTTCTCTGGGCATACTGATTTCAACAATGACTGAGAATCAGATTATAGCTGCAGTAGTTACCTTTGGGTCATTATTACTCTTCTGGATAATACAGTGGGCAGCCAGTTTTACAGGACCAGTATTGGCAAAAATACTTATCCATCTCTCGATAATAGAACATTACCAAGAGTTTGCCAGAGGGGTTATAGACACCAATGACGCCATATTTTATCTCCTCTTTACCTTCTTCTTCCTCTTCTTAACTATGAGGTCGTTGGAATCAAAGAAATGGAGGAGCTAAGAATGAAGATTAAAGGCATTTTTTCAAATAGGTCCACCAGATATGGAACTCATATGATTGTAACAATTTTGATAGTTTTAGGAATACTTTTACTAATCGGGGCTATATCAGCAAGACACCACTTAAGGCTTGACCTGACTAAAACAAAAAGACATAGCTTATCTGATGAAACAATAAAGGTCCTTAATTCTGTAAACAAAGAAGTAAACGCCATCGTATTTTATCAGGAAAATTCAGGTACAGAGGCAGAGTTAAAAGATCTTCTTAAATTATACAAGTATAAAAACCCAAAAATTAATTATAAATTTATAGATCCCGACAGAAATCCCACACTTGCAAAAAAATACGGAATAAGTGATTATGGTACTACAGTATTTGAAAGTGGCAAGAATGAAACCAGGGTTTCCTGGGGCAGAGAAGAACAGATCACCAATTCCATACTCAAAGTCACCAGGGAGGGAAAAAAGGTAGTCTATTTTCTTAACGGACATGGAGAAAATGACATTACTATATTTGCTAAGAATGGATACAGCGGAGCTAAAAAAGCTTTGGGTGGACAAAATTATGAAGTAAAAGAGTTGTCCCTTCTAAGAACCAACAATATTCCGAAAGATGCCTCTGTTCTGATTATAAGCGGTCCCAAAAAGGAACTGATGGAAAATGAAATGGCTCTTATTAAAGGATATACTGAAAAAGGTGGTAAACTCCTATTTTTGATCGATCCATTCACCGTTCCAAAACTTGCAGCTTTTTTGGAAGGATACAATATAAAACTTAGAGAAGATATTATAATAGATACTATGAGTCAACTTTTCGGTGGAGATTATGTAATACCTATAATAGGGCAGTATGAACCCCACATTATTACGAGAAACTTCAATATAAACACTTTTTTCCCTTTTGCCCGCTCTATAGAGGTACTTAAAGAAACAAAAGCTGGTATTTCTGTGGAACCTTTGGCCAATACAAATAAGGAAAGTTGGGGTGAAACTGACAGGAAGATGCTCGATAAAGAAGGCAAGGCCAAGTTTGATGAAGGTAAAGATGCTAGAGGTCCTCTGACCATTGCTGCTGTTGTAACCATACAGACAGGCGTTGAAAAGAACGGGGAAAAGGGGGAGAAGAATTCCAAAATGGTAGTTTTTGGAGATTCAGATTTTGCCAACAACAGTTATTTAAATATCCTGGGCAATAAAGACCTTTTCTTAAATACTGTAAATTGGCTGGCTGAGGAGGAAGACTTAATATCAATAAGACCTAAAGAGACTGATTATAACCCCGTGATCCTTTCAAAAACTATGGGGAAAGTCATCTTTTTTGTACCTGTGGTTATAATACCTGCCCTGATTTTGCTCTCTGGAATTGTGGTTTTAAGCATAAAGAGGTGGAAGAAGTGAACCTAAAAAAACTTGGGGGGTTGACAGTTATCTTAATCCTCCTCGGAGTGTATTTTTATTTTTACGAAGTGCCGGTGGAGAAAGAGAAAAAAAAGGCAACTGAGAACGCCAAAAAGGTAATAGTCTTTAAACCGGGGGATGTTGAAGAGCTTAGGTTAAAAATTGAAGGCAAAACCATGTTCTTCATTAAAAACAAAGATCAATGGATGATAAAAGAACCCTTTTTTGCAAAGGGTGAGAATGAAACAATAGAAAAGGCCATAAACAACCTGGCAAAGGTAGATATAGAACGAAAAGTTGACGAAAACCCTGCCAGCCTGATGGATTATGGCCTGGATAAACCCTCAATAGAAATTACTATAAAAGAGAAGAATAAGCCCCCTTTGGAAACAATACTTTTGGGCAACAAAAACCCAACAGATTACTATGTTTACATGAAGAGAGAAAATTCAAAATCCGTTATGCTGACACCCTCTGGGTTAAAAGAGCAATGGAAAGAAGACATATCTTATTACAGAGATAAGACAGTTATTGACCTTAATTTAGAAGACGTAAAAGGTCTCAGTCTAACATATGATGACAGAAAAGCAGACTTAAAGCTTGATAACAAAAATGACTGGCAGATTATCAGGCCAATAAAAACAAAGGCTGACGGAGGAATCATCAGAAGGCTTTTATATAACCTGAAGAATTCCAGAATAGAAGGATTCGTAAATGAGACGCCTAAGAATTTGAAGCTATACGGACTTGACTCTCCGAAAATGGAAATTATTTTTTTTACAAATTCAGATAAACCTGCAAAATCGCTCATGATAGGAGAAAGGGTTAAAGGGGAGAATAACCTCTATGCTAAGTGGGGAGATTCCAAAAACGTCATTTCGATTCCGGAGAATTCCCTTAAGAACTGGCCTAAAACTGAATTTGATCTTAGAGATAAAAGTGTATTGGCTTTTGAAAAGGAGAAAATATTCAGAATTGAGCTTAAATATCCTCATGAACAAATAACATTAGTAAATGACGACAAAAATCAATGGAATATAACAGAACCCATTAAAGTAAAGGCAGATGAATTTGAGGTCAGTGATTTACTTTGGGCGCTTCTTGATATTAGAGCAAAAGGCTTTATCGATAATAACATTAAAGTCCACGATACTTATAACTTAAATAAACCTTTGATAGAAATAAGCGTTTTGGAGAAAGATAGGGAAAAACCTGTTACACTTATTATAGCCGGTAAAGGTGATAGGAGAGAGGATCTCTTTGCAAAGACAAACCTAACAGAAACAATTTACAAATTGTCACCTGAAATCCTCAAAACTCTCTCTAATACACCTTTCACCCTTAGAGAAAAGGCTCTACTGACATTTAATAACGAAGATATAGGAAAGGTTCAGCTAACCTCTCCTGACAAAACTTTTATCCTAAAACTGGGGGAAGAGGACTGGGAGGCAATAAAACCTGCAAAAACAAAACTTTATAAGGCTAAGATTGTATCCCTTCTATGGGACATCAAACTTCTTAAATTTATAGAAATAATTTCTGAGGGAAAGAAAGAAGACATTTCAATTTATGGCTTCGATAAACCAAAGACAGAGATAACTCTATGGAATAAGAAAGAAAATAAAATAGGTTCTATTATCATAGGTAAAAAAGTTCAGGGTAAGGATATGCTTTATGCTAAACTTGATTTCGCTCCAATTATATATGGAATCGATCCGCAATTCCTGAAAAAATTACCAAGTGATATCAGTGACCTGAAATAAGAAAATATTTCAAGGGTAAATAAAATAAAGGGGGTGTAATAGATGTCTCAGAATATCCAAGATTTTACTAAACTTGATATTGTGGCTATCATTGTTATTTTGTTTCTTATAGTCTCCTTATGGGTTCTTGGTTGCTGGAAATTTATAGAAATTATATTTTAGTTTTGCAACATTACCTTAAAAACAAAGGAGGGATTTATCGTGTTGGGCTATACAAAATGGGAGCTTTTTTATTCCATCGGTTTTTATTCTATAGCAGTTCTTTTTTTATTATTGGGAATATGGAAAATCTTTGAGATTATATTTTAATAACTTTTAACAAGGAAGGAATAAATTTTAAAAGATGGCTAGAATAACAGTTGAAGATTGCCTGAAAAATGAAGAAAATCGTTTTATTCTTATACATCTGGCATCAAAGAGAGTCAGACAATTATTAAAGGGCGCAAAACCTTTGGTAGATACACCAGAGAACAAAGAGGTGGTAGTAGCACTTCGGGAAATTGCTGCCGGTAAAGTTATCTCAAAAAAGAAAACCCTTGAGTCCAACAATACATCAGAAGAAATTATAGAAGAAGATATTGTATAAATAGAAATGTAAACAATGCACCAAACTATCTCCGCATTATGCGGGATTCAAGGAAATCTTTTAGGAGAACTTATCATAAATGGGAAAGCGAGACTATTATGATGTGCTTGGGCTCAGCCGGGGGGCAAATGACGAAGAAATTAAGAAGAGTTATCGAAAACTGGCAATGAAATACCATCCCGACAAAAATCCTGGGAATAAAGAAGCCGAAGATAAATTTAAGGAAGCAGCAGAGGCATATGAAGTTTTAAGAGACCCGGAGAAAAGGCGGCTATATGATCAATTCGGACATGAAGGATTGAAAGGGACCGGATTCAAAGGGTTTTCTGGATTTGAAGATATTTTTTCGACTTTTGGAGATATATTTGAAGATTTTTTCGGTTTTGGGACAAGAAGAAGTAGAACAGCTGCCAGAAGGGGAGCAGATCTTCGCTATGACATTCAACTATCCTTTGAGGAAGCAGCCTTTGGTAAAGAAACTGAAATTGAAATACCCAAGTCTGTAAAATGTGATAAATGTGAGGGAACAGGTGCAAAGCCAGGTACTTACCCTGTAAATTGCCCAGGTTGTCAGGGAAAAGGACAGATAATCCGCTCTCAAGGATTTTTCAACATAAGTACTACCTGTCCCCATTGTAATGGTGAAGGAAAGATTATTCCACACCCATGTTCGGATTGTCATGGCACTGGAAAGGTGCCAAAAAAGAAAAAGATTTCAGCAAAAATACCAGGGGGGGTTGAAGATGGTTTTCGTTTAAGGCTTAAGGGAGAAGGTGAAGAAGGTGAAAGAGGAGGGCCGCCGGGAGATCTTTATGTAGTTTTGCATGTAGATCGCCACCCACTTTTTGACAGAGAGGGGGATGATATTATCTGCCAGATTCCTATATCATTTACTCAAGCAGCCTTAGGTGCAGAATTAGATATACCAACATTAGACGGAACAAAAATAATTCAAGTTCCCAAAGGAACACAGTCTGGACATATCTTTCGCTTAAAAGGTGAGGGGACTCACCATCTCAGGAGACATGGCAGAGGAGACCAGCTTGTTCAGGTAATAATAAAAACTCCCACTAAATTAACTAAAAAGCAAGAAGAGTTATTGACTGAATTTTCTAAAATAAGTGAAAAAGAGACTCCTCAAAAAAAGAAATTTTGGAAATAAATTATCTAAAAAATCGCTGATCACATGTTTCAGTAATAACCTTCTTTTCTTCAATTGCCGTTATTCTGTCTGTTATGGCGGACTGAAACGGCTTTTTAACTGGCGTGTATTTGCCTCAAATTTTTCCTTTTTTTAATTGCCGGGCGTTGAAACCCTTTGCTTTGCTTTTACTTGATTCAGGCAGAACATTATACCCCCTTTTTGTATATAACAGGTTAGTTGATTAACAATTGGTTTGAGTAGTTATAGATTATAAATTGTATTGAACTTCAATTAATTCTATAATTGCTTATATAATATGAAGTCTGGAGGAGCTACTAGTATGAATACTTTAAAATTAGGGATACCCAAGGGAAGCTTAGAAAAGGCTACTATTGAATTATTTCGAAAAGCTGGCTGGAATATACTGTCTGATTCTAGGAATTATTTTCCCGAAATTAACGACAAAGAGATTAAATGTGCTCTTATCAGAGCTCAGGAGATGTCTCGTTATGTAGAAGAGGGGACACTAGATGTGGGATTGACTGGAAAGGATTGGATTCTCGAAAATAGTTCTGACGTAGTTGTTGTTCAGAATTTGATATATTCAAAAGTAACTCAAAGACCGACAAAATGGGTATTGGTTGTACCGGAGGATTCCCCAATTAGGAGGTTAGAGGATTTAGAGGGTAAAAAAATATCAACAGAACTTGTTAACTTCACCAAAAAATTCTTTTCAGACAGGAAGATAAATGTAGAAGTAGAATTTTCTTGGGGAGCTACTGAAGCCAAGGTAGTGGAGAGGTTGGTTGATGCAATAGTAGAGGTTACTGAGACTGGAACTACTATTAGAGCCCATGGCCTGCGAATCGTTCAAGAGTTGATGGAATCCAACACTCAACTGATAGCTAATAAGAAGTCCGTGAAGGATACATGGAAACAGAAGAAGATTGAACAGATTAGGATTTTGCTAAATGGTGCCTTACAGGCAGAGAATAAAGTTGGTTTAAAAATGAACATTGCTGAGGAAGACATGGATAAGATTACTAAAATACTTCCAAGCCTAAAGGCCCCTACTATAGCAAAGCTCTATAAGCAGGATTGGTACTCGGTTGAAACCATAGTAGATAAGAATATAGTACGCGAATTAATACCAAGGTTACAAGAAGCCGGTGCAGAAGGAATTATAGAGTACCCTTTGAATAAAGTTGTATAGCACAAGAGAGCCTTTTAAGAAGTCCTCATTTTCGCTTCAGCATATATTCTCTAACCTATTTAAGCTTGCTACATTTTTATATATTCTGCTTCGTAATATTTTATTTTCGGAGATCAGAATTGCCGCCTTTATGTATTGGCTCTCGGAGTCTTCTTTCAAAAATCTCAGCAGACTTTGCAAAGGTCTATTTAAAATGGATAAAACCAAGATAGTGGTAATCGTTGGGCCAACGGCCGTTGGCAAAACACAATTGGCTTTAGAATTTGCTACAAAAATTAGAGCAGAGATAATAAGTGCCGATTCTATGCAGATTTATAAATATATGGATATTGGAACAGCAAAGCCAACACTTGATGAACAAGAGAAAGTAAAGCATCACTTGATAGATATCCTTTGTCCCAATGAGGATTTTAGTGCAGCCTTGTTTAAACAAAAGGCAAGAGAGGCAATCTCTATTATAGACAGGCATGGCAAAGTCGCCATCGTAGCAGGAGGAACAGGGCTCTACATCAAGGTGCTAACTAAAGGTTTGTTTAAAGGTCCGGGAGCAGATCAAGAACTCCGACGAGTACTTAGAAAAAAGGCAGCGCTTGCTGGCAATGATTCTCTCTATAAAGAGTTATCAAAACTAGATCCGGTTACTGCTGCAAAACTTCATCCAAACGACTCTTCCAGGATAATACGGGCAATAGAGGTTTGTCAATTAACCCAAAAACCTCTATCTGAATACCATGAGAAACATAAATTCAGAGACTCTCCTTTTGATACTTTTAAGATTGGGCTCTACATAGACCGCCAAAACGTCTACTCAAGAATAGAAAAAAGAGTTGACAGGATGATTGACATTGGTCTGGTAGACGAGGTAAAACACCTTTTAGAAATGGGATATACAAGGGACTTAAATTCTATGAAAGGCTTAGGATATAAGCAGATTATAGGTTATCTTTTTGGGGAATATTCATTAAATGAGGCAATTTCGGCATTAAAAAAAGACACAAAGAGGTATGCTAAACGCCAGTTGACTTGGTTTAGGGCTGATCCAGAGATAAATTGGTATAGCTACCCCTATGATTATTCAAGGATAATACAAAAAATAAAAGAATTCTTTGGGGCGTAAATATCTTAATTCTTTTCTTCAACTCCATAGTTTACTAATTCAATTCCAGATTCTTTTACCATATCATAAGATAGCTTGTCAGCATAACCATCCTTGTAAAAAATCTTCTTGATTCCTGCATTGATTAGCATCTTAAGACAGATAATACATGGTAGATTTGTACAATACAATACAGAATCATTAACACTTACACCATGATAAGCTGCTTGAATTATAGCATTTTGCTCCGCATGCAAACCTCTACATAACTCGTGCCTTTCTCCAGAGGGAATATTGTTCTGTTCTCTCAAGCAGCCAATATCCAAACAATGGGCAAGCCCCATCGGTGCCCCATTATACCCGGTTGACAACACTCTTTTATCTTTTACCAGAATAGCCCCTACCTGGCGCCTGCGGCATGTTGCCCGTTTAGCTACCAAACAGGTTATATCCATAAAATACTCTTCCCAGCTTGGTCTTGACATTTAGACCCCCCCCGGAGAGTTTATTTCTTCTTTCAGTCTGTTTTGATATAGAGGGAATTTCTTACATAGATCAAAAACCATTTCTTTAACCTTCTTTAGGTTGGAGCTATTGGCAACATCACTAAGAACCTGTGATATAAAATCAGCAATTTTCTTCATTTCAGTTTCCTTCATGCCCCTGGTGGTTACCGCTGACGTCCCAATCCTTATGCCACTAGTAATAACCGGTCCTCTGCTATCGAAGGGTATCTCATTCTTGTTCACTGTAATACCGGCTTCATCTAATGCTTCCTGTGCAATCTTACCAGTAATATCTTTATTGCTTAGATTTACTAATAAAAGATGGGTGTCTGTCCCACCGGTTACCAACTCGTAACCTCTTTTTTGGAGTTCCGATGCTAAAGTGAAGGCATTGCTAGCTATCTGTCTCTGATAATCCTTAAATTCTGATGAAAGTGCCTCTTTAAATGCAACTGCTTTTGCTGCAATTATATGCATTAGAGGACCACCCTGTATTCCAGGGAATACAATGCTATCTATAGCCCTAGCGAATTCCTTTTTACATAAAATCATGCCCCCTCTAGGGCCTCTTAATGTTTTATGAGTAGTAGAAGTAATAAATTCAGCGTGGGGAACGGGGCTAGGATGTACACCAGCTGCAATCAATCCTGCTATATGAGCCATGTCCACCATAAGATATGCCCCTACATCATCGGCAATCCTTCTAAAGTGCTGAAAATCGATAATTCTCGGATAGGAACTGGCCCCTACTACAATCAATTTCGGTCTTTTGTTTTTGGCTAACCTTTCTACCTCATTAAAGTCGATTCTCTGGTTATCTCTTGTAACTCCATATGTAATTACATTGTACAGTTTGCCAGAAAAACTAGCAGGGCTACCATGGGTAAGATGTCCGCCATGGGTCATACTCATCCCCATTATGGTATCCCCAGGGTTTAATACAGAGAAATAAACAGCCATGTTAGCCTGAGTCCCAGAGTGTGGCTGAACATTAACGTGGTCTGCTCCAAACAACTTTTTAGCTCTGGTTATGGCCAAGTTTTCAGCACTATCTACAAATTCACATCCCCCATAGTATCTCTTTTTTGGATACCCTTCTGCATATTTGTTAGTCAGAATGCTGCCCTGAGCTTCTAACACTGCCTCACTTACAAAATTTTCAGAAGCAATTAACTCTAATCTATATTCCTGTCTTTCCGTTTCTAATCGAATAACTTCTGCTATCTCTGGGTCCGTCTCTCTTAAAATCGACATTTATTTCTCCGGGGGTTTGTTATATTTAGAATCACAAATAGTCTTCTCTATATCAGTTATCTTTTCCAATCTTTGCTGGTGTCTCCCCCCCTGAAATTCAGTGGTAACCCACACTTTAACTATTTCTAGGGCAACACCTTTATCTATAACTCTTCCACCAAGAACAAGGATATTGGCGTCGTTGTGCTCCCTACTCATTCTTGCTGTATAGGAATCATGACACAATGCTGCCCGCACCTTAAAAAACCTGTTTGCAACTATAGACATTCCAATTCCTGTTCCACATATAAGAATTCCTCTTTCGAATTCTCCGCTCTGCACCTTTTGAGAAACAATACTTCCAAAGAGAGGATAATCCACAGATTCCTTGCCAGAGGTACCAACATCATATATGTCTATCCCCATATCTTTAGACAAAAATTGTTTTACATACTCTTTTAATTCAAAACCTCCGTGGTCAGATCCAATAATTATTCTCATCTTTTTAACCATTAAACCTCTTAAAAACCAGCGCAGCATTTGTCCCGCCAAAACCAAATGAGTTAGAAATCGCTATTTTAACATCAGCCTTCCTAGCTACATTCGGGACATAATCCAAGTCGCAATTGGGGTCTGGAGTTTCATAATTTATTGTAGGTGGAATAATACTATCGCGAATTGCAAGAATTGCAAATATTGCCTCAACTCCCCCAGCTGCGCCCAGTAAGTGGCCAGTCATTGACTTAGTTGAACTTACAGGAA
Organism: Pseudomonadota bacterium; assembly: GCA_043825855.1. GTDB lineage: Bacteria > Desulfobacterota > UBA8473 > UBA8473 > UBA8473 > UBA8473. Next base: position 93,056 of record JBDRRJ010000018.1, on the reverse strand, counting down.
TATTTTTACTATATTTATTAAAAACATTTTTTATAGCAATAGTTTCTATAGCATCGTTAAGTTGTGTAGATGTGCCATGGGCATTTATATAATCCACTTCATCGGGTGATATATTGGCATCATGCAACGCCATTTTCATACATCTTGCAGCTCCATCACCTTGAGGGTCTGGGGCGGTTATGTGAAATGCATCACTAGTTAATCCATAACCAACAATTTCACCATAAATATTGGCTCCCCTCTTAAGAGCCAGTTCCAGTTCTTCTAAAATAATCATCCCAGCACCTTCTGCAGGAACAAAGCCATCTCTATCATTATCAAAAGGACGACTGGCTTTTTCAGGTTCTTCGTTATTAGTAGAAATAGCCTTCATTGCATTAAAACCACTAATATTCAAAGGAGTTATAGTTGCCTCTGTCCCTCCGGTAATCATAATGTCTGCGTCACCTCGTTGTATCACCTTAAATGAATCCCCTATAGCATGGGAACCGGCTGCACAGGCTGTAACGACACAGATATTTGGACCTTTAACCCCAAAATGAATAGCTACCTGTCCTGGAGCAATATTGGCAATCATCATAGGTATAAAAAAAGGGGATATCTTTTTTGGTCCCCCTTCTAGCAACATGGTGTGATTCTTCTCCAGAGTCGGTAATCCACCAAGTCCTGTCCCAATAATAACCCCAATTCTTTCGGAATTTTGATCTGTAATCTTAATTTTTGAATCTTCGATTGCCATCATAGTTGATGCTATACAATAATGGACAAACGTATCCATCCTTCTTGCCTGTTTCTTATCTAAAAAGGCCTCCGGGTCAAAATCCTTTACCTCACCCGCAATCTTTGTTTGATAATTTGTTGTATCAAAACGGGTAATTTTACTAATTCCCGACTTCCCTTCACATAATGCCTTCCATGTATTTTCTACCCCAATTCCTAGAGGTGTAACTGCCCCTAACCCTGTTACTACGACTCTCCTTTTCAAGGTAGCACCTCCAATAAATTTAAATAGTTTTTACAAAACCAAGTCGATTATTAATTCTCAAGTTAGTATTACACCGACAAATAACTATTATGATTCACAAAGCGACAAAGAACCTAATTGGGTATCCCGGACAATAGAGGTTCTTGATTTCTTATGACAACTCAGAAATATAAAATAAATACCGGAGTAGTTATCAGTTTCTATGCAATAGTCCGTCAGGGGCTGATAGCCCCTACATCCCAACTGTCTCTTGAAATTTTAATAACCTATTTACGATAACTAAGATGAACTCGTAAAAAGCCAAAATTGGTATAGAAAAACAAAAAAACACAAATTAAAGCCCATAAATGCTGAGGAAACAAGAATACTGATAGGTACACTGTAATGATAAAGGATAAAGCGCAATATTATAGCTGGACTTTTTGCTAAACCATCAACTATAGATGCTCAGTAATATAATCGATAGCCTCTTGGACAGTTTGAATCTTCTCTGCTTCTTCATCGGATATCTCCTTGCCAAATTCCTCCTCAAGGGCCATTATTAATTCGACCAAATCCAGAGAGTCTGCACCCAAATCATCAATAAAAGATGCCTCGTTAACAACCTCCTCTTCATCTATCCCAAGCTGTTCGGCTATTATAGCCTTAATTTTTGCCTCAACAGATTTCTCTCCCATTTAATTTTACACCTCCTATAAATATTTATTCTTTATTTAACATATAAATTTATAACAATCTTACATATATAAACCACCATTAACGTTGATTACTTGACCTGTAATATAACTGGATGCTTCGGAGACAAGAAAGTAAACAGCTTCGGCCACATCCTCAGGCGTACCCAATCTTTCAATAGGAATCTGTTTTATCAGATTTTCTTTAACTTCTTCAGGCAAAGATTTCGTCATAACAGTATCGATAAAACCAGGGGCAACGGCATTAACGTTTATCCCTCTTGAGGCAAGCTCTCTTGCCGCAGTTTTTGTAAAACCAATTACCCCCGCCTTGGAAGCAGAATAGTTTGCCTGACCGGCATTCCCCATTTCTCCGGAAACAGATGCAATATTTACAATCTTCCCGCTTCTCTGTTTTACCATAGACCTTATTGCCGCTTTTGTGCAGTTAAAGGTACCTTTCAGATTCACATTCAAAACCTGGTCCCAACTCTCCTCTTTCATTCTTAAAAGGAGACTGTCTTTAACTATCCCGGCATTATTCACAAGAATATCAATATGGCCCAGCCCTTCGATTGTTTTATTTATCATCTGTTCGGCCTCTTTAAAATCAGCCACATTGGTTATTGTAACAAGGCATCTCCTTCCTATCTCTTCAATCTCTTTTGCGACTTGCTGGGCTTTTTCAGAATTAAGATCAGAGACTACGATGTCAGCTCCTTTATTGGCCAACAGGACAGCAATTGCCCTGCCAATACCCTGAGCAGATCCAGTTATTAATGCTACCTTGCCTTTTAAGTCCATATACTAAATCCCCCATTCCCTATCTGGTTTTTAGTTTTCTTGAACTTTCTTTAAGCTTTTAATGTCCTCTATATTACGTGTACTTACCTTGTCACTAATCTTTCTCATTAGTCCTGACAGTACCTTACCTGGTCCGACTTCAATAACCACATTTACGTCTTCTTCAATCATCTTTTTCATAGACTGCACCCATTTTACTGGGCTACACACCTGTTTTATTAATAGCTCTTTAACCCGTTCCTTAGAAGTATTTATGTCAGCCTCAACATTTGAAATTACAGGAATTTTAATATCCTTAAAAGAAAGCTTCTCCAGCTCGTCTGCAAGCCTCTCCATAGCCGGTTTCATAAGACTACAGTGAAAAGGCGCACTGACATTTAAAAGAATGCCCCTCTTGGCCCCTCTTTCTTTTGCCAAATCAATGGCCCTTTGAACCGCTGTAGATTCTCCAGAGATAACAATTTGATCCGGACTGTTGTAATTGGCCGGAGAGACCAGACTTCCTTCTTCTGTCACCTCAGCACAAATCTTTTCTAAAACTTCTTCTTGCATACCTATAATAGCTGCCATAGTTCCAGTGCCTACCGCTACAGCCTCCTGCATAAATTTCCCTCTTTGTTGAACTATCTTCACGGCATCTGAAAAGCCCAAGGATCCAGCGGCAACCAGAGAACTATATTCCCCTAAACTATGACCAGCAACAAGGCGTGGCTGTATGCCCGTTTCCTGGTTCAAGACCCTTAGTGCAGCGATACTGGCTGTCAATACAGCAGGCTGGGTGTTAATCGTCAATCCTATTTCACTATTAGGATCTTCAAAACAGATTTTTTTTATGTTTATACCCAAAGAATCATTTGCTTCTTCAAAAGTCTCCTTCACGACCGCAAAATTGTCATAGAGTTCCTTACCCATACCAAGATACTGAGAACCCTGCCCGGGAAATACAAAGGCTGACTTAACCATAGGGACTCCTATCCTCTTAGCTCGTTAAATCTTTTAATGAGTTCTGGAACGACTTCAAATATATCACCAACGATACCGAAAGTAGCCACATCAAAAATGGGGGCATCTTTATCTATATTAACAGCAACAATAACGTCGGATGACTGCATCCCGACTAAATGCTGAACCGCGCCTGATATTCCACATGCGATATATAGCTTGGGGCAAACTGTCTTCCCTGTTTGTCCAACTTGATGTGAATAAGGGATCCAACCAGCATCAACAGCCCCTCTAGAGGCACCTACGGCACCGTTAAGGATTTTTGCCAAGTCTTCAATAAGCTTAAAGTTTTTTGAGTCTTGAAGCCCTCTGCCACCGGAGACAATCACATCAGCCTCAGCTATATTTACCGTCTCAGAAATCTCTTCCACCACTTCAAGAACCCTTGTTCTGAGGTTCACATCATAACCATTAATGCTTTTTGCAATTATCTCTCCTTTTCGGTTCGAATCATATATAGCCTTCTTCATCACTTTGTGACGAACAGTAGCCATTTGGGGGCGTTCATCAGGACAAATAATGGTGGCCATAATATTCCCCCCAAAGGCGGGGCGGGTTTGTAACAGGATTCTCTTTTCATTATCTATGTCCAAAGCAGTACAGTCTGCCGTCAGACCGGTTTCTAACCTCGCAGAGACTTCAGGGATGAAAGACCTGCCGATAGCAGTAGCCCCGGAGAGCACGATCTCTGGTTTGTACTCATTAATCAAATCAACTAAAACTTTACTATAAATCTCATCGTTAAAGTCCCGAAGGATTGGGGCATCTACAACATAAACCTTGTCAGCACCATATGATATGAGTTCATTTGTCTGTTTTTCAATACCATCACCCAAAAAGACAGCGGAAAGTTCTTCCCCCAATTTATCAGCCAGTTTTCTTCCCTCACCCAGCAGCTCCAAAACAACGCTGGCTATCCTGCTATTTCTTTGTTCTGCAAATATCCATACCCCTTTATAGTCTTTGCTTGCTCCACCTGTTTTTCTTAAACCTTGTATCGAAATTGCTTCGAAATTACAAACATCAACGCATGCACCACATAGATTACACTTATCATCTATAGAAACCACATCATCTTGAAGCTTAATAGCTCCAAAAGGGCATACTTCTTCGCATGCACCACATCCTGTACACAAATCAATGTCAACCTTGATGCTCATAACTTATCTTCGGTTTATGTGAACCAGTTTACATAATTAAAGTAAAAACTTTAAATTACCTTTAAATCATTTAACCTGTTAATCAATAACTCTACCTGGGTTTCTACAGAGCCTTCCAGTATCTCTTTCTTTCCATCCCTTTTTGGAGAAAATACCTTTATTACTTGAGTCGCAGATCCTCTAAGCCCCACTTTCTCCTCATCTATCTCTAAATCCGCTAGCCTCCAAGTAGGGATATTGATACTTTTTGCTTTCATCTTCCCTCGTAAAGAAGGCATCCTCGGTTCATTAATTTCCTTTACCACTGTTATCAAGGCTGGGAGGTCTATTTCTAGGACATCATATCCATCGTCCATCATCCTCTCAACTTTGATAGCTTGACTGTTTATCTCTCTTATCTTCCTGACAAAAGCCACAAAGGGTATGTTTAGTTTTTCAGCTATACCGGGTCCCACCTGAGCAGTATCCCCATCGATAGCCTGTTTACCACAAATTATAAGGTCAACATCTCCTATCTTCTTAATACCTTTAGCCAACGTACGCGAGGTAGCCAGAGTATCAGCCCCGGCAAATGCTCTATCACTTAACAAAAAAGCGTCATCAACACCATAAGAAATAACTTCTCTCAAAGCCTCCTCTGCCTGAGGGGGCCCCATGCTAACAGCACTAACTTTCCCACCTAACTTTTCTTTTATCCTTAATCCCTCTTCAAGGGCATACATATCAAAGGGATTAATAATGCTCTTCACCCCTTCTCTCATAAGCGTATTAGTGTCTTTATTGATTTTGACGCTTGTTGTCTCTGGGACTTGTTTTATGCATACAACTGTATTCACTATAAGCTCTCTTACTTTTTTTCTTTCTTCCCGGCATATTCTTTAATCAGTTCCTGTCCTATCACATTACGTTGAATCTGGTTGGTTCCTTCATATATCTGAAGGATCTTTGCGTCACGCATCATCTTTTCCACTGGATAATCCCTCATATATCCATACCCACCTAAAACCTGAACAGCATCTACCGTTACTTTCATAGCGACATCACTGGAAAAAACCTTAGCCATGGCAGACACCTTAGATATGTCCTTTGCACCGCTGTCAATAAATCTACATGCAGAATAAACCAGTGCCCTGGCAGCCTCTGTTTGGGTAGCCATATCTGCCAAAATATGCTGAACAGCCTGAAAAGAAATAATCGGCTTACCGAACTGCCTCCTTTCTCGGGCATAGCTGACTGCCTCATCCAAGGCCCCCTGACAGAGGCCTATGGCTTGCGCTCCTATCCCTGGCCTTGTCTTGTCCAAAACCCTCATGGCTATAATAAAGCCCATCCCCTCTTTTCCAATCAAATTCTCTTTAGGTACCCTACAGTTCGAGAAGATCAATTCTGTTGTGGAAGATGCCCTGATTCCCATCTTCTTTTCCTTTTTGCCAAAAGTGAACCCCGGAGTCCCTTTTTCCACGATCAGGGCACTTGCACCTCGGCTTCCTCTAGTTTTATCAGTCATTACTATTACTGTATATATTTCGGCTTCCTCTCCACCGGTAATCCATTGCTTTGTGCCGTTTATAACATATTCATCCCCATCCAATACTGCTGTGGTTTGAATTCCGGATGCATCACTTCCAGCATTAGCCTCAGTTAAACCAAAAGCTGCCAATTTTCTTCCACTGGCAATCTCAGGTATATATTTCTTTTTCTGTTCTTCAGAACCGAAGAGAAGGATCGGATACGACCCAAGCCCGCTACCTGCATAGCTCACAGAAACACCAATACAAGCCCTACTTATTTCCTCTATAGCCAGACAATTCTCAAATGTACCCCCCCCGAGGCCTCCATACTCTTCAGGGTAACACACACCCATGAGATCAGAGTCTGCCAGAACCTTGATAATCTCCCAAGGGAATTCCTCTTTCTCATCAAGCTGAGCCCTAACAGGCATAATCCTTTGGTCTGCAATCTGCCTAGCCAGTTCTTTTATCATGGTCTGGGTTTCTGTTAGAAAATAGTTCATATATAATTCCTAATTATCAATTATCTTAATTTGTCTTTCCATTTTTCCTCAACATTAATTATTCTATCCTTAATCTGTTCCCAAATCTTGCCACTAGCAACCTTGACTGATTTGTGTAATTCTTGGTTTCTTTTAATGTCTTCTATTATATGAGGGTTAACTCTATTAGAAACAAAGTGAGTAGCCATTTGGATCCCGTTTTTTATTGCTTTGGGCGATGAATTGCCATGGCTTATTATAGCTATACCATCTATACCCAAAAGAGGGGCGCCGCCATATTCTGAATAATCGAACCTCTTTTTTATATTATTTAATGGCTTCTTAGCTAAAAAGTATGCTAACCTTGATCGTATTCCATTTTCCATCTCTGCATTGAATGTATTACCCAATGCATAAATCAAACCTTCACTTATCTTTAAGACAACATTACCCACAAACCCATCACATACTACTACATCGACACTTCCATCATAAACGTTCATGCCCTCAATATAACCTATGTAGTCAATAAAACTATTTTTTAAAACAGCATGCGCATCGCGCGTTATATCGTTCCCCTTACTTTCTTCTTCCCCGTTACTTAGCAATCCAACTTTTGGGTCTTGTTTGCCCAAGATATACTTGGCATAAACATTACCCATAATTCCAAACTGTACCAGATGGGAGGATTTGCAAACCACATTTGCACCACCGTCCAGCAAAACAGATGCCCCTTTTAGTGTGGGTAAAAGAGCTGCGATAGCCGGCCGATCAACTCCATCAAGTTTTTTTAAAACATAGATGCCTGTTGCCAGAACTGCTCCAGAGTTTCCTGCACTGACTAAACCCTGAGCCTCTCCATTTTTTATTAATTCAAAGGCAACCCTTATTGAGGAGTCTTTTTTCTTCCTAAGCCCATCAGAAGGAGACTCTTCCATTCCTATAATCTGGGATGCGTGTTTGATTGTTAAAGGCAGTCCTTTAGTGTTGTGTTTCAGGAGTTCTTTTTGAATTACCCCTTTATCACCTACTAAAATTACATGTGTGTTAAATTCCTTTGCTGCGAGGATTGCTCCCTTTACAGGTGCTTCGGGCGCATAATCTCCCCCCATAGCATCTAATGCTATCTTCATGAATTCTCCCTGATTAGACTTCCTTTATTTCTAATACGGTCTTGCCTTTATAGGTTCCACAACTAAGGCAAACTCGGTGAGGAAGTTTGGGTTCATTGCACTGAGGGCAAAGTACTACTTGAGGCAAGGATAATTTTTGATGCGTTCTGCGTTTATCCCTTCTTGATTTAGAGTGTCTTCTTTTTGGTAAAGCCATTGATTATTCTCCTTAGTAGCTCTTTTCTTAACATATCTTACTTTGTGCTTTCAATCTTCAAATCTCGGAGTTTAGAAAACCCAATATTGAATTTATTTTCCTCCGAACATTCACATTTTTCATTGTTTAAATCCCTTCCACATTGATTGCAAAGGCCACGACATAAATCATGGCAAAGGGGTTTGAAAGGGATCGCAAGTGTTATCTGTTCAAGAATCACCTGAGTGACATTTATATCTTCTCCAAGGTAAAAACTAGACTCCAAATCTTCACTACTAAGTTCAAGATCATCAACAATATTTTTATCTTCTGCTGGACAAAAAATGTATTTGAAGTCGTTTATTAAAACAGGGTAATTAAATTCTTTTAGGCATCTGCTACATACCATCGTTATGCTTGTAGCAATATTGCCATCTAAAAAAACATTTCTGTTTGATTTGGTAACCTTTAAATCAAACAAAACTGGAACAGAAATTTTATATTCTCCTGTCTCCCCAATGTCTTTGTTTGTTTGTTTCAGCAAATCCAGAGCCAGGGCTTCTTTTATATCTAAACCGCCGATGGGGATATCTTCGATATTTAATTTCATAATTAGGAACCTATACTACGCTAGTATCGTTCAACTATATTATCTGTATTGCTTAATAAATTGTCTTCCCCCATTCGTTTATGCAAAAAATTTTTTGACTTATTTGAGATCGATCCCATTGAAAATTTTACTTAGTTAATATTAACCCTTTAAAGCAACTCTGCGTTGTTTTAAGTTCTCAAATTCTCCTTAAAATCTCTAAATACTATTATTTTCTACATTAATTTTAATGATAAAAAATACCGCCAAAACCTTTGAAATTGCAATTCTTTAAAGTACTATTTGATATGTAGAAACAGTAATTAATATATATATACATCTTTTTGTCAAGAAAAATCCTACCCCATCTTCAAACAAGAGGATACTTTAAACTTTGTTTTTAAATCTTTTAAAAGGCGAAAAAACAATTGTCGATTTAATCATTAAATTACTTTTCGGGCACTATATTCAATTATATATTTTTCAATTAATTCTCTGGCTTCTAAGTCAGCAATCTGTTTCGGTGGATGTTTCATTGTATACGCAGAAATAGGTATTAAAACTCCTTTATCACCTCTCTCTCTTGCTATTTTGCAGTATCGTATAGCATCAATTGTAACTCCACCACTATTTGGGGAATCTTCCACAGAAAGACGCATCTCCAGATGTAATGGAACGCCAGCAAATCCCGTTCCCTCCATTCTAATAAAACAGACCTTGTTATCTTTTTGCCAAGGTACATAGTCTGATGGACCTATATGGATATTTTCTGCCGTTAGAGGTTCGTCCAGCTGAGACTGTACGGCTTCTGTTTTAGAAAGCTTCTTTGATTCTAGCCTGCTTTGGTTTAACATGTTCAGAAAATCCGTGTTCCCACCTGTGTTTAGTTGATATGTACGCTCCAGTTTTACACCTCTATCCTGGAATAGTTTTGTTAACATTCTATGTGTTATAGTAGCGCCCAGCTGAGATTTTACATCATCTCCTATAATAGGTATTCCTCTTTTTTCAAACCTCTTCCCCCAGTAAGGATTAGATGCTATAAAGACAGGTATACAGTTAATAAAACTTACCCCTGTAAAGAGACAACATTCTGCGTAGAATTCAGTGGCTTTTTGAGAACCGACAGGCAAGTAGTTTAACAATATTTCAGCTCCACTTTTTTTCAGTATCTCTTTGACGTCACTGGGTTCATCATCGGCAATTATAAAAGTTCTTTCGCTTAAATAACCTCTCATATGTTCTGATACACCATCTAAAACCCTTCCCATTGAGACTGTGACTCCATAGCTTGGAAGGTTTCTCCAGATATTTTTGGTGCAATTTGGCGGTGAAAAGACAGCCTCTTCTAAAGGTTCCCCAACTTTTCTTTTGTCAATATCAAAGGCAGCTACTACTTCAATATCAGAAGGGGTGTAACCACCCATATCATAATGCATAAGGCCTATATTTATATCTGGGTTATTTTTGTAAAATTCAATACCCTGAAGGAGCGCACTGACGCAATTTCCAACACCAACAACCGCAATTTTTATGCTTTTACTATTCATTGTGGGGACTCCTGTTAATGCTCACCAATTTGACAATACAGAACCTTCCATTTTATCCTATATCCTTAGAGTCATATTTTTCGTCTTATGAAGCAATCCTTTCTCTTCAAGGACAAGGAGAAAATATCTGATTAAATATAGTTTATGGAGCTTGATTATTGATTAAAAACCTAATAGTGTCAAGGATTTTCTCATATGTTGTCAATTACTTTCCAATAGGACTTTTTTAATAACATCAGAAATATTCAGCATAAAATATTCTTTAATTTATTCATACATTTTATGCTATCAGTTCCTAGTCTTCCAAAACCCCTCAACTAATTGGTTGTTCTGTATACTATTCCTTATTTAACTCCAATTTTGGGTTGACGAATAATAACAACTATAACGGTTATCAAAAATCACTGCAGTCGATTCTACATAAAAAACCTTGCCTTAAAGTACGGATATTGCTAGAATGTCCAATTTATTGAAAAAACCTTCTAAATAGTAATTATAAAGGTAGTGTAATGTTAGCAAAGGTTTTAAGCAGTGCTATCCTTGGGGTTGATGCCTATAAGGTAGATGTTGAGGTTGATATAAGCCGTGGCCTGCCATCCTTCTCAACTGTTGGTCTACCTGAAGGAGCGGTAAGGGAAAGCAAGGAACGGGTAAAATCTGCTGTAAAAAACTCGGGGTATGAATTTCCATCAAAGAAGATTACCGTAAATCTGGCTCCGGCTGATATCAAAAAAGAAGGGGCTGCATTTGATTTACCTATAGCTATAGGAATCCTTGTCGCCACTGAGGCAGTTGAAACGAAAAAGCTTGCTGACTTTTTAATCATGGGGGAGCTCTCCCTGGATGGAAGAATAAAGCCTATTAAAGGGTCCCTTCCTATAGCAGTAGCAGCCAGAGAAAAAGGCATCAGGGGCATAATTGTCCCCAAAGACAATGCCAGGGAAGGTGCTATAGTAAAAGGAGTTGATGTTCTTGCAGTTGAAACTTTATCAGACGTTGTCGACTTTCTAAACAACTCTCTGTTCATTGAACCGACTACCGTGGATTTAGAGGATATTTTTAAAAACAACTTGATATACCCTGTTGATTTTAATGAGGTTAAGGGGCAGGAACACGCTAAAAGAGCCTTGGAGATAGCTGCTGCTGGAGGGCACAATGTTATAATGGTAGGTCCCCCTGGTTCCGGAAAGACGATGCTTGCCAAGAGAGTTCCTACCATCCTGCCGGATATGTCTTTTGAAGAGGCAATAGAGACCACAAAGGTTCACAGCGTGATGGGTTTGCTCGACCATAATAGCGCCCTGATAGTAATAAGGCCATTTCGCTATCCCCACCATACTATTTCTGATGCTGGATTAATCGGGGGCGGACAGGTACCAAAACCTGGAGAAGTAAGTCTCTCCCATAGCGGGGTCCTCTTTTTGGATGAGCTGCCGGAATTCAAAAAAAATGTGCTTGAAGTTATGCGTCAGCCAATGGAAGACGGCAGGGTTACCATTTCCAGAGCAGTAACCTCCTTGAGCTATCCCGCTCAATTTATGCTTGTTGCAGCGATGAATCCATGTCCATGTGGATTTTACACCGACCCCTATCATGAATGCAATTGTACTATCCCTCAAATACGTAAGTATAAAGCAAAAGTTTCAGGACCTCTGCTGGATAGAATTGATATACACATCGAAGTTCCATCGGTAAGATATAAAGACATTTCTGATGAAAGATCAGGAGAGCCTTCTAAAAATATTAAAAAAAGAGTTGACTCTGCCAGGAATATACAGAACAAACGATTCCAAGGAGGTAAAATCCACTGTAATGCTCAGATGACCTCCAAGCATATTAAAAAACATTGTCAAATAGGAGAAGAGTCAAAGGGGCTTTTAGAAACAGCGATAGATAAGTTAGGGCTAAGTGCTAGAGCATATACCCGCATTCTCAAGGTAGCCCGTACTATAGCTGACCTTGAGAGCAAAGATTATATAACCTCATATCATGTCTCTGAAGCTATTCAGTACCGAAGTCTCGACAGAGATCCTTTTTAGGAAAAGCATTCAAAATGAAAACTAATAAAAACAAAACCTCTTCAAAGAAAACAAAATTAAAAAGAAAAAAGAATATGGGTCGCATAAAATTTATATCAATTGTTCTAATAATTCCTTTGATTGCTATTTTGGTCTCGGTTGGTGGTGTCTACTATTATTTCAGGCAAAATCTGCCGGATATTTCCTCATTAATAAACTATCATCCAAATATTACAAGTAAGTTTTATTCTAATGATGGAGAATTAATAGGCGAATTCTATTTTGAAAAACGAATTGTAGTCCCGATAACAAGAATCCCTAAGACGGTTATAGAAGCTTTCATATCTGTAGAAGACAGCCATTTTTATGAACATAGGGGCATTAACCCTCTAAGTATAATCAGGGCATTCTTCAAAAACATCTTGGCGGGTAGAATTGTTCAGGGAGGTAGTACAATTACACAACAGGTTACGAAATACTTTTTGCTCTCACCAGAGAAGAGTTTTTCAAGAAAAATAAAGGAGTTTATTCTGACATATCGGGTAGAGAACGAGCTTTCAAAAGAAAAGATCCTCTTCCTATATTTGAATCAAATCTATCTGGGGCATGGTGCTTATGGTGTTGAATCAGCTGCTCAAAGTTACTTTGGCAAACACGTAGAAGATATCAATCTGGCTGAAGCTGCCATGCTTGCAGGGCTTCCACGAGCCCCCAGCAAGTATTCGCCTTTTGTTAACTACAAAGTGGCAAAAGGGCGTCAAGTTTATGTATTAGAGCGAATGCTTAAAGAGGATTATATAACTACTGAAAAGTATAACCAGGCAGTGAGTACACCCTTAAAGCTAAATACTGAAGAAAACAAACAGATATTGAAAGCTCCATACTTTACGGAACATATCCGTAGATATATAGAAGAGAAATATGGGAGTGATGCATTGTACAAAGAGGGTTTGCTAGTTTATACTACACTTAATCTTGACATGCAAAATGCCGCTCAAGTATTTTTAGAATCGGGACTTCTGGATCTGGAAAAACGAAATAAATACCCCGCAGATAAGCAAGGACTGGGTGTTCAAGGGGCTTTGTTGTGTATGGACCCTTATACCGGATATATCAAGGCGATGGTGGGAGGTAAAGACTTTAAAAAGAGTAAATTTAACAGGGCTATTCAAGCTAAAAGACAAGGAGGCTCCGCATTTAAACCCATTATTTATGCAGCAGCCTTAGATAAAGGTTATACGCCTGCGACTGTTATTGACGATTCACCGGTCAGTTATAATGATCCAATAAGAGGAGAACCGTGGCAACCTAGTAATTTTGATGGGGAGTTTCGTGGCCCTGTCACCCTTCGTGAGGCATTAGCTAAATCTATAAACGTGGTAACAGTAAAAATTCTCAGAGATATAGGCTTAGACTACGCAGCTGGCTATGCCAGGATACTTGGAATAACATCACCCTTGAACATGGACCTTACTATGGCACTTGGTTCCTCAAGTGTCTCACTTCTGGAATTAACTAGGGCTTATGCGGTTTTTGCTGCCCAAGGGAGAAGGGCTGAACCTATCTTTGTAACCAAGGTTTCTGATCAGAAAGGCGAGGTATTAGAAGATAATAAACCACAGGGAGAGGAGGTCATTAGCCCACAAACTGCCTATATTATGACGAGCCTTTTAAAAGGGGTTGTGCAGAACGGGACAGGTTCGAAAGCACAAGCCCTTGGTAGACCTTGTGCGGGCAAAACAGGGACAACAAATAACTACGTGGATGCCTGGTTTATTGGATATAGTCCTGAAATAGTTACAGGGGTGTGGGTAGGTTTTGATGAAGGAAACCAACCATTAGGACAGAATGAAACCGGTTCTCAGGCAGCGCTCCCCATATGGGTTAACTTCATGAAAGAGGCTTTAAAAGGAAAAGAAATAGTGGACTTTCCTATCCCGGGAGGTATTATTTTTGTTAATATTGATTCAAAAACTGGGGTCACGGCTAACCCCGATTCAACCAATATTATACAGGAACCCTTCAGAGAGGAAATCGTCCCACCAATCGTTTCCGAAGAAGATCAACGGTCTGAATTGGGGAAGATACATATTCCAAATGAGTAGCTAAAACCTATAGACTGGGTTAAAATAGGGGATTATTTATTCAGCAGGAACACAGATAACAGCCAATATCTTTGTCTCGACCCCTTCACAACATTGGACCCCATGAGGGATCTTTGAATCATAATAAATACAATCACCTGGGTGTAAAATATCGGTATATTCATCCAAAGTGATCTCCATATCCCCTTTCAATACAAAGATAAATTCTTCACCTTCATGACTAAACACGTTTTTGTCTTCTATGGTCGCTGGTTCTAGGGTAACCAAAAAGGGCTCCATGTGTCTTCCCTTTTTATCAAAGGCAAGAGATTCATAAGAATAACCGTATTTTACTCCTTCTTTAGAGGCAACCCTGGAAATGCTTTTTCTTTCATCCTTTCTTACAATGGTAAAAGGGGCTTTTGATTTATCCCAAAAGAACTGTCCTATCTCAACATCCAATGCCCTTGAAAGTTTTATCAGTGTTCCCAGAGGCGGAGAAATTAAGTGATTTTCTATCTGAGAAAGGAAGGCAGACGAGAAACCCGACTTCTCAGCTACGTCTGCAAGGGAAAGCCCTTTGCTCTTCCTGATTTGTTTTATCTTTTCTCCAACCTTTATTTCCTTCCCGTTTTTTTTGCTTAGCATTATACAATTACCCCTATCTGTTCAAAATTCAGGTTACTTCTCCTTTGCGGCAAACTCTGCACCCTTTTCGATCGCTTTGGTATTGTTTGATATAAATTTTGGAGGGCGCTCCGGAAATATTTCTGGTAGTAGTTTAATCGCTAAACCTAGAGAAACAATCTTTGTCTTTTCTATGAACGCCCCTAAGGCGACCATATTTGCCATTTGCGTATTTCCTAACTTCTTTGCAATAGAATTGGCAGGAAGCAATAAAATATCTAAATCTACTCGTTTCGTCTTCTTAGGATCTATTAAGGATGTGTTGACCAGTAAAAATCCTTTTGGCTTAATTAAAGGTTCATATTTTATAAGAGATGGTTCATTCATTATTACAGCACTCATAGGGTAACCGATAGCGGGAGACCCTATTTCCTCAGAGGAAATGACTACGGTGCAATTGGCAGTTCCTCCTCTCATTTCTACTCCATAAGAAGGCATCCATGTAACATTATTTTCTTCTTTCATGGCTAACAGAGCAAGTATATCAGCAATTAACATTATTCCCTGCCCACCAAAACCTGCAATAATTACATCATAGTACATATAATACTCTCTTTTTTTGTCTGTAATTATAAATTCTTACACAATCTTATTATAAGAAATCCTTGCCTTTTCTTTCTTTGAAAACCCCCAAGGGGAAGTAAGGAATTAACTCTTCTTCAACCCTTTTCTGCCCTTCCAGAGGTTTAACCCTCCAGTTTGTATGACACGCAGACAAGAGTTCTACAAAGGTCAGCCCCATCCCCTCTATCTGCATTTCAAAGGCCCTTCTAACAGCTTTTTTAGCCTTAAGTACCTCTTTGGCATTATGCATTGAAAACCTAGCTGAATAAGCAACCCCTTCCAAAGTAGCCAGCATTTCGGCCATTCGGATAGGATATCCGTCAGTTCTAAAGTTACGTCCATATGGGGTGGTAGTTGTTTGTTGACCCAATAGAGTAGTTGGGGCCATCTGCCCACCTGTCATGCCATATACCGTATTATTGATAAAAATTATAGTTATGTTTTCTCCTCTGTTCGCTGTATGAATTGTTTCTGCCGTACCTATAGATGCCAGGTCACCATCACCCTGGTAAGTAAAAACTACTTTTTTAGGGTGTACTCGTTTAATGCCGGTAGCAACTGCAGGAGCACGGCCATGGGGAGCCTCAATAGAATCTATGGCAAAATAATCATATATAAAGACAGCGCATCCTACCCCGCTGACACCGATTGTTTCTTCTTGAACTCCAAAGTGATCAATTGCATCAGCGACAAGTCTATGAGCCGTGCCATGGGTACACCCAGGACAAAAATGTGTTTGACGGTCAACTAAACTCTTCGGTCTACTAAAAATCTTTTTCATTTAACATCACCTTAATCTCTCTCAGCATATCTTCCGGGGTCGGGATACCTCCTCCAGGACGGCCATAAAATCTAAGCTTATCTCTGTTTTCAATGGAAAGGGCAACGTCTTGCAGCATCTGACCAGTATTCATCTCAACTACTAATACTTTTGGGATTCTTTTTGCGGTTTCTCGAATTATCTCAACAGGAAATGGAAACAGTGTAATTGGACGAATTAGACCTACTTTTATGCCTTCTCTCTTTGCCATTTGAATAGCTGTCTTGGCAATCCTAGAAACTGTACCAAAGGCAACAATAACGATATCGGCGTCATCCAATCCCTTTGCCTCAAACAAAGCTTCATTCTCTCTTAAGCGATCGTACTTTTCCTTCAGCTCTAAATTGTGAGCCTCCTGTTCCCCATCGGAAAGATATAGGCTTTTGATAAACTGTGGCTTGCGCCCTTTGGATCCTGTCAATGCCCAAGGTTTGGGAGGAGGAGTTGTGATATTCATTTCTTCCAAAATAACAGGCTCTTTCATTTGCCCTAGGATAGCATCGCAAAGGATCATTGCTGGATTGCGGTATTTATCAGACAATTCAAATGCCTTTATTGTAAGGCTGAACATTTCCTGAACAGAAGCAGGGGCTAAAACTATATTAAAATAGTCTCCATGTCCGCCTCCTCGGGTTGCCTGAAAATAGTCGCCCTGAGTAGGAGCTATGCCCCCCAGACCTGGCCCCACTCTCATAACATTCACCACTAAACCGGGCAGCTCGCTTCCAGCCATATAAGACATGCCTTCTTGCATCAAAGATATGCCAGGCCCTGAAGAGGATGTCATGGCCCTGACACCTGAAGCAGAAGCTCCCAAGACCATATTTATCGAAGCCACTTCGCTTTCAGCCTGTATAAACACCCCGCCGATCTTAGGCAATTCTGCAGATAAAAATTCAGGTATATCATTTTGAGGGGTAATCGGATAACCGAAATAGTATCTGCATCCAGCCGCAATAGCGCCTTTGGCTATAGCAATATTCCCTTTTAGAAGGATCCTTTCCGTCATATTCGTTTCATCCGTTCACGATTGATTTTTTAGGAGATTGTCCTGACATTCGGGTTTTTTGCCTTTAGTAGGCTGTTTCCATCGCTCAATCTACAGGCAGCAAATCTAACCTTCAATCTTTTCTGGCTACTTATTTATATACTTCAATAGCCACATCTGGACAAACCTCAGCACAAAGTGCACATCCGGTACACTTATCATTATCATTTATTGTAGCAGGAGGATATCCTTGAATGTTAAGCTCTTCCTGAATAATTATAAGATTTTTTGGGCAAGCATCAACACAAAAACCACAGCCCTTGCATCTATCTCTCTCAATCACTATTTTAGCCAAAATACCTTTATTCTTGTCCTCCTATCTATTCATTATATAAAACCATAATATGACAAATTATAAAAAAGCGGTTTAAAAAGGTATCAAAAAAAAATACGGTTGTCAAACCTTTTTATATTTATAGTTATCGCATATAAAAAACTAGGTCATATGTTTTGCTTTCTGGCTTTTCTTTGGTATATCGATCCCTTCCTGTCGTTTTGGAGATCGATGCGCTTTGAATGGTTTTATGTGTAGAAATTTTTTAAATATTATGCTAGCTCGCAGATAGCGAAGCACTTGAAAAAGGACAAAAGTAGTTTGAAAACAATCAACAATTAATCGCATTTAACGTATAATTTTAATTTATCGCTTGATATAAGACATATTGTTTGGTATACTCCCGCTTCATAATAAACACCTTAAATTCGATTTGTTTCTTTCTCTTCCTGAAAGAATGGTCGAATTTCCTAAAATTAGGAGGAGGAACTAGATGTTTTTCGATTCTATCTTAGGTTTATTTTCTAATGATTTGGCTATTGATCTGGGCACTGCAAATACTCTTGTCTATGTAAAGGGTAAAGGCGTTGTCATGAGCGAGCCCTCTGTAGTTGCTGTTCGAAGTGGTTATCCAGGAGGTGCTAAAAAGGTTTTGGCTGTGGGGATGGAGGCAAAAAAAATGTTGGGGAGAACCCCCGGAAGCATTGTTGCCATTCGTCCTATGAAAGATGGGGTTATCGCTGATTTTGAGATTACAGAGGCAATGCTTAGATATTTTATAACGAAGATTCATAACCGCCGTGCGCTTGTACGGCCCAGAATTATTATCTGTGTTCCGTCTGGAATCACACAGGTTGAAAAACGTGCTGTCCGGGAAACAGCCGAGTCTGCTGGTGCTAGGGAGGTTTACCTAATAGAGGAGCCAATGGCTGCTGCTATCGGAGCAGGAATGCCTGTTAGTGAGCCTGCGGGGAATATGATTGTTGACATAGGGGGGGGGACCACAGAAGTCGCCGTAATCTCTTTGTCTGGCATCGTCCACAGTCAGACTGTGCGTGTTGCTGGTGACAAGATGGATGATGCCATCATTCAATATATTAAAAGAAAGTATAATCTTTTAATAGGGGAAAGAACTGCCGAGTTGATTAAGGTTACAATAGGCACAGCATATCCCGATAAAGAGATTAAAACTATGGAAATAAAGGGAAGAGACCTTGTTGATGGTATCCCTAAAGTAGCGGAGGTTAACTCGGAAGAGATTAGATCTTCCCTTGCAGAGCCTATAAATACTATAATTGGGGCTGTTAGGATGGCTCTTGAGAAAACCCCTCCTGAATTAGCCGCTGATATTGTAGACAGAGGGATTATCTTAACCGGCGGGGGAGCTTTATTGAGAAACCTGGACTTGCTTTTAAAAGAAGAAACGGGGCTTCCAATAATACTTGCTGATGATCCTCTTTCCGCTGTAGTTCTAGGCGCGGGAAAGGCCTTGGATGAACTACCTCTTTTAAAGGAGATAACTATTAAATCTTAGCATAAAAACTTAATAAGGGGAACAATGCTCTCTATCTTAAAAAGATATCGAGTAATATTAATTACGACATCTCTTTTTATAGTTGCCATAATCTTTATATCCTTAAATGTAAAAGAAAAAGAAGATCTTTCTCTTTCTGAAAAGATCATTTTTGAGATCTCTTCTCCAATTCAAAACACAATTCAGTCGACTATAAAAGGCACAAAAACCCTCTTGGGCAATTATGTTTTTCTTGTAAACCTAAAAAAAGAAAATGCCGCATTAACCAAAACAATTAATTCTTTAAAAGAAGAAAACTTCCGGTTAAAGGAAGAGTCCATAGCCAATAAACGTCTAAGAAAGCTTCTGCTCTTTAAAGAGGTCTTCGGGCGTCCTATGGTCCCTGCAGAGGTAATTAGCGAAGACCCCTCGAGTTGGTTTAAAACTATCCTTCTAGATAAGGGCAGCATAGATGGCATCGAAAAAAAGATGGCGGTAGTTACGTCCGATGGAATAGTGGGGCGCATAATAGATGTTTCCAAGTCCGTTTCCATGGTTCTATTATCAACAGATCACAGCAGCGCTATTGATGCCATAGTACAAAGGACCAGGGCCAAGGGTATTTTAGAAGGAAAAGTTAATCAAATATGCCAATTAAAATATGTTTCTCGAACTGATGATGTTAGAATTGGAGACAATGTTATATCTTCTGGACTAGGAGAAACATTTCCAAAAGGGTTGCTTCTGGGAAAGGTAAGTAATATAAGAAAAGAAGGCGCCGGGTTGTTCCAAAATATTGAGGTAACCCCTAGTGTTGATTTTGCTAAACTTGAAGAGGTCTTCATCTTAGTCAGAGATAAATCCTCAACTGTAACTGTAAAATAATACCATTTAGCTTGAATGAATCACCTTTTGATTTTGTCAACAAAGGGTAAGCATGTGGAGTTTTTTTTGCTTTTATTATTAGGGGTAGTTTTTTTAGGATTGCAAACTACCTTCTTGAACTTTTACCCTTTTATGCCCGTCAAGCCTGATCTAATTATTATAATAGTAGCCTATCTGGGCATATTTAAAGATCCGGTGAGGGGCATTTTTCTTGCTGCAATCCTGGGATATCTTACAGACACCCTTTCAGGGAGCACAACAGGGCTCTTTACTTTTCTAAGGATTGTGACTTTCCTTCTGGCAAAACTGGCCTGTGAAAATATTTATATTAAAAGCATTCTTTCTCAAATAGTCCTAATAATAGCGCTGAGTATTATTGATGGAATCCTCCTTCTTTCGACTTTGTATGTGTTTAGTTCTGTTGATAACCTATGGATTTTTGTCATAAAGTTTCTTCCCATCCAAGCTACTATAAATGGCATTTTTGGGCCTTTAATATTTTTAGTATTAAAGAAAACAGAATTAATCTTTCACCGTCAATCCTTATAACTAAAATCGATAATGTTACTGTACGACACGGACAAAAACGAAGAATTCAAGAAAAGGCTATCTTTCTCTATTGTATTAGTTATGGTTGCTTTTTTCGTAATCATTTCTAGGCTTTGGTATCTACAAATACCCCAAGGGAAAAAATACAAAAATCTTTCTGAAAATAACCGTATAAGAATTGTCAATATACCAGCCCCAAGAGGAATTATATTTGACAGAAAAGGTACGGTCCTGGTAGATAATTATCCTTCCTTTAATCTCTCTATAATACCCGAGGACGTCAAAGACTTAGAAACAACACTAAAAAAGCTCAGCAGCTTATTAAACGTAAAAACTGAATCGCTTGAAGCAAAGTTAAAAGAATCCCAAGGAACCCCTCCATTCAGACCTGTAAAACTAAAAACAAACCTTAATTATGAAGAGGTTGCTATTGTGGAAACAAATAAACTGGATTTCCCTGGAACATCCATCGAGATAGAGCCAAAGCGTATTTATTTATTTGGCAAGTTAGCTGCTCATCTTATTGGATACATGGGAAAAATCAGCAAGGTTCAATTGAAAGCGATGAGTTCGGCTGGATACAGCATGTCGGATCTAATAGGAAAATGCGGCATAGAGCGTGATTTTGAAAGGGTTTTAAGAGGAAGCAACGGGGGGGCTCAGGTTGAGGTAGATGCCATTGGAAGAAAAGTAAGAATTTTACGCAAACTTGAACCAATTTCAGGTGACAGCATATTTTTAACTTTAGATTTAGACATTCAAAAAATTTCGGAAAAAGCTCTCTCTAACATGATAGGAACCGTTATAGTAATGGAACCAAATACCGGGAATATTCTTGCTCTGGCTAGCAGCCCTTCCTTTGATCCAAACATGTTCTCTGTGGGAATTTCTTCAAAGGAGTGGGAAGCTCTCATAACCAATCCTCATAATCCATTAGCAAACAAAGCCATTCAAGGACAATATCCTCCAGGTTCCATTTACAAGATAATTACTGCTATAGCAGGCCTTGAGGAAAAAGTTATTACACCAGACACCATCTTTTTCTGTGACGGTACATATAAATCCGGCAATCGAACATTCATGTGCTGGGAGGGGAAAGGCCACGGAAAGGTTAATCTTCATCGTGCATTAGTTGAGTCTTGCGACGTTTTCTTTTATAATGTAGGGCAAAGATTGGGTGTAGACAAGATAGCATTATATTCTTCTTTGTTTGGTTTAGGTAAACCAACCAGTATTTCGTTCACTTACGAAAAACATGGTTTAATTCCAACAAGCTTATGGAAGTTGAAAACCCTAAAATCCCCCTGGTTAAAAAGTGAAACTTTGTCTACCTCAATAGGGCAAGGCTTCGTTTTGGTTACACCCCTTCAAATTTTAAACTTAATGTCTTCAGTAGCCAACGGTGGCATTTTGTATCGCCCGCAAATTTTGAAAAAAATAGAGTCTCCAGGTGGAGATATTATCAAAGAATTCCTTCCTGAAAAGATAAATAAAATCCCCGTAGCTGATAAAAATATTAATATAATAAAAGATGCCCTTTGGGGAGTTGTTAATGAACATCGAGGAACTGGGTGGAGAGCCAGAATAGAGGGGAACAATGTTGCAGGAAAGACAGGAACCGCTCAAGTAGTTGGCATGCAAAAGAATGCTGACAGAAGTAAAGAATATATTCCTTTAGAGCATAGAGATCATGCTTGGTTTGCCGCATTTGCCCCGAAAGACAGCCCCAAATTATCGATAGTAGTATTGCTTGAACATGGGGGTCATGGGGGAGAAAAGGCTGCACAGATTGCCGGAGACATTTTAAGAGAGTCTCTTAAGCTTCTCGATAATGACCTCTCGTCTTTTTAAAACGGAAATTCTATATGAAATTTGACCGGAGATTAATAACAAATTTTGATTGGTTTCTTCTCTTAATAACAGTAATTATCACTACTATAGGAGCATTAAATCTCTATAGCGCAACTTTTACAGTAGAAGAATTAAATGGAACACCTATTTATCTAAAACACATATGCTGGATTTTCGCAGGTGTCTTTTTTATGTTTCTATCTTTCGGTCTGGACTGGCACTCTTTAGAACGCTATGCTTATCCTCTTTTTATTACAACTATATTATTGCTGATACTAGTAATTCTTTTTGGCAAAAGTGTCGCCGGATCAAAGAGATGGCTTCAGCTTGGTTCTGTTTCTTTACAACCATCAGAGTTCCTTAAGATATCTGTAATATTTATGCTATCAAAGTACTTTAATCGATATCAGAGTCAAGGTTTTGATAAAAAGCGTGATTTCCTCTTTCCCTTTTTTGCTATAGTTTTGCCTGTTTTTCTTGTTCTTATTCAGCCGGATTTGGGCACGGCTCTAATTATAATTTTGATTTCTCTGTCTCTTTTACTATTTAATGGAATAAAATTAAAAAATATTTTGGTAATGTCCTCAGTATTTTTTGCAGGACTCCCTATTATTTGGTTCTTTTTAAAAAATTATCAAAAGATGAGGGTTCTTACCTTTATTAATCCGGATCTCGACCCCCTCGGTTCCGGCTATCATATAATTCAATCGAAGATTGCAATCGGCTCTGGTGCTTTATGGGGAAAGGGTTTTTTGAAAGGAACTCAAAGCCGGTTGCTTTTTCTTCCTGAGCAGCACACAGACTTTGTTTTTTCTGTCTTTGCAGAAGAGTGGGGATTTATAGGAACATTTGTGATAGTATTTCTATATTTAATAATTATACTTTGGGGCCTTCGAATAGCAACTAATTCCAGAGAAAGGTTTACTGCTTTCTTAGCCTTCGGTATAGTCTCCATGTTCTTCTGGCAAACTTTTATAAACATAGGAATGTCTCTTGGCGTTGTTCCTGTCGTCGGCGTTCCACTACCTCTTATGAGCTATGGTGGGTCATCCACCGTATCATTTCTGCTAGGGATTGGTGTGCTTATAAATATTAGTACGAGGCGTTTTGTAAATGCTTGATAATTTCTTGTTTTGGTCTCTCCTTATAAAAGTGAATTCTTAATAAGTTTATATAGCTTTTTAAAAAAAGAAATTTTATCCTGTTCGACCATCACGTGGCCCAAGGCCTATCTTATAATACAAAATATTCTTATAATAAAATATTTTAAATACTTCTTGATAAATATTTTGCTTTTGTTTATTATACCAGTGCTATGTTTTTGAATCTATTAACAGGTGTTGATAAACCTGTGGAAAAATAGGCGTTTATATTTATGGATATATGGCAAAACGCTTTAGAAACAATAGAAAAAAACATTGATTCTCGAACTTTTGAAAACTGGTTTGTGCCTATCAAATTAATTTCTATGAATAGCGAAACCATCGAGATAGAAGTGCCAAATAAATTCTTTAAAGATTGGTTTTGTGAAAACTACCTACCTCTTATCAAAAAGGCCATCTTGTCTTTTACAAACGAGGAATACGCTTTCAAGTTTTCTTGTCCTAAACAAAAAAGGGCTTCTCGTTCCAGTAGTTACAACCATAACAAACCATCGGCAACGAAATCTTTACCCTCTTTTCGTGGCACATCCATAGGGGATCATCTAAACCAAAACTATTCCTTTGAAAGTTTTGTGGTTGGAAATAGTAATCAGTTTGCTCACGCAGCGTCCCTTGCGGTTGCCACAAATCCCGCAAGAGCATATAATCCTCTCTTCATTTATGGCGGGGTGGGTCTTGGAAAGACCCACTTACTAAACGCCATAGGCAATTTCCTAACAGAAAAATCTATGCAAATCTGTTATGTCAGTTCAGAAAATTTTATGAATGAGTTGATTAATTCTATTCGATATGATAAAATGGTGAATTTCAGGGATAAATTTAGGGGTATAGAAGTCCTACTTATTGATGATATTCAGTTCATTGCTGGGAAAGAAAGAACTCAGGAAGAATTTTTTCACACCTTTAATTCTCTATATGAATCGCAAAAACAAATCGTTGTAACAAGCGATAAGTTTCCTAAAGAAATTCCAAGCTTGGAAGAAAGGCTTCGCTCTAGATTTGAATGGGGGCTTATTGCAGACATACAACCACCAGAAACAGAAACAAAAATTGCTATTCTAAAGAATAAAGCATGCTCTAACAACATACCTCTTCCCGACGATGTAGCTTTTTTTCTTGCAGAAAATATAAAATCTAACATTAGAGAACTAGAAGGTTCTTTAATTAGAATAGGTGCCTTTGCCTCTCTAACCGAAAACGAAATAAATTTAACTCTTGCAAAAGAAGTTTTAAAAGAAATAATTTCAAAAAAGAGTAAAGATATTAGCGTTGATAACATACAGAAAACGGTCGCTAGTTTTTTTAAGATCAAAGTTTCTGATCTTAATTCCAATAAAAAATTAAAGATTTTTACTTTACCAAGACACATCGCAATGTATCTAACAAGAAAACTCACTAATCTTTCTTTTCCAGAGATCGGAATTTCCTTTGGGGGGAAGGATTACTCAACAGTAATTTATGCTGTCAATAAAATAGATAAACAGATTGAATCTGATGATCATATAAAAGATGTTGTTAACACTATTAAAACAAAATTAGAGTGATTTTAATTACTTTTTTATAAATAACCTTTCCGTTTATTATCAACATGAAAAGCATAAACATTATTTATTGTTATCTTCCTTATTAATAAATTAATAGCTATTATTACTACTATTTATTAAATAGAAGAAGTAGAAAATAGGTCTTTAAGAATGGAAATAATAATTAAAAGGGAAGAACTACTAAAGTTTCTTTTAAAGACACAGGGCATTATTGAAAAAAGAACCGTTATGTCTATATTAGAACACGTTCTTATAGATGTAAAAAATGGTTGCTTAAATTATTCAGCAACAAATTTGGAAGTTGGGATATATGGAACTTGTGATGTTGAGGTAATAAAAGAAGGGAGCACAACGCTTTTAGCTAAAAAGATGCTCGAAATAGTAAGAGAGTTGCCCGAAGATAAGGTTTCTTTAAGATTAAAAGAATATTCTGAGGGGGTAGGTGGCATAGAGATTATATGCGGAAAAGTTGTGTTTAATCTAACCAGCATGGATACAAAAGAATTTCCTTCTTTGCCGAGGCATGAGGATGTCGATTTGTTTCCGATAGGAGTTCAACACATTAAAGAGATGATAAAAAAGACAGTGTTTGCTGCATCTTTAGACGAGAAAAGACATAATTTGAATGGGGTATTTTTTGAAAGAGACATGAATAAACTTAGGATGGTTGCCACGGATGGTCATAGGCTTTCTATGGTAGAGAGGGAAGTTGAGAATATAGAGGGCTTAAAATTAGACAGGGGGATTATTTTTCCTAGGAAGGGGCTTAATGAGTTAAGAAGAATATTGGAAGACGACAAAGACATTGAAGAAGTATTTGTTGGCATAAAGGAGAATAATTGTGTTTTTAAGATAGGGCGACAGTCTATGATTATGCGGCTGTTGGATGGAGAATTTCCTGATTATAGAAGGTTAATACCTGAAGACAATGATAAGAGGCTTTCGGTTAATAAAAATGCATTTTTAAATTCGCTGAAAAGGGTATCATTGGTTTCTGATGAAAGGTTGAAACCAATTAAGCTTTTTTTATCCGAGGGAAAAATAGAAATGAAGGCAAGCAATGCAGACTACGGAGAGGCATATGATGAGCTGGAGCTAGATTATCGAGGCCCTGATTTGAACATGGCCTTTAATGCTGGTTATTTTATTGATGCACTTAACCTTCTAGAGGGAGAGGAAGCATTAATAGAACTGAAAGATGCGGTTAGTTCGGCGGTATTAAAGACAACCGACAGCAGTCATATAAATATAATAATGCCGATGAGAGTATAAAAGGCTGAAAAAGAGATATTTTAGTATAGAGAGGGGGCTATTGAAATGATAAGTTTAAATTTTACACTAGTTATTCAACTTATAGTTTTTCTTACTGTTCTGTGGGTTTTAACCAGGTTCCTTTTTAAGCCGGTTGTTGATACATTAGATGAAAGGTTAGAAAAAACAGAGGGCTTAAACAAAAAGGGAAGAGAAATAGAAGACGAGACTAAAATGAAAGCAGAAGAGTATCAGGAAAGGCTTAAAGAAGCCAGAAACAAGGCAAAAGAGGTAAGAGATTTTTTAAAGAAAGAAGGCTTGGAGGAAGAAAAAAACATAATAAAAGCCGGTGCAAAAGAGGCCAAAGACGTTATAGAAGAGAAGAAGAGAGGGATTGAGAAAGAGATTAATCAAACGAAGGGTGAACTGGAAAAACAAATAGGGGTAAATTCCCTAGATATAGTTGAGAAGGTTTTGGGGAGGAGAATAGTATAATGGATAAAGAGATATGGGGCTTGATATGGAAAGCGACAAACTTTATAATTCTGGTTGTTCTTCTTTATAAGCTTCTTGCCAATCGAGTGAAGGACTTTTTTGAAAATAGGCGTTCGAACATAGAGAGCGCAATAAAAGAAGCGGAGAAGATAAAGAAACAGGCCGAAACGAAGCACGAAGAATTAAATTTAAAGCTGCAGAACATGGATAAAGAAGCAGAGAAAATTATAGAGTTCTTTAGAAAAGAAGGATTGGCTGAAAAAGAGAGAATTATAGAAAATGCAAAAAGAGAAGCAGAGAAGATAAATAAACAGGCCATTCAAAGGATAGAGCAGGAAGCGGCAAGAGCAAAACTAATGATTAGGAAAGAGTTAGCAGACTTAATTGTTAAGAATGCGTCTGATCTGATAAGCAAAGAGCAAAACGATAACGACAACGAAAGAATTGTAAAAGAATATATAGAAAAGGTGGTAGAATTAAATTGATAAGCACTAGCATGACAAGAAGATATGCGGAAGCTCTTATAAGTATTGGAATAGAGGAAGATAGCCGTGAAAAGTTCGAGGCAGAACTCACAAAGGTAAAAGACACTCTAGAAGAAAATACAGAATTAAGAAATGTTATATACAGCCCCGCATATCCAATCAAGGACAAAAAAGGGATATTAAAGGAAGTTGCTAAACGACTTGAAGTATCAAAAAACATCGAAAACTTTTTAAGCCTTTTAATAGATAAAAAAAGGATAGAGTTTCTTCCCCATATCTTAATAAGATACCGGGAGATACTTGATCAGACTGTTGGTAGAATTAGGGCCAAAGTTATTATTGCAAGAAATTTGCCTGAAGAGTTGGTTTCTAATCTAAAAGCTTCTCTGGAGAAACTTTCTGGAAAGAAGGTAGAGCTGGAGATAGAAAAAGACCCAACTATTTTGGGTGGGGTAATAACAAAATTGGGAAACATCATCTTTGATGGCAGCATAAGAACACAGCTTGAAAAGGTGAAGAAATCAATAGTAAGGGGGGAAGAGGGTTAAATGCAGATTAGAGCGGAAGAAATAAGCGAAATAATCAAAAAGCAAATAAAGGAATACAATGCAGAGATAGATATTAGCGAAACGGGTACAGTCCTCTCTGTAGGGGATGGAATTGCCAGGGTATATGGTTTGGAAAATGCTATGGCAGGGGAACTCATAGAGTTTCCAGGGGAAATTTATGGCATGGTTCTGAACCTAGAAGAAGACAACGTAGGAATAGCCATACTGGGAGAAGACATACACATTAAAGAGGGAGATACTGTAAAAAGGACAAACAGAATAACAGCAGTACCAGTGGGCGAAGGACTTATAGGGAGAGTTGTGAATGCCATCGGCCAGCCGCTAGATGGCAAGGGCCCTATTGAAACCAAGGAATTCCGACCAATAGAGGCAAAAGCCCCCGGTGTTGTAGACAGAACACCGGTTAAGGAACCCTTGCAAACAGGCCTCAAAGCCATTGATTCCATGATCCCAATTGGCAGAGGACAAAGAGAGCTTATTATTGGCGACAGACAGACAGGCAAAACAGCCGTGCTGGTTGATACTATTATAAACCAGAAAGGCGCTGATGTCTTTTGTGTCTATGTTGGAATAGGACAGAAGAAGTCAACTATAGCCAGGGTTGTTGACACCTTAGATAAGTTTGGAGCTATGGACTATACAACTGTGGTAGCTGCAGGAGCGTCTGACCCGGCACCACTACAGTTTATTGCCCCGTATGCAGGGTGTGCCATTGGAGAGTATTTGAGAGACGCTGGAAAACACGCCCTTGTTATATATGATGACCTTTCAAAACACGCAGTTGCCTATAGGCAGATGTCGCTTCTTTTAAGGCGGCCACCCGGAAGAGAGGCATACCCCGGAGATATATTCTATCTGCACTCCAGGTTGCTGGAGAGGGCTGCAAAGTTGAACGAAAAACTAGGAAGCGGATCCCTGACAGCCCTGCCTGTTATTGAAACTCAGGCCGGAGACGTTTCTGCTTACATTCCTACAAATGTTATTTCTATTACGGATGGTCAAATATACCTTGAGCCCGACCTCTTTTATGCAGGGATAAGACCTGCAATTAACGTAGGATTATCGGTATCAAGGGTAGGTGGAAATGCCCAGAATAAGGCAATGAAGCAAGTTGCAGGGAGCTTAAGGCTGGACTTGGCTCAATATCGTGAACTGGCAGCATTTGCTCAATTTGGAAGCGATTTGGATAAAGCCACACAAGCCCAGTTGGCTAGAGGAAGCAGATTGACTGAGCTTTTAAAACAGGGGCAGTACAAACCTATTCCTGTGGAAAAACAGGTATTGATTATTTATGCCGGCACAAAAGGATTTGTTGATGAATACCCCGAGAACCTTCTGGGAAAATATGAAGAGCAGGTTTTCAAGTTCTTCGATGAAAAACATGGAGACATTTTAGCAGATATAAAAGAGAAAAAGGAAATTGACAGTGCACTTGATGAAAGGATAAAGAAAGCGCTGACCGAATTTAAAGGAATATTTACCCCTTGAGAGGTTGAGTTGATATGGCCACATTAAGAGACATAAGAAGAAGGATAGGAAGCGTTAAGAACACACAGACGATAACCAGGGCTATGCAGATGGTTGCTGCAGCTAAATTGAGAAGAGCACAGGATAACGCTTTAAAGGCCCGGCCTTATGCAGAAAAGATGGGAGAAGTGTTAAGCAGCTTGGCTTTACGGGCACAAGGAGAAGCCCACCCACTTCTTGAAAAAAGGGAGACAAAGAGCACCAGAATTATAGTAGTTACCACAGAACGTGGGCTTTGTGGTGCCTTTAACAATAACGTACTCCTTAAAGCAGAAGGCATTATAAAAGAGAACAAAAAGAAGTCAATAGAAACATCGCTGGTAACTGTTGGTATAAAGGGAAGGGATTATTTTAAAAGGAGAAAATATGAGAGATATCAAGATTACATAGATGTTCTCGGAGATTTAAAATACAGCCTTGCCTCTGATATTGGAAAGGACGTTGTAGAAGCCTACAGGGACAAAGTGGTCGATGAAATCCGCGTGGTCTATACAAAATTTCTCTCCACTATGAGACAGGAAGTAGTTGCAGAAACCCTTTTGCCAATTAAGCCTATGGAAACAGCACCAGGAGAATCGGTTATAGACTATATCTATGAACCCGATGAAGAGAGGATACTGAAAGAGATACTCCCACGATACGTTGAAGTTCAGATATTCAAGTCATTGTTGGAGTCAGTAGCAAGTGAATACGCTGCAAGGATGATGGCCATGGAGGCGGCAACTAAAAATGCCGGTGAATTGATAGAAAGCCTTACCTTGTCCTACAATAAAGCAAGGCAGGCAACGATTACAAAAGAGATGCTTGATATTGTAGGCGGATCGGAAGCATTAAAATAAGCTAGAGCTATAAGGAGGAGGAAAATAGGAAGATGGAAACCAAGGGAAAGGTTGTACAGGTTATTGGTCCAGTAGTTGATATCAGGTTTAGAGAGGAAAGCCTTCCCCCTATATACGGTGCAATAGAGCTAACAAACCCGGCTATAAGCGACAAGCCAGGCAACCTTATTGTAGAAGTAGCACAACACATAGGAGACAACACGGTAAGGTGTATCGCCATGGACACAACCGATGGTTTGGTTAGAGGAATGGAATCGGTGTATAAGGGGAATCAGATTACAATGCCTGTGGGAAGAGAGACATTAGGCAGAGTGATAAACGTTATTGGAGAGCCCGTGGATCAGATGGGGCCTATAGGGGAAAAGAAAAGATATCCTATTCATCGCCCTGCCCCGGATCTAATTGACCAGGATACCTCTGTTGTGCCATTCGAAACAGGCATTAAAGTTATCGACCTGCTTGAACCATATCCCCGCGGAGGGAAGGTAGGGCTATTTGGAGGTGCAGGGGTTGGCAAAACCGTTATAATCATGGAATTAATTCATAACATTGCAAGAGAACACGGTGGCTTTTCTGTGTTTGGTGGAGTTGGAGAGCGGACCAGAGAGGGCAACGACCTATGGTTGGAGATGAAGGAATCAAAAGTTATAGACAAGACCGCTCTTATTTATGGTCAAATGACCGAGACCCCTGGAGCCAGAGCAAGGGTGGGCCTTTCTGCACTAACTGCAGCCGAATACTTCAGAGACGAAGAAGGACTGGACGTCCTGCTATTCATAGACAATATCTTTAGGTTTACACAGGCAGGAGCAGAGGTTTCAGCCTTGCTGGGACGTATGCCATCAGCCGTGGGCTATCAGCCAACCCTGGCAACAGATCTAGGTGAGCTGGAAGAAAGGATTACATCAACAAAAAATGGCTCAATTACATCGGTTCAGGCAGTATATGTTCCTGCAGATGACTTGACCGATCCTGCGCCGGCAACTACCTTTGCCCACCTGGATGCGACGTCTGTTTTGTCTCGACAGATCGCAGAGCTGGGCATATATCCAGCTGTTGACCCGCTTGATTCCACATCCAGAATTCTTGATCCCCAAATTCTGGGAGAAGAGCATTATAGGGTAGCCAGAGAAGTTCAGTCAATTCTTCAACGGTATAAAAACCTTCAAGACATTATTGCCATACTCGGGATGGAGGAGCTTTCAGAAGAGGATAAGCTCATAGTGTCTAGGGCAAGGAAGATTCAGAGATTTCTTTCTCAGCCATTCTTTGTAGCTGCAGAATTTACTGGGACACAAGGCGTATATGTTAAATTAGATGATACCATAAAAGGCTTTAGAGAGATAGTAGAAGGGAAGCATGATGATCTTCCAGAGCAGGCATTTTATATGGTAGGAACGATAGAGGATGCAATTCAAAAAGCAGAGCGGCTGATGGCTGCATAACGAATTGAGGGAGAAATATCTGTGGAAGGAAAAATTCTTTTGGATATAGTTACACCAGAAAGATCTGTAATAAAGGAGGAGGTTCTCGAAGTAACAGCCCCTGGAGAAGAGGGCGAATTTGGAGTGCTTCCGGGACACACCCCTTTTATTACAACACTAAAAGCCGGAGAAGTTAAATACCGGAAAAATGGAACCCCCGGCTATCTTGCAGTAAACAGGGGTTTTGCAGAGGTGACTGCCAACAAGGTTTATCTTTTGGTGGAGTCTGCAGAAAGTGCAGAGCAGATAGATTTAAAAAGAGCTGAAGCTGCCAGGGCCAGGGCCGAAGACAGAATTAAATTGGCAGGCAAGGACGAAGAGATTGACTTTACTAGAGCACAGGCAGCGTTGACCAGAGCTCTTGTGAGGATACAAGTTGCTTCGCGGGCAAGATAAGCCCAGGGTTACATCCCTTTAAAAAAGGGGACGGGTTAATAAACCCAGCCCCTTTTTTATTTTGTAGAAGGGATGGCAAAAATTTATTGAGATGGCAAGGCAGAAAACTACAGACCTAATTCCTTATAAGTCAGGTTGGCCTGAATATGTGCCGCAACAACGTGGTATGTAGTACAAAGCTGAATATAAATTTTTATTAAACCTAGAGGGTTAATGTGAGAGAAATAGTTACAGTAATTCTTGCCGCAGGTAAGGGCACAAGAATGCGGTCCAGCTTGGTTAAGGTTCTTCATCCATTGATGGGAGAACCTATCTTATCCTTTCCAATAGAACTTGCCAGAAAAATAAAGTCTCGTGACATAATCCTTGTAACAGGCTACCAGGCAGAGCTTATAAAAGAGAGGTTTAGAGGAGAAAAGCTAACCTTTGTTGAACAGAAAGAGCAGCTGGGAACGGGGCATGCTGTTTTATGTGCCGAAGATGCCCTGAAGGATTTTGAAGGAGACATATTAATACTCTGTGGAGATGTGCCTCTAATTAAGGAACGCACCATTAGAAAATTGATAGATGTTCATCAAGGAGGAAAATCCGGAGTTACGGTTTTAACAACGAAACTCCAGAATCCACAAGGTTATGGAAGAATAATTAGAGGCAATGCCGGTGAAATTTTAAGGATTGTGGAAGAGAAAGATGCTACTAATGTTGAAAAATACGTTAAAGAAGTTAACACAGGAATATACTGTGTGAAAGCCAGCTACTTGTTCACTGCTTTAAAAATGGTTGGCAGAGAAAATAAGCAGTCGGAATATTATTTAACTGATATAGCCGCCATAGCTAAAAAGCTTGACGAGAGGACGAATGGCTTTTTAGCAGATAACCCTCTTGAGGTTATGGGGATAAACAACAGGGAGGAACTGGCAAAGGCGAACGAGGTTATTAGAAAAGATATCCTCCATAAATTAATGATAGAGGGGGTGAGCATTATAGATCCCCAGACAACATTCATTGAAAAGGGTGTCAAGATAGGAAGGGATACAGTAATTTATCCCAATTGTTATATACGCGGCAACTCACAAATAGGGGAAGAGTGCGTGATTGAACCCGGGTCTATGATTACCAACTCTATAATTGGTGATGGTGTGATAATAAAAACCAGCTGTGTTATCAGTGACAGTAAGATAGGCAACAAGGTTATAATTGGTCCTTTTGCCCATTTGAGGCCTGATACAGAGCTGGAGGATAAAGTTAAGATAGGAAATTTTGTAGAGATTAAGAAGTCGAAGATCGGAGAAGGAAGCAAGGCCTCTCATCTCAGCTATTTAGGAGATGCAACACTGGGTAGAGGTGTGAATGTAGGGGCAGGAACAATTACCTGTAACTACGACGGATTTAAAAAACATAAGACTATCATAGAAAACAATGTATTTATAGGCAGCGATACCCAATTTGTAGCGCCAGTTAAGATTGGCGAAGGGTCATACATCGGAGCAGGGTCAACTATTACAGAAAATGTCCCACCGGGCAATTTGGCAATGAGTCGGACAAAACAGGAGACCAGGGAGAGGAAGAAAAAAAAGGCATAATTATGTGCGGCATTATTGGTTATATAGGAAAGAAAGAGTGTACGCCTATCCTGTTAGAGGGCCTTAAAAAGCTTGAGTACAGAGGATATGACTCAGCAGGAATCGCTGTTTTTGATAATGGGGGCATTGAAGTACGCCGCTGTAAGGGAAAGATAAAAAACCTGGAGGATTCTATAATAAATAAGGTGTTTTGTGGAAGCGTTGGAATAGGGCATACACGGTGGGCAACCCATGGCAGGCCCTCAGAGGAAAATGCCCACCCGCATAAGGCTGGCGGTGTGGTAGTTGTACACAATGGTATTATAGAGAACTATGTCGAACTAAAAGATTCATTAATCTCCGAAGGATGTAAGTTTCAATCCGAGACAGACACTGAAATTATATCTCATCTTATAGACAGGTTTATTGCAAAAGGAGAAGATATTGAGACTGCAGTTAGTAATGCCGTTAAAAAACTGAAGGGGTCCTATGCCATCGCAGTCCTATATGAGAAAGAGCCAAGAAAGCTTATTGCTGCTAAGAAGGAAAGCCCCCTGGTGATAGGATTAGGAGAAGATGAATTCTTTGTGGCATCTGACATACCTGCAATTCTGAACCACACAAGAAGGGTAATTTTCTTGGAGGACAAAGAGATGGCAGTTCTGTCAGACAACGAAGCAAGTATAATTTCTTTTGAAGGCCAGAAGATTAGCAGAGAACCCAAGGAGATTCTATGGGACCCTGTTATGGCGGAAAAAGAAGGCTATAAGCACTTTATGCTAAAGGAGATATTTGAGCAACCCAGGTCTATAACCGACACTATAAGGGGAAGAATTTTTAAAGGCGAGGGGGAGGTTTTTTTAGAAGAGACAAATATCACACCTGAGGAATTGAACAAAATAGACCGAATTCTCCTGGTTGCCTGTGGCACATCTTTTCATGCTGCCCTTGTAGGAGAATTTATGATTGAGGAATTTTGCCGAATTCCTGTTGAAGTAGATTTTGGATCGGAGTTTCGCTATAGAGATCCAATAATAGATGAGACCACCCTCTCAATTTTTATTTCCCAATCCGGGGAGACAGCAGATACTCTGGCTGCATTAAGAGAAGCTAGGAGAAAAGGGGGAAGAACCCTCTCAATCTGTAATGTGTTGGATAGCAGCATCGTTAGGGAATCCCACGGGGTAATATATACACATGCCGGGCCAGAGATAGGTGTGGCATCTACTAAAGCATTTACTGCCCAACTGGCTGCCCTTTATCTTTTAACTCTTTATTTAGCCAAAATCAAAAAGAGCTCCACGGCGAAAAAAACAGAGGATATTCTGGAAGAGCTAGTTAAAATCCCCCATTATATTGAAGATATTCTGGAAAGAGAAAGGGGTATCAGAGAGATAGCCAACAAGTATTTCCGTTGCCAGGATTTTCTGTACTTAGGGAGAGGGATAAACTATCCTCTTGCTTTGGAAGGAGCATTGAAGCTAAAGGAGGTTTCATATATCCATGCAGAAGGTTACCCTGCAGGGGAAATGAAGCACGGCCCTATTGCGCTAATTGACCAGAATATGCCTGTGGTTGTTTTGGTATCAGATGATATATCTTATGAAAAGATTGTAAGCAATATTGAAGAGGTAAAAGCGAGGCAAGGGAAAATAATTGCAATAGCAAGTTTATCCCACAGGGAGATTGCAAATAAGGTCGATGATGTATTTTTTGTTCCCCAGACAATACCATCCTTAAGCCCCATTTTGTTTGCCATTCCCCTCCAGCTTTTGGCATATCATATTGCGGTGCTGAGGGGAACAGATGTTGATCAGCCTAGAAACCTGGCTAAAAGCGTTACGGTGGAGTGAAGCTTCTAGGACCCAAGCCTCATGAAATATACAAAAACTAGTCTAATCGAACGTCTTGGAATAGGGCAAATTATGCGTGACCCGGATTTTAAATCCATAGGAAAGTGGTTTATCTACAGCATTTTAATAGGCATCGTAACCGGATTGGGCGCCACTGTATTTTTCTTTTTGCTACAATTAAGCACCAAATTTTTTCTTAATTATCTTGGAGGACTTTATCCACCCCTTCCCGGAAGAGAGGGCCCTGCTTTAATGCCAACAGTGGCCGTTTCCCCAAAATGGATTCTTGGGCTGGTACCTGCCCTTGGGGGACTGATAGCCGGGGCAATCATATATAAATGGGCACCTGAGGCAGCGGGACATGGAACCGATGCCGTTATCGATGCATTTCATCAACACAGGGGGATTATAAGAAAGAGAGTGCCTGTAATAAAAGCTGTAACTTCGGCGCTAACCATAGGCTCCGGTGGTTCCGCCGGGAGAGAGGGACCGGTTGCCCAGATTGGCGCCGGATTTGGATCGTATCTTGCCAGCCTATTGAGACTCTCTGACCGGGATCGACGCATGATGCTCGTTGCTGGAGCCGGCGGAGGAATTGGCAGCATATTCAGAGCCCCGTTAGGGGGCGCGTTGTTCGCAACAGAGGTGCTGTATAGAGAGCCTGAGTTCGAATTCGAGGGGATTATTCCGGCGATTATCTCCTCTATCGTTGCATATTCAGTCTTTTGCTCTTTCTTTGGCTGGGGGGTGCTGTTTGATACTCCAAAATATTTGTTTAGACATCCTTCGGAGCTCTTCTTCTATGCAGTTTTTGGTGCCCTGTGCGTTATATTGGGTGCTGTTTATGTAAAAGTATTCTATGGAGTAAGGGACAGGTTTTTTAAGAAACTTCCGGTGAAGAGCTTTCTTAAACCTGCTATCGGCGGACTTATGCTTGGAATAATGGCCATGTTTTTCCCACAGATATTGGGATCGGGATATGGCTGGGTACAGCTTGCAATATACGGGCAACTGACCATAGGGCTTATGGCTATTCTCGTCTTTGCAAAGATATTTGCTACCTCCTTTACAATAAGTTCAGGTGGCAGCGGAGGGGTGTTTGCCCCCTCACTATTTATAGGGGGGATGCTGGGTGGAGCTTTTGGTCAGACTGCACATCTTCTGTTTCCTGAGATTGTAACCCAGCCAACTGCATTTATATTGGTGGGTATGGGGGCGTTCTTTGCCGGTGTGGCCAAAGTTCCCATTTCGTCCGTGATTATGGTTTCTGAGATGACAGGAAGTTATGGCTTGCTTGTGCCTTTGATGCTGTCGTCATCCATCGCATTCCTGTTTACACGCAAATGGAACATTTATGAGAAACAAGTATCTGGAAGAATAGATTCTCCAGCCCATCTGGGGGATTTTGTAGTGGATATATTGGCGGGACTTAAAGTTCAAGATGCTTTAACCAGCAAAAAAAAGATGGTTTTAATACCAGAGTGTATGCCTTTAAGGGAGATTTTAACGTTCGTTACCGACACATCAAACTCTTATTTTCCCGTTATTGATGACACCAAGAATATGGTTGGCATAATGTCCCTGGATGATATTCGTAACGTAATGTTTGAGGAAGGTTTGAGCGAGTTGGTAAATGCTAAAGATATAGCTACCTCAGAAGTAATAACAGTGACTACTCAGGATACCCTCCAGGATGCACTTCGAAAATTTACAATGAAGAATATAGAAGAAATACCGGTAGTTGATAAAGAAGACCTCAGAAGGGTAATAGGGATGTTAAATAGGCGGGATTTACTTGCCACATATAATAAGGAATTTCAGAAGCGTAGGTTAGGGTAGAAAAAGCGGGCAAGATAATTTTTCCAAAATCTGGGACAAAGGATGAAGATAACCAAAGAAGAGATTAATAAGGTTGCAAGTTTGGCACGGCTGGGATTTTCAGAGGAGGAAAAGGAGACGTTTACCAGCCAACTCAATTCAATTCTTGTTTATTTTGACAAGTTAAAAGAATTGGACACAACAGGGGTTGAACCTACCTCCCATGCCAGTAATGTAAGCAATGTATTTAGGGATGATAAGGTTGAACCATCTATTTCGAAAGAAGACTCTCTTTTAAATGCACCTGACGGGAAGAGAGATTGTTTCAGAGTTCCCAAGATTATAGAGTGACAGAGGACTAAGCATATATGGAACTGTATAGACTGACTATACACGAATTACAAGAGATGTTGAGAAAAAGGGAACTTACTTCAACAGATATAACAGAATCTGTCTTCAATAGAATAGAGGAGGTTGATGGAAAGACAAAAGCCTTTATCTCTGTGATGAAAGAGGACGGATTGAAACAGGCAGAGAGATCCGACAGAATCATTGATGAGGGCAAACAACATAAACTGACAGGCATCCCTCTGGCAATAAAAGACAACATGTGCATAAAGGGGATAAAAACTACCTGTGGTTCAAGGATGCTGGCGAATTATGTGCCCCCATATGATGGGACTGTAATTGAGAGATTAAAGGAACATCTACCGGTTTTTATCGGGAAGACCAATATGGACGAGTTTGCAATGGGGTCATCAACTGAAACATCTTACTTTGGTGTAACCCGTAATCCATGGGATCTTGAGAGAATTCCAGGCGGGTCCAGCGGTGGTTCAGCAAGCGCAGTTGCCGCAGATGAGTGTATTGCAGCCCTGGGGTCAGATACTGGAGGATCCATCAGACAGCCA
Source organism: Pseudomonadota bacterium (assembly GCA_043825855.1). Classification (GTDB taxonomy): domain Bacteria; phylum Desulfobacterota; class UBA8473; order UBA8473; family UBA8473; genus UBA8473. The sequence continues at coordinate 54,801 of JBDRRJ010000018.1, read as the reverse complement.
GCCGCATGCTGTGGTATAGTTGGCTTGAAGCCGACTTACGGACGAGTGTCCCGTTTTGGTCTTATAGCATTTGCCTCTTCCTTGGACCAGATTGGTCCCATGACAAAAGACGTCAGAGACTGTAGTATTCTGTTGTCCATTATAAGTGGTAATGATAAATTGGATTCTACTTCTATTGATGTTGATGTCCCTGATTATGAAAAGAACCTTGGCAGGGATATAAAGGGCGTAAAGATAGGAATCCCAAAAGAATATTTTATAGAAGGCGTGGATCCAGAGGTAGAGAAGTCAGTCTGGAATGCTGTAAAGGAGCTCCAAAAATTAGGGGCAACGCTTAAAGAGGTCTCATTGCCTCATAGTGAGTACGCTGTAGCAACCTATTATCTGATTGCCCCGGCAGAGGCCAGTTCTAACCTGGCTCGTTATGATGGTGTGAAATACGGATATAGGGCTCAAGGGGCTAAAGGATTAATGGAGATGTATGCACAGACCAGATCTCAAGGATTTGGACAAGAAGTTAAACGCAGGATCATGCTGGGCACCTATGCCCTTTCTGCAGGCTACTACGATGCCTATTATAAAAAAGCGTCGCAGGTTCGAACCCTTATAAAAAGAGACTTTGATGAAACATTTAAGGAATGCGATGTTCTTGTCACTCCTACGATTCCAACTCCTGCCTTTAAGATTGGAGAAAAAACAGAAGAGCCATTGCAGATGTATCTTTCCGATGTTTTTACCATCCCTGCAAATCTCGCTGGGATTCCCGGCATATCCATACCATGTGGTTTCAGCAAAGAAGGACTGCCTATAGGATTACAGCTTTTGGGAAAACATTTTGATGAAGAGACGCTTCTCCAGGTGGCCTATGCCTTCGAGCAGCATACCGACTATCATCTGAAAAAGCCGGTTATTGGGTCTGTGAATAGAAGATAAAGACCCGGGTTAGAATCAGACAACTGGGCAACTTTTTTGATGTTTTTGTAAAAAGACTGGAATTCCGTCATTTTCAAATATGTCTTTATTAAATCTTATGATATTGACAGTCTCAATATTTCATGTTATTGACAGGAAACTATTCAACATATTGTTAGATGGAACTAGGGTCTTCGCGCACGCAGGCCCCGGCTCGCGCGCGTATACGTTGTAGCTATCTCTCGAAGACTCGTGACTGACCGGTCCTACCGGCTGTATGCCGGGTAGCTCTTGTTTCAGCGAAGGAGGACTCATGAACCCAAGATCGGTGGCTACAGGCGACAATGTCGACCTTGTGAAATGGGTCGGGCTGGGGATATCTGTGCTTGCCATAGTCGCAACAGGTATCAACCTATACTTCAATTTTTTTAGAGATATTCGCATGCAAATACGGCGCTCAAGCAACGTCTACGTTGCCAACTCGATTGGGGCCTTGCCACGATTGCGAGTACAATACGGCTTCATCGTTACTGGGCCGTCTGGGAAGCATGTGACAATTGATCAGATTACCGCCAGGATTAGTCGCATTTCTCCAAAAATGGAATGGAACTTGGTCACTGCTGAATCGGTGCCACTTCCAATAGAAGTAAAGGGTGACCAGAGTACCTCAATCAACCTCGAGTTTGGGTACGAGAATACTTCGAGAAAAGTAGACCAGATAGGTAATTGGGGTGACGACCTGCTGAAACAACTTAAGGATCCTGATGATCTGGCCATTGTGAACAGCGCGATAGCGTCAGCAAAGGCAGCGTATTTCGAGCCATCGAGGCAGCCTTCCCTATTGGTGTCGTCGCTGAGCGCTGCTGGCTTCTTTGCGCAACCCGCGTCGCCGCAGGCATCGCCCAAGAAGAAGATCGAGACGATTATCCAAGAGAGGAGCTTCAATGACATTCTAAAGGATGTCTTCTTCGTACAAGGGGACTACTCGGTGCAGATTGACTTCTATTCGGGACAGCGTGAGGTGGGCAAGGCAGATCCTATCGCATTTACAATATCCGAAGGGCAAGGGAAAAGGCTGCTCTCTGCCTTTGATCAGTGGACGCTACTCATCGTTCCATAGTTCCATCTAACATCTCGCTGAAGCTAATGCCTTGACTGGTCTTCTGGTTCGAAGGAGTGTCGTAGATAGGGTTCGCTTCGCGCTGGTGATTCGGCGGCGCAGCTTAGCTCGGCGTTAGCCTGATAATTCTCTTTTCTCTATTTATAGTTGATAGTTCTGAAAAGGTATGCTTTGCCAAAGGGTAGGCAGTTCTTCAACTGTCCTTTGTTGTAAACAGTATATCGTCAACCATCTCACAAATTGTATGCCCGATAGTAATATGTACCTCTTGAATGCGTGGAGTGCTGTCTGAGGCAACGTTTAATGAATAATCTACAATTTTTGCAATCGTTCCTCCATCTTTGCCGGTTATCCCGACTGTCTTAATCCCCATTTCTTTTGCAACCTGTAAAGCTTTGATTACATTGGGTGAGCTGCCGCTTGTACTTAATCCAACGGCCACATCCCCCTTTTTCCCCAATGCTTTTATCTGTTTGGAAAAGATGTCGGAGAAATCTACATCGTTACCTATGCTTGTAATTACGGAAGTGTCTGTAGTCAGGGCCAATGCCGGCAGGGGCGGCCTGTCTATCAAGAAGCGATTTATAAACTCGGCAGCAATATGTTGAGCGTCAGCTGCGCTTCCGCCATTACCAAAGAGAATGATCTTGTTGCCCTGTTTTATAGCATTGGCAATTATTTTGACTACAGAGATTATCCTGTCAACATTTTCATTAACAAACCTTACCTTTAAATCAGCGCTGTCCAAAAAACTCTGAATAATTTTATTCTTCATTTAATCACCTTTAATGAAGACTTAGGGCCAAGGACCAAATCCTTTCCATATTCCACCGAATAGTAATAGAACAGAAGGCTCCCGGAAAATGGATTAACAGCTTGCGAGCCATAGACGATTCTCTACCAAGTAAAGATACTAATGTCAATAGCTAATTGTCAAAGCCTTAACTCATTTGTTGCTTAAAAGCTTTTAAATCCATTTCGTTTTCTTTTATCATGTATTAATAAAGCCAGATAATGGGGTTACATTTTTAGGTAATATTGGTTCTCATGTCAAGCATATCGTTTAGAATCTCTGTAAACCTATTCACATAAATTCCTGGAGTAGCCAGAAGGAGTTTGACGTCCCCACCGGACACAGATACATACAAGATATAAAGGAGTGACACTGACTGCCAATTTAACTCTTTCCAGAAATGCCTTGACACATAGTTTTTAATTGGGTATTTTTATCAGCAATTATTCGGAAGATTAACAAAAAGATATTCAATCAGGCAGCAAATCTGGAGTTCGTTTCAGAATTAAGGGATTTGAAAAAGAGATGGATGAAGTTAAGGTCCAAATAAAAAGGATAAGAGAGAATATTGATGACGATATACCACTGCCCAGATATATGACCGAGCATTCAGCCGGTATGGACCTTTATGCCGCAGTTGATCAGGACATTCTTGTCAATCCGGGAGAACGAAAGCTGATACCTACAGGAATTGCTATTGCTATTCCCAGAGGCTTTGAAGCACAAATCCGTCCACGTAGCGGAATAGCTTTCAGGAACGGAATAAGTCTGGTAAATTCTCCCGGCACAATAGACGCTGATTATCGAGGAGAGATAGGTATTATAGTTATAAACTTTGGCGCTCAACCCTTTGCTATAAAAAGGGGTGACCGGATAGCTCAAATGGTCATAAACAGGGTTTGCCGTGCTTCTCTAGAACTTACCCATGAACTTGACACAACAGAGAGAGAATCCGGAGGGTTTGGACATACTGGAAGATAATTATTTTAATTGGATTGCCTAATAACCTTATTTGTCTTTCATCTAAAAAGAAAATTTTATACGATGAAATTATTAAGTATGTTCAGAAAGGTTCCTAGTGAAAGAGATATATAAGAACATGATGGAGGAGTCAAAAAGAATAGCCTCCAGTTCGAATTGCCCCTGTTTCTATATTGAGAATGAAGACTTTCTTTTAATGTCAAAAGACATATACAGTAACAATGCAGATGTGTTAAAGTGTCGTGATATAGTGTTCAAACAATTAGAAGACAACCTTGGACATGGTATTAAACATGCTGAGAAGGTAACTATTGATATTGGAGCCATTGCCTTTATCGAGGGAGAGAGGCAGTCTTTGGGGTCAGATCAGATCGAAAAAGCAATTGTAATTGCCCAGCTGGCGGGTTTGTTACACGACATTAAGAGAAAAGAGCCCCATCACGCTAAGGCCGGTGCTATAGAAGCAAGAATAAAACTCAGGAATTTTTCATTAAATGAGGAAGAAAAGGAGATTATAGTTCAGGCTATCTCCAATCACGAAGCATTTGTTGAACCAAAAAGAGTTTCTACTCCTCTTGGACAGTTAATCAGCGATTCTCTTTACGATGCCGATAAATTTAGATGGGGGGTAGACAACTTTACAGAAACCTTTTGGTACATGGCAGATTCCCGCGAAACCCCATTTAATTTGATAGTTGAGCATTTTCCTAGGGGATTGAAAGAAATCAGGAAAATAAAGGATACTTTCAGGACCGATACCGGCAAGAAGTATGGCCCAGAATTTATTGAACTCGGATTGAAAACAGGGGAAAAGATATATAGTTATATATTATCATGTTTTTCTTCCCTATAATAGTTGTTATTATGGATATGGTTAGTAACGAATCGATTGATAAGATGAAGGCTAGGATTAAAAATATCCTTTCTAAGAGAACAAAAAGGACCATCGTCGAAAATGGCTTTAGACCTTCGGGGGTGTTGCTCCCCTTGTTTTACAAAGATGATAGCTATCACATTTTGTTTACAAAGAGGACAGAAAATGTTGAGCACCATAAAGGACAGATTTCTTTCCCAGGAGGGGCATATGATAAAGGTGATGAGACATTAATGGATACTGCCCTTAGAGAGAGCCATGAAGAAATAGGCATAGAGAAGGATGATGTGGAGATACTGGGAGAATTGGATGATATTGTGACTAAAACAAGATTTATTATTTCCCCATTTGTAGGTTTTATACCGTATCCATATAATTTCAAAGTAAATACTAATGAAACGGATGAACTAATAGAGGCACCAGTACAGGCTTTGTTAGATGAAAAAGCATACAGGGAGGAGGATATGATTATTGAAGGTAACCCCCCTTGCCAGGCATATTTCTATAATTACAAAGAACATGTTGTCTGGGGGGCTACTGCCAGCATTTTAAAACAGTTTCTGGACCTGGTCTTTTAAGGGTAAATGTCAAAATTATTCTAACGATATAAAAGTGTTGACTTATTACAATAATTTAGAAGAAAAGGCTTATGATATGAAAAAGTTTCTTTATAATATTCAAAGAGTTATCCGCACAAAAAAAACAGTTTTTCTCTTTATGTTTCTTGGAGTTGGATTTTTTACCGGAATGATACTTTTCTTTTCATACTCTTTTGACAAAGCAGAATCCAGCCATGTTCTACCCTCCGACAACAAAATAAAAAAGATTAAACACATACTTGTAAGAGACAACACTATTTACGATGTTCTTAGTGAGGATAAAATAACCCCGCAGGAGATTTTTAATCTCATGTGTGCTTCAAAGAAGGTATATAATTTGAGCAGGATAAGGCCGGGGAATACGCTAGATTTAGAGATGAATGTTATTGATAATACAATAAATTGTCTTAGATACGAAATTGATGAAGGCAATATTTTAATTGTGGAGAGATCTAACAATGATTTTTCAGCGAGGAAAGAAAAAATAAAATATGAAACAAGGTTATCTGCTAAAGCAGGTGTAATACATGATTCTCTTTTTGAAACCATTGTAGAAATAGGATTAAGTCCGCAGGTTGCTATGGACTTAGCGGACATTTTCGCATGGGACATAGATTTTAATACAGACATACGTGAAGGAGATGAATTCAAGATAATATTTGAACAGAAATATAGAGATGGGGGCTTTGTGAAAAACGGAAAGATTCTGTGTGCAGAGTTTATAAATCAGGAAGAGGTTTTCTCTGCCGTGTTTTTTAAGAATAGAGTCGGCCATAGCGATTATTATGACCAAGAAGGAAAATCTCTAAGAAAGAAATTTCTAAAATCTCCTTTGCGATATAGCTATATAAGTTCTCGTTATGCTAAGAGACGCTTTCATCCTATTCTAAAGATATATCGCCCACATCTTGGAATTGACTATGCCGCACCAAAAGGTACGCCAGTGGTTGCGCTTGGTGATGGGAAGGTAATATTTGCCGGACGTAAGGGTGGCTATGGTAAGTTTGTAAAAATCAAACATAATGGTACCTTCACCACTATGTATGGACATCTTTGTCGTTTTGCCAAGGGTATTAAACATAATAAACTGGTTAAACAGGGGGCGATTATCGGATATGTAGGGGCAACAGGATTAGCTACAGGGCCACATCTGGATTTTAGGCTTGTTAAAAACGGTAGATTCATTAATCCATTAGCTTTTAATCCTCCGTCCGCGGGTCCTGTAAAAAAGGAATATATAGAAGAATTTGAGACAGTAAAAAATGAGATGTTTTCCTGGTTAGATCAATTGGCTCCCGCCACGGCTGATAAACGTTTTGCAGAGAATTAAAAATTTGGGATAATTTTTTAAGCTTAACACAATAGTACTTATTTTCTATTGTCTGGTTTTGTGCTTCGCTTAAATGGCAGAAAAGATTCATGAATTTTTCTTCCTCCTACCAATTTGCTATATTAACGGCCAAACTCGTTTTATATATTGAATGCTTAAAGAAGCTACTTTACAAAACCCATTAAGAATTAGCTAATTAGTGAACATTAACGGTAGCTATCATATAATTTTATACCCAAAAAATTGTATACAACAAATCGCCGGTTTGATTAATGATGAAACACTTATGTGTTTTCGATGTCTCATATACATATTGTTTTTCTATATAAACTGATAATTGAGTTTCTTGGGTACATAATGGACAAATATTCAAATTTCTATGAGTTGAAACAAAAAGAAAGAGAAGGTGAGGATTATGTAGTATTATGTCGTGAAGCCGAATCTATGCTTGCTATAATGGCTCCTCATGGGGGAGGGATAGAGCCTGGAACAGGAGACATTGCAGATGCTTTAGCTGGAAGTGATTATACATTTTATGCCTTCAAAGGTATTAAAAAAACGGGAAATAAAATATTACACATTAGCAGCAACAGGCATGACGAACCATTAGGATTAAAAATTGCAAAAAATAAAGTCAATGTCATTTCAATACACGGATCTCAAAATAGTGAAGAAATAGTTTTTGTCGGAGGCAAAAACCAGGAACTGAAACAAAAAATAATGGATGATCTAAATATAGCTGGATTTAAGGCTGTCGTAGATGATTTGCCGGGGCTTTGTGGACTCGATCCTGATAATATTTGTAACCGATGTAAGAGCGGACAAGGTGTACAACTGGAAATTTCTAGAGGAATAAGAAATAAAATGTTTGAAAATATAGATAACCGTTTGTTAAGAAATAAAATGGGAGTTTTTTATAAATTTGTTGATGCAATAAAAGAGTCTTTATTGACTTTAAATATATAGACTCCAATTGATTCACTCTTATAATATAACCCTTGACCTTTAAATTTTTACGTTATATCCTTTAACAAACGATGAAATTGATTAAATCCTATTAAACCTGCCAATGTCTGGTCTTGTTTCGGACATTAATTTTTTGGTCTATAAAAAATAGTGGACATAACATAGTTTGGAATATAATTAATAATGGAGGTTTTTGTAATGAAAAAACGATTGGCTTTGTTAGTATATTTGGGTTTCTTTGCTTTGATGACCAGTTGTGTTCCTCTTCTTGTAGCAGGAGGTGCCGGTCTTGGGGCAGGAGGAGCAATATGGTATAAGGGGAACTTGGAGACAACATTACAGGCAACAATAATTGAAACGCGGAGTGCTACATTGAAGACCTTAAAAGATTTTAATTTGCCTGTTGTGTCGGAAAAGAATGATAATCTTGTTGTAATAATTGATTCAGAGATATCTGATGGCACAAAGATATGGATAAAACTCAATTCATTGAATTTGTCAACTACTGAGGTAAATATACGAGTGGGTATTTTAGGGGATGAAGCCAGGTCTAATAGGATATTAGAGGGAATAAAAGGAAACCTAAAATTGATAGGCTCGTAAAAGGTAAAAAATAGTTATAAATAGAGGAGATAAAAAATGGGCATTATTGTTGAAAACCCAGATCACGTTGAGAACGTGGATATTATTGTAGGTATACCTTCCTACAATGAAGCTGACTCTATTGCATATCCCACTGATGTAGCCAGTCGGGGGCTTATAGATTATTTCCCCGATAAAAAGGCCGTGATTATAAATGTGGACAATAATTCACCAGATGGAACAAAAGACGTTTTTATGAATACTCCGACAAAAGTTCCCAAAATATATATCTCTACTCCAAAAGGGGTGAAGGGAAAGGGAAATAATTTCAAGAATATATTTGAGGCAGCGGTTGAGCTCCAGGCCAAGGCCGTGGTTGTAGTAGATGCAGATTTAAAAAGCATTACCCCCCAGTGGATTCAATACCTTGGTGAACCAATTTTTGCAGGCTTTAATTACGTTACCCCGATTTACGTTCGCCATAAGTATGACGGTTCTATTACCAATCATATCGCCTATCCATTGCTAAGAACTCTTTTCGGGCTGAGAGTCAGGCAGCCTATTGGTGGAGATTTTGGATTTTGCGGAAGAATGGCAAGGGCCTTTTTGTCAGAGAAACTATGGAATGAAAAGGTCGCCAATTTTGGGATAGACATCTGGATGACTACCATTGCCATTGCCCGTCGGTTTAAAGTATGTCAGACCTTTTTGGGGTCTCCTAAGAGCCATAGGGCAAAAGACCCTGCCAAGGATCTGGGCCCAATGTTTAAACAGGTGGTTATGACCTTTTTTGATTTGATGATCGATTTTGAATATCTCTGGAAAGATACTTCAGCGAGTCTGCCAAGCAGTATCTTTGGATTCGGTCTTGGGAGTGAGGAGAAACCCCCGGTAGTAGATGTCAACAAAGACGCTTTATATAATAGTTTTATCTCTGGATTTGAAAAATATGGTGAAAAGTGGGATAAGATTGTTCCCCAACCAGAATTGATCGAAGTTAGCAAGACTAAAAAGATGTCCCAGGATATATTTTATTATCCCAGTGACCTCTGGGCAAGGGTTCTGTTTAATTTTGCTATTGCTTATAGAAATAATGAAATTCCTCAAGAGCAGATTATTGAAGCAATGATCCCTTTTTATCACTCCCGAATTTTATCATTTGTTAATAAAACAGGGCATATGGAAGTAAAGGGGTGTGAAGAGTATTTTGAAAGTATCGTTCGTGTATTTGAAGGTGAAAAGTACTATTTGATAAAACGTTGGGACCAGGACAGAAAGAAACTGGGTCAAAAACTCTTTAGTTGTTCAGGGTGAATAGACAAAGAATAAACTAATCTTCGGTATTTATACAAAATATGCTAAATTTAAGTAAGGCATTAGTAACCTTTATAGCTTTCCCTCAGAGAAGATATCGGCCGAGAAGATATATATACGCGTATCCTTCTCCTTCCATGCGTTCTTTGGCAATCCTGCCTTATTACAGGTATGTTCCAGAAAAGTGTTTCTGTCCCATCGATACTCAGTTGCCACCTGAGGAAGCAGCAATCCGGAGTGGTAACCTTTTTCTATATATATTCCGTGCTTTCCGACTTGAATATCTTCAGTGTTATTTATCTTTACTAATGGTGTAAGAACAGAAATTTCTATATCAAGATCCCTGTACTCTCTCTCTGTAACAGGCTGAAACCTTGGATCATTGAAAGCAGAAGCGATTGCCATCTCTTCAATAGTTATATACAGAGGCTTATTACCGTGGATATTTCCAATACATCCCCTTAACCTCCCGTGTTTGTGGAGGGTTACAAAGGCACCTCTCTTTTCTCTCAAGGTATCTGAACTTATTTCAAATTTTGGCAAATTCTGATTTTTTATTCTGCTTTCGATAGTACTCTTGGCAATGTCAAGGAGTGCCCTCTTCTCCTCTACGGTAAGCCCGGGTTTTAGATTTACGTTTTCCGACCCTTTGTTTTTGGTTTCTTCATTACATTCATAAATAACAGCAGAGGCATATCCTACTACCCCACTTTTATCACCTGTTATATCCCCTGAGTTGGCATAATTCAAAACCTTGGCTTTATTGGCTCCTAACTTTTCCGAAATCAACATGGCAGTGACCATAGGTCCTCTCCCGCAAGCCTCACTCTTTCCGTCTTTCATGGCTTGGTCAAGTCCACTGGCATCAAAGTTGTCAATATGATACAGAACTATTCTGTCAAGACTGACTGCCTTATCATAATGATGGAAATGAGAAAGGTCAGAACTGGCAACAATAAGTACAGTTTCGTCCTTTATTGCCTGCACAATAGCCTCGCTCAGAATCATACAGGTATTAAAATCTTGACTGCCCATTACTATTGGCACTAGTTTAAATTCTTTTAAAACTGTCTGCAAAAAAGGAACCTGGACCTCTAATGAATGTTCCTGAATATGAGCTTGGGGGTAGAAACTTATCATCTCATTTTGGGCAATTATTCTGTTGCAAAGATCGCGGTCAACAGGGACAGTACCAAGGGGGGTCTTATAGCCGCTTTTATTATATACCGAAGCCCCTTTAAAATGGGCTCTGTGACTTGGTGCAATTACTATAACCTTGTTGAAATCTGATACTTCAAGTAATTTATACCCAAAAGCTGCCACCTGTCCTGAGTACATATATCCAGCATGAGGAGAAATAATAGCTATTATCCTTCCCTCAGGTTTCTCTTCAGGGACATTGTATAAAAAATCCCTTATCTGTTTTTTCAAAGCTATTGGATCACTCGGATAAAATGCACCAGCTACGGCAGGTTCTCTTATTTCACCTATTTCATTATATGATGCAGTCATTATTTCACCCCCTTTCCTTTGTAATTAATAATACCATGATTAGCTTTTAAAGTAAAGAAGGGGCAAAAGTGCCTCCCTATTTAAAAAAGCGCCTCTACAAACTCTTTAGCATTAAATACCCTCAGATCATCCATCCCCTCGCCAATCCCCACGTATCTTAAAGGTATCTTTAGCTCATCAGAAATACCTACAATTATTCCACCTTTAGCTGTACCGTCCAGTTTAGTAAGAGCTATCCCTGTAATATTTGTGGCTTCTTTGAATAACTCAGCCTGAGAAATAGCATTTTGACCGGTAGTAGCGTCCAACACAAGCAGAACTTCGTGGGGGGCACCCGGCAATTCCCTTCCAATAATTCTTTGGATCTTCTTTAACTCTTCCATTAGGTTCACTTTGGTGTGCAGTCTGCCCGCAGTATCAATAATCAGGACATCGATATCTCTTGCCAGAGCAGCCTTTATGGAATCAAAAACAACCGCAGAAGGGTCAGACCCGTTCTGATGTTTAATAACTTTACAGCCCGCCCTTTCTCCCCATATCTCAAGCTGTTCTATGGCGGCAGCACGGAAGGTATCCGCCGCAGCAAGAAGAACGCTCTTTCCTTCTTCCTTAAAACTGTTTGCCATCTTTGCAATAGTAGTTGTCTTGCCAACCCCGTTGACGCCAACAACCATTATGACAAATGGAGAGGAATTTGAAATCTCAAGCGGTTTTTCCTCAGCCTTTAAAATGTCTAAAATTTCTCTCTGAAGATAGTCTTTGAGAAGGTTTGGGTCATCAAGTTCTTTTCTTTTAACCCTTTCCTTCATGTTTTCGATTAATCTATAGCTGACCTGAACTCCGAGGTCAGAAGTAATCAGTATTTCCTCAAGTTCTTCTAAGAGGTCATCATCTATCTTCTTCTTCCCAAATACAACTCGATCCACCCTGCTTACAAAACCTTCTCTGGTTTTTGATAATCTTTCCTTTAACCTGTTAAGAAGACCTTTACCCTCATTGTTATTATTTGCCGCATCTTTTTTAAACCATAACAAAACTTAAAACCTCCCTGTGTGTTCAAATAAATCAAATCCCTATCATCTGATGTCTAGTGAATGTTTATTCTTCCAAGTAATAATATTACTGAAATCTATGCCTTTAGGCAAGCACTATCTTAAAAAATCTTTTAAGATCTAATCGTTATAATTCGTCCGCTTGGTGCTTTTTTTATTCTTTGTTCTCCTTTTATATGAACCATACGTGAGACACCAAATATAATGTTTCTCAAAAAGCATAGTTTTAATTGTATCTCTTTCAAATAATGTTAACTTATAGTATTTAGAAAGCATTAACAGCTTTTTCTGTTTTGATTGACAAGGTTAAAAAAAAGCTTGACAGCCCTTAAAAAATCTGTTCCTAATAGATAAAACCCCTATGATTTTTAATAAATTCATAGAAACCCTTACACAAGGTATTTTTAAAATACTTCGTTTGTATAAATTTGAGGGTTTATAAACTATCAGGGATTTGGAAAATATTGCACATTTATTAATAGGTAATCCTGTTTGCACAAAGGTTTTTAGGAAGGAGGTGTTCGCACGTTATAAGGTTAAAACAGAATCTCTTAAGTTATTATCCCATTACAGTTTGGTTATAGGAGAAGTGGACCATTAGAATTTGGAATAATACCAAAGTTTTTTGGCACAATTTATCGGGGGTTTATAAAAAATTCAACCATGCTGTTGGTTGACAACGTCGAATCTAGACGATATTAATAAGTTAAAAATAAATATATTTGGGAGGTGATTTAATGAAGAAAGAAGTTTATGATGTAGTGGTTATTGGTTCAGGTATGGGAGGAATGTGCGCATCATCACTACTAGCTCATGCGGGTTATAAAACCTTACTCGTGGAAAAATTCAATCGCTTGGGAGGCAGATTCTCCTCTGACGAATTTATTGGTTACAAGCTGCCCACGGGAGCAGTAGGTATAGAGGTAGGCGGAGTAGTTCAAAGCGTTTTTAAAGAGGTTGGCGCTAAATTTGAGGTTACTCCTGTCCCTCATCTCAACTATTGGATTGAAGGGACATTCTATGAGATACCGGGAAAAGGAGGCGTCAGAGCATTACTCGACATCTTGGCCAAGACGGAGGCATCCCGGGCTAAAATACTTGGTAGAATGGCAAAAGAAATAGCGGCTGAAAAAATATCAGGTTTCTTTAAACAAGGCGTGAAGGAACAGGCAGGTGAGGGAATGTCTTTTCGTGACTGGCTTCTTCAGTACACGGATAACGACAGAGTTCTGGCTGTATTTCAGGCTGTTATTTCAGCCATGCAGATGATCAATTCCTGGGAATTGGAAGCATCTGAGTTTTTCAGGTTCGTATCTAGAGATGTCGGTGGTGGCTATCGCAACTACGGCATTGCTACTAGGGGCAATATAGCTCTTGTGGAAAATCTGGCAAATGTGGTAAGAGCTAACGGTGATGTCTGGACATATGCCCAGGCAAAACACATTAAAGTAGAAGATGGCGTTGTCAAAGGGGTTATAATAGACAAGGCAGGAGAGGAAGTTGAAGTAGATTCTCAGGTAGTTATCTGTAATGGTGGCACCGGGGAAACTGTGAAACTTGTAGGAGAGCCAAATCTCAAACCGGAATATGTAAAAGAGGTTAAAGGAAAGCTGAGACCTGTTGGAGGTCTGTTAATATATCTTGTTAGTGATAGGCCTCTTGTTGATGTGCCAGGAATAGCACTCATTGTGGGACTTCGCAGAGTCAATTTCTGTCTCCCCATAACCAATATCTGCCCCCAGGTAGCCCCTCCCGGGAAGCATTTGACATATATAACAGGTGCTCCAGAGTCGTGTCTGAAACCTTTTAACTGTGAAGAAGAGATTAAACTATTCGTAGAAGACCTGAAAACCTTTATGCCGGACTACGAGAAGCATGCAGATATCTTAAGGGTAGATGTTCGTAATTATTACCATGAATGGCCTTTCGCTCGTACATGGCCAGGCAAGTGGGATATGCCTCAGGAGACTCCAATAAAGAATCTCTTTAATGTTGGTGATACTGTGAAGCCTTCTGGAAAAACCGGGCTACCTTCTTGTGCCCAGAGCGCAAAAAATGTAGCCGATATGGTTAAAAAGCAGGTGAAACCTCGCTAATTTAAGGGGTTACCTTTGGGTGTGATCATCTAATACACCCTCTCAAGTCCTTACAACTTTAGCCTAAGGACTTTATTGTGATATATAAGCATTTTTTTAGTGCTACCAAAGGGTTGAGACGACTTTTAAGTTATCTCAACCCTTTTTGGTTAAAACATAATTATTTCTTTATAGAAGATAGATTTGATAAAATAGCAGAGGGCAATTTAGGTGTCAGTAGGTTCAACAAGCTGCAGTTTAGAAGTTATATTATCTTTAATCCAGTGAGGGTCCCACCATTCTTTAGGATTAACAAAGACACCCTGGACTAGCATACTAAAGTGGAGATGATCTCCTCCAGCGAGTCCGGTGGTGCCTGTATTACCTATAACATCCCCTTTCTTAACTTCTACACCGGTTTTTACCTTTAAACTGCTTAGGTGGCCATACAAACTGAATATGCCCTGACCATGGTCTATAATTACAGCATTCCCATAAATCCCCAGATAATCAGCGAATACTACTATACCATTGTTAGCTGCTTTTACCGGGAATTGTTCCAAGGCAGCTATGTCTACCCCAAGATGTATCTGTTTGTCGATCTCTTTCCCGTGATAATAGTATGTTCTATTCTCAGCAAATTGCGCTTTAGGGGATCCCTCCGTTCTTAAAAAAGGACCATCCCATAATTTCTGAGGATGGGATATGCTGCAAGCATCCTTTATTTTCTGATTGCATTCCTTGCGTAACCAGCTATTTACTTTTAAATATATATCGAGATTTTCCCCACGGAGGTTATCATATCTGGCACTGAATTCCGGCATCTTCTGGTTTAAAAAACCATCCGAGATATCCATCCTGGCTTCTATAAATTCTTTACTGAGAATCAAGTGGGGGAAGGATATTTTGGTTGTATTTCCGGCACTATCCTGGGCAATAAGCATAATCGGGGTTGGATTAGGAGCATCCCAAGGTAGAGCGAAGTAGGCTACGTAAGCCTCCCCGTCAGGGGTAATTTGATAACCCTCAAAGAAAAGATCTCCCACCATGATACCACTTTTTAGGGCATCTTTAGAGACAGTGTACAGCGCTAAACAACTACCACCCATGCTTATATTGTGATTCAAACTTCTAATACCGATCTGTGGTGGAAGTGTGTCAATAATAACCTCCTTTTCAAGGCGGGTCTTATTTCTAATAAGGAAACTATTACGGGCTGAAATTATTAGAGTTGCCTTTCCATCTTTTAACCCTAATGCTAAAGGTTTTATAGGGAGTTTTATGTCTTGTTTAAGCCCTCCCTTAGCGGAGAAGTCAAGATTTGAAATATATTTCTCATTGCCTCCTTGTTTTATTGATACCTGAACAGACACTATTTTGCTCTTCTGCTCCTCTACTGAAAACTCAAGCTCCTGATTTTGGCCAAGGAACTTTATCTCTTTATGGAGGACTATTTTGGGGGGGGTAAGGTCTCCTTTAATTATAAACCATATCCCTGCTAATACAAATATCAAGATTAGTAATGTTGGTAAAAAGAATCTTTTAGACATTTACCCTGTGCCCTCCTGCTCTTTTAAGTTTTTGTCTCTTTCATATGAACCGTTCTAATTGGAAATGGAATTTCGATACCTTCCTTTTTATATCTGTTGTGTAATCTCTTAACTAATTCATGCGTTATGGTATATTGGTCTAGAAAATCCCTGCCACGCATTATTACGGTAAAGTTTATGCTGAAATCATCGAAGGTATGGTAACGAATAAGAGGTTCAAAAGACAACGCATCTCCCACAATGGTTTCCATTGCCTCTTTTGCCACTTCGATAGTTACTTTTTCCACGTGTTCAAGATCACTATCGTAGCTTACCCCAACCTGAACACGGACTGCAACTTCCTTCTCTGGAAGGTTGTAATTTGTTGTAATGGCAGATGCCAGTTTAGAATTTGGAACAATTATAATGTTATTGGAAAAAGGCTTTAAGGTTGTATTTCGCCAGTTAATGTCTACAACATAGCCTTCATCTCCTGTATCAAGCTTTATATAATCTCCTGCTTTTACCTGCCTTGAGATAAGAATATAAAACCCTGCAAATAAGCTAGAGAGTGTATCCTTAAGTGCCAGAGCAACGGCAATACCTCCGACTCCCAGAGCAGTAATTATAGGGGTAATAGAGATACCTAATGTCTGAAGTATTATTAAGCCCCCTATAATAAATATCAAAACCCTGGATAAATTAGTAAAGATACCTGTCGATATTAACGCCCCCTCTGTTTTCTCGGTGTATGTCTTTACCACACCGACTGATATTTTTGCCAATACCCATGTTACAGAGAAAATAACAGAAATCAGCAGGGTTTTCTGAAACATACTTGAAAGATATACAGACAAAGGGATGCTGGGGAGAGCTAAATATATGCCGGCGAGAAGAAACCAAAGCAATGTCATGCCCTTAAGTGGAACTATTACAATATTGTCCCATTTCCAATCCGTTTTGTGGGCTAGTTTAATAATCCTTGAAAATATTATTTTTTGGAAGATTAGACCGGCAAGTACCCAACCTAGGACAATACTTATAGGGATAATAAACGGCGAAATATTTGAAAACTCAAAAGGCATATTAAACCTCAACCTTCTTGATTGATTGTGAATTTCTATAAGGTACTTGAAATTCCAAGGTGAGTTAATGATCAGAAACTATAAGCCTCTGACAGATTATTGCAAAGCAACTAACTCGGTTTAACGTGAGAAGGCTATCAAATATTTAAGAGATGTCAAGAAAAAAGTAAAACATTAAATTTCTTGACAAGAAACTTAAATTACTGTAATTTTTGCTTTGTAGCCTAGTTTTGAGGAGAATACGTATGCCGATATACGAATACGAATGTAATAATTGTCAGAGAAAGATGAGTTTCCTGATATTGAAGACTTCAGAGGCTTTTACGTTGAAATGCAAGAGTTGTGGAAGCAAGGACTTGAACCGACTGTTATCTCGAGTTGCTTACCATAAATCAGAGAGTGATAGGATGGCAGAGTTTAATACAAGCAGGTCCTTGGGAGAGGATTTCTATAAGGATTCCCGCAATGTCGGCCTCTGGGCAAAGAAGAGGGCCCAAGAATTAGGGGCAGACCTTGGGTCAGAATTTGATGAAGTGGTAGATAAAGCCAGGACAGGTAAGATATTAGAAGATTACGACCAATAGGGTTCATGAAAAAGCCTTTTTGTTGCCGGCAGGTAAAGACTGGGGACTATTGACCTCAAAATCCCCTTAGCCTTTAAAATGCCGGTTTTTTTTGTTATATAGGAGAGGTAGAAAAAATAAAAGACTATGTCTGAAAATAAAAGTATTGCAAAGGCAGCAGGAATAGTAGGCGGCGCCACCTTCTTGAGCAGGATTTTAGGTTTTGTAAGGGATATGGTAGTTGCCAAATATTTTGGTGCAGGGTTATCTGCCGATGCCTTTTTTGTGGCTTTTCGAATACCTAACCTCCTTAGAAGACTGTTCGCAGAAGGAGCATTAACCGCCTCTTTTGTTCCAGTTTTTACCGAATATTTAACTAAAAAGTCAAATAAAGATGCCCTTGAAGTGGCAAATATATCTTTTACTATTCTTTCAATTATACTTGTAATTATATCAATACTGGGCATAATCTTTTCTCCTCTTATTGTAAAAATTATAGCTCCTGGATTTATTAATACCCCTGAAAAGCTAGAACTAACGATACTTCTTAACCGCATAATGTTCCCTTACATCTTTTTTATCGGCCTTACCGCCCTCTGTATGGGGGTGCTAAATTCCCTGAAGCATTTTGCTGCCCCTGCCCTATCCCCGGTTTTGCTTAATATCTCTATGATAACTGCTGTACTGTGGTTTTCCCGCTATTTTGATCAGCCCGTATTCAGTCTAGCTATTGGAGTAATTATTGGAGGAGTTTTGCAGCTTGTATTCCAGGTTCCTTTTTTAAGAGGCAAGAGAATAAGATTCAGGATAATCTTCAACTTCTCTCACCCTGCTGTAAAGAGGATTGGCATTTTGATGCTTCCTGCCGTCTTTGGAGTAGCGGTATATCAGTTTAACCTCTTTATTAATACACTTATTGCCTCTTTTCTACCTGAGGGCAGCATATCATATCTTTATTATGCTGACAGACTAATTGAATTTCCACTAGGGATATTTGCTGTTGCAATAGGGACAGCCGTTTTACCTGCTATGTCCCGGTATGCAGCCGCAAAAAACTATGAAAACCTGAAGGACTCTCTCTCATTTGCTTTAAGATTAGTGCTGTTTTTGACAATTCCTGCGATGGTTGGATTGATAATTCTCAGGGTTCCCATTATCAGCATCCTTTTCCAGAGGGGAGAATTTGACTATCAGGCTACCCTTTTGACAGCAGATGCCCTCCTTTATTATTCCCTTGGTTTATGGGCAATCGCAGGGGGAAGGATTGTGGTGCCAACATTCTATTCTCTCCAGGATACGAGAACTCCTGTAAAGATCGCAATAATTACCCTTTTTGCTGATATCATCCTCAGCATTATATTGGCGTATCCTTTAGGGTTGAAACACGGAGGAATAGCTCTGGCTATGTCTATCTCTTCTACCCTAAATATAGCGTTATTGCTGATAATTCTCAGAAAAAGGATGGGTAATATAGGGGCAAGAAAGATACTTTTATCGGTTTTAAAGGTCTCTATCTCTTCAACTGCTATGGGGATTGTGGTCTACCTCTTTTGTTTCAGGGTGCCATGGAACACGGTCTTGGGTATTAAAGAAAGAATCTTTACCTTAAGTGGTAGTATTATAATAGGGGCTGCTGTTTTTTTCTTATGTTCATATCTACTTAAGAGTCAGGAATCCTACGCTTTTATTAAGATAATAAAAGAGAGAATGGGTAAAAACAGAAGGTTATGAGTAAGACGGTTTGTTCTGTATTCAATACGAATCTTGGCTGGTGCGGTATTGTTGGAAGGGAGGGGAGTCTTTTAGAAATACTCCCCTTCTCAGCTGCAGAAGAAAGTGTCTATTCATATATATTTTCAAAATACAAAGACATATCTATTTGTCGGGGTTGTTTTAAAAAATCAGAAGAGGCTATTGAGAAATACCTTGCGGGAGAAGGGGTAGATTTTAAAGTATCTTTGGATCTCTCTTGTTATACTGATTTTCAAAAGGAGGTTTTGGAGATAACAAGGTCCATCTCGTATGGAGAGGTACGTACTTATAGTTGGGTCAGTAAAGAGTTAGGGGCTCCCAAAGCTTCAAGAGCAGTCGGAACTGCGCTTGCCAAAAACCCTTTGCCGATAGTTGTGCCATGCCATCGGGTAATAAGAAAAGATGGTCGGTTGGGAGGGTATTCAGCGGAAGGGGGCATAGAAATTAAGGCTAAATTATTAAAAATGGAAGGCCATAAATTTGATTCTAAGGGAAGGTTACACAGTTCGCCCTGAAAAATTTTCCTTTCCGCACGCTAAAAGCAGTTTTTTTGACCCAAAAATTATGCTAATGATTACCCCAAAGGAATTTTTCTTTTTTAAGTATGAATTGCATATTTTTTATTGATTTCTTGACCAAAGGGTTTTGATTGGTTATAGTGTAAAAATGGAAAGTTTAATCAATAAATTCTCGCTTTATCTGCAAATAGAGAAGAACGCATCAGAGAATACATGCCGAAATTATATTAGCGATCTGAATCAGTTTTTAAACTTCTTAAAAACACAGAAACTATGTATAGAAAAAGACAATAAAGAGATTGACATCACAAGGATAGATCATATTGTTATAAGAGCCTATTTGATGGAGTTATATGGCAAGAATAAAAAGACTTCCATTGCAAGAAAACTAGCCTCGCTTCGGACATTTTTTAAATTCTTGGTTAAAGAAGAAGTGCTGTCAAATAATCCAGCTGCTGTCGTTACAACCCCTAAACAGGAAAAACATATCCCTGCTTTTTTATCTGTTGATGAAATGTTCAGGTTGGTTGAAAAGCCTTTTAAATCATCCATCTTAGAATATAGGGACAGAGCAATTTTGGAAGTTTTGTACTCATGTGGTATTAGGGTGAGCGAGTTGGTGGGACTTAATATTGATGATTTAGACTTCAGTTTGGGTATTATCAAGGTAAGAGGAAAAGGCAGAAAAGAAAGGATTGTTCCCATTGGGGATAAGGCAATAGAAGCATTAAGAGATTACCTGGAACGTGTAAATGAATTAAAAGAAAAAAATATTAAAGGGAATCCCAAGGAAGAATTAGCAAACCCGATTTTCCTCAATTTCAGGGGAGAAAGGTTAAGTTCAAGAAGTGTCGTCAGGATAGTTAAAAAGTATGTCTTTCAATGCGGCATAATGCGAGACATCGGACCGCATTCCATTCGTCATAGTTTTGCAACTCATCTCTTGGATGCTGGAGCAGATTTGCGCTCGATTCAGGAGCTTTTAGGGCATAAGAGCCTGGGAACGACTCAGAAATATACCCATATAAGTATTGACAAATTAATGGAAGTGTATGATAAGGCACACCCCAGAAGTAAACTTTAGTGTAAGTTTGGTAATAAAACCCGTTTATAACATTTATAGTTAAATAAAGATGCTTATCTTATGTTTGGATCTGAGAAGGAATGGTTATGTTTAAAGGAACTACAATTTTGTGTGTAAGGAATAAAGAGAAGGTTGCCCTTGGTGGTGACGGGCAGGTGACTATTGGCGATACAATTATGAAACATGGTGCAAAGAAGGTTAGGCGTCTGTACAACGATAACGTCCTTGCCGGCTTTGCTGGTACAACAGCGGATGCCTTTACCCTCTTTGAGAAGTTTGAGGGCAAGCTGGAACAGTATCACGGCAATCTGACGAGGGCAGCTGTGGAACTGGCCAAAGATTGGAGGACTGACAAGATACTACGCAGATTGGAAGCTCTTCTGGTTGTTGCTGACAAGGAGCATACCCTGATTATATCGGGTAACGGGGATGTTATTGAGCCCGATGAAGAGGCAATTGCCATAGGTTCGGGAGGAGCATATGCTTTAGCTTCTGCAAAAGCCCTTATAAAACATTCTGATCTGGATGTAAAAATTATAGTAGAAGAGTCTATGAGAATAGCAGCAGATATCTGTGTGTATACAAATGACAGGATATTTATAGAAGAATTATAGGGCTCATCTCCAAAAAAATTGCTAAGATTAGTAGGATTCAAGGAGTCGAGGATTCGAGTGGTATTCCTGTATGTAGTTTATTCATCTGAGTTGAGGAGGATTGATGTCGATTTATAAGCCTAGAGAGGTTGTTGTAGAACTGGATAAGTATATAATAGGACAGAAAAATGCAAAGAGGGCAGTAGCCATTGCGTTAAGAAACAGATGGAGAAGGCAACAAGTCCCGGGAGACCTTAGAGATGAAATTGCCCCCAAAAACATTATTATGATTGGCCCTACAGGGGTCGGCAAAACAGAGATAGCAAGAAGGCTTGCCAAACTTGCTCAATCACCTTTCCTGAAGATTGAAGCATCTAAGTTTACAGAAGTAGGATATGTTGGGAGAGACGTAGAATCTATGATCCGCGATCTTACAGAACTGGCGGTTAATATGGTAAAAGGTGAAGAGGCAGAAAAGGTTCGCGACAAAGCCAAGGAGATTGCCGAGGAGAGGATTTTAGATTTATTGCTTCCTTACCAAACAGGAACGACAAGTGTTGGTGAAAAATTGCCAGATGGGACAGCCAATGGAACTAAAAACGATCAGATAGGCACCAGAGAAAAACTAAGAGAGTTACTGAGAAAAGGTAAGCTGGATGAAAGAATTGTCGATTTAGAAGTATCTCAGAGGAACGTTCCTATAGTAGAAGTCTTCTCTGCATACGGTATGGAAGAGATGGATATAAACCTTAAAGATGTATTCAGTAATATTTTTCCTGAAAAAACAAAGAGGAGAAAGGTTAAAGTGTCTGATGCGATAAGCATTCTTTTCCAGGAAGAAGAACAAAAGTTAATAGACATGGATAATGTTAGTAAGCTTGCCAAAAAGAGGGTTGAACAATCGGGCATAATATTTATTGATGAGATTGACAAGATTGCCGGAAGAGAATCAGGCCATGGCCCTGATGTTTCAAGAGAAGGGGTTCAGAGGGATATTTTGCCAATAGTTGAGGGAACAACGGTAACAACCAAGTATGGAATGGTAAAAACCGATCACATATTGTTCATTGCTGCAGGTGCATTTCACATTTCTAAACCTTCCGATCTTATTCCAGAGCTTCAAGGAAGATTCCCGATAAGGGTGGAATTAGATTCTCTTGGCAAAGAAGAATTTATAAGGATTCTGACAGAGCCTAAAAATGCCTTGATAAGACAGTATACCGCATTAATGAAGACTGAAAATATAGACCTGGTTTTTAAAGACGATGCCATTGGTGAGATCGCCGAAATGGCCAGCCAGGTTAATGAAAGAACGGAGAATATTGGTGCCAGAAGACTATATACAGTAATGGAAAAACTCCTGGATGATATCTCTTTTGATGCACCTGATTTAGAAGATAAAGACATTGTTATAGACACTGACTATGTTAAAGGCAAATTGGCAGATTTCGTTAAAGACGAAGACCTTAGCAGGTATATCCTTTAGTGTTTTCAGTTAAAAAGAGAACTAATTATGGAAAAATTGACAGACAAAGCAGAAGTATTAATAGAGGCTCTCCCGTATATCCGAAGGTTTTATAATAAGACAATTGTTATAAAATACGGTGGCCATGCAATGGTCGATGATGACCTGAAGGTTAATTTTGCTCTTGACGTTATCCTGATGAAGTATGTCGGCCTTAACCCAGTCATTGTTCATGGGGGTGGCCCTCAGATCGGTAAGTTTCTTGAAAAGATGGGCAAATCCTCAATATTTATCGATGGCATGAGGGTTACCGATCTGGAAACAATGGACATAGTAGAGATGGTATTGGTAGGAAAGATTAATAAGGAGATAGTAGGGCTGATTAATCATCACGGTGGTCGGGCAGTAGGTCTAAGCGGCAAGGATGGCAATCTGATCATGGCCAGGAAGCTTGATATAATAAAGCAAAAAGACGGCACAGATGCCCCTGAGATTATAGATATAGGAATGGTAGGAGAGGTGGAATCCATTAACCACAATGTTATTGAAGCACTCGATAGGAACAAATTTATCCCCGTTATTGCGCCTGTAGGAATAGGCAGCCGGGGAGAAACCTATAATATAAACGCTGACCTTGTAGCAGGGAAGATCGCATCTTCTTTAAAGGCAGAAAAACTGATATTACTTACCGATGTAGAGGGCCTTTTGGATGAAAAGAAAAGATTAATTTCAACGATAGATTCAAAGAAGGCCAGAAAGTATATCAAAGATAAGGTAATCTCAGAAGGTATGATCCCCAAGGTTACCTGCTGTCTGGATGCACTGGTAGAAGGGGTAATTAAAACCCATATTATAGACGGCAGAGTGAAGCACGCCCTTCTTCTTGAAGTATTTACCGACGTGGGTGTTGGTACAGAGATAGTTATGTAGCAAATTAACGGCTTCGTAAAAAGTCCATCTGCGGCGTTGCTTTACATCCCTTGTTGTTATATTTTGCAAAGTTATCAAAGTGGAGAGGATAAAGATGGAGCTTAAAGATGCAATAAGGGAGAGGCGAAGTATCAGAGCATTTAAGGCCGATTCTGTCCCTAAAGACATCCTGGTCAAGATAATGGAAGATGCCATTTGGGCGCCATCGTGGGGTAACACTCAGCCATGGGAGTTTACGATAGTTGGGGGTGATAAGGTAAGGCAGCTTGGTGAAGCATTCTCCAATATGCATCTGAACAATGTTCCCAAAAACCCCGATATTGAGATGCCAGAGCAGTGGCCGGATTCGCATCTGAGCAGATACAGAAAAATGGGGAAAGGACTTTTTGGAACCCTTTTAATAGATAGGGAAGACGAGGAAAAGAGGGCTCAACACAATGTAAACATGTTCAGATCCTATGGGGCTCCAAACCTGATTTACATTTATATAGATAAAGAACTGGGCATTTATTCTGTCCTTGATGTTGGAATAATTGTTCAAAACATTTCTTTGCTTTCAACTGATTGTGGTTTGGGGACCTGCATTGAAGCGTATGCTGTAAGATACCCTGATGTGGTTAGAGAATATCTGAGTATCCCCGGAACTAAAAGACTGGTTATTGGGATAGCCATTGGTTATCCAGATTGGGACTCTCCATATAACAAGTTCAAGAGCAGCAGGGAAGATCTGGATACCCTTGTTAAATGGGTTGATGTGTAATAATTTCTATGCTTTTTGCAAAAAATGGTCGTACCCCTTTTTTTCAACTACGTATCTCTTCCCGCTATTATCTAAAACCTTTATGCCCTCCCCTAATTCTACAATCTCTCCAATATGGGTAATCTTAGTCTTAAATCTGTTTTTTATCCCGTTGAGCAGATCCATATTATTTTTATCGACAGTAAATAGAAGCTCGTAATCCTCGCCGCCACCGAGGGCTAAATCCATTGGCCTGTTAGTAAATTCACGAGAGCACTTTTGGAAAGCTTCCGAAATAGGGAGTTTTTCTAACCATATTTTTGCCCCTACTTTACTTTGTTCACATATATGTCCAAGGTCAGAAATAAGGCCGTCACTAATGTCAATCATGGCAGAGGCAATATGGTTCTCTGCAATCAACCTGCCTTCGGCTACTCTGGGTATGGGACTAAAGTGTCTTTCTGCTAAATCCTTAAATCTTTCTTCAACCTTGGACAGTTCCTTTCTATTCATGAGAATTTCAAGCCCCAGAGCAGAATCTCCCAGTGTTCCTGTTACAAATATTTGATCTCCAACATGAGCATTATCACGATAGATTACATTACCGGGAAGGGCTTCTCCCAACAAGGTAATGTTAATGCTTAGCTTTTCGGGAGAAAAAGAGATGTCACCGCCAACGATATGAGTTTGGAAGCAGTTAGCAGTCTCTTTGATGCCATCTGCAAATTCATCGATAAATTCTATGGATGTTTTTGATGGGATTGCCAGGGAAATCAAGAAGAACTTTGGGGTTCCCCCCATGGCAGCGATATCACTTATATTTACTGCCAGGGACTTCTTTCCTAAATTGTAGGCAGATATAAACCTAAGGTCAAAGTGAACGTCTTCAATGAGAAGATCACTGGTGGAGAGCAGTAAGCTTCCTTCTTGGACCTCGATAGCACAGGCATCATCACCTATGCCTTTAATGATATTTTGATGGGGAACAGCGAGCTTAGCTTTTACTCTTTCTATCAGCCCGAATTCTCCCACCTCTTTGATTTTCAACTCTAACTTCCTTTAGAAGCGCTGCATTTAATACATCATCCATCTTCTTGACGAATATAAAAGTAATCTTCTTTTTTATGTAGTTGGGGATGTCATCCAGGTCTTTTTTGTTTCTTTCAGGAATAATTACAGTTCCGATCTTTGCCCGCAATGCTGCTAAGGTCTTCTCTTTCAATCCTCCAATTGGAAGCACCCTCCCTCTCAGGGTTATTTCACCAGTCATGGCTATATCCTTACTGACAGGGATTTTTGAAAGGGCGGAGATTAAAGCGGTAGCCATAGTTACCCCGGCTGATGGACCGTCTTTAGGAATAGCCCCTGCAGGAATATGGATATGGGCATCCAGTTTCTTATAAAAATCTTCATCTAAATTTAGCTCTTTTGCTTTTGAACGGGCATAGCTCAAGGCAGCCTGTGCAGACTCTTTCATTACATCTCCCAACTGTCCTGTAAGGATTAAATCTCCTTTGCCTTTCATGGTGGATGCCTCTATGTGTAAGATTTCCCCACCTGCCTGTGTCCAGGCAAGGCCAGTCACAACTCCGACCTCACTTGTTGCCTGTTCCTCTTCGGGCAAATACCTGGGTGTGCCAAGGTATTTATGTAAGTTTCCTTTGTTAATCTTAGAAACCCCTTTTTTCCCTTCAGCGATCCTTCGTGCTATTTTCCTGCATATGCTTGCAAGCTCCCGTTCAAGGTTTCTAAGTCCGGCTTCTTGAGTATAGTGAGAAATTGTCTGTAATATAGCTTCATTCGATATCTTCATGTTTTTTTCTGTAATCCCGTTTTCTTCCAGTTGCCTGGGAAGTAGGAACTTAAGGGCTATCTTCAGTTTTTCTTCTTCTGTATATCCAGAAAGATAAATAATCTCCATTCGATCTTTCAAAGCAGGAATAATTGGGTCTACAAGATTTGCAGTAGTAATAAACATAACGTTTGAGAGATCAAAAGGGACATTCAAATAGTGGTCGCTGAAAGCATAATTCTGCTCAGGATCCAAAACTTCCAGGAGAGCAGCAGATGGATCTCCACGAAAATCAGCCCCAACTTTATCTATTTCGTCCATCATGAAAACCGGATTATTTGATCCAGCTTGTTTGACACTCTGAATTATCCGCCCTGGCAGTGCTCCCACATAGGTTCTTCTGTGCCCTCTAATCTCTGCTTCATCTCTAACACCACCAAGGGATATTCTTGTGAACTCCCGCCCTAAAGCCCTGGCGATGGATTTGCCCAGTGATGTTTTTCCCACCCCTGGTGGGCCTACAAAGCAAAGGATAGGACCTTTCTTTTTCTTGCTCAGCTTGCGAACCCCCAGGTATTCCAGTATCCGTTCTTTAACTTTTTCTAAATTGTAATGATCCTCATCAAGCACTTTTTTAGCGGCTTTTATGTCAAGGTTGTCTTTGGTACTTATCTTCCAGGGAAGCTCCACTAACCAATCAAGATAGGTTCTGACTATAGAGGCTTCTGCGGCATCAGGATGCATCTGTTCCAGCCTGTCCAGCTGTTTATTCGCTTCTTTTTCTACCTCTTTAGGCATCTTTGCTTTCTTAACCTTCTTCTTGAAGTCTAAAATTTCTTTTGTTTTTTCATCCATATCCCCCAGTTCATTCTTGATTGCCCGAAGCTGTTCCCTCAAAAAGTAATCTCGCTGGGTCTTGGTCATCTCTTCTTTGGCCTGGGATTGTATCTTTGCCTGCATGCTTGAGAGCTCAACTTCTTTGCTTAAAAACTCATTAACCTTTATAAGACGATCAATAGGGTTAAATATTTCCAAAACCTCTTGAGCTCTCTCAATCTTTAAATTTAGGTTTGAAGCCACCAGATCTGCCAGTCTTCCCGGGTCTTCAATATTATTAAGAATCATTAGAACGTCTGAAGACAGCAAACCTCTTAAGGAAAGCACCTTCTCACTATGATCTTTAACACTTCGCATTAAAGCCTCTGCCTCCAGGGGCAGTTCTGGCATAAATGGGTCCTTTATTGTATCTATATTAACCATATAACAAGGTTGATGTTGTATGTACCGAATTATGCGCCCTCTCATTAAACCTTGAACCAGAACCTTTACTCTCCCATCGGAGAGTTTTAGCATTCTCATAACAGTAGCCACTGTTCCCACAGAATAGATATCCTCAGGTTTAGGGTTTTCAACTGTAGGGTCCTTTTGTGTGGCTAAGAATATCAAACGATTTTTTGATAATGCCTCATCAACTGCCTTTATAGACCCCTCTCTTCCTACAAACAATGGTACAATCATGTATGAAAATATAACAACATCTCTTACGGGCAATAAGGGCAGGGTATCCGGAATCTCAAGATCTTCTCTCTTTATATCATACTCCATTCTTTTCTCCGTTTAATCTCAGGGCATATGGGGTTGTATGCAAAATATTATATGCAGTAATCATGTATTGTAACTAGGCAAAATTTTCACCTATATATAATGATACTATCGGCAAGTCAAGCTAATTGAAAAATTTTTTAATATCATCTAAATTGTTTGTTATAGGACAATTGGGCAAACTATTGATAAATATTTCTCCATACTCTCTTGTTAGTATCCTGTTATCCAATATAGAAAGAACCCCTCTGTCTTTTTTATTTCTAATTAACCTCCCTATTCCCTGTTTCAATGTTATAATGGCCGATGGTAACTGATAATCAAGAAAAGGGTTCCCCCCATTTCTTATAATATTTTCAATCCTGGCTTCAACTACTGGCTCTGAAGGAGAGGCAAAAGGCAACCTGTCAATAATAACGCAGCTAAGTGCCTCACCCTGAACATCAACCCCTTCCCAGAAACTATGGGTGGCTAATAAAACAGAGTTGATATCTCTTTTAAATTCCATAAGCAAACGAGACTTTGGTTTTTCCCCTTGGAGCAAAATCAAAAAGTCCAGCCGTCCCTTTAGCCTTTCATAAACCTCTTTCATGTTCTTATAGCTTGTAAATAAGACAAATGCCCTTCCAGAAGTTACAGTCAGTATATTTTCAATCTCCTCAGATATGACATCAACAAATTTGGATGTATTTGGATCAGGCATACTTTTAGGCAGATAGAGTATGGTCTGTCTTTCATAATCAAAGTGAGAACTCAAAAATATTTCATTAATATCGTCATGAAGCCCCAGTCGGTTTTTAAAGTAAGTAAAGCTTTTGTTGGTGGAAATGGTGGCAGAGGTAAAAATGATACTTTTAAGGTTGTTGAACAGTCGGTTATTCAGCTCGTAGGATACGTCGATGGGCGAGGCGTGTAGAAATATGCTTTTCCCTCTGTTCTCACACCAGTAAACGTATAGAGGATTTTGTAAATTGACTATAAATGTCAATTGGTCTTTTATCTCTGAAGCTCTTTTGCTGCAAGCCTTGATTTCATCGGTATTATTCTCCAGGCTGTTAAGTCTGGCAGATATTAGTTCCAGGGTATTTAAAACCTTACTAAACTGCTTTAAAGTGTCACCATTGAGCATATCTTCCTTCAATCGATATCTAGTTACTTTGCTTCCGAAACTATGAAAGAATTTCTCTTGTCTTTGCATCAAAGAATCCAGTGTTTGATTTATCTCTTTATCATTAACTTTATCTACTCCCAACTTTCTCTGAATATCTCTGATCATGTCTATAAATTTAAAATTACTTACCGTTATACCAAAATAATTGGTAACTACATCTTCAAGGTGATGTGCCTCATCGAAGATTACTGCATCGTAGTATGGGATTATCTCTCCGAAGCCGGTTCCTTTTACTGCCAAATCTGCGAAGAAAAGGTGATGATTTACTATTATAATATCAGCAGCAGCAGCATTTTGTCGCATACGGGTAATAAAACAGGTGTCGAAGGCTTCACACTTCTGTCCTAAACAGAAGTCACTTGTTGAACAGATGTCATTCCAAAGGAAATAGTCATCGGGTAGACTGTCCAATTCTGAACGATCTCCAGTCTCCGTGGTTGCTACCCATTTTTTTATCTCTCCATGATAGGATGAATCTTCAGCAGGTGCAAGAAAGGGCTGGGTAATGGACTGCCTGAAACGTCTCAGGCAGAGATAATTATTTCTTCCCTTCATGTAGACAGCGTTGAAATCAACAGGTAGAATATCTTTCAAAAGAGGTATGTCTTTAAAGTAGATTTGTTCCTGGAGATTTTTTGTCCCTGAGGAGACTATAACTTTTTTGCCACTTAAAACAGCAGGGATAAGGTAGGCAATAGTTTTACCAATACCTGTTCCCGCTTCAACAACCAGATATTTATTGTTCTTTAAGGCATCATTGGCAGCCTCAGCCATTTTTATCTGTTCCGGACGGTACTCATAATGCGCTAACTTTTTAGAGAGAATACCCCCCGGTTCTAGGATTGAAGAAATCATTTATTATACCTGAGCGTTAATAAAATCTTTGGAATTTAAAGATAATTATGCTACAAATAATTCTGACGGCTTCGCAAGAAGTCCACCTGCGGCGTTGCGTTGAATCCTTCGTTGTTGCAATGTGCCCCTAAATGAACCTCATTCCTCAGGACTTGCGCGCCTTGCATTTTGAGCTTTTTACTATGCCGTCTGTTTTTTGGCTTTTTGCGACTTTGTCAATCCTAATTGAATTCCTGCCTTTGTCAAGTTTTTTCAATTTTGGCAGGAATGGGGAGGGAAACATGTCAGTAAACAAGGTAATACTAATTGGTAGGTTGGGATCTGACCCGGAAGTTAGATATACCAGCGATGGAACGGCTGTAGCTACTTTCCGTATAGCCACCACTAAGAAATGGTCCAACCAGCAGGGAGAAAAGGAAGAGAAGACCGAATGGCATCGTATCGTAGCATGGAGGAGGCTGGGAGAGATATGCGGGGAGTATCTGTCAAAAGGTAAACAGGTTTACATAGAAGGAGAGTTGCAGACCCGTTCATGGGAGGATAAAGACGGTAATAAGAGATGGGCAACCGAAGTTGTTGCTTCCAGTATGCAGATGTTAGGAAGCCCTGCAGATCAGGACAGAACAGGGAAGTCTTTTGGGGGAGGTTCTAATCAGGATACGGGTTTTGATACAGAAGATGACATTCCTTTTTAAGCTGTTTTATTAAGTGTTCACCGACGCATTATTGTTAATTTTTGGAATTAAATTTTGGGATAATTTAATAATTGCCTGACTGTGTGTTTTCTATCTGGTGGTTCCCAAACATGTGCAGGCATCTGTGGGTTGGTAATGACTGGCAGTGAAATAAGACAAAAATTTTTGAAGTATTTTGAGAAAAAAAGACACACAATAGTATCCAGTTCCTCATTAATCCCAAAACAGGACCCAACCTTATTATTTACAAATGCAGGTATGGTTCAGTTTAAAGGGGTATTTTTAGGGGAAGAGAAAAGAGAATATGCCCGGGCAGCGACATCTCAAAAATGTGTTCGTGCAGGAGGCAAACATAATGATCTGGAAAATGTGGGCGTAACTGCCCGCCATCATACTTTCTTTGAGATGTTGGGCAATTTTTCTTTTGGTGATTACTTTAAGGAAGAAGCCATTGAGATGAGTTGGGAGTTTTTGACCAGGGAGTTGGGCATTCCTCATGATGAGATGTGGATCACTGTGTTTAAGGATGATGATGAGGCTTTTGATATCTGGAGAGATAGGATCGGGGTCCCGGATAGTAAGATTGTCAGGATGGGAGAAGAGGACAACTTCTGGGCAATGGGAGAGACAGGCCCCTGTGGCCCTTGTTCAGAGATTCTGATAGACCAGGGGGCTGATGCAGGTTGTGGAAAACCCACCTGTAAAGTGGGGTGTGATTGCGACCGGTTTCTGGAATTGTGGAATTTGGTCTTCATGCAATTTGACCGGAATTCAGAGGGAATATTAACCCCTCTTCCTAAACCCAGTATTGATACAGGTATGGGTTTAGAGAGAATAAGCGCTGTTTCTCAGGGCGTAAAGACAAACTATGATTCCGACCTCTTTAAAGAGATGATTGAGTTTGTAGAAGAGATTTCCGGGAAAAAGTATAACGACGATCAGAAAGATGATGTTTCCATAAAAGTTATAGTGGATCATAGCCGGGCTATAACCTTCCTAATAGGTGATGGGGTGCTGCCTTCCAATGAAGGCAGAGGATATGTCCTTAGGCGTATTATGAGGAGAGCTGCACGCAATGGAAAGATTCTAGGCATGGGTAAACCATTCTTGTATAAAGTTTCAGGTACTGTTGTGGATGTTATGCGGGAAGCCTATCCCGAACTTTCCGATGTAAGGAATTATATAGCTAAAATTATTCATAATGAAGAAGAACGTTTCTCGCAGACCCTGAATAGTGGCCTTGCCATATTGAATGAAGAGATGGAAAGGTTAAAGGGCATCAAGAAAAAGCAAATTACGGGAGATCTGCTCTTTAAACTTTACGATACTTACGGATTCCCGTTAGACCTGGCATATGATGTGGTGAAGGACGAAGGATTTGCCATTGATGAAAAAGGTTTTCAAAAGGCTATGGACAACCAGAGGAAAATGGCAAAAGAATCTTGGAAGGGATCGGGAGAAGAAACAGTTTCGGAGATATATAAAAAACTTGTCAAGGATAAAATTGAATCCTCTTTTTTCGGATACGAAAGTGAAGGTACCGATATATCGGACTCTATACTGGCTATTATTAAAGATGGTAAGGAAGTGGAGTCCGCTTATCAGGGAGATTCTATTGAAATTGTTACAAATAGCACGCCTTTTTATGGGGA
This sequence comes from Pseudomonadota bacterium, assembly GCA_043825855.1. Taxonomy (GTDB): domain Bacteria; phylum Desulfobacterota; class UBA8473; order UBA8473; family UBA8473; genus UBA8473. The sequence continues at coordinate 22,666 of JBDRRJ010000018.1, read as the reverse complement.
ATCAGGAGGGCAGGTTGGTGATACTGGGGCCATTATAAATGACAATCTTTTTTTTGAAGTAGAGGATACTTTAAAGCCCCTGTCAAATTTGATTATTCATAAAGGCAAAATTAAAAAGGGTTCTGTTAAAAAGTATGATAACGTATTTTTCCGTCTCAGTAAAGATAAGCGACAAAAAATTGCTAACAACCATACAGCAACCCACTTGCTTCACTCTGCCCTCAGGGAGGTTCTGGGGGATCATGTTAAACAGTCGGGATCCCTTGTAGCTTCTGAAAGGCTACGCTTTGATTTTACCTATTTTTCTCAGATAACTAATAGAGAGCTTATTAAGGTAGAGGAACTTGTCAATCAAAAGATTAGGGAAAATATAGAGCTTGAAACCCAAGTGATGCCAGCTGCAAGGGCTATGGAAAGTGGCGCCATAGCACTTTTTGGGGAAAAATATGGCAATGAAGTCAGGGTCGTGGAAATACCTGGTTATAGCAAAGAGCTATGTGGCGGTACCCATGTTAGACGCACAGGGGATATTGGTATTTTTAAGATAATAAATGAATTCGGTATTGCTGCAGGAGTTAGGAGAATAGAAGCATTAACAGGTGAGGAGGCATTAAGGCAGATAAACAAGGAAAAAGACACATTAGAAGAAATTGGATCAATCCTTAGAGCCAATAAAGATGAATTGGTTGATAAATTAAATAAACTGCTCCGGCATAACAAAAATCTGGAGAAGGAGGTAGAGTCCCTTCAAGGCAGATTCGCAAGCAAGCAGTCAGAAGATCTCTTAGACCTGGTTAAGGAGATTGAAGGAATTAATGTACTGTCAGCAAAGGTAAATATTGATAACCCAAAAGGGTTGAGAGAGATGACAGATAAATTGAAATCCAGGTTGAAATCAGGGATCATACTACTGGCTGGGCAAAAGGGTAAAGATGTAATGTTAATTCTTGCGGTTACAAAAGATATAACTGATAGATTTAATGCCGGAAGCATAATAAAAGATATCGCCCAAATGGTAGGTGGAAGTGGTGGTGGAAGACCAGATATGGCTCAGGCCGGGGGAGACAATTTAAAAGCTCTCGATAAAGCACTAGAGAGTATTTATGAAATAGTTAAAAAAATTGCTTCTACATGAGTTCTGTCAAGAGTTTCTGAGCCTTATTATAATACTCACTTTTAGGAAAATTTTCCACTAAATGATTAAACGCAGTTTTTGCCTTTTCCTTCTCCTTTAAGGACAGATAGGACTCCCCGATATAGAAGTATACCTCGTCAATAATACCGGATTTGGGAAAGTTTTCCAGAATTCCATTGAACCTGGAGAGAGCTGCTTCATACTTCTCTCTTTTGAAATAGAGATGACCCACATAGAACTCATGCTGAGCCAACTTCTCTTTACATATCTTTATGTTCTTCCGGGCTGAGCTTGCATAGTCAGTGGAAGGATACCTAGACACAAGATATTCGAATTGTTTAATAGCATTTTCAGTTACTGTTTGATCCCTGTCTATAGATAGGATCTGCTTAAAATATGACATGCCGGTCTGATATATTACATAAGGAGTAACGGGACTGGTGGGATGGAGTTTTCTGAAGTCTTCATAATGAAGTATAGCCTCACCGTATTCCTTATTTTGATAATAGGAGTCGGCTATTCTCAGCTCTGCTACAATAGCATATTTGCTTAAAGGGTAATTGTCTCTCAGCTCCTCAAATGCCTCCCGTGCTTTTTTGTATTTTCCATCTTCGTAGTAAAAAAAGGCTTGATTAAACTGCCCTTCAATGGTATTGGCCTTTCTATCTTTTATCCAAAAACAGCCGGTTGTCGATAATGATAAGATTATTAACAAAAGGAGCCATTTCCCAATTAAAGTCTTCATGAATCTCCTTTCCTCCATTTAATTTTTTTAGTCCTGCAATTCTTCCCATACTTTTTAATAGTTATATATAGTTTGTTTATAATAAAGTCAATATTAATTAAGTTTATACTTGAAAGTTTTGCCGTCTAATCTGTTTTTCAGTTAAAATTATACCCCTTTCCCTCTTTAATTACGAAAGGATTTTATATTTGGGAAAGACCCTAATGATATGGGGCGAAAAGAGGGAAAGAGTTTATTATTCACTTGACATAGAAAGCTTAGAAGGTTAAATTTTGTCTTTTTAAATCAATTAATATTAAAAGAGAAAAAGATAATGTTGAGTTTTTTGCCGGAGCTAATTCGAGGAATTTTATCTTTATTTATGTACTTTATTAATACAGTTTTTGTTGCGATTCAACTAATTCCACTGGTGCTTTTAAAATTGATAATACCAGTCAATTCATGGCGTAATTTCATTAATAAAGCTATGAACGGAGTTGCGGAAAATTGGGTCTATTTAAGTGATCTCAATCTTCGTTTTGTAAATAAGATTAATTGGGATGTCAGTGGTATTGAAGACTTGGATGCCAATGAATGGTATCTGGTAATAGCCAATCATCAATCGTGGGTTGACATACTAATTTTGCTAAACATCTTTCACCGTAAGATACCATTCTTAAAATTCTTTACAAAGAAAGAACTGCTCTGGGTACCAATTGTAGGACTTGCCTGCTGGGCTTTAGATTTTCCTATAATGAGACGATATTCTGAAGAATTTCTTCAAAAGAACCCACATCTCAGAGGCAAGGATATAGAAATAACCCGGAAAGCCTGCGAAAAATTTAAGATGACCCCTGTATCCATTATGAACTTTATAGAAGGGACGCGTTTCACGTCAGAAAAACACCGAAAACAACAGTCACCCTATACCAACCTTTTAAAACCTAAGGCAGGGGGTATTGCCTTTGTGCTAGCCTCAATTGGGGAACAATTAAATCGTATTTTAGACGTAACTATTGTTTATCCACAGGGCGAGAATAGTTTCTGGGCTTTTCTCTGTGGCAGGATCAGTGAAATTAAGGTAAGGGTTCAATCTTTTCCAATTAACAAGGAAATAATAGGAGATTACTCACAAGACATCGAATTCCGTGAAAAATTCCAAAGCTGGTTAAATTCACTTTGGACTGAGAAAGAAAAATGCATAAATGATTTGCTCAATTGACCTCTGAATTGTCTCCAGAAGTTACTACCCACATAAATATCTTACTGAATTAATAAAAAACTGCCCAAATTCTGCAAACAGAAACACTCCCATTATTAATTATGGATGTTTTGTAAGGTGTTAGGAGCTTCAAATTTAAACTTGCTTTTTCACTGATTATGGTCTATAAAAAAACCAATAAGAGAACTTATTTTCTTTAAAAAGCCTTAATAATACCAATGAGATACATTGATGAAAATTTCACGTTACGTTCCGGTTTTTGCAAGCATCATTTTGCTGGTTGTTCTTTTCCTGCCGGCGAATGCTTTTTGTAAAAAGGCAATAATTAAGGATGTAATTGTAACTAATACACCGAAGGATCTTCTTGTTTATTTCTCTGTGGGAGGCTGTTTTACCCCAAAAATGGAAGAGGCAATCTTTAACGGGGTCCCAACCACCTTTACTTTTTTTATTAAATTATATCGCCCGCGTAGTTTCTGGTTTGACAAACCTCTTGCAGCAATTTCTGTTAAACATACTATCGTTTATAATAATCTGAGAAATGAATTCACAGTTACTTTGAATTCAATAGATAAAAAAGAGTTAATTTTTAAAGATTTTTTTGAAGCCAAAAAGGCAATGGCAGATGTAAATGGGATTCCTGTTATACCTATGAGTTGTTTAAAAAAGAATAATAAATATTATATAAATATGAAGGCAGAACTGGATCCTATAAAACTCCCATTTTTTCTTGATTATGTATTATTCTTTGTTTCTCTGTGGGACTTTGAGACTGATTGGCATGCCGAGCAATTTATTTATTAACTGTGATGGATTTGTGAAAAATTTGTCTATGGTGTTGTCCTGTATCACCCGTTTTTGTATTGTAACTATAATTATGCTTATCCCCTCATTATTTGCACGCCTTGCCCCTGTTATTTTTATGAATCTGTTTAAGTTTTAGCCGGTTATAAGGGTGGCAAACCATGATTAAAACATAATTCCTAAAGGGAGAAAATGGGGTGAGCGAATGGTAAGTAAAGATCCTCCAAATATTAACGTTCAAGAATTAAAAAGGCGAAAACGCGAGCGTTATATAATCCTTATCACAATTATTCTTGTCATTATTCTTACCTTCCTAGGAATACACTCATCAAAAGTAAGTAAACAACTTCCCATAGCCAATAATATATTGGTATTCGGAATATTAAATATAAATGTAATTTTACTGCTCCTTATAGCTTTTCTGGTTGTAAGGAATATTGTAAAACTGGTTTTCGAAAGAAAGAAAAACATACTCGGTTCAAAACTGCGCACCAAATTTGTTGTTGCCTTTGTCAGCCTGTCTATAGTTCCAACTGTTCTCTTGTTTTTTGTGGCGGCTGGTTTCATAACCAACAGCATCGAAAACTGGTTTAGTATTCAAGTCGAAAATTCCCTTCAGGAGTCTCTTGCAGTCGCACAGGCATATTATCAAAATTCCGGGAATAACGCTATATATTACGCAAAACAGATAAGTCAGGGGATAACCGAAAACAGACTTTTAATGCGAGAAAGACAGGAATCTCTTAATAGATTTGTTAAATCCAAACTGGATCAATACAACCTGGGAGCAATAGAGGTGTTCTCAGACAAAGAAGAAGCATTAGCAAAGGTATTTAATGATGAGATGCCTGTTAATAATTTCCCTGTAGAAGATTCAAAACTGTTGGAGGAAGGGTTAAAGGGAGAGAGTATAACGAAGATTCAATCAGCTGGCAAAGGGGAATTGATCCGAGGCATAGTCCCTATCTTTCTTATAGATAAAGATGAAAAGCCTGTCGGAGTAGTAGTAGTAAATTATTTTGTTCCTATGAGCCTGGTTGCTAAAATGTCGGAAATATCTTCAACATTTGCTGATTATAAACAGCTTAAAATGTTAAAAAATCCTATCAAATCGAGTTACTTTATAACCCTGTCAATAGTTACGCTGCTTATTATATTTTCAGCTATATGGTTTGGTTTTTACTTAGCCAAAGAGGTTACCGTGCCGGTACAAAAATTAGCACATGGGATACATGAGGTCGCAAATGGTAACCTGGACTTACAATTAGAGGCTTCTGCCGATGACGAGATTGGAGTTTTAATGAACTCGTTTAACAAGATGACTCTCGACTTAAAAGCCAGTAAATCCATGCTTGAAGAAGCGAATATTGGATTGAAAAATACTAATATTGAACTTGATCAGCGCAGAAGATACATGGAGATACTGTTAAAAAATGTAGGAGCGGGTGTTATTTCAGTTGACAGGGATGGCAAGGTTAGTACTATAAATAAATCGGCAGAAAAAATGTTTGGGATAAAAGCTGAACATGTAATAAACAAATCTTACAATGATGTGTTTGACCCCGAATACCTGAATGAAGTCAAGAAATTATTGGAAGAAGTAACAGGCTCTGTCGGAGGAACTATTAAGAGGCAAATAAGATTGTCTTTGCCGGAAGAAACCTTGACTTTACTCATAAGCGTTTCTATGCTAAAAGATGAAGATAAAAACTATATGGGCTTGGTTGTTGTCTTTGATGATTTGACTCAACTGCAGAAGGCACAAAGAACAGAAGCCTGGCGGGAGGTAGCCCGGCGCATAGCCCACGAGATTAAGAATCCCCTTACGCCTATAAAACTCTCTGCCCAAAGGTTAAGAAAGAGATATTTAAATAGATTTTCTGACGATGGTAAGGTTTTTGATGAATGCACAAAGACCATAATTGAGCAGGTAGAAGACTTAAAAGGTTTGGTAAATGAGTTTTCAAATTTTGCCCGGTTACCCTCAACCAACCTTTATCCAAATGATATCAATAAGATTATTAAAGACACCCTGGTTTTGTATCAGGAAGCTCATAGTAATATAAAGTTTGAATTTATAGAGGGTAAGCAGGTTCCAATCTTCGATATGGACAAGGAACAGATTAAAAGGGCAATAATTAATCTCATTGACAATTCTGTTGATTCTATCGAAAAAAAGGGGGAAATTGTTATCGAAACCTTTTATGATGATGCTCTTAAAGTTGCCAGAATAGAAATTGCCGATACCGGTTGTGGAATTCCTCAAGGGGAAAGGTCTAGACTGTTTGAGCCGTATTTTTCTACAAAAAAATCAGGAACAGGTTTAGGTTTGTCTATAGTCAATACAATAGTTTCTGACCATAACGGTTATATAAGGGTAAAAGAAAACTACCCAAAGGGATCAAGATTTATAATTGAATTGCCGGTTAGGGTTTAAGAAGAGGATATTAATAAGCATAATATGAAAAAGAGTATCTTGATAGTTGATGATGAAGAAAGTATAAGGAGATCATTAAGCGGTATACTGAAAGACGAGGGTTTCAATGTCTCTCTTGCCAGTAACGGAATAGAGGCTATTCAGAAGATAGATAAAGAGAAACCTGATTTAGCGCTTATCGATATCTGGATGCCCGGCCTTGATGGTATCGGGGTTTTAAAGCAAATAAAAACAATGTCTCCTAAAATGGTAGTTATTATGATTTCAGGACATGGCAATATAGAGACGGCAGTTATGGCAACGAAACTTGGAGCATATGACTTTATTGAAAAACCACTTTCCCTGGAAAAGGTTGTATTAACAGTAAACCATGCCCTTAATTTCCAACAATTGGAAGCGGAAAACGAAATACTGCGTGAAAAGATTCACAAGGGATATGAAATAATTGGTAATAGTGAAGCGATTACGAAACTAAAACAGCAGATTACAATAGCTGCTCCAACAAATGGTTGGATTTTAATATCAGGAGAGAATGGAACAGGAAAAGAGTTGGTAGCCCGTTCAGTACATAGGAAGAGTCTCAGGGCTGACAATCCATTTGTTGAAGTAAACTGTGCTGCTATACCTGAAGAATTGATTGAAAGCGAATTGTTTGGTCATGAAAAAGGTGCTTTTACAGGGGCATCTTCTCAAAAGAAGGGCAAATTTGACATTGCGAATGAAGGCAGTATATTTCTGGATGAGATAGCTGATATGAGCTTGAAAACTCAGGCAAAGATACTGAGGATTCTTCAGGAACAAACATTTGAACGGGTCGGTGGGACTAAGAGTATCAGTATAGACGTTAGGGTAATTGCTGCTACCAATAAGGATCTAAAAAAAGAGATAGATGCCGGAACCTTTAGAGAAGACCTATATTATAGGTTGAATGTTATACCCCTTGAGGTTCCTTCACTTAGAGAAAGAAGAGAAGATATACCATTGCTGGTATCTCAATTCTTAAAAGAATTCTGTACAGAGAATGGCAAGGAGCCAAAAGAGATTTCAAAGGAGGCTTTAGATATACTTATTGGATATGGCTGGCCCGGGAATGTTCGAGAATTAAAGAATGTTGTTGAGAGATTAGTAATTATGACACCTGGGACTACAATAGTGACAGAAGATATCCCAGCTTCGATAACTGAAGAATTAAAGACAGGGGGAAAGGATTTTCTTTTTCAGCATAATTCCCTGAAGGTTGCAAGGGATGAATTTGAAAAGCTGTTTATTAAAGAGAAACTGAAAAGCTTTGGTGACAATGTCTCTGAAACAGCCAATGCAATAGGCATTGAAAGAACCCACCTGCATAGGAAGATCAAAAGCTTGGGGATAGAAGTGGAAAGGTGACATAAAGATTTGAGTTTAAGTACTGCAAGATTGAGGGTTAAAGCTGTTCCGCAGACTCTGCTATAAAAAAGAAGGATTGGAGGATTTAATATGGATTCTGGACGTTCAGATTTAAGAGAAGAGCTTGGCATATGGGATGCTGAAGTAGAAAAGGCTATGAGTAAATCTCCAGAGAGGAAAGAAAAATTTGAGAGCACCTCTGGTATTGAATTTAAAAGAGCCTTTACCCCTCTTGATTTGGAGGGCATAGATTACATTAATGACATAGGATTTCCTGGCAAGTATCCATTCACAAGAGGGGTTCAACCTACTATGTACCGGGGAAGACTCTGGACAATGAGGCAGTATGCAGGTTTTGGCACTGCGGAGGACACAAATAAACGTTACAAGTATTTACTTGAGCAAGGCCAAACCGGGTTAAGCGTTGCTTTTGATTTGCCCACCCAGATAGGTTATGACTCGGATCACCCATTGAGTTTAGGTGAAGTAGGCAAATGTGGTGTCGCTATTGACTCTTTGGCAGATATGGAGACCTTGTTTGATGGTATCCCCCTCGATAAGGTGAGCACCTCCATGACTATCAATTCTACAGCGGCTATTCTGCTGGCTATGTATATAGGTGTGGCTGAAAAGCAGGGAGTAGCCTTAGACAAACTTAACGGTACTATTCAAAATGATATTCTAAAGGAATATGTAGCCAGAGGGACTTATATATACCCACCAAAAGAATCTATGAGGATAATCACAGACATATTTGCATTTTGTAAAAGTGCTGTGCCGCGTTGGAATACTATTAGTATCAGTGGATACCACATAAGGGAAGCCGGGGCTTCAGCAGTTCAGGAAGTCGCCTTTACCCTGGCAAATGGTATAACTTATGTAGACGCTGCTATCCAGGCCGGTCTGAATATAGATGATTTTGCTTCCCGTCTCTCCTTCTTTTTTAATTCCCATAACAATATAATTGAAGAAGTAGCTAAGTTCAGAGCTGCAAGAAAACTTTGGGCTAAGATAATGAAAGAAAGATTTAATGCTAAGAAAGATAAATCGTGCACTTTGAGATTTCACACTCAGACAGCCGGTTGTACACTTACCGCTCAGCAGCCGGTCAACAATATAGTAAGGGTTGCTTTTCAGGCATTAGCCGCTGTACTAGGAGGAACCCAATCTCTCCATACCAATTCCTTTGACGAGGCTTTGGCATTACCCTCTGAAGACGCAGTTCGAACTGCCCTTCGAACTCAGCAGATTATTGCCTATGAGAGCGGTGTAGCTGATATAGTAGACTGTCTGGCAGGTTCCTACGCCGTTGAATCATTAACGGAAACTATTGAAAGGAAAGCCTCAGAGTATATTGAAAAGATAGATTCTATTGGTGGGGCAATAAAGGCAATTGAAGCGGGATATATGCAAAAAGAGATAGGTGATAGCGCCTATCATTACCAAATGGATGTGGAGAAGAAAGAAAATGTAATTGTTGGGTTAAATAAATTCATAACAGAAGATAAAGCGCCAACCAATCTCTTAAAGGTTAATCCAGAGGTAGGGCGAATACAACAGGATAAATTAGCGAAAGTAAAAGCCGGCAGGGATAATACAGTAGTTGATAAAACACTCAAGGACTTAGAGGATGCCGCAAAAGGGAAAGATAATTTAATGCCGATCATACTGAATGCTGTAAGAAACTATGCTACCTTGGGCGAGATTGCTGATGTTTTCAGGAATGTTTTTGGCGAATACCACGAGACTTAATATAAACGGGTTGTTGCTCAAACGAAATTTCTCTTAACCGTATATTTGGGCGACAACCCGTTAACTTTTTTTAACCATTCAAGTGCAATATTAATTGCTCTTTCATCTGTCCTGATTCTGTGAATACCTCTCTCTATTATCGAAATATCTTTGGGGGCTTTAGCTTTTTCATAAAGTCTTTTTGCATGGCTTACATTAACCAGTTCGTCATCAGCTCCATGGATTATAAGCATAGGACGGGGAGAAATCCTTTTAACCCATTTTATAGGGTTGATCTCATTAAATCCAGCTATCCATTCCTCAATAGAAGGAGGATAATTCTTGTCACGTATTATCCCGATTTCCCTCGACTGGTTTAAAAACAAAATAATATCTTCTGTTTTTGAGATGTCTCTGAGTTCTGAGGGACAGGCACAAGTTACTAAAGAGGAAATCCTTGGATCATTAGCAGTAACATAAACAGATACCGCCGCACCCCCACTGAACCCCAAAAGTGAAAAGCGTTTTTTGTCTACACCAGGATAATCAAAGAAGAAATCTATCATAGCAGTTAAGTCGTGAGTCCAGCCCAAAATATCAAAATTACCATCGCTTTCCCCTGTTCCTCTAAAATTAAATATTAAAACAGCAAAACCCTCCATACAGAACCTTTCTGCAAGGAGTTTATACCCCCTGTCAGTGGGGTCCTTGATTCTACCAGGGATGCCGTGACACATGCAAATAGCAGGATATCGTGCCTCTTGGTTGGCTTTGGGAAGGTAAGTTTCTCCTACTATGGACAAACCGTTCACTCTTTGATAGGCTTTTTTCTTAATCATTCTTCTAGCCTTTTTACAGTACACACTATGGTTAAATTGAGAATCAGTTGCAAATAACAGTTGCAAATAAAAATATTTTTTAGTAATATAACGTGTTAAAAATATAAGTTTCTTTTTATTTTTAATATATATGGAAACAAAAACCTTTTAATTGTGTATTAAAAATGATCGATTCACACGTTTTAGTTCTGAATAGATCCTTTTTGCCTATCAACATAACAACGGTGAAGAGGGCCTTTTCATTATTATACCAGGGAATCGCAAAGGCCGTCAATTCTCATTTTGAGACTTTTGACTTTGAAAGTTGGAGTGACTTAAGTATTGAACAACATGATGAGACTATCGGTCTTGTTGGTAGAGCAATAAAGATTCCCAGTGTTATATTGTTAGTAGCCTATGATCGAATACCAAAGACTCAGATAAGGTTTACCAGAGCTAACATATATGCAAGAGACAGAAACACTTGTCAGTATTGTGGTGTTGTCTTTGCGAAGAACGAGTTGAGTCTTGATCACGTTATCCCGAAAGCTTATGGAGGTACAAGTTGTTGGGAAAATATAGTTTGTTGCTGCTTTTCATGTAATAAAAAAAAGGGTAGCAGAAAACTCCAAGAAATGGGCATGAAACTTCTTAAACCGCCTATTAAGCCTCGTTGGCCTCCCTTTTTTAAGGTTCCCCACCAAGATATAAAACGACAGGAATGGCGAAAGTTCCTGAATATGGTAGATATCTCTTATTGGAATACGGAGTTATTAGAGTAACTCCGTACTTAATTACATGGTTCAAAAATTTGAATTCATAGTACCTGATAATGGAGAGAGAAAACGGCTGGATGCCTTTATCTCAGAGCAAAATGTGCGAATTTCCCGCTCCCAGGTAAAGAGATTAATCGACACCAAATTCATAAAAGTGAATGAAATGTTCACTAAGGCCAGCTTTAAACTAACAAAGGGAGATTTAATAAAGGTGTCCATCCCTGACCCTGTGCCGGCGATTCCTGTTCCGGAGGATATCCCCCTTGAAATTATCTATGAAGATAGTTTTATTATAGTGGTAAACAAACCTGCTGGTTTGGTTGTTCATCCTGCTTCCGGCAACTATTCTCATACTTTAGTTAATGCGCTTCTGTATTATAGTAATGATCTCTCAGGCATAGGAGGAGTAATCCGTCCCGGTATAGTGCATCGTCTTGATAAAAATACCTCAGGCGTATTGGTAGTTGCCAAGAGCGATTTTGCCCATAAATCATTGGCAACCCAGTTTGAAAAACATTCTATAACGAGAAGATACACAGGCATTGCTTATGGTATATTTAAGGATGAAAAAGGTACCATCACTTCTCTCATTGGCAGACATCCTGTGGACAGAAAGAGGATGTCAACTAAAGCAAGGAGTGGGAAAAAGGCTGTAACTCATTGGAAAGTTATCAAACAATTCGATGAAGTTGCTTTATTAGAGATAAACCTGGAGACGGGAAGAACTCACCAAATAAGGGTTCATCTGGCAGATATCCAACATCCTATAATTGGGGACCCGGTATATTGCAGCAGTAAAAAGCTGTTGACAATCAGAAATGAGAAACTTAGAGTTAAACTGAAAGAATTGAATAGACAGGCATTACATGCCAGCATACTGGGGTTTAACCACCCTGAAACTGGTGAATATATGGAATTCTCAGCGCCTCTTCCAAAAGATGTAAAAAATATATTGCATTACCTGAATTCTGAATTGTGAGGTTATTACTCATATCTAGGAGGAACGAATTGAAAAGAAGAGTAGTTATTACGGGTTTAGGTGTAATTGCTCCAAATGGGATTGGCAAAGATGCATTTTGGGATGCACTTAAAAAGGGTAAGTCGGGAATCAAAAAGGTAACAAGATTTGATGTATCATCTTACCCTACAAAAATTGCAGGGGAAGTTACTGATTTTGATCCAACCGAGTACATGAACCCAAAAAGCGCAAGAAGAATCGACAGATTTTCCCAATTTGGAGTAGCATGTGCTAAAATGGCTATTAATGATGCAAAAATAGAAATAGAAAGAGAAGACAAAGACAGAATAGGGGTTGCCGTTGGTTCTGCAGCAGGTGCACTGCCTTTAGCAGAAGAACAACATAGTATATTTCTAGAAAAGGGACTTAATAGAGTTTCTCCACTTTTTAGCACCATGTTGTTCACTGGAAACTGCGGGAATCAGATTTGCATTGAGTTAGGCATAAAAGGTTACAGTACGTCAATATCTGTGGCATGTGCCACTGGAATAGATAATATTGATTATGCTTTTAAGATGATCTCCTACAATAAAAGTGATATTATGATTGCAGGTGCATCAGAAGCTCCATTGGCCCCTTTGACGTTTGGCTCTTTTTGTCTTATTAAGGCTAGTTCAACAAGCAACGATGAACCAGAAAAGGCCCTCAAACCTTTTGATAAATATCGTGATGGAACTGTACTTAGTGAAGGGGCTGGTATTTTGATTTTAGAAGAACTGCAGCATGCTTTAGATCGAGGTGCCAGTATTTACTCGGAGATTGTAGGTTACGGAACTGCACACGATGCTTACCATTTAACCCAACCTTTACCTAATGGTGAGCAAGGAGCAAAAGCTATCTATTTAGGTTTAAAAGATGCTGGCATCAAGCCCACTGATATAGATTATATTAATGCTCATGGAACTTCCACACCTTTAAATGATAAGATTGAAACGAGAACTATTAAAAATGCTTTTGGTAAATATGCTTACAAAGTCCCTGTAAGTTCAATAAAATCAATGACTGGTCATGCTTTAGGTGGTTCAGGAGCAATTGAAGCAGTTTCATGTAATTTAGTTATTGAAAATCAATTTTTACCGCCAACTATAAATTATAAATACCCTGATTCTGAATGTGATCTTGACTATATTCCTAACGTTGGTCGTAAAGCTGATGTAAATATACTCTTGTTAAACTCATCTGCTTTTGGTGGGAAAAATTCCGTTTTAATAATGAGAAAATTCAATTCGTAATTAATATTATTTAGGAAAATTAAAGAGATAATGAATATTTATTCGTATACAACTTTACTAACCTTTATTGCTGCTCTTTCTTTAAGTCTTTTTGTCTTCCTTAATAATAGAAAAGAAAATATCAATAAATGTTGGGCATTATTGAATTTTGCAATTGCAATTTTTACATTTGGCCAATTTATGAGAGAAAATTCTGGGACTGAGAGCTCAGCTTTTTTTTGGGGAGTTTGCGTTCTTTATAGTGGGGTAGTTTTTATCGCCCCTCTTTTTCTCAATTTTATTCTTCTCTTTAGACAGGCCGTTTCAGCTAAAAAAATAATTCTTTTTTTAAGTTATGGTTTTTCTTTCTTTTCTTTGTTGCTTATTTATTTTACTGATTTAGTTATAAAAGGTGTAAGGTCTACTACATTTTTTAAATATTATACCGATCCAGGTTTAATATACCCCCTATTTCTTTTAATATTTTCAGCAATTATGTTTTATGCAATTTATGAACTGATTAGATACTTTAAAGAAACTTCTGGTATAAAGCGTAATCAAGCAAAGTATCTAATGATTGCAACTGCTATTTCTTTCGGTGGGGGAGCCACCTCTTTTTTGACTGTTTTTATTCCCAATGCATATCCTGTCGGCAATATATTTATTGTGTTTTATGCTGTTGCGATTACCTATTCGATAGTTAAGGATCGTCTAATGGACATCAATATTGTAATTAAAAAGGGAACAACCTATGTTATTTTAACAGTTTTATTATACATACCTTCCCTTATTGTTGTAAATATTGCCCAAATGTTTTTCTTTGGTTTTATTAACTATTTATTTTCATTTATTATTTTATTGCTGGTTATAGTGGTAGCCTTCATTTTTCCCAAACTAATAATAAGTACTGAAAGGACTATTGAACAGATATTATTCAAGGGTAAATATGACTATAGAAAAACACTAAATGAATTGAGTAAGGCAATGATTTCCATTCTAGATAGGGAAGCATTGCTCGCAAAGATAATAGATACTACTACAGAGGCTATGGGGGTTGAAAAGGCATCTATACTACTGATTAATGAAGAAAAGGGTGATTTTTATATCCAGTCACAAAAAGGATTAGAGGTGTCTATCAAGGAAGTATATTCTTTAGGGAAAGATGATCCTTTAATAGTGTTGTTAAGTAAAAGGGGCAAAATAGTCGTTAAGGAGGAGTTGGAAGGATACTTGACGGTGAATATCCCGGCCAACGTCACCATTGTAAAAAGATTGAATGATATGGAATCAGAGGTGTGTATCCCGTTAATTACCAGACAAAATATGATTGGTATCTGTAATATTGGCAAAAAAATTAATGGGGATATGTTCTCCCGTGAAGATATTGCTCTACTCGAAACGCTTGGAAATCAGGCTGCGGTTGCCATTGAGAATGCTCAATTATACGAAAATTTGAAGAAATCTGAGGCTCAAGTGCGCCGCTCCGACAGGTTGGCGTCATTAGGTACCTTAACTGCCGGGTTGGCACATGAGATAAGGAATCCCCTGGTTGCTATTAAAACCTTTTTTCAATTGTTACCAGACAGGCTTGATGATATAGAGTTCAGAGATCATTTTCTACTCATTACCTCTGGTGAGGTTGACAGGATCTGCTCTTTAGTAAATGAGCTTCTTGAGTTTGCCCGCCCGTCGGAACCCAACTATCAAGAAAACAACATCAATGATATAGCCGAAAAGATAATCCTCCTGATTGATAATCAGGCCAAGGAAAAAAACATTAAAATAATTAAGAATTATGACCTAAAAATACCCCTTATAATGATTGATAAAGAACAGGTCAAGCAGGTTTTATTAAACATTCTTTTAAATGCTATCGATGCTACGCCCGATAAAGGAACAGTCACCATTGGGACCGGATTAATAACTAAAGCTAACTCCAAAGATTATGTACAGATTATAATAAGTGATACAGGAAAGGGTATGTCGGAAGGCGATATTGAGCGCATATTTACTCCGTTCTTTACTACTAAAGATAAGGGAAGTGGTTTAGGACTATCGATATCTTACAAAATTGTTGAAGAGCACATGGGAAGTATTGATGTGGAAAGTGAAATTGGAAAAGGAAGTAGATTTTATGTCTATCTGCCGGTAACCCCTTATAGGAATAATCGTACTGCCAGAAAAAAAATGTCTTTTGTCGATGAAATCAGAGAAGAACATGAGAAAAATATTAGTTATAGATGATTCTCTCAGTGTGAGGGAATCACTTAGAATGATATTTAAAGACAACTTTAATGTTGTTACATCAAGTTTTAATGATAAGACCTTCTCTTTGCCTAATACTGAAGATATAGAGCTTGTGATTATGGAAGTAATCCATCCACTGGATTACAGGATAGACCTTTTAGAAAAATTAATCAAATACAATCAAAACGTAGCTATATTGCTAATGGTAGAATGTCGGACATCAAAAGATGTTGTAGATTTTTTTGATCTTAAAAATTCCGATCATATTTTTAAACCTTTTAGTATATATGAAATTAGAAATAAGGTTTATAATTTACTTAATCAGACAAAATCCCTTCCTTCCTTATCTGAAGTTACTCATAAAAACAGAAATATAATTAAATATAAAAAAATATATGACTCACCCCTTTTAGAACAACGTGTATTGACTATAATAACTAAAGCTCTTGATAATAATTTACCGGTTTTAATTAAAGGAGAAATGGGGTCAGGACATGAATGGGTAGCAAAAATAATTCACTATAACGGGTTGAGGAGTGAAGGGAGATTTATCAAGCTCAATTGTTTTAATTTAACTGAAGAATCATTTATAAATACACTGCTTGTAATAAAAAAAGATATATCCTTTAAAAATCATGGTACTTTGTATCTTGAAGAGCTAGAGAAAGCAGATTTGAATATCCAGATGAGATTAATGGAGATTATTGAAGAACAGGGAATTGCTACAAAGGATAAAAAGGAGTATGAATTAAATCCGAGGGTAATCGCATCTACTAGCAAAGATTTATTAGAAAAGATCCATAATGGAGAATTCAGAGAAGATCTTTTTTACCGGCTTAATACCATTCCAATCCGTCTGTCTCCTTTACGGGAAAGGAAAGAGGAGATTCCATTTATTTCAGCCCATATCCTGAATGACTTAAGCCAGAGGATGAAATTGCAGGAGAAAAAATTGTCTTTGTCTGCATTAGACACCTTAAAAAACTACTATTGGCCTGGTAATGTGATGGAGCTGGAAAGCGTTATAACCCGAAGTGTGATTCTGACAGGTAAAGAGGTTATTTCACACGAGGAACTTTCTTTTGAAATTGATGATAATATTATTGCTAGTTCATCAGAGGATAAAAAGTCTGATGCCTGGATACATACACTACACAAGCAGGAACACGATGAAAAAATTAACAATTTCTACTTTGAGAATCTTATAACGAATCTAGCACATGAAATGAAAAACCCCCTGGTTTCTATTAAAACCTTTGCTCAGCTTTTGCCGGATAGATATGAGGACTCCGAATTTAGAGACCGTTTTTATCAAATAGTGACAGAAAACGTAGATAAGATAAACAACCTTGTAGAAGAGATTACAGAATATACAAGATTCTCAACGCCTGATTTTTGTGAAATTAACCTTCGGACCATAATTGGAGAGATATTAGGTAAGTACTCACACAAATTGGGCGAACATAAATCAGCTATTTTAAAAGAATTTGATAAGGGTTTGCCCCTTGTTTTGAGCGATAAAGCTCAGCTTTTTTACGTTTTTGATATTCTCTTTTCAAATATACTATCTAATATTCCTGAAGGAAGGGGGTTTTCAATTTCTACAGGGGTATCAGAATTTGATCAGGAAGAGGCAACCCACCTATTATCTTTATCTGAAAAGATAGGAAATAAGGCTTTAGAAATAATCATCCCTTTATCTCATTCTGTAATAACAACGTTACCTATGTCAAACACCACCCGTGTTCTGGATTTGGAATTATTTTTAGCCCAGAGCTTGATAAATAAACATCTTGGAATAATGGGTGTCACGAATATTAATGAAGAGGATGTAGAGATTAGAATAAAGTTGCCTGTTGCCCTTAGTGAAAAATCATTAAATGGTGAATCCTCACTTGTAAGAGGATTTGGATAATTTGGGAGTAAGAATGAAGAGGCTACTTGTAATAGATGATGAGCTAGGTGCCAGGGAATCTCTCAAAATGATCTTTGATAAGGAATATGAAGTTACGATAGCTGCCACCGGGGAAGAAGCTATTGAGATAATTGAGAGGCTTAGACCTAACCTTGTTCTGTTAGATATAATTATGCCCGGCATGGACGGCTTGGCCGTATTGGAGAGAATCAACGAATTAGATAAAGATATAATTGTGATAATGATAACAGCAACAAAGACGATTAAAACTGCTGTACATGCAATGAAGTTAGGAGCTTACGATTATATAACAAAGCCTTTTGATCTTGATGAAATAAGATTGATAGTTAAAAAAGCCCTCTCAACCCAGGATTTAAAGAATGAGGTAAAGATACTAAGGTCTCAAGTAGATAAAGTTTATAGCTTTGGTAATATTGTTGGTAATACTGCTGTTATGCGAGATGTTTTTGATACAATTAAACAGATTGCCGACAGTAATACTACTATATTAATTGAAGGAGAAAGTGGAACAGGCAAGGAGCTTGTGGCAAAGGCCATCCACTTTAATAGCGATAGAAAGCGAAAACCCTTTATTGCCATTAACTGTGCAGGCATACCTGAGCACCTTATAGAGAGCGAATTATTTGGTCATGAAAAAGGGGCATATACAAATGCCTATGCAAGAAAATTAGGCCGATTTGAAATGGCTGATTCTGGAACTCTTTTTCTTGATGAGGTCAGCGAACTCAGCTTAATTACGCAGTCAAAAATCTTGAGGTTCTTGCAAGAGAGGGAATTGGTCAGGGTTGGTGGAACGCAGACTATAATTGTAGATGTTAGACTCATAGCAGCTACTAACAGAAATCTTGAAAATTATGTAGCTGATGGAAAATTCCGAGAAGACCTCTATTATAGGATTAAAGTAGTCCCTATACATCTACCGCCATTACGAGAGAGAAAAGAGGATATTCCTTTATTAGTAAGTCACTTTTTAAGTAGAATTATGAAAGAAAAAGAGGGCGAAGCAAAAAGCATGTCCAGTGAAGCGTTGGATTTGTTAATAGATTACAGCTGGCCAGGCAATATTCGGGAATTGGAAAACATTATTACCCGGCTTACACTTTTATCTAAAAATAGTGAGATACTACCGGAGGATTTGCCTTCTAGTATTAGAAATAAAAATAGGTTAAACCCAATTAAAGAAGCTGTGCTGGAAGGAACGCTGTCATTTGAAAAGGCAGAGGCTGAATTCGAACGGGATATTATTTTGAATATGCTGAAAAAGACAAATTTTGTTCAAAGCAAAGCAGCTGAACTGCTAGGTATAAGCAGAAGGATATTGAAGTACAAGATGGATAAATTGGGTATTTAGATTGCAGCAAGCTAAATTGTACAATTACATATTGTTCAAAATTGTGCAATTTAGATAAATGGCAAATAATCTTTTATTATTGGGTACTTAGCTTTTTTAACTATAAATTGTCGTACAAATATGTTCACCAGTAACCTGCCTGTATTAATCCTTACTGTCTCCAAGTAGTAGATTACACAAAAATATTTGTTATATTTTTTAGCCACTTACATCATATAAGTGGCTTTTTTATTGCAAATAAGCGGCTTTGGCATATTTCCTGCGGTAAGCTTTATATGGAGCTGCAATTTGATATAATTTTTCTAAAGATTTCTAAGGAGGTTTTAACGTGAATGGGGAAGCAAATGTTTTGATAGTTGATGATGAGTTAGGCCCTCGTGAATCTTTAAGGATGATGTTAAAACCTATCTTCAATGTACATGCTGTTGATAATGGTGAAGAAGCCCTGAGATTTATAAGACAGGAGCCTGTAAATTTAGTGACATTGGATCTCAAGATGCCGGGGATGCCAGGCATAGAGGTATTAAAGGGGATAAAGGAGTATAACTCTGATATCGAGGTAATTGTCCTTACAGGTTATGGAAGCATGGATACAGCGGTAGAAGCCCTGCGATGTGGTGCTTTAGACTACATCAATAAGCCCTTTGACGTGCCTCAAGTGGAGAAAATCGTAAGAAAGGGGATCGAGAAGAACAAAAACAACATCTCTGCAATGTTACAAAAAGCTATGGGGCAAACCGTCGATACTATGTCTTCGATAGTTGAAGTAAGGGACCCTTACACTTTTGGCCATCAACAACGGGTGGCTAAACTAGCCTTGGCTATAGCTGAAGAGATGGGGCTTTCAAAAGAGCAGATTGAAACAATACGTATAGCTGGACTTCTTCATGATATTGGTAAAATGTATGTTCCATCTGAAATCATGAGTAAACCAGGCAAATTAAATGCTTCTGAAATGAGTATGCTTAAGGCTCATCCTCAAGTTGGTTCTGATCTATTAAAAACATTGGAATTGCCCTGGCCTATTTGTCCAATAATTGCTCAACACCACGAAAGGATAGATGGGTCTGGTTACCCCAACGGGCTGACAGAAGAAGATATTGCAGTAGAAGTTAAGATATTGAGTGTTGCTGATGTAGTCGAGGCAATGGCATCTCATCGACCGTACAGACCATCCCTGGGGATAGAGAAGGCTTTAGAAGAGATATTACAGAATAGGGGTTTGCTTTATGATCCTCAAGTAGTGGATGCTTGTATCAAGCTTTTTAAAGAGGGGGATTTTGTTCTTGATTGAGCAATAAAAGCAATATTTTCATTTCGTAACTGGTTTGTTCTTTTAATGCCCACAGAATTAATATTAAGAGATTTTATTTAGGTTGACTGAAAGATGTTTTGGTTTTTTTAAATAATTCATAACCATATTAAAGATAGGTTTATATGCAAAACAAAGCAAGGGTTTTAATAGTTGATGATGAGTTTGGTCCTCGCGAATCTTTAAAAATGGTATTGACTCCTACCTTAAATGTACACGCAGTTGAAAACGGGGAGGAAGCCCTGAGATTTATAAGACAGGAGCCTGTAAATTTAGTTACATTGGATCTCAAGATGCCGGGGATTCCTGGTATAGAGGTTTTAAAGGGGATAAAGGAGTATAACTCTGACATAGAGGTAATAGTACTTACAGGTTATGGAAGCCTGAATACAGCAGTGGAAGCCTTGAGATATGGTGCCTTAGACTATATTAGTAAACCATTCAATATACCCCAAGTCGAGGAAGCTGTAAAAAAGGGCTTAAAGAGATATAAAATTAATATCTTGAAACGCATGTTGACCAAAACATTAAATATTTCACAGGAGGAAATGCATAAGGTTATGAAAATGGGACTTGCTCAATTGGAGATGCAACTCCTATATGCTGAAAAGCTGGCAGTTTTAGGTCAATTAACCCCTAAGATTGCCCACGAGATCAATAACCAGCTACAAATTATATATGGGGTAGCCCAGCATGGTCTAATGGAGTCAAAAAGGGAAGATATTTTCAATAAATATTTTGAGAACATTTTTACCGGCGCAGAAAAAATAGACTATATCACTCAAGAGATGATGAAATACGGGCAACCAGCTGAACGCAAAGAAAATGTAATAAACGTCCAGGAAATAATAGACCGTTCTCTTAATTTATTGGAAGTATTTGGGGAAATTAAAAAGTTACATGTTAACAGATTTTATAGAGATGTTTTACCTTTAATTAGAGGAGACAAATTCCAATTAGAGCAGGTTTTTATAAATATAATTATTAACGCCTCTCATGCTATGGAGAACACAATAAATAAGAAATTAATTATTGAAACAGATCGTAGCTCAGATGGGAACTTTGTTGAAGTGACTATTTCTGATACAGGCTGTGGAATAAAAAAGGAAAATTTGGAAAAGATATTTTCTAATTTCTTTACTACAAAAGAAGGAGGAAAGGGTAAGGGGCTTGGGCTGTCTATAGTTAAAGCTATTGTAGAAAAACATAAAGGACGTGTTGAAGTAAAGAGCCAATTGGGTAAGGGTGCAAGCTTTAAGGTTATCCTTCCTGTAGACTTGGAGAATCAAGATAACAAAAGAGGAGTTCAGTCTTAGAAAGGAGTAAGTTTAAATGAAAAGAAAATTACTTAGATGTAAAGAATGTAATGAAATTATTAAGATAACAGAGCATGACTTCTCATTTGAATACCATTACGATGAAGAAAATGATTGTTTTTTAGAACTGGCAAAGAATGATAGAGAACCTTTTATAACGAAGCACAAAAATCACAAATTAGAAGAGCTGGAGGCAAACATGGCCTCTTTTATCAGCGATCGCCCCTATTCAGAACCTTTAAAAACCAGTTACTTTGAGGCAACTAATGGTAGGGAAAATTTTGTAATAAAGAGCTGGAGGGATAAAGTTGAGTCTCCGCTGAGATATGAGATGGTCGAGGGTTATATTGAAATAACAAATAGAGCAGTAATAAATGGTGAAGATATTAGGAAACAGATTCAGGCAGAAATTATTCCTATTATACCCCAGGATAAAATAACCCTTTTAATCCATGCAATAGAGAAAGTTGTTTCACAGTTAGATCCGGAGGATATGATGGAAGACTCTTTTGAATCGGATAATCCCCTAGTTCTCTGTTGTAAACTGAAAAACAATACTATAAAGAGCATTGTTGAACTTAGTAGAGATATATTTGAAGAAGAACAATTTAAAAAAGTAAGGGACTTTATCTACGATAATAGTGACTATGATGGCGTAATAGCGCCTCTGATTAAACGTCAGTTCACAATAAAGCCCATTTCACAAATGGGAAAAATATCGAAAGAAGAAGGTATTTTCCCAGCAGATATTGGGCCAAGAGATATTCTTGCTCCTTAAAGTATATCTTTTTAAAGGATACAGTTTTTTAGACCTACTGCAAAAATTACTTGACAATCTCCTCACTTTACTATAGTTTATGCATAGTTAAAACTTTGTATACCTTCCTATGAAGTTTTCCAAAGAAGCAGCTATTACATTTGAGGTCTTAATAGCAACCCATAAACTTGCCTTGCGTGGAGCTAATCCCTCTAAAGATAATACTGCGTATTCCATTAAGAGTTCAATGCCATATTAATATGAGTTATTTATATCCACTATGGTTTAATTAATTTAAATCAAGGGTTTTGGTATTATATTAACCCGCTTTTTAAATTAATATAGGCTCTTGACTAGAACAGAGAATTTTTTCTAAACATATTTAGTAGTATAACATATATATTTTGATTTCTATAGTTGAAACGAAATTCACATTCTTTAAGGTGTAGGTAAAAGGTAGATTTGGGTATTCCATGGAACTTCAT